>LN554852.1:2543037-3814555 GCA_000953735.1 Moritella viscosa | reverse complement strand
TTAGAGGAGACAGTAGTTCAATTTCTACCTTTTCTCCCGCTTTAATGACTTGACCTTCTACCACCCCATTTATAATAGGGGTGACGACACCCATAATTCCCCATGGTGTTACTTCTTTTATGGTGTAATCCTGTCCTACCGCTTCAAGTGTAAAGCTCGCTAGTTTGTAAGTAGCTGGTTTAGGGTCTGAGAATGTTTTATCTATTGTTATCGGATTAAATACATAAGGAAGGGTATTTTGAGCAGGGTCTCTATCGTGGAATACTATTTTTAATTCGCTTTTGAGCGATTCTGTTACTGTCACCTTGATGTTCGATGGTGCGCTCGTTAATGCACCGTCACTCACCGTTAAAGACAATACATAATCGCCAATTAAGTCCGCTGTAAAACTAGGTGTGATGGTATTCGTACCGCTAAGATCTGCCACACTATGCTCAGGTTTGGAAACAAATGTCCATTCATACAACATAACGTCATTATTGGCATCAGAGCTGCCACTACCATCAAGATTTACAACTGCATCTTTAACTGCGTTTTGATCCGCCCCTGCTTTTGCTATTGGTGCGACGTTTGCTGACTCTAGAGTTACTTTTACACTATCTTTGACCGTGTTTTTACCATCTGATACGGACAGTTGAAGTAGGTAATCACCTTGGACATTTGCATTTAACGTGACGGTTTTTGTATCGCTATTTGTAAGTGTTGGCATGCTATTAGCAGCCTTGGTTTCAATAGACCAAGTGTAAGTTAAGGCATCATTGTCAGCGTCGGTTACGGTTGCGGCAATTAACACGGGGGTGCCAATCGCATGGGTTTTGTCTATTCCTGCGCTAACCATCGGTAACGAGTTCACTGCTTTCGGTGCGACTTCAATAGTCACGTCAACACTTTTGCTATCAATTTTACCATCATTAACGACTAAGCTGATCACATAAGATCCTGCTTTGTCTGGTGTAAATTCAGGTGAAACGGCATCGGTAGCGCTTAACGTAGCTGTGGAGCCAGTAGGTTTGGTATTTAACGACCATTTATAGGTTAAGAGTTGTTTGTCTTTATCCGTGCTGTTTTTGCCATCAAGTTTGACTAGGGAACCAAAAGCGACGTTTTGATTTTGTCCGGGTACCGCGATAGGTACTTGATTTTTAGTTGCAGCAACGTCTTTGGTTGAATTTACTCCTCCGCTCTTACATGCTGCTAGCGCGGGGATAGCAAAAGATATCAATATCCATTTCAAACTTGCTTTCATTTAATTTATCCTAAATTGTGGGAGCGATTCCGTTAATAGACTAATAACTATTGATCTAACATTCACCTATAACACCGAACGAGGTGGAAAAATCCGTAATAGTTTTTGGTGTTTTTTGTGGCTTATCACAAACGAAAACCGCCTCGAAAGAAGCGGTGATAGACTAAAATTGGAAAATCGACAGTTTTGGCTAGAATCGGCCATGTAATTTTAGACTGACTGTTCGCCCCGGTGCTGGCATTCCAGAAACGGAACCAGTTTCTAAATAATAAACATCGGTTAAGTTCGTACCTATTAATTCAGCTTCGAACTGTTTGTTGAAAATATATTTGATATAGGCATCGTAGGTGGCGACATCGGTACGTTTGATAATTTCATCTTTGTGACTTCCCGAAATGTAATTTCCACGTAGTCCTGTTTCTAAGTCTTGGTTAAAAAATCGTGCGCCTAGCATCATGCTGGCCGCATATTCTGGCGCAGCATGGGCCGCAAGATAGCTGATTTGCGTAAAACCACCTCGTACGCAGGTTTCAGATGATGGATCTTTATCATTGTAGATATCTAAAATCTGTCCGCGTGCAGCAGAATTTTCGTCGCAAACCTCGTTTCTGAAGTTATACGTGATAGAAACATTTCCAAAGTAGGCCTCGTTGTCGAACATTCCTTGCAGCTCAAGGCCGCTGGTACGTTGGCTATCGAGGTTTGCAAACGAGAAGCTGTCTGTATCGCGATCCATTACGTCTTCAATTACCTGATCAAAGTAAGTTATTTTAGCACTTGCAGTATTAAAGTAATGAATGTAGGCAACTTCAATGAGTTTGGCTCTTTCAGGTTCAAGTGGTGCCGAGAAACTTGGGTTACCAGAAAAACCACTGGTGCTTTCAAACAGACTAGGGAAGCGGAGGGTTTCAGCATAGCGGACATAGGCACGACTAGAATCATTAATTAACCAAGTTGTGGATAAAGAAGGAACCCAACCACTGCCGCTGTTTTTATAGCGGGTATTGGTTTCTCTTGATTCGCTTTTGCTGGAGACTTTACAACTACCACTCACATAATTCGTTTGTTTTATTGCTTTGACGCATGTGTTGCCGGCCAGTTTTAGCTCATTTTTTGAGTTAAACATCCAATCAGAATTATGGTCTGCCACGTAAGTGCGTTTATTTTTAGCTTCGGAGACTTTTTCTTTCACTTTTGAGGTGAGTAAGGCATCAAAATTAGCTAGCTCGCTTTGGTGTTGCAGTATTTGTTTTTGAAATTCTTCTTTTTTATCTGGAAACATTACCATGAGGTTTCGGTATCTATTGATGTTGCTGGCGATATTGTTTTTGGTAAAGGTTGAACGAATCGCTTGTTCTGCATTAGCAACATTCTGAGCAATTTCTTCATCGGCAAAGGTTTCAATAGTTTGGTAAGTCAAGTTGTAGCCGTCGCTTTGCAAGGTTTCTAGGCTTTTTGTATCCCCTGCATCTAATCTATTTTTGATATAATGATCTTCTGATTGGTATTGTGAGTAGCGAACACCAGCATTGAATATAACAGACTCTAACGGTCGCCATTCCATGGTGATCGCACCGTTATACTCTTCTCGTTCACCTGCTCTTACCGGACCATCATAGAGGTCCATCATATATTGCAGTCCCTCTTTCGGGGCCAATTTATGCTGTTGGAAATTACCAGATACAGTCAGATCCCATTCGTCGGTTAGAGTCATGGCATTTTTAAAATTAAAGCCTACTCGGCTTTCTTCACGGTTAACTGTTGCGGTATTGATGATTTTATTTGGGGTATCACTTTTTCTGTAAGTGAAATTGGGAAACCCATAACCTGTATTGGTTTTTGAGTCAGTTTGAGTAGTCCACAAGTTGGTACTTAGATCTAAATAAGGGTTAGTTGGATTAGCTCTAAACTTGAGGCTATAGGCTTGCATTTTCACATTGGCAAGCGGCCATTGAGGTAACCCGTCTTGGTTGCGGTAGTCAGAACGACTGGCCAGTATTTCACCATGGGTGCTTTCGGTGAATCGAGCACTAAGCTGCAACTTATGGACATCGGTAATGTTAAATGTGGTTTTTAGCAAAAATGACTCCATTTCTGAAGACGTATTTGGCACTTCGTGACCCGGAAGGTGATTGAGTGCAACATGTTCGGGTTGCAAGTAAGGTATGCGACCTGCTACTCCATCACGATCACCCGTTTTGTATGGTTGCTCATAAAACCCCGATTTTTTTGTCCCTGAGTAATAGTTTCCTCGATTGCGATAAGCGTACGCACCAAGCCACTCAAACTTTGGGCTGATACCTGAAATGGCTAGCCTATACGCGACGTCTTCGCCATTAACTAGGTTGTCATTTTTATCACTTCGCGTTTGAAATCGGAGCTCGGGATCGTTATATAGCGGAACTCCGCCAAGTTCGGCATAAACGGGAACATCTTGCCAGTTTTTACCTGTGTGCAGGCGAGCAACATTGGGTTTTATTGAATTGCTGCTGCTTTCGGCTACAAACTCGATACCAAAAGTTTCGCCTTCTGGTACTATATCTTGAGGTGTCAGTGTTGTTACTTCAACCGCGCCACCAACCGAAGTGGTGATGTCTGCATTAATTTGTGCACCTTTGTGGACTTTCATTCCACCGATTAAATTTGGGTCAATATAATTTCGGTTTGACGCACCTCGATAGCCATTGTAAACAGAAATACCTTGCTCGGTTCCATCAATGACGACAGGGACGCGACCAGGACCTTGAACACCACGAATGTTAGGATCTATACTACCGCCGCCATTTCTAGCTTCACCACTGTATGTGTTGGCCATGCCGATAAATAGATCGGCTGCACTGGTACCTTTAAAGCGTTCGATTTCTTCTTTGCTTAAATAAGTACTGGATACGTCATTGTCGTAAATTGCATATTGGCCTTCTTTATCTCGATTTGTACCAGCCTCTATGGTGGTGCTTACTTGAATCGGAGCGAGCTTCATCCCGGTATTTTCAGAAGCAACACGATAAACGCCATCAGGCTGAAGTTGCGCGGTTAAACCAGTGTTGGATAACAATAAAGTAAGGGCATCGTTTGTATTGTAGCGTCCGTTAACTCCTGGGCTGTATAACTCATTAGAAAGGGCGGCATTAAGGTGAAACTCGATGCCAGCTTCCATAGCAAATTCGTTCAGCACCGAATCCAAAGCACCAGCAGAAATATTAAATTCAGGCTTTTCGCTTGCAATAACAGCTGTTGAGACTAATGCAGTAGCAATGCTTAACTGTGTGCTAAGGAGCACAACTAATAATTTTTGATGAGAACAAGAGTACAACTTGAATTCCTTTTTCGATTCACTGGTTTATTAATTAGTACACCGAGTGAACTTATAAAAGCCGTAAAATTAATTTATTTTTTTGCCGACACGCGAACCCACAACGGAGTTCGGTATTGAATTTCAATTGGTAAAATCTGGCTGATATTGGAAAGCGTTTCGTCTGTGTCAATAGTAGAAAACACGCCTGTGAGCTTAATGTTATTAAGGTTTTCATCTATGTTTAAGACTCCTTTTCTATATCGAGAAAGTTCTTTAATGAACTCTGGTAATGGAGTGCTTTGAGCCATGATTTTATGTTCTAACCATAAAGCGTTAACTGACGAATTTTTGTTTTTGGCAAGTAAGTCTATCCCGCTAAAGCTCGCATTTTCTCCAGCGAATATGTGCATAGTGTTTTGTTTTTGTTTTGGTTGAAGCGCAACTTCCCCTGCATATACAGTAACCAATGTTTCTTCCGTTCGTTGTTGCACTGAAAAGTGTGTGCCAATTGGCATTACTTTACCTTGTTGAGTATTGACAAAAAATGGAGTGAGGTGGTGAGAGGTTGTGATTAATATTTCCCCCTCAAGTAAATGAAGCCGCCTTTCGTATTGGTTGAAATCTACAAACACTCTTGTGGCTGTATTCATAGACATTTGAGTTCCATCAGACAACGTTATGGTTCTGATTTCTCCGGTTGCGGTGACATACTCAGCTCCAAGTAGTCGCTCGGATTTATTGTTTAGCACTAACCCCAGAGTACCTAAGGAAATCCCTCCAAGTAATAGCAGTTGTCGGCGAGATATTCCCTGTAGAGGTGCGCGATTTGGAGATATGTCTCTAGACTTAGACAGTACTCTTCGACTTAGCCCTGGTTGCGGGATATTGTTGAACTTCTTTTGAATCTGTTCTAGTTGTTGCCAAGCAAATTCGTTGTCGGGGCTGGCTGTACGCCAAGTCTGAAACGCCTGCTTGTCATCTTCTGCTACATCATCAGCCCATAATCGAGCCATCCAAATAGAAGCTTGCTCTATGGCATCTCTTGATATTTGATTCATGTTACTCTTGCTCCTGAAGAGCAATTAGCAAGCAACCTTGCAAAGCTTTCGCGACGTATTTTTCAACTGATGAAACAGAAACGTCCAATTCAACCGCTATTTGCTTATAGCTCATGCCTTCTAACTGACGCATTAATAAAGCTTGGCGAGCTTTATTTGGGAGTCGGTGAAGCAAGGCGTCAATTTCAACTAGTGCTTCGATAACAATGAGTTGAGATTCAGGTGAATTGGATATTTGAACTGGTTCCTGTTCAATAAGCTCTAAGTAGGCCGTTTCAATATTACGGCGTCGATAAAGGTCAATGATTAACCCTTTGGCAATATGCGTTAAGTATCGACGCGAATCTTGTTGCTCGGGTAATTTATCTCTCATCAGCAGACGTAAGTAGGTATCTTGAACTAAATCTGCCGTGGCTTCTGGGCAGCTTAATCGACGCTGAATAAACAACGAAAGCTAGCTACGGTGCTCTTGATATATGTATTCAATGCTTGCCATATTTACCGTACAGATAGCTGTCATTTGTTGCTACTCCTCTGTTTCGATTTGTCATTTGATTTAAATGATAATAATTATCATTATTATCGCCAATAAGCAATTAAAGATCACAAAAATAAACATGAAAAAGTACAAGGGGGTGTATTTGGACTATGTAAGTTTAGGATACAAAGCCCTATCGCTGTGCGAAATGTAGTCTAAACATTCTGCTTAGGTCGTTTTTGAATCAATTACTTTAAATTGATATGACATTCTATTGACTCATAATCAGAATCGAGTAAAGTGTACCTCGTTCCAAGGCAAAGCCTTAGAGACAGATTTAGCTCTTAGTAAAGAGCAAGTTTGTTAGTTTGCACTGAAACTAATGAATCAGAAAATTCAGTGCCCGAGTGGTGAAATCGGTAGACACAAGGGATTTAAAATCCCTCGCTTAATAGGCGTGCCAGTTCAATTCTGGCCTCGGGCACCAACTAATACTATATATAGTATATATCGCTAAGATATAAAATTAGCACACTGTGTTAACAACGAAGGTTGTAATTGCAGTAAATGGCGGGTTGGCAGAGTGGCTATGCAGCGGATTGCAAATCCGTGGACCTCGATTCGACTTCGGGACCCGCCTCCATGATTTAGCTTGAAAAAGCAGGTTTATTGGTTCAGCACTGTGAACGAATAAATTATAAATGTTTAGTAATAAACAAAAGAATTCAGTGCCCGAGTGGTGAAATCGGTAGACACAAGGGATTTAAAATCCCTCGCTTAATAGGCGTGCCAGTTCAATTCTGGCCTCGGGCACCAACATTTTATAAAAAAACCAGCTTATAGCTGGTTTTTTTATGCCTAAAATTTACTTATACCTAAAACAAGCTATTTTTTGTTCGTAATTATCTGATTTTATCAAAGTAGGTTTGTTAGAATAACGCTTGTAGCTTTTGGTGTTACTCGACTCCGTATTTATCTGTAAGTAATTGTCGATGAGCAAATAAATTAAATTACAATACAAATGTCGATTGTAAAATTGTTGTGATAATAAGCATATTGGATTCATTTTCAGCCATCTTAAGTCTATGTAAAAGTTTTCATTGACTCATTGTTAGAATACGGTAAAGTGAGCGCATATCCGGTTAGGCAGCTAGCTTAATTGTTTATCACTCAGCCCGAGTGGTGAAATCGGTAGACACAAGGGATTTAAAATCCCTCGCTTAATAGGCGTGCCGGTTCAATTCCGGCCTCGGGCACCAAATTTAGAAAAAGGCTTACTATTAGGTAAGCCTTTTTTGCTTTCTGGCATTTAAAAAATCCTTGTTTCTTCTATTCGAAGTGCTTATGATGAGTAATTATACTTTATGATTATTTATCTTCTATGCTACTTCGATTGATGCGCTATTTTATACTGTTGTTTGTTATAGTCGTGGGCTTTAATGCTCAGGCTGACACATTCGCAGAATTAGCAATATCACCTGCACCGTCGTTATTAGCACCAGCATCTTTACTTGTAACTGATTACCAAGATGCCGATGAATCAGAACAACCCCCTGTCTCATTACCAATCAATGCTTATGAATTTGCTTTAACGGACACTTCTCGTTATACCAGCGCCGGACGTTTGCTGTTAAATAATCCTGAACCGGATTATCAGATTGAGATTGAATTATCTATTCCACCATCGCCGTCTTTTGTGATTGGTTATGCAGTTAATATTAATTTTTATCAACATTGGTTGACCCATATATCACGGTCTAAGTCTCGACTATCGGGCTGGAAAGACTGTAATATCTTATATTCTCACCGCCTGTACCCAGCTGTTATTACATTTGTTTAGACAAAAATGTAAGTATTAAACACTGCTTTTTTGTTGCCTTTATTATCTGCTTATATCCCTTAATAGTGCTATAAATAGCGCCGTACATCGTATTGCAAGCTATTGCAAAGCGTACTGTAAATCGTGTTTTAACGGTTCTATTATCAGGAGTTATAAGCGAGTTAATCACCAATATGCCAACGCTTTATTTTTATAGAACGGTATTTATACAAAGTCCTATATACCTAAAACAGTATATAAACGACCTTTGTGTAAAAATCTTGGCATTGATGGACAGCGATCAAATGACAAAAATAACAAACTCGAAAATTCAACGTAAACGCCTTAACCATTACGCCGGTTGGAAGTATGCCGTCTTAATCTGCACTATTTTAATTATGCTATTGAGTGCAATCCCGACCTTGTATGGTGAATCCCCTGCATTACAAATTAATCATAAACAAGGCTTACAGCCCGCTATTTATATGCTTAAGCAGACGCTAACAGAAAATAATATAGCGGTGACACGTATCGATCAAGAGACGGATAAAACCATCATAGTGCTGGCACAAAGCAGTAGCCAAACGAGAGCAAAATCGATACTCGAAACTATGTTGCCTGCACACAATGATATTACCCTAGCATTAGTTTCTGCTGCCCCTGGTTGGCTACAGAGTATGGGACTAAAGCCGATAAAATTAGGTTTGGATCTACGTGGTGGCGTGCAGTTTTTATTAGATGTTGATATGGAACCCGTATTCAATATCAGATCACAGCAATTGCTGGATAACTTACGTACTGATTTTCGTGAGGAAGGGCTTCAGGGGGTCAGAATCAGTATTAATCATAATAATGGTCTGCAGTTTAACTTTCCAAATGACGAAGCAAAGGTCGCATTATTGAAATTAATGCAAAACAGCTATCCACAATGGAAAGTGACTAAAAGTTCAGGACGATTGGTTGAAATCAATATGCCCGAATCTGAAAAGAGCAATATTATTAATCTGACAGTGCAACAAAACTTGCAAACCATGCGCAGTCGTATTGCTGAGCTAGGTATTACAGAGGCCATGGTCCAGCGTCAAGGTGAACATCGGATTCGAATTGAATTACCCGGCGTACAAGATCCGGCTACGGCGAAAAACGTTATCGGCGCGACAGCCAGTCTTGCCTTTCATGAGCTTAAAAACACAAGCAATGGCAGCATGCTAGTGAATAATAATCAGGGGATGCCAATACGTATTGACCGTGATGCGATATTAGGTGGTGAGCATATTATTGATGCGCGTGCAAGTGTTGGCGAGATGGGGGCTGCGCAGGTAAGCATCACTCTAGATAATGCTGGCGGCAAGAAAATGTCTAATTTTACCAAACATAATATTGGTAAACCGATGGCAACGCTCTACAGCGAGTACAGTCGTAATGTGGATGGCTCAACGAAAAAGACCAATGAAATTATCAGTGTAGCGACCATCCAAGCACAATTAGGGAGCCAATTTAGAATCACGGGGGCAGGTAGTATGGCTGACGCACAAGAGCTTGCATTGTTGCTACGTGCAGGTTCGTTGACTGCACCTGTAACGATTGTTGAAGAACGAACGATAGGTCCTTCACTCGGGGCTGAAAATATTCAAAATGGCTTCTCTGCATTAGCGCTAGGGTTAGGTTTAACCTTGGTATTTATGGCGCTGTGGTATCGTCGCCTAGGCTGGGTTGCGAATGTTGCACTCATTGCCAATATTATTATGCTATTCGGCTTATTAGCGTTAATACCAGGTGCGGTATTAACCTTACCTGGTATTGCTGGGTTGGTACTTACTGTCGGTATGGCGGTCGATACCAATGTGCTGGTGTTTGAGCGAATTCGTGACAAATTACGTGAAGGTCGTAGTTTCTCCCAAGCTATTAATAGTGGTTTTGATAGCGCGTTTAGCACGATTGTTGATGCCAATATCACTACTTTAATTATTGCTGTTGTGCTGTACTCAATTGGACAAGGACCAGTACAAGGTTTCGCGCTTACGTTAGGTCTAGGTATTTTAACCAGCATGTTTACTGGGATCTTGGTATCTCGTGCATTAATTAATAAATTATGGGGTCGTGATACTCGTCATGACTTGAAGGTATAGTAATGATGACTATCAATATAAACAATAGTAACAAAAAAAAGAGTAATAACAGCAGTAAATTACGTTATATCAGCAGTGCTATGTCTGTGATTTTTATGCTTATCGCAATTGCATTTATTAGTATTAATGGTCTGAACTGGGGCTTAGATTTTACTGGCGGTGTTATCACCGAAGTGCAACTTGATCCAAGCATTACAATGAGTGAGATCTCACCATTATTACAGGCGGCACTTAATCAAAATGTCAGTGTGATTGAAGGGGGAGATATTGGCCGTTGGATCTTACGTTATGCTGAACCTGCTGCTGGTATGAGTATTCCAGATATCACGGAGGTACTCGCGCCATTGGCAACTAATATTCAAGTATTAAACACGAGTATTGTTGGCTCTCAAATCGGTCAAGAGCTAGCGGAACAAGGTGGTCTTGCACTCTTAGTATCTATGCTGTGTATCATGGCTTATTTAAGCTATCGTTTTGAATGGCGCTTGGCGTCGGGCGCATTATTTGCCCTAATACACGATGTGTTATTTGTACTAGGTGTATTTGCGGCACTGCAGCTTGAGTTTAACCTGACGGTATTTGCGGCGATATTGGCTATTATTGGATATTCATTGAATGATTCTATTATTATTGGAGATCGTATCCGCGAGTTACTTATTCTTAAGCCAACCTTAGCGATTGCGGATGTGAATAATGAAGCTATTGCGGCAACGTTTTCACGTACAATGGTGACATCGGGTACTACGTTAATGACGGTTTCGGCATTGTGGTTATTGGGAGGGGGGCCTTTAGCAGGATTTTCTATTGCTATGTTCATTGGTCTTATTGTTGGTACCTGGTCATCAATTGCTGTTGCGACGACCTTACCTGAATGTTGGGGATTAAATGCCAAACATTATCGGCTTGTTGAGCGAAAGGATAATTTTAGCGAAAGCTTGTAAGTTTTAGATTGCTGCTAATTTAAGCGCGTGGGTTTGGTGAATAGCCCCGTGCTTATCGATCCCCCTTGATCTATTTGTAGATATTGTGATATAGCACGGAACTATTTTTATCCTAATTTCTAATTAACTCCTACGGCTGTTTCATCTTGATTTAGGAATGTGTACTATAGCGATGTCAATTAATTGGCGGAGGTTAATTTTTGACACGCTTTAGCTGTAGTTGAAGTGATTTAATTATTTTAAGTTTAAGTAAGGTTTAGCGCAGGCTGTAATATGGATACTACTAAGTCAGTTTTTGTAATTGATGAGAATATTGAACGCAGAAAAAATTTAGAAACAATCTTGTCCTTTCTTGGTGAAAGTTGGCAGAGTTATGATTCCCATATCAATATTGGCGCTAAGATCGATCTTGCTGCAAATAGTGTTATCGTTTCTTCAGAGCATTACTCAGAAAAGGAATTATCTGCGTTACTTGATGCTAACCCAATGAATCCGTTTTTGACTTTTGGTGTACAAGGCTCTGAATCAGAGGAAGGTAATTTAATTGGTCATATCGAGCTGCCTTTATCTTATCAACAACTGACGCTCTTACTTGGACGTTGCCAATCTTATCGCCAATGTGTGGCGAGTAAGTTAGGCCAATCAGCATCCGCGTCAAAAGCATTAATTAAGCAGTTGGTTGGTCGTGGTGATGCGATTCAAAGTGTCCGTCATTTGATCACGCAAGTAGCGAAAAAAGGCGCGAATGTTTTAGTATTGGGTGAATCAGGCACGGGTAAAGAAGTGATAGCCCGCTCAATCCATGATGCATCATCACGTAACAATGGTCCATTTGTTCCTGTTAACTGTGGTGCTATTCCGGCTGAATTATTAGAAAGTGAATTATTCGGTCATGAAAAAGGTGCATTTACCGGCGCATTTTCAGCCCGTAAAGGACGCTTTGAATTGGCCTGTGGTGGTACTTTATTTCTTGATGAAATTGGTGATATGCCACAGCCAATGCAAGTGAAATTATTACGTGTTTTACAAGAACGTGTTTTTGAACGTGTGGGTGGCAGTAAAGCAATTAAAGCTGATGTCAGAGTTATTGCGGCAACACACCGTAATTTAGAACAAATGATCCTTGATGGAGAATTCCGTGAAGATCTCTATTACCGTTTAAATGTATTCCCAATTGAAAGCCCTGCATTACGTGAGCGCCCGGATGATATTCCATTATTGATCCAAGAGTTATTGCGTCGACACGAAGCAGAGCATGATGCGACAATCTTATTTACGCAACGGGCAATGGAATCGTTAATGCAACATCCATGGCCTGGTAATGTACGTGAGCTATCGAACCTGATCGAACGTTTACTTATCATGACGGCTGGTAATATTGTTGATATTGGTGAGTTACCTGCTAAATATCGTTATAACGATGATGGTGAAAGTCAGATTGTGAATTCAGAATTACCGAGTGAGTTAGCAGAACGTGACGCTATTTCGGCTATGTTTAATGATGAGATTTTTGCCGACATAGAAGAAGAACCACAAGAAGATGGTTTCTTCTCGATGCCAAATAGTTTGCCTGAAACGGGTGTAAATCTCAAAGAGATGTTGGCTGAATTTGAAATCGATATGATCAAACAAGCCCTCGATCAACAAGCGCACATTGTTGCCCGCGCTGCGGATCAACTTGGCATGCGTAGAACGACACTGGTTGAAAAAATGCGTAAGTATGGATTACAAAAAGAAGCTTAAATAAATGTAGCGAAGTATAAACTTATTCATCATTTATAAAATAAACGAGAAAGCTCAGCATTACGCTGGGCTTTTTTTGTTTTAATACATGGTATTACGGTTACTTTTAAATTGGCACACTTAATGCATTGTTAGGTGTGAGTCAATTTTTTAGCGGAGCGCTACCATGGTACAAGAATCTTATCCCGGCGAATTAGCAGAACTACGAGCGCACAAAGATCGTAGTGAAAAGTTAGTAGAAGCATTACCGTCTGGGTTGGTTATTCTTGATGGCAACGGTATTGTCATTGAAGTCAATAAAGTTGCTGTGCAATTACTTGGTGAACCATTGATTGATTCACGTTGGATGGATGTCATTCAACGTGCGTTTACTCCTAAAGAAGATGACGGACATGAAATCTCATTAAAGAATGGCTGTAAAGTTCAGCTTTCGATCACGACACTCGGCACGCAGCCAGGTCAATTAATTATGTTGACAGATTTAACTTATACACGGCATTTACAAGAACGTGTCAGTCATATGAAACAGTTGTCGTCATTGGGGCGAATGGTGGCGTCATTAGCGCACCAGATCCGCACACCATTATCAGCCGCATTATTATATGGCTCTAACCTTGCAAACCCGAATCTCCCGCCTGCATCAAAGAAACGTTTTCAAAGTAAACTTATTCAACGTCTTAATGATTTGGAAAACCAAGTTAATGACATGCTGCTATTTGCACGCACGGGTAAAGATTTAGTGGTTGAAGAGATTTCATTGCAGAATTTATTAGTTCAAGTGCAAGCGGGCAGCGAAGCGATGATGTTACAGACTGGTAGCAACATGCAAGTGACACTACCTGAACCCGATTTATTAATTTTAGCCAATCGTAATGCATTATCTAGCGCGATTGGTAATTTGATACAAAATGCATTACACGCTTGTGGGCAAGGGGCTAACCTCGCGATTTCTGCCGTTCGATCTGGTGACGATAAAGTCGCAATTGTGGTGTCTGATGATGGTCCAGGGATATCGAAACCCATGCAAGCAAAAATTTTAGAACCTTTTTTTACTACTAAATCACAGGGGACGGGTCTTGGCCTTGCCGTTGTACAAAGTGTGGTAAAAGCGCACCAAGGCAGTTTAGAGTTAGACTCAACTGTCGGTGAAGGCAGTCGTTTTAGTATAATCGTACCGCTACATCGTGTAGCAGAACCTCAACCAATGGTAATAGGTGGATAACAGTATGTCCCATTCTCAAATTCTTGTAGTTGAAGATGATTTAGGTCTTCGTGAAGCCTTGGTTGATACCTTATTAATGGCTGGTTATGAATGCGATGAAGTTGATAGCGGTGAAAGCGCACTCATTGCATTAGGTAAAAAAGCCTATGATATGGTCGTGAGTGACATTCAAATGGGTGGTATGACAGGATTAACTTTACTGCATAATATTAAACAAAAATACCCCGATTTGCCGGTATTATTAATGACGGCTTTTGCCAAAGTAGATGATGCAGTAACGGCCATGCGTAATGGTGCAGTTGACTATATTGGTAAACCCTTCTCTCCAGAAGTATTGATTAATCAGGTTGGTCGTTATGTACCACCACAAAAAATAGTTAAACGAACACCTTGTTACGGTGATGAAAAAACAGAGCTGTTATTAAGTTTGGCGCGTAAAGTTGCTAAATCTGATGCAACAGTTATGGTGACAGGCCCAAGTGGTACGGGTAAAGAAGTACTATCACGTTATATTCATGATAATTCGCTGCGTTATGACGGTCCATTTGTGGCAATAAACTGTGCGGCGATCCCAGATAATATGTTAGAAGCAACACTGTTTGGTTATGAAAGAGGCGCATTTACTGGCGCGATACAAGCATGCCCTGGGAAATTTGAGCAAGCACAAAACGGAACCATTTTACTGGATGAAATTTCGGAAATGGATTTATCGCTGCAAGTTAAATTATTACGAGTACTGCAAGAACGTGAAGTTGAACGATTAGGTAGCCGTAAAACGATTAAGCTTAATATACGAGTCATTGCTACCAGTAACCGAAATATGAAACAAGCGGTAGCGAATGGTGATTTTAGAGACGATTTATACTATCGCTTAAATGTATTCCCATTAGTTTGGCTGCCATTAACTGAGCGCAAAGGTGATATTTTACCGATAGCGGAGCATTTATTAAAATTACACTGCAAGCAAAATAATATGCCAACACTAGAATTACTTAATTGCGCGAAGGCTAAGTTACAAATCTATCATTGGCCGGGTAATGTACGTGAATTGGATAACGTGATCCAACGCGCGATGATTTTAGCGGTTGATGGAAAAATAAAAGATGCAGATCTTATTTTAGAAGATTTTACCGCCGCAGATTTTCAAGTCATCGCACCGATTGATCAAGCGCCGCAGCTGCATATTAAATCGGAAATCCCTATGCGCAGTATTAATCAACCCAACGAGCCTTTAGGTAACGAATTACGTCAACAAGAATATCAAATTATTTTGGAAACCTTGATTGGCTGTAATGGCGTTCGTAAAAACGTATCAGAGAAATTAGGTATCAGTCCACGTACATTACGCTATAAGTTAGCTAAAATGCGTGAACAAGGGATCGAAATTCCAGCATAACGATTATAAAATAGTTCGCATTATAAAAGGCCACAATTTATTGAAATTGAGGCCTTTTTTTATTGGCATATTAATTGCTTTGTTAAGATAGGTCAAAAATATGACAACAAGGATAATCAATGAATATCGCAGCCAATAGTCTTTATGCTGAAATGCAAAGCATGTCGTTACAAGCAACCAAATTTGAAGTAGACCCAACCGCGGTTAAAGCGCCAAGCACTACATCTGCCAATTTTGGTGATATGTTGCAGCAAGCAATGGATAATGTGAACGGATTACAACAAAATACGGGTGATTTACGCACCCGTTTCGATCAAGGAGATCGCAGTGTGTCCCTAAGTGATGTTATGATAGCCTCGCAAAAATCGGGGATAGCATTCGATGCTACGGTACAGGTTCGTAATAAATTGATCGAATCCTATAAAGAAATAATGAGTATGCCTGTTTAATCTCGGGTAAAGGAGTAGCTCTGTGGCTGAAATAGCTTCAAGTACAGGTATCGTAAACAATGACGATATGGGTAATGATTTAGCGCAATTAGATGAGAATGAGCAAAAAAGCTCAGCATTTAGTTTTTTCTCTAGTGCCGATATCTTACGTCAAATTATTCTAATCTTAGCATTAGCGATTTCGCTAACCTTAGTGGTATTTATTTTACTCTGGGGTAAAGAGCCTGAAATGCGTCCTTTAGGCACGTATCAAACGGCTGAGCTTATTGAAACCCTTGAATTTTTAGACCAACAGAAAATAGAATATAAAATTAATGGCGATACGGTCTCTGTACCTGCAGAGCAGTACCAAGATATTAAATTACGATTACGTCGTTCAGGACTTGCTACAGCAGAATTACAAGGTGACGATATCTTGATGAAAGATATGGGCTTTGGTGTCAGCCAGCGTGTCGAGCAAGAACGTTTAAAACTTGGCCGTGAGCGTCAAATATCACGGGCATTGACGGAATTTAAACATGTATCGAAAGCACAAGTATTATTAGCCATTCCAAAAGAAAATGTGTTTGCTAAGCGCGATAAGAAACCCAGCGCAACAGTCGTATTGACGATACGTAATAGCAGCGCAATCTCACAAGAAAATATTGATTCTATGGTGCAGTTGGTTGCTTCTGCTGTTCAAGGCTTAGAACCCACGCGCGTGACCTTGACTGATCAAAATGGCCGCTTACTGAACTCGGGCAGTCAAGACATGATGGCAGCAAAAGGCCGACGTGAATTTGAAATGGTACAAAATCATGAACGTGAGTACCGAGACAAAATTGATTCTATACTTATCCCTATCTTAGGTATAAGTAATTATACCGCTGAAGTTGATGTATCAATGGACTTTAGTGTGACAGAGCAAACACAAAAACGTTTTAATCCCGATTTACCTGCGATACGCAGTGAAATGTTACTAGAGCGTCAATCGATCGGAAATGGTAGTCAAGGTATTCCGGGGGCATTAACCAATCAGCCACCATTAGACGCTGATATACCAGAAGAGGCCGCTGGAGGGAATGCCGCTGCGCGTCCTACCGGTCAATCTCAAAAAGAATCAACGCGAAATTATGAACTGGATACAACAATCAGTCACACTAAATCACAAACTGGTGTTATTCGGCGCTTAAGTGTGTCTGTTGCGGTAGATTACATTAATAGTGCGAGTGCCGATGGAACACTCGTGAGGGAACCTCGTAGTCAAGCTGAACTCGCCAATATTCGTCGTGTTTTACAAGGTGGTGTGGGCTTTAATGTTAACCGAGGCGATGCTCTTGAGGTGGTTGCTATCCCATTTAATCGTCCTGAATTGGCTGCGATGGCTGAACTTCCAATTTGGGAAGAAGAATGGTTCTGGCGTGCCGTGCGTATTGTCGCTAGCTTAATCGTCATTGTGATATTAATTATGGCGATTATTCGTCCTATGATTAAACGTTTAATTAACAACGAACCAGAAGAAAAATTAGATGATTTAGACTTAGGTATCAGTGCCATTGAAAATGATGAAGATATGCAATTGCTTACTGCCGATTCCGATGTTGACACCGATTTTGCAATGCGCAGTGGTCATTTACAATTACCGAATTTACACAAAGACGAAGATTTGTTAGAAGCAGTTCGTGCACTGGTTGCTAACGAACCTGATTTAACTGCATTAGTAATTAAAGAATGGATGATAGAAGATGCCTGATTCTAATAAACAAGTAGCAACGGTAGAAAAATTTGATGCAACGACCCTAACTGGTATTGAGCGCTCTGCGATCCTAATGTTGAGTTTAAATGAAGGCGATGCTGCCACTATTTTTCGCCAGTTAGAGCCGAAACAAGTACAGCGCCTTGGTATGGCAATGGCATCAATGAAAGATTTTTCTCAGGCGAAAGTCGCAGGTGTACACCGTGCATTCATTGATGACATTCAAAAGTTCACTAATATTGGTGTGGGCAGTGAAGACTTCGTTCGAAACGCATTAACTGCGGCGCTGGGTGCTGACAAAGCTGGTAATCTGGTTGACCAAATTATTATGGGGAGTGGCGCTAAAGGTCTCGATTCATTGAAATGGATGGATGCACGTCAGGTGGCTAGTATCATTCATAATGAGCATCCGCAGATCCAAACTATTGTATTATCTTATTTAGAACCAGAACAGTCAGCTGAAATTTTATCGCAATTCCAAGATAAAGTACGTATCGATTTAATGATGCGTATTGCTAATTTAGAAGAAGTACAGCCAGCCGCACTGCATGAATTAAACGAGATCATGGAGAAACAGTTTGCTGGTCAATCTGGCGCTCAAGCCGCGAAGATGGGTGGTCTGAAAGCAGCTGCAAATATTATGAACTACCTCGATACCAATATCGAAGGCCAATTAATGGATGCTATTCGTGAGTCTGACGAAGAGATCAGTCAGCAGATCCAAGACCTTATGTTTGTGTTTGAAAATCTGATTGATGTTGATGACCGTGGTATTCAAGCACTACTGCGTGAAGTGGCGCAAGAGCAATTACAAAAAGCACTTAAAGGTGCCGACGATCAGCTTAAAGATAAGATCTTTAAAAATATGTCGAAACGTCAAGTTGAAATTCTGGAAGATGATCTGGAAGCAATGGGACCAATTCGGGTTAGCGAAGTGGAATCAGCACAGAAAGAGATCTTATCAATCGCGCGTCGTTTAGCGGATAGTGGTGAAATTATGCTTGGTGGAGGCGGTGGTGATGACTTCTTATAATCACATGCTTGTTAATGGGCAATTAGCATGACTGAGTCTTTAAAGCCAACGTTTGCACCGCTTGATAGTAGCGGTGACCATCAAATTGAAGATTGGTATTTACCGGATTTTGAAAAGACTCAAGCTGCCGCATTAAATACCAATGCACTTGGTATGAAATCTGATTGGTATGAAGGTAAGCTTGCTACAGGCGTGCCAGTTGAAGACGTTGAACCTCAGCCCATGACGGCAGAAGAACTTGATGCGATACGCCAAGCTGCGTATGAAGACGGTTATAGTGAAGGTAAAGAACAGGGTTACCAAGATGGTTTGAACAGCGGTACAGCTGAAGGTCTGAACCAGGGGGAAACAGAAGGTTTAGCGCAAGGACTCGCGCAAGGATTGGCTGATGGCCAGCAACAAATTACTGATAAGGCGGCTGCTTGGGAGCAATTGCAAACGCAAATGCATACCCCCCTTGCTGCGGTAAATAGTGAAGTAGAAAATGAATTAATTCGTGTGGCAACAGGTTTAGCAGAAGAATTAATTAAGACCGAAGTGACGTTTAATCACGATATATTATTGCAAACATTAAAGCTCGCGTTAGATGCTTTACCTGTACTTGAACAAAAAATTACCATTACATTACATCCTGATGATTTAGCGGTGATCAATGAATACTATTCTGTTGAAGAGTGCGTAAAGCGTGATTGGGTATTAATTTCAGAACCGATGATGAAACAAGGTGATTTGGTTATTAATAACGAAGTTTCGTCGGTAGAACTGTTAATGGAGCAACGTATAAAACAGATGATGCGTCAGTTTCTTATTGCCAATAAACCAGGTGCATAATGACGGAATTACTGACTCGATTACAACAATTGAACACTGACTCACTCGCGAATAAACCAACTGTTGCAGGTAAGCTTACTCGTGTGGTTGGTTTAACACTAGAAGCGGTTGGCTGCCGGGCTGCGATTGGCAGTTTGTGCTCTGTTGAAACTGACAATGGACTGATGGATGCTGAGGTTGTAGGCTTTGATGGCGATAAATTATTTTTAATGCCCAGTGAGCAAGTGACTGGTATTATTCCTGGCGCTAAAGTGACGCCACTCAATGAGACGCAAGGTATTCCAGTTGGTATGGAACTACTTGGACGTGTATTAGATGGTGTTGGTAAGCCAATTGACGGTAAAGGTGAGCTCATTACCGGACAAACAACATCTTTTACTGCTAAGCGTATTAATCCGCTGGCGCGTAAAAAAATATCACAACCACTTGATGTGGGTGTTAAAGCCATTAATGCAATGCTTACCGTTGGTCAAGGCCAGCGTATGGGACTTTTTGCTGGTTCCGGTGTAGGTAAGAGTGTGTTGCTAGGTATGATGACTCGCGGTTCAACTGCGGATGTTGTTATCGTTGGCTTGATCGGTGAGCGTGGCCGTGAAGTAAAAGAATTTATTGAAGAGATCCTCGGTGAAGAAGGACGCGCGCGATCTGTTGTTGTGGCTGCGCCCGCAGATGCCTCGCCGTTGATGCGTCTAAAAGGTTGTGAAACCTCATTAGCGTTAGCGGAGTACTTCCGTGATCAAGGATTGAACGTATTACTGTTAATGGATTCATTGACTCGTTTTGCGCAAGCACAGCGTGAAATTGCTTTAGCGGTCGGTGAGCCACCGGCAACGAAAGGTTATCCACCGTCAGTATTTGCAAAATTGCCACAGCTGGTAGAGCGTGCCGGTAACGGTAGTGACGAGCAAGGTTCGATTACCGCATTCTTTACCGTATTAACTGAAGGTGATGATTTACAAGACCCCATTGCAGATGCGTCACGCGCTATTCTTGATGGCCATATTGTATTGTCTCGAGAGTTAACAGACGCGGGGCACTATCCTGCGATTGATATTGAAAAATCTATTAGCCGTGTTATGCCTATGGTGACGACTGATTTTCATCAAGCCGCGGCTCGTGGATTCAAACAAGCTTACTCGCTATATCAACAGAACAAAGACTTGGTTTCGATTGGCGCTTATAGCCAAGGTGCGGATGCAAAAATTGATCGCGCTATTCGTTTAAAACCAGCAATGGACCAATTCTTACAGCAAGGTATGAAAGAAGTTATTCCGTTCTCGCAATGTGAAGAAATGCTTACTGCTATCGCGCCGCATCTAGGCGTGGCAACCTCATAATGAAACAGTGTCAATATAATGTCTAATACAGCGCTACAACGGGTCTATCAGCAACTTGAAGAACAAGAAAAACACGCCGGGAGAGCTTATGCGCTGATCCAACAAGATGCTGAGCGTTACCATAACCAAATGCAGCAATTAAGTGATTATCGTAAACAATATTTACAGCAATTCACTGAACGTGGGGAAGAAGGTATCTCAGGTAATAGTTATGCGCATTATCATAACTTCATGAAAAAACTAGAATTAGCTGAGTTTGAGCAGAAACAAGCACTCGATAATATCCAACAGACAGTTAAGAACAAGCACTTAGATTGGATGGAAATTCGTAAGAAGCGTGATGCACTGGGTTTATTATTAGATAAACGCAAAGCCGCCGCACAGCTTATCGAACAGCGACGTGAGCAAAAAGATCTCGATGAATTTTCTAACTTCCAATATTTCAAGCGTAAAAATAACCGATAATACGATTAATCTAGTCATATTTAGCGATTCATATTTTACAATTATTATTAATAGTACTCTGGCGTGAATTTTGCATTTATTTCGCTATAACTTTTTCTTGATGACATTTAGGCTTGAACTATGACTTTCTCTCTACACAAATCAACAGCGATGACTGATACACAGGCGGCGAATAATAAATCGCAAGCGCTTAATGTCAAAGGCGATACAGCTGAAGATATGGCGAGCGATGGAGAGTTAAGTACGCCTGAAAGTAGCTTTTCTAAACTATTTTCTCTCTTTAGTAGCAATAATCAAACCGATGTTATCGTTAGACAAACAGCCATTGATAGCGCTGAGAATATAACGGCTGAGAGTGTGGCGGAGGGTTCTGTACTTAATACTGAGCCTGATTCTGCCGCTAGTATTGATGATGGTTTTGTCGCTGGGCAGATAGATAACGCTGATGAAGTTGAAGCGATAGCTGGCGATGGCTTAAGTGTCGTGAGCCAAAATGAAAGTAGTGATGACTTTTTGGCGCGTCTCGATCAATCATCTATGCTGTTGCAAAGTAATGCTGCGAGTGACGCAGGCACATATGTTCAGGGTAAAGCTAACGGTAATGAATTGCCTTTACAAGTCGAAGGGGGGAATATTGCCTCGTTAACATCTGTTAGCATGACTGACTTATCTACACCTGATAGTCGCGTTGCAGAAATGACTAATGTTAGTGATGTTAGTGATGTTAGTGATTTTAGTAATAATGAGCTGACACAAGCATTGCAAATGAACGAGCTATCAACAGATTTAACAGATTCAATCGTCCGAACAGATACTATTACAGCGTCAACGTTAGCCGGTATGTCGACAGTCGCTGGCCTTACTGATAATAATCCTCAATTTACGAGAGGCGATTTATTCGCTGCGGGCGATGCAATTAATGATGATGGCACACTTGATCGTGAACTATTAGGTGGCGCAGAAAAGGTAAACTTAGCCACTGTTTTTAGCGAAACAGGGTTGGCGAAAAATACACCTTTTGGTCAAGCTAATGGCATGGCCGCGGGGAGCAGCAGTGTAGTAGCAGAGAGTGATAATTCAGCACTTGAACAGCTGGGGATGACATCGGCTGAACCTATTGAACAATTAGACTTTGCGCAAATTATGGAATCAGCACGTAAGCAAGAACCGTTAGACCAAACCGCACGTACCTTGGTCAAGATACCGGTATTAACGGACGCTGAACAACAAGTATTAGAGAAACGGGTTAATCTTAATAACAATTCCGCGACTTCGGAATTAAATGAAAAAATCGCTATTATGGCGGGTAAAGAATTACAAACAGCGACAATCCGCTTAGACCCTGCTGAATTAGGTAGTATGAATATCAAATTGGTTGTGCAAAACGATCAAATAAATGTGACAATTCAAGCGCAAAATAATCAAAGCCGTGATTTACTTGAACAACAAATGCCGCGATTAAGAGAAATGTTACAGCAACAGGGGATGACATTGGGTGAGACGCAAGTGCAAGCCGACAGTGGGCAGCAGCAATCTGCATTTCAACAGTCAAGACAAGAAAACGGACAAAAAAATAGCAATAACGAAGCTAATTATACGATAGATTCACAGACTGAAGTCCCTGTTACTACTCAGTATTGGCAAGACTCAGCTAAAGGGGTAGACTTTTACGCCTAAACAGTTTAATTAGCATTTATTTAGCGTAATATAAAATTCGATTTAAGGACGATAATGGCCGACGACAACGATTTGAAAATAGATGATAAAAGTAAAGGCAATAAAAAAATTATTATTATTGCGGTGATTTTAATTTTAACGCTTGCAGGGGCTGGCGCAGCATTTTTCTTTTTAAGTAGCGATGATAGTGCGCCTACAGATAGCGCAAAACCTGTGATTGAAAGTGTCGATAGAAGTGTAGCAGAAACGGCATATTATGTTGCCATGCCACGTCCTTTTGTTTTTAATATTATAGGATTAAAGCGCGAACGTTTAGTTCAGATTAAAGTTCAATTAATGGTACGCGGTAGTGACAATCAAAAATTAGCAAAAACCAATGTCCCTTTAATTGAAAGTACCTTGTTGCAAGTTTTTAGCGCAACAACAGAACAGCAGCTCGCTACATATGAAGGCAAAGAATTATTGCGTTCAGATTCATTAGCGAGTGTGAATGAAATTTTGATTAAATATACTGGAAAAGGGGTTGTTGAAAAGATCCTGTTTTCTGGTTTTGTAATGCAGTAGGTTATGTGTGAGTGATTTATTAAGCCAAGACGAGATTGATGCGCTATTACACGGTGTTGATGATGTTGAAGAAGATGAGTTTGACACCGTAGAAGAGAGTGGCAATATTGTCGATTTTGACTTTTCATCGCAAGATCGTATTGTGCGTGGACGTATGCCTACGCTAGAGTTGGTGAATGAACGTTTCGCTCGGCACATGCGCATAAGCCTATTTAATATGATGCGTCGTACAGCTGAAGTGTCCATTAATGGCGTGCAAATGTTGAAGTTTGGTGAGTATGTTCACACATTATTCGTACCAACTAGTTTAAATATGGTACGTTTTCGCCCATTAAAAGGCACGGCGTTAGTGACCATGGAAGCACGGTTAGTGTTTATTTTGGTTGAAAACTTTTTTGGTGGTGATGGTCGTTATCATGCCAAAATTGAAGGTCGTGAATTTACGCCAACCGAACGCCGTATTATTCAAATGCTATTGAAGATTGTCTTTGAAGATTATCATGAAGCATGGGCTCCGGTCATGGATGCGGAGTTTGAATATCTAGATTCTGAAGTAAACCCGGCAATGGCCAATATTGTAAGTCCAACTGAAGTGGTTGTGGTTAGCTCATTCCATATTGAACTTGATGGCGGTGGCGGTGATTTTCATATTACCATGCCATATTCTATGCTTGAACCGATTCGTGAGTTACTCGATGCTGGTGTGCAAAGTGATAAAGAGGATACTGACGAACGTTGGAGCTCGGCATTGCAAGAAGAAATTTTAGACGTTCCGGTAGGGTTAAGCACAAGATTGCTTGAAACTGAGCTTTCATTAAGGCAGATAATGGAATTGAAGACAGGTGATATTATCCCCGTCGATATGCCAGAAGATCTTACTGTTTTCATTGAAGATTTACCGAGTTATAAAGCTAAACTTGGCCGAAATAGAGATAACGTAGCGGTTAAAATTAGTAAAAAGTTAAAAGTAAGTAATTTAACTAAATCAGAGATCGACCACGTTGCATTACGTGGTGGGTTATTGAATTTAGGCGAGCAAAATGATGATAAAAATGACGATAAATAAGGTATTTAAATGAGTACAGATCAAGACCAGATGGCGAATGATTGGGCTGCAGCGATGGCTGAACAAAGTACTGTTGAGGCCACTGAATTAGAAGATTTTAACAATGATGATGTTCCATTCTCGGCGGAACATCAACAAAAGCTAGATAGCATTCTTGATATTCCGGTTGTGATCTCGATGGAAGTTGGTCGTAGTAAAATTAGTATTCGTAATTTATTACAGTTAAACCAAGGCTCTGTTGTTGAACTCGATCGCATTGCGGGTGAACCACTCGATGTGATGGTTAACGGTACATTGATTGCCCACGGTGAAGTGGTTGTCGTCAATGATAAATTTGGTATTCGTTTAACTGATGTTATCAGTCAAACCGAACGTATTAAAAAGCTTAAATAATATGAACGATATTGATATGCTGCAATGGCTATTATCATTGCTGGTGGTTATTGCGGTTATCGTAATGTTAGCTTTTTTGGCCAAAAAGGCGCGCGTATTTGGTAGCAATCATCAACAGCTAAATGTCGTGGCAACGTTACCGTTAGGGCCGAAAGAACGTATCATGGTCGTACAAGTTGGTACAAAACAAGTACTACTTGGCGTAACTGGGCAACAAATTAATTTGCTCAAAGAACTTGAACAACCACTGATAAATAACCAACCTGAACTCAATCCATTTGCTACTAAATTAGCCCAGATGATGAAACCGCATAATGAAAAATAAGTTTACGGTATTGCTGTCGCTTGTCGTGCTCTTCTTCACCTCCGCTGCATGGGCTGATAATTCAGTGATGTCGGCGGTGAAAGTGATCACTAACAATGATGGCTCGCAGGAATACTCAGTGTCATTACAAATTTTAGCCATGATGACGGCGCTGAGTTTTATTCCAGCTGCGTTGATTATGATGACCTCTTTTACTCGTATCATCATTGTGTTGTCTATTTTACGCCAAGCATTAGGGTTACAACAAAGCCCTTCTAATCAGGTGTTAGTCGGGATCACTTTATTCCTGTCTTTTTTTATTATGTCGCCAGTATTTGAGCGTATTAATGACAATGCGCTACAGCCTTATTTGAGTGAAGAACTGACCTCGATGCAAGCCTTTGAACAGGCTAAGTTGCCGATGCAACAATTCATGCTGGCGCAAACCCGGGTGACCGATATTGATACCTTCATGCGAATTGCAAAAGTTGAAGCGAATTCTCCTGAAGAAGTACCTTTACGCGTATTGATCCCTGCATTTGTTACCAGCGAATTAAAAACTGCCTTTCAAATTGGATTTATGGTGTTCATTCCATTTTTGATTATTGACTTGGTAGTGGCAAGTATTTTGATGGCTATGGGTATGATGATGTTATCACCGATGATTGTTTCATTACCTTTTAAGCTGATGTTGTTCGTGTTAGTCGATGGTTGGGGTTTAATTATGGGTACGCTTGCGACTAGTTTTGGCTTATGACGACGCTTTTTATATATAAGTCCTCATACAAGTTCATTAATCTGTTTATAATCCTGTTAATAAGTAATAGGGGACACCATGGCACCTGAAGTCTTTGTAGATATATTTCGACAAGCATTATGGACAGTATTACTGCTGGTATGTGCGGTTGTTGTTCCTGGGTTATTCGTCGGTTTAGTGGTCTCTGTCTTTCAGGCTGCGACATCGATAAATGAACAAACATTAAGTTTCTTACCGCGTTTAATTGCGACCTTACTAGCACTCATTTATGGTGCGCATTGGGGCTTTGCTCGTTTGATGGAATTTTTTACCAATATGATGCTCCAAGTCCCACAAGTTGTAGGTTAATTAGTGGAGATTCTATCGGCTGATATTATGATGTTTATGGCTAGTTATATTTGGCCGTTTGCACGTCTTTCTGGCATGGTTATGGTAATGATAGTCAGTGGTGCGAAAACAACGCCACCCATGATTCGATTATTTTACTGTCTTGCCCTTACAGCTATGGTCGCGCCTGTATTACCACCTATGCCAGATGTAGAGTTGTTCTCTTTAGGCAGTTTTATGATTATTCTGCAACAGAGCTTGATTGGCATTGCGATTGGCTTTGTCACCGTTATGTTGATTCAGACATTTGTTATTGCGGGGCAAATTATTGCGATGCAAACCAGTTTAGGTTTCGCTGCAATGGCCGATCCTGCATCAGGTCAGACTTCACCTGTTATTGGTCAAATCTATATTTTATTAGGCACATTGGTTTATCTATCTGTTAATGGTCATTTATTTATGATTGAAACAGTCGTTAAATCTTTTGAGACACTCCCCGTTTCGGCCTCTGGTTTAATGGCTGTTCAGTACTATGAAATAGCGGGCTGGATGTCGGTAATGATTGCTGCTGCATTGAGTATGTCATTGTCTGCTGTTGTTGCTATGCTCGTGATTAACTTTTCATTTGGTGTGATGACCAAAGCTGCACCACAACTCAACGTATTTAGTTTAGGTTTCGCGGTTGGTATGGTCGCAGGCTTATTTATTATTTACTTATCATTAAAAAGTTTTATGTTTCATTTTAATGCCCAATGGCAGAGAGCGGGTGAATTGATTTGTTCGCTGCTCAATAATGCTTGTGTGTATTAACGCCGCTCACCACATTAGGATAAAGGTATTTCCTCATGGCTGAAAAAGACGGACAAGAACAAACCGAAGACGCCACCGAGAAAAAGCTCACCCAAGCCAGAGAAAAAGGTCAGGTAGTACGTTCGAAAGAACTCGCGACAACCTTGGTTCTGACGGCAAGTGGTGCGGCTTTCCTTGC
Organism: Moritella viscosa; assembly: GCA_000953735.1. Taxonomy (NCBI): domain Bacteria; kingdom Pseudomonadati; phylum Pseudomonadota; class Gammaproteobacteria; order Alteromonadales; family Moritellaceae; genus Moritella; species Moritella viscosa. The sequence continues at coordinate 3,787,302 of LN554852.1, read as the reverse complement.
TTTTGGTGATGCACTTGCCCGTGCGCTTGTGACTAATATGACACGCCTATTTCAACTTAAGCGTGAAGAAGTATTCAGCCCTGATGCTTTGCTTGAAATTGTAAGTGTGAGTGTTAAACCGTTATTTTGGCCTCTTTTTGGTATTATGATTGTGGGTTTTTTTGCCGGTATTATCGGCAATATTCTTATGGGGGGCATGGTTTTTAGTGGTGAATCCATTCGTCCAAAAGCATCAAAAATGTCTCCTAAAGCCGGTCTTAAAAGAATGATGGGACCGCAAGCCATGGTTGAATTGATTAAATCAATTGCCAAGGTTGCGGTTGTTGTGACGATTGCCTTATTGGTGTTAAAAGTACAATTTTTACAGATTATGGAGTTTAGTCTCCAGCCATTACATATTTCGATTATCCAATCGTTGAATTTTTTGACGGATATTTTTATTTGGTTGTGTGCGTCTTTGATTATTATTGTCGCGATTGATGTGCCTTATCAATATTGGAAGCATGCCAAAGAATTGCGGATGACCAAGCAAGAAGTTAAAGATGAAATGAAAGATGTGAATGGTAATCCACAGTTAAAAAGTAAGATCCGACAAATGCAGATGGAGGTATCGCAACGTCGTATGATGGGTGATGTTCCTGATGCTGATGTGATTATTACCAACCCTACGCATTATTCTGTGGCGTTAAAATACGAAAAAACCGGTAACGCCGCCCCTAAAGTTGTGGCTAAAGGTGTTGATCAAGTGGCATTTCGTATTCGTGAAATGGCAAAAGAACACAAAGTACCAATCTTAGAATCTGCGGCTTTAACACGTGCTATTTATCATACCACTGAGATCGATGATCCAATACCTGAAGGGTTATTTACCGCGGTCGCACAGATACTTGCATATGTTTATCAGCTTGAACAATTTAAGCAGCGTAAAGGTAATCGGCCTAAACCGTTACCAAAAACCATCGATATTCCTGATGATCTAAAATATTAGCGTCATTTTGGGACTTCAGCACCTAATGCTTTTGCCTTAGGTATGATTATTGCTTTATACTATCAAGCATAAAATTTTGAGGTCTCGTAATGCAAGTAGCAACAAATCTGTCAAAAATCTGGGGTAAAAGAGCGATTGCGTTAGAAAATATCGGCACCCCGATAGTTGTGTTAGCTACACTCGGCATGGTTGTATTACCGATACCTGCATTCCTACTAGATGTGTTCTTTTCTTTTAATATCGCTTTATCGTTATTAATTCTGCTTGTCTCGGTATACGTCAATAAACCACTTGATTTTGCAGCATTTCCGACAGTGTTATTAATTGCAACATTACTACGCTTAGCCCTGAATGTTGCATCAACTCGAGTGGTGTTACTAGAAGGGCATAAAGGTGGTGATGCTGCCGGACAAGTTATCGATGCCTTTGGTTCTGTTGTGATCGGCGGAAATTTGGCGGTCGGTCTCATTGTTTTTATGATTTTAATGATTATTAACTTTGCTGTGGTAACCAAAGGTGCTGGACGTATTTCGGAAGTAAGTGCGCGTTTTACGCTCGACGCTATGCCGGGTAAACAGATGGCCATTGATGCCGATTTGAACGCAGGTATTATTGACCAAGAGCAAGCCAAATCACGCCGAGAAGAAGTCACTCAAGAAGCTGATTTTTATGGTTCGATGGACGGTGCCAGTAAATTTGTAAAAGGTGATGCGGTCGCTGGTTTATTGATTTTATTTATTAATATTATCGGTGGCCTTATCATTGGTATTTCCCAGCATGATTTAAGTTTTGCGGAAGCCGGTGAAATTTATACATTATTGACCATTGGTGATGGCCTGGTTGCTCAGATACCGTCATTACTCTTATCTATCGCCGCAGCGATCATTGTTACTCGTCAAAATAAAGACGAAAAGCTCGGCACTCAAGTTACGACCCAAATGGTAGCTAATCCAAAAGCATTGGCTGTTGTTGCTGTCATTATGACCGTGATGGGGTTAGTACCAGGTATGCCACACCTTGCTTTTATCGGCTTTGGTGTGATTACTGGTGGTTGGGCGTGGTGGTTAATGAAAGCAGAAGCCAAACGCGAAGAAGAAAAAAACAACATTCCAGAAGATGCAGATATTAAAGCGAATTTGAATGATCAAAAAGATCTCGACTGGGACGATGTTAAACCCGTAGATACGATCGGTCTGGAAGTCGGCTACCGACTTATTCCTATGGTTGATAAGAGCCAAGGTGGTGAGTTATTAAACCGTATTAAAGGTGTTCGTAAGAAGCTTTCTCAAGAATTAGGTTTTTTGGTGCCCGCTGTGCATATTCGTGACAACCTCGAATTACCACCAAATTGTTATAGTATTAATATTATGGGAGTTTCAAATGGTGAAATTGAAATTTTCCATGATAAAGAGTTAGCCATTAATCCGGGTCAGGTATATGGCAAGATTGATGGTATTTCAACCATAGACCCCGCTTTTGGCCTGCCTGCTTTATGGATCAACCCTCAACAGCGTGATCAAGCGCAAACCTTGGGTTATACAGCTGTTGACTCAGCTACAGTTGTTGCTACACACTTGAGTCAGTTACTACTGAACAATGCAGCGCAATTACTCGGTTATGAAGAAGTGCAGAATTTATTAGATGTATTAGCGAAAACACACCCTAAACTGGTCGAAAGTTTAGTCCCTGAAATTTTACCGTTAGGGGTTGTTGTAAAAGTGTTGAAAGGGTTATTACATGATAATGTGCCAATTCGAGATATTCGCTCCATTGTTGAAACAATGGCTGAATATGGTACTAAAACGCAAGATCCAGAAGTGTTGATTTCTGCTTGCCGTGTAAGCTTACGCCGCATGATTGTTCAAGATATAAATGGTATTGACAGTGAATTACCTGTCGTAACATTGGCTCCAGAATTAGAGCAAATATTACATCAGTCGTTACAGGCTGCTGGTAGTGAAGGTGCGGGTATTGAACCTGGTTTAGCTGAAAGAATGCAAACCTCATTAACAGAGGTTGCACAAAATCAAGAATTAGCGGGACAACCGGCAATCTTGCTGACCTCTGGTGTATTAAGGTCCACATTGGCGAAATTTGTGAAGTACTCAATACCCTCATTACGCGTATTATCATATCAAGAAGTACCTGATGATAAACAGATTCGAATTGTAAGTGTTGTTGGTCAATAACACGTAAATAAAAAATTTAAGTAGCGAACAGAACTAAGGATGTTAAGTTGAAAATAAAGCGCTTTTTTGCCAAAGATATGCGAGCGGCATTGGCTGAAGTCAAAGAGGTTCTTGGCCCTGACGCTGTTATTATGTCTAACAAAAAGGTCACTGGTGGTATTGAAATCGTTGCTGCTGTGGATTTCTCTGAAAGTAAGCCTGTCGCGCCTGAAAAAGCAAGCGAACCAAAAATTGTAGCGAATAAATCAGACCGTCAACTTTCTGAAGACTCCGTCAATTTATCGGCATCTAAATTCGGTTTCAAAAAATTAATGAATAATGAACTGTCACAGCAAGCAGATCCAGAGCGACCTGTCGCGCCAAATGACTCATTAGCGAGCTTATTGGCACGTCAGCAAGAACATAAACAGCAAATGTCACAAGCAATAAATAACGATGATAATGCACGTGAACCTAATAATTGGGACACCAGTTTTTTAAAGAAACCTGTCGCTCGTCGCTTTGCTGAACGTCCAAATACTGCACCGGCAACACTCGCTGAACAAAATGAAATGCGTGATGGTATGGCGCGCTCTTCTCAACAAAGTGGTTATAAGCAGTTTGAGTCTACGACACCGAAAAGTGACAACCAACAAGATATAAGTGCGATGAAGACAGAACTTGCCTCAATCCGAAAGTTGCTTGAGCACCAAGTATCAGGATTACAGTGGCAGGAAGTTGAACGTAATGAACCTATTCGTGCTATGTTGATAAAATATTTGGTCAAGATTGGTTTTACCGAAGAGGTTGCAGACCAGTTAGCTAACTGTGTGGCTGAAAAGTGTTCGATTGAGTCGGCTTGGGAGCAGATTGAAGGGCTACTGACGGACAGCGTTCTTATTGCGAAAGATGATATTTTAAGCAAAGGCGGTGCTGTTGCATTAGTTGGCCCAACGGGTGTTGGTAAAACGACAACTATCGCCAAATTAGCGGCAAAATTTGCCATGTTGCATGGTTCAGAGAATGTTGCGTTGATTACTACTGATACATATCGTATTGGTGCTCACGAACAATTAGCGACTTACGGCCGTATTATGGGTTGTGTTGTTAAGGTTGCCCGTGATGAAGCAGAGTTGGCACAATACTTGTATCAGTTAAGAAGTAAACGTTTAGTCTTGATTGATACTGCCGGTATGGGACAGCGTGATAAACGTTTATCCGAGCAGTTAGATACATTAGTTAATAATGAAAAAGTCGTGATTCGTAACTATTTGGTTGTCCCTGCAACTGCACAGCGTAGGGTTGTACAAGAAACATTAGAGCATTTTCATCACATTCCGTTAGCAGGCTGTATTTTAAGTAAAGTGGATGAAAGTTTAAGCTTAGGTGAGATTTTAAGCGTACTAATACAAAATGAACTACCGATTGCATATATAACAAATGGGCAAAGGGTTCCTGAAGATATAGATTCAGCCAATGCGCAGCAATTAGTTCGTACTGTACTGAACAGAGATACGCTAGAAGAACAAAACGATACGCATTTTTGGTTAGGCGATGATAAATAGTAATGAATAAAAATATTTTTTTCGATCAAGCAAGTGGTCTAAGACAAATGAGTAATAACAAAAAAGTTAAAGTCATTGCCGTTTCAGGTGGTAAAGGTGGCGTAGGTAAAACTAACGTAACACTGAACATGGCAGTATCTCTCGCAGCCCAAGGCAAGCGAGTAATGGTTTTAGATGCCGATCTTGGATTGGCAAATGTCGATGTTTTACTCGGTTTACGCGTACATAAAAATATTTCTCACGTTATTTCGGGTGAATGTACATTAGATGATATTTTGATTGAAGGTCCGAATGGGATCTTAATCGCACCGGCAACATCTGGTACACGTTCGATGGTTGAGTTATCAATACAAGAACATGCTGGTTTAATCCGTGCGTTTGCTGAATTGAAAACACCTATTGATGTGCTGTTGGTTGATACTGCTGCTGGTATTTCGGACATGGTGTTAAGTTTTTGCCGTGCTTCACAAGATATCCTAATGGTAGTGTGTGATGAACCAACATCAATTACGGATGCTTACGCGTTAATTAAATTATTATCAAAAGAACACGGTGTTCATCGTTTTAAAATTGTGGCTAATATGGTGCGCAGTTTACGTGAAGGCCAAGAATTATTTACTAAATTGACACGTGTAACGGACCGATTTTTAGATGCAACATTAGAGCTTGTTGCTTGTATTCCATTTGATAACAGTGTTCGTCAAGCCGTTCGTAAACAGAAAGTGGTTGTAGAAGCATTTCCAAAAGCGCCCGCTTCACTGGCGTTTAGAGCGTTAGCAAGTCGAGCTGCAACTTGGCCAGTACCGAATAAAGTCGGCGGTCATCTGGAGTTCTTCATTGAGAACCTGTTTGAAAACAAAGCTAGGGTAGAAGATTGAAGTGAATAAGGCATCCGCTTACAGTAACATCCAGTCGCAACAGAATCATGCTGTTGAGCAATTCGGTTTTTTAGTAAAACGAATTGCCCATCACTTGCTTCTACGTTTGCCGCCGAGTGTTCAGTTAGATGATTTAATCCAGTCGGGTATGATTGGATTACTGGATGCTGCGCGCAATTTTGATGGCTCTAAAGGTGCTAGCTTTGAAACGTATGCAGGTATTCGTATCCGCGGCTCAATGATTGATGAAATGAGACGTGGGGATTGGGTTCCAAGATCTGTGCATAAAAATGGTCGTGATATTGCTGCTGCCATTGACCGTATCGAAAAACAAACTGGTACGGATGCAAAAGATACGGATGTTGCTGAAGAATTAGGCGTAAATCTGACTGACTACCATAGTATGTTGATGGATGTTAATAGTGGGCATATATTGGCTGTCGAAGATTTGACCGCGAGTAATGAAGATGCCTATTCAGTTTACGAAGGAAAATCAAGCACCCCTTGTGCCGATTTTTCTGAACAGCGTTTTCAGCAAGCATTAGCAAACTGCATTAAAACATTACCTGAAAGAGAAAGCTTAGTTTTATCACTTTATTACGATGAAGAGTTAAACCTAAGAGAGATCGGGGAAGTACTCAGTGTCAGTGAATCTCGCGTGAGTCAAATACACAGCCAAGCGATGCATCGAGTGAAAGCACGTATGCATGCTTGGTTAGATGACTAAGTTTAATTGGTACTATTTATCTAGTACTTGAATATTGAAGTAAGATATTTATGGGATCAGGGACTGTGAATATTGTAATTACTTATTTTGGAGAACAACTTGAAAAAGCAAATTAAAATTCTTATTGTCGATGATTTTTCTACTATGAGACGTATCATTAAAAACTTACTTCGTGATCTTGGTTTTAGTAATACCTATGAAGCTGATGACGGCAACACGGCATTACCAATGCTAAAAAATGGCGATTATGACTTTGTTGTTACTGATTGGAATATGCCAGGCATGCAAGGTATCGATCTACTTAAAGAGATCCGTAAAGACCAAGCGCTATGTCATATTCCAGTACTAATGGTTACGGCTGAAGCGAAGCGTGAACAGATTATTGAAGCTGCTCAATCAGGTGTGAACGGTTACATTATTAAACCATTTACAGCAGCGACATTAAAAGAAAAATTAGAGAAAATCTTTGAACGAATTCAATAAGCAAGGATGCGCATGAGTGAACAACAAGAATCGTTGATTTCATTAGAAGAAGCCAAAGAACTGGTGACACTGCTAGAGTGTGGTCAGGTTGAGATGGCAAATGAAATAATTACGAAAATTCAGAATGCAAATTCAGATGCACTATTTGAAAAAGTTGGTGTGTTAACACGTCAATTACATGATTCATTAGAAGATTTCCAGTTAGATACGCGTATTGAAAGCTTAGCTAACGATGAGTTTCCTGATGCTCGTGAGCGTTTGAATTATGTTATTGAGATGACGGATAAAGCGGCAAACAGAACGATGGATGCAGTTGAAGCCTGCTTACCAATTGCTGATAGTTTTAATGACCGCATTCAACAAGTGATGCCAAATTGGAAGAACTTGATGAGTCGTGATTTACAATTGGGTCAATTTAAAGAACTTTGTAAATTATTAGACGATTTTCTTCAAGTTTCAGTATCTGATGCCGATAGTTTAAGACAGTATTTAACTGAAATTCTCATGGCGCAAGATTTTCAAGATTTGACTGGTCAAATGATCCGTCGCGTGATTAATTTGGTACAAGAAGTTGAAGTTAAATTAGTTGAAATGTTGACGATGTTTGGTGAGGCTTCAAGACCACTAAATGTAATAACAGAATCAGTTAAAAAAGAAATAAGTGGCATTGAGGCAGAAGGTCCAATCATGAATGCGAGTGAACGTGTTGATGTAGTAGACGGCCAAAATGATGTTGATGATTTATTATCAAGTTTAGGATTTTAAGGGAGATATTGATGAGCTTTGATGTTGATGAAGATATTCTACAGGACTTCCTGATTGAAGCATCTGAAATTCTGGAGCTACTCTCTGAACAACTCGTTGATTTAGAAAAAAGTCCAGAAGATGCCGAGTTACTTAATGCAATTTTTAGGGGCTTTCATACCGTTAAAGGTGGCGCAGGATTTTTAGCACTATCTGAATTAGTTGATATTTGCCACGGTGCAGAGAATGTGTTTGATAGCCTACGTAATGGCTTAAGAGCAGTAACACCAGAGCTGATGGATGTCATTCTAAAATCATTGGATTGTGTTAACGAGATGTTTGCATTGATTCAAGAACGTGAGCCATTGGTTGCTGCAGATGCGGCATTAATTCATCAACTTCATTTGCTTACTCAACCTGAGGCTGCTCCTTCAGTAGTGATTGAAACTGTTGTTGAAGCACCGAAAGTTGCAGTGCCTACCGTATCAGACAAGAGCACTGATATCGATGGCATGTCAGAACTTGAATTTGAACAATTATTGGATGAACTGCACGGTAAAGGTACTGCACCAACAGCAACTAATACTGGCGCTACGAAACCGAGTGCTGTAGTTACAAGTTCAAATTCAGATTTTACGGATGATGAATTTGAAAAACTACTTGATGATTTGCATGGTGTTGGTCAGCATGGTGTGAGTAATACCCCTCCAGTGCCAGCTGCCGAGATACCTACTTCGGTAACGAGTAGCAGTAGTGGTGAACTTAATGATGATGATTTTGAACACTTACTTGATGAGTTATATGGTAAAGGTAATGCGCCAAGTGCAGCTGCAACGATAAAAAATGTGGTGAGCGCCGCAGATCCTGTTGTCGCCACCCAGCCTGAACCTGCTGCCGCTGCCGCTGCACCTGCTACAGAAACTGTAATGTCTGTTGCGACCCCTGTAGCCCCAAAAGCGACTGAAAGCAAATCAGTAAAAGCAGAGAAGAAAGCGAAACCACAAGCAGACTCAACAGTTCGTGTTGATACTCGTACTCTCGATGAAATTATGAATATGGTCGGTGAGCTAGTACTTGTCCGTAATCGTTTAGTGAGTTTAGGTATTTCAACTAATGATGAAGACATGACGAAAGCTGTGTCGAATCTGGATGTCGTTACTGCTGACTTGCAAGGCGCAGTAATGAAAACCCGTATGCAACCAATCAAAAAAGTATTTGGTCGCTTCCCACGGGTTGTACGTGATTTAGCACGTAGTTTGTCAAAAGATATTAACCTTGAACTGATTGGTGAAGAAACAGATTTAGATAAAAACTTAGTGGAAGCACTTGCGGATCCATTAGTTCATTTAGTGAGAAACTCGGTGGATCATGGTATTGAAATGCCTGATGTACGTGAGAAAAATGGCAAGTCACGACAGGGGAATATTACCTTAGCCGCATCGCAAGAAGGCGATCATATTCGTCTGAAAATTGCAGATGATGGTGCGGGTATGGATCCCGAACGATTAAAGGAAATTGCGGTTAATCGTGGGGTTCTTGATGCTGATGCAGCGGCAAGGATTTCGGATAACGAAGCATACAACCTTATTTTTGCTCCTGGTTTCTCAACCAAAGATCAGATATCAGATATTTCTGGTCGTGGTGTGGGGATGGATGTGGTTAAAACTGGTATTAGCCAACTTAATGGTACAATCTCAATCGACTCAAAACTGGGTTCTGGTACAACGATTGAAATTAAGGTGCCATTAACACTCGCTATTCTGCCAACTTTGATGGTCGAGGTGGGTAAGCAAATCTTTGCTTTACCATTGACGAGTGTGAATGAAATCTTCCACTTAGACTTAAGAAAGACCCATGTCGTCGATAACCAATTGACCATTATTGTTAGAGAAAAAGCGATTCCATTATTTTATCTACATGATTGGTTAACTAAAATGGACCCACAAGCCACCACGCGGAATAATCGTGGGTTAGGGCATGTGGTTATTGTTCAGCTTGGTATTAAGCAAGTTGGCTTTGTTGTCGATAGCCTTATTGGGCAAGAAGAAGTTGTTATTAAAGCGTTAGATAACTTATTGCAGGGTACGCCGGGTATGGCGGGAGCTACAATCACCAGTGATGGTGGTATTGCATTGATTTTAGATATTCCAAGTCTCTTAAATCATTACGCAAAACGCTAATTTGTTGATGCAGGGGGGAACCCCTGTGTGCTTTTACATTGAAGTAAACACATTGAAGTAGATAGATTAGATGAAAATAAAAGTTTTAGTTGTTGATGATTCCAGTTTTTTCAGACGTAGAGTAAGTGAAATCATTAATGCAGATCCAGAAATGGAAGTGATTGATACTGCTAAAAATGGTGAAGAGGCGATTACTAAAGCGAAATCTTTACGTCCTGACGTGATAACTATGGATATTGAAATGCCAGTTCTTGATGGTATTTCCGCTGTTAAAGCGATCATGAAGGATACACCTACGCCTATTTTAATGTTCTCGTCATTGACGCATCAAGGTGCTAAATCAACTATCGCGGCATTAGAAGCGGGAGCGGCTAACTTCTTACCGAAAAAATTTGAAGATATAGCGAAAGACAAAGCGGAAGCTGTTCGATTACTGCAACAAAACATTAAAGAAATCAGTAAACGCAGAAGTTTATTAAGAACACCGCGTATTTCACCAGCACCAGTTCGCAGCGCGACAGTCGCAGCTGATAATCGTATTAATACAGCAACGTTACCGCGTAAAAGTGCCGATGCAAGTCGATTACATACGGCGAGTGCTGTGAACTTGAGACATGTTGCTAATGTCGATAACAAGACACTTGAAGCTCAAACGCCAGTTACTGCAAGCCGTGTAAGAAAACGTGCATCAGGTAAAAAATACAGTTTAATGGCAATCGGTTCTTCGACAGGCGGTCCTGTAGCATTACAAAATGTATTAACGCCTTTACGCAGTGATTTTCCATTGCCTATTTTGTTAATTCAACATATGCCCGCTACATTTACTGCTGCATTTGCCGCACGACTAAATACGTTATGTCAAATTAAAGTAAAAGAAGCTGAGCATGGCGATCGCTTACAGCCTGGGGTCGCTTATTTAGCGCCCGGTGGTAAGCAGGTGCTTATTGAAAACAAAGCGGGTGGTTTTACTTTAAAAGTAATAGAAAGCCCTGCAGGGATTAATTATAAACCGAGTGTTGATATTTCATTTGGTTCTGCAGCTCAGTTATATAATGATAAAGTATTAGCGATTGTACTCACGGGTATGGGTGCAGATGGACGCGATGGCGCTAAATTACTAAAACAGAAAGGTAGTACGATATGGGCGCAAGATGCACAGTCTTGTGTTGTTTATGGTATGCCACAAGCAATTGTTAACGCTGGTTTGGCTGATGATCAGGTGAACCTGCAACAAATTGCAGAGCGCATTAATATTGAAGTCGGCTGTCGGTAACGACATGCAGGCAAGGTAGGGTAAAGTTGAAAGTTTGGACTGTTGCTAATCAAAAGGGTGGTGTTGGTAAAACAACCACTGCAATCTCCTTAGCTGGCTTACTGGCAGAACAGGGGCAACGAGTATTATTGATTGATACTGATCCACATGCATCATTAACCAGTTATCTAAACTATGATAGTGATGATTTAACCGTTGGATTGTTTGACCTTTTTGTTGCAGCCACACTGGATACCGAGCTGGTTCATAATGCGATAATAGAAACGCCTTATAGCGGTATTAATTTATTACCTGCGACAATGTCACTTGCCACGTTAGATAGAACGTTAGGTCATCGTGATGGTATGGGACTTATTCTTAAGAATATTATTACCTTAGTTTCCGATGATTATGACTTTGTGCTTATCGATTGTCCGCCTGTACTTGGCGTGATGATGGTGAATGCACTCGCTAGTTGTGATCGTATTTTAGTACCAGTACAGACTGAGTTCCTAGCATTAAAGGGCTTAGATCGCATGGTGAAAACCTTTGAAATTATGCAGCGTAGTTGTACTAATCAATTTCAGTATACGGTGATTCCCACCATGTTTGATCGGCGCACTAAAGCATCGTTGATATCGTTACAAACCTTGCAGAAGAATTACAGCCGTAATGTTTGGCGAGCAGTGATCCCTGTTGATACACAATTTAGAAATGCTAGCTTAAAACATATGCCGCCATCTATGTATACTCGAAGTAGTCGAGGTGTAGCAGCCTATGCCACATTACTACAAGATTTGCTGATTGAGGCTGAACAGGACCGAATGTATGGATAAGCACACAAAGCATTCTGCGTTGGATGATTATTTCACATCCATGCTATCTGAGCCTGTTGTTGAAAAACCACAGGCCGCGAAGGCAGCTGTAGAACAAACGGTAGTGCCTAAATTCACGTTAAAAAAAGAGTTAACGAAAGAGTCACAGGAAGTATTAACACCCTTATTTTCTGAAACAGAGCTAACGATAAAAAATGACTTTAAAATACCTGAGCCAGATGCTTCGGGGTCATTAAGCGATTTAGATCAATTGTTAGGCTCTGTCATTGATATTGACTTAGCTGATATTGATTTGTCGGTATTAGATAATGTCGATGCGACAGAAATACAGACTGTTCCTGATGTTGATGTTGATGTTGATGTTGAAACTGAAAGCACTGATACCATGATAACGATCACACCAGCGGATATTATCATTACTGAAACAGAGCTAACAATTGAGCCTGCAGAAAGTGATACTATCCTAGATAATCATGTGGAAAGTGTGTCAGTATCGGACGTTGAGCTAGTACAGGAATCTGAACCTGTTGAGCAATGGAAAAATATTGAGTTAGAAGAGCACTTTCAAGCACTGTTTTTTGAAGTCGCAGGGGTTATTTTTGCGGTGCCATTGACAGAGCTTGGTGGTATTCATCAAAACGAAACAGTAAGCAGCTTATTTGGTAAACCGGATTGGTATTTAGGTCTTATGCAGCACCGAGAGCAGAAATTGAGTGTTGTCGATACTGCTCTATGGGTTATGCCAGAGCAAAATATGGGTGAGATAGATTATAAATATCAGATCCAATTAAGTCAGTCGAATTGGGTACTAGGCTGTGAAAGCCTGCATGGTACTGAAACTTTAAACAGTAATGATATTAAATGGCGAAGTACACCTGGTAGTCGACCTTGGTTGGCTGGCATGGTTAAATCCCGTATGTGCGTATTATTACACGTAACCGAAATGATTAAATTGCTGGATAATGGCATCAATATTCATGGGCAATAGTAGAAGGAAATAAAACATGAGTCAGTCTCGAAACCTAGTGGAAAATGTAGCTGAAGATGAAGTATTACAATGGGTTACATTCAAGTTAGAGAATGAAATCTACGGTATTAACGTAATGCAAGTACAAGAAGTATTACGCTATACAGAAATTGCCCCAGTACCTGGTGCGCCAAATTACGTTATTGGTATCATTAATTTACGTGGCAATGTTGTCACTGTTATTGATACGCGTGTACGTTTTGGTTTAATGCCATCTGAAGTGAGTGAAAATTCACGTATTGTTATCATTGAAGCTGAAAAGCAAGTGATTGGTATTCTTGTTGATGGTGTTGCTGAAGTGGTATATCTACGTTCTTCAGAAATTGATATGGCACCTAATGTGGGTACTGATGAAAGCGCTAAATTCATTCAAGGCGTATCAAACCGTGAAGGCGAGTTACTTATTCTTGTTGATTTGAATAAGTTTTTGAGTGATGACGAATGGGAGGAATTAAGCGACATGTAAGCTTAATTTCTTATTTCTATCTAGAAAAGCACTGTAATGATTGTTACAGTGCTTTTTTAATTTCTACTTTATTGAAGGACTGAATATGCTTGCTTTGATTTTATCTGGCGTTGCGATTACTGCTGCTGTTGCTGCGGTTATTGGCTGCGTTGTATTATTTCGTAAGTTAACCAAGCTGCAGGCAACGCATAATTTATTGCTCAAAGATTTATCTAAATCAAGAGATTCACTTCAAAAGCGAATCATTGAGTTAAGTACTTCAAATATTAACCTTGGTGGTGCAATTCAAGGCGTGGCATCGGAATTACAGCAAACTAAGTTCCAGCAAGACGAAATGAAAGAAGAGATGACTACACACGAACAGCAAGACCCTGATAGTCGTTTTTATACGCGTGCCGTGAAGCTTGTTGAACTTGGAGCAAGTCTTGAAGAAATCATGCGTGAGTGCGAGCTACCGCGCGCAGAAGCAGAATTATTATTAAATTTCCATAAAAAGTAACTTTAATTGCTTATATTTGACCGGTTATTGATATCGCTTAATTATGCTTAAAGCCGGAATATGTTAATATTCGCTCAGATTGATGCTGAAAGAATAGAAAAGTATGTTGGAAGTTTCTAAGTTAAGTTGTATACGTGAAGATAACGTGTTGTTTTCTGATCTTAGTTTCACCGTTTCGAGTGGTGAAATAATTCAAGTCGAAGGCCCTAATGGCGTAGGTAAAACCAGTTTGTTGCGCTTATTAGCCGGACTTTCATCGCCTGCAGATGGTCATATTCTTTGGCAGAAAAATAACACTTTAGAAGATCGTGAAAGCTATCATCAAGACTTACTCTACCTTGGTCATTTACCTGGTGTAAAAGCAGAACTGACCGCATTTGAAAATCTATTCTTCTACCATGCCATGCATAAAGCTGTCGCCAAAGAGAAAATTTGGGAAGCGCTTGCACAAGTCGGCCTTGCAGGTTATGAAGATCAATTAGCTTGTCACCTTTCAGCTGGACAGCAACGTCGTATTGCTTTAGCGCGTCTATGGTTGTCTGACAAAAAATTGTGGATCCTTGATGAACCTTTTACTGCGATAGATAAAAATGGTGTGAAAGTATTAGAGCGTTTATTTTTAGCCCATGCAGATAAAGGTGGTTACGTTATTCTTACAACGCACCAAGATTTACAATTTTCTGTGGGACGTTTACGTAAGATCACCTTAACCCGTCAACACTTAACTGAGTATTAATATGTTTGCTGTTTTTATACAGGTGATAAAGCGTGAATTGATCACGGCTTTTCGTCGTAAATCAGATATTTTAAATCCACTGTGGTTTTTTATTATCGTGATTACTCTTTTTCCGTTAGGAATAGGCCCTGAGCCAAACTTATTATTACGTATTGCCCCTGGCGTTATCTGGGTCGCGGCATTATTATCGGCGCTATTGTCGATGGAGCGTTTATTTCGAGATGACTTCCTCGATGGTTCATTAGAGCAGTTGATGCTAACGGACACCCCGTTAGGACTTATTGTGACGGCAAAAGTGGTAGCACATTGGCTACTGACTGGCTTACCTATATTATTTGTGTCGCCTTTGTTGGCAGTATTTTTATCATTAGATGCGAATACCTTCATGGCCACTTTTATTACCCTGTTATTGGGTACGCCAGTGCTGAGCTTTGTCGGTGCGATAGGTGTGGCATTGACTGTTGGTTTACGTAAGGGAGGCGTATTACTGAGTCTGCTTATTTTACCGTTATTTATTCCGGTATTGATTTTTGCAACCAGTGCCATTGATGCGGCTAGTTTTGGCGTTTCCTATTCTGGACCTGTGGCGATTTTAGGGGCGATGCTTGCAGCGTCAGTTACTTTATCACCGTTTGCTATTGCCGCATCACTGCGGGTTAGCCTGAGTTAAATTGTTAGTTAAAGATAAGTAAAGTTAGTTTCAATCATTATTTAGGTTCATATAATTGAGCCGTTATTTATGTAGAGAGTTTAATATGTGGAAATGGCTCCATCCTTATGCGAAACCAGAAGTAAGTTATAATTTGGCCGGTAAAATGCTGCCTTGGTTTGCGCTATTTAGTATTATATCACTGACAATCGGAATGATTTGGGGCTTTGCATTCGCGCCCGCTGATTATCAACAAGGCGATAGCTTCCGTATTATCTATCTACATGTACCTGCCGCGTCATTATCTATGGGGGCATACTTAAGCATGGCAATCGCTGCTTTTATTGGCTTAGTCTGGCAATTAAAAATGGCGGACATAGCTGTGGCTGCGATTGCACCTGTTGGTGCGGTATTTACAGCCATCGCATTATTCACTGGCGCAGTATGGGGTAAACCTATGTGGGGTGCTTGGTGGGTATGGGATGCGCGTTTAACATCTGAACTTATTCTATTATTTTTATACCTTGGTGTCATTGCCATTTATGGTGCGTTTAGTGACAAAATATTAGCAGGTCGTGCTGCGGGTATTCTTGCCTTAGTAGGGGTCATTAATCTGCCTATTATTCATTATTCTGTTGAATGGTGGAACACCCTACATCAAAAAGCCACTATCAGTAAATTCGATAAACCGTCGATGGATACCGATATGCTGTGGCCATTACTGATTAACTTATTAGGCTTCGGTTTACTATTTGGTACCTTGACCTTGATGCGCTTTAGAAATGAGTTAATTACCCGTGAGTCGCACAGACCTTGGGTGAAAAAATTATTTATCGAGGACAAGTAACATGCAATTTGATAGCTTTTCTGCTTTTTTAGCGATGGGGGGTTACGGCTTCTATGTCTGGCTAGCTGTGGCTTTTAGCGTACTGACATTAGGTTCATTAACAGTGAGTACTATTGTCAAACGTCGCCAAATTATTAACGAAATTAAAAATAAGCATCAACGTATTAAGCGAATGCGCGCTGCTGAAAAAATGGAGAATACTCTATGAACCCAAGACGTAAAAAACGCTTATCTATTGCTCTGGTGATTGTCATTGGTTTAGGTAGTATGACCGGCCTTGTTCTATACGCATTAAAACAGAACATTGATTTATTTTACACGCCGACGCAACTTGTTGAAGGCTTAGGTGAAGATAAGGTCAAGCCTGAAATTGGTCAGCGTTTACGTATTGGTGGTTTAGTGATGCCTGGCACTGTTAAACGTAACATGGAAGATCTTAAAGTTAGCTTTATCTTAAGTGATGACAGAGGCGGCCTAGTTACACTGGAATACGAAGGTATCTTGCCCGATTTATTCCGTGAAGGGCAAGGGATTGTTGCACAAGGTGTACTGAAGTCCGCTAATGTGATTGCCGCTTCTGAAGTACTTGCTAAACATGACGAAGAATATATGCCACCTGAAGTTGCTGAAGCAATTAAAGGCATCAAGCATATGAAACCAGAATACGGTAACGAAACTAAATAAGGTAGTTTGTAATGATTCCTGAGATAGGACATTTTAGTTTAATTGTAGCGACGGCGTTGTCGTTCTTGCTGGCAATTTATCCACTTATTGGCGCAAAGATTAATCATCCTGGTATGATTAATAGTGCTAAACCATTAGCCATTATGCAATTTTTGCTAATGAGTCTTTCATTTTCTGTTTTAGCTTACTCATTCGCGACTGATGATTTTTCAGTCGGTTATGTTGCGACTAACTCAAATTCATTATTACCGATACAGTATAAAATATCTGCTGTGTGGGGCGGTCATGAAGGATCATTATTACTTTGGTCTTTAACATTAGCTATTTGGACTGCTGCTGTTGCTGTGTTTAGCCGTGGTATTCCTAAGGTCGCACTCGCTCGTGTACTTTCTGTGATGGGTATGATTGCGATTGGTTTTAACTTGTTTATTTTGTTAACGTCGAATCCATTTGATCGTACTTTACCTTACTTACCACTCGATGGTAATGACCTAAATCCATTGCTACAAGACATTGGTTTGATTTTCCATCCACCTATGCTTTACATAGGCTATGTTGGCTTTTCTGTTGCTTTTTCTTTTGCGATTGCGGCATTAATGGCTGGTCGTCTTGATTCGGCATGGGCACGTTGGTCTCGTCCTTGGACATTAGTTGCTTGGGTATTCTTAACATCTGGTATCGCATTGGGTAGTTGGTGGGCTTATTATGAACTCGGCTGGGGTGGTTGGTGGTTCTGGGATCCAGTAGAGAATTCATCATTTATGCCTTGGCTTGCAGGTACTGCGTTGATTCACTCACTTGCTGTAAGTGAAAAACGTGGTGTGTTTAAATCATGGACAGTACTATTATCGATTGCGGCCTTTAGCCTGAGTCTATTAGGTACCTTCTTAGTACGTTCTGGTGTATTGGTATCTGTGCATGCATTTGCGTCAGATCCTGCGCGTGGTTTGTTTATTTTAGCCTTTTTAATCGCGGTTGTAGGTGGTTCATTACTGCTTTACGCAGTAAAAGGTTCAGAGATTAAGAGTCGTGGTAAATACGGTCTGTTTTCTCGTGAAACTTTCTTGTTGGTGAATAACATATTATTAATTGCAGCGCTATTAGTTGTACTAATTGGTACTTTGTTACCGCTGGTACATAAAGAACTGGGTATGGGCTCGATTTCAATCGGTGTGCCATTCTTTAATAATATCTTCTTCTATATCATTATTCCGTTCGCAATTGCCTTGGGTGTTGCACCGTTATTACGTTGGAAGAAACAAGAAAGTGACTTACGTCCACTGTTTACACAGCTAGCTGTAATTGCTGTTGCTAGCATAGTGTTAGCGATCGCGTTACCAGCAATCTTTGCGGATAAAATTAAAATTGTTGCAGTTGTTGGTTTTGCATTAGCATTCTGGGTAATTATCACGAGTGCGTTAGAAGTGTATATCCGAGCAACGCATCGCCATAGTTTTGCGTCGGGCATGGTTAAACTTGGTCGTAGCCATTGGGCTATGGTACTTGGTCACATTGGCCTAGCAATGATGCTGATTGGTATTTCTGCCACTCAGAATTACAAAATCGAAAAAGACTTACGTATGGTGCCGGGTGATGAAGTTATATTTGCTGATTACTTATTTGAGTTTGATCGTATTGCTGAATCAAATGGTGCGAACTACGAAGGTTATGAAGCGGTATTTAAGGTCAGTAAAAACGGTAAGTTTGAAACGGTATTACGCGCAGAAAAACGTAACTACTTAGCTCAACGTGGTATGCCAATGACTGAAGCTGCAATTGATTGGGGTGTGACTCGCGACCTCTATATCGCACTTGGTGAACAGTTAGAAGATGATTCATGGGCAATTCGTATTTATTACGAACCTTTTATTCGTTTCATCTGGTGGGGTGGCTTAGTCATGTCTATCGGTGGTTTATTAGCTGTATCTGATCGCCGCTATCGTTTTGTGAATAAACGTGCAGCGAAAGCGCAATAATTAGGACAAAAATAATGACTAATGATGTGAAAAAAAAGAAACAGTTAATAACACGACTAATACCCCTAATTGTATTTTTATGTGTGTCTATTTTCCTTTACATTGGCTTATTTCGTGACGCTACCGTTTTAGAGTCGACCTTCATTGGTCGACCTGTTCCTGAGTTTGCATTAAACGATTTAGTTGAGCCTGAACTGCAGCACGATAAGAGTGTGTTATCAGGTAAGCCTATGCTGTTAAACGTATGGGCAACGTGGTGCCTAACGTGTTACGCCGAGCATAAGTACTTAAATGAACTTGCTGAAGACGGTGTTTATATTGTTGGTATGAACTACAAAGACGAGCGTAAAAAAGCGTTGAAATGGTTAGAAGAATTAGATAATCCATACAAGATCAGTCTTTATGATCCTGATGGCATGTTAGGTCTTGACCTAGGTGTTTACGGCGCGCCAGAAACCTTTTTCATCGACAGTAAAGGCATTATTCAATACAAGCACGTAGGTGATATTAACCCGCGTAATTGGAATGGTGAATTGAAAGCTGTTTATGAGCAATTAAAATAAGGACTTAAGATGAAAAAATTATTCGTATTAATGACTTTAATGCTCAGTTTTAGTGTTGCGGCGGTTATTGATGTCTATGACTTTGAGACTGAAGAACAAGAAGCCCTGTTTAGAACATTAACGGCAGAATTACGCTGTCCTAAATGTCAAAATAATAACCTTGCGGATTCAAATGCCTCGATCGCCAAAGATATGCGTCAAAAAACCTATAACATGGTGATCGAAGGTCAGGATGAAGATCAGATTGTTACTTACTGGATTGATCGATTTGGTAACTTTGTTTTATACAAACCGCCAGTAACCTTAGGCACGGCCATTTTATGGGTTGCTCCAGGTTTATTCGTATTATTTGGTGGTCTGATTATTGTTCGTAACAGTCGTCGTAAAGTCGGTGTTGAAACGGATGAGCGCGACGAAGAGTTATCGAGTGCGGAAAAAGACCGTTTGGCCAAAATTTTAAAGGATAGCGAGAAATAGCATGTTGTTATTTTGGATAGTAAGTATTGTATTGGTGATTGTTGCCGCGCTGGCATTTGTTATTCCTGTTACGGGTGAGAGCAAGTTAACAGGCGCGACACGAGACCAATTAAACAAAGACCTTTATAAAAGTCGTATTAGCGAATTAGCTGACGATGAAGATCAAGGCTTGTTAGATAAAAGCGAAGAGTTTATTGATGAAATGCAACGTGGTCTACTGGATGACGTTATTGATGAGAAAGTGGAAAAAGAAAATACCGCTGACTCACCATTCATCTGGCTTGCTGGTGTTGTGTTTTTAGTGGTCTTTTCTGTGGCTTTGTACATGACATTAGGTGCTCGTGAAAAGGTAGCTAACTGGGAAGATGTATATTCACGTTTACCTGAGCTAACAAATCGCGTAATGAATGAAGGTGATATAGTTACTGATCAAGAGATCTCCGACTTTAAACTAGCATTGACG
This sequence comes from Moritella viscosa, assembly GCA_000953735.1. Lineage (NCBI taxonomy): Bacteria > Pseudomonadati > Pseudomonadota > Gammaproteobacteria > Alteromonadales > Moritellaceae > Moritella > Moritella viscosa. Next base: position 3,767,094 of record LN554852.1, on the reverse strand, counting down.
ACTAAGATGATAGAAGAGTCGGATAATGAATTTGGTTGGTTATTATTGGGTCGTCTAAACGTTGCTTTAGGTGATCCAAACGCGGCATTCATTGCAATGGACCGTGCTTATAAATTAGCACCGATGAACACATCAATCGTGACGGGTTATGCGCAAGCATTAATGCTGAGTGATGATCCTGATAAAAATAACTTAGCACGTAAAATATTGATGGATCTTAAAAAAGAGAAACCTGGCGATATCGAAGTATTATCTACTTCTGCTTTCATGGCGTTAGAAAACCAAGATTACCTTGGCGCAATTGAGCAATGGCAACGTATGTTACCGTTACTTACTGGCCAACCAGATCGTATCGAGATGATTCAAGGTAGTATTGAATATGCAAGAAAACAGATTGAAGCGAAAGGTGGTACTGCACCAGCTGTAGTTGATACTGCAACTGATAGCCGACCTGTAGCAGCCGCAAATGAAGCCGCTGTGGGTAATGAGCAAGTTACAATCACTATTACAGCTGACCAAACGCAGCTTAAAGGCTATCTGTATGTTTACGTTCAAGCGGCAGTTGGCCCTAAAGCGCCACTGGCTGTTAAACGTGTCACGAACCCAACATTTCCATTAACTATCTCATTATCAGATAGTGATGCGATGATGGAGCAAATGAAAATGTCACAATTCCCATCGATTAAAGTGAGTGCTAAGCTTTCTCAAGATGAGAATGTGATGACGAAAGATGATGACATCAATAGTAATATTGTGACGCTTAATGAAGGCGATTCACGTTCAGTGATGCTTAATTTTAGTCGTTAATTTAATCATGGTGTTACCAAGTTTGTAACCCTGTGTTATTGCTTGTTAATAAGCCCCGTGGAAATTATGTTATATAATATCCACGGGGATTTTAATTCTTTGTCGTATTTTTTCCTAACTAGAGCTTATCGTTAGTCTCATTCATTGTGTAGTGTTCAAGCGCAGCAGCATCGTTACTTTTATCTATGTGGGCTAAAATAGGAAAGGGTTATGTGCAAAAAATTGAAAGCTGTAAGAGAACGTTAGCTTGTATATTCAAGACGCAATGCTCATTTATGTATCCAAAGACGCTGATAATTATGAGGTAATTAAATTACCTATTCGATTAACGCTATAAATTAGTCAACACCGTTTTAAATAAGGCCTTGTAGAGATAATTACGTGCTGAATATTAGTAATTTTTATGTAAAAAATATATATCTTTCTTTTTAGCTATTGATTGATTCGGTGCGTTGTTTAAGTTTTATATTACATTCTTACTCCCCCCCACTTAAAAATTCATCATGAGCAAAAGCATATTTTTATGGATGTGCAGTTGACTCCTTCTAAAGGGCTACTATAACCATCTGCGTAATGGCGGTACACCATGAGTGTGTCTGAATTAGGCTATTGGAGTCTCCCTTTAAATTCATCGTAGTTAAACCCTTGGGATATTTATCAAAATAAGCTGAAATGCATTAAATTAGCTAAGAATAATTACCAATAGTCGTTAACCGTTTACCTTATGCTGTTTAATTGATAAGGTGTTGTTCATAAAGATAATTAAATTGTGTTTGTTGTGGATTTTTCATATTAATAATGCCAGTAAATTCATCTATAATGGATGCTATTGGCTGGTATTAACACAGGCTTTTTTTCACTTCGTTTCACAGTTTAAAGTCATCATCACGCAAAAGGATTTATAGTGAAATGTAATTTATTAATTGTCACTCTTGCTGCCTTTCTTATACTTTCTGGTTGTTCAAACACGAATGAAACGTCAGGAACTGCAGAACAGAGTCTGGCTTCTTTACAGTATAATTTAGCGCATAAATATTATTACGGTGACGGTGTTCTCCAGAACTATAGCCAAGCTGCAAGTTTGTACCGAAAATCTGCTGAACAGGGTTATGCTCGAGCGCAAATATTCCTTGGTTATATGTACGAAGACGGGCTCGGTGTTACTCAGAGTTATAGCGAAGCGATAATTTGGTATCGCAAGGCGGCTGAACAGGGCTACGCGATCGCGCAATTAAATCTTGGTCTTATGTACAAATATGGACGTGGTATTGCTCAGAGTTACAGTTATGCAATAACTTGGTATCGTGAGGCGGCTGAGCAGGGCCATGCTCAAGCGCAAAATAACCTTGGTGAAATGTATGAAGATGGGCTAGGTGTTACTCAAAGCTACAGCGAAGCGGTAAATTGGTATCGTAAGGCGGCTGAGCAAGGAGATGTCAGAGGGCAAACAAATCTTGGTTATATGTACGAAGAAGGACTTGCTGTCGTGTACAGTTACAGTGAAGCTGTAAGTTGGTATCGCAAGGCCGCAGAGCAGGGTTATGCAAGGGGACAAACAAATCTTGGTAATATGTACGATCAAGGACAAGGTGTTACTCAGAATTACAACGAAGCGGTAAGTTGGTATCGCAAGGCTGCAGAACAGGGGGATGCCAGAGGGCAAAATAGTCTTGGTATTATGTATGAAACCGGACATGGCGTCGCTCAGAGTTACAGTGATGCGATAAATTGGTATCGTAAGGCAGCCGAACAGGAAAATATCTATGCACAAACCAATCTTGGAGATATGTATAAAAAGGGACTCGGAGTAACTAAAAATAATAGTGAAGCCTTAATTTGGTACAGCAAAGCAGCAGAGCAAGGCTACCTTAAAGCGAAAAGAAGATTGAAATACCTAGACGGTATTTAAACTTAAAATTTATGTTTAACTTAGTCATTGGCTTGAAAATTTTAATAGGATAAATTCATGAAGCATTACGTTACTGCTACTTTGGCTTTATTACTTATTGGTTGTACTATGAGCAATAACCAAGATGAAGTTGTTATTGAAGTTGTTATTGAAGTTGTAATGGAAAAGTTAAACGAAAATGCTCCATCTTTGTTCTGTGATCAGCCTGAGTATTCAACTTGTTTTGGAATAACTCAAAAGCAGTGTTTAGTTGAATTAAATAATGCTGCTCAGAAGTGTATTGAAAAATCAAAGATGAAATTTAGCTCTGTTTCATCGGACAATTATAAACGTTATACAAAGTATTACTCTTCTTGCCTTATTTTAGAGCAAGTCGTTAAATATCCGGATAGATTAGATGTGATAGGGAATTGTTTAAAAACTGTAGACTTCAATAGAAAAGAGGGTCTTCGTTCTTTACTTAAATAGTTTCTTACTCTGATCGTGAGACCCGGTCTAGTTCATTGAACTAATATTTGGCCTACAGTACTTAATGCAATGTCCCATTCCTTGGGATTTTTTTTGTTGCTATTATCAGTAAAATACCTATGATACGCGCTCTATTACTTCGATTATTGAATGCGGGTTGACTATGTATAAATTAAATCTTGATATTGCTGACTTCATGGAAAATTATTGGCAGAAAAAACCACTGTTAATTAAAGCGGGATTCAAGGACTTTATCGATCCAATCAGCCCGGATGAAATTGCTGGTTTAGCGATGGAAGAAGAAATTACATCACGTATGGTTTCACGTGAAGAAGGTAAATGGGAAGCGAAGTGCGGTCCGTTTACTGACTTTGAACGTATGGAAAAACCAGGCGCTGCGATTCTAGTGCAAGCGATTAATCACTGGCATGATCCTTCTGCTGAATTAGCGAATACGTTTAATTTTATTCCTAGCTGGCGCTTTGATGATCTGATGGTTTCTTACAGCACTGATACTGGTGGTGTAGGCCCGCATATCGATCGTTATTGTGTATTCATTATTCAAGGCTTAGGCAAGCGTCATTGGCGTGTGGGTGCTCAAGATATGAATCCTCAAGAGTTTGCTGCGAACGGTGCTCTGAAGCATTGTGAAGCGTTTGATGCTGTTATTGATACCGTATTAGAACCTGGTGATATTTTATATATTCCACCTTATGCTCCGCATGAAGGTTATGCTGTTGGCGAAGCGATTAACTACTCAGTTGGTTTTCGCGCACAAGATCAAAAAGAGCTGCTAAACGACTTTGGTGATTACCTATTGCAACAAGACAAAGAGTTTGTTCGTTATAGCGATCCTAAGTTACAACCACGTACTCAGCACGGTTCTATCGAATCAGGCGAAGTACAAGGTTTAACAGACATCATGACATCATTAATGGCTGATAAAAGCGTTATGCATGATTTCCTTGGTCGTCATTACAGTGAATCTGCACACGAATTAGATTTAGTGGCACCTGAAGGTGGTTACATTGCGGATTATGCGATTGTGTTAGATGAAATTGGCATGGAATCTTATTTGCGTAAAGTGAATGGATTGAAGACATTATACTTCCCTGAGATGCCAACGAGTTGCTTTATCGATGGCGAGCGTTATGATTTTGATGCCAGCATTGCGGCAAGTGTACAGACGTTATGTAACACTACTGAACAGTCAGCTAAAGAACTTGAAGTATTAATGGAAGATAAAGTTTTTGGTCAACTGTTGATTGAATGGGTAAACTTAGGTTACTGGCACTTCGAGTAACGGTTAATATGCTGTTAGCGTGAGTTGATAAGTACAATCAATGGCACTAAGGCTGATGGTCTTGGTGCTTTTTTTTGTCTGTAATTTAGCTATTATAGTTGTCGGAGGAAGATAAAGTCTTAGGGCTAAGTTTTAAGAGAAGAGCGGGGACTAGTGTTTTTTAGGCAAAAAATAACCCCAGTTATTTACATAACTGAGGTTAGGAAGATTAACTAAAAATAATTACTTATTTTTTAGCGTTTTCTTCTTTAACTTTAGCGATAACGCCTTCAGCTACGTTAGCTGGACAAGGGTTGTAGTGTGAGAACTCCATAGAGAACTGACCACGACCAGATGTCATAGTACGTAGTGAACCGATGTAACCAAACATTTCTGAAAGAGGTACGTCAGCTTTAATACGAACACCAGTTGCGCCAGCATCTTGACCTGCGATCATACCACGACGACGGTTAAGATCACCAATTACGTCACCAACATGATCGTCTGGCGTGAATACGTCAACTTTCATGATAGGTTCGATTAACTGTGCGCCAGCTTTAGGGATAGACTGACGGAATGCACCACGTGCAGCAAGTTCGAATGCTACTGCTGATGAATCCACTGCGTGGAAGCCACCATCGTATAGTTCGATTTCAACGTCTAGTACTGGGAAGCCAGCTAGAACACCTGTGTCCATCAAGCTCTTGAAGCCTTTCTCAACAGCAGGGAAGAATTCTTTAGGAACGTTACCACCAACAACAGATGATGTGAATACGAAACCTGAACCTGGTTCACCTGGCTTGATACGGTAATCGATTTTACCGAATTGACCACTACCACCAGACTGTTTCTTATGTGTGTAGCTATCTTCAATTGCTTGAGTAATAGTTTCACGGTAAGCAACCTGAGGAGCACCAACAACTAGTTCAACGCCGTATGTACGCTTAAGGATATCAACCTTAATGTCTAGGTGAAGTTCACCCATACCTGAAAGGATTGTTTCGCCTGAATCTTGGTCAGTTTCAACTTTAAACGTTGGATCTTCAGCAACCATTTTACCGATCGCAATACCCATTTTCTCAGTTGAACCTTTATCTTTAGGAGTTACAGAGATAGAGATTACTGGTTCTGGGAATACCATCGCTTCTAGGATGATAGGATCTTTAGGATCACATAAAGTGTGACCTGTTTGAACGTTACCTTTCATACCTACGATAGCAAGAATGTCACCAGCTTGTGCTGATGTTAGTTCTTTACGCTCATCGGCTTGCATTTCACACATACGACCAACACGCTCAGTTTTACCTGTAGCAGCATTAAGGATCGTATCACCTTTTTTCAACGTACCAGAGTAGATACGGATGAAAGTAAGGGCACCAAAACGGTCGTCTGAAATTTTAAATGCTAACGCTTTAAAAGTTTCTTCAGTTGAAACAAGTGCAACTTCACCAGTAGCCTCGCCTTCTTCATCTGTAAGCGGCTGAGGATCTACGTCAGTTGGACAAGGTAGGTAATCAACAACAGCGTCAAGAATTAGCTGCATACCTTTGTTCTTAAATGCTGAACCACAGTAAGTTGGGAAGAAGTCCATTGTACGTGTACCTTTACGGATACAACGTTTGATGTCTTCGATAGAAGGTTCTGTACCTTCCATGTAAGCTTCCATTAGGTCATCGTCTTGCTCTACAGCAGTTTCGATTAGCATTTCACGGTATTCTTCTACTTTCTCAACCATGTCCGCAGGAACATCTTGAATTTCGTAGTTTTCTGGAAGACCAGTTTCATCCCAAACATATGCTTGACGAGTAAGAAGGTCAACAACACCAACGAAATCATCTTCGATACCGATTGGTAGAACCATAACTAGTGGATTAGCATCTAGTACGTCTTGAGTTTGCTTAACAACGCGATAAAAATCAGCACCCATACGGTCTAATTTGTTTACGAAGATGATACGAGCAACTTCTGAGTCATTCGCATAACGCCAGTTAGTTTCTGATTGTGGTTCAACACCACCAGAACCACAGAATACACCGATACCGCCGTCAAGAACTTTAAGTGAACGGTAAACTTCTACTGTGAAGTCAACGTGTCCAGGAGTATCAATAACGTTAAAACGGTGATCTTTCCAGAAACAAGTTACAGCTGCTGACTGAATAGTAATACCGCGCTCAGCTTCCTGTTCCATGAAATCTGTAGTTGACTCACCATCATGTACTTCACCAGTTTTGTGAATTTGACCAGTAAGTTTTAAGATACGTTCAGTTGTTGTTGTTTTACCAGCATCAACGTGAGCGAAGATCCCGATATTTCTGTATTTTGATAAATCTGCCATTATGTTCTCTATAATTTATTTATTTAAAGATTCGCGCGGAGTATATCACGTTTTTTTGAGAACAAAAAAGAACTAGCTGACGATTAGACGGCATTTACGGTGTTTTTTTTCATTTAGATATAATAAATTCGTATTAAGGCTGTAAAAACCTAATAAGTGGCGAAAATGTTGTGTTTTTTTTCTAAAAATAGGCGTAATTATAGTCGAGTCTGTTTTTGATATGCCATTAAAAATGTGATTTAAAACTGCTTTAACAAGCTTGAATTGTAGTCATCAAGAGTAATGGTTAAGTTATTTTCTGCTATAAGATTATCTAATATTGCTATATCAGCCATTAAACCTTCCATCGTTAATGTATTGTTGTCTAAATTGTACTGTTGTTTCGATGCGGAATAATAGTAATTTAGGATAGTGATTGCATCTATATTGGTATTGCCACTGTCACTTAAGGCTGTTTTTATATGATGAAGTTTGCGGTAAATTTTATTGTTTTCTTGCTTTAGGTCCCAGACATACATGACTTCAACTAAATAAGAATGGCGGCGGATAAGGTTAAATACGACCAATAAGCTAATAACACCAAGGATCACGCCAGCTAAGTTTAGTTTAAAATTATTCTCGTCTGGCCCGGCAAAAAAATGAATTAAGACTTGGCCATAAAATAATGCAAACGCGATTAACACGGCTGTTGCGACAACACTCGCCATATTTAAGTGTTTACGATAACGAACTTTGTCTATTGGTTGTAATTTCATTTACTTTCCGCTCTTTAATGAAGAGTGAATATTCTAACAAATAAGGGCGTAAATAATAATGTTAACTTAGGATAAATGATTAAATAAATGATTAAATAAATGATTAAATAAATGTAAAGTAATTAGGGTCGACAGAGTTGGGGGTTGTTAATTTAGAATAGCAAGATGTTGTTATCAATTGAAGTACATTGCCTTATTTGCAAAGGCAATGTACTAGGATATTATTTAGTGCAGTTGCTACTTTTATTTATTCGCAGAACTAGCTGGACGACGGCGGTTGCCTTTGTTTGCTGTTGCACTTGTTTCACTACGCGGGCCAGTGTGACGGCGGTTTTTACTCGCAGGTTTGTGGCCTCGGGAATTTTCCCCAGAACGTTGACCGTCTTGGTGGTCCATTTTTGGCGCTTGAGGTTTCTTTGGTTTTTTCGCTTTTGGTGGGCGAATCCCAGGTGTTGTTGGAAATGAATCAGTAGGTGCAAAGCCTTCAATAACAATACGATCCAGATGTTTCTGTGTTAACTGTTCAATTGCGATAAGTTCTTTTAGTTCGTCATGGCAAACTAATGAAATCGCAGTACCTTCAGCGCCAGCACGACCTGTACGACCAATACGGTGAACATAATCTTCTGCTACGTTTGGTAGTTCAAAGTTAACGACTTGTGGTAGTTGTTCAATATCGATTCCACGTGCAGCAATATCTGTAGCGATAAGAGCTCTTACTTCACCTGATTTGAAGTTGGCGAGTGCTTTTGTACGTGCACTTTGACTCTTGTTACCGTGAATCGCAGCAGCAGAGATACCTTGTTCTTCTAAGTGTTTTGTTAATTTGTTCGCGCCGTGCTTCGTTTTTGTAAATACTAACACTTGTTGCCAATTTTCATTTTTAATTAGCTGTGTTAATAGTAAGTGTTTTTTCTTTTTATCAACCGGGTGCATCCATTGTTCAACAGATTTCGCTGCCGCATTACGTGGTGTCACTGAAATCTCAACGGGATCGTTGATTAAGCCTTTAGCAAGTTGGCGGATGTCATCAGAAAAGGTTGCTGAGAATAATAAGTTTTGACGTTTTTGTGGTAGCACCGCAAGGATTTTACGGATATCACGTAAGAAACCCATATCAAGCATGCGATCGGCTTCATCTAATACCAAAATTTCTAATTGGTGAAAGCGAATAGCGTTTTGATTATATAAATCTAATAAACGGCCAGGTGTTGCAACTAAGATATCAACACCACGACGTAAACGCGCCATTTGTGGGTTAATTTTAACACCACCAAATACAACTGTTGATGTTAAACGTAAGTGCTTGCTATAAACTTCAACGTTTTCTGCAATCTGTGCTGCTAGTTCACGTGTCGGCGTTAAGATTAATGTACGTGCTTGATTGGCACGTGGACGTGGGCCTTGGCTTAATTTTTCTAAAATAGGTAGAGTAAAACCAGCTGTTTTACCTGTCCCTGTTTGTGCCGCAGCCATTACATCCCTACCTGACAGTACAGCTGGTATTGCTTGCGCTTGAATTGCCGATGGTGTGTCGTAGCCTTTTTCTGCTACAGCTTTTAGGATTGGTGCGGATAAACCGAGGTCGGTAAAACTCATATAGTGTCTCTTTATTTATGTAGTTGCTAGTTATGGGCTAGTGTTTAGTATAACAGCGGTGCTGCAGGGTACATGATAGGCCGACTAAGTGCAAACAGGATAATTATAGTCGGTCTGATGTATTAATAGGGAATAAGGCTGTTGACACTAAACCTGAAGTCTATATAATTAGCCGCAGCTTTAAGGTTAGTTTTATGAATGAATTCCATTTCGAAGTTTTTTTAGTACCTCGTCCTGTTTTATCATAAGTAAGTAGTAACACTTCCAGCAACACCGGCTTTATGCCACTTAAATTACTCGATAAATAGGATTACTATTATGTCTAAAATTACTGGTACAGTAAAATGGTTCAACGAAACTAAAGGTTTCGGTTTCATTCAACAAGATAACGGTCCTGACGTGTTCGCTCACTTCAGCGCTATCGAAAGTGACGGTTTCCGTACACTTTTAGAAAACCAAAAAGTTGAATTCAACGTTACTGACGGCCAAAAAGGTCCTCAAGCAGAAAACATCGTAGTACTTTAATTCTTCTGAATTAACAGTTACTAAGATTGTTAACTTAAATGGATTGATGATGAATCAAAAAGTTTAAGTATAAAGGGCATGTTCTTCGGAGCTTGCCCTTTTTGTTTTATCTATTATAACCATTAAAGGTATGCCTGTGAGCCAAACTGATTTTTCTTCTCTAAATTTACGTCCAGAGCTTGTCTCTAATCTTGAGTCTCTCGGTTATGCCGAAATGACACCTATCCAAGCACAAAGTTTACCGAGTATCCTTGAAGGTAAAGATGTAATTGGCCAAGGTAAAACAGGTTCAGGTAAAACAGCTGCTTTTGGTTTAGGTTTACTTCAGCGTTTAGACGTTGAGCGTTTCCGTATTCAAACGTTAGTACTTTGTCCTACACGTGAATTAGCAGACCAAGTCGCGAAAGAAATTCGTAAACTTGCACGCGCTATTCACAACATTAAGGTATTAACGCTGTGTGGTGGTATGCCATTTGGCCCACAAATTGGTTCATTAGAACATGGCGCTCACATTATTGTTGGTACGCCAGGTCGCGTATTAGATCACTTAAACAAAGGCACGTTACGATTAGATAATCTAACAACATTTGTGCTGGATGAAGCTGATCGTATGCTAGAAATGGGTTTCCAAGACGCACTTGACGCAATCGTAGAGAAAGCACCAAGTGATCGTCAAACATTATTATTCAGTGCAACGTTCCCGAAAAAAATCCAAGCGATAGCATCTAAAATCATGAACAATCCTGAAATGGTTGAAGTTGCAGCAACGCATGATGATAGCTCAATCAAACAGCATTTCTATAAAGTGAAAAACTTTGGCGAACGTTTAGATGCCGTTCGTGGATTATTACTACAGCATAAACCTGAATCAACGGTTATCTTCTGTAATACCAAGAAAGATGTGCAAGATGTTGCTGATGAATTAGGCCATTTTGGTTTTAGTATCATTGCACTGCACGGTGACTTAGAACAACGTGATCGCGACCAAGCGTTAGTGCGTTTTTCTAATAAGAGTATTTCTATCATGGTAGCGACTGACGTTGCATCACGTGGTCTGGATATTGACTCTCTAGATGCTGTGATTAACTTCCAAGTTGCGCATGACAGCGAAGTACACGTTCACCGTATTGGCCGTACAGGTCGTGCGGGTAGTAAAGGTATTGCTTGTACTATATTTGATGATAAAGAAGCATATCAAGTTGCATTATTAGAAGATCGTTTTGGTATGATAACGGCAGAAGCCCTACCATCAGAAAGTGTTTTAAATGAATCGCCAATGACACCTCCGATGGAATGTATCCGTATTGATGGTGGTAAAAAACAGAAAGTACGTGCAGGTGATATTTTAGGGGCATTAACAGGTAAAGACGGTATTGATGGCAAGCTAGTTGGTAAAATCCAACTGTTTGATCACTGTGCGTACGTTGCTGTTGACACTAAAGTTGCTAAAGCGGCGGTACAGAAAATTGGTAAAGGTAAATTGAAAGGCCGCACGTTCCGCGCTTGGATTGTACGTTCATTTAACGATTAATCGTTAATGCATCTGTCAGTAACGCTTTGCTTTATTTATTGCTTCGTTATTGACAGATATTATCATCATAATTTATTATCGCGATTATATAATTCTACAAATGAACGCCGATAAGCAGCTATGATTTTTGTCATTATTGTTTGAATTGTCATAACATCTACCTTTTTAATTAGTTTATCTAATAATTCAGATGAGAGATTATTATGTTACCTCCCTCCTTGTTTAAAGTGAATTATAACGCTCTACAATAATATTTATAGCGAAGTTTTTTCATCGTTAGGATTAGAAAATATAATGGTTATAACGTGCTAAGTTATAAGGTTATATAACCATGGTTTTTTATTTTTAGGCTGAGCATTTGATATGATAATTATTGGACGCCTATTTGACAAAGACGTCCTTTTAATGACTATTCAGGTAAACACTGCGCTAATAAACTCACCGGATGGATAGTTTCTAAGTCCGTGTTTTCGTCAATTTGCCATTTGCAGGTTTCACAATCGGTAATAGCAAAGTCAGCATTCGCCTGTTTAATCTGTTCAAATAAGCCTTTCCCTATTTTCATCGATACCTCGTAGTTTTCTTTTTTAAAACCATAAGTACCTGCCGAACCACAGCATTCACTGTTGAGCACAATAACGTTTAAGCCGGGAATAGTGCGTAACAATTCGATAGTGAATATAGCCAAACCACTGCGCTCTAAATGACAAGGTGTATGGTAGACAATCGTTTTATTTACGGGTTTTAATTCTGGCATATTGCCATTCATAAACTCGCGTAATAAAAATGGCGTGATGAATTCAAGCTTATTGGAAATCTTGCTGTTATCGACTTTTAATACATGTGGGTATTCTTGTTTTAAGGTCAACGAGCAAGTTGATGATGTTGATAGAATAGGGGTATTAAACTGTTCGACAGCTTCGGTCATGTGTTTAACATTAAACTCTGCATTTTTACGGGCTTTGTCATGAAAACCATTCGCGATTAATGGCACACCACAGCATTTTTCTTTCTTCAATAATTTAACACCGATATTTATGGCATTTAATACTTTAACTAAATCTTTCCCAAGTTGCGGATGGTTGTAGTTAACATAACAGCCATGGAAATAACTGATCTGGCGTTCAAACTGGGCTTGTGTATTGGCTTGTTTTTTATACCAATGTCTAAATGAACCAAATGAATATTTAGGTAAAGATTTGTGCTTATCAATCGCCACGGTTTTATCCATGATGGTTTTGATAATTTTCGAATCCGTGATCTTGTTCACCAAGGGGGCTACAGGTGTAGATAATGTACCGAATAAATCTGTGTGACTTAAAATGTAATCACGCATTAATTTGGGATTAAGCTTTTTCTTCTCAAATCTACCGCGTGCAACCGCAATAATATCACCGACATTAACGTTGGACGGACAAGCCGTTTCACAGCGCTTACAGTTAGTGCAAAGCTTTAATGCTTCATCGTAATACTCTGGGCTTTTTATTCTTAATCGTTCACCATCAGGGCCTGATTCTTTTGGTCCTGGATAATTCGGATTGGCTTTGGCAACTGGGCAGTATACGGTACAAATAGTACACTTGATGCATTTTTCAAAACGTGTTGATGCTAAGTCCATTATATTTGTCCCCTTATGCAAAGCTGTTGCTGGTTGGTTGTTGTGAACCGCTATTCACTATATGTTGTTGCAATAACTGGTTTACGGCGTGATAGGCGGTACTAATCGCAACACCACTACCAGAGCCTTCAGCGATAGGATCATATCCGCCTAAATTAGAACCTGCGCAAAATAGATTCGTGATGACTTTACCTTTTAACATTGGATTGAATATGGGATTAGTTTTGATCCCCAGTGATAAAAATGGCTGTGAATTGCAAGCAAAAAATTGTGGGTTGTACCATGTATTACGTGCATCAAGGTTGTTCATGTCCAAATCAAAAACAGGTTCTTGCAATTTGTTATGGTGGCCAATTAACCCCTTATTAAAGAAACTACCGGATGCGAAAATATAGTTGTCTGCGGTTAATGGCATGGTTTCTAAGTTACGGGTGTAAACGCGCTTAAGGGTTAACTCGTCGTTATTTTCTGCCATATCACCATGAGTGACTTGATCGCCTTTTAACAGCATTCCCCCGCGCTTGATGAATAAATCAGTCATTGTTTCTTCAAGGCGGACCCCTAGCATTGAAGGTGGCATAGTCGGCACTTCATGAAAGTTCAGGTTGGTTAATGCATGTAATTTGTTAAGGACAGACAGCCCCATACCATTACCTGTAATTGCGGGGATGATCACCAAGTCATTAGATGTTGCGATAGCCTTTAGCTTAGTTGCTAACGCTTCAACCTCACTTTCGTTACTTAAGATACGGGCAATATCAATCGAACGCAGTTCACAAGCATTACGTTTCAGTCCTGAGAATCCATCAATCGAAATGCTGGTATTACTTATTTCCACGTCTTTAAATTCAGGTGTTTGGATCAAATTATCCGTCATCATTTTGGCATTGAAATCGCGGAAATCATTAATTTGTACGACTACAATTCGCGTGATGGTATGTTCCGTTAGGCGCATTGGTAGCTGCTGCACATAAGGTTGCGATAACCAGGTCGATTTTAATGTGCCTAGTGGGGTGATACGCAGATGATTGTCACCATTGTCTTGCTGCAGTAATGAAATTCCAGCCTTGGTGAGCAAGTTTTTATACCATTCAAGCGATTCAAATACGGTGTTTTTACCTACCTTGCTATAAGGATGGCTAGGAAACTCATCGGTAAACTTGTCAAATATCGCAGCAGGATTACGAATGGCCTTGCCCGTTGGCGTATGCGAAAGTAGGTCGATAGAGCCTGATGAAAAGTGCAGGGCGCTTTGACCATTTGAAATGATAGCTGTTTTTAATCCAGCTTCGAGGCTGCGTAATCCCGCGGTATAGCCCGCAATACCACCGCCAATAATGATGCTATCAAATTTCATAATATTCCTTATCTTCTTGTTTTTCGCCTAGCTTGTTAATGTCTGTTGCGCCGAAAAGTCCTTCATACAGCCAATAGGTAAACTCGGCTTCTCGTAGTGCATCACCAAATAACACCGGCTTAATGCCTTTCCAGCGTTCTTCAAAAAACTGCATTAATAATTTACTTGATTCATGACCGCTACAGTTGGCAAAATCACAAAATAGGCTGGAAGCACGATAGGTACACTGTTCACCCTGACACGACCCCATCCCGAGGCGGGTACGTCTCCTTAAATCAACTAAGTTGGTGACATCGAGTTGTTTGATGGCGTATTCAATCTCACCAACTGACACCATTTCACATTCACAGACAATGGATTTACCTTTGGTGCTTTGGTCAAATGTGGCAACTGCATTTTCACCGTGACGGTGGGTGGCTGCTTTGGTTGTGAAGACTGTTTTTTGAGGTTTACTCTTTTTATTAGCAACAGAACCGGGTAGTGACTGTAAATGGGTTGTACAACCGCTGGTATTTCCAAGTTTACTGGCAATAAGATCGGTGGTCATTTCAGCCATTAAGCGGCTTGTCATTAACTTACCACCAAGGATACTGTTAAACCCAGCTAAACCATCGCGTTGTTCATGGTCTAATAATACGATACCACGGCTGATGTTTCGGCCATCACCACCTCCCACATCAACGAGGGGACGAACACCAGCATAAGCCCGTAAAACTCGGGTTTTTGCGAGTATTGGTGCCAGTTTTTCCCCTTCTTCAATTAAGATATTTACTTCTCTCTCACTGGTTTTTAGGGCATCGATATCTTTGTAATCAATTTCTTCAGAAGTGGTGCCAATTAACGAAATTGAATCGCCGGGCACTAAAATATCGGCATCGGCAGGTTTACGGCAACGGTTGATAACCAGATCATTAATGCGGTGTTCGAATACTAATAATGATCCTTTAGCTGGTAACATTTGCACGTTTAGTTCTGCGTAGTGGCAAATGTTTTTACCCCAAATTCCCGCTGCATTGATAACTTCTTGGGCATATACTTCAAACCGTTCATTGGTTCGAGTATTAATACATTTTGCGCCAATGATACGATCGCCAATGCGGATTAAGGATTTTACCATCGAATAGGTAAGCAGTTTTGCACCATGGTTTTTTGCATCTAATACATTCGATGCACATAAACGAAATGGGTCAAGGGTGCCATCAGGGACTTTGACTGCGCCGAGTAGACTTCGGTTTACATTCGGTTCAAGGTCGATAGCTTGTTGTGGGGTGAGTCTTTGTGTGTCGATACCAGCGCTACTGCACGCGTCAATGAAGGTACGTTGAAAATCTAGATCATCTTCTGGTAAGGTAATAAATAACCCGCTAGTGTCTTCGATACAGTGACTCGCGATAGCTTTGAGGATCTTGTTTTCTTGAATACATTCTCGTGCAGACTCGCTGTCAGTGACTGCGTAACGCGCACCGGAATGTAATAAGCCATGATTACGGCCTGTTGTACCTGAGGCGATATCACCTTTATCAAGCAGTATGCATGTTATGCCACGTAATGCGCAATCGCGCATAATACTGGTGCCAGTCGCGCCACCACCAATGATCAATACTTCGGTATTGAAACGGGTTATCTTTCCCATAATTCATCCATATATTCAGGTCAATTAACTACTTATAAGTATGAACTAGCTGGGTTTTTATGAATTGATCTTAATCATCAATGCTCGATATCGAAGTTGGATGTTGCTTTGTGTTCCTTTTCGAGCTTTAATTGTATTAAATACTCACCATTAAGCTTAATATAGTAAAAATATATGGGCTTTTAATTATTTACTCTAGCTTTAGTTTTTTATGTAGTATCTAGTTTTGTTTTCGTTATGCTTTAAATATACTTACGACTTATTAGATGTGATAGTTGAAATAAACATGGGAATTGAGGATAACAATGAAACGTCGAATGAATGGTTTTACATTAATTGAATTAGTTATTGTCATTATTGTGTTAGGTATATTAGCGGCAACGGCAATACCTAAATTTATTAATCTGCAAGACGATGCGAATCGCTCGGTGCTTAAAGGGCAGTTTGGTGCATTTGAAAGTGCGGTAAAATTATATCACAGCGGCTGGTTGGCTCAGGGGAACAGTGGTGCAGTTGAAAGTCTAGCTGGTTTTGGTGATGGTGATGTAAGTTCTACTGCTACTGGATATCCTTATTCTACATCAGGCGCATCAACTCTCCCTTTTACAGCTTGTGAAGAGCTGTGGACAGGATTAACTCAAACATCGCTAACTATTGCATATGTTGCTGATAGTGATTTAGCTTCAGCAAATGTTAATATTGCCTATACCTATAGCGTAAACCCGACTATTTGTATTTATCGAGCGTTACATTTTATCCAACGCGGACAGAAAGCATTAACGATGGATTATAACGTTGATACTGGTGAGATAATGATAAACGACGCTAGTTACTGAAATAAATAGCGTTAGTGATACCTTCACTTTACATCAGCGGACACAGCTTTAAGGATAGTGATCTTTATACTAATGTTAAATGGTTTTAAATTTATGATAAATGAAATCAATTAATACTTTTAATCGTACGGGTTGATAACGATTGCGATGATACAGCAGAAACAGCGGTACATTCGGTGAGTGCCATTGTTCTTCATGCGATGCTGATATTAAAGCAGGGGCTAAGGTATTTTCCTTAATCTCAGTGTCGCAATACAGCTCGGGTAATCGCACAATACCATTACCATTCTTAGCGGCGTTAATTAATGCACGACCACTCTTACAACTAAAGTTACCCTTCGCGTGTATCTCTACTTCGTGTATTGGTGCATTATTGTGTTGAAGTGATTTTTGATGGAAGCGCCAGCGCTTGATACTGCCGGTTAAGCAGTTATGTTGTTCTAAATCTTTTGGATGAGCTATAACAGCGTGCTTGGCAAGGTAATCAGGACTGGCTAACACCTGTACTTTTATGTCAGTGAGCTTTCTAGCGACCAATCCTGAATCTTCTAACTCCCCCATGCGCACGACCAAATCAAAAGCTTCTGCAATCAAATCTACACGAGGACTACTAAAGTCGAGCTCAACTTCAATATTAGGGTACTGTAAATTAAACTCGCTGATAATTTTCGTTAAGATATCCTCACCAATTACCCCGCCAACACAGTTAATACAAATGCAGCCTTTTAATTGTTCTGTATCATTTTTGGCTGCTATCACGGCTTGGTTAATCGTTTGCAGCGAGCCAAGACATTGCTGAAAGAATTGTTCACCAACAGGAGTAAGACGCTGTGCTCGAGTTGTGCGGATAATCAATTGCACACCTAACTGGTGCTCTAGCTGTGCGAGTTGACGTGATACATGGGCGCGAGATGACTGTAGAACTTCAGCGGCTTTGGTAAAGCTTCCTTGTTCAGCAATAGTTACAAAAGCGCGTATATCAGCAAGAGAAGAGTTACTTTGCATATTATGCCTGTATTGATTAAGTGAATAAAAATAAACTTTTTTATTGTAGCTTAATACGTAATAGTTATGTTCTTTATTGTGTATATATCAACAATAATCATTTCTATATACTCTCTTTCATCCACTCAGAAGCGCTTAGATCTAACATTGAGATATTCGTTTTTGGGTATGAATATAATCAAAAATAGAGAGTATATGATGATGAAAAAATTAGTCGTGATCACAGGTGCAAGTTCAGGTATTGGTGAAGCTACAGCGAAGCGTTTAAGCGCCGCTGGTCACCCGTTATTATTAGTTGCTCGTCGTGTTGAAAAGCTAGAATCGCTAGATTTACCAAACTGTTTATGTGAAAAAGTAGACTTAACGGTTCACGCCGAATTCCACGCTGCACTTGCTAAAGCTGAAGCATTATACGGTCCAACAGATCTATTGATTAACAATGCTGGTATGATGTTATTAGGTCAAATTGATACCCAACCTGCTGAAGAATTCAAAACCATGTTCGATATTAATGTGATCGCATTATTAAACGGCATGCAAGCAGTTCTTGCGCCAATGAAAGCCCGTAATACTGGTACTATTATTAATATTAGTTCAGTTGCAGGTCGCAAGACATTTGGTGCGCATGCTGCTTATTGTGGTACTAAATTTGCGGTACACGCTATTACTGAAAATGTTCGTGAAGAAGTGGCAACGTCTGATGTGCGTGTAATTACTATCGCCCCAGGTGCTGTTGAAACTGAATTGTTATCACATACAACTTCAGAAGACATTAAAGCGGGCTACGAAGAGTGGAAATCAACGATGGGTAATATACTTACACCTGGTGATGTAGCACGTTCAATTGAATTTGCTTACGCACAACCACAAGATGTATGTATCCGTGAGATCGTATTAGCAAGTACACGTCAAGAACCTTAATAGATATCTATTACCACGACTTGTTTGAGTGGTGTTATATTTTAAAAGTGCGAGTAACCCGTTTCACAACGAATAAACAGATTATTCGCACTTATTTCATGCTTGAAGATGACATTGTTTAGCTAAGATAAAAGGAGCTATACAATTGGAATAAACTTTACATTAAGGATGATGTGAAATGAAATTATGGATATACAGGCCTGCGCAACTGCTGGATGCGGTGCGAAATTATAAATTATATGCTGATGGAAAATTTGTGACCTATGTGAAACGCGGTCAACGTTTTGCTATTGACGTCCCCGATGATACTCAAATCTTGCAAGCCAAACTCAGTTGGTGTTCTAGTCAACCCATCTATACGAACGATCTCTCCCACGGTGCTGTCACTGTTAAAAATGCCTTTTCTCATAACCCGATACTTGTTCTATTTTGTTCTACTCTGTTCGCAACATTTGGACGTAAACATTATTTGAAACTGGTTATTTGATGTGAGCGGATTTATAGATAGAATAACTTGCGCGACCTAAATGAAAGCAAGTTATTCACATCATCCTGACTGAACAACATTAACATTAAATCGATACTCTGCAATCTCATCATACGCTTCCCGCTCACTTTTCGTGTTTAAGACCTATAGTTAATACTGACTTAACTGACGTTATCGTCTGTGTTCGTCACTACCATTGTTCTATTGTGTGAGCTATGCAACAGAATATTGCTGATGCTCATCGGAGGAGAGCAACATGATATTATCAACCATTTAACACGGACTATAAGATTGTCATTGTTATCGAGAGGCCTAGATAAGGCTTGGCTTGTCAGTATTTATACATTTATACATGTTTAAATTAATTCTATATACGAACGACGTTAAAAGTGACTTTAATACTTGAGAGGACTTATGAACAGGGTGATGACCTACGGTGTCGATATAAAATAACTATGTTAAAACACTGCTCATCTTTAAAGTATATTACTTGCCATTATTGAATTAAATATGGATAAAAGCCTTAATGTGAATATCCATAAAGTATTATTCACCTTAAATTACCGTTCTTGTGTTAATTAAGTGTTAAGTTTGTGATCGAGGTCAAATAGTTGTTAATGCTTTTGTTAATCGATTGTTGCTGCGTAGATGTTGTATAAAAATTCCCTTATGATTATTTTGTGTTCCCGAATCAGAGAAAATAACACTTTCAAGTGGTGCTTAGCTGCTTAAAACTGATATTTGCAATAATAAAAATAGACAAGGAAATTAATATGAAGGTTACAAAAATAGCTTTAATACTAGGTCTAGCATCAACATTACCTAATTTAGTTAATGCTGCTACATTAGATAAGGTGATGAAAAAAGGCGTATTGAACTGTGGTGTATCGACAGGGATTCCAGGGTTTTCAGCTACTGATTCAAAAGGTGTTTGGAAAGGTATCGATGTTGATTTTTGTCGTTCAGTTGCGGCTGCCGTATTAGGTGATGCATCGAAAGTTAAATTTATTCCACTGACTGCTAAAGAACGTTTTACTGCACTACAAAGTGGTGAAATCGATGTGCTAGCACGTTCATCTACTTGGACTGCAACACGTGATACTTCACTTGGCTTAAACTTTGCGGGAGTGAATTATTATGATGGTCAAGGTTTCCTTGTTAGTAAAGACCTTGGTGTAACGTCAGCGAAAGAGCTAGATGGTGCTTCTTTCTGTATTCAAGCGGGTACAACAACTGAACTTAACCTGACTGACTATTTCAAATCAAACAACATGGAATATAAAGCCGTTACATTTGATACATCAGGTCAAACAATTGATGCATTCAAAAAAGGTCGTTGTGACGCAGTTACATCTGACGCATCTCAGTTATACGGTTTAAAAATCAAATTAGACAATCCTAAATCAGCAGTCGTATTACCAGAGATCATTTCTAAAGAACCTTTAGGCCCTGTTGTTCGCCAAGGTGATGATGAATGGTTTAACGTCGTGCGCTGGACCATGTTTGCAACACTAGAAGCAGAAGAACTAGGTGTAACAGCAAGCAATGTTGATAAGCAATTAAAATCAGCAAATCCATCTGTGAAACGTCTATTAGGTGTTTCTGGTAAAGCCGGTGAAAACTTAGGGCTTAAAGCGGATTGGGCTTACCAAATTGTTAAGCAAGTTGGTAACTATGAAGAAATGTTCGAGAACAACGTAGGTAAAAATTCACCTCTTAACATTGATCGCGGCATCAATAATTTATGGAATAAAGGCGGCTTAATGTACGCAATGCCAATTCGATAAATTAATACCTTAGTCACTTCATCTTAACAGCACTATATGTTGAAGTGACGTCGGTATATCGGGGGCTTAGCCCCCTTTTTAAAAGGTTTATTTTGTTATGAATAATTCAAAGCTCCCCCCGACCTCCAACGGTTTATTTAACAGCCCACAAAATCGCGCGATTATTTTCCAAGTGCTTTCTTTGGCTGTTGTGGTTCTATGCATTTTTTACTTCGTTAACAACATGTTTGATAATGTAGCAAAAAGGGGTATTACTACAGGTTTTTCGTTCTTAGGTGAAACTGCTGGTTTTGGTATCAGTCAATCGCTTATTCACTATGATGATACAAGCTCCACCTTTTTAGATGTATTTATTGTTGGTTTATTAAATACAATTCTAGTGGGTGTTATTGGTATTGTTTTAGCTTCAATTATTGGCTTAATGGTTGGTATTGGTCGTCTATCATCAAATTATTTGATTGCTAAACTGTCACTGGTTTACATTGAAACATTCCGTAATATTCCTATTTTATTACAGATATTGTTTTGGTATAACGTGGTACTTGCTACGTTACCAAGCCCACGACAAAGTATTTCTTATTTTGATTCTGTCTTCATTAATAACCGTGGCTTAATTATTCCAGATCCGATCTTCGAATCGGGCAGTAGCTTTATTCTTATTGCGTTTGTTCTGGCGTGTGTTAGTGTCGTATTTCTTGCTAAATGGGCGACTAAACGTCATGACTTAACCGGTGAAGAATTTCCTTTAGTGAAAGTATCTTTGGCTATTTTAGTCTCAGCTCCTTTACTTGTATTCTTTATTACGGGTCAACCAATCAGTGCTGAATATCCGGCATTAAAAGGGTTTAATTTCAAAGGAGGGGTTACCATAATCCCTGAGTTACTTGCGCTTATCTTTGCGTTAAGTATCTATACCGCGACTTATATTGCAGAAGCTGTACGTGCGGGGATTGAAGCTGTACCCCCAGGTCAAAAAGAAGCGGCAAAATCATTAGGATTACAAGAACATGTGATCTTACGTAAAGTTGTTTTACCACAAGCATTACGCGTGATCATTCCCCCTGTTATTAATCAATACCTTAATCTAGTGAAAAATTCATCACTGGCAACTGCAATTGGTTATCCGGAAATTGTTACCTTGTTCTCGGGGACGACGCTTAACCAAGTTGGGCAGGCTATTGAGATCATTCTAATGACGATGGCTGTGTATCTTGTTTTCAGTATTGTTATATCACTGCTGCTGAATTGGGTTAATGCAAGAATGGAAATTAAAGGAAGATAATATGGCTGTTTATACGATTAAAGAGGCCAAACCTGCACCTTCAACCACTAAGGGTGTTGTATTCTGGTTACGAGAGAATTTATTTTCTACTATACCTAATACACTGTTAACACTGCTTGGCATCTACTTTATCTATTCGACGATACCACCATTATTAGATTGGATGCTCTTTGATGCGACTTGGAGTGGCACTAAAGAGGAAGTGGTTAAAGAAGGTGCTCGCTGGATATTTATCATCGAAAAGTTCGATCAATTTATGTATGGGTTCTATCCTGAAGCCTTACATTGGCGTCCGAATCTGGTTGCTGTGTTGAGTTTAGGGCTTATATTTGTCGTGCCACGCATTGGTAATATTAAGATTAAACTTACGGCAATGCTATTGTACCCAATTGTATGCTTTATCTTGATCCGTGGTGGACTAGGACTTGAAGTAGTCAGTACTGAAAAATGGGGCGGCTTAATGCTGACTATTTTGGTTGCAGCTGTCGGTATCATTGCATCATTCCCAATTGGTATTTTATTGGCGTTAGGACGTCAGTCAGACAACATGCCGATTGTTAAAACCTTATGTGTTGGGTTTATCGAGTTTATTCGTGGTGTACCGCTTATTACTATTTTGTTTATGGCGTCGGTAGTACTGCCATTATTCTTTAGTGATGGTATCGAATTTGATAAGTTATTACGTGCGTTAATTGGTATTACATTGTTCCAAGCAGCTTATATCGCTGAAGTTATTCGTGGTGGTTTACAAGCTATTCCGAAAGGTCAATACGAAGCCAGTGAGTCATTAGGGCTAACCTATTGGCAAGGGATGATTTTGATTATTCTGCCACAGGCATTAAAGATCTCTATCCCGAATCTAGTAGGCTCTTTCATCTCGCTGTTTAAAGATACAACACTGGTACTTATTATTGGCTTATTCGATATTCTAGCAATGGTAACACTGACTAACAGTGATACCAGTTGGCTTGGTTTTGAAATCGAAGGGTACGTATTTGTTACCATGATTTATTGGGTATTTTGTTTCAGTATGTCGCAATACTCGCGCGTGATTGAACGTAAATATAATACCGACCATTAACAATTACCGTAAATTTTACAGTTTAAACTGACCATTTACGTAAGGTAATTGGTATAAGGAAGTATCATGTCAGAACAAGAATATATGATCAGCATGCAAGACGTTAACAAATGGTATGGTGATTTTCACGTACTTAAAGATGTTAACTTAAATATTAAGAAAGGCGAAAAAGTGGTTATCTGTGGCCCGTCAGGCTCGGGTAAATCAACTACTATTCGTTGCTTGAACCACCTTGAAAAATTTCAGGAAGGTAAGATTAGTATTAACGGTACTGACCTGATTGATGATGTAAAAATCGTACGTCATATTCGCTCACAAGTTGGTATGGTATTCCAGCACTTTAATTTGTTCCCACATCTTTCAGTATTGGAAAACTTGTTATTAGCACCAACCTGGGTGCATAAGAAACCAAGGCATGAAGCGATTAAAACTGCGATGTACTACCTTGAGCGTGTGAAGATTGCCGACCAAGCGCATAAGTTTCCAAATCAGCTTTCTGGTGGCCAACAACAGCGTGTAGCGATTGCTCGTTGTCTGTGTATCAACCCTGAGATTATGCTGTTTGATGAGCCAACATCGGCACTGGATCCTGAAATGGTATCGGAAGTGTTAGATGTAATGGTTGAGCTTGCAGATGAAGGTATAACCATGATTTGTGTAACGCACGAAATGGGCTTTGCTAAGAAAGTGGCTGACCGCGTTATTTTCATGGATGCAGGGCAAATTATTGAAGAAAATGAACCACATGAGTTCTTTGATAATCCACAATCAGATCGTTTAAAAATGTTCTTAGATCAGATCTTATCGCACTAAGCTAGTTGCTACTACAACAGTACTGACTGCGAATAGTACGTACTCAATAAGCCTTACTCTGCAGCCGTTGTTACAATGGGTCGCGGTAAGGCTTTTTTGATCTCGTTTTACTATACGACTAGAATACCTCTCACATTAAGATCCCTCCTTTACTTACTCTACTGAATAATTCTAATTGTTTAATCAATAGTGTGACTTTAATGAATGTAAAACCGTCTTTTAAGAAAAGCATGACTAAAAAAATTATATATATTAATTAAATATACAATATATATTTTATAAATAACTTATGTATAACAACTTGTTATGTGTTTTATTTGTAAATTGAATTTATATTTTAAAAACTATGGGAATTGTCTTTTGAGGTAATAAGTGAACACATTAACGCACGCGAAGCTAAATGATATTAAACAAGGTTATAAGAAAAACAGAATGGCTTATATTCCAGGGGAAGAACTATTAGAAGTTCTTATCGGACTCGGTGCTAAGCGAGATGATATCGAAGAATTACAGCTGGTGAGCGAAGGCCTAGTAGATGATCCGACTTTGGCGTTTCGGCGTTCTAGAAGTGGGCGGTTTTGCTATGATTTAGATAAAAAAAACTGTTATAGAACAGAATTTCAGCCTTTTGTTTTATCGAAAGAGGAAGACTTTATTCGCCATGATTCAGGTAAAGATAGACACTTTAGAGGATTGAGTGAATCGTTACAAGATAATACGATTTTTAAAAGTTTACTTCTGTTCAAGCATTTAGTATGTCATGACATTGTCACCACTTGTCGTCCAAATATCGATTACGCCTCTAAAAAATGGGTGTGTACTGTTTTCAATTTACGCACGATTACATCTCCTGACTTAATTGGCGAACCGGCGCTAGAAGGTGTCCACACGGATGGTGTTGATCACACGATGACCACATTATTGGGACATCATAATATGGCAGAGCACAGTGCTAAGACTTTTATACATTCAATGGAAGAAGATAACTCACTTAGATGGCATGACGCGAATCCAGAGCTGATTTTAGATGAAAAGCAGCACAATCATTTTCTAGATACTTTGATCATTTGTGATAATGAACGAAAGCATAGCTTATCGTCGCTTGAAGCAATAGACACAATGAAAGAAGCGACAAGGGATATGCTGATATTTTTTACAAGAAAGCCATCAATGAAAGGCCATGTATCATACAAATATGATTCTTTGAACAAGCATCCTGATTACCCGATGGCGTTAAGCTTATTATGATGAACATAACCTATAAAACAAATACGTTTAACTTAAATGAAATAGCACCAATACTATTTTTATTGATGTGGAGTAGCGGTGCTGTGATGGTCAGAGTTGGCTTGCTTTATTCTTCAGTGTGGACTTTTCTTGCTATTCGAGCATTGATATCACTTAGTTGTATCGGTTTGATATATTTAGTCATGATAAAAATAAATAAGACACCATTGAAAGTAATTGCAACCAAAGACAAGATACAAATATGGATCGTCGGTCTTTTACTTCAGGTTTTGTATTTGTCGTTTTATTTTATTTCAATCGATACGGGGATATCTCCGGGACTTGTTACTTTAATATTGGGGCTACAACCGTTACTGATCCCTATATTCTGTAAGCATAAGTTGGACAGTACTAAAGTTGCGCTGCTAATGTTAGGATTTGTCGGATTGAGCATTGCTATATTAGGCACAAAAGACGTAGAAATGTTGGCCCTATCAGGGATACTGTTCGCTGGATTAGCATTACTCTCTATTACGTTAGGTACAATCAGGCAGGGTAAACTCGAGGTAAACCTTGTACAAGCGATGTTTTACCAGAACCTATTGTCAGCTTCTATTTTTGTTGTTATCGGCTACATTAATGGCTGGCAGGTTACTTGGACAACGGAATTTATTTTTTCTGCTCTGTGGATGAGTGTTGTTGTATCTGTGGGTGCACTACTCTTACTCATGTATATGATCCAAAGAGAAAGTTCAGATAGTGTAGGCGTACTATTTTACGCGATTCCAATACTCACCTTTCTATTTGACTATTTTTTGTTTGATGAAAAATTAACGTTAGTTACTTTTATCGGCATAATATTGGTTGCGACTTCTGTGG
Source organism: Moritella viscosa (assembly GCA_000953735.1). Lineage (NCBI taxonomy): Bacteria > Pseudomonadati > Pseudomonadota > Gammaproteobacteria > Alteromonadales > Moritellaceae > Moritella > Moritella viscosa. The sequence continues at coordinate 3,740,957 of LN554852.1, read as the reverse complement.
TGTTATACCGTAAAAAAGCCGTTCTTCAATCGACTTCTAACACTTAATGCGGTAGTTTTTAGGTGACTGACCATAGTGATTTGAAAAGCAGCGTGTAAAGGAAGATGGGCAGACAAATCCGACTTCTTCTGAGATGCGAGTAATTGGTAAATCGGTATTATTTAGCAAAATTTTTGCTCGCTCCATTCTCATCTTTGCAAGGTATTTTAGTGGTGTTAATTTAATGTTTTTATTGAAGAGGAATTTAAATTGGGTTGGACTTAGGAATGCAACTTGCGCAAGTTCATCAATAGTATAATGTTTAGAAATATCCTGATTGATATATTGAATTGTGTTTTTGATTCTAGAGTCAATTTTGCTGCTTAGATCTTGCATGTCGAGTATATCGAAGAGTAATAATATCATTCTTTCCTCGACGGAAGGGGTTAAATGAAATTCTAATTGATTTTCTACGAATTTCACATAGTTATTTGCGGCTTCACCCAGTGGAATGATGGTGTTCAATTTATTTGGTAGTTCGTTGACATCAATGATCAGAAAGCGAAAGTCTTCTCTTGCTCTAAACTCATGGTAACAGCCCGCTTTTATCACCACGCAGTCCCCATATGAGACACTAGCTGTTACCCCATTCAGTTTTAGATCAATGAATCCACGAATCGGAATCAGTATTTGATGATGCTCATGAGTATGACCTTTGGCATATTTGCTGTATGTCCGTATTGTGATTTTCTTGTTCATACTTTGATCCTGAATCAATAAACAACGGTTTAACTTTATCATCATAGCCACTGTACCAATATTTTCATTCATTCTCAATTTATTGATTTTTAACTGATATTTAAAATGGTGTTATTTTTAGTTATAATGTTTATTTATAATTCCTTATGAATGAGCGCGTGTAATCTATGGACATTAAATCATATGCTGCAGAATGGGCGATTGAGATTGCAGACTTGTTTCATCAATCTGTTCACGCGATTGATCCTTCGGTATATACCCCAGAACAGAAAGAAGCTTGGGCTGCAACCCCTCCTGACTATGAAAAATGGTCCCTACGACTAGATGAAAAAAGACCGTTTGTGGCTATCGTCAATGGGTGTGTCGCTGGTTTTATCGAACTGGATGCCGATGGTCATATTGATTGTACTTACACACACCCAAATTTTCAGGGGATGGGTGTCGCGTCTGCACTTTATGAGCACTTACTTACGGAAGCAAGACTTAACAATATCGAACGTTTATATGTTGAGGCATCATTTATTGCTAAGCCGTTCTTCGAGCATAGGGGTTTCTTTGTAATAAAGAGAAATACCTTCCAACGGAATGGTGTGACTTTAGTTAATTTCACAATGGAAAAACGTAACTTAAATAACAGTGACTCAATGTGAGGCATACTTTTGAGGGAATAAAATGAGAATATTAAACGGATCATGTTTATGTGGAAAAGTGGGTATTGAAGTACCTGATGACTTTGATTATATGGGTAACTGTCATTGTTCTGAGTGTCGTAAATTTACTGGTTCAGATTACTCGTCAGTGGGGGGGATTTCATCTTCAAAATTTTATTTTTCAAAAGGTGAGGAGTTTGTCTCGATATATCCAAAAAGTGAAGAGACAGAATTAGCCTTTTGTCAGTGCTGTGGCTCTAGCTTGTTTTCAAGAAAAATTACGGGCGGTAAACATAATATCCGTTTGGGGATCTTAGATGATACCCCGACACATAAACCTAACTTTCATATCTTTGTCGCTTCAAAAGCGCCATGGCTTGATATTAATGACCAGTTAAAGCAGTTTAAGCAAGGTCCTGTTAAGTAATACTGATATAAGCGTTAACTATTGTATCTATCGAGGTTTAGATGAATTTTTTAATTGAACAAGAAATCGCGCTTCATCAATATGAAGTAAGACAGAATAAAGCTGACATTATACGCCTATTGCATCCTGAATTTAGAGAAGTTGGAGAGTCGGGAACGAGTTACGATTTCCAAAGTATTAATGCCATGATGGAAGAAGAGCAAGCGTCAAACGGCTATATCCATTCTCAAGACTTTGAATGTATTAATTTAGAGGCATCCGTGCAAATGCTGCTATACAAATCAGCATCGGTTAATGAATTAGGAATCAAAAGCCACTTTGCTAAACGTGTTTCTATTTGGGTATTAGATGGTGAGCAATGGCAATTGAAATATCATCAAGGTACTCCGTGCGATTCATTCTGAATTACCACATATTAAAGTTGCAGATGGTAAGGGTAAAAAGCTCGGCCGCACGCTTATCAGACCAACTGGTATTACTGAGGTGCGAGATTTACTGGTTATCATATAGTAAAAACCCAGCAATCATAAGCAATTGCTGGGATAAAACACAGATTTTGGCAGGGATGATAAGCCTTACACGTGGGGACTAGTGTGACGTTTATCTTTTGCTATGTTTTATATTTGCGTGTTGTCTGCTGCAGTTGGCGCTGGAGTACGAATTAAATGGTCAAATGCACTTAAACTGGCTTTTGAACCTTCACCCATCGCAATAATAATTTGCTTATAAGGCACTGTGGTTACGTCACCGGCTGCAAATACACCTGCAACAGAGGTTTCACCTTTGGCATTCACTTCAATTTCACCACGAGGTGATAAAGCAACACCACTGCCTTTTAAGAAGTCACTGTTTGGCATCAAACCAATTTGTACAAAGATACCAGCAAGTTCGATCTGTTTTGCATCACCAGTCGCACGGTCTACATAATTAAGTGCAGTCACTCGCGTACCGTCACCGATAACTTCTGTGGTTTGTGCTTGTTTAATTATCTCAATATTAGCCATGCTGTTAGCTTTGTTGACGAGTACTTGATCGGCACGTAAGGTATCTGCAAACTCAAGTACAGTCACATGTTCAACAATACCTGCTAAGTCGATTGCGGCTTCGATACCAGAGTTACCGCCACCTATCACGGCTACTTTCTTACCTTTGAATAACGGACCATCACAGTGTGGGCAGTAAGCAACACCTTTGTTACGGTATTCTTGTTCGCCGGGTACGTTCATTTCTCTCCAACGTGCGCCTGTTGATAAGATCACACTGCGGCTTTTTAATATCGCGCCACTATCGAGTTCAACATGAATATAGCCATCGGCTGTTTTTTCTGCACTGACTAAACCACTCGCTCTTTGTTCGTTCATGATATCCACGTCATATTCTTTTACGTGTTCTTCAAGTGCTGCAGCGAGTTTAGGCCCTTGGGTTTCTTTTACCGAAATAAAGTTCTCGATAGCCATTGTATCCATAACTTGGCCACCAAAACGCTCTGCCACGACGCCAGTGCGGATACCTTTCCGTGCTGCATAAATTGCAGCTGATGCACCCGCTGGACCACCGCCAACGACAAGGACTTCGTACGGTTCTTTTTCATTTAATGCGATAGCTTGTTTTTTTGCTGCGCCAGTATCTACTTTTGATAATATTTCCGTTAATGAAATACGACCTTGGGTGAAGACTTTTCCGTTTAAGTAAACACTTGGCACTGCCATGATATTACGTTCAGCTACTTCATCTTGGAACGCTGCACCGTCAATCATGGTTGTTTTGATATTTGGGTTAGTTGCCGCCATCATATTTAATGCTTGCACAACGTCTGGGCAATTCTGACAGCTTAATGAAATGAATATTTCAAAGTTCATCTCACCTTCAAGGTTGGCAATTTGTTTAATCAACTCAGCATCTAGCTTCATAGGGTGGCCACCACTGTGCAGTAGTGCCAATATCAGTGAAGTAAATTCGTGCCCCATCGGTAAACCAGCAAAACCAATCGCGGTTTGTTTGATAGGATTGATTACCTGCATAATCGGCTTACGCGTGCTCGCACTTTGATCTTCAATCACGATAACTTTTTCGCTCAATGAAGCAATGTCATTTGCTAACGTATGCAATTTTTGCGCGGTATCACTGTCATCAAGAGTCAGCACAAGTTGTACTTCTGTCTTTAAGTTTTCTAAATACGCCTTTAACTGGGTTTTCATATTTTGGTCTAACATAGTGACACCTTTTAAATTCTGCTTATGGCTAGATGAGATACGTTTATTGGAAACGCTATTAGCAATTTGGTTAATTTAAAAATCTATTTTCTTACTTACTTCATTAACAGCGGCTGTGGTATTGGTACAGAGATGTTCATCGAAAATGTATTTTTAAATGACCTCAGCGACGCTAAGCGATACTGAGGTCGTCTTATTTTTATTTATCAGTTAATCAATCTTTAAAGTTGCCTTTAAATTAGATTTTACCTACTAGGTCTAGTGAAGGAGCAAGTGTTGCTTCGCCTTCTTTCCATTTAGCTGGGCATACTTCACCTGGGTTCGCAGCTACATATTGTGCAGCTTTAACTTTACGCATTAAGTCTTCAGCGTCACGACCAATACCTTCTGCAGTGATTTCCATTGCTTGGATAACACCTTGTGGGTCAACGAGGAACGTTGCACGATCTGCAAGGCCTTGACCTTCACGCATTACACCGAAGTTGTTCGTAAGGTTGCCAGCTTGGTCACCTACCATATAGTAGTTGATTTTGCCGATAGTGTCTGAACTGTCGTGCCATGCTTTGTGAGTGAAGTGAGTGTCAGTTGATACTGAGAAAACTTCTACACCACGTTTTTGTAGTTCTTCGTAATGGTCTGCAACATCACCTAGTTCAGTAGGGCAAACAAAAGTGAAGTCAGCTGGGTAGAAGAAAAATACAGCCCATTTACCTTTCACGTCTTTTTCTGAGATCTCTACGAATTCGCCTTGTTTGAAAGCGGTTGCGTTAAACGGTTTAATTTCAGTGTTGATCATGTTGTCATCCTATTAATTAGTTGATTACTGGATTGGATTCTTATTGCGAATCCATGAGAAGGATTATGGGATAATTAGGTTTATAGGTAAATGTGATTGAATCTATTAAATCGATAGTTTAAATCTATCACTTGTTTTAAACATGATTAAGCGGCATGATATAGTTCGTGATTGGTGTGATGCGCATTAATTGTGGTCTTATTAGAAATAGAGATAATCGAAAATGAATCGTAATATGAAAATAGAACTTGCACACATGGATCATTTAACTGCCTTCACATCTTATATCGATGAATGTGTGGATGATGGAATTATCCTCTATGAGTTTATCTTCAGTAATTATGAAGGTTATCTTAAAAAGCGTATTGCTTACGCTAAAGGTGAAGAACTACCGAAAGGTTGGTCACCTATTACTACTTACTTCTGTATCGAGAATGACGTTATCCTGGGATCAATACGAATTAGGCAGGGGACTAATGCTTATATCGAGGACTTCATTGGTCATATAGGCTACGAAACGCGACCGTCTGCTAGGGGGAAAGGAGTCGCTAAGTTTATGCTATCGACTATTCAAAAGGTCGCACTTACTGGTGATGTGATGATCTCTTGTGACCCGACAAATCTCGCTTCGCGCAAGGTAATTGAAAGTTGTGGGGCTCGATTTATTAACGAATACTATTATGAAGCAGAAGTTCAACAAGTGCGGAGATATCAATTATCTTCGGCATAATCTATTTCTTAACTCACATTTTGAATGTGGCTTGGTTAAGTTATATTAAGTGGTGGATTAGAGTCGTTAAGTATTGCAATTAAAAATCAAATTGCAGGCCAAAACCATAACCTACGTTTTCTTCATACATCACGCCACTTGCGACTAACGCTAGGTTTGGCAGTAGATGGGTAACGAGCTCCGCACTGTATTCAATTTCTGATTCGTCACCGATATCGATATAAGCTGCATCAATAATAAATTCTAATTGATGACTGAATTGCATGGCGAGACCTATAGCTGCATTAAATCCGAATTCACGGTCAAAATCATCATTAGTAACGGAAATTGAATTCGATTTAAGTTCGACTTCTTTACCAAATTCATAAATAGCACCACTTTCAATCGTGAGGTCAATTTTAGGTAATAGTGCCAACCGTGTGCCCATATTGAATACGGCTTGCATCGACGTTGTTTTCATTGAATTTTGTGCATCAATAATCATTTCTTTGCTTAAATAGTTGAAACTTGTTCTGCTAAAGATATAAGGGCTGATTAAGTTGGATATATTGATCTGGTACGTTTTTAACGGGTCATCAGCATCTTCAGCTGTAATTTCTGTATAGTTGAGTTGGTAATAACTATAACTAACTGGAGTATAATTATTATTGGCAAAAGCAGCACTAGAAAATAGCGTGGCTAATGTGAAGTACAGATATATTAGTTTCATTTTACATTCCTTGTTAAATGAGCTAAAAAGTCGGAAGTTTATTTTCATTGGTTATAGTATATCGATAAATAACTTCGCTAAAGTATGAATAAATAAGGAATTTCTGGTTATTGTAATTTAATGAAATATTGATATTCTGGATGAACAACGAGTTAAAATAAAAGTGTGTATTCTTCTGACTACTCGCTATTTATTCATATTTAAAAGGGATTTTATGAATATTAAACAAGCCTCACTTGAAGAGTTAAATGATCTGGTTAGTTTATTTGATCAATATATGGTGTTTTATAAGCAACCTTCAGCACCGCATAAATATCGCCTATATTTAGGTGAGCGTTTAATGAATAACGAAGCGACAGTCTTTATTGCTTATAACAAGGTAAATGAAGCAATGGGGTTTGTCCTTAACTATCATTCATTTTCGTCGGTATCACTAGGTAAGACTATTGTATTGAATGACTTATTTGTTGCCGCTGCATACCGTAAACAAGGTGTCGCTAATGAGTTGATTCACCGTGTGGTGAAAGAAGCGAAACAAATTGGTGCAATTCGTGTTGGCTTGAATACCGCACAAGATAATTTTTCGGCGCAAGCACTGTATGAAAAACTGGGGTTTGTAAAAGATACGGAATATTTTAGCTATAATTTAGCCGTCAAATAACTACTGCACATCATAATCTACCGCGCATCCATTATCGTATTTGAGTTGATATCGAAAGGTTAACTATTAGCCTTTCTTTCTTCTATTAAACCTTTCCTCAATGTTGAACCCACAAATCTAGTATTAATCTATTAAAGTTTACTCATCGTGCTAATCAAAGACCTAGAGTTTTGTTCTAATACTTTGATTTAAAATGTTTTATATACTCAGTTTTATGGTTGATATTGGTTGTATAAAATACTTTATGTGACATCTATCACGCAAAGGCAAGTGTTAATTAGTGTATTCTATAAAATTCAAGTAGTTATAGTTTTTGGCTTGTGATTTTTATGGAGTTAATATGCTGGCATTCTTTTTATCTGATATCAATTTAGCTTATACCATTGCGATTAGTATCGTATTTATATTTACCGTAATTGAAATATTAGGGTTACTCATTGGACTAAGCCTATTGGACATGTTCGATAATATCTCGCCTTTTAATCTTGATGGCTCGGCTTCTGTGCAAGTGGGTGGTTTTACCACGGCGTTAGACTGGTTATGCCTGAGTAAATTACCCTTATTCATTTGGTTAATTTTGTCATTTACCTTATTTGCTATTTCAGGCTTTATACTCAACTTTACCGCTATATCGACGCTGCAGTGGCACCCTTCATTGTTATTGACTGGACCAATTAGTGTATTTATCACCTTCGTTTTTCTACATTTCATCGGGGCTAAGTTGGTCAAAGTATTACCACATCGTGACGCATCTGTAACATCAACTGCAGAGTTCAATGGCAAATTAGCCCGTATTACGATAGGGACTGCAACGAAAGGCAACCCCGCAGAAGCGGTACTTATTGATGACGTTAATCAAAAGCATTACTTGATGGTCGAGCCTGCTTACGAACATGAAATGTTTACGCAGGGTTCAGAAGTTGTTGTGGTTGAAAAGCTGACAACGAGCTGGCTTGCGATCCCATTTAACTGACTTGAAAATAACTAAGCTGTAAATCATTAATCAATAAAATTACCATTCACTTTTAGGAATATTATCATATGGAATTATCAGAAAATCTCACGTTCACATTAACCATGGCGGGCATTGCCGTTGTTGCATTACTGACAATCGGTCTTATTGTTGCCAAGTTGTATGTGCGCTCAACCAAAGAAGTGGCTTTTGTGAGAACGGGAATGGGTGGCGAAAAGATTGCTAAAGATGGCGGAATGTTGGTGTTACCGGTATTGCATGAAACCATTCCTGTCAGTATGAATACCTTACGCATTGAAGTAGAAAAAATTCAAAAAGATGCATTGATCACCAAAGATCGTATGCGTGTTGATGTAAAAGCCGACTTCTATTTACGTGTTGCACCGACTAAAGAAGGTATTTCAATGGCGGCGCAGACACTTGGTCTTAGAACCATGCGCGTGGAAGAATTGAAAAAGTTAATGGAATCTAAATTTGTCGATGTTTTACGTGCTGTTGCGGCTGAAATGACGATGACAGAAATGCATGAAAAGCGTTCTGACTTTGTGCAAAAAGTGCAGCAGAGTGTGATGAATGATTTAGAAAAAAATGGACTGGAACTTGAGTCGGTATCGTTAACAGGGTTTGATCAAACAGACCTACAATACTTCAACAAAAATAATGCCTTCGATGCTGAAGGTCGTGCGTTACTTGCTCAGATTATTGAGCGTAAACGTAAAGAAACCAATGACATTGAGCAAGAGAATAGAATTCTTATTGAGCAACGTAATGTACTTGCAGAGAAACAATCATTAGAAATTGAACAAGAAAAACAGAATGCACAATTAAACCAAGAGCAAGTTCTTGAAATGCGAAAAGCAGAGCAACAGGCGACGATTGTTAAGCAGCGAGAGCAAAGAGCACAGGAAGAACGTGAAGCTGAAATCTCAAAGCAAAGAGCAATTGAAGCTGCTGAGATTGAAAAAGCTAAATTCATTGAAACAGCGGAAATTGAAAAAATAAAAGTATTAGAGCAGTCTAGAATTCAACAGCAGCGTGACATTGAGGTTGCGATGCAAGAAAAGCAAATTGCAGTTGCGGTTAAGTCTGAAGAAGAATCTGCAGCGCGTGCTAAAGCGGCGGAAGCAGAGAAGAACAAAGTAGAAAAAGAAGAAGCTGTTATTACTGCACGTGAAGTTGCGCAAGCAAACCGTGACAAGCAAATTGAAGTTATCGCGGCAACGAAAGAAGCCGAGCGTGAAGCTGTTGGTATTACCGTTCAAGCACATGCGGGAAAACAAGCTGCAGAAGATAATGCTGAATCAATTTTAATTGAAGCAAAAGCATCAGCGGATGCGTTAAAACTGAACGCTGAAGCAAACGAGAAAGTGTATGCAGTTGAAGCTGCCGGTAAACGTTCGCGTTATGAGGCGGATAATCTTTTGAGTACTGAGCAGATAGACCTACAAAAATCATTGGCTATTTTACAAGTACTACCAGAGTTAATTGCCAATGCGGTTAAGCCATTAGAGAATATTGAAGGCATCAAGATCTTGCAAGGGTATGGTGGCAATAACGGTCACAGCATTACTGGTGTTGGGTCGAATGATGAGCGCTCATCTGCGCCACAAAGCCTATCTGAGCAAGTCACTATGGCGGCATTAAATTATCGTGCTAATGCACCGCTGGTGGATAATATGCTTAAAGAGATTGGACTCGTTGATAAAGAAAATGGTTCGCTGGAAGATTTACTGACGGGTAATCATAATCTAATCAAACAGTCGGTGATTAAAGCACCAACTAATGATCCGGTAAACAAGTCGGACAGTGATATCGGCTAATGGAATACCGAACTTAATTATTGGTTTTTTGTATCCCCTTTATTTCACGATAAAGGGGATTTTTATAGTTAAATACCCATAACGGTATGGCTAAATATAGAGATATTACTTTGGTTATTTAATCAATACTGTTGCTAATACATCAAATAAAGCATCAATTTCGTTGGTGGTATTGTAATGCATAAAGCCAATGCGGATCACTCCACCTTTATCTAAGATGTCTAGCTGTTTACATAAGCCAATCGCATAGAAATGACCATTCCAAACACACATATTATGTTGACCAAGCAGGCCAGATACATCTTCTGGTGATGCATGATCAATACGGATAGAGAAGGTTGGGGTACGCTCTGCTAATCGGTCTATATCATTAATTCCATACAGGGTCACGTTGCTGTATTGTGCTAGCTTAGCAAGGAAGTGTTGGCTTAATTTTTGTTCATGGATTTGGTATAGCTCAAAACTTTGTACAAGCCTTTCACGTAACGGTAGTGCTTCATCACCTGCATGCGCAAGATATTCAACGGCAGCGCTAAATCCAGCTAGCGCTTCAAAACTTTGTGTTCCAGTTTCAAATCGACCTGGCCCTTGGTCTGTAGCGGGTTCTACTTTGTATGGTGATAAGGTGTGCAACCACTGAGGGGCCACGTAAGCGATACCTACGTGAGGACCAAAGAACTTATAGGCTGAACAGGCGAGGAAATCACAACCTAATGCTTGTACATCAACAAGTTTGTGTGGCGTGTAATGTACCGCATCGATATACACTTTAGCACCCACTGCATGAGCCGCTTCAATAATTGGCTTCACGTCGACCAATGAGCCTGTGGTGTTTGATGCAAACGTTAAAGCCACTAATTTAGTTTTGTTGGAAATTAACGAGATTAAATGTTCGCTGTCTAACGTGCAATCGGCTTCATTAATACGAGCTTGATGCACTACTGCACCTTTGTCATCCGCAGCTTGCTGCCACGTTGATACATTTGAATAATGATCGAGAGAAGTAACGATGACTTCATCACCCGTTTGCCAATCACGGCTAATCGCACGGCTTAATTGGAACGTAAGTGACGTCATGTTCGCACCAAACACGATATTATCTGGTGATTCAGTATTAAGTAATGCTTGGCCGCTTAGGCGTGCGTCACGCATCACATCAACGGTTTTTTCACTTGAAAAAAAACGACCGCCAAGGTTCGAGTTATATTTACCTAAATAAGCAGTCATTGCATCAAGCACTGATTGTGGAACTTGTGAGCCACCAGGACCATCAAAAAAGTACACTGACTCGCCATTTACTTGCTGTTGTAAAGCTGGGAAAGCTTGGCGGATTGACTCAATACATAAGTTCATAGGTTGTTCCTTTAATAAATTTCTTGTTACTTTTGCATCTTCTATTTATGCAAAGAGTAATCTTGTTCTCTGAGTGTGAGTGATGTTTTGGTTGCTGCTTTTATAGATCAAGCGGTGAAAACAAATACGTCGCGTAGTCCGGTTGCATCTTGTTGATCTGGAAGTGTTTCTGTTACGTAGTGGTAATAGCGACGATCATTAAAAATGATAAATTGGTTTTCTTCTAACGTGGTGCTCATGTGTGGATGCTGGTCAACTGGCGATGAAAATATCTGTGTAAATGCACCAGCGATGTTATCTCTTTTTACACAGAAAATACCCACAAAATCAAAACCGTCTTGATGGATACCTTCGGGTGCTGGTGACCCAGACTGATCTTGTGAACAAACGACACGAATCTGGTGAACACCAATCGGTTGTTTTGTGGTATCGACGTTTGTTCGTTCAAGAAATGCATTTAATAAATTTTGAAAATCAGGGTGCTGGTCAAGTGCTGATGAGATGTCCTCGAACTTGCGCTCAACATTACCGATAAGACGGTTTACATCAGATGACTGCATGAAGGTACTTGTATCTAATTTTTTAAATTGCGTTTCGGTCTTTTGGTATTGAGAAAATGCGCGGAATCGACAGTTACTTTCAAGGTAAGGATCTGCACCTAAATTATTAAAAAAATCACCTAAGTTTTGCGCGCAGGTTGAGGGTGCTTGAAATGCTTCAATAAGAAATGATCCATTCATGGTGTAAATCCTTGGTTAATCAAATGTAGATAATGTGCTGATTATCCGTGTATGGCGATTACTTTCAAGATAGGAACTGAACTTCAAACGTATATTTTACAAATGACTGAATGGCGGTTTCGGATTGAAATTAAAGTGATGTTTTTTGATTTCACTTTGAAGTTATGTATTGTTAATGTGTATTTTTTCAGTTTTAGGTTTATTGCTTTATAAAATTGAAGTGATAGCTGGCGCACAAAAAAGACGAAGAAATAACAAACTATTTCATCATTTGTTTAACAATCGGTTCTGTTTTATAAGGGGATACACACAAATTGGATCTAATTTGTTAACCAATCTCTGTTCGTGCGTTATTTATTAGACAGCTTAATGCTACCTCGTTGAACTTGCAATCATTAGTAATAAAGCGATTAGCTTAAATAATATTGATGTGAAAAGTAATGATTTCTCAATATTTGCACTGAAACGATTAGGGCGTTAATCGGTGCAAAAAAGCCCAAGCATACTCTACTTTCTAGGTACGTTTACTTTTCTAGTTAAAAGTAAACTTGGGCTTCATTTTTATCTAGCGGCTAATTAAAGTTCGTTAACGAACTCAACAGCACGACCGATGTAGTTCGCTGGCGTCATTAATTTTAATTCCGCTTTAACTGCATCAGTTAGCTCTAGTGTATCGATGAACTCTTGCATAGTAGGACCATCAACACGACGACCACGTGTAAGCTCTTTTAGCTTTTCGTATGGTTTTTCGATGCCGTAACGACGCATAACTGTTTGGATTGGCTCAGCCAGAACTTCCCAGTTACGATCAAGGTCTGCACGTAGCGCTTCTTCGTTAAGTTGTAATTTACTTACACCTTTTAACGTTGACTCGTATGCAATAACAGAATAACCGATAGCAACACCAAGGTTACGTAATACCGTTGAATCTGTTAAGTCACGCTGCCAGCGAGAAACCGGTAATTTTGCAGAAAGGTGATTGAATAATGCGTTAGCAATACCAATGTTACCTTCTGAATTTTCAAAATCAATCGGGTTAACTTTGTGCGGCATTGTTGAAGAGCCAATTTCACCAGCAATTGTTTTTTGCTTGAAGTGACCTAGGCAGATATAACCCCAGATGTCACGGTCAAAATCAAGAATGATTGTGTTGAAACGTGCAATTGCGTCATACAGTTCAGCGATGTAATCATGCGGTTCGATTTGCGTTGTGTACGGGTTCCATACAACGCCTAGGCTAGAAACGAACTCTTCAGAGAATTCATTCCAATCAACATCAGGGTAAGCTGAGATGTGTGCGTTGTAGTTACCTACAGCACCGTTGATTTTACCTAAGATTTCAACATTAGCTATTTGTAGCATTTGACGGCGTAAACGTACAACAACGTTAGCAAATTCTTTACCCATCGTACTTGGCGACGCAGGCTGCCCGTGAGTACGTGATAATAATGGTACAGCAGCATATTCTTTTGCTAATACTGTTAGGCTATCGATAAGCTTTTCACAGTAAGGTAAAAGAATTGTTTCACGTGCTTCCGTTAACATTAACGCGTGAGACAAGTTGTTGATATCTTCCGAAGTACAAGCGAAGTGGATAAATTCAGAAACGGCATGTAGTTCTGCGTTATCAGCCACTTTCTCTTTCAGGAAGTATTCAACTGCTTTAACATCGTGGTTTGTTGTGCTTTCAATTGCTTTAATACGTGCAGCGTCAGCTTCAGAGAAGTTATCTGTGATGCTGTTTAATGCAGCGTTAGCATCAACGCTTAGCGCTGGTACTTCTGCAATCGCGTCACATTCAGCTAGTTTTTGTAACCAACGAACTTCTACTTGTACACGGTATTTGATTAGACCAAATTCACTAAAAATTGAACGCAGGGCTACTGTTTTGCTACCGTAGCGACCATCGACCGGGGAAACAGCTGTTAACGCTGATAATTCCATTACTTACTCCTGGGTGTGTTTAGGTTAAATTCGAGCTAATTGTTGTTTAGCTTGCTCTACCATGTGTTTACGATTGAAAACTACTTGGCGACGTTTACCGCCTGTTTGTCGCCATAACACTGCTGAGCGAATACCGGCGAATAATACCGCACGGATCTTATCTCTCACCAATGTTTGTTGTAGGAAACTTGAGGTTCCTGCAATTTGGATTTTGGTGCCAAGTGGACTGATTAAGTCCACATAAATCGACGCCATGTTACTTAAAATTTGTGCATCCGTTAGCTCATAGTGATGAGCTTGACGTTTCACTTGTGAGATACGTTCACCTAACATACCAAGAATGTCATTGCGTTTCGCAAGTTTACGCTCTAACGCAACAAGACCAATCATGTAGCGTGTTAATGCGCTATCTGGCCCTGTAGATGTATTACTTAGCTGTGCCACTAGGGTCTTATAACCGAGTTCTAGGTTTTCGTATTCGCCATAAACCTCGATAGTTTGGCTTGGATCCGTTACGATCACACAGCGTAAAGTATTACTTAATTGTGTATCATCACAATTGCCAGTTGTTGCAAGTTGGTGTACAAGTGCAGCAGCCTGACAAACGCCAGCAAAGGCTATATTTGATTCTTGGAAGTTAGTTGACACTGTTAGCCCCTAATTTGAACATCAATAATTGCGCCACCTAGGCAAACGTCATCAAGGTAAAATACCGCTGATTGACCTGGGGTAACCGCAAGTTCAGGTTTATCAAAAGTTACTTCAATTTGGTCTTCGCCGATTGGAGTCACTAAGCAAGGTACATCCGTTTGGCGATAGCGTGTTTTTACAGTGCAACGTAATGACTGTGTTAATGGTTCACGACTAACCCAATGGAGTTGCGATGCCATTAACCCCGTCGAGAATAAACGTGGGTGATTGTGACCTTGTGCCACAAGCAATACGTTACGCTCCATATCTTTATCGACTACATACCAAGGTTCTTGGCTATTGTTGTTTTTCATACCGCCGATATGGAGGCCTTTACGTTGACCTAGTGTGTGGTACATCAGACCTTGGTGTTCACCAATTTCTTCGCCATCAACACTTTCAATTTTACCTGGCTGTGCAGGGAGATATTTGCTTAAAAATTCAGTGAATTTACGCTCCCCAATAAAGCAGATACCAGTACTGTCTTTTTTGTTTGCTGTTATCAGGTCTTGTTCTTCAGCTATTCGACGTACTTCTGGTTTTTCTAATTCACCCACAGGGAACAATGAACGTGAAACCTGTATATGATCTAACGTGTATAAGAAATAGCTTTGGTCTTTATTGCTGTCTAAGCCTCGTAACATTTCAAAGGTGCCATCGGCTTTTTGACGACGGCTAACGTAGTGACCCATGGCAATATAGTCAGCAGCAAGTACTTCTGATGCAAACTGCAGGAATGCTTTAAATTTGATTTCTTTGTTACAAAGAATATCTGGGTTTGGTGTACGACCCGCTTTGTATTCAGCTAAGAAGTATTCAAATACGTTATCCCAGTATTCAGCAGAGAAATTAATAGCGTGTAACTCGATACCTAATTTATCACATACTGCTTGTGCGTCTGCTAGGTCCTCAGCAGCGGCACAATATTCATCATTATCGTCATCTTCCCAGTTCTTCATGAACAGGCCTTCTACTTGATAACCTTGCTGTTGTAATAGGTAAGCAGAAACAGATGAGTCAACACCGCCGGACATGCCAACGATTACTTTTTTAGTACTATTTAACGCTTTAGTACTGGCGTCGATTGTATTATTTGTCATAGGACCTTTTAATTACTCTTGTAGTAATGCAAATAAAGTTAAAGGCTTTTTTGCTAATGTATTAAATATATAACTGAAATAGGTGTTCTGGCCACAGTTAGTTTCTGTTCTTAGGATCCTAAGATCCAATCGCGCGAATTTTACCATGAAGGCTAGCGCAAAAACAGACTTTGGTACTAATTCATCATGTTAATACTGCTTTCAACTAGTTCACCTGGTTGGATGTTATCCAACGTCCAAGGACCAATGCTATAGCGGATCAAACGTAGGGTAGGGTGTCCAATGTGTGCTGTCATACGACGTACTTGACGGTTGCGGCCTTCTATTATGGTAATAGCTAACCAAGTGGTTGGAATATTTTGACGTTCACGAATTGGCGGTACACGTGGCCATACCTTAGGCTCTGTCATTATTTCAACTTTAGCTGGCAGCGTTGATCCATCTTTTAATACCACGCCGTAACGTAAATCGTTCAGTTTTTCTGGACTTGGTTCACCTTCAACTTGGACCCAATAGGTCTTTTCTGTTTTTTCACCAGGTTGAGTTAGTTTTGCTTGGAGGCGACCATTGTTGGTTAACAATAATAACCCTTCGCTGTCGCGATCTAGGCGACCAGCTGCATAAATATCCGGCACCTTGATATAGTCTTTTAAGGTTTCACGGTTGTCTGCATCAGTAAACTGAGTTAGTACCATGTAAGGTTTATTGAATACATACACTTGTGTTGGGCCAGCGTCTTTTGGTTTAGTATGTTGTGGGCGATTGCTTTTACCACGTGGTTTTACCGTATTGGAGTAGCTGATTTGGCTCTTTTTAGCCTGTTCAGATGGGCCCTTTTTTCTACCTAGAGTTAGTTTTGGTTTTGCTGGTGCTGGTTTTGACATGGTATCGCTAATAATTAAAATGCTTATGAGGCAATTGTAGCAAATTTTGAAGGGCTATTTATAAGGTAATTTAATTTAGATAAATTTAATAAAGGGTAATTTAATTAGCGGCTAAAACACATTGGTATGAAAGCGACTAATGTTAGGTATTTTTGTTAGGTTCAGCTTACGGTAAATCTGTTTAGGGTGCATAAAACTCTGGGGGTAATAGTGGTTTTAGCCTGTCAGAGAGATACATAGCTCCTTGTTTTGTTATATGTACTTCATCATAGTAAAATGGCAGGCCAGTTTTATCGACGACATTACATTTTTTAACTGGGCAGAATGCGTAAGTCATATTAATAAATTGATAACCTGCATTCTGATTTTCACGGAAGAAATCATTATTTTTAATATTCGTTTCAGGTAGTGATTTGAACACGAGTTCGCTTACATTTTGATCATCTTTAAAGGCATTAACCATTATAATGGGCAGTGGTTTGTGCATACCTTTATTACCGATAATGTATATTTTTACTTGTGGATTTTTTTGTTTTATCTGTTTAATTGCGTCGAGATTATAGTCTAAAGACCAATTACGCCAATTCATCGCAAGAAAAATAAAGTCTGCATTGACTAAGCGAGAGTCAGCGGTTATTTTTCTGATTTTTGCGGCACATTTACGTAACTTTTTCTCGCCGATATTAATCCTATCGTAGAGCGCATTTAATGACTTAGGTATGTGGTAGAAAACGCCACATTTGGCTGATATCTTTTGAGCCATAAAATTAATTCGGTCATTATTAATGACACTTACTTTCTCATTGATGACATTAACAAAATCTGCAGATTGAGAGTCTCCGATAAACATAACATTTAATTTATCGTTATCAATTTTGTTCTTTTTTAATGTGTTCATCATTTGCCAAGTATAAAGTTCACCTTTATCTGATTGGTCTAAATTGGCGGCAATAATGTGTTTCGGCATACCTGATATTTGATATAACAGAAAGGGGGTCGATTTATAAAATACGACAAAAGCCAAGGTCGTTATTAGTGTAAAAGCAAGTGTGTTTTTTCGGTTTTTAAACTGATTTTGTTCAATGAGATAATAACTAAGTGCACCAAAAACCACAGATAATGCTATGCCAATTGGCATCCAGTTATCCAATTGATAATACACGCCATAGACCGCAATAGGCCAATGCCAGAGATAGATTGAGTATGACCATTTTCCGAGGGCTTGAAATAATCTGTTATTAGTCAATATACTCGTTTCTCGGTTAGTCAGTATAATGAGATAGGTACCAAATACAGGCACGCAAGCCACGTAGCCCGGCCAAGGCGTCATTTTAGACGTAAGCGTAAATGATAATAACATTAACGTAATACCGATAACTTCGAGTACTCTTTTTTGATTTTCGTGTAATTTTATTGGGTAGAAATAAGCGACACCGCCTAGCAACATTTCCCAAGTGCGGGTTGGGAGAGAGTAATAAGCGAATGTCGGCCACTTTTCTGTTGCTATAACGCAAAAGATATAGCCTAGGATAGTCGCTACGATTAATAGGCGTTTTAAATTTTCGAGAGACAAATAGCGTTTTAAAAACAGCAGTATAATGGGATATATAATATAGAACTGCCATTCTACGGACAATGACCAAGTATGCAGTAACCATTTCTCATAGGCGCTAGCATCAAAGTAACCAGACTCATAAAAATAAGTAATGTTTGATAGAAAAGTGATGCTGCTAGCGACATGCTTACCTAAGGTTAGATAGTCAAATGGCGGTAATATAAACCAAGTAACAAATAATAATGTGAAGCAAAGGGCTGCGAGCGGGGGAATTATTCTATTTGCTCTGCATAAATAAAAATCAGCTAAATTTAATGAATCTGTGTTTAATCCGTTAAAAATAATACCAGTCATTAAAAAACCAGAAATGACAAAGAAAATATCGACACCAGCAAAACCTCCGGGCGCGATGCTCGGATTAAAATGGAACAATACGACAGCAATAAGTGCGATTGCTCTTAACCCATTTATATCGTTTCTAAATTTTACCATGCATACCTTTAGACGTAATTGTCGTGATCTTTGCTTCCTATTTATCGCAACATTTGATCCTACGTCATAGTCACCTTTCATATACTATTTTAAATCACGATTTCTAAAAAGAAAGCTTTAGTCACAAGAGACATCAAAATTATGATGAGGAATCGGAGGAATATATTTGCGATATATTAATTGAATGTGGCTAGTGTCTTTAGAATATAAAAAGTAAAAAGCCCGCAATAGATTAATCTATTGCGGGCTGAATATACGTAACGGTTATTACTTAGCTAAGCGCAGTACTCAGTAAATCATTGAATGTTTTACTTGGGCGCATAATTGCTTCTAATTTAGTTGGGTCTGCGTTGAAGTAGCCACCAATATTGACAGCTTTGCCTTGAACTGAATTTAGCTCTTCGACAATTTTTTGTTCATTTTCAGCAAGACTTGCAGCTAAAGGCGTAAATTGTGCAGCGAGTTCTGTGTCTTCGGTCTGTTCAGATAAGCACTTAGCCCAGAACAGAGACAGATAGAAATGACTGCCACGGTTATCTAACTCACCTGTTCGACGAGACGGTGACTTACCGTTGTCGAGGAGCATTTCAGTTGCTTGATCTAGCGTTGAAGCAAGTACTTTAGCTTTAATGCTGTCTGTTTTCTTCGCTACGGCTTCTAGAGAAACGGTTAACGCAAGAAATTCACCGAGTGAATCCCAACGTAAATGGTTTTCTTCTACTAACTGTTGTACGTGTTTTGGTGCTGAACCACCTGCACCTGTTTCAAACAAGCCACCGCCCGCCATTAGCGGAACAATAGACAGCATTTTAGCACTTGTACCTAGTTCCATAATTGGGAATAGATCGGTTAGGTAATCACGTAAAATATTACCTGTAGCTGAAATTGTATCTAGGCCACGAACAACACGCTCAAGTGTGTAACGCATCGCACGTACTTGTGACATGATCTGAATGTCTAAACCTTCAGTGTCGTGATCTTTAAGGTATTCATTTACCTTAGTGATCAGTTCATTTTCATGCGGACGGTAGCGATCAAGCCAGAATACGACGGGAGTATCGGAATCACGTGCACGAGCTACTGCAAGTTTAACCCAGTCGCGGATTGGTGCATCTTTAACTTGACACATACGCCAGATATCGTCTTTTTCAACGTATTGGGTCATCAGTACTTCACCCGTTTCGATATCCACGATACGTGCTTCGCCTGTTGCTGGTGCTTCAAACGTTTTGTCGTGTGAACCGTATTCTTCGGCTTTTTGTGCCATCAAACCAACATTTGGTACGCTACCCATAGTGACTGGATCAAATGCGCCGTTGGTTTTACAGAATGCGATTATTTCTTGGTAAATACGGGCGAACGTTGATTCAGGGATAACGGCTTTAGTATCTTTTGGACGACCATCAGCACCCCACATTTTACCGCCACTACGGATCATCGCTGGCATAGACGCATCAACGATAACATCGTTTGGCGCGTGTAGATTAGAGATGCCTTTATCGGAATCAACCATCGCTAACTCTGGACGATTAGCGTGACATGCGTGTAAATCACGACGAATTTCTTCACGTTGTGAACTTGGTAAGTCAGCAATTTTGTCATAAAGGTTAGATAAACCATTATTTACATTTACGCCAAGCTTTTTAAATAACTCATCGTGTTTTGCAAACGCGTCTTTGTAGAAAATTCTTACCGCGTGACCAAATACAATCGGGTGAGATACCTTCATCATCGTTGCTTTTACGTGTAGAGAAAACATCATGCCTGTTTCGTAAGCATCTTGCATTTCTTGTTCGTAGAAATCACATAGCGCCGTTTTACTCATGTACATGCTATCTATAATTTCGCCATCAAGTAATGCTATTTTTTCTTTCAGTACGATACTTTCGCCAGTATCTGTAAGCAGTTCCATTCTTACATCGCGGGCACGATCTAGCGTTATTGATTTTTCGCCGTGGTAAAAGTCACCTTCACGCATATGTGCAACGTGAGTTTGTGATGCTTGGCTCCATTTAGCCATTGAGTGCGGGTGTTTACGGGCGAAATTTTTAACTGCTTTTGGTGCGCGACGATCTGAATTACCTTCACGAAGTACAGGGTTTACCGCACTACCAAGTGCTTTCGAGTAGCGTTGTAGAAGTGATTTTTCTTCGTCAGTTTGTGGATTTTCTGGCAGGTTTGGAATGTTGAAACCTTGAGATTGTAATTCACTAATAGCTGCTTGTAACTGTGGTACTGATGCACTGATGTTAGGCAGTTTAATAATGTTAGTGTTTGAATCTTGTGTCAGACGGCCTAATTCACTGAGGTTGTCAGATAATTTTTGTTCTTCAGTTAAATAATCTGGAAATTCGGCCAGAATTCTGGCTGCAACAGATATATCACTTTTAACGATATCAATTCCCGCTGTTGACGTGAATGTTTCGATAATAGGTAGAAGTGAATAGGTTGCTAATAACGGCGCTTCGTCCGTTAATGTATAGATAATCGTTGAATTTTTGTCAGACATATTATTCCCTGGATTACTAGCGTATTGTCCCCCTGTTACAGTTCGGAACATCGTCTGCTAGCGTCTTTTAAATAAGAGCAGATTCTAGAGGGATTGAAAATTGTTATAGCTAGGTTGCAGAAATCGCAACAGCTGTTATCCTAGCAGATGTTCCGTATCTACTATTTTTAATAGTATCATAAAAATCGTATTATCCATCTTGTTTAACTTCAAAATACTTGAAATCATACCACTTTGTAACTATTAGTAACGCCAGTGTTTGTCATGAAATCGCTATGTTTTCATATTCATTAAAACTAAAATGTGGGTTACTAGTAACTATGTGTTAACGAAAAACCTACATTTTTAGAGACTTGCTGTAAATTATATATATAAGTTTTTTGTATAAATAGAGCTGTTAACGATTTTTATTCTTAAGTAATTTACTTACATAGGGTCATGAAATTAAAAAATTAGTTTTTGTGGAATAAAATGCTGCGTTGGTTTAAGGAACCATAATAATTATGTGGTTAAATTGAAAAGTTTTGTAATCGACATATTCACTATAATGCAGGGCAATGTTTTGTTGTTGAAAATTTGAAGACAGAATTAAGAGGTTTTTCTGAAGAGGAATACTTTGTCAAATAGCTTTTCGTTAACGGTCAATATTGAGATGTGAAGCACATGTATATTTTTAGAAATTCATCTTAAGCGGTGTTTTGATGTCACATTTGAGTCGAAAAAAAACTAAACTGCCTTCTAATTAATATTTAAAACGACAGTTTTGGATTGATTAAAAGCGAACATTAATTTTTACTGATAGCTGCCAGTAATGTTCTCGCACCTATAAACATACAGCCGAAAATTCGATCTTGATTCACTTGAATCGATTGATGTTAGTGAGCCTTAGGGGAGAGCTATAAAGAACAATAAAACCCTGAGCTTGGCGCATCAGGGTTTATGATTTAACTATCAATACATCAAGCTATACAGTTTACGGCGGTAGTCAGCCACGAGTACAGCATCAGGTATTACCGATAATAATTCTAAATAAACTTTTCTTGCACGACCCTCTAAGAAATCATATTCCGTGCTTAAAATCTTAAATAACAATACCATTGCATCGTTATGTTTGTTGGCAATTTGCAGTTGCAGTGCTAGATCATAAGCAATTTGTAAATCATCTGGGTTTGCTTCATACGCAGCTGTTAATGCGATGATTTCCGGTGTTTCTGCTGATTTTTTAGCTGTATCTAAATGTGAACGTAGCGTTTGATATTGATTACTTTGTTGTTCATTTTCAGCAAATGTATCAAGTAATGCTTCAGTGGCTTCAACTTGATGCGAACCAAGTAGTGCTTGTGCATAAGCAATTTTGATATCGGTATTATCCGGTGCCAGTTCGTAAGCTTGGCCCATTAGTGGCACAGCTTCTGTAAATTTGCTGTCCATTAACAACATCTGTGCTTGCTGCAATAATACCTCTTCTTGCTTTGGTAAATGGCGGCTAATGATTTCACGGATAGCCGCTTCTTCTTGCTCTCCGACAAAGCTATCAACGGGTTTACCATCCTTAAAGATGGCAATGGTTGGTAGGCTTTTAATGCCAAACTGCTGAACTAATTCTGGATGACGGTCGCAATTTAATCGAGCCAAAATTATTTGGCCATTTAAGCTTTGAGCGATATTTAATAGGCGGGCACTTACTTGGTTTTCTGGCGCACGTTCAGACCAGAAATCAATGACGATTGGTTGCGAGTATTTGCCTTGTAGTAAGATCTCTTGAAAATTTTCACTGGTAAGGTCAAGGATATAATTCTGCACTGATTAGCTCCATCAAATTGCGTATCGATATAAATTCGGTATATGAAAGACATATGGGGGATAAAGTTACCATAATCAAGTCTAGTGTATCTGTCTATGAGTGAGAGCTTGATCACTGTCGTCAAAACAAAAACAGCATATATTGATGGTTACCGGTATCAAGGATGTGTTCTAGGATGAGTCAGTCTTTATTTATAAACGGTATCAGTTGTGCTCTGCTTGCTTGTTTAAATTCAGCGCCTGCGATTGCCAGCTCTAATACGGAAATTGCTACGGAAAATGGCAATACGGCGGAAAAATTATTGTATCAAGCTAGTTTTTGGCCTACACCTGAAACATTACTAAGTGCTCAAAAAATCACACGCCAACAATGGATTACTGCGCAGATGCAATTGGCACCCAGTTGGCATTATCCGTTAACGGCACAATATTGTCAGCGCGTTGTTACGTCACAATTTAATTCAGCAGACAATAAGCGTAATTTAAACGCTAATAGCGTGAGCAATACTAAACAGGAAAAATATCGTGTTTGTTTAAAAGCGCAAGAATCAGTTTGGCTAGAACATGCATCAACGGCGAAAGATCAATTACGTCAGCGTGTGGCATTTGCTTTGTCGCAGATCTTTGTTGTATCGAGCCAAGAATCTACATTGGCTAAATACGGTGATGGTTTAGCTTGGTATTACGATCTTTTTGTGAAGCATAGCTTTGGTAATTATCGTGATTTATTACAAGATATCACCTTGTCTCCCGCGATGGGGATTTACCTGTCGATGCAAGGTAATCGTAAAGCTAATCTGAATGAAAATACGTTCCCAGACGAAAACTATGCCCGTGAAGTGATGCAGTTATTTAGTATTGGCTTGCATCAATTAGATATCAGTGGACAAGCTGTTTTAGATGGCAATGGAAATAAAGTCGATAGCTATCAACAAGCTGATGTTGAAAATTTAGCTCGGGTATTTACAGGTTGGGATTTAGTCGAAAATAAACGCTATGGTCATCGTCGTCGTGGGCGTTATGACACCTTTATGGCGTTGTCGCCTAAACAGCATGACTACAACGAGAAAGTATTATTTGGTCAGAGTATCACTGCGGGAATGAAAGCAGATAAGGAATTGTTTGTCAGTCTCGATATATTATTTAATCATCCCAATGTCGGGCCTTTTATTAGCCGTCAGCTGATCCAGCGCTTGGTGTCATCAAATCCATCACCTGATTATATTAAACGTATTGCAACGGTATTTAATGACAATGGTGAAGGAATACGCGGTGATTTAGCTGCCGTTGTACAAGCTATCTTACTCGATGATGACGTCAAGGTTTAATCACTTCATTGGTATAGGCGATAAGTGATTATAAAAGATTTTACAGACCTAGTAGTAACCTTACTAATTGGAATGTTATATTTATATGGTTTTCACTTGATTATCATGTTGAAAGCTCTGTAAATAGAGTTTATTTGAGTTTTCATGGTATTTTTGCTACTCTGATAGGTGTTTTATCACTGGTATCATCATGGTTATAGCTGATGAACCTTTCGTTTTTACTTTTCGATCAAAAAGTATTGCAGGAGATATGCTCAAGCATAATTTATGGATAGTTCGTTAAACAGAAATAGTACGTTCAACAAATACAGTATTGAAACCACTGACTACCAAGTCGGTCAAGATAACGTTCAAAAGTGGGGGTTCGATATACATAACCCCGTATTCGGCATTAGTGCCGGTCTTATTTTTTTCTTCCTTGCTGCACTCCTCCTCGTAGACCCAACTACCGCTAAAGAAACATTAAACAGTGTTAGAAATAGCATCATGGCAGATTTTGATGTGTTTTTTATGTGGTCTACTAACTTCTTTGTATTTTTCACTATGGTATTGATCTTATCACCGCTTGGTAAGATCCGTATTGGTGGTGTCGGAGCAAAAGCAGAGCATTCAACTATTTCTTGGATGGCAATGTTATTTGCCGCCGGAATGGGGATTGGTCTGTTGTTTTGGGGGGTTGCAGAACCAACTGCTTACTTTACTAACTGGTGGGGAACACCATTTAATGTTGAGCCATTAACGCCAGAAGCAAAATCGTTAGCACTTGCCGCAACGATTTATAACTGGGGTATCCATGGCTGGGCTATTTACGGTATTGTAGCATTATCGCTGGCTTTCTTTGCTTATAACAAAGGACTTCCGCTATCAATTCGTTCGGTATTCTATCCGATAATTGGTGACAGAGCGTGGGGTTGGGCTGGACACATTGTTGATATCATGGCTGTATTGGCGACGTTATTTGGTCTAGTGACATCGCTTGGCCTGGGCGCTCAACAAGCGGCGAGTGGTATCAACCATGTATTTGGTTTTGATGGCGGTATTGGCTTACAATTGATTGTGATTGCCTTTGTAACCTTAATTGCGATTTTTTCGGTCATGCGTGGTATTGACGGTGGCGTTAAAGTATTGAGTAATATCAATATGCTTTTTGCGTTCGCATTACTTATTTTTGTCATGATCATTGGTTTTGATGTGATAACGTCGTCAATCCCTGAAACCTTTATTGCTTATGCACAAAACTTTGTTAGTTTAAGTAACCCACATGGTCGTGACGATACGACGTGGATGCACGGTTGGACTGTATTCTATTGGGCATGGTGGATTTCATGGTCACCATTCGTAGGTATGTTCATTGCGCGTATTTCTAAAGGCCGTACAGTACGTGAGTTTCTTTGCGCTGTGATCTTTATTCCAACGTTAGTAACACTTGTGTGGATGGCTACATTCGGTGGTATTGCTATCGATCAAGTTGTTAATAAGGTCGGTGAATTGGGTACCAATGGTTTAACTGATATTTCACTGTCTTTATTTCATGTATACGATGCACTGCCGTTTGGCGATGTACTATCTGTATTATCTATCATCTTGGTATTGATCTTCTTTATCACGTCATCAGACTCTGGTTCGTTAGTGATCGATAGTATCACATCGGGTGGTAAGATTGATGCGCCAGTGCCACAACGCATTTTTTGGGCGACTGTAGAAGGTACAATTGCGGGTGTTATGCTATGGGTGGGTGGTACGGAAGTATTACAAGCGCTGCAAGCAGGAGTTGTGACTACGGCACTACCATTTACTTTTGTACTACTCGTTATGTGTGTCAGCCTAATTAAAGGCCTGAACTCAGAACGTCATTTATACAAATAATGGTGTGGTTTTAAGATTTAAATTTTAAAAACATTAATGCAATAAAAGTCAACGGCCTCAAATGTATGTTTGAAGCCGTTTTTATTTTGGCAAGATCGCAAATATCGTACATTATAATTTGAGTAAAAGGTTTTACGTTATATTTTAAAGTGTAGGTTGTTTCACTTTTAAATAAGCACGGAGATATGGATGAATAAAGTAATTCTAAAAGGGTTTATCATAGTCCCAACGGCTGATTTATCTGCGATTAAGAAAGCGCTAATAAGTCATAAAGAGTTAACGCGTAATGAACCAGGATGTTTGATGTTTAACGTCACTAAATCTGAAATTAACCTTAACCGTTTTGATGTGTATGAAGAATTCATTAATAAGGCTGCGTTTGAACAGCACCAAGTCAGGGTTAAAAACTCAGCATGGGGCAAGGCTGCCGCTAATGTAGAGAGACATTATGAGATATTTGAGTAAGTTATAATCGATTAAAAATATGTCAGTTAATACAGAAAAGGAGGTTCTGATGGATATAGAGGTTTTATTGGTTAATTCTTTTACCGCGAATGGTAAAGGTGGAAACCCTGCTGGAGTGGTGCTTAATGCCGATAAGCTATCAGATGCACAAAAGCTAAATGTAGCGCAAGCGGTTGGCTATTCTGAAACGGCTTTTGTGTCGAATGATGATGAAGTTGATTTTGAGGTGTCTTTTTTTACCACCACTAATGAAGTTGATTTTTGTGGTCATGCAACATTAGCAACATTTTCTATTATGCATCAAATGGAAATACTTACTGCTAACGATTATGTGCAGCGTACTAAAGCTGGGATCTTGCCTGTAGCCATAAATACCGATGGTCAGGTGATCATGAATCTACAGTTACCTGTAAAGTCAGGTGGATTTAGCTATCAGGAAATTTCAACTGTCATTGGTATTGATAGCGAAGTATTAGCAAGTACTAAATTACCCATTGAAGTGATATCAACAGGTCTAGCAGACCTTATTATTCCAGTACCTACTGGGCAGTTAGATTTAATTAAATCCAATGATTTAGCGATTACTGATTTTTGTCAGAAACACGATATTGTTGGTTTTCATATTTTTGAACTTTGTACATCAGAAAGCCCATTTACAGCTAGCTGTCGTAATTTTGCGCCATTGTTCGGTATTCCAGAGGAGTCGGCTACTGGCAGTGCAAGTGGCGCGTTAGCTTGTTATTTGGCTGAGCACCTTTCTTTAGCCAATGACTATATTTTTGAACAAGGTAGATCAATGAACTGTGCTTCAGTGATTACCGCATCTGTTGGCTTTCAGGGGGGAAAAATAGCCAGCGTTCAAGTCGGTGGTGTCGCGAATAAAATCGGAACGATGCAGGTATCTGTATAATATCTTTAAAAGACCTATTCATAAGGAGTTGTAATGTCACTTGAGTCTGCAATTACATTTTTTATCGCGATATTTATTTTTGGTGTCACACCTGGACCGGGTGTATTTGCGATCTTGGCGCGAGCCATGGTTGATGGACCAAAAAAATGTATCATGCTAGCAATGGGGATGATTGGTAGCGATGTGCTTTATTTGATATTAGCCTGTTTGGGTCTTGCAACCATTGCTGAAAATTGGTCTGAAGTATTCACCGCTATTCGTTATTTAGGTGCCAGTTATCTGATTTATCTTGGTTATAAAATGCTGAAAGCCTTACCTCAGATTAAAAGTGACATTCAAGCTGAAACCACAGCGCAGAAAGAAAAAGCAATGTTAGCGAGTTTAACCCAAGGTTTTTTAATCTCAGCTTCAAATCCGAAAGTGATCTTGTTTTATATTTCATTTTTGCCAACGTTTATCGATCTGACCGTGCTAACTGCGCAAGATATTGCGTTAGTATCTGTGTTGTCATCAATAGCCTTAATGTCTGGATTAATGTTAATTGCTTTTGGTGCGAGTCGAATGGCCAATCTATTAAAGACTCCAGCTGCGCATCAACGATTAAACAGAGGTGCTGGTGGTATTATGATCGCGGCAGGTACGTACTTGGCGATAAGTAAATAATATTCGGTTTTGGTGGAATACTTATACATAGGTATAAGTATTCATGCATTTTATTTACCTTATTTTAGTAGTTCAACACTCGTTTGATGACTTACTGATTCCATCCATTCTTTAACAGATTGCTCCCAATTAATTTCTGGAGCACTGAAAAAACCACGGAGAATCGAAAATACAATGGCCTTATCTACTAATGTGGCGTGGTCATCTGAATCAAGGTTAAGCAGATTAGCAGCTTTCCAAATCAAGATTTCAATTTCTTCTGCTATAGCTGGTGTGTTAGTAAGTAGTGAGCCAAAATTTAATGCTTCAGTTTCTTTCTTACTTCGCCATGCTCTCTTAGATGAATCGGTTGTGAACTCCTTAAGATTCATTGATGACCAACGTGGATATCCAATTTTCTGAAGAGGTAGAAACGCAGAACGTTGCCACTCAAGTACAGCTTCAGATGGGATACGTGTTTCTACTGAATCGGCAAGGCTTAAAAAGTGATTGATGATATCTAAGCTTTCTGAAAGTGCTTTACCATCACTTTTTACTAATACTGGCACTTGCTTACTACCAATTATATCTGTGGTTGTTTTGTCATCATCATAATCAATAGTTAGAATATCAACTGCCAAGTTTAGCATGCCAGCAACGAAGCGTACGCGGGCACTGAATGGGCAATGTTCATAGATATAAAGCTTCATAATATTTCCTTGGTAAATTGATCGTTAACAACTGAAATTAAATTTTGTTGTTAACTTATTAAGAATTTAAATTTGTTAGTATTTCCCTGATATTTGTTTTTTAACCATCGATCTACGGAAGACTGACCACCTCCACTCAATATGAATATTCCTGAAACAAAGATCCAAAATGCAGGGAACTCCCATCCGCCAGTGGGAAGAACCCAAACATAACCCACGGCATAGTGGCCGCCAAGACCAACTGAGACGAATAAATAAATGGAGGAACTAAATGCAGCTAACCTAGTCATGAATCCAAATGAAAGCATGACAGCCAATGAAAGCTCGATGACTCCAGCGAGAATGACAAACCCTTGAGGGAAAGGTAAACCAACGCTTCTAAAGTAATCAGTAAAGACAGCGAAAGGTGCGCCACCTGCTAGGATATGACCAGTAAAGTGGGCTATAAACATCATGCCTATATAGATTCTGATTAAAGTCATTCCCCACTCATAACTAGTTGGCATTCCAATTGAACTGCTTTGGACGGCAGTTTTATTTAACCAAGGTAATCTAATCAACTGGATGGATAAAATAATAAAGAGCAATGTACTTGAATACTCAATACTTTGAATGCCATTGCCTGTTTCAGCAACCATTAATGGGTCAAGGGATGATAATGCAGATAAATTAATTGTCTCTAGATGTATTGTTGAAAACAATCGACCAAGAGTAAGTCCGCCAAGCAAAGTGCCAATCAAACCAAAGAACTCAATATTTCTTTTTTGATATGTAATGTATAACGAGACAAAAAGAACGATTGTAAAAATGATTGTTGAAACAAATACCCATAGACTTAGTTCATTTGTTATCAATGCATCTATTGAAAGATAAACAGTGGTAACTGAAGTTATGATTGTAAGAAATCTTAAAATTTTATCAAAAGTATTCATAGGCATCTTCTTTGATAGAGGGCCCACCTTGTGGGCCATTTTATTTAGTCGCTAGCTAAGCGGATATTAATTTATCTTGTGATTTTTCACGGCTGTTTGCTTTAGCGATAAGCAGTAAGCCAATCACAGGTACAATGACTGCTGAGTAAGGGATCATGCTTGCTCCCATATGACTATCAAGTACCATGCCGCCAAGGATTCCACCAAATGCGTTTGCTAAATTGAATGCCGATATATTTGCTGTTGCAGCTAGTTCTTGACCTTCACCACCATGATTCATTACTCGAAGTTGCATCGCTGGTACGTTTGCAAATGATGCAATACCGAATACAAAGGCCGCGATTACAAATAAGATTTTGTTGTCAATGACAAGACCTACGATGATCAGTGAAATAATCATTGCTATAGCCCAGAACATCGATGCTTTGTTAAGATTTTTGTCTGCAGAACGGCTGCCAAGAGTGTTACCAATAATGAGACCAAGACCAACAATAACGAGAATCCAAGTAACCGCATCTTCGCTATAACCTGTTATATGCATAGCAATTGGTGCAATATATCCATATAAGGTCATAAAGCCAGACCATGCAAAAGCTGTTATTGCTAAGCTAATTAGTAGCATTGGGTTTTTGAATGCCATAAGTTGCGCTTTAATATTTTTCGCTTCACCGTGCCCAGTTGATTTAATTGACATTAGAATTGAAACCATCGCTACGGCACCGAATGCGGCAACAGTAAGAAATGTGTTATGCCATCCGAACTGTAAGCTGATCCAAGTGCCAGCTGGAACTCCGAGTACATTAGCAAGAGTAAGACCTGCGAACATCTGGCCAACAGCGCGGCCCGCCATTTTTTCTGATACTAAGTTAGTCGCAACAACAGCACCAATACCATAGAATGGACCTTGAACTAGTCCTGCAATCACACGGCTAACTAATAGTAAGTTGTAGGTTGGCGCAAATGCGGACAGTATATTACCTATAATAAATAGTGCCATCAGTCCAGTTAGTACCGCTTTCTTATTAAAACGGGCTAAATAAATCGTTAAGATTGGGCCGCCAACAACAATGGCTAATGCGTAAGCACTGATTAAGTAACCTGCTTCACCTTCTGTGATTGATAGTGATGTCGCTATTTGAGGTAGGATACCTGCGATAACAAATTCTGCGGTGCCGATTGCGAATGCTGCGAGTGTCAATATCCAAACTTGGAACGGCATTTTTTCTTTTTTCATTATTAGTTTTCTCTGTTTATAATTCGGTGTTGACGGACGTAAATATGTACATCCGTAAATAGCAGGTTTGCATGTTAGTTGACTAAAGCACCGCCATCGACATCGATGATTGAACCTGTCATATATTGGTTGGTGATAGCCATAACGTAAGCCATCGCGATATCTGAAACCTCACCTACTTTAGCTGCGGGTAAATTATTTTTTGCGTTTTCATACATAGCGTCACGAGATAATTCATCCATGTTTTTATATGCGCTAGTCATTGTTAGGCCAGGACTGACAGCATTAACACGAATAGGTGATAGCTCTTTAGCTAGTACTTTTGTCACCGCCTCTAAAGCTGCATTAATCGCTGTTTTTGTGTAAGTATTGGCAACAACTTTGCGTGAGAGCATTCCGGTTGTTAACGTGATAGAGCCATTTGGTTTCATATAGCGAGCTGCATGCTTAGCGACATTGATTGACCCCCAGAATTTAGTATCGAATGCTTTTTTTGCATCCTCGATGACTACATCTGTAATTTTTCCCGCTGGAGCATATGAGCCTGCTGTAACGACGAGATGGTCAAAAGGACCGATAGATTCGAAGTAACAATGCACCGCCTTTTCATCACTGATATCAAGACCTGTCGTACGGCTGGCAACATGAACAATATTCTCGCTATTATCGAAGTGTTTTGCTACTGCTTCGCCGATACCGGATGTACCGCCGATGATTACGTAAGTTAGTTTTTTATGGCTCATAGTTTGTTCCGATTTATTACTTTATATGAATGATTATCATTATATTCATTTATTTTATTTTTATAATTGGGTTG
This sequence comes from Moritella viscosa, assembly GCA_000953735.1. Lineage (NCBI taxonomy): Bacteria > Pseudomonadati > Pseudomonadota > Gammaproteobacteria > Alteromonadales > Moritellaceae > Moritella > Moritella viscosa. The sequence goes on along the minus strand of LN554852.1, from coordinate 3,709,266 downwards.
AAAACGAAATCATTATTCGTATATTCTGAATAATGGGCTATATAAACTGCCAGGTGTGGTAATTTTAGTCGGTACTATTAATGTCTTCTTTCTTTTAATCTTTGTGGTTTTGTTTGAGCAGTAAGTCGCCTATGATGATTAATATCATATTTTTTTATCTACCCTTTCTTCTAAAGTGAAAATTTCCTTGTTCTCTATGGATGCTAGGATTAGTGTAATGATAATTATTTTCATTTGCTGTTGCGGTTTTGGCTGGGCAGTACAATTGATATTAGGTGAAGTAAATTATGGACACAAAATTAAAGTTTAAAGTTAATCATTGGATTGAAAATGATCCCGATCCTCGTACTCGACAGGAATTGCAGGCGCTTCTGGATACGAGTAATGAAGCTGAGTTACAGCAACGATTTTCGGGTCGACTCGCATTTGGTACTGCGGGGCTGCGAGGCATTGTTGCTGCTGGCCCTATGAGAATGAATCGCTTAGTAGTGCAACAAACTTCTGCGGGCTTAGGGGCATACCTTAAACAACAGATAAAAGATATTGAGATTAGAGGTGTTGTCATTGGATACGATGGCCGTCATGATTCAAAACAGTTTGCCCACGATGCTGCAGGTGTTCTCACTGCAATGGGAATTAAAGTCTATCTGACCAGTAAGGTTGCGGCGACACCGTTAGTTGCATTTGGGGTTACTCACCTTAATGCCGCCGCGGGTATTGTGGTGACTGCTAGTCATAATCCGCCTCAGTATAATGGGTATAAGGTATATTGGGGGAACGGTGCACAGATCATCCCGCCTCATGATTCTGGAATCGCAGCATGTATCGATAAAGCAGCAACAGAAAGTATTCGTTTACTGACACTGGAAGCCGGGAGTGCTGAAGGTCGACTTATTATGCTGGGAGATGATTACTATCAAAGCTACCGCAAAGGGATAAAGGATGCGGCTGTACTGCAGAACCATACCCAGCCAGAGTTAGTGAGTCTATCCTATACCGCGATGCATGGTGTTGGCGCAGAAATGGCCGAAACAGTGCTTAATGATGCTGGTGTATCTCAGGTTTATTCGGTGGCGTTGCAACGAGAACCTGATGGCGATTTTCCGACAGTAAATTTTCCTAATCCTGAAGAGAAAGGAGCAATGGACCTCGTTATTGCCGAGGCGCAGAAGTATGATGCAACGCTGGCTTGTGCTAACGATCCTGATGCGGATAGGTTTGCTGTGGCAGTGCGTACAGAGACAGGTAAGTACCAGATGCTCACTGGCGATCAGGTCGGCGTATTATTGGGTCATTACCTCATGAATCATGCAAGTGAACATAATCGTTTAACTTGCACAACGATTGTTTCCTCTAGTTTATTATCGAAAGTAGCAGCGAGCTTAGGTGCGACTTGTTTGACAACTCTGACTGGTTTTAAGTGGCTAACGAATGTGGCTATGGCTGAGCAAAGTGATGATAATCAGTGTTTGTTTGCCTATGAAGAAGCCTTAGGTTATATGGTTGGATCTATGGTGTGGGATAAAGATGGTTTATCTGCACTCGTGGCATTTGCCCAGTTAACGGCAGAGTTGGCTAGCCAAGGACAGACTGTTTGGGATCGGTTAGAAGAGATTTATCGTGAGCATGGTTTTCACTTAAACACTCAGGTGAGTATTGCCCTTAAACCGACGACGCCGAACATCGGGGATTGTCTGCGTAAAGATCTACCGACAGAGATTGCTAATAAACAGGTTTTGAGTACAGATGACATTAGCCGTGGTCTGCGAATCTTTAAAGATGGGTCTACAGAGTCAATTGATTTACCTGCTAGTGATGTGCTTATCTTCAAGTTAGAAGGTGGCTCGCGCGTGATTGTTAGGCCGTCAGGCACTGAACCTAAAATTAAATGTTATTATGAAGTAGTCGAAACGATGACAGCTGAAGATAGTTTAGATAGTGTTCAGGCTCGAGCTCAGGCAGAGATGGACGCCTTTATTTTGGTCCATCAGGCATCATTGCCTCAGTAAGTCGACTTTTATTATTATGATTTTGCGCACCGACTTGGTGCGCTTAACAATCCCAAGCACTATTATCGTCCTTTTAAACCTTATTTCAAAGTACTAAAATTTAGTGCAACCCTTATTTTAACGCATTTTCAATACACTTTCTTCGTGATCTACGCCTACTTCCCCCCAAACTATAGACTTGGCTGGATTTTTGCTTTATCTATATATAAATGAATATGAATATGCGTAAACAAGGATGAACATATGCAGAAGCTAAAACAAATACCCAAGTGGGTTAAAACGACATGTCCTTATTGCGGTACCGGTTGTGGTGTCGAAGCGCAAGTAAATCAAGACAACTCAGTTACTATTCGTGGTGATGAATCACACCCAACCAATTTAGGTAATCTTTGCTCTAAAGGATTAACGCTAGCCGATACCCTAGTCCCAGAAGGACGTCTTACTGAATGTTATATTCGTGGCCAAGCGCAGAGTATGGAAACCACATTAAGCTATGTTGCATCATCGTTTAACAAAGTGATTGCCGAACATGGTCCTGACGCTGTTGCCTTTTATGTATCAGGGCAGTTACTCACCGAAGATTACTATATTGCTAACAAATTGATGAAAGGCTTTATTGGCAGCAGTAATATTGATTCTAATTCACGTCTGTGTATGTCTTCTGCCGTTGTCGCTCATAAACGAGCCTTTGGTGAAGATGCGGTGCCTGCCTGTTATGCGGATATCGAAGCAGCTGAACATATTTGTTTAGTAGGTTCTAATCTCGCTTGGTGTCATCCCATCTTATTTCGTCGTATTAAACAGGCGAAAATGGCAAATCCGAATTTAAAAATAACCGTCATCGACCCGCGCCGCACGGACACTTGTGATATAGCGAGTTTACATTTAGCCATTCGACCGGGTACCGATGTCGCTCTTTACAATGGTTTGTTAGAATTTCTTGATCAAGAAAACGCATGTGACCTCAATTATATCGCTCAACATACCGAAGGTTTTGCAGAAGCACTTGCGTCTGCTTATCAATCAACACCAAGTTGGGTTGAACTGGCTGAATTCTGTAATCTCGAACTCGATACCATGATAGATTTTTTCCGTCGCTTTACCGATATTGATAAAACCTTGACGTTATTTAGCCAAGGTGTGAATCAGTCAACCAGTGGTACGAACAAAGTAAATGCCATTATTAACTGCCATTTAGCAACAGGCCGTATCGGTAAGCCTGGTGCCAGTCCATTTTCTGTGACCGGTCAGCCTAATGCCATGGGTGGCCGTGAAGTGGGTGGCCTTGCCAGTATGCTAGCTGCGCACATGGACTTTACACCAGAGAGTCATAAGCTAGTGAGTGAATTCTGGCATACTGATAAATTGGCGACCAATACTGGTGCTAAAGCCATTGATATGTTTGACCAAGTGCATCAGGGCAAGATCAAAGCAATTTGGATCATGGGTACTAATCCTGTCGTAAGCTTACCGGATTCAGACAAAATCCAGCAGGCGTTATTAAATTGTCCGCTGGTGGTTGTCTCTGATTGTATCGCTAAATCAGATACCATCGCCTGTGCTGATGTATTATTACCTGCGCAAGGCTGGGGTGAAAAAACCGGTACAGTGACTAACTCAGAACGCTGTATATCACGCCAACGTGGCTTTTTGCCGAGTGTCGGTGAAGCAAAAGCCGATTGGTGGTTATTAGCGGAAGTGGCCAAACGCATGGGATTTGGTAAAGCATTTAGCTTTGACAGCGAAGCAGACGTATTTGCTGAATATGCGCAGATGACCGGATTTAAACAAGACACTTTACCGCGAGGTTTAGATATCGCGGTATTAGCAGATCAAGATTATCAAGAGCACCAGCCTATGCAGTGGCCAATACATGGGGACGAGTCACAAGCGCGACTATTCACTGATGGGCAGTTTTCAACACAGTCTGGTAAAGCTAATTTCATTCCGCTTTATTATAAATCAGCGGCAAGTGAAGTCTGTAAAGATTATCCCATGATCTTAAATACCGGTCGTAACCGTGACCAATGGCACAGCATGAGCCGAACAGGGTTAGCAACAAAACTTAACGGTCATATGCCTGAACCGTTATTGTCGATTAACCCACAAGATCTCACCGAACGCGGTCTTGTTGACGGTAGCTTAGTTGCGGTTGAAAGTTTACAAGGTAAGCTACTGGTGCGTACCCATGCTACGGTGAGCCAAAACCCTGGTGAGTTATTTTTACCTATTCACTGGAGTCGCCAAAACGCCAGTGCTGGTGCAATTTCTAGTTTAGTTGCAGGACATACGGATCCATTATCTGGACAACCGGAAAACAAGTATACCCCCGTGAGAGTCAGTGCTTGGGCGCATTCATCCCGCGCAGGTTTATGGAGTCAGCGTCGTCTGCAAGTCGCGAAGATATTACCTATGGTGGATTACTGGATTGAGCGTCGTTTAGAACAAGGCTTCTTATATTACCTTGCGAGTGTTGCTGAGCCTGCAACTTTCTTTCAGCAATTAAAATTAGCTTTGTATAATGGCTATATGACCAAGCAAGTTGATTATAATAATGCTGCCGAACAAAAATACCGTTTTGCTATGAGCTTTCAGGACAATTTAGATGTTAGCTTAATGGTAACCCCCGCTAATGATATTGATGACGATTCTTGGTTAGCCAGCTTAACCATGCTAACGCCTGATGTTGGTTTACGTGCAACGCTAAAAGGGGAAGCGGAAACACCGCCAAGTCGAATGGTATGTGTGTATAGAACCACTAAGAATGATAAAGATGGGATTAGGTAGGAACACGTAGGATCTATTGGGACAAAACCAGTTGATAAAAGGGATTAGAGGGATTTTGAGACCGAATTTACATCGAAAAGTAAAATGAGAAAAAAGCGACCAACTTTGCGTTTAAGCCGCTTAAAATAAGAAACACTAAGTTGGGAGTAACTAGTGTTTAAATTCTGTTTAATTACCGACATCTTTAGCAATGTGAACAACCTGCCCAATAACTTCAAACTGATGCTGTTCGTGCTTAGGGATATCTAGCGGCGAGTATATCTGATTGTCACTAATTAAGCGCCATGAGCCCAACATGCTTTGATATCTCTTCACAAACAGCTCCTCATCATTTCTAAATACATATATACAGCCATCTCTAGGGCTTGTTCTTCCTGTATGGATAACCAACGAGTCATTATTGCTAATTAGCGGTTCCATACTATCGCCTTTAGTGCTTACTACAACTAGCTCCCCCTCTTTAAACCCACGTGCTTTTAACCATTTGTGCCTGAAAGCTAAATGTCTAAATGGTTTCTCATCACAATCACAAACAGTGCCATGGCCTGCGGATACTTGGACGTTATAGTCAGGTATTAATGCAAACGCGTCATCCTCATCAATGTTTACACTGGTATTGGTCACTTCTTTACCAGTAATTAGCCACTCCATGCTCTTACCAGCAGCTTCAGCAAGCCTTGGTAGCTTATCCACTACAGGATAAGATCCATTCAAATACTTCCTTATAACACTCTCGGATATATCGCACCTCTTCGAAAAAGAGCGCACTGACTCATCACCTATGGCTAGCTTTAGCCTGTCCTTAAACTGATCTATTTGTGTTTCATATAAAGAGCGCACCGATCTTTCCTTTTTAAAAGCCTATGAATGCTGATAGGCGTGGGTTTAAGTCAATAAATGACATAGAACGCAAAAGAATGGAAAAGATCGCAATAGTATTGACAAGCGATCTTTTATTACTGATAATGCGTTACACAGTTAGTTAAGCGAAGCGTTTAACACGCACATGCAACACATAAGGGTAACACGATGAGTAGTAATGATCGAGATTGGCATACAGCAGACATTAAGTGTGCATTAGAAAAGAAAGGCACAAACTTTACCAAGCTTGCAGAAATGAATGGTATTGCAGGCGCGACATTAAGAAATGCTTTGCGATTTAAGTATCCCAAGGCTGAAAAGATAATCGCGGGAGCCATTGGTGTAGCGCCTTCTGAAATCTGGCCATCAAGATACATACAAAAGAGCGCGTAAGGATTAATTATGACTTATTGGGTTACAGCTCCAGAGTGTGTTGATCTAGGCGATATGCCAAGTCATCCACGCAACGTAAGGTCTCGTCTTGAATCCTTATGTTGCACAGAAACAAAACGCAAGCGCGAAGGTTCCAAGGCATTCGAATACCACATCAGTATTTTGCCTATTCAGGCGCAAGCCGAACTTTATAAGCGCATGGGTAAAATAGAGATCCAAGGGAAACTCTACAATATCCCGCAAGCGCAAGGTAACGAAAACCTCACCTACAGCCGTGAAAAGCTATGGAGTGAATGGGACGCCGCAACAGAAAAGCAGCGCACCAAAGCCACTGTGCAATGCCAGATTGTGATGGCTGTTGCCAAGTTAATTGAATCAGGTATCAGCGGGCAAGACGTATTTCATGCCATTGCAACTGAGTTCGATGCCAATAAAAGCACCGTGCAACGCCTTTACTACAAGGTGAAAAACTTTGAACAAGCCGATTGGGCCGCCGTGTTATTGCCGCGCTACCGCAATCGCCGTGAAGAAATTGAAGCCGAGTTTACCTGTGAAGCGTGGGAGTTTTTAAAAGCAGATTGGTTACGTCCCGAAGAACCATCATTAGCGACCTGTGTTTTACGCTTGCGTCAAGCGGCGGATAACTTTGGTTGGACAGTGCCATCAGACACATCCATTAACCGCAAAATTAAACGTGAGTTAAACCGCGACCAAATAACACTGGCGCGCAAAGGCACTCACGCACTCATGATGCTCTACCCAGCGCAAGAACGCTCGGTATCAGAGCTGGACGCCATGGAATGGATAAACGGCGATGGTTACCAGCACAACGTCTTTGTACGTTGGCACAATGGCGAAATTTTGCGCCCTAAAACGTGGGTATGGCAAGACATCTACAGTCGTAAAATATTGGGCTATTACTGCGATGTCAGCGAAAACAGCGACTCTATCCGCCTTGCCCTCATGAGCATGATTGATAAATACGGTATCCCACGCCATGCCACGATAGATAACACCCGCGCAGCCGCCAACAAATGGATGACGGGCGGTGTGCCAAATCGTTACCGCTTTAAAGTCAAAGAAGACGACCCGAAAGGTATCTTGCCGATGCTCGGTATCGAGGTGCATTGGAGTAGCGTGTTGTTTGGTAAAGGTCACGGACAAGCAAAACCTGTTGAGCGCGCATTCGGTAATGGCGGCTTAGGTGAGTTAGTTGATAAACACCCGTTAGTGGCTGGTGCGTACACAGGCCCAAACCCAATGGAGAAACCAGATAACTACAACTCGAAAAACGCGGTAGATATCAAGGTGTTTGAACAGGCACTCGAAGCGGGTATTAATCAGTTTAACTCACGCCCGAACCGTAATACCGAAGCGTGTCGCGGCATGTTGAGTTTTGACCAGGCATTTGAGGAAAGCTACAGCAACAGCGCGATACGTAAAGCGACTAAAGAACAATTGCGCTTACTGCTCTTGACCGCCGAAGCGGTGCGCGTCAAACGCGATGGCACCTTTATCTTGAAAGCCGGTGGCAAGATACAAAATCGTGAAAACCGTTACCACAACGAACGCTTGATAGGCATGCACCTGAGCCAGAATAAAGTCATTGTGCGCTTTGACCCGCGTGAGCTGCACGGATCTGTGCTGTGTTACACCCTCGATGGGCGTTTTATCTGTGATGCAATCTGTCTGCACGCCGAAGGGTTCGGTGATACACAAGCAGCGCGTGAACATAACCGCAATCGTAAAGAGTTTGTTAAACGCACTAAGCAAGCGCAGACAGCCGTGAAACAAATGAACATTAATGAAGTAGCGCAGCGCTTACCATTGCCCGAAGTACCGCCAGAGCCTGAAAGCAAGATTGTTGAAGTCTTCCAGCCGCGCGGTAACACACTGCAAAAAGTATTGGTTGAAGAAGAGGTAGAAAACAACACCGATGCAATGACATTAGCGTTTAGTAAAGGCGTGGAAATGGAATGGGAAGCTCGTTCGAAAACATTAATTTAACGGGCTTGCTGCAACAAGCCCAATCAAAAAAACAACGGAGTTATTATGGACACATCTAATTTAATTGCAATGCCAAGCGCTGTAAAAAATACCAACGACAGCAAGGCTATCGTCGAAAAAGTCAATCAAATGATTGAAAACAAGCGAATCTCACAGGCTTCAATCTCCAAAGAGTCGGGCATTCCTAAAACCCGTTTAAGCCAGTTCTTAAACGGCCGTTATCCAGGTGATAACGACAAGGTCAGTGGTGAGTTAGCGGCGTGGCTTAAATCACGTGAGCAAAAAGCCAAGGCGCTGCCCACTATCCCAAGCTTCGTGGAAACGACCACCGTGCGTCAAATATGGAGTGCGCTGCAATATGCTCAAATGGCCAATTGTATCTCCATCATTTATGGCAATCCGGGGGTCAGCAAAACCCAAGCCATTAAACGCTATCAAAAAGACAACCCGAATGTGTGGCTTATTACCATCAGTCCCTCTCGCGCCAGTGTGCTTGAGTGCTTATATGAAATGGCATTAGAGCTCGGTATCAATAATGCACCACGCCGTAAAGGGCCATTGAGCCGTTTAATCACGAAAAAACTCGAAGACTCACAAGGTTTAGTCATTATTGATGAAGCTGACCAGCTACAACATGAAGCGCTTGAAGAAATACGCGCTATTCAAGAGCGGGCGGAAGTTGGTTTTGCGCTGGTCGGGAACCATCAGGTTTATTCAAACCTCACTGGCGGTAAACGTGATATTGATTTTGCTCGTTTATTTTCACGTATAGCTAAAAAATTAGTCATACATAAAGTTAAAAAACGTGATATTTCAGACGTCGCCGATGCATGGGGATTACGTGGTAAAGATGAACGTGTATTGATTGAGCAAATAGCAAGTAAGCCTGGGGGGTTAAGAACGTTATTTCAAACTTTACGTTTAGCTGCAATGGTCGCCAAAGGGCAAAATCAAACAATTAATGCACAACATATTAAGTATGCATTTAATGATTTAGATGGAGTGTCACAGTAATGAATAAATCATCAGTAACAAAAGCACGCAGTCTAATTAGACATTTTAAACGCAGTGGTATTTCTGTACTCAGTGTTAAAAAAGCGCCTACTTGCATATTAATTGAAATTGATACACCGCCTGTATTACTAAAAAAGCAGGTGATTGAAATCGTAGAGGTGATTAATGGAGAGCGCCGTATTGTTTATACGGTTAAGACTAATGGTTGCATGGTTACGTGGAGAAGTAAGCGTAGCCATCTCACATGCCACAGCAATTTACTAAAAAATGCAAAAAACACATTAATCAGCAATAAAAATACACTTAATCAGGGAATTAATGCATGACCACACCGATAAATTCAGGCGCTAACAGCGCACCAGCAGGCTACAGACTAAATGCAATGGGCCATCTTGTTCCTGAGTCGCAAATCAAGGCCATTGATTTACTGCGTGATGACGTAGTGAATCAGATTGTTGCAGAGGCGCGCGTTCAACAGCAAGTATTGGCCGAGTTTAAAGCCAAATCGATGAACGCCGTTGCCGACTTTGTTGACCTGAGCGCCGAAGAGTACAGCGTCAAATACGGCGGCACCAAAGGCAACGTGACCTTGATGTCATTTGATGGCCAGTACAAGTTGCAACGCGCCGTGGGTGAGCACCGCATGTTTGATGAACGCATCCAAGCTGCCAAAGCCAAGATTGATAACTGTATCAATCGTTGGTCGGAAGGGGCAAGCGACCACATGAAAGCGTTAGTTGACCACGCCTTTCGGGTTAACAAGCAAGGCAGTATTGATGTCAACCAAGTATTGAGTCTACGTCAGCTTGATATTGACGATACCGAGTGGCGCAAAGCCATGGATGCGATTGCTGATTCAATTCAGGTGACGGGTTCTTGTGCTTATCTGCGTATTTATGAGCGCACCACGCAGGGCAGTTACAAACAAATCCCGTTAGACATCAGCAAACTGTAGGTACACGTATGGACACAGCACTCGACAGCACACGGCGTGAGTTTCTCACGCAGAAAATAGCACAGCGCACGCCCGATGAATTAATTGAACAAATCTATCTGGCTAACAGCAAATGCAGAGAGAAGCATGAAAATGCATACCAACGCGGCATAGCAGATGCCTGCCAATGGGTATTGGGCATCACACCGCAACCATTAGAGGAAAAGAAATAATGCCATTAGTCACCGCAATCAATGTACCTCACAGCCAATGTTCTATTGAGCAAGAAATTGACAATGCAGAGCAAATCATTGCACAGCAAGGCAGCGTTTACCCTGATGCCACCTTTGAAGACGGCGTTGCAGAAGCGCTGCGCTGGATATTAGGCCGCGTTCCCCCGCCAATGAGTGACGCATTTAGCACGCAAGAACAGTAAAAGCGAAACACGTCTTAGTGATAAGTCGTGTCTACTCAGCGTTGTGGTTGAGTACTGATGAGCAGCAACTTTAATAGGAAATTGAAATTATGTGTGCAGAAGTGAATATTGATTTAGAAATAACGTTTGAATGCCCTCACTGTGAAGCCGTTCAACAAACTAGCGAGCACGATTTATCAACATCTATCAGCGTTGGTTCGCATGAAGTTGAATGCACTAAGTGTACTAAGTCATTTGACCTAAATATTAACGAGTCTTACTAATGGAAAGCCAGATGGAAAAGTTACTAGATAAATTACTCAACGCATTTGATGCAAAGATCCAAGAAGAGCAAGGCTTTCGCGCCTGATGCCGAAAAAGACTCAAACTGTTTTTACTACGGCGATGGTCGCGTGGATGGTGTTGATGCAAGTCGCGCCTTAGTCGAGCAGGTTTTGATGGAATACATGCAACCTAAGCCAGTCACAAAAGAAGAAAGTGAAAACGCCATTAACTGTAAAGGCCGTGTTATCCCCGCCTGGTTTATGGAGGGTGACACTAAGATGGTCTTTGATAGAACCGCATTTGCTGATGAAGACGGTTGCACGCCCTTAAATCAATTACGCAAAGATGAATGCATTCTAGCCCCTGGTGCAATCTACCGCGCTGCAACAAACGGCAAAAATGGCGGTGACAAATGAGCGAAATTATCATTACGGTTAATTCATTGCATGTGAATAATAAAGACTTTCAACTTGAAGTAAGTGCCACGGTCAATGAAAGTGATAACAGTCTGGACAATGCTGTTGCAAGTACCATCAACGGCATCATAAAACAGGCTCTTTCACAGGCGTCATCGCAAGAAGAATTAGCGGGTGTAATCAAAGCCAATATCACCTCAACGCGCGGCCAACAAACGCCAGCAAACGTACATTAAGGAGTATTTATGTCAGATATTACAAAAGCGCAATGGCAAGATATTGAACGTGAACTCACAGACTGGTTACCAGACGTTGAGTTTGCATTAGATGGGTTTATCATTAACGTTTCAAGGCAGCGTATATCAGAGCAAAAAGCAGCGCTCGTTGTTTACATTAATGGCGAGCTTTAAAGGTGACTGGATGGTTAACAAGGACAACAGACCCAGTATTATCCCGCAGGTGTGGAAGACTAAAACCCGTTCTCTTTATTCACCAAGCAAAGTCAAAAAATTAGAGAAAGAGATTGGCAAACGCCGTGCTAAACAATACATTCCCAATCTGCATGGCAAATCATCACATCTTGTGCCTTACTTTTCATCGGCGGCGGTGTTAGTCAGGCAGTTTAAAAAGATTGAGGGCCTTGTGTTGACCAGAGCGATATGTTCAACCAAAGCCGCAGCAAGCAATGAGGACAGCGCATGTCTAACCGCAACCAATTAATCAAACTTATCCATGTGGCCAAACGTAAATTAGCCCTTGAAGATGATGTTTATCGGCTCATATTAACCCGTGAAACCAATAAGCAAAGTTGTAGCCACATGAGTATTGGTGAACTTGAAAGCGTACTCTTAGCCATGAAACAAGCCGGGTTTAAACCGTTATCAAACGGCCATAAAACAGCGGTTAAAAAGCGTTTAAGCCCGCAAAGTGGTCAAGCCAAACACGGACAGATTGATAAAATACGGGCAATTTGGATAACGATGTATCAACACGACATTGTCAAAGACCGCAGCGAAACGGCATTAGATGCCTACGTTCGCCGCGTGACGAGCAATCAAATCGACCATGTGGGTTGGTGTGATAGTCGCCGCGCTAGCCAAATATTGGAAAGCCTTAAACGCTGGCACCGCCGCGTGTTGCTCACGCGGCTTTCAGCCAATCAATGGTCAATTCCCATGAATAGCGCGTCCACCGCGCCCGGTCGTTATAAGGTGATTGTTGAAAAATATGAACAGCTCACCGCCGCACAGCCCACCACTTAAACCGCCATTGTGCGGTTTTTTCTTACCTGTCAACCCGCCAAAGCCTTCAAATCCACTCAGAAGTGAAGATTCCCAACCCTTGTGGGATAAGGCTTGAGCGCCTGTTTCGCCCTAAAGCATGTAATTAGCGTTTGATTAGTGCAGCACGATTGTCGTGAAATAGACATCTTAACGTGTGATAAAAGGAATAAACCAATGCCTCGACATGAGCCCCAACATGATATGTTTGCCAGTGAACCGCTCGACCCCAGTGTGCTCGCGCACAGCAGTGATGTCAGCGATGAGCAGCGCCAATGGCCTGCCATGCTGTTAGAATTACACGGCGTTATTCAAGCAACCTTGGATAAACACAACATTGATACCCCGGAATTACCTTTGGCCATGGTGCTGGATATCAGCGAATACATGGGCGGCATGCAGGTATATATGCCGCGCGGCGTACGTTTGCGCCAGCAGATACGCGACATGGAAATATGGAAAGCATTTAATGGCAGCAATGTGCATCAGCTCGCGCGCCATTACAAAGTCACCGATAAAACCATTTACGAAGTGTGCCGCCGCATGCGTAAAATTGAGCAGCAGCGCAGACAACCCGATTTATTTGGCTAGCAAGCCTTAATACCCCAAGCAATCTTGCCACGCATAAGACTTATCCTATAAATCAGGGTTGCTTAAAAAAGAAAAAACCGCAGTTAATCCGGACTATCCCCCTAAAAAATCAACAATAAAGCCACTTACCCACAGTCAAAATAAAAGGTATTTGGTTATGTTGGCGAAAACCCTCACATTGCACCGCAATTGCTTTTCCCATGGCACATTTTCCATTTTGTGTGATGACAATGGCAAGGAGCTGTGCAAAGTCCTTGAACGTCCCTGGCTAAACAATCAAGCCAGTATCTCTTGTGTGCCCTTTGGCACGTATGATTTTTTACCCCATGAAAGCCCCAAGTTTGGTCAATGCTACGCCCTTGAAGCGCCAAGCCTCGGCGTTACCCGCTACGGCCCAAGCCAGCGCACGCACATCTTAATGCACAAAGCCAATAAAGTGTCGCAGCTGCAAGGTTGCTTAGCCCCCGGACTGGACTTTGGTGTCTTGGATAACCAGTGGGCCGTGCTTAACTCCAGTGGCGCGTTTACCAAGGTGATGAACTATCTCGCGGGTAAACCCGCCAAGCTCATCATCAAACCAGCCTAACCCCGGAGGTACTTAAATGGCATTAGCAACCATCGCCACCGTCGCAAGCTTAGCGATGGAATTTGGCCCCACCGTATTACGCGGCATTGGCTCACTGTTTGGCGGTAAAACCGCCGAAGTGACCAACGACGTCGCCAAAGCCGTTGAGTATGTCGAAGGCGCGCTGCCCAGTGATAAAAGCGCGCAGCAAGATAAGCTCAATAACATGCTCAGTAACTTGCCCCCGGAGGCGCTGGTTGAGTTAGAAAAAGTCAAAATTGAACTGGAAAAAGAACAAACACGGCGGCTGGAATTACAGCTGGCAGACAAACAAGCCGCGCACCACGAAACCCAAACCACCATTCGTGAAGGGGATAAAGCTGATGATGAGTACGTGCGCCGCACGCGCCCGTTTGGTTGTCGTTTGAGTTTGTATGCGGCCATCTTGTATATATTTGTGTTTGATGTGTTAAGCGCGCTCGATAAAGGCGACGGCGCAAACTGGGAACTCGCCTCTATGTTGATCGCCCCATTCATGACTTACCTTGGCGTGCGCACCGTGGATAAAGCCAAAGCATCGGGCGCGAAGTTTAACCTTAATCCTTTCAAGCGGGGTTAGTATGGATATATATGACAACGCCGCCAAAGTGGAAGAGAGCCAGCGGCAACAAGCCCTTGATAAGGCCCTACGTCAGGGCAAAGAGCCTGCCCAGCAAATAACCAATGCGCAAGTGCATTGCTTGCGCTGCGACTTAGTTATTCCACCGCTGCGACTTGCCGCCAAACCAGACGCGGCTTATTGCATTCATTGTCAACAATTGCGGGAGATGCGTATTTGACCATGGACACCATCAAAATATGGTGGCCGATTGTGGCCACCGCCATGAACTTTACTTTTATGTTAGCAGGCTGGGCGCTGCACAAAACCTTTGTGAAAACAGAAGATTTCAGCAAGTTAAAGGACAGTCACACCGCATTGCTTGCCCGCGTTGAAGCCCTGCCCAGTCACGGCGAAATGTCTGAGCTACGTCTGAGCATTGAAGAGTTGCGCGGTGAAATAAAAGCGATCGCCCCCGCTCTGCGCGGCTTAGAGCACATCAGTAATTTGTTACTTGAAAACGAACTTAAGGAAAGAGCGTAATGGCACTGAAAGAATTATTACAACACGACAGACGCCTCGTTATCTTGCGCATACTCAACGAAACGCCCTCTTATTCAGCCAACGAAAGTATCTTAGACAGTTCGCTGGATGTGTATGGCCATCGCGTGAGCCGTGATGTGGTGTTGAGTGAAATGCATTGGTTAGCCGAGCAAGGTCTTATTAGCTTAAGTGATGCCGTGGACACGGCGGTCGCCATATTAACCCAACGCGGCATTGACGTGGCAACCGGGCAAGCCCTGCATCCGGGCGTTAAACGACCACGCCCTTAACTTGTAAGGTAATGCCATGAGCGATAAACCGCACACGAAAAAACGGGTGAGTAAAATAGACCGTTTGCCCGATGATATCCGCACGCAACTCAATATCTTATTGCGTGATGGGCGTATGCCACAAACGCAAATACGCGAAGCCATCAACACGTTAATTGATGAGTTTGGCTTAAGTGAAGAAGACAAACTCAGTCGCAATGGCTTATCTCGTTATGCCATTAACTTTAATCAAAGCATGACTCGTTACCGCCAGGCGCAGGAAATGACAGGGCAATGGGTGCAACAGTTCGGCGAAATGCCACAAACGGACATCGCCCGCGCCTTGATTGAAATAGGCAAAAGTCAGATCTTTGATTTTCAAATGAAGGCCATGGAATCAGACGATCCCATTGATCCAAAAACCATGGGGCATTTGGCGCTGTCAATTAAGCGCCTGCAAGAAGCGCAAGTGGGCAGTGTGAAACTTGAAAAAGAGATCCGCAAAGCCTTTGCCGAAGAAGCCGCAGCCGCCGTTGACCAAGCCGCGAAAATCTCAGGTCTGAGCAAAGAGAGCGTGCAGCAAATCAAAAATTCAATTTTAGGACTGGCCTAATGGCAGAATTTCAACGCTCCCCCTTAGCGGCGGCGATAGCGCATACCCATTACCGTTATGATGCAAATGAAGTGTTATTGCCCTATCAAAAACGCTGGATTGAAGATGACAGCGTATTAAAGATAGCGGAGAAATCACGCCGTACCGGGATCACCTGGGCCGAGGCTGCCGATGCCACATTGGCGGCCTCGGCCAGTAAAAGTGATAATGGTATTAATCACTTTTATGTTGGCTCAAATAAAGAGATGGCCAGAGAGTTTATTGAAGCGGTGGCCATGTGGGCCAAAGCCTTTGATAAAGTGGCGGGTGAGATATGCGAAGAAGTCTTTAATGATGAAGACAAAGACATTCTGACTTTTGTGGTTTACTTTGCCTCGGGCTTTAAAGTCCAAGCCTTGTCGAGTAATCCGAGTAACTTACGGGGTATGCAAGGGAACGTCACCATCGATGAAGCCGCCTTTCATGAAAAGCTGGCCGAAGTCTTAAAAGCCGCGCTGGCACTGACCATGTGGGGCGCAAAAGTGCGTTTGATATCAACCCATAACGGCAATGACAACTTGTTTAACGAGTTAATACAGCAAAGCCGCGCGGGTAAAAAACGCTATTCTATTCACACTATCACTCTCGATGATGCGTGCGCTGATGGGCTTTATAAGCGTATCTGCCAAGTTAAGGGCATGGTCTGGAGCTTAGATGCCGAGTCGCAGTGGAAAGCGAACTTATTACGTGATACAGCCACCGAAGATGATGCGCAAGAAGAGTATTTCTGCGTGCCCAAATCAGGCTCAGGGGTGTATATCCCTCGTTCATACAGAGAGCGCGCCGCCGAGCTTGAAGATAAAGTGGTGCGCTTTAATGGCAGCAGTGAGTTTAATAACCTGCCTGAGCGACTGCGTATCATGGAAATGGACGAATGGCTGGATTTAAACGTCAAACCGCTGCTCGATGAACTGCCAACCGATCTGCGCCACACGCTCGGGGAAGATTTCGCCCGCAGTGGTGACTTGACGGTCTTTGCCCCTTGCACGGTGCACACCGACACCAAGCGGGATATCCCGTTTCTGGTCGAGCTGTGGAATGTGCCCTTTAAGCAGCAGGAACAAGTGTTGTATTACATTGCCGACAGACTGCCGCGTCGTGACGGTATCAAGCTTGATGGCCGTGGTAATGGTGAATATTTAGCAGAGCAAGCCGTGTATAAATACGGCGGTGAAGTGGAAAAAGTGATGCTATCAAGCGCCTATTACCGCGAAAACATGCCGCGCTTTAAGTCAGCCTTTGAAGACCAGGAGCTGCGTATTCCCAAGAATGAAGATGTGATCAATGATTTCTCATCCATTCAAATCATTCGCGGTGTGCCCTCCATTGATGACAAGCGAACCAAAGCGAGTGACGGCTCTAAACGCCACGGTGACTCCGCTATCGCTATTTTCTTGGCGTACTTGGCCTCTAAAGAAGAGTGCTATCGCTATGAATTTCATCGCATCAAGTCGCCAGACAATCACACCGATACCCCTCAACGTCAAATGAAACTGACGCGCGGCCTTAAAGCCATGCGCGGCGGTTTATTATAAGGAACACCATGTCAGTCATTATCAATCCGGCGACAAATCGGCCGTTTAACAGCGCAGAGCAACAAGCGCTCACGCAGCAGCAAAGCCGCGCCTACACCACGGGCGTGCGCACGCCCGCATCAACCAAGTCCATTGCCAAAGGGCTCACGCCCTCTAAGTTAGCGTCATTGTTAAAAAAGGCCGCCACAGGCAGCGCCGAAGATTATTTTATTCTTGCCGAAGAGATGGAAGAGCGCGACTTGCATTATCGCTCGGTACTCTCCACGCGTAAGCTGGCGGTGGCAAGCCTTGATTTTAGTGTGGAAGCGGCCAGTGATGAGCCCCAGCATATCGAGCAAGCGCAAGCTGTGCGTGAGCTACTGCGCCACCCACAAATGCCGGATGCCGGGTTTGATTTACTCGATGGCCTTGGCAAAGGCATTGGGCTCGTTGAGATAATCTGGGATACCAGTAATACGCCCTGGGTGCCACAGGACTACCAATGGGTAGACCCGCGCTTTATTGTGCTTGACGATGAAACCTTGTCTGAGCTGCACCTTAAAAGTGATGACAACCCCAAAGGCGAGCCACTGAAGCAACACGGCTATATTGTGCATATGCCGCGCATGAAGTCAGGCCATTGGTTACGCAATGGTTTGGCGCGTTTAGTGTCGGTCATGTACATGTTAAAAAGTTACACCGTGCGCGACTGGTGGGCGTTTGCTGAAATATTCGGTATGCCTATTCGCGTGGGTAAATACCACGCCAATGCCTCGGAAGCGGATATTCGCACGCTGGTGAATGCCATCTCAACCATTGCCAGTGATGCGGGCGCGGCCATTCCCGAATCCATGAAGATTGACATGATTGAAAGCGGCAAAGGTAACGGCGGCGATACCTTGTTTGAGAACATGGCCGAATGGGCAGACCGCCAAATATCCAAAGCGGTACTGGGGCAAACCATGACCACCGATGACGGTGCCAGTCAATCACAAGCCACGGTGCATAATGAAGTACGTAAAGACATTATTCGCTGGGATGCGCGGCAACTCGCCAACGCCTTAAACCGTTATTTGGTGAGAGCGTTCATTGATATTAACTATGGCGTGCAAACCCGTTACCCGACCATTGAACTGATTGTCGAAGAGCCGCAAGACACGAAAGCCTGGGTGGATGCGCTGACCCCATTAATTGACCGGGGCTTGAAAGTGCAATCCTCCGAGGTGCGCGATAAATTAGGCATTAGCGATCCCGATGATGACAGCGACGTCTTGGTGCCATTAAATACGCCGTCTACTGAGCCCAGTTCAGAAAACACTGTCGCGCTCAATCGCAAACTGGCGTTAAACAGCAGTCAAACAACGTTTAACCGCGATGATGAAGTCGCGCAGTTAACGCAAAATGCACTCGATGAATGGGAAGAAATAAGCGCGCCTATCTTAAATCCGATATTAGATCTAGCGCAGAGCACTGATAGCTTTGAAGCGTTCAGCGCGCAGTTGCCCAGCCCTTGCAGAGGGGCTTTCGGCGGATGAGTTTGTTGAGCAATTAGCGAGTCTGTGCTGGCAAGCGCGTGCATTGGGAGACACTGACGATGCCTGATGCGCCTAAACTCATCCCCCAAGATGCGCTTAATTACCTGACGAAGAAAAAGCTCACACCGGGCTTTAACTATCAAGATGTATGGCAACGTGAGCATAACAATGCGTTTACGGTAGCAAAGATGATGCAGCTTGATATGTTAGCGGATACCCGAAACGCCCTAGAGCAAGCGCTGCGTGAGGGTAAAACTTTCCAGCAGTTTGCCAAAAGCCTCAAGCCCACCTTGGTGGCGCAAGGTTGGTGGGGCGAAAAGTCCCTAGTTGATCCACAAACGGGCACCGCGCGCGCGGTGCAACTTGGCAGTGATGCACGTTTAAAAACCATTTATGACACCAACATGAAGACGGCGCGCGCAGCGGGTAAGTGGGCGCGCATTGAACGCTCACGTGAAAGTCACCCTTATTTACTCTACGAACTGGGGCCAAGCCTAGAGCACCGCCCTGAGCACAGTGCGTGGAAAGGCTTGCTTTTACCCGTGGACGACCCATTTTGGCAAACCCATTTCCCGCCCAATGGCTGGGGCTGCAAGTGCCGCGTTCGCCAGGTAAGTCAACGTGAAGCCGAGCGTTTAAAAGGTGACAGTCAAATACTGACCCAAGCACCGACGATAAAAACACGCGAGTGGGTAAACAAACGCACGGGCGAAGTACAACAAGTGCCTGTCGGTATCGATCCGGGTTGGAATTACAACATGGGGATTGATCGCAAGGCGCAGATAACAAAACAAACGCAAAACAAGGAAACATACACAAAGCAAAAACTGGGCACCGCCGCAAGCCCCGCGCCGCTGCATGAGTTTACCAACGATAGCGACCCGCAACGTTATTTAGAGCTTGGCGCAAAACAAACCGCGCAGCTGTTAAATGAAACGGACAGCAGCGGCACTAAACTTGCCAATGTGTTAGTGGATGCCATTGCCAGCCCTGAAAAACGCGCCGATGCCGCGCAGCAATTTCAACAAGCCTTGCTGCGCCAGCTCTCTCTCGCGCGTAATATCAGCACCAGTGCCAATATCGCCACGCGAGGTAAAGGGGCAACGGCAGTGCGTCAAGCCTCACTGCGCTACCCGGATGATTGGACAAAAGCCGCTGATGAACTGGGCCCTTTGTATGTCAGTTATACGTCAACGCGCGGCTGGGCGGTGACCCTCACCAGTGACCGGGCCAAGGTGGATAGTTTTGGCTGGGCGTATAAAAAGTTAGGTAAGGACAGCACAGGCGCGCCGCGAAAATGGCCGAAAGGCAGCGGCTTTATTCGCACCGATGAAAGCAGCACGGCGGCGCATGAGTATGCACATCGCTTGCAAAAAGCCATCCCCGAATTAGATACGCTGTTTAACCGCATTCACCAGCGCCGCACTCAGGGCGATAAGCTCGAAAGGCTCAGAGACCTAACAGGTTTAAACTACGGCCTCAAAGAAGTTACTCGTAAAGACGGTTACTATAATGTATATATGGGCAAAGAATATGCCTCATCGCCTGATGGTCACAAAGCCGCCGAAGTCATGCCCATGGCATTAGAGCCCTTATTGGGCACGATGGATACGCGCAATGTGGCACGTTTGTTTGCCCTGATGCAAAAAGACCCGGACATGTTAGAAACTGTCATTGGGTTATTATTTCACTATAGGCCGTAAAGCACATGGAACTGACTCTGACATCCATTTTAGATTTAACAACGGTACCGGCTTTTTTAGGTCAGCCGTCAACACCAGCAAGTGCCCCTCGCTATTTAACCTTTTCATTTGATGAGGATAGTCAGCGAGTGACAGGCAAAGATGCAGCCCGAGTGCAAGCCCTCGTTGATGAAGCATTATTACTTGGCTATGCAGGCTCGGCCATGCCTTGTTTTAACTACCCCATTAGCGCGCCTATCACGCCCGCCATGCTCGGGGCGATATTGCACACCCATTGGGATATCCAAGGCAAACTGCCACTGCCCGACGTGGACGAGGCGGCATTGTTCGTGCCTGAAATCGGGGAAAGTTAACCCCGTTGATGAATAACGTATTTAGCCGCTATAACCTCCGCTCCTCGCTTTAATAGCAAACTGCACATCATTTACCCACTCAAGGTGGGTTAAACACGCTCAGCGCGATTTAAACAGGTTTTAAACAACGCTGGGCAACGCCTGTTATCTCCTTTGGGATAACTTTGCCGTCTAAACATGAATTCCTCTTTGTATTCATCATGGACACACGTGGATCCACCTCACTGATATTTCCCGTTAATCTGAATGACATCATCACTGACGGATATCACTCATGCCCAAACCCCATTATCTTGCGCTGTGCTATGAACTGCCGCGTACATTACCCGATTGGATCTTGCTTGTGCCAGCTGGCGCGTTTCAAGGCCAAGATGGCAGGCAGTGGAATAATGTCGCTCCAGAGCGTGTCGTTCAAGACTCAAACCTTGCCAACATCCCGTGGGATATTGAACACGCCACCCACATCAAGGGCCCAAAAGGTGAAGAAGCCCCTGCCTATGGCTGGGTAGAAAACCTCGAAGTGCGCGATGGCGCTGTGTGGGGCAAGGTCAACTTCAATACCGAAGGGGCGCTTATCGTCAGTGAGCGTAAGTACCGTTACTACTCGCCAAGTTTTTACTTTGACGCCCAAGGCGTTGTAAGTGAAGTCGTTAGCGTTGGTTTTACTAACCAGCCTAATTTAAAACTGCCTGCACTCAATCGAAA
Source organism: Moritella viscosa (assembly GCA_000953735.1). Taxonomy (NCBI): domain Bacteria; kingdom Pseudomonadati; phylum Pseudomonadota; class Gammaproteobacteria; order Alteromonadales; family Moritellaceae; genus Moritella; species Moritella viscosa. The sequence goes on along the minus strand of LN554852.1, from coordinate 3,687,837 downwards.
AGAAGAGGAACTACCTATGCCATTGCCACTCGCCATTGTGACTGCGTTGGGACTCACTCCCCAAGCCAATGAAGAACAAGTCGTTACTAGCATCGAAACACTTAAAAACGATAAACAATTGGCGCTTAACCGCGCAGAAACTCCGCCACTGGATAAGTTTGTGCCCACTGCCACGCATGAGTTAGCCCTTAACCGCGCGACCACGGCGGAACAAAAGCTCAAAGACATTCATGATGCTGAGATAACAGCGTTGGTCGATGGCGCTATCACTGACGGTAAAGTGGCCCCAGCCAATAAAGACATGTATTTGGCCACATGCCGCGCCGAACGGCGGTGTCGAGCAGTTCAAAAACTTTATTGCCAGTGCGCCCAAGCTGGTCAGCACTGACACTCAGCACAAGCAGAAAAAAGACGGTGACACGTCATTAACGGAGGGCGAACTGGCCATGTGCCGTTCAATGGGATTAACCAAAGAGCAGTTTTTATCCGCTAAACCGAGCGCGTGAATTACGTTATTCATTAAATTTATAGGAACTTAATAATGCCAATTACAGCAGAACAAGTCCGAAACCTCAGCACGGGCCTTTCGGCAGCGTACCAAAAAGGTTTGGGCACAGTTAAACCACTCCATGGCGCAATTGCCACCATATTGAGTTCGTCAACCAGCGCCGAAGATTATGGCTTCTTGGGTGACTGGCCAGAGATCAAAGAATGGCTGGGCGACCGCCAATTAGCGAAACTGGCTGAGCACGGTTACACCATTAAAAATAAGAAATTTGAAGCATCCATTACCGTTGAGCGCGATAAAGTCGAAGACGACCAGATTGGTCAATACGGCCTAATGGCGGAATCTATCGGCCAAGATGTGGCGGTGTTCCCTGACAAAATGGTGTTTAGCCTCCTTGCCGCAGGTTTCACCACCACATGCTATGACGGCCAGTACTTCTTTGATACCGACCACCCAATGGCAGGTGGCACGGCGTCGAACATTATTGCCAATGGCAACGATAGCGGTGGTACGCCCATTCCTGATGGTGAAGCCTGGTTCTTATTAGACTGCTCACGTCCCCTTAAACCACTGGTTTATCAAAAGCGCCGTGAATTTGAGTTTAAGTCGCTCGATGACATGGACAGCGATCATGTGGTGCTCAACGATGAATTCATTTATGCCACTGACGGGCGCGGTAATTCCGGGTTTGGTTTTTGGCAGATGGCGGTGGGCTCTAAAGCGCCGCTCACTAAAGAAAACTTAAAACAAAGCGCGCGCATTGCTGCGTTCATTTACCCGCGATAACGGCACGCCACTGGGCACCAAAGCCACCCATTTAGTCGTGGGCGGTGATAATGAAGCTGCATCAGAAGAGTTGATGATGAGTAATCAGATCGCTGGCACCACAAACACGTTGTATAAGAAGTTTGACCTGCTGGTTTCTGAATACTTGTAAGCGCCGTGTACGCCCTTCTGTTTATGCGTGAATAGACAGAGGGGTTAACTCACCACTCAATATCAATGAAGGTCAATCATGTCTAATGAAAAAACATCGCCTAAGAAGTCGAGTAAACCCGTTTCATCAGAAGATAAAAAAACAGCGTCAACAACGCAAGCGACATCCGTTGTTGATGATGCTGCCGTTTCGACATCGCAATCGTCTGATGCGCCTGTATTAATCGGCCCTGATAACGGCGAAACGAGTATTGATGACGACGCTATTTCAACATTGAAATGCTCTGAACCCCCTGCATTAATCGACACTGACGACACTAAAATGGGTGTTATTGATGATACGGCGCAATCACTTTTATCTGCTCCAGAGTCCCACGCAGCAACGAAAACGGTGGTCTGTGAAGTTAGCGCACGACCTGAGCAAGGCTTTTGGCGTTGTGGCCGAAAATGGCTAAATGAGCCTTGCCATGTGGTGGTTGATGATGAATCAGTAGGCCAGAGCGACCCTGAATTTATTACAAGCGATGAGCTTTTGCGGCTGCGCAGTGAGCCGAAATTGATTGTAACGCTTGTAGAAACCGAGGAATAAGCTGATGACGGTTATTAGCCCTGTCGTTTACGCAACCAAGCAAGATTTACTTGAGCGCGATGCCAGCTTTGTGTGGACGGTTGCCACGGCAGCGGACGGTGAAACGCTCGATGATGTCGCTATCACGAGTGCATTAAATGATGCCGCAGATGAAGTGAATTCATTTTTAACGCGCTATCAACTGCCATTGGCGCAAGTGCCACGGCTCATTAACCGCCTGACTCTTTCAATCGCGTTCTACTGGTTAGCCGATCGTGATAGCAATATCTCAACCTTGATACAGCAGCGTTACGATAATGCGATAGTCACCCTGAAAGACGTGAAAGCGGGTCGCCGTGACTTGGGGTTGCCAACAGTCTCCAAGCCCACTGAAAACACCTCAGGTAAAGTTGAAGTGATTGCACCTTATCGCCCTTCAATGCGCGCAAGTATTGGCGATATCTTATGAGTATGTCCATTACCGTCCAGGGCGCGCAAGAGCTGCAACGTATTGAGCGTCATATCGCGCAACTGGCCGATACCGGACACCAAGACAGACTCAAGCAGTTGATTGGTGCAGAGGTGGAGTCACAGACTCACCGACGTATTCAACATGAAAAAAACGCGCCCGATGGTACGCCGTGGGCACCGTGGAGTTCAACCTACAGTAAAACGCGCCACGGTAATCAATCGCTGTTAATGGGTTCGGGTGATCTGGATGACTCCATCGAGTTTTTCGTGTCGGGCGATAAAGTCCACGTGGGCTCACCACTGGTCTATGCTCGCGCGCATCAAAATGGGTTTGAAGGGGCGGTAGATGTCCCCGCGCACACGCGTCTTATCACCCAGGCGTTTGGCAAGGTATTGAAATTCCCAGTGTATCAAAACGTGAAACCACATCAGCGCAGCGCATTGACGCCGCAGCGTGCGTTTCTTGGTTTATCCAGCGCCAATGAGCGTGAGCTGTTAGCCCTTATCGGTGATTTTTGGCAGGACATAATTTAATGGAAAACACAATTGACACTCGCCCAACACTTGAACTGACGGGCAGCACCATTGCGGTGACACAAGCGGTGGTTGAGCGCCTTGAAGCAGAATTTAAAGGCAAGGTTAGCGCTTTAGATAAGGTCAGTGCGGTCACGCGTCATAAGGGCCGATTTAACTCACCAGAAGAAATTAAAAAAGAAGTCACTGGCTCGGGCTGCATTCGCGTGACGGCGTTAAACGTGAGCCAGGTTCGCCGTGAAGCAGGCTCTATCGTGGGACAGGTTAAGTTTGTGGCGTTTGTCATGACCAACGACCAGTTTGGTAAAAACCGCGACCAACGCGCAGAAGTGATCTCAGGCAAATTAGGCGTGTTGCTTAGTCAAGCTGAGTTTACCCGTAGCCTTGGCAAAATTGCGTTTAACAAGGTTTCGCAAGTGAGCTGGCAAAACTTATACAGCGCCGCATTGGACGATCTCGGCGTGGCGCTCTGGTCAGTGGATTGGTCGCAAGAATGCCGCTTAGATCAGCCGATTAGCTTAGCCCAGCTCGATGACTTTTTACAATGTAATGCTCAAATCGGCCCCGATGATGGCGCGCATATCCGCGCTGACATTCAACTTGAAAGAGGATAAATCAGTCCATGTTTAACATTAAACCCAAAGAACCTGATGTGCGCGTGCGCAAACCCGATGGCTCGCACTTAGAGCCGGAAGGTGAAAGCGTGACTCGTTCATCTTATTGGCTGCGCCGCCTTCGTGATGGTGATGTTGAATTAATCGTTGCAGATGACGACAAGCCTGCGGCTCAAAAACAGGAGAAGAAATAATGCCATTAGGTACTATTCCCAATGATATCCGCGTGCCCTTGGTGTATGTGGAAATTGATAACACAGGTGCAGTGAGTGGCACGCCTGCGCAATCGCAAAAACTATTAGTCCTGGGACAGCAAACCGCGGCGGCCAGTGTCGCGCCATTGTCACTGACGCGTATCACAGGCGGAGCAAGCGAAATTGACGCGCTGTATGGTAAAGGATCTATGTTATCAGGCGCATTAAAGGCGGTAAAATCTGCCAACAATTACACTGAATGCTTTGCGCTGGGTATTACCGACATGGACGGCCAAGCGGCAAAAGCTAAGGTCGCCTTTGACGGCATTGTCACGCAAGCGGGTGTGGTGGCGTTATTGATTGCAGGGCAATCTGTACAAGTTGCCATGGCCAAAAATGCTGATGCTGTTGCCATCGTCACAGCCTGTGTGAGCAGTATTAATCAAAATGCCGACTTGTATGTCACCGCGTCAGTAGACAGTGGAAGCAATAAGTCACTGGTGTTAACGTCGAAACACAAAGGGCTACTTGGCAACGACCTGGATGTACGCCTGAACTATTATGATCGTGAAGTATTACCTGCAGGCATTATCGCGACTATTACACCGTTTTCTGGCGGCGCTGGCACCCCTGATATGACAGACATCATCGCGCAATTAGGCGATGAATGGTTTAACCACATCATCATGCCCTGGTCTGACACCCAGTCTCTCAACACCCTGCGTGATGAGTTAACACTCCGCTGGGGTCCACTGAAAATGATAGAAGGGTTAGCGTATACCGCCTTTCGGGGGACGCACAGCGAAACAGGCACCTTTGGTGAAACGCGTAATGATCACCTTATTACCTGCATGGGCACAAACAAAGCACCTAACCCAACATGGGAATGGGCCGCAAGCTATGGGGCAACTGCCGCCAAAAGCCTTGGCGTAGATCCTGCGCGGCCACTGCAAACGTTAGTGTTAAACGGCATTTTAGCCCCAAGTAAAGCGATTGCATGGGACATGGTAGAGCGTAACTTACTGCTGCATGATGGCATTGCCACATACCAGGTTACCCCTGGTGGCAGCGTGGCCATTGAGCGTGAAATATCCATGTACCGCGTCAACGCCTTTGGTGATGTTGACCCCAGTTATCTGGATATCACCACCACTGCGACATTGGGGTATTTGCGTTACTCACTGAAAAGCATGGTGACGAGTTCATTTCCTCGACACAAATTAGCCAGCGATGACGTGCTTGCCAATATCGACCCGAGTCAGCCTATTGTGACGCCAAAACTCATGCGTCAAGCCATTTTAGCGCTCGCATTGGAATGGGTTAACAACGGTTTAATCGAAGGGTATGAGCAGTTCGCAGACTCTTTACAGGTGAGCCGTGATAGCGGCGATGTGAATCGCTTAAACGTGCTAATGCACCCTGATTGCGTTAATCAGCTGCGTATCTTAGCCGCCCTCATTCAGTACAAACTTTAAGGAAATAGCATGATTTTAGGTGAAGTCACCATTCGCGTGAATGGTAAAGAATTAAAAACAAAAGAAGGGGCCACCCTTAACCCCGGTGGTTACACCAGTACGCCGCATGTGGGCAAAGGCAAGGTGTTGGGGTTCTCTCGTAAATACACTCCGCCATCCATTGAATGTACCTTGGTGGCCGATGAAGACGTGGACATTCTTGAAGTGAATCAGATTGCCAATGCCACGGCAGTTTGGGAAGGGCGATAACGGTAAAGATTACTTAATGGATAAAGCCACGGTTGCCGAGCCTGCAACGCTCAGCGACAGCGGCGAGATCAAACTGAAACTACACGGCTTCAACAGTGAAAAAGGCGTAATTATGGCAGTCATTACTTTTGAATTAAACGACGGGTTAACCATTTCAGATGTGACGCACAGTGAAGTCACGATGCGAGAACTTAGCAGCGGTGATGTTATTGATGCGCAGTTGGCATCAGAAAAAATAGTCATAATGAATGACCGCCCTGTGGTGTATACCTCTGATGTACTGTTAGGGCTCGAACTCTTACGCCGCCAAGTAGAAAGTGTTGGCAGCTATGCGGGGCCCTTGAGTATTAAAGACTTGCGTAAGCTATCGCCGCCGGATTTAACCCTGTTACAGCTCAAAGCGGATGAGCTTGACATGGCACTGGCGGAGGCATTGGCTGCGCGGGGGCGAACTGAAACCACTGGCTGATTTTGCACAACATCTACTGCTGGCAATGAGCAGTAGATTGCCAGTGGCCTATTTACAAACGCTTCCCCTTCGCCGCGTCATACATCTCTTTACAACATTAAAGGCACAACAAAATGGGTAACAAACTCGCTACAGAGATATTGATAAACCTGTCCGGTAATTTAGAAGCTAAAGCACAGCGTTACGGTCAATCTATGTCGCGGTTTGCCAAGAAAAACCAGACCGCGATGGGGATCATACGTTCGACTACCAATGCCGCTGGACGCGGTATTGATAAGCTCGGCAACCGCTATATTGCCCTGGGCAGTGCGATTGGCTTGGGGGCTGGCGCAAAAAACGCCGCCGAGTTTGACGCGGCCATGGTGCGGATGGGCACCAATGCACAGTTAAGTGACGCCAAAGTGGCGCAGCTCTCGGCCTCTATTCGTGATGTGGCTAGTCAGTCCGATATTCGCGTTGATTATAAAGAGCTTGGTCAAGGCGTGGATGCGTTGCTTGGTTTAACCGGAAACGCGGGATTTGTTGAAGAAAACATGGGCAACCTGGGTATGCTCATGCAAGCGTTCGGCACTGATGCAAGTCGTCAGCCTCCTTGCTTGCCCAGTTCTACGAAAAAGGCGTCACGGGCTCAACAGAAGTCAGCCAATTATTAGATCAACTCTATGGCCAGTTTGCTAAAGGTTCCGTGGGCGTTGATGAGATTGCCCGCGTTGCACCGAAACTGTTCTCCATTATTCAACAAAAAGGCCCCGAGTCCATTGCCCAAATGGGTGCGTTGGCGCAAATGTTTGTCAAAACCAAAGGCAGCGCAGAGGAATCGGTCACCTCTATTGCAGCGGTATTCTCCGCATTTCAGAAAAAGAAGAACGTTGAGTTTTTAGATGAAAAAGGCATAGCGGTATTTAAAGCTGGCACCAAAGAGCTGCGAGAACCCGTTGAGCTGTTAATGGAAATTTTAGAGACAGCAAAAAATGATCCCTTAAAACTCGGTGATGTGTTTGATGATACGGGCTTGCAAGGGCTATCGAGTTTGTATTCTGAGGATAATAAAGCACTGCTGCAATCCTTGATCAGTAAAACATATGAACTGGGCACAACTCAAAAAGCCAGTGCCAAGAATGCCAGTACATTAGGCAGCACGTTTACCTTCTTACGGGGTGAAGTAGATCGCTTTGCCAACAAGCAGTTAGCAACGCCCTTAGCTGAATTAAAAGAAGCGCTCGACCTTGATCCCAATGCGGTGCAAAAGTGGCTGGATATGGGGCTGAATATCGCCAAGGTCGGAGCAGGACTGGTTGTAGCTAAAAAAATGTGGGATGTCGGTAGTGGTGCAAAAAAAGTCTACAACTCACTCAAAAAGAAAAAATCAAACAATCCGTTAGGCGGCGGTTCAAAAGACCTGGGCACGATGCCTGTCTATGTCGTTAACATGCCAGCTAATGGAATAAGCACCACAACAGGTGAGGTTGACTCGCGAAATAAAAGAAATAAACGTCGCACCCGGCGCTCTCGAACTCGCAGCTCCCGCTTTGGTGGCCGCACCAAATTACGTGGCATGAAAGGTTTAGCTCTGGGCGCGACAGACATGGCCATGGGTAACCGTTTAGCACCCGTAAAACCGCTGCGTTCTCAGACACAGCAAAAGCCCCGCCCTAAACCTCGAACCAAAACGCGTCCCCGTTTAAGCGGTCGCACCAAGTTACGGGGAATGGGGGGCGTTGCACTGGGAGCTGCCACAATGGCTATTAATGGCGACCTTAACCGCGCAACAGCCGTTGAGCTTGCCGCATCAACCGCTGGCGGCGCGATTGGCGCAACGTTAGGCAGTGTTGTACCTGTAGTAGGTACAGCAATTGGCGGCATCGTGGGCTCGTTTTTAGGCGCTAAGTTGGGCGAGCTGGCCAATCGCTGGATGGATGAGGACAAGATAACACCGATACCTGCTCCGGCAGCGCCTGCGCCAATGCCCAATGAACCACAGGCGGTCGCTTTGCAAGTGGATGTGCATGACAAGCGCGTCAATATAAAACAAGTCGGTATTCAAAGCGCACCGGGCCCACAAGTTGACATGGGTATTTCACTTCCCTCATAAATGTAAGGCGATAATAAATGTCATTTGAACACCTTTTAACGGCATCCTTTCGAGATGTCACTTTCTTACTGGAAGATGTTGAAGGCAGTGCGGGGCGACGTGCGGCCGCGCATGAATACCCAAAGAAAGAAACCAGTTTTGCTGAAGACAATGGCGCAGCCATCAATAAGCAAAGTATAAATGCACGCGTGGTGGGTGATGATTACCTCACGGAGCTTAGCGCATTGTTGGGGGTATTAAATCAATCGGGACCGGGTGAATTAGTCCACCCTTGGTGGGGATATTCAACAAGTTCAAATTGGCAGTGTGACGCATAAATTTGCGCTTAATACAGAGAACACTGCCACGGTTAGCTTTGAGTGTTTTGAAGCGGGCTCCTCGTTATTTCCAAGTCAAGTGGCTGACACGGCCAAAGTTGTGGATGACAAAGCCAAACTTGCCAGTGAGAAAAATGCGGCGGATTTTAAAGCCAAATTTAATGTGGCCGCAGCGACCCCAAGCGTGGGTGACATGGTCGATTCGCTGCTTGATGATTTGGATGAGTTTACCCGTTCACTGCCGTCATTGCCCTCTGGGCTGGGCGAATGGAAAGACAGACTGGCACGCGTTAAAAGCTCCGTGGGTAAATTGCTGGCCTATCCAGGCGAACTGGCGCGCGAGATCATGGGGCTTGTAGAAAGTGTCAAGTCCATAGCAACCGATCCTATTCGTGCGCTTGATGTTTATGATCAGGTCATCGACCGCTGGAACGGACTAAAAGCAGAGCTCATGGTCACGGGCGGCCTGCGTCATAAACTGATATCAGACAATGATAATTCCGCCTCAGTGCTGCTGTATCAAAATGGATCATTACAAACGCAAGTGCTTGCCAATGCCAGCGCGTTTAAAGCGCTGTTGTTAAATAATGCCGCTATCGCCAAAGCCAGTGCCATTGCGGCCTCCTCACTGACTGCTGGCCAGCAAGACGAACGGCAAACAGGCTTGATAGGCGTCAATAACAGTAAGGTGTTAACTGGCGAGCAATTAACCCAAATGGGCAATGCGCTGAGTTTGCTGCTTGGTGAGCGCGCGCGTATTGCCATTGATGAACATGGCTCAACAGAAAGTTCAGCGCTACGTAAAACACTGCGAGACCTGCGCAATGCCGTGATGGATGATGTTAATCGCCGCGCGGTGCAGCTGCCCAATACCACCTTATTTACGCCGCGAGTGACAATGCCCGTCGCGCTCATTGCATACCAACAAACAGGCAGTTGTGAACAGCGCCACCGCATTATCACCCGCAACGGGCTAGTTAACCCTGCCTTTGTAGAGGCAAACACAGAGGTTGAAATTATTCATGAGTGAAGCGATAACATTGCGCGTGGATGGCGCTATCTTGCAAGGCTGGACAAGCGTGTCTATAAGCCGCAGTTTACAAAACGTGGCGGGCAGTTTTGAACTGGCGTTAACGAAAACGTGGGAAAGTGTGAAACCACAACTCATTGCATTGGGCAGTACCTGTGTGGTGGCCATTGGCGATGATATTGTCAGTACCGGTTATATTGATGATTGGATACCCAGTTATGATGCCAGTTCGGTGACCATCAGTGTGTCTGGAAGAGACAAAACGGGCGACTTGGTTGATTGCGCTGTGGTGCATCAATCTGGCGGTTTTAGTCAAAGTTCGCTTGCTGATATTGCCAGCGCGGTGTGCAAACCCTTCAATATTGCCCTTGTGATAGAAACAGAACAAGCCCACGAAGTCTTTGCTAAAGTAGCGATTGAACAAGGCGAAACGGCGTTTGAGTTTTTAGACCGATTAGCGAAAGAGCGCGGCGTTTTATTAAGTTCAAATGCGCATGGCGCATTAGTGATAACGCGCGCAAGTGATAAAACATGCCATGTGGCCCTGCGCTTAGGTGAGAATATTTTAGCGGCGCGCGGGCGTTTCAGTTGGCGCGACAGGGCTTCGCAATACATTGTCAAAGGTGAAGGCAGTGCGGGCGGCGCAGCGTGGGATGAACAATCATCCTCGGCGGTGGGCGGTCAAAAGGTCACCGTGGTTGATAAAGAGATCACCCGTTATCGTCCTCAAATTATTATCAATGATGAAATTATGACGGCGCAAGGCGCGAGCAGCAAAGGCCAATGGCAGCGTCAACGCGCGAAAGCGGCTTCAACATCCACCGAAATTACAGTGCTAGGGTGGCGTGAAAACGTCATGACGGGCGACTTGTGGGCGGTGAATAAACGCGTTCATCTAAGTGACAGCATTCAGGGCACAGATGAACAATGGCTCATTGTAAACGTGACGTTTACCGAAGACGATCAGGGGCGTAAGACGGTATTAAGTCTTGTGCCCCCTGATGCCCTGACCATTGCAGAAACGGTGCAAGATAAACCTCAAACGGACTCGACCTGGTAACTCCCATGACATTACGCGATATCAATAAATTATTAGCACCGCTGCGCCGTAAGATGCGCATGCTGGTCTCACGCGCCGTGGTGAGTGTGGTGAACGATTCACTCAAACGCCAAAACTTGCAGGTCTCTGTATTAGCTGATGAAACGGTTGATGATGTTGAGCACTTTCAAAACTACGGTCATTGCAGTGTTGCACCAATGGGCAGTGAAGCCATGGTGGTGTCGGTGGCGGGCGGTCGTGCGGGCTTGGTTGCCTTGGCCGTTGAAGATAAAGCCGTTCGCCCAGTGGGCGGCATCGAAGGCGACTCTATCTTGTATCACCTTGAGGGACACAACATTAAGCTCACCAAAGGGGGAAAAGCCGTTATTACAGTTACAGAGGTTATTTTCAACGTAGAGAAAAAAGCCACTATTATCTCACCTGAAACAGAAATACAAAGCGCGCTGCATGTTACAGGCCCCATCACCAGTGACAGCTCAATCACAGGTCAAGATGTGTTAACCACGTCGGGTACATCGCTTGGCAAGCATAAACATAAAGATGACCGAGCAGCACGAGACCACAACGCCCTTGTGATATTCAATAAAGGACTTTTTTCATGATCCGTCAACTACCACAATCTGTTCATGTTGATATTCAACACAGTGATGACAGCGACCCCATTGTTGAATTGGTGTTGCTGTCATTGTTTACAGATGCCCGCGCCAATGATAACGACACGCTACCTGATAGCAGCGCTTGTTGCCGCGGCTTTATTGGCGATGCATTCAGCGCCTCTCCTTGGGGCTCTCGCTTGTGGTTACTCTCACGTGAAAAACTGACCCTCGATATCCGTAATAAAGCCGTCTCTTATGCTAAAGAAGCATTAGCATGGTTACTTGAAACGCACCGCGACTTAGGGCAACTCGCCGCCAAAATTACGGTCACAGGTGCTATCCCTAAGTTAAATACCTTGGCACTCTACGTGACGGTTACCAAGCCTGATGGCCGTGATGTCAATATCAACATAGCGAGACTATGGGGGACACAACATGCCTTATGACGTACCGAGTTTACGCAGCCTAGTCAATGATGGCCAAGCGGACATGGAAGCCGAGCTTGGTTTGCCACTGCCCCAGTTTGGTGTAGAACAGGCGCTTAATGTGGCGGTTAGTGCGGGCATACGTGACTTGTATGATTACCAGTCTTGGATTGTGCGCCAAATCATTCCGACGTCGGATTCCGAAGACCAGACCATCATTGATATGGCGGCCAAGGAAGGTGTTATTCGTAAAATGCCCACCAAAGCGATGGGTACGGCGTCATTCACTGGCACGGTTTCTTTGCCTGTTGGCAGTGAAGTAAAGTCAGAAAACGGTCAAGTTTACCGGATTGAACAAAGTGGCGTCCCTCAAGACGGAACCGTTATCGTGAGTATCACGGCTATTCACGCGGGTTACGCAGGCAATCTAGACAAGGATAGCGTGTTGACGTTGGTGTCGTCAGTGCCAGGCGTACAAGCGCGCGGCGCATCATTGGGCATGATGGGCGGTATTGATATCGAGCCGATTAATCAGCTGTTAGAGCGTTTGTTATACCGCAAGCGTAACCCACCACAGGGCGGCGCTGAGCATGATTATGTGGCGTGGAGCCGTGAAGTGGGCGGCGTATCTCGCGCCTGGTGTACTGGCGCATATCGCGGCGGTTCAACGGTCGGCATTGCGTTTGTCTTTGATGAGCGTGATGATATTTTGCCAACTCCTGATGACATTACTCACATGCTGTCATATATCTATCGTCATCAAGACCCTGCAACCAAGGTGTATGTGGGCCGCCCTGCGGGGATTGAAGTATTTATTATCCCATTGGTACTTAAAACCACGTCCATGACGATAGCATTAACGCCAGACACACCAGAAAACCGCAAACAAGTGCTTGGTAATTTGACCTCGCTTGAACGCAGTTTATCGCCAGGTGAAACGCTGTTTAAAAATACCGTTGGCACTGCGATTGGGTCAGTAACCAGCGTACAAAACTATCTCTGCAACTTAGATGATGATGTGCTTGCTAAAGACAATCAGATTCATGCATTTGGAGATATTCAATGGGGATAACAGCGCCATGGCGCAACATGCTCAGCCAGCTGATGCCGCAAGGTTTAGCCTGGCCACAAGAGCGCAATAGCCCAGCACAACAAAAGATAGCGGGCCTTGCTCCACGCTTACAACGCATTGAAGTGAGCGCAGCCAACCTATTATTAGAAATGAGACCAGAAACCACGGTCAAGCTGCTACCTGAATGGGAAAACTACCTTGGGCTACCTGATTGCATCATCAGCGACCAATCATTTCAGTCTCGCCGAAATTCTGTGATTGAAAAAGAGTACCGCAGCGGCGGTTTACAAGCATGGAATATAGAAAAACAAGCCGCAGACTTGGGCTTTAACATCAAGGTTGATGAAATATTTCCCCATCAGTGTTTGCGAGACTGTCGTTATCCACTGCATCCAGCGCGCTATCGCCATGTGTTAAATATCCGCGTGTTTGATACACCTGAAACCCACATGACCGCACTGGATAACGTCCAAACCCCGTTAATTAACGGTTCAGCACAAGTGCTTGAATGCGCGTTAAACAAAAACAGAGCCGCTGGTAAGTATTATCAGTTTACGTATGTATAGAGGAGATAATTAATGCATCCACTGCAAAATGGCTCACAAGTTGTGAGCAAACCCGATGCAACCAGTCAAGGTGTACCGGGCTATTTTACCGAAGTCGGCAACCCCAGCTGGCCCGGTGCGGATTGGTTTAATGCCAATATCGCTGAGTTTCAAAATGTGATGTTAGAAGCGGGTATAGACTTTGACCCAAAAAAGTTTGACCATCTTGCGAAAGCAATAAAAAAAGCATATACATTTGCAGAAAGCAAAATGACTCAAGAAACGGCGGACAGTCGCTATGTCGCTTCAAATGAGGGTGGACTAAGACGCATCCCCAGAGGAGGAACCAAAAGTATTAATGCAAGACGAAAATATGAAATAGGGCGCTTTTCTGTTGATGTAGGTCAGTGGCATTCCCACGGAACGATAATCGTAGAAATTTATAATAAACATCATGAATGCCCATGGCTATAAAAAATACTCTATCCGTTGGGGGTATAAACACAGTGTCGGCCGTATTACGCTAGTAGAGGCATTTGGTGATAGCGGTAAAGAAAAAGTTGTTATCGGAGAACCTGTTATTGTTAATGGGAGCATAAAATATTTACCCGTTTATTTAGAGCAACAAACATATAATAGTTGCACAGTCATACTGACAACGGGCTTTATTCCTACGTCAGATTTAACGCCTAACAATGGTTATTGCCACCTCCCTACACCCATGCCATATGAAGAGATCGCTTCATTCTCCAGTGACGAACAGGTAACAATTGAAAGAAGCATTGATGTTCTTGGTGATATAAAAGAAAAGGGTAAGCATGTATACGGCCCCGATAACTCCCCCGTTGACGATATATGGTTGGAGCTAGCAGCCAAGATATGCCCTGTCGGCGTGCCGTTACCTTGGCCTGCTGATATAGCCCCAAATGGTTTTGCCATCATGAAGAATAATGCATTTGACCCCAAATTCACTGAAACACTCAAAGCCTATCCCAACGGGATACTACCTGATATGCGTGGCCTCGGCATTGTTGGTAAAAATGATAATGAATTAGTGCTTGCCTATGAAGAAGGGCAAGTTAAAAATCATGGGCATCCAAATTCCACCGTAAGCTCTACAAATTTAGGCAATAAATCAACAGCGTCAGCGGGTGCGCATACGCATACTGCTAATGGGCAAAATAGGTTCATTGGCAATGCAAGAAGTGATAGTATCGTAGACGCTGTATCAAGATATTCTACTAGCAATGATGGCAATTGGTACAAGATGTCCAATGCTGGTGCTCATACCCACCCAGTATCCATTGGTTCGCATGCACACAATGTTGTGATTGCATTATTTGGTGCAGCCAAAAACACCATTGATAACCGTAAGTTCAACTGGATAGTGAGACTCGCATAATGAACGAAATACAAAGTAAGTCAGTGACATTAAAAGTCTCTCAAATTCATCCGTTGGGGTGGTGGTTAGGAAATAGTGAAGAGCATGTCGCAGAAGGCACTGCTCTTGGATTGGACTTTACTGAAAATATCTATGTCCCAAGCGCGAGTGGCTTAATAGGCAAATATAATAGCGTTTCCGATAACTGGGTTGAAGTCGAAGATAAAACTGATTTTGAATTTTATTCCCCTGTTGGTGAGCGTTTTACAATCGGCATGCCTGATGGTGACTATCCCGCGTGGGCTATCAAGAATAAGCCACCAGAATACGATAAAGAAACGCAAACCATTTTATATGACGTAGATAAGTGGGTTATTTACGATATAAAGATTGGGCTGTTGTATTGGGATGATGAAGCCAGAGAAATGACAATCAGTGATTATAATTTCATTCTTCCTGAAAAACATACTTTCACGCCGCCACCTAAAAAACGCACAGGTTTTGCTTTACGACTGATTAATGCTGCATGGCAATATATTGAAGATAATCGCGATAGAACAGCTTATGCAAAGTCGCGTGATAATATGGGTAACTACCAAGTTACTGAGCTTGGAACGTTGCCAGATACCCACACATTAAAAGAGCCTGATGAATTTGATAGCTGGATAGATGATACGTGGCAATACGACATCGAACGAGAACGACCAGTAAAAATAGCAGCAGAGCGGAATTGGCGAGATGGTAAATTAACACAGCTACTCAGCCGCATTGACCAGTATGAAAAAGACAAGAATTATCCAGCAGAACTCAGAACGTCACCGATTAAATCCGAAGCGGACTTCTTAAAACTGCTTAGTGATCGTAAGTTAATTAGTGATTATCCAGACTCAGAAGCATTCCCATTCGGTTCACGTCCTTCATTGTCGAACCTAATTAAATGACCGTAAACCGCTTAGAATAATAAATCTAAGGCATTGTTATTTTAAGCGGTTCGTTTTCCTAAATTGCTCGCCGCGCTACAATGTGCGTGTCATCAAGTTACCGAGAATGACATTATTAAAGCCGTTGAATCGGGCGCTGATAGTGTTGAGGCCGTTGGTGGTTGCAGCAAAGCGGGGACCGGGTGTGGTTCTTGTATTCCCGAAATTAAGCGGGTAATGGCAAGTTGTGAAATTGCCATTACCCTGGTGAGTTAATTCATTGTTAAGAGAATTCGCTCATCGTGATTAGTGGCTTACTGGCAGTATATAAAGGTAAATTGTTATAAAGTGGCAAGCGCTACCAAGTAACACGAATATGTGCCAAATAGCGTGGTTATACGGAATACGTTTATTGGCATAGAAGATCGCACCAATTGAATAAGCTACTCCGCCGGCAATTAACCAATACAGTGCGCCGGTGGCGAGTTTACCTAATAATTCATCGCCAGAAAAAACAATTAACCAACCCATAATAAGATAAAAAAATAGCGATACCTTCTTAAACCGTTCAGCCCAATAGACTTTAGCTATGATACCAAATAGCGCCATAGACCAGACTACACCGAAGATACTCCAGCCCAGTACACCACGCAGTTCAATCAGTAACAATGGCGTATAAGTACCTGCGATCAATAAGAAAATAGCACAATGGTCGAGGGTCTTTAATTTCGCTTTAGTCGCTGGATTCGATGCATAGTGATAAGCACTTGATGCAAAAAATAATAAAAACATCGAGATTCCATAAATACTAAAACTGGTAATACGCCAAGGATCTGCTTGTTGTATTGAGGGTACTAATAGTGCGATAAGCGCGGCAATACTCAGTAATACACCTATGATATGAGACCAAGTGTTCGCGGCTTCTTCTTTTGCACTATAAGGGGCGGCTACCGTGCCTATATTCGTTATTATTGGTGTAGCACTGCGTGACATACATCATCCTCGTTTAGTTGTCTTACCAGTTAGGCTTACAAGTGTACGCTTAAATTATTTTAATTTAAAGGCAATAAATTCATTCTATTGTTTTTTAGTATTGTAAAATGACTAAATATATAAGATTAAGTACTATTATCAATATTATAATAGTTACTATATTATTTTATATGTTGGTTGTAGAGACCTTATCGTGGATTTTATAGAGAATTAAGAGGGTTATAGATAATTGTTATGACAGTATTGAGATGGACACTGAAAATAGTCGTGTGGGGCTTATTGATTGCAGGCGTTGTTGCTGTCATTGGCCATTTTTATTGGTCAAGACCTCTGCAAAATTATCCTGTACTTGAGATCCAGGTACAAACATCACTACAAGATATTGTGAAGGAAAGCTCTTCACTGGCTCAGTTTAGCGGCCAAACTTGGACGGCTAATGATAGTGGAGACGGTGCTAATTTATATCAAATAGATGAGAAAACAGGGCAGGTTATTAAACAGGTGTATGTTAATGACGTCATCAGTTATGATTGGGAATCGCTAGCGCAAGATGCCGGTAATTTATTCGTTATGGATTGCGGTAACAATCAGGGAACCCGTGACAGTCGTACCATTATTAACATAGATACTAACGTACTAATGACAGCTGAGGACGGTTCAAGTATTGCTGCGATTAACACCACTCGTTTTTCAATGGCGGATAAACCTGAAGAAGCGTTAACCATGTATATGCATGATTATGATTGTGAGGCGTCGGCGGTGGTTGATGAAGAATTATGGGTCTTAAGCAAAAATTGGACGGACTTTCAAAGTCGCTTGTATCGTCTAGATTTAATTGAGATTACTAGCGGTACTGCAAGTGATAAGGTAATCCCTGTGATTCCAGACCAAACATTGAATGTGGATGGATTGATAACGGCGGCAGATTATAATGCTGCCACAGGTCAACTGGTTTTACTTGGTTATGATGACAATATTATTTACAAACACCCCTTCATTTGGATTATTCCTGTTGAAAATAAAGACTTGAATTGGGATTTGGCAAAGCGCTTTAACCTTGCACCTTATGGACAATGGGAAAGTATTCTTTGGCAAGGTGATCAGCAATTATTACTGACGGCTGAAGCCAGTTGGGGGATTGCTGGACGTGTTGGTATTGTGACATTAAGTTCGTTAACAATATTAGATTAATATCGCGTAAAGGAGTATTCTACTAGCGAAAATTACCAATTTGAGTGCGATATATTAGCGGACACACCACTACTATAGAGGTATAATCCTGCTCATTAATAGCGTACTCTGTGATTTAATGATTAGCTAGGCGCAGTATGCAAAACGATTTACAAGGCTTTCTAAAGGAAGATGAGCAACAGCATCAGTACCAAGATTTGATTCGTATTTTTAACCACACGTTTTTAAACGAATTTAATACTCAATTAGTCAAAGGCGATGATGAGCCTATTTATATACCGGCTAATACTGACTTTGAACAATATGTAAGTTGTGATTATCACCGTATTATTTTTGCCCATGGTTTTTTTTCGAGTTGTATGCACGAAATTTCGCATTGGTTAGTGGCGGGATTAACGCGTCATCAATTGGTGGATTTTGGTTACTGGTATATTGCTGATGGTCGTAATGCGCAGCAGCAAGCTGAATTTGAAAAAGTAGAAATTGTGCCACAGGCGATTGAATGGATTATTTGTGTTGCTGTAGGCGCTAAGTTTCGCGTCAGCGCAGATAACTTATCTGATATTGTCATTGACCGATTGGCTTTTCAGCACAAGATACACAAGCAAGTACAAACTTATTTCGAAAAAGGCTTATCAACGCGCACGCAAGCTTTGGTCGCTGCACTACAAGCGTTTTACAAAACCAAACCGCTAACATTAGCAGATTTTGATTATCGAGGTATGTATGAACGTTAAGCCATTTAAACTAGGTATTATTGTTAATCCAGTTGCTGGAATTGGTGGCAGCGTGGCATTAAAAGGCAGTGATAATGTTGCCCAGCAAGCGCTTAGTTTAGGTGCGATCCCGCAAGCGAACAATCGTATGTTACAAGCATTGGGTCAGTTTGCTGATCTTGCTCAGCGTTTTACGGTTGTTACTGCAGGCGGTGAAATGGGCGAGCGCTGTAGTTTAGAATTAGGCTTTGATGTTGAAGTCGTTTATCGACCTGAAAATGATGTTACAACTGAGCAAGACACCTATGCTGCAGTTGATGCATTATTAACGCAAGATATTGATTTATTATTGTTTGCTGGTGGTGATGGTACTGCGCGTAATATTTGCGCCACCATTAACGATGCCGTCCCTGTACTAGGCGTGCCAGCAGGCTGTAAGATCCACTCAGGTGTTTATGGTGTTACACCTAAAGCTGCTGGTTGCGTTGTTCGTCGACTGATCTTAGGCGAATTGGTTACCTTGGCTGACGCTGATGTTATGGATATTGACGAAGTCGCATTTCGTCAAGGAACAGTAAAAGCGAAGCGTTATGGTGAGATGATGGTGCCGTCTGATTTACGTTATGTGCAAAGCGTTAAAATGGGTGGTATTGAATCAGATGAGTTAGTGCTAACAGACATAGCTGCCGATGTGATGGCAGATATGGAAGATGAATATTATATTATGGGGTCCGGCTCAACCGTGGCATTCACAATGGCCGAACTGGGATTGGATAATACCTTATTAGGTGTTGATGTTGTGCATCAGCATGAATTGATCGCTTTGGACCAAACGGCTGCGCAGTTAATAGCGTTGACGAAAGACCAGCCCTGTAAATTAGTGATCACCTTAATTGGTGGTCAGGGCCATATTTTTGGTCGTGGTAATCAGCAACTGTCGCCGCAGTTGATTAAACAAATCGGCAAAGAAAATATTATTGTGCTGGCAACTAAAACGAAGCTGTCGGCATTAGCAGGACGTCCTTTAATTGTAGACACGGGGGATGTTGAATTAGACCAAGCATTATCAGGTTTTATTCGTGTAACTACAGGTTATCGTGATTACATCATGTATCGTGTCGCCAACCCAGAGTATGAGGAATAATCATTGTCTAAAGCTACTTATCAAAGCAAGCTAATGGAAAAGCTTGATGGATTTGTAGAACAAGGAACGTCGGATCAACTATTTGCGGCTAAATATTTACACGGCCACGTCACTTTCGCAACAGCGAAGTGCGAAAATATAGGTAAAATATATCCCCACGACATTAAATTTCAGGTCGTGCACAGTTTGCGAGATGCGCTTGTTGCTAATGAGTTAACCCCTCACAAACAAGAGCTAGTACTTAGCATGTGGGATGCGATCAATAAACATTGATATTCGATAAAATGATTATTAATAACGAAGCTCGTTAATTCTGAACTATGAATTAATGCTGTTTTCCAGTTAAAACCAGCGATTATATTGCTGGTTTTTTTTCGTCTATTATTTGCTGTAATTAAGATTACATCTTTTAATAAAGTGCCAACTTGATATCCACATAAATTTAATTTATTTGCTCTGCTTAACGTTAAAGTCATACCTTAGTATGATCTATGTCTGATAACTATAAATATTTTAATAAAAATGAAGCTTAATTTAAATATTGATTTTCCATAATAATGTCATTTATTAACAATGACTTATTAAAAATCATAAAATTAATGATACGAAATATTTAACTGTAGGAATTTATCGATATTGGTTCATTGTGCGGTTATTTTTACTTTTTGTGATTGTTAGTGCTAATTTTTGACTTTAAACTTACCATTTGATTCTCGTATATCTGTTAGTTTGATGAATAACACTCCCTGATTCAATCTGGTTGTACCTGTTATTTTTTTGCGTTATAACTTTCCTGCACTCAAATCGAGACAGGTTGTCACTATCGGGTGCGCTATTTTGCGATAACTCAAAAATAAAGGATTAGATATGTTAAAAAAAACTCGGACTTTACTCCCTATCTTAGTTGGAGCCTTGTGTTTCATCGTCGCACCTGTTCAAGCTGACACCTCGGGTAAAACCAAATATCCGGTGGTATTAGTGCATGGACTGGCGGGATTTGATAGTGTGTTAGCAGATTATTTTTATGGTGTGAAGGGAGCGTTAGCAGATGTTGGCGCGACTGAAGTATATACACCACAAGTCAGTGGTTATGATACCAGCGAAGTACGTGGCGAACAGTTACTTAGTTATTTAGAAGAACTGAGTGCTATTACTGGCGCGAATAAATTTAACTTAATTGGTCACTCTCAAGGTGGGATTGATTCACGTTATGTTGCCTCTGTTCGACCTGGACTTGTGGCTTCGGTTACCTCTGTTGGCTCTCCACATCGTGGTTCTGGTACTGCCGATTTAATTAAGGATTCACCATTAGAAGGTCCAGCGATGGCCATTGGCAATGCAGTCGCAAGCTTGCTATCTATTGTAACTGGTAATAATGCTCAGCAAGCCAATGCGATGGGTTCACTCGAAGCCTTGAATTCTAAAGATGCGGCTATTTTCAATGCCAAATATCCTGAAGGTTTAAGACAAGGTGAGTGTAAAGCAACGCCAAGTTATAACGCAGGTTCGTGGTGGTGGCCAAATTGGGTGTATGACTATTCAGTTAATGATGGTGACCATAATGTGAATGGTGTGTCGTATTATTCATGGGGTGGCACATACAACCCGTTATTCAATTCAAACGTACTCGACCTTGCTGATGGTTTACTTGCTGTTACCTATTTAACGATTGATGAAGCAAATGATGGTGTTGTGGGTCGTTGTTCAACACATTTAGGTAAAGTAATCCGTGATGATTATACCATGAATCATGCAGATGAAATTAATGGTATGTTTGGTCTACGTGGTTTAGGTAGCACAAGTCCATTACCGTTATATGTTGCACATGCTAAGCGTTTAACGAGCGCAGGCCTGTAATCAACTTATCTTAATAAAAGGCTAAGCACTGTAAATGTATTGCAGTGCTTAGTTACGTAGGATACTTGTTATGTCGTTAAAACCAAACGCACTTCTTGTTGTCACTGTATTATTCTGTGGTATTGCTATTGTTGGCGGCGGTTCATTATTTCTATCGGAAGGTGATACTAACTCGATTGCCATAGAACCAACCCCAACGTTAGAGCCTAATCAAGATATTTATCCATTATCAACGGAGAAAATTAACGCGCTAGTTAATGTGGCAAGAGATAGTTCGATTCAGGAACTGGATTCTCAACCAGTACAAGTAATATCTTTGTTATTACCAAGCTCATTATTGGGTTCAACGCTACCATTAACACTTGATGTTAGTGAAAGTGGGGAACTGATCATTAATAAAAAAATTCAGCATTTATTCGACTTTTACCTATCAGCTATGGGTGAGGAAAGTTTAGATATTATAGTTACACGCATTAAACACAGCCTTACATCGCAACTCGTTGATCCAGCACTGACACAAGGCATGGAAATATTAACGGGTTATTTACAGTACCTTAATGAAGTTTCGGCAATTAAGCAGCAGTTTGAACAGAATATTGACCCAAATAATACGGGTGAGTATGCACTAGATAATGTTATTCAAGTCCGTGAAATGGTACTTGATGCTCGGACCCGTTATCTTGATAGTGATGTGATTGATGCATTTTTTGGTCAAGCTGATGAGTACGAAGATTACATGTTAAGCCTGGCTATGATTAATAAAAATAATGAATTAGATACTGCCGAAAAGCAATCAGCAAAAGCAGCACTCGATGCTGCTGCACCTGAGTGGTTATTGGCGCAACAGCGTAATGCCAATCTGTTAAATAAATACCGAGATCAATATAAGACGCTGCAAGAACAAGGGGCGAGTCAGACTGAATTGAAAGACTTCACTCAACAGTCATTTTCACCCGAAGTGGCTGACCGATTAGCAACACTTGATGAAAAGCGTCAGCTGTGGCAAGCCAAGCTAGATGAATACAAAGAGCAACTTGCTGTGATTACTAGCGCTACTAATAATAGCGACAATGATACGACTAGTGAGCAACAACAGCTGGAAATTACACAATTGCGGGAGATTTACTTTACCCCTCAGGAAATTAAGCGGGTTAGTGCATTAGATGGAATCAAGCCCACTGCGCTGTAATACCACCATCGAACGGCCTGATAATTGATAGTGATCGTTTACATTTAGAGCTGCTAATTGCATCGAACTGGTATCACAAACACGATGCCAAATTGGCGGTACATTAGGCAGCTTAAAATCGACTGGGATATCGACTTGATTGAATAATAATAATAATTCATCGCCATCAGTGTCTAGACCTAGATGTAACCCCATGCAGGTTTGGTGCTCCCAGTCATGTTGTTGCATGGTACTACCATCACTGCAGTACCAATTAATACGGTGGTCATTACGGCCATCACCCGTAAACGCATTAATGAACGGCAGCATGTATTGGTTGCGCGCTTTGATCATCTTACTCAACCAATCTTGAAAATCTTGTTTTACCTCGTCCATTTCCCAGTTGAGCCAGCTGATCTTATTATCCTGGCAGTAGGCATTATTGTTCCCATCTTGTGTATGAGAAACTGTATCGGCTGCTAATATATGTGGAATACCAAAACTAAACATTAACGTGGTGATCAGATTACGTTTTTGTTTTTCACGAAAAGCGATAATAGCTAAATCATTTGTTTTACCTTCAATACCGCAATTGTATGATCGATTGTCACCATGACCATCGCGGTTGTTTTCACCGTTGGCGTTATTATGCTTATCGTTATAAGACACTAAATCTTGCAGAGTAAATCCATCATGATAAGCGATATAATTTACCGGGAGTTTGTGTGGCCAACGTCCACCACTAAAGAAGTGGCGAGAGCCCATGAGCCGCGTCGCGAAATCTTTTAGATAACCGTTATCACCTCGCCAAAAACTTCGCACTGTATCACGGAATTTATCATTGCATTCATTCCAGCCATCAGGGAAATATCCTAGCTGATAACCGTCAGGACCAATGTCCCACGGCTCGGCGATAAGTTTTGTAGGCTGTAAAATAGGATCTTGTGCAACAGCATGGAAAAATGGTGCTTGTTGATTGAAACGGTCGCCATTACGGCCAAGTGTTGCGGCTAAATCAAAACGGAAGCCATCAATATGATATTCAGTTACCCAATAACGTAGGCTATCCATGACTAAATTAAGGCTAGCTTGGTGGGTTAGATCCAAGCTATTACCACAACCAGTGTAGTTTCTCAGGCCATTTTCATCATGCAAATAATAACGGTGGTCCAAGGCTTTAAGGTTGAATATTGGCCCATCTTGGCCACCTTCTGCGGTATGGTTGAATACCATGTCCAAAATCACCTCGATGCCGTGTTTATGTAATTCTCTGATCGCTGTTTTTAATTCGATTACTGCATCTTTGCTAGCGAAACGGGGATCTGGCGCCATAAAGGCGAGAGTGCTATAGCCCCAATAATTTACACCTTGCTGGTTTAATAAGTGCGGTTCGTGCATGCAAACTGCAACAGGCAAGAGTTGTACGCTAGTGATGCCTTGTTGTTTTAATAATATAATATTGGCCGGATCGGCGAGTGCTTGATAAGTACCTGGCTCTGCCGAGGTAATAGCGGGGTTTAATTGAGTGAATCCTTTGATATGCGTTTCTAGCAATAATGTTTCAGCTAAGGGGACATCTGGCTGGGGGACAGCTTGCCAGTCAAACGCGTTATCGATGACAATAGCTTTAGTTAGAAGCCAACTTTTTTCAGCATCGTAAGGAGGCTGATAATAAGGCGCTTCGCTGACTGCTTTTGCATAAGGGTCGAGTAATAGCCAGTCTTGTCCGTCAATATTGGTTGAGAATCCATACTCTTGTCCAGCGGTGACAGCTGGGATAAATATATGGTGAATACCCGCATATTTGTTTTTGATCGTGAAACTACGTTGTGTTTTGTCATTAAACAATACCAACTGCAAATTGCGGCAATCTGGTGCGTATATCGCGAAGTTACAGCCTTGCTTTGTTAAATTGTTGGCTTGTTGTAAGTGCGCACCAAGGGGATAAGGTTTTGACATAAATCACTCAGTTTGTTAGCTAGGTCACATTCATAAGTTAGCTTCATCTTATGTAATTCAGGGCGTTAAAAGGAGCTTTTACACGAATAAACATGATCAAGTTAACATTATATTTCATATGCGCGTTTAAAAATGATGTAAACACGGCTAGTTAGAGGCTTGGTAGTTTAAGTTATTCGGAAACGGCGGTATCACTGGCTTTACTTCTTCTATTATTTAATTAGATAATCAATACACTATTTTATTACTATCGTGATCGTGACTGAATGAAAATAACTGAAGATGAAAGAGATGCGGTTTATAAAACCATATTTTCTCGACGAGATGTACGCGGCCAGTTTAAACCCGAGCTCATTCCTGATGATGTATTGAAACGGGTATTAACTGCCGCTCACCATGCTCCGAGTGTTGGTTTTATGCAACCTTGGGATTTTATTTTGGTTAAAAACAGTGCTACGAAGGAAAAAATAAAAGCGGGCTTTGAATCAGCTCATGCTGAATCAGCCGCTATGTTTACCGATGAAAAAGCAGAGCAATATCGAAAGTTGAAGTTAGAAGGTATTTTAGACGCACCATTGGGTATTTGTGTTACCTGTGATCGTAGTCGTAATGGTCCTACTGTTATTGGCCGAACCATTAATCATGAAATGGATTTATATAGTACGGTATGTGCAGTTCAAAATTTGTGGTTAGCGGCACGAGCAGAAAACTTGGGTGTTGGTTGGGTCAGTATTATCCATGATTCGGTGTTGAAAGATGCACTAGGCATTCCCGAAGAGATTAATATTGTTGCTTATTTGTGTGTTGGGTATGTTTCTCACTTCAATGATAAACCGGAACTAGAAAAGTTAGGTTGGTTACCACGTCGCGATATAGAGGCTGCCATTCATGAAGAAAAATGGTCAGCTAAATAGAAATAGTATTTTAGAGGATAGGGGAGCAAAGTCCCCCTTTATATTAACGTTTTTTATGTTGTTTCGACCCTGTAAATGATTCTGTGTAATTACCATTTTAGATATGATCTTTTAATCGTTCTTCAAATTCAATGATAAAACGATTCATGGCTGCTTTCCAGTTATGGATCGGCATCGACCACTTTTTTGAAGCTGAACGGATCGCTAAATACACTACTTTTTTAGCTGAATCATCGCTTGGAAATACCTTCCTATTCTTGATTGCTTTACGTATAACGCTGTTAAGTGATTCAATGGCGTTCGTTGTGTAAATCGCTTTTCTGATATCCTTAGGATATCTGAAAAACGTATTTAAGTTCTCCCAATTGCTAATCCATGACTTTGATATTTGTGGATATTTATCATCCCAGCGTTCTGAAAACGCATCTCGTTCCATTAACGCTATATCTTCAGTATCTGCTTGGTAAATTCGTTTTAGGTCTGCCGTTACCGCCTTGTAGTCTTTCCAGGATACAAATCGTAGTGAATTTCTAATCATATGAACGATACAAAGCTGGATATGAGTTTCAGGGTAAACTGTATTAATTGCATCTGGAAAGCCTTTCAGGCCATCTACACACGCGATTAGGATGTCTTCGACACCTCTATTCTGTAACTCTGTTAATACATTCAGCCAAAATTTAGCACCTTCATTCTCAGCGAACCACAAGCCTAACAGCTCTTTTTCACCGTCAAGGTTTATGGCTAAAGCAAGAAATACGGCTTTGTTAATTACGCGATTGTCTTGGCGTATTTTAACGACTATGCAATCTAAATAAACGATAGGATAGATGCTATCTAGCGGCCTATTTTGCCACTCGTTTACTTCTTCAATGACGGCATTGGTTACTTTTGATATGAGGGTTGGAGATATATCCGCATTGTACATTTCTTTAAATGAATCAACGATATCACGTGTTGTCATTCCTCGAGCATAGAGACTCAGGATCTTATCATCCATCGACGTAAAACGAGTTTGGTTTTTCTTGACCAGCTTCGGTTCAAAGCTACCCTCGCGATCTCTGGGTGTATCAAGTTCAAATTGGCCATCTTCAGTTTTTAGTGTTTTGGAAGAATGTCCATTTCGATAATTTCGTGAGGTATCTTTCTGGTTTTTTTCATAACCCAGATGGTCATCTAGCTCCGCATTGAGCGCAGCTTCAACGGTTATTTTAGTTAGCATTTGACTAAAATCGAGAAGGTCTTGTTGAGATTTCAAGCCTTTCGCGGCTTCCTTTGCAAAAGCTTCAAGTTCTTGCTTTGTCATAATTACCTATCCTTAATATGATTAAGTTAATGATAGGCAATTACACAGATTTCGGGACAGGGTCGTTGTTTCATTAATTCATCTTTATAAATGAAGCCATCGCCGTTAGTGTCTAATTTATCAAAGTATTGATTCATTTCCTCTTTTGAAATTTTACCGTCATTGTTGGTGTCTATTTTCTTGAACATCATGCCTTTATGGTGTTTACCACGTTTTGGTAGTTCATCTTTGGTAATGAAGCCGTCGCTATTTTTATCTAATTTATCAAAGTCTTCGGCTAGACGGCCGGTTGCTTCTTCACGGGAAATTTTACCATCGTTGTTGGTGTCCATTTCTTTGAATATTTTACCTCGGTGATGCCTGCCTTTGTTTGGTAAATCTGCTTTGCTAACGAAACCATCGTTGTCAGTATCTAATTTATCAAAGGTGTCAGCTACTCGCCCTGTCGCTTCATTTTTTGTAATCTTACCATCTTGATTGATGTCCATTTTTTCAAAAGACATGTGATGACGCTGATTGTTATCGCTATTTGAATTTGCATAAGTAAACGTTGTGGTTGTCATCGCTGTTAATAAAGCAGCGGTAATAAAGAATGTCTTTTTCATCATAATCTCACTTTGTTGCTTGTTGTTGGTCTTAAACAGGTTAACTCTGTGTGAGTTAATCTGTTGATGGGGTAACTATAAGCAACAAATGCGCAGGAATTATGGAGAAAATATGGAGATTAATCGTAATTTAAAAAAGTATTGATAATCACAAGGTAAACTTATAACCAACCCCATAAATAGATTTGATGTATTCACCGTCTGGGTTAGCATCTTGTAGCTTTTTACGTAAATTTTTAATGTGGCTGTCAATGGTACGATCGGTGACTAAGCGATTATCAGCATAAATTTTTTGCATGATTTGGTCACGGTTAAATACTTGTCCTGGGTGCTGATTAAAGAAACTCAGTAAGCGGAATTCCGCGGGCGTTAATGTTAACTCTTGCTCATTAAATGCGACTTTCATTTGTTTATCATTAATAACCAAGCCATTTTGTTGAGGTGCAGCAGCCTCTACAGTGCGACGTAATACATTTTTGATCCGCGCCACGACTTCACGTGGGCTATATGGTTTACAAATGTAGTCGTCAGCACCGAGTTCAAGTCCTAATAATCTATCTATTTCATCCACACGAGCAGTCGCCATGACGACAGGGACTTGGCTAAAAGTACGTAATTCACGATAAATATCTAAACCGTCACGATTAGGTAGCATTAAATCAAGGATCAGTAGGTCAGGACTTTCTTGTTTCACCCAGTCAATAACCTCGAGGCCGTTATCAATGATATGGGTTTGAAATCCTGCCTGGGCGAGGTATTCACATAATACGATAGCAAGGGAAGGTTCATCTTCAACCATAAGTATTTTTTTTGCTAAATTTGTCATGGGTTAATTGTCCTTAATCGGAAGTGATATCGCTATTTTTAAGCCACCAAGTTTGGAATGCTGTGCACTGATATGACCGTTATGCCTTTTGATTATGTTTTCACAAATGGATAAACCTAAACCGGAACCGCCATTGGCACGACTACGGGATTTATCAACGCGGTACAAGCGTTCAAATAGCTTTGGTAATGCTGCGTCAGGTACTGCTGGTGCACTATCTTCAATAGTTAGTAATATGCTGTCGTTGGTTTGTTGTAAGTTGATTTTTATCTGCCCATTTTGATCTGTGTAGCGGTAGCTGTTTTCGAACAGGTTACCGATAAGCTGAGCCAATGATTTGGCATCGGCATTTAATAACATTGGCTGACGGTGATCGTATAAACGTTGTATTGCAATATGCTTGTCTGCTAAACGTACTTCGTTTTGGTTGGCGATATTGTTAATTATATTGGTGATATCGACATTGTGTGATGTATCGATAAGGACGCCATTATCTGATTGAGATAATGAATATAAATCATCAACTAAGCGGGTTAGAGTTATGACTTGATTATGTAATGACTTAATATATTTAGGTTCCGGTTTACGAATACCATCTTCAATCGCTTCTATCTCACTGAGCAAGACGGCAATCGGTGTACGCAGTTCATGAGAAATATCGGCGAGCCACTGCTCTCGTGATAATTTCTGAGTTTTTAAGGTTGTGGTTAATAAATTAAATGCGAGTGATAGTTCGGCGAGTTCATCTTTACCGCGCACGTCAATTTGATAATCAAAATTACCATTAGACAGTGATTTAGCTGCTGAGTGTAATTTTTTTAACGGTTTTAAAAAATGACGAACTAATAATGCAGCAACGATAAAAGAAAATAAAGCGGCCCAAGCGGCAATCCAATAAAAGTTGTCGAGTTGTTGCCTTAAGAAACGTTCGGCTAAATGGCCCTTGATGTTCTCTCTTTGTAAAATAGATAGCCAACCAATGGTTTGTTCATTTTTGGTGATCGCAACTTTAGTAATTTGTATATTTGCATGTAAACGATGAAAATTTTTAGGAGCGCCGATAATAGTGTTGCCATTTATATCTAGCAAGTTAAGGCGAGGTGTGAGTTGGTTGTAATTTGATCTGGTTTTCCTTGATGTCATTTCAGTGACTTTTTTTGGTTTTCTGGGATGCTCACCAATGTTTCTTAATAGTCTTCGCCATAATTCAGGTTGCTGCTGTAGTTTGTACCAGCCTTGGTCTGATGAATAATAATCACTGATATTTTCAGCCATATTTTCAATGCGTTCGACTTCACTTTGATTCAGATAACGTTGAAAACCATTTTGAAAGCTATTGTTAATCAATAATGCCATGCCAATCATCATAATTGAGCTAATTAGCATTAAAGAGATGAACAATTTATGAAAAATGGTTAAACGCATTTAAGTGACCTTTGAATGAGTGAATCAATATCATTATATGTGCTTGTGACTGATTATGGAAAATTAAATAGCAGGTCGCGACAGAGGAGGTTGTTTATCGTGAAATAAACTGAAATGAATGTTGGCGATAAAATAAAAACCACCACCAATTAATATTGTGTGGTGGTTTTTTTGGAGTATTACTTTTGGAATTAAATTAACGTGCTGTTCGCACCACTATTGTATTGCAACTTCAATGGCGGTATTTTTTATTGTTTCCTCATAATAACTCGTTGTGTCTCCTTGATTTAAATTGACCACCTCAATTAATAATTTATGTTGTTGATTTAATAGATAGATAGTACCCGAATATTCACAATTTGCTGAATATACTTGTACAACGCGACTTCCTCCTGAAGGGGTGAAATTATATCCCGACGTTTTATCATATCGAGTGTATACGTTGATATGACATGAGTCGGTTCCTTGTGATGTGATGATTAATTCTTGCTGTTTAGTTGCTGTGAATTTTTGTGTTATCGGTGCTTCTATATCCTGTAATCTGAGGTCATCACTCTCTGTGGAAATAAATCCATCATCGTCAGAGAGTAACTCTTGTTCAGGACCATCGATTGCAGGTGTGACAACATTCGCTGTGGGGGTACTTACATTTCCCGTCGGACTGTCGCTTTCACTATCACTACAAGCAGAAATAAAGGCAATATTACAAATAATCAGTGTTTGAATAAATTTCATGATCTGCTCCTAATCGACTATTTTATGGAAAACTGGGTTATCAAACCAAAATTCGTTATTGACGCCACCACTGGTGATGAATTTATTGAATTCAGGATAAGCGGAAGAAATATCCGTTTCTTCGAGTGGTGCTTTCCATTCTGTATTGCCTATCTCAACAGCCCAAGGCAAGTTGGCTGAGGTTCTGAATGTGGTAGTCGGTGGGTTTGAATTATCGTCAAGTAGTCCGAAGTAATCACTACTACCTAGATCTGTGATAGGTAAATCCGGTAAATGAATCTCTAACTCACGTCCAATAGGCTCACCAAAGAAAACATTTCTAGTATGGTTTTCGGTGCCAAAGATAAAGGGATTCAGTGGCATTGCTGGCATGCTAGCTATATCAACGGGATTAATCATTGGAATATTAATTTCGAATGAATAAGTACTCGTGTTGCCCATACAAGCAGGCTCGGTATTAAAGTAGAGTTCTCCACAAGTCGAGGTGAACGCTGTTTTTAAGTTATCTGAAACGATAACAACAGCATCGGTCTGACCCGCTTCTAAAACACCTGTGGTGGGTGCGGATACAGAGTTATATCGGACTTGTAGTAAGTCT
Organism: Moritella viscosa; assembly: GCA_000953735.1. Lineage (NCBI taxonomy): Bacteria > Pseudomonadati > Pseudomonadota > Gammaproteobacteria > Alteromonadales > Moritellaceae > Moritella > Moritella viscosa. Next base: position 3,656,944 of record LN554852.1, on the reverse strand, counting down.
TGATCAATATTACTACGTAGTATTCCGTCTAAGTGGACAGCAAAACCGTTGAAGTATGAGGCACCATAATTGATGAGTTCACCTTGTATATCGATACGAGAAACTTGATTATTGCTAATTGTTTGCACTACTCGATAAAAAATAACGACATCGTTAAAGTCATAGTCACCTTGTTCAGGCCAGCGATCTTCGTAAGCAAGTGTGACATAATCGTCTTCACTTGGATAATAAATACTGGTGGTATTACCATCAACAACAGTAATTGGATAATCTTCGACTTCCCCATTAGCATAACCACCGCTACTGGTTATGTTAGCTTGGTCACCGATCCGGAATCGCGACCAAGTATTGCCGACTAATGCGGTAGCTGGTACGGTTAAAGCGATGTTATGTGAATTAGAATCTAACTGCAGATTATTAAATACATGCTCGTCCGCATCCTCAAAGTCACCATCTTGATTCCAATCAAACCAACCATTGAAATAAGCACTGTCTTGACCGCCTGTGATCGTTGCATTGACTTGGGCATCTAGGCCTGTAACGAGTGCGGTTTGAAATAGAATACCATCTTCATCTTCGAGGTTATCTGTATTGTCAGAATTGGGTGATAGATTAGCATCATCTTCAGAATCAATAAGGCTACCAAGTATATAGTTGTTGTAGTCAATGAGATGCCTTGCACCATTTACCGCTAAGGTTGTCCCGTACGTATCTGGAGCATCACCATAATCCGTATTCGTTGATACAACGGCTGCCTCTGAACAACGAGCACCGTCATTACTGTTACTTGCTGAAGCTTTAGCAAAATACACGGATGCGCCAGTAATATTGTTCGGATCGGTTATGTCAGTCCGGTAAATATTACCGTCATTGTTACGGAGGAAATAAAGATAACCAGCAGAGTCAAAGTAAGCAGCACCAAATGCACTGCGCGGGGATGTAAACCCAGTGCTGGCTACATTAGTTGCAACACCTGTCGTTGGATCAATACGATATAAGTGACCTGTTCTACCTTCTACGGCATAGATGTTGCCATCGGTAGGGTGAAATGCAAAGTCAGAAATTCTAATGCTTTTATTCGACCCTACTATTTTTGTAATGGTGAGGTAGTCGGATGCACTGCTGTCTAGATTTGTGTAGTAAAGACCAAGGTAGCGACGATAGAAATAGAACTTATTATCTTTTATATCACCCACAAAAAAGTTATTGTTTGGTGGGTTAGTAAAGTTCAAAACGGTTGCTTTAAAATCGCTATCAAATTTGACTAATGCCAGTTGGTTGCGGTCAAAACCATAGATATATTTATCTGTGTTATTGAAGGCTATCGCATTAATTGAGTCAGAGCCTAGGCCATCGTCGGTTTGTAGCGTTGTGATTAAACCTGTACTCAGGTCCACTGATTTATAATGTGTACTGCCATTTTTGTATTGGGATAGAAATGCTTCAGTCGGGCAACTAGCAAAAGGCGCCGATGTAGCATTTAAGCTATAAAGGCAGGTAGACATTAATAATAGTGTCTTGTACTGACATGTTTTCATAAGCAGTCCCTTGATTGCGAAGTATAAAAGTAAGTATTATAGGTACCCTTGTTATCGCATATCTCGTGCCATCTTTTTTGTACTTTAAAAACATAGATTTATTTTTTTGTTGTTTTTTTTTGTTAAATTAATCGCATTTTAAAAATGGATCTTCGCAAAATGCAATTTTAATTCGCAGTTTGCAAAGAACACAATTTCTTTGTTAATTTGTTTTCATTTACTTGTTATCAAGCGTGATAGAATGTCGTGATTATCTTGCCTATCGTGTGATTGAAGAGTTCATTTATAAAATCAGTATTAATTCATTAATCTTCAGTTTGCAGCTTAGATCACATTTATAAATTAGCTGCATTTTATGTAATTCAGAGCATTAATATAGCGATTTAGTCGATTAAACATGATCCAGTTAACAGTGTCTTTTATGTTATGATTTAAAAAACATATAAATACGCCTTACTTTGGTGATCTTCCTCATAAAAATAAGCCAGTCACTTTTTTCTCAGCCTTTTTCATCCTCCTTAAATTAACAGAGGGCGGAGGAGGTGGTTATTTTAAAATTCCTTACTATGAATTTGTCTTCTGAGCCAATTGTATCTTGGTCACGGATCGAAAAATGAAACCAAACTCATTCAAGGATTTAGATTATATGAAAAACTTAAATCGTGTTGCGATTGCTGTATCTGCAGCCTTACTTTCTTCTGCGGCTGGCGCTGTCGATTTTAATGGTTACATGCGAGCAGGTACTGGTATTAGCGGAAATAATGGTGAGAATATTAGTTTTGAGAAAAATAAAATTGGTCGTTTAGGTAATGAAAATGATCTTTATGCTGAGTTTGGTTTCCGTCAAGAACTACCAAAAATAACAGGAATGGAAGATCAAACTTGGATTGTTGACGCAATGATTGCGCAAGGGAATTCAGGTAATAATGGTTGGGAAGATGGTGACTTCAACGTGGCTCAATTCAACATACAAGCGACGGGGCTAATTGCTAGCGATAAAGAAGCCACGATGTGGGCTGGTAAACGTTATTACCAACGTAAAGATATTCACATTACTGATTTTTACTACTTAAATACCTCAGCGGGTGCTGGTGGTGGTATTGAAAACTTAACCGTCGGTCCTGGTAAATTGTCTGCCGCTTGGATGCTAGACGAAGGTAGCCAAGCGAGTTCGAATGGGTTATCACAGGACCACTCATGGTCTAATGATTCTCAGGTAAATGGTAATATTTTTGATGTCCGTTATTCAGGTCTTGAATTATGGAGTGGTGCAAATTTAGAAGTGGCAGCCGTTTATAATTTTGCTAATGAAAAAGCAGAGCAAACGTTAGAAGCTGATGATGGCGTGATGTTAACGGCTATTTTACAACAAGGCTTAAGTAACGGCTTTAACCAAACCGTGTTGCAATATGGTACTAGTTCTTATGGTGCCCAAATGGCTGACTTAGGCAGTGGTGCTTGGTTTGACCGTTCCGGAAGACAAAATGATGCGACAGGTTACCGCGTAATCAACTGGGGTGTGGTTAGTGTTGGCGATAAAATCGAAGTCGGTCATCAATTAATGTATGCAAATTCTGCTGATGTAGGCTTGGCCAAAGAAGAGCATGAGCTGTTTAGTGTTGTGGTACGTCCTGTGTACAAATGGAACCAGAACATGAAAACCATTTTGGAATTAGGTGTGTTCTCTGAATCTCAAGGTTCTACAGATAAAGGTGGCAGCAAAGCGACTATTGCACAAGCATGGTCAATGGGCGAGAGTTTCTGGGCTAGACCTGAACTGCGTGTATTTGCGTCGTATATTACTGATGATAAAGGAACTACTTTGGGATCAAGTAAAGGTGACAGCGACTATACTATAGGTATGCAAGTTGAAGCTTGGTTCTAATACCTCGTGTATAACTGGCATAAGTAGAAAGCAAGATAGTTAAAGGGGGTTAATTTTTGTTTGCAGACAAAAATCCCCGAATAATAACAATGCCTAACAGTGAAAACTGTTAGGCATTTTTTGTCATATCTAGTTTATTAGATGAATCGAGTTAGTCATCGCTTAGTGATATACAAAGTTATCGTTTTTAATTATGTATCAAAATTCCGATGGTTAAACGATTTCTGCGTATAAGGCGAGGACATAGAAAGTAAAACTGCACCATAATCTAAGTTGAACTGTACTTTTTGGCCGACGAACAAGGATTCTCCTGATGTTTCAATAACCAGATGATCGCTGGTTGATGAAACAATTGTTATGCCTGTCGGCGGCTTTAGCCCTGCAATATTGACATCTAGGCGACCTAATGCGATCAGTGCTTGTGACACATCCCCTCTATTTGGGATAGCTTGTTTTTCTCCAAAAGCATTTTTTCCGCGAACACCCCAAGGTAAAGACGGTTTTATTTTCGACTCTATAACTTCAGCCGTGAGCGTGATGGCATCGGTAAATAACCCTTCAATAGGCTCTTGATATAATGGTTCACAACCGAGAAAAATGGCTTCACCTATTCGTAGGTTGTTAATGCGGCTGTTTTTACCATGATTAAGTGCCCAACTAATCGAGGCCGAATTACCGCCCGATATAATGTCTAGCTGAATAGAAAAGATTTTTCGACTTCATCTGCAAGTGCAGACAGTTGAGACATTTTGTCATCATCAGGTGATATACCATAGCGGCAGGCCAAATTTGTACCTATGCCTTTTATTACTATGTTCGGTAAATTAATTATCTTACCGATAAATGCCAATAAATTGTTAGGCATTACGCCTTCCCGCAGATCCCCTAGCTCAACCATGATGATAATGCCATGGATAATATTTGTTTGGTTAGCAATACGGGATAGTTGTTCAATCACAGCTATTTCACTGTTAAGGCTAATATTACAATACTTAACAACGCTTGCAGCCTGACTTAACATAGGTGTTCGGATCAGCATAGTCGGTAATGACATGCCCGACTCCCTCATTTTTTCAATATTCTCGACACGGGAATCCGCAATCATCTGGGCCCCTGCGTTAATCAAAGTATTCGCAATGATAGGGTGGCCTAAACACACTTTGGTGACGGGGGTTATCGATATGCCTTTATGACTTAGTCGATTTATCAATGTTTGAGTATTATGGTAAATTTTAGTGCAGTCGATGTCTACCCTAGGGTAGTTCAAGACGTTAACATCATTTTGCGTTCTAGGTGAGGGTAAGCAGAAGAAACGATTTGTACAAGGTGGTCTGTTGGTTGGGATAGCGCGTCGGTAACTGGTATCCTTAATTCAGTAGCGAAGTCATCAATCGCGCCTCGTGTTTCTTGTGAGGACATATCTTCATGATTAAGTGTTAAGCCTATCACGCTTGTATCTGAAAATGTTTCAATAAGGTTTATTTCTGAAGCGACTGAAGGCATTCTTTCTTTAGGGAAATCAGCACGGTATAAACGTTTAGGCGCATGTTGCAGAATGACACTTGTTGGGCAGCTGCCGCGGAGTATAAAAGAACTCGTAGAAAATGCGGGGTGGCTTAATGAGCCTTGTCCTTCAATAATGATCAGGTCTGGATCTTCTTGTTCGTACGCTTTGACGATAATAGCTTCGAGTTCACCGGCACAAAATTGAGAAGGAACTGCATCTAACGCAACACCATAGGGGGCGCCTTGAATAATGCCCGTTTGTCCCGTTGCAATCATGACAACGTTAAGCCCTTTTTCTTGTAGTGCATTCGTTAATATTGTGGCTGTCGTCCGTTTTCCGATAGCACAATCGGTTCCCATAATCGCGATACGTGGACATTTTACATTATGTATTTCTCCGCTAAATGTCTGCAATTCTTCTTTATTTTTAGGTTTTCGGATATCTAAAATACTGACGTTGTGTTTTATGCTTGCCGCTAAAAAAGTAGGGTCCTCGCTTAGGAATTCATGTAATCCATTAACTATATTCATTTTTAATGACATAGCATCTAAAATAATCGTTTTTTCTGCATCGGATAACAAACCACTTGATGGTGCAATCCCAAAAATGAAGTAGTCAGGAATTGTGCCTGCATGTGTTAGTGCTGCCTCCATGTTAGCAAAAATGGGAATGTCATTTTTTTCTTCATTCAGCACTTCACCTGAATTTAAACCTGCCGTTTTGCTATCAATCACAGAGAGAATGCGATAATTGTGAGAATGTCTAACAAGGCCATTTGCCGTTTTACCATCAATTTCCCCAAAGTGTCCTTCGCAATAAATAATCGCAGTAGGTGTGATAAAATTACCTGTTTCTAGATTTTTTGGTTTATTAAACGGAAAGATATTCGTTAAATTCTGAGTTGAATCAGACATAGTATTTCCTAGTGCTTTAAGGCTTAGGAGGGCGACTGAAAAGTGCCGAAATACAACGTCGGAAAATATGAGAAGTCCCTACTAAGCGGTAGGGGGGATATACAAGGTAACACAATTAACATCTCAATGTAGATATATTAACAGTTGACTTTTGGTTTATAATCATGGTCTTTTTTGATGTGGAACCAATTTACTTACAGGTATTCACTATAGCTGTTTACGCACTATGTTTTGGTCTTTTAATCTTGAAATTCAATGTTTTGTGCTGAATTTTGAGACTAAATTATATTTAGGTAGAATATATGTTTTTTAGTTACATTACGCAGCTGGCGAGTTACTTTAATTTGAAGTAACTGATCGAACTGATTAGTTCCTTGCTAAGACCTGATAGTGAAGATGCTGAAGTCATAGATACTTGGGCGCGAGTCGTGTTTTCCTCGGTGACTTGATTGACATCGTTGACATTGGTCTGGATCTCATCAAGTGTGTTAGTTTGCAGTAATGACGCCGCCGATGTCTCTTTAGCAATGTCTTTAATTTGGTTAACGGACATATTAATTTCATCTATCACGTTGCCAGCATTTGATACATATTCCACACTTTCCAGTGATTTTGTATGACTGTTATTGATGGTTGATACCGCGACAAGGGTACTCTTCTTAAGCGTCTCAAGTGTCAATTGAATTTCTGCTGTCGCATCTTGAGTCCGTTTCGCTAAATTTCTGACTTCATCAGCAACGACAGCAAAGCCACGACCTTGTTCACCAGCACGAGCCGCTTCAATGGCTGCATTTAACGCCAGGAGATTGGTTTGTTCGGCAATGCTTTTGATGACCTCAAGAATACTAGTAATACTATCGGCTTCAGTATCCAGTTGCTGAATGGCAGAGACTGAATTTTCAATTTCGCCTGCTAAATTTTCAATAGACGTAATGGTTTCATTGACGATTGTTTTTCCTTTTTTGGCCGATTCAATCGCATTATCTGATTTAGTCAGTGCGTCGTCTGCATGCTCAGACACTTGTGTTGAAACGGAATAAAGCGCGTCGACAGAACTAGAAAGTTTGGTCATTTGTGAATGCTGGAATTCTGCTTCATTAATCCTTTGCTTGTTGTCACTGAGCAGGCCATCTGTTGACTCGTTTAAATTGTTAGCGAGTAACGTGACAGACTTAAAAATATTATTCAGGTTGTCAGTCATGCTGAATACCGATCTTTTTATTTCACTAATTTCGTCCAAATCGTCTCCTGCTTCGAGCGTTCGACTAAGGTCACCCTTGGCTAGGCAATGTGTCACTGACACAATGGATTGTAAATCTCTCTTCAGTTTTCGAAGCATTAAGAAGGACATAATAATAACGATAAAGAAAATGCTGATTGCTAGAATAGTCGATTGAATAACAATTTTATTTTGAGCTGTAATAATTTTTTCTGACCGTATGCTGACTAATTCGTCATGCATCAGATTGATAGCTTCAATGGTTTCAACAACCGGTGGAAAAGCGAGGTTAGCCGCCTTTTCTGCTTTTTTTCGGACTACAAACGTTGCCTTGGTTAGCCAAACATTGGTTAATGTTGCTAGTGATGAATTAAGGTGTTCTGCTTGCGCTACAAGCTGGTCCCGAGTATAAAATACGCCGTCCTCTTGACTGAGTTTCAGTACCGAATTCCATTCATTTTCAAGCGTTGTGTTCGCAGCCAATAAACTGGTTACGTAATCGTTAATCAGCGTTTCAACTTTAGTGGTTGCTTCTTCTAGTTCTGCTTGTTCCACTGCTCTTGCTGAAAACTTCATACCCATATCTTCTGAAAATTTATAGGCTTTGAGAATGTCTTTCCATTTATTGTTAATGTTTGAATAAAATTGCCTAATTTCAGAATCTAAGACGATGTTTTCAACCACGGCTCGACTATTAACGATGAGATTGACAGAAATAAACAGTAACGAACACAGTAAAACAATGACAAGGCTTGATATTTTAAATGATAGTGTTAAGTTTTTAAATAAATTCAAGCTAAGTACCTACTGTCTAATAAATTCTGTTGAAAAGGCGATTGAGTTGTAAGTTTTTGACAAGCATCTCAGTTTGCATAAACTTTATAAACCCTACATCACGGATGGTATGAATAGAAGTGCTTTCACCAAAACTGCTTGGTCGAATAATACTTTTATCTACATGTGTCACATTTATACAACATTTAACCAACATTTGTTACTACCCTTTAGAAGTATCGGTTTTGTTCACTGGTTTATCTGACCGCCACTCATATTCTAGTGTGAGAAAATATATGGGAAATTGGTATTAGTATATTTTGAGGACGTTGAAGTGCGAATACAGAAAGGGATATTTCGAGTTAGCAAGGCTAGCTAACTCGTTCGTGGGGAGAGGTGAGCGAGAGTATCGGCTAGCGCGTCGTTTCTTTATGCAAACGTTGGCAAGCTAAACCATTTTTATGGAACAAGTGGCAGCGGTGTGCTGGAATACCAATATCTAGCTTCTCATCTGCATCAATCGACAGGGTATCTGCGACACGATAAATCACATCTTCGTCACTGCCTTCAATGTGTAAATAGACTTGCGTTTCATTACCCAATTTTTCTACCACGATAGTTTCGCCCGCAATGACGATATCAGCATCTTCAACTGGGACTAAGTGTTCAGGGCGAATACCGAGGAGCATTTCATCTCCGGCATTCACTGTTTTTCCGTCAACCGGGATCCAAATACTCTGGCAATTCGGTAACAGTACTTCAACACGTTCAGCTTCGACTGCTTGGATATGCACGTTAATGAAGTTCATTTTTGGTGAGCCAATAAAACCTGCAACAAAAAGATTTTTAGGGTAATGATAAATCTCCAATGGTGCACCTACCTGGGCCACATCACCACCGTCGAGTACTACTATCTTATCGGCCATCGTCATCGCTTCAACTTGATCATGGGTCACGTAGATCATCGTGCAGCCCAGTTGCTTGTGTAGTTTAGCTAATTCAATACGCATTTTTACGCGTAATGCCGCATCTAAATTCGACAGCGGTTCATCTAATAAAAATACTTTTGGTTGTGATACTAAGGTTCGGCCAATCGCCACGCGTTGGCGTTGACCTCCGGATAAGGATTTCGGTTTACGATCTAATAATGGTGTTAGTTGCAGAATGTCAGCGGCATGTTTAACGCGATCTTTGATTAGCTGTTTATCTGCTTTCGCTAATTTTAAGCCAAATGACATATTATCGGTTAAATCTAAGTGGGGGTAAAGGGCATAAGATTGGAATACCATGCCGACACCACGTTTTGAGGGTTCGATATCATTCATACGTTTGCCGCCAATAAATAAGTCACCAGAAGTGATATCTTCAAGACCAGCAATACAACGGAGTAAGGTTGACTTGCCACAACCTGATGGACCAACGAAAACCACAAATTCACCATCATTTATTTCGAGATCTACGTTTTTAGAGATAAGTACATCGTCATATGCTTTACATACATTTTTTAACGTGACATTTGCCATCTCGCGAGTCCTTTTTATGATTAATTATAATATCTTACACAGCATTATTCGATGTTGATAGTGTGTTTTATATGCCCTTATACTGCATCATCCTTGGTAAAAACTTTTAGGGTGGAGAAGACAGGAGGAGTGCATGGATCACATTTTAACAACAGCTGTCTAATTATCACTCCAAATAGGTACCTGATCGCATTTTAATGTGCGAGCCATCGCATTTTTATCGCCTTTATTAACCAACTAAGTAAAATTAATTGTTCAAGTTCACGCTTTTGGCTTTGTAGAGGATAGGCGTAGGATAAAGGAGGATGTGGGAAATGGACTATTGTATGACTATATCCTCCAACGCAGACAACTTGTCTGGTAAGTTTGAAAGCTAATTTAATAAGGATATAAGTGATGAGAAAAACCTTAACAGCGGTAGCACTGCTAACTGCAATGAACTCTTTTTCTACTTTTGCTGCTATTGAAGAAGGCCAGTTAACGATTTGGATTAATGGTGACAAAGGTTACAACGGTCTTGCTGAAGTGGGTAAGCAGTTTGAAGCTGATACCGGCATTAAGGTGACTGTTTCACATCCAGATAGCTTACAAGATAAATTCCCTCAAGTTGCTGCTACAGGTGATGGTCCAGATATTGTATTTTGGGCTCATGATCGTTTTGGAGGTTATGCTCAAGCGGGTTTATTAGCCGAAATTAAACCATCAAAAGAGTTAAAAGACAGCATGATTGCCTTTACTTGGGATGCGGTTAAATACAAGGGTAAATATATCGGCTATCCAGTGGCAGTTGAATCGTTATCACTTATCTACAATAAAGATTTAGTTAAAACCCCGCCAAAAAATTGGGAAGATCTCGCAGCATTAGACAAGCAGCTTAAAACCCAAGGTAAGTCTGCGATTATGTGGAATCTAAAAGAACCATACTTCACTTGGCCGCTAATGGCTGCAGACGGTGGTTATGCTTTTAAAGCGAGTGCCAACGGGTATGATGTGAAAGATGCGGGTGTAAATAATGCAGGCGTTAAAAGCAGTATGCAGTTAGTACAAAAACTATTAGCCGATAAAGTCATTTCACCGGATATGGATTACTCGGTATCAGAGTCTGAGTTTATCAAAGGCAATGTGGCACTGACGATTAATGGTCCGTGGGCATGGGGCAATATAGACAAGTCTGAGATTAATTATGGCGTTGCTCAGTTACCGAGATTTAATGGTAATCACTCTAAACCGTTTGTGGGTGTATTAACGGCGGGTATTAGCACTGCGTCACCAAATAAAGATCTAGCGGTTGAGTTTATCGAAAATTATTTATTGACCAATGAAGGTCTGGCTACAGTGAATAGCGACAAACCATTAGGTGCGGTGGCACTGACGTCATACCAAGCACAGTTAGCGAGTGATAGCCGTATTGCAGCTACGATGGATAATGCGATGAACGGCGAGATCATGCCGAACATTCCACAAATGAATGCATTCTGGGGCGCAACTAAAAACGCCATTATTAACATTGTCGATGGTCGTCAATCGATTGATGCTGCATTAAGTGATGCAGAAAAACAGATGACGAGATAGTGTTTTTAAGTACTTTCTGTTGTAGTGATAGGAAGTTGTAAAATAAGGGGATAGATTATCTCTCCTTTTGCTGTTTATACCAGTTGCATTAAATAATGATCATCTATTTAGTGTGATTGGTATTATGAGGTAGGTTCTTCCATGCAGACTGTTAAAGTAGCTGAAATTCTGGGTGATACACCAGACTCTCAACAGACTTGCGACCAAGTCAATTCTAGATTTTTTTCTCCGCATTTTATTAAATGGTGCACCCTCACACTTATTGGGTTAATGAACGGTTATGCATCGGTATTGATGTACTCACGTGGCGAGACGTCATTTGCGGTATTAACGCTTATTTTAACCTCGTTAGCTTTGTATATTTTTGGTAGTAAAAAAACCTACGCACACCGCTATATTTACCCTGGTGTCGCAGGCATGATCTTGTTTATTGTTTTTCCGCTGGTGTATACGGTGGGTATCGCATTTACCAATTACAGTGCCAAAAACCAACTGTCTTTTGAACGTGCACAGTCAGTGTTACTTGATAGTACTTATCAAAGCGGTGACAATTATAAATTCGATTTGTATCGCAGTGAAAATGGCTACCGTCTTGCGATTAAAGACGGTGCACAATTATTAGTGACTGACGAGATAAATTTAAAGTTAAAGTTACCAGAAAACCGACGTTTAGTGCTTACCGCGGTAGATGCCGTTGTTGGCAGTAAGGCTAAAATAAAAGAAATTGTCAAAAACCGTGCAACGTTAAACTCGGTGGATTTGATATTACCTAATGGTAATGAAATTCGCATGAGCGGGTTACGTAAATTTGCCGCAGTGCAACCGCTTTACAGTGTTGAAAGCGACGGGACTACGTTAATCAATAATAAAGATAAAACGGTATTGATCCCGAATATGGACACCGGTTTTTATCAAACCATTGATGCCAAGGGGAACTATATTGGCGATCCATTATCACCTGGTTTTACGGTAGTTATCGGTACCGCCAACTTTGAACGTATTTGGCAAGATGATGGTATTAAAGAACCCTTCATTAGTATTTTCTTTTGGACGATTATTTTCTCTGGATTATCTGTGGTGGCTACTGTGATCATAGGGTTGGTGCTGGCCAGTATTGTGCAATGGGAAGCGTTACGTGGTCGCGCTATTTACCGCATGCTGTTAATTTTACCTTACGCCGTACCGTCATTCATTTCTATTTTGATCTTCAAAGGGTTATTCAACCAAAGCTTTGGTGAAATTAATATGGTGTTAGAAGTTTTATTTGGTCTTTCGCCAAGTTGGTTTTCGGATCCTATTTCTGCGAAAGCTATGGTATTAATGGTTAATATTTGGCTTGGTTTTCCATACATGATGATCTTAAGTATGGGCATGTTGAAATCAATACCGGATGATTTATACGAAGCATCTGCGCTTGATGGCGCTGGGCCGTTACAAAACTTTAAAAACATTACGTTCCCGATGATGATGAAACCATTAATGCCGTTAATGATTGCTAGCTTCTCGTTTAACTTTAATAACTTTGTATTGATTCAGCTGTTAACACAGGGTGGACCAAACATGATTGGGACCAGCGAGCCGGCGGGTTATACCGACTTGTTAGTCAACTATACCTATCGTATTGCCTTTGAAGGTGCTGGTGGTCAAGACTTTGGTTTGGCCAGTGCAATTACAACGCTTATCTTCTTATTAGTGGGTGGTTTAGCGCTCTTTAATTTACGTTTCACCAAACTGTCAGAAAAGTAATCGACAGCAATAACCTACAAAATATGAGGAGTAACAGTATGGCTATGGTACAAGGTAAATCATTAAAATATCGGGTATGGGCTGCTCACCTAGCACTGTGTGCACTGCTGGTGGTGATTATTTTCCCCTTGGTTATGGTAGTGGCAATTTCGTTGCGTGAAGGTAACTTTGCGACGGGTGGCATTATTCCTACATCACCGACATTAGATCACTGGCGTTTAGCGTTAGGGTTCTCGGTAACGAATGCGGATGGCAGTATTACACCGCCACCATTCCCTGTGTTGTTGTGGTTGTGGAACTCGGTAAAAGTAGCTGCGATATCGTCGGTGATGATTGTGGCGTTGTCGACCACCTCTGCGTATGCATTTGCACGTTTACGTTTTGGTGGTAAAGACACTATTTTAAAAGCGATGATGATCTTCCAGATGTTTCCAGCAGTATTAGCATTGGTGGCTTTGTATGCCTTGTTTGATAAGTTAGGCCAGTATATACCTTTCTTAGGGCTGAATACTCATGGCGGTTTGATCTTCGCTTATCTGGGTGGTATTGCACTGCATGTATGGACAATTAAAGGTTATTTCGAGTCGATAGATGGTTCATTAGAAGAAGCGGCTGCATTGGATGGCGCTACGCCTTGGCAAGCATTCCGTTTGGTGTTGTTACCCTTGTCAGTGCCTATTTTAGCTGTGGTCTTTATTCTTGCGTTTATTGCAGCGGTAACAGAAGTACCAGTAGCTTCGTTATTATTGTCTGATGTGAATAACTACACCTTAGCTGTTGGCATGCAACAGTATTTATATCCACAAAACTACCTGTGGGGTGATTTTGCAGCAGCAGCAGTGCTTTCTGCATTACCAATCACTATCGTATTCTTACTTGCACAACGTTGGTTAGTTGGTGGCTTAACATCTGGAGGTGTGAAAGGCTAGGGGTTACTCATTTTGTAATGCTTCTTATATAACGAAAGCCATGTAACAAAATTGAGAGAATTAAAGCCAGCGGATGATGAATTCTTTGTTAAAAGAAGTCGTTGTCCACTGGCTTTATTTCTTGCGTTAAGTTTTTGTCGGTACTAGGAATTACATTAACGTGCTTTAGCAAGTTCTTCTTATTTTCTCACTTTTCGTTAATGTCATCTCTGTGCTCACAAATATCATAAATAGCTGTGGTTCAATATGCCATTCTTAATGGTAATAAGGCAAAACATGATGCATCTATCATTTAATTTAAATACAGAGAGTAGGGTGGAGATACTTTAACTTCTTGATCTCTTCGGAGAAGTTATTAAATGATAATTCCCATCATATTAGAGAGATATTATGAAGCAAGTAAATGTTTACTATCCATTTTTGTTTTCAACTTTCAAACGCGACCATAGCTTGATGCTAAGTGATTTAAAATGGAAAGCTTTTGAAACTCATGACTTTTTAGGTGATGGTGAAGATTGGGCGTTGCTGTTAGAAAATATGCTATCAGAGAAGGACCCAAGCTTATTAGAAAAACTGACTTTTGGCGATGAAACGATGATATTTACTATTCATAGTGAAGATAAAGATGCATTACATACAATTGTTGACATGGTTTCTGCATTTTATGATGATGAAGACTTATTAGATGCTTGTATTACCCGTTATGCTCAGTACGAATTTGAACCTGAATTAATCAGTAAATCTAGCTGATCCCTAAGGCGAACCTTCCCATTTGAAACCTATACTCTATGTCATTAATGCTAGGTCGTGGGGAAGGGTTGGTTCATCACGTCGCTATCTTATGACTATTTTTTGATCTGCAATATCTATCTGCTGAAAACTCCTTCACACTCAAAATTTCAATTACTCCATCGTAACTCTCGGCAAACCCGTCGGTCGCCGACGGCAATACTTTGATCTCAGCCTTAATGAAAACTGCTTGATAGGGGCTGTTTTGCGCTTTGGCTTTCTTAAGGCTTGCGTCGTTTAATGACTTGATAATTGCTGTTTCACCGGTTGCCCAGTAATACGAACCTGAACCACATGGCTCAAATGACACGACCTCATGGCCCCACGTATACAAGCCTTCAAGTATCATAACTGTCCCTACCATCAATTCTAGTTTGGTACCGGTATTTTGTACAATGGGGGGACTGAAGCTTGTTTGTCCGTGCTGCTTATTTAGAGAATACTCGTCAGCGAGTTTGTTATCTTCTCCCACCAACCACGCCGTGCCCTCTCCAATCACCCAAACACGTCTGTCATCGCCTCGAAATGTGATACGACTGCCGGATGCATCCCAATCAAATCTCCCCTGGCTTCTGAATACTGCATCGTTTTCTGCGAGGTAAGTTTCTTTTAAGGTATAGTAGCCCGCGTCATTGATGGTGAGCACAATTTCGATGCCGGGGCAACTGGCACAAGGCAAAGTGCCAATGTAGCTACCGTCCCAATCCACGACATTTTGAGTACTGTGATCTGAACCGTACAGCTCATCGACAGGACTTACTAACTCACTCGATGCGCTGTCACCAGTGTTGCTATGTTTAGAGCTATCAGACTCTCCATCCGTTGGCGTTTCTGATAAGGGCTCCAACGGATTGCAGGCAGTCAGAAAGGCAAGTAATAGAAAGGTACCAACAATAGTTAGCTTTTTGCATTTCATTTAATTTTCCTCGTATCACAATATCTATGACCGTAGCCTTGTTAATGCCTAGTGTGTATTTTTGCAAACGTGAACCATATCTTCTCCGTTGCGTTGCCTAACCTTAGTGTAAGCAGATTGATAAGGCACAATAGTGTTTACTGAATCCATTTGGTTACTTGTCGGTATGGCTCTTAATTATGATAAATTGATAGCAGGTATTGTCAAGCTACTTGATATTGTAAACCGAACAGGTAAAACTTTTGTAGCATCAAATGTAGTGATATATCAAATTTGGCTATAAGCTAAGAGGCACCACTACAAATACCAACTATCAAAGACGAATAATATTCACCGTAAAGTGCCGTTACCGCCTTGTAGTCTTTCCAGGATACAAATCGTAGTGAATTTCTAATCATATGAACGATACAAAGCTGGATATGAGTTTCAGGGTAAACTGTATTAATTGCATCTGGAAAGCCTTTCAGGCCATCTACACACGCGATTAGGATGTCTTCGACACCTCTATTCTGTAACTCTGTTAATACATTCAGCCAAAATTTAGCACCTTCATTCTCAGCGAACCACAAGCCTAACAGCTCTTTTTCACCGTCAAGGTTTATGGCTAAAGCAAGAAATACGGCTTTGTTAATTACGCGATTGTCTTGGCGTATTTTAACGACTATGCAATCTAAATAAACGATAGGATAGATGCTATCTAGCGGCCTATTTTGCCACTCGTTTACTTCTTCAATGACGGCATTGGTTACTTTTGATATGAGGGTTGGAGAGATATCCGCATTGTACATTTCTTTAAATGAATCAACGATATCACGTGTTGTCATTCCTCGAGCATAGAGACTCAGGATCTTATCATCCATCGACGTAAAACGAGTTTGGTTTTTCTTGACCAGCTTCGGTTCAAAGCTACCCTCGCGATCTCTGGGTGTATCAAGTTCAAATTGGCCATCTTCAGTTTTTAGTGTTTTGGATGAATGTCCATTTCGGTAATTTCGCGAGGTTTCTTTCTGGTTTTTTTCATAACCCAGATGGTCATCTAGCTCCGCATTGAGCGCAGCTTCAACGGTTATTTTAGTTAGCATTTGACTAAAATCGAGAAGGTCTTGTTGAGATTTCAAGCCTTTCGCGGCTTCCTTTGCAAAGGCTTCAAGTTCTTGCTTTGTCATAATTACCTATCCTTAATATGATTAAGTTAATGATAGGCAATTACACAGATTTCGGGACAGGATCTTTACCTTATTCAGTCAAAACATCCTTAACTGAATGTTGTTATCCAACTAAGAGGCCAAATTAACTGTACCACTACACATCGCCATCCTATTGTTACCTATTTTGTAATAGTCTTTTACCGTTTGCCCTAATTGTTCCTCCAACCCAAAGTAGTAAACTACCCACCAACAAGAAATACTTATTCATTTAAACATCCAAGTATCTCTTTGAGACAAAGCTAAACCCAAGTGGCTGACAGCAATAATTAAATATCACCCATTATGGACTGACACAGGTTCTTACTGAACCATTCCTATTGACTCAAACATCTGCATTGAGCGGTCAGATTTTTGAAATAACATTATTTAACTTTATAAATGGAGAATCATTATGAGCAATGTATTTTACATGCCACCAGTCACCCTAATGGGTCCTAATGCTATTCAATCTTTAGGTGCTGAATTAGCATCAAAAGAATTTAAGAAAGCACTCATCGTTACCGATAGCGTGCTAGTTAAAATTGGTTTGATAAGTGCTTTAACGAATGAACTAAAAGCCCATAACTTAGACTTTGTTATTTATGATGACGTCAAACCAAATCCAACGGAAAAAAACATCGAAGATGGCCTTGGATTACTCGCTAAAAGCCAATGTGACTTTGTAATCTCCTTTGGTGGCGGTTCTTCTCACGATGCTGCGAAAGGTATTGCACTTGTTGCGACTAATGGTGGTCATATCCGTGATTACTCAAAAGGTGTTCACTTATCTAAGAAGCCTCAACTGCCTTTAGTTACCGTTAATACAACTGCAGGTACAGCCTCTGAAATGACTATATTTGCCATTGTGACAATACCTGAAGATGAAACTAAATACCCAGTAGTTGATAAGCACTTTACGCCTATCATTGCGGTAAACGATTCTGAATTAATGGTTGCAATGCCTAAGTCATTAACTGCCGCTACTGGTATGGACGCATTAACTCACGCAGTTGAAGCCTATGTATCAACGGCCGCTACGCCAATTACCGATGCTTCGGCTATTAAAGCGATTGAGTTAATTGTTCAACACCTTGAAACAGCGGTAAACGATGGTGAAAACCGTCCAGCCCGTGACGCAATGCAATACGGTGAATACCTCGCAGGCATGGCGTTCTCAAATGCTTCTTTAGGTTATGTTCACTCAATGGCACATCAGTTAGGCGGTGCTTATGACCTACCACACGGTCTGTGTAATGCGATCCTATTAGCTGAAGTTTCACGCTTTAATGCTCAAATTGTTCCTGAACGCTTTGTTGATATTACTAAAGCAATGGGAATTGATACTACGGGAATGAGTCAACAACAAGCTGTTGATGCCGGTCTTGTTGCAATTGATGCACTGTCTGAAAAAGTGGGGACAAAACAACGTTTAGCAGACCTTGGTGTGACAGAAGATAAACTTGAATTTATGGCACAAAATGCCTTGAATGACGCTTGTTCTCTGACTAATCCTCGCCAAGCAAGTCTTGCTGAAATTGTTGACATATTTAAAGCTCGCATGTAATGAATATCGACCTAAGGGAACATCACCTTAGGTCTTACGCTATCAAGTAAATGTACGCGACTAAATAGTGTGGAATATTTCAGATATTTACCTTTTAACCACATTGTTTACTTTCAGTAATTGATACTACATTTCAACAAATTCATCCAAGTGAGTGAAAATATCATAACTTGATATTAAAGTATTCACTTGGCTTCATACTAAAATAGAACGGATAATATAATGACAACATTAACGAGTAAGCCAAGCATAACCTTGATTAAAGCAGGTTCTTTTAAGTTAAATGATCTCAGTAAATTACTTGAAATTAAAGACTTAAAAAGTGACATGGCTGAAGTAGCTGTAACAAATAACTACGCTGCATTGACGGTTGGTCATTTCACCATGTCACCAGGCGTAGAATTCGAATATTGTTACGACGCTGTTGAATATAAAGTAGTGACAAAAGGTAAGATTGTTATGCGTGATATGGATGGTAATAAGTATGTCGCTGAAGTAGGAGATGTTATTTTATTCTCTCCTGACGTGAAAGTAATTTTTGACGCTGAAAGTGATGGTGAAGCTATTTACACTGCACACCGCGAAGCATCTGCAGACTTCGCTCCGGTCAAATAGACTTTTCATCGAATAATTTATTTTAAAGCCTTGAACAAATGTGAAGTGACCCCCTTAATATCCAATTTGGTTGTTAAGGTGGTGATTAATGCTGCGATTTGGTTTTGTGTAGTGTTATAATCTTCACGCAATTGAGTGTGTTAACAACAACCTGAATAGTGAACATGATAGCAATACATACAACAACAGCCTTCATTTTGACTTAATTTCAATTTATGAGTAAGTTATGAATAAATACCTATATGTTTTACTCCCTCTGCTATTAATCGGTTGCGGTGATGGTAGTGGTAGTGGTAGTGGTAGTGGTAGTGGTAGTGGTAGTGGTAGTGGTAGTGGTTCAGGAAAGCCTGTCGTCACAACCTCTAATAACAAAATCCTTCTTACGGACTTTAGACTACAATCTTAGATTTATTTGTCTAACCCAGAGAATGATTATGCCAACAAAGACACCCTAAAAATCCTACCATCAACTAATGCTCTCGATGGTTCAGAAATCGTAGCGTGTTCTTGGGAAATTGGAAATATAAACGTTTCAGATAATTGTGAATATAAACTTGCTGAAAATGAGCACCTTTCGCCAATTACGGTTTCGGTGAAGCTCACTTACAATGGCATGACATCAAAAACATTAACTAAGACCTTTAATAAAGCATTTCCAATTGAGCAAGTATCTAATAGTTATAGTAAAGTGACGTTGTTCAACAATGGCGAAGTGCTTGAATGGGATCATATACTTGATGATAGTGAACTTGCTTATCATGCAGAACATAGATTTGAGAAAATTCCAGTCAATGAAAATATGAGCATTAAGAAAATATTTGCTACTAACTTTGCATTTGCAGGTATTAAAGAAGATGGCAGTTTTTATCTTTGGGGTCCCAAAACTAAAAATGATGCTCAAATAACTTCTATTAACTCGGAGGGAATCAATAAAGTCCATGCTCTGAATAAAAGTTTCATCATATTAACCAATGTTGGCAATGTGTACCTCATAGGAAAAGACAGTCATGTTGAACAATTGAACATAAGCAACATCATTAATATATTCGGAGTCAATAATAGCATCGCAACGGAATCAAGCAGTGGTGATACGTGCATTCTTAACATCGATAAAGGCACGACAACATGTGCGAGTTTGATTGGCAATATTCGCAGCTTTTCTGAGCTCAACGACTACTATTTAGGTAACTACGCAATCTTAACGGATCTGGGGTACCTCTACCGATGGGGTTCTCTTGCGAAAGAGCCAGCAGAATTAGTTGAACAAAATATAAAGAAACTGATTAATAACGATAACGCATATGCTTACTTAACACTGGATAATAGCGTTGGTGCATGGGGTAATTCGTCTTATGGTGGCTCTTTCGTCTACGATTATTATACGTTCGAGAAAAAACACTTCGAAAAGTCAAAGGTTTGCGTCAGTAAACTTTATGGCGATGATCCGGTTTGCGGATGGGGTAAAAAACAAATCACTGTACCTGCCCATTATAAACCGGTTAAGAAAGTAACCCATTATAACTTAGTTGATGCGTTAATTAATGTTAAAACTATCGTCGCTGCGTCACAATCTTTTGCAGCTTTAACACTAGATGGTAAAGTCATTACTTGGGGTAGTGTGTTTAGCGGTGGAAATATTTATTCCGATACGGTGAATCATACGAATGAACTAAACAATATTGTTGATATTACAGCTAATGTAGCCGGTTACTCGGCAATAGGTGAAGACGGAAAAGTAATATCATGGCAAGGTATATGGGATCTTGATGTCGAAATAGTGTTTGGCGAATACAATAAATATTATTACTACGATAGTAACAGGCCTAGTCACGTTAATTTTTTAGACCTTTACAGTGTGGGAGTAGTGGACGGAGTGAATCAATTCAAGAGCAATGACGGCGCATACTTATTTGCAAAAGAATACCAGTCAACTAAGAACTCTTATTCCATGGTGAACACATGGGGTTATAAAGACTTTGGTGGTGGTTTTAATTTAAAAAAGAAAAAAATTGCCGGTAAAATAGATCGTGTGATTTCTAGGAAAAAGGGGTTCACCATATATACTGACAATGGCAGCATATATGATATCGAGAATGAACGTGGTTTCAGACAGATCGCGACTTCTAGGTAGGAGACTAATATCACTGCACATAACGTAGGTTATTAAGATTCAGAACAAGATTGTGGTTCGCTAAGTGAAATCTAGCGAACTAATTTCCACCAAAAATTATTGCAGGCCCGTAGCTAACGACCATCAAACATCTCAATTAGGAATTCCGTTGTCATACACAACCCTACTTAAACTAGGCTCGTGCCGTTTATTCCGTAACCAGAGAAGGCGTTAACCCGGTTGTTGTTGTTGTTGTTGTTGAACTTGTAGTCCTTTCTGTACAGTTCATAACTTTTTAAAAGTTTACTGAAATCACGCTCGAATGCCGAATTCAAAGCTTCTAATGATTGACACGCGGCCAGATAAACCCGCTATGCTGGCGATGGCAAACATGAATATTTATTCATTATCCTTGTATCTATGCCTTGGCGGATCCTGAATTGATGGGCGATATTAACCGCTCGCTCTCAATTAATAGCCAATCATCTTCAATAAATTCTCAGCAGTTTCAATCGCTTCTCTACGATTAGCAATATTCAACTTTTGATACAGATTACGAATATGAGTTTTGATGGTCGTGGACGCGACATCTAACTCTATCGAGATCTGTTCATTGCTGTAACGAGAATAAATCAAGCCAAGTACTTGCCATTCACGATGTGTCAGCGGGCTGGTGCGGATCAGTTCTGGCAGGTTGTGATTATTCAATAGCTTATGCACAAAGTCTTTATCAAAATAAATCGCGCGGTTGTGACGTTTTATCGACATTTCAGCAAGTAGCTTTTCAGCACGATAACGTTCTAACTCGGCCATATTACCTTGTTTTAATAAGCCGTTAAGTAATTCTGCAATCATTTTGGCATCAATCAAGAAATCGCAAATTGAGCTGGTGGTATTTGCCAATGTCAGTGCGGTTTTTAACTTGTCTAACGCTTGTGTTTGGTCATCGGATTGACTGTAGAACACGGCTTCCAAGGTAGCATTTTTTTGCTGTTCGAAAATCAGTTGATGACGCGTTGCTGCTTGTTGTAAATGATCGAGGATCTGGAGTGCTTGGCTATAGTTCTCCGTTAACATATAAGCGCGTGCCAGATTACGACCGTGACTCTGCGTAAAGTGATTACAGGCATTGTCTGCGACGGGTTGGCTTTGTTGCAACCACTGCTCAACTTGGCTGTTCAGCCCTTTAGCTTGCCAGTATAACAATTGAGAAAAGTTAGCATTGGCTATCCAGTCTGCATGGTAATCTGACTGATCGATAAGCTCGCCACATAAGTCGATATAACGACCTGCTTTATCCAGTTCTCCACGCGATATATGTACGCGCGCTAAGATAGCATACGATTGTAAATATTTAGATTGGCAATATTTAGGCAATACATTTAACCCTTTATGGGCGAACTCTTCTGCTAGATCTAAATGATTCCAACGCCAATAGATCTGACTACGAATACGTTGTAAAAATTCATACAAGGGCAGTTGCTGTAGATGTTGTTTGTCAGCGAGTTGGTCAGCACTGTCGAGTAATTCAAACGCGGATTGGATATGACCTTGGGCAATTAAAATCTCACTTTGTTGTAACAGCGACCATAATGCTTGCGGGTAAACATGGTACTGGCGCGCCATGCGTTCTGCTTGTTGCATCATGGCCAGTGCTCGATCTAAATGGCCGAGTACATGATTTACTTCACCAATTACCGACGTCGCTACAATTCGGCTGCGATAATTACGGGGATCTAATTGTTCTAGGGCATTTTCAGCCAGTTGTAATGCCAGTTCTGGGTTGTTTTGGTTAATTGCTACTTGCGCACGCAGGGCATTAAACTCACCTTGCTCGGCTAAGGTTAACTCGATATTACGCTGTTTTAATTCGATTAATGCTTGCGCGAGTAAATCACCAACTTGATCATAACTGTGTTGACTTTGGGCTAACCAAGCACGTAATAACGGCAGGCGGGGACTTTGGTATAAGGTATCGGGTTGCAGTTGACTAATGGTCGTTTCTAAATTGGCTAATTCACCCTGATTAAACATGTGCCAACCGTGTGCTAATAAGATCTCGGCGGTTAAGGTGCTGTCTTTGGCGCGTTGGGCATGAAACAGTGCTTGTTGGGGATTATCATGTTTTAACCAAGCGCGCGCTGCGTCTTTATGTAATTGCTTGCTACTCTGTGCAAGCTTGGTATGGCGTTGGTGTTTCAAGAAATCAGCAAATAAATTGTGGAATCGATACCAATTCTGTTCACCTTCGAGGGAGTGTAAAAATAACCCGTGTTTATCTAATGACTCTAATAAGTTATTTGCTGCTTCATTATCAAAAAACTCAGTGATTAAACTAGTATTGAAAATGGTAAAAACTGAGCATTGCATTAAAAATACTTGTAAGGATTTATCTAGTAAATCAAATACTTCTTCAGCTAAATAGTCCCACAGGTGGGATTGCTTGATTTGTGAGATCCACTCCGTCGATTCGGCCACACTGTGTTGCTTCTGTTTTACTTGCAGGGCGATTAATTGTAATGCTGATGGCCAGCCTTCAATTTTCAGTTGTAATTTTTGGACTTCAGTATCGCTCATGTTAAAGCCAATACGTTGTTCAAAAAATTGTACAATTTCTTGGTCGTCAAACGCTAATAATTCACTGTCGAGTTCGATAAGTAGATCGCGAATACGCAAGTTTGCGGTATTCAGGGGTGGCAAAGTACGACTGGTGACGACTAACGTGCAGTTCGCTGGCATGTATTTAAGAAAGAAGCGTAAGCCTTCATGGATCTCATCATTATTAATACAGTGATAATCATCTAAGACCAGATAAAACTCACTTTGATAGTTCGCTAGTTCGGCAAACAGTTCACTAAATAAATTAGGCAGCGAGCTATATTGGCGACGTTCGGCCAATGCTTGCGAATTGATGCAGGCTTGTTCGGTGACTTTGTTAATCGCTTGAATAAAATAGTTCACAAAACGAAACGTATCGTTATCGGTTTCATCGATATTAAACCAACCTACTTGACTGTGGTCTTTGAGCCATTGCGCTGCCATGGTGGTTTTACCATAACCTGCAGGTGAACGAAATAAGACTAATTTATTAAATGCTGCGTCTTGAAGATGATCTAAAATCCGGGTACGAGAGATTGAATTATGTAAGCGAGTTGGGCGATTTAATTTTGATGTTATCCACATAAGCTGTTCTTATTTGTCTGAGTATAAAGGCGAGATCGCGACTTGCTGTTTTTGATTTATATTTTCACTACCAATATTTATATAATAACTAAATCAGATATTAAAAACGGTGACAGGACTATCACTTGTTTCATTTTGCTATCTTCATATGCAGTAATAATGAGACTGGAATCACTTAAATTCGTTCATCCTCCCCCATAAATTGCGAACTCTATCACGGTGACTTACATGCCAGCCTAGAAATAGACGAGTCTACGCCTAAACCACTCCTCCTTTAATTTGTCGACGCAGGAGGATGTTGCTGTTTACGGATTAAGGCAAGATTCATCTCATTGAAAATTTATTAGTTTTAACTTTGAACCAGTAGTATTAGCATTAGGATGTAAGATGAAATCGACAGTAAAAAAAAGCTTTGATAAAACAGCATTCCAAGCCGCCGTTAATAAATACTTAACGACAAAATTAGTGACATTACCAGCGCAAGCGAGTGCGCATACGTGGCGCTTAGCGATGGAGTATGCACTAGCTGAAACAACGACGATGAATTTGCTTGCGACAGAACAAGATACCAAGATAAAAAATGCCCGCAGTGTTAATTATCTCTCATTAGAATTCCTTATTGGCCGCCTTACTGGTAATAACCTTATTAGCATGGGCTTGTATGAACAAGTCACAGTCGCAATGGCTGAGTTTGGTCAAAACCTGACTGATTTATTAGAAGAAGAGCGTGACCCAGCATTAGGTAATGGTGGTTTAGGTCGTCTGGCCGCTTGTTTTATGGATTCATTGGCAGCGGAAGAATATCCTGCGGTAGGTTATGGATTACATTATGAATATGGCTTGTTTAAGCAAAGCTTTAATGATGGTCGTCAACAAGAAGCACCGGATGTATGGCGTGATGAAACGGGTTACCCTTGGGAAGTGATTCGTCCTGAACTGGCGCAAAACGTCGGTTTTTATGGCCATGTCGAAGAGTATTTAGATCGTGATGGTATCAGTCAACGTCGTTGGGTTCCGGGTTTACAAGTAGAAGGCATGGCGTGGGATTTACCGATTGTTGGTTATAATAATAATTCTGTTTATCCACTGCGTTTATGGGAATGTCGTGCACCAGCGCCGTTTAATTTGAACCGCTTCGATGAAGGTAATTATGCTGAAGCACAAGCAAACCATATTCAGGCGGGTAATTTGACCAAAGTGTTATACCCAAATGATAATCATGACAAAGGTAAAGAACTACGTTTGATGCAGCAGTACTTCCACTGCGCTTGTTCTGTGGCTGATATTTTACGTCGTCATAAAGCCGCAGGTCACTCGATTATGGATTTAGCTAAGTTAGAGTCTATTCAACTTAATGATACCCACCCAACGATTGCCATTCCTGAGTTATTACGCATTTTACTTGATGAACATAAGCTAAGTTGGGATGACGCATGGGCGATTAGCTCAAAAACATTTGCTTATACCAACCACACCTTATTGCCTGAAGCATTAGAAACATGGGGTGAACATTTGATGAAGACGTTGTTACCCCGACACATGGAGATCATTTTTGATATTAATTTACGTCTAATGGGGATGGTGGCTGATAAGTGGCCAAATGATATTGAGAAATTACGTAAGCTGTCAATTATCCAAGAAGGGGACGAGCGTCGCATACGCATGGCCAATTTATGTGTTGCCAGTACATATGCGGTTAACGGTGTTGCGGCGATGCATTCTGACCTTGTGAAGCGTGATTTATTTCCAGAGTTTAATGCATTATTCCCTGGACGATTACAGAACGTCACTAATGGTGTTACGCCACGTCGCTGGCTGAAATTCTGTAACCCACTGTTGTCAGAGCTAATTAGCAGTAAAATTGGTAGTGGTTGGATCAAAGATCTCGACCAACTAAAACAGTTAGAAGCATTTGCGGATAATCGTGAATTCCAAACTGACTTTATGCGCGTTAAAAAAGCCAATAAACAACGTCTAGCAGATTGGGTTGCTGAACATATGGATATAACCCTTAATCCTGATGCCATCTTTGATGTACAGATTAAACGTCTGCATGAATATAAACGCCAGCATCTTAACTTACTGCATATCTTGTCTTTGTATCATCGTTTAATTAACGATGCTACTTTTACTATGCAGCCAAGAGTGTTCATTTTTGCTTCAAAAGCGGCACCTGGATATGAGCTAGCTAAAGAAATTATCTTTGCGATTAATAAGGTCGCAGAAAAGATTAACAATGACCCGCGAATTGGTGATACCTTAAAAGTAGTATTTATGCCTGACTATCGTGTCAGTTTAGCTGAAATCATTATCCCTGCTGCGGATGTATCTGAGCAGATCTCAACAGCGGGTAAAGAAGCCTCGGGTACCGGTAATATGAAGATGGCTCTGAATGGTGCGTTAACAATTGGGACAATGGATGGTGCTAATGTTGAGATCCGTGAAGAAGTGGGAGACAACAATATCTTCATCTTTGGTCTTAATGTCGATGAAGTGCAAGCACTGAAGGCACAAGGTTATAACCCTCATGATTATTATGACGCTGATAACTTATTACGTGCTTCGCTGGATCTGCTGATAGGTGATGAATTTACGCCCGGTCAACCTGGTCTACTTAATGCGACACGCCATAGCTTATTAGAAGGCGGTGACCCGTATCTTGTATTAGCGGACTTTGCTGATTATGCGCAGGCTCAAGCACGTATTGATAAACAATATTGTGACCCACTGGGTTGGGCAAAAATGGCAATTTTAAATACAGCACGTAATGGTAAGTTTAGCTCTGATCGTAGTATTCGTGATTATGCGAACAACATTTGGCAATTAAATGCGGTTAGTCGTTAAGTATTCATGGAGGATAAAATGGAACAAAGTAATGTGCTGAAAAACGTTGCTGAACAAGCGGGTATTGCAGATAGCTATACCAATGCTTGGGGTAACAATGAAGTCGTCTCTGATGAAACGCTAACACGTTTATTAGCTGCGCTAGGCTATGATACTCAATCTGAAAAGACATTACTCGCGTCGGCGGATAAAAAACACAAAACGCCAATTTTAACGGCTGTAAAAGTGGTTAAAGATGGTGAGCCCATTCATATTGATTTGAATTTGGGACAAAGCGCGAGAGTTAGTGACTTTAGCTGGCAGTTAGAAACGGAGCAAGGTGAACTTGTAGGAGGTTATCTGCAATCGCAAATTGTTGCCGATACGCGTGACGAAGGTGGGGTACTTACTTTTTCTTTACCGAGTGATCTTACTTTGGGTTATCACAAATTACAGGTATTACGCCGTCGTCGTAAATCGCCTTACGAAATGACGCTGATCATTGCGCCCAAAGCGTGTTACAAACAGTCTTCGATTGAACAAGGCAATAAATCTTGGGGCCCAAGTGTGCAGCTGTATACTTTGAAAACCGATCATAACTGGGGTATTGGTGATTTTGGCGATCTGAAACAGCTGGTGGCCGATATTGCCGCGCGTGGTGGTGATTTTGTTGGTTTAAATCCAATACATTCTTTATTCCCCGCTAATCCGGAAGGTGCGAGCCCGTACAGCCCTTCATCTCGCCGTTGGCTAAATCTGTTATACATAGATGTGACTGCAGTACCTGAATTTGCATTATGTTCAACAGCGCAAGAACGTGTTGGTAGCAATGAGTTCCAGCAAGCCTTACATGTAACTCGTGCCACTGAGTGGGTTGATTACAGTGAAGTGTCACGTTTAAAAATGAGCGTATTACCGCTGTTATTTAGCGAGTTCCAACAACGTCATTTGGCGACTAATAGCTCTCGTGCTCAAAAATTCTTAGCATTCGTGGAGAAAGGTGGGAGTAGTTTATTACATCAAGCAAGCTTCGATGCGCTACATCAACAGTTACATGATAAAGATAAGAGTGTGTGGGGCTGGCAAGTATTCCCTGTTGAATTGCGTGATATTAACAGCGATGCGGTACAAAATTTTATTAAACAAAATCAGTCCTCGATCCAACGTTATATGTACTTGCAGTGGATTGCAGATGAACAGATCGCTGATGTACAAAAATTTGCTTTAGAGCAAGGTATGAATATGGGCCTTTACCGTGACCTTGCTGTTGGTGTTGCCGATAGTGGCGCTGAAGTTTGGGCTGATGAAGGTACTTTGTGTCAAGATGTGAGCATTGGTGCGCCACCTGATGTATTAGGGCCTTTAGGACAGAACTGGGGCTTGCCGCCGCTTAATCCAGCGCAATTAAAAGCAACGGGTTATGATGCCTTTATTCAATTATTGCGTGCCAACATGCAGCATTGTGGTGCCCTGCGTATCGACCATGTATTAGGCCTGCTACGTTTGTGGTGGATCCCCAAAGGTGAGGCTGCGACATCTGGTGCTTACATGTATTATCCGGTTCAGGATATGTTGTCTATTTTGGCGTTAGAAAGCCATCGTCATCAGTGTGCCGTGATTGGTGAAGATCTTGGCACTGTGCCTGATGAGATCGTGAGCTTGTTAAGTAACGCGGGAATTCACTCTTACAAAGTCTTCTTTTTTGAAACTGCCGAAGATGGCGGATATTTTTCACCGGCACATTACCAATCACAATCAATGGCAACACTGTGCACCCATGATATGCCGACACTACGTGGCTTCTGGCATTGTGAAGACCTTAAATTAGGCCAAACCATAGGACTATACCCAGATCAAGCACAGCTGGATGGTTTGTTTGATGCTCGTTGCAAATCGAAACAAGAAATACTCAATAGTGTTTCGTGGCACGGTAACCTGGCGGAGTCTGTGGGGCGCAATGCAAACTATGTTCCTATGGACCAAGCACTGAGTAACAGCTTACAATTACATTTAGCAGCAGGTTCAAGCAGCTTGTTAAGTTTGCAGCTTGAAGATTGGCTAGCCATGGACAAGCCTGTTAACGTACCGGGAACGGTAGATGAATACCCGAACTGGCGTCGTAAACTATCAGCCACATTGGATGACATGTTTAGTTGTCCTAATGTTAATTATTTAGCTGCAGAGTTGACTGCCGCACGTGCGAAAGCCAGTGATGAAGCAGTAAATCGCGAAGCAGTGAACAGCTAATCGTAGTAGAAAGGAAGTTTTAATGCAGTTGGTTGTAAATGTGGCTGTGATCCACAACCTTGAAGCATATTCTGGCTTGATGCCAAGTATGGAAACATTACATACCCCAAAACTCATGCATAAAGAGATGGGGGCGCAGTGTGTCAGTTTTATGCACGACGGTCAGCGGATATCGGGTGTGCGCTTTTTAGTGTTTGCGCCGCATGCCAGTAAAGTTAGTGTGATTGGTGATTTTAATGATTGGAATACTAACGATCATGCCTTGCGTCAATTGGACGCAGGGCTATGGGGTGTATTCATTGCTAACTTAAACATTGGTGAGCGCTATAAGTTTGCCATTGTGGATAGTAATGGTAAGAGCTTGCCATATAAAGCCGACCCATGGGGGGCGCATGCAGAACAGTACCCTTCATTTGCATCCTTGGTGTATCAGCAAGATAGCTATCAATGGCAGGATGATACATGGCAACAACGTGCTGTCACCGAAAAGCACAAACAAGCATTATCATTTTATGAACTCCATGTCGGTTCTTGGCTGCGTGATGCAGACGATGAGTTTTTGAATTATCGTCAATTAGCGGAAACATTGATTCCGTATTTACAAAAAATGCATTATACCCATGTTGAATTGATGCCAATTTCAGAACATCCTTTCTATGGTTCTTGGGGTTATCAGCCGATTGGACTGTTCGCCCCGACCAGTCGTTTTGGTCACCCAGATGACTTTAAACTCTTTGTGGATCAGTGTCATCAGGCTGGTATCGGGGTCATCATCGATTGGGTGCCTGCGCATTTTCCTGAAGATGATCACGGTTTAGCAAATTTTGATGGCACGGCATTATTTAATGATCCAGATCCGAAACGTGGTTGGCACCAAGATTGGCACAGTTATATTTATGACTGCGGTAAAGATCATGTACAGCGATTTTTAGTGTCGAATAGCTTGTATTGGTTAGAACAATTCCATGTGGATGGTATCCGCGTTGATGCTGTTGCGTCGATGCTGTATTTGGATTATTCGCGTAATGAGGGCGAGTGGATCCCTAATTGCGATGGCGGCAATCGTAACTACGATACCATCAAGGTATTAAAGTGGATGAATGAAGAGATTTATAACCATTTTCCTAATGCTATGACGATTGCAGAAGAGTCGACGGCATACCCAGGGGTATCGAAACCGACTTTCTTAGGTGGTTTAGGGTTTGGCTTTAAGTGGAATATGGGCTGGATGCACGATAGCTTAAATTATATGAAAGAAGAACCAATTAACCGTAAGTACCATCACGATACTATCACGTTCCCGTTAGTTTATGCATTTAGTGAAAACTATGTATTAGCCTTATCTCATGATGAAGTTGTTTACGGTAAAGGCTCTTTATTGGGAAAAATGCCCGGCGATGAATGGCAAAAGTTCGCTAATTTACGTGCCTATACGGGTTATATGTATGGCCAGCCGGGTAAAAAACTTAACTTTATGGGGGCGGAGTTAGCTCAATCGAGAGAGTGGAACCATGATGGGCAACTGGATTGGGAGCTGCTACAACATGCTAATAATGCGGGTGTACAACAATTGACTGCAGATTTGAATCAGTTGTATCAGACGGAAGTTGCACTGTATCAACTTGATTGCGATCCTGCTGGTTTTGAGTGGCGCTTACAAAATAATAAAGCCGAAAGTGTGTTAGCACATGAACGTATTAGTGAGAGTGGCGAACGTATCTTGGTGATCAGTAACTTCACGCCAATACCAAGAGATAATTTCCGTCTCGGTGTTCCGAATTCAGGTCGTTATGAACTGTTATTAAACACGGACGCCAGATGCTACGCTGGCAGTAATTATCCGGTTGTCGGTAGTGCGGATAGTGAAAAAGTGCAAAGCCAGGGGCTCACAGATTCATTACGATTAACATTACCACCGTTGGCTACTGTATTTTATCGTTGGTGCGCTGCGGGATAAACGATCGACTTGCCTTTTTACTTTATTCTGCTGGGAGGTTTTCATTAAACTGAAAATTCAGTAGGCAGTTATGATACAAGGTTGTGTACTTTGCAACTAGACTAAGGAAAATATTTTCTAGCGTATTCAGCCGACTTACCAAGTATAAATAGTGATGGAACGATCATCACAAAACCTAAAGAAAATATCAAATTCTGATTTTCTAACAACTCATATGTTGAATAAAAAGCAATGCACGGTAACAAGGAAATATGTAGTCTGTGGAGTTTTGGGTTGTTTATCGAGAATTTACAGTATTTTCTAATCATAATGTCCATCTAGTGATATTTAATGCGTGATATGACGAAGATTATACATATTTAAACATATGTTTAAACATATATTAATGCTTTAAAGTAAAAATAAGCATTTCTAAGTAGTATTATTCACTTTATGGATGTAGTTATTTATTAAAACTAGTTTTAACGTTAAGCCTCACTATTCTATTCAATATTGATATTTATATCCTTTAGTTTTAACTGTTTTGTGACACAAGGCGTCACGTCTACCCAACTTGATTTATACTTATCTTGATTTTAAATATTTTTAAATATTTTTAAATAAAACCATGTACATTCAATACCTATTAGTTAATATTGTTTAAACAAAAGGAGAGGGTTAATGAAAAATATAAATGGAAAATTAAGTTTGATTATGTGCGCTATGGTCGCATCTGTGCAACCAGCTCTTGCTGAAAAGGCCGGGACGATTTATCTAAATCCCGCCGTCGGCTATCATATGTTTGGTTCAAAATCAGGCGTTGAAGACGGTGCAGCATTGGTTATTGGTGGAGAATATGTTATTAGCCCGAAGTTTGGTGCTGAAGTCAGCTACCTTTATGGTAATCCTGACATTGACGGCTCTTCTGGTGATGTAGATAACGCACAATATACGCTTGATGGGCTTTACTACACATCTGAAATCGGAAATTGGCAACCATTTATCAATGCGGGTATTGGTCATGGCACATTTGATTCTGGAGCCTATGACACCAAAGAAACACAACTTAATGTCGGTGTTGGTAGTCGTTATCACTTTAATGATAAATGGTCTGCACGATTACAAGCCAAGATGATTAATAGTTTGGACGATGAACGTTGGGATTCATTAATCACAGCCGGTGTGAGTTATGCATTTGGTAGTAAGAGTAAAGCGCCTGCTGTTGTGGTATTGCAGGAAAGCGAGAGTGATGGTGATGGTGATGCAATCTTTGATAAGAATGATCAATGTTTAAATACACCAAGTGGTGTTTATGTTGATGATAGTGGTTGTGCACTCGATCGTGACGGTGATGGGATCCCTGATTACCTAGATCAATGCCCTGATAGTGCGACGACTGATTCTATTGATGAAAATGGTTGTGTAATTGTAATGGAACAACCTGCATCGATGAAACTCGAAGTTCATTTCGCCAATAACTCGGCAGTCATTCCAGAGACTGCAAAAAGTAAAATTAAAGACCTTGCCGACTTGATGACGCAGTTTTTAAATGCCGATGTGGTGATTGAAGGGCATTCTGATAGCAGTGGGAAAGCTGCTTACAATAAAGTATTGTCACAACGTCGCGCCGATGCAGTACGTGATATCCTTATTCGTGAGTATGGAATTGATACTTCACGAGTATCAGCGATAGGCTATGGGCAAGAGCAACCGGTTGCTAGTAATAGTACAAAAGAAGGGCGCTTAGAAAATCGACGTGTAATGGCTGAAATTAGCTATAAATAAAGCGCATTATTGATAGAGACTATTGTTTCGTTCGATCTAAAGATACGGCGCTCAAAATTAAAAAGCCAGCGAAAGCTGGCTTTTTAATATGTATTATTAATCGATACGAGTGTATTTATGTTTAAAACACTATAACCATAACATTTCAATGATAATTTCTGCTGTAAAATGCCTACTGAACTATATTAATAAGACCTATATTAATAAGACCTATATTAATAAGACCTATATTAATAAGACCTATATTAATAAGAACTATGTTTCAAATGGATTTGGGGGATAAGATGATAAATAAAAAAAGATTTTTAATCATTGATGACTCTATCACTATCATCTCTTTAATGCGTTGGATGCTCAACAGTGCTGGTGTTTCGAATGATTTTATTGATAGTACTACTGACAGTTTAAAAGCCATTCGTTTGTTATCTAAACATCAGTATGATGTAGTTCTCTGTGATTACAATATGAATCATCACATCGATGGTGCGCTTATTTTTGATGAGATCAAACAGCGAAAATTAATTGCATCCAATACCGTTTTTATTTGTGTTACTGGTGATAGTACACTTTCGGTTGTTACACATTTTATTGAATTAGAGCCCGATGATTATTTGCTTAAGCCTTTATGCTCACAAGAGTTTATTCATCGTATTGAAAGCGTATTAGTACGTAAAGCCGTGATCGCCCCGTTATTATTGGCCATGGATAATCAAGATTATCAATTCGCACTGGAGTTATGTGATAACTATCGCACCAATAATATGCAATATGTTAATTATATAGATCGTATCTATGGTGATTGTTTATTACGTTTAAAACGGCATGATGAAGCCTTAGTATTTTATCAAAAATTTTGTGACGAAACGGACTCCATCTGGTCTGAAATCGGTTTAGGTCAAACTTACCAATCGCTAGGTGATTTGGATAAAGCTGAGAATGTGTTCAAGGCAATATTAACCAAGCACCCTTGTCAACCTGTTGCTCGTCAAAGCCTTGCTAATTGCATGATGGTTAGGGATAAATTACCGGATGCCATTCGTGAATTTAATATTGCGCATAAAGTTAATCCTGCCAATCCACATCGTGAGCTCATACTTGCTAATTTGTATACGGCACTGCAGCAACATGATAAAGCAGCAGGTGGTTTTCAGCGCTTTATTACTAAGGTTAAAGATACTAGTCGTTATAGTTATGGCGTTGCGATGAATACTTATGTGTCACTTTTACTCGCAAGTTTATATACTGAATCGACTCAAGAACACGATGAGTTATTGAGTCAAGCGCAGTATAGAATTCATGAGTATAGTGCGAAATCTGAAGGCGATAGTATCGCTGAGTTTAATTTGTTAATTGGGCTTGGTATTCTTGCTTATATCAATGGAGATATTAAAAACGCTTTGATTGTTGTGCATAAATTAAGTGTTGTTGATAAACCTACTGTGGACTTTTATACTGAATTGAACATTGCAAGGCTATATGGTTTATGTGGTATTCCGGACTTGTATGATGCCTCGATGTTACGTGCACAGGAACTGTGTAAAAACACCAATGAAGATATCTTAATGTTAAGTCAAATTAAGATGCTTGATGGTGCCAAACATGAAATCCAGCAACGTCTACAAGAAGGTAAGATACTGACCGAAAAAGCACAAGCACAACGTCAAGACAATGCGGCTAATCAAGCGATCTGCTATGCTTATAAAGCTTTTCACAGAGTCCCGTTTAATTATAATAATTGCCGCTTGATTATTGAATTAACGGCATTGGCAACACCCTCAGAATCCCAATCAGAAACCAGTATTCATGAACGTGAAAGTATTCTTAAATCTTGTGACTGGATCTATGAAAATGATAACCGCCCCACAATAGAAGAAAAACGTCGTACACATGAATTGTTTCATTTAGCCATCGATAAGCTGAGTTTACACATATAACGTTATAAATAATGTTGGAGTATTTATATGAACTCGAACATGCACTAACCTTTTTATTAAATATATTATTTTAAATGCGGCTAAGGTATCAGTTTTTGTCTTGTATCTACTTATAATAGTTATAAATCATTTAATTATAGATACTTTATAACATTTAGGAAATAAGTCAGCATGAAAGAGATTACTTTTAGATGGATAGATAAATACCTCATTCACCTTAGGTTACAAGAAAAATTCTATTTGCTATTCCTTCTTCCATTGCTGGCTGTGATTAATATTTCCTTCGTATTGGTGAGTGCTGCCGATAAGCAAAAAATCGATATAACGACAACACAGCTTCAAAGTACCATAAGCTTGTTAAGTAAATACCAAGTAAATGAAACCGATGCACGTTCATTATTAGTAAATAATAATTTTCAATTTGGTCGAGGTGAATTATCTTCGGAAGTTAGCGGTATGGATTATTCGTTAGCTGTTAAAGATTTACCCCATGTATTTGATTACTTATCTAACTTTCAAATTGGCTTAACCATTGTTGTATTATTAATAGTATTGGCGAGCGTATATTACATAATGACATTCATTGGTGGTGCTATGTTTGGTATGAATCGAGCATTAGGCTTACTGGCTGATGGTGACTTAACTCATCGAATGAACTTTTTACCAGTACGTGATGAGTTTAGTACCATTGCTATTACGCTCGATAAGGTCGCTGAGCGCGAATTGAAAATGGTGCAAAAAATCCAAAATGTGAATGTACTTATTCAACAAATCAGTAACGATTTAAGCCAAAGTAGTACGTTAAGTGAATCAGAATCCGTGGCACAGCAGCGAAACCTTGACTCACTAGCTAGTGCTACAGAGCAAATGGCTGCGTCGATTCGTCAAGTTGCTACGCAAGCACAGCAAACATCAGTACAAACAGATGAAGCTCAGAGCGTTACAGAGCACGGCAGACAGCAAGTGGGTGAGACTAAGTCGGCTATGTCGACATTAGCGTGTGATATTGGAGATGCCGCAACGTCTATTTCTGAGCTAAATACCAATGCCACACGTATTGGTGATGTAGTCACAACGATTGATGCTATATCTGAACAGACGAATTTATTAGCTCTAAACGCGGCAATTGAAGCTGCTCGAGCTGGTGAGCAAGGACGAGGTTTTGCTGTGGTTGCAGATGAAGTCCGAACTTTGGCTGCACGTACTCAAGGAGCAACCGTTGAGATACAACAAATGATTAGCTTGTTTCAAGAAAACAGCGAACAGCTGCTTAATATTATCGGTACGACGGTAAATAAGGCGCGGACTAGCCAGCAATTAATGGACTCTGTGGATAATGAAATTACGCAGATTGCTCTGCGTAATCAACAGATATCAGATCGCAGTTCTGAAATCGCAGCCGCAGCTGAACAGCAGGAATCGGTCGCTATTGATATCGCGACAAACGTTGAACAAGTACGTAATCAATCAAACCAAATTGGTGATGTAATATTACAGTCAACCACATGTATCTTGAAGTTAAAACAGCAGGCGCAGGCATTAAGTTATTTAACTGCTGATTTGAAGATATAAATGGTTAATAATATAGCGTTTTAATGTTTTGGAAGAGGTGAACAGGCTTCTATTTTGTTTTATTTTATATATAATAGATATTATGAAATGTCCTTGTAGCTCAGCTGGATAGAGCAAGCGCCTCCTAAGCGCTAGGTCGGAAGTTCGAATCTTCTCTGGGACACCATTATTTTATGCATATAGCACTTATACATGTAGTACTCATATAGTACTCATACACACAGGAGTGTGTATGAGTTGATACTTATTTCTGCTATTAATTGTAATTATTGGACTATCACGGTTTAACTTCTATATCTTTACCATCACATCTTCCATTGCTAAACGTGATTTTGGTGGGGCGATATTGTAATCATTTTCAGCATCTCGATAACCAATCGCTAGTGCCACATCACTAACGTAACCATCTAGTTCTACAGCAAACTCTTTACTGATTAATTCGCTATCAATTCCTTCCATTGGCGTTGAATCAATATTCAGGCGTGCTAGCGTATGCATTGTATTACCTAACGCAAGGTAGGTTTGTGCTTTAGTCCAAGGCGCGGTATTGCCATGTTCATCTGTATTTAGTTTAACAAAAGCAAATGCACCAAAGGCGCCTTCTTTGTCTTCTGGCTTAGTACGTTTATCTGCAATACCTTTATCGATAACTGCTTCATAGTTTGCACGGGTATACGCTGGATTATGGGCAAAAATAATAATGTGTGATGCACTAAAAACATGTGGTTGGTTAAACTGAAATTTATTGGCAAAGGTATTATACATACGCTGTTTTGCTTCATCGCTTTCTATCACAATAAACTTCCAAGGTTGAGAGTTAATTGATGATGCAGATAAACGCATTGCTTCCATAACCACGGCAAGTTGGTCTTGCGATATTTTTTTTGATGAATCAAATTTTTTGGTTGTGTAACGATG
Source organism: Moritella viscosa (assembly GCA_000953735.1). Taxonomy (NCBI): domain Bacteria; kingdom Pseudomonadati; phylum Pseudomonadota; class Gammaproteobacteria; order Alteromonadales; family Moritellaceae; genus Moritella; species Moritella viscosa. The sequence goes on along the minus strand of LN554852.1, from coordinate 3,619,758 downwards.
GCTAAGATCTTTGATAATTTGGTGTGTCATAAATAAACCTTAATAATAAATTGGCACTGTTAATTTGTACTTACTAATAGCGTAAGTCTGAATATTGATGAATGTATGTTACTTATGCAATTTTTGTTATTTCATTTAACGTGAAAGTTGCGACGGCCCCTTCGGTTGTTTGCATATACATTTTTAAATGTGGGCTATTTAGGTGTTTTTGTAATAGCTCATGACTCGCCCAATTTTCAACGAAAGTAAACAGAGCTGGGTTGTTATTGTCTTGATGCAAATCGTATTGGATACAGCCTTCTTCAAGTCGTATCGGTTCAATCAACTTTAATAATTCTGTTTTTACTAACTCCATTTGATCTGCTTTAGCTTCGATGTTTGCAATAATTGTTAGTGGGGTTGGCATATTATCGTTCCCTTTTATTGACGATACACATTAGTGAATGGGGACATTATCCTTGATTATTGCTATTCTAAAAACATGGTAATTAAACTAACAGTTTCAAAAGTTATTTGATAATGAATATTCAAGATCTCACTCTTTTTGTGCGAACAGCGCAAACATGCAACATCACCGCATCAGCTCTGCAGTTAGAGATGACAGCTGCAGCGGCGAGTGCTGCGTTAAAACGTTTAGAGAAACAACTCGGCGTTCAACTTTTTATTCGTTCGACACGTAAGTTACGCATCACCGCAGAAGGTGAACGCTATTTAGTACATTGCACTGAGGCTTTAGCGGCATTAGAAAAAGGCAAATCCTCATTAAATGAAATGCAGGGTAAAATTGCCGGTGAAATACGCTTATCCGCGTCGTCTGATTTAGGACGTAATATTGTTTTACCTTGGCTAGATGAGATGATGGATGCTTATCCTAAGTTATCTATTCAGTTCAATGTTAGCGATTATTTGGCTGATTTCTATCATGACAAAATTGATATGGCGCTGCGCTATGGCGAACCCGAAGACTCCTCGTTGGTTGCTTTTCTCATTGCTAAAATAGATCGTGTCGTCTGTGCATCACCAGCCTATTTAGCGAAATATGGTGAGCCTAATCATCCTAACGACTTATCACAACACAACTGCCTGCTCTATCGTCTTGGTGAGCGTGTTTATGATACCTGGCCATTTGTTGATAGTACTGGAAACAGTGCTGGAACAAATAGCGGTAAATACAAGGTAAAAGTGACTGGTAATCGATTAAGTAACGATGCTGATGTCGTCCATCGTTGGGTTGTCGCGGGCAAGGGCATTACGATGAAGTCGCGGTTAGATATGGTGGCTGACTTACGTGCGGGTAATGTTGTTGAACTTCTGAGTGATTTTAATTCGCCGCCCATTAACTTATGGCTAATTTGTCCTAACCGTACTCAGGTTACCCCGGCGATGTTGATGTTGCGTGATTTGCTACGCCGTAAGTGTGAAGCTGAATTAAGTTAGCTCAGTCTGGCGCTACATCTAGCCAGTCAGGTATGGTAAAGTGATTTCATCTATATTTTGTTAATTAAGCTGTATAACAAGGACTTTTATGACTATTGGTATTGGTGGTTCAACTGCGGAATTAGAATTAGCTAAACTCGCTGATATGACTGCAGACGTTAAAGCTATCTCGTTACAAGAATTTAATGAACGCATTGAAAGCGCACAAGCAATCATGCAACGTGAAGGCATTAAAGCTGTATATCTTAATGCGGGCACAAACCTGTATTATTTCACGGGTATGCGTTGGGGTGCTGGTGAGCGTATGGTTGGTGCTATTTTACCTGCGCAAGGTGAGTTACAGTTTATCGCGCCACACTTTGAACAAGATACCATTAATGAATTTATGCAGGTACAAGCTCCACTGCATTGCTGGCATGAACATGAAAGTCCTGCACAATTATTTGGTGATATTCTCGCTAAACTTGATATTGCCGACGGCACTGTTGGTATTGACGAAGCGACTGCTTTCTTTATGTTTAACAATATTCGTCATGCGTATCCGCAGTTTGAATATATTGATGCTAAGGTTGTGACGGCTGGTTGCCGTCAGCAAAAATCGGATACTGAGATTGCTTTATTACAACGTGCTAAAGATATGACGTTAGAAGTACATAAAGCGGCTGCACGTATTTTACGTTTAGATATTTGTACGACGGAAGTGGAAGAATTCATTCATCAAGCACATAAAGTGGTTGGTGCACCAAACGGCTCTTATTTCTGCATCGTATTATTTGGTAAAGCCAGCTCGTTCCCGCACGGTGTTAAAGATGCACAATTCTTGAAACAAGATGATGTGGTATTGATTGATACCGGTTGTCAGTTACACGGTTACAATTCTGATATTACCCGCACTTATGTATTTGGTGAAGCAAGTGACGAAGTACGCGCTGCTTGGTTAAGTGAAAAAAATGCGCAACAAGCCGCGTTTGATGCAGCACAGATTAATGTTGCTTGTCAGGATGTTGATGCCGCGGCTCGTGTTTCACTGGAAGCAGATGGCTTTGGACCGGGTTATGATTTACCGGGGTTACCGCATCGTACTGGTCACGGTATTGGTTTAGATATCCATGAATGGCCATATTTAGTCGGTAACGATACCACGCCATTGGCGAAAGGTATGTGTTTCAGTAATGAACCCATGTTAGTGATCCCTGGTAAGTTTGGTATTCGTTTGGAAGATCACTTTTATATGACTAATGCGGGACCTGAATGGTTTACTCAACCATCGTATTCGATTGATGACCCATTTGGTTATCAATCTTAGTTTTTTAAATAATAGTTATAAGTTAAGAGCTATAAATTAAACGTCATAAATTTAAACGACGAAAGCCCGCGAGACTAATTTCGCGGGCTTTTTTTCAACAGTATGAATTATTTGCTGTTAGCAACGTGTGTTGCAATCACATCCATTAGTGTTGGCGATAGGCAATCATAAGATTCAAGACCTAATGCATTCAAACGTGATCTGATTGCTGTCATGTCTTTTGGATCTGTACCTGTTTCAATGATAGATGAAACAAAGGCGGCAAACTCAGGTGCTGACCAACCTTTATCGGCAGATAGCTCGGTATGAACGAAATCTAGACCAAAGAATGGGTGTGTTCTATCTTCAATACGACCATACATGTGTACACCACAGACATTACACGCAAAACGTTGGATTGTTGCTGTGTCATCAACAACTTTTAGTTTTGAACGGTTGCTTGTTACGCTTAACTTATCTTTTGACACAACTGCAACTTGTGAGAAAAGTGCGCCTTTGGGTTTCCAACATTTTGAACAACCACAAGCATGGTTATGTGCTGTTTGGCTGTCGATTTTTACCGTAACTGGATTACTGCTACAGTGACACTGTAATGAGCCACCACTAAAGCCATTCGCCGTTGGGCTTATACCTTTGTCCATTGCTGGGTGGATCTTGGTGCTACTTGTTGGGCAAAATGCGTTTTTATAGGTACTTACAATTTTATTTATCATATTCAATTCCAATTAGTTTGATGCGGGTGCGAAAGATGAATCTGCGTTTCTATGTGCGGTATAGATTGCTTCACCATCACTTTCAGCATCAAAAATAACGGTTACATTAGGAGAGAAAAGGATCACATCGCCAACTTCTGCAACATATTTATTATCTTGCTTGTCACGTACGACTATCTTACCTTTGGTGATAACTTTGTATTCAACGGAGTCGTAAACGTACTCGAATTCAACACCCGGTTGCATAGCAAAATGACCAATGGTCAATGCATTGCTATTTTTGGTTACGGCAACTTCGGCCATTTGGCTTTTTAGACCCTCTACTTCAAGTAATTTACTTAGATCATTTAATTTGAATGAGCCAGATTTAAACAGGAAAATACCAGGTTGAGTTGTTAATGTTGACATCTAATATCCTTTATTTAATCAAATCACATTGTGTGAATTATTTAATTTTTAATGTGGTTTATGTTTGCGATGACAAGCATTCTACATTTGGATAAGAACAAAACAATATGCTAAAACGGTAAAAGATTATTACATGTGTGGTGGTAATTGAATTTTAAGTTATTGTTTGTTTTTTAATTATTGTTGTTGGCTTGGTGGTTTTGATGACGAATTGATGAGTTTAATTGCTATAATTGAAACAAAAAGGAAGCGCAATGGCTTCCTTTGTTGACGAATAGGCATGTGAGTATGATTATTCGTTAGTATCTTATCCGATAATATTAAATCGAATGATTAAGCGAAGTGCTTATCTAATTCTTCGCTACCACCGATGTGTTTACCACCGATATAGATTTGTGGCACAGTACTGCGACCTGTTACTGCACGTAGGCTCACTGTTGTTGCGTCTTTACCTAATACCACTTCTTCGTAGTTTAGACCTTGGTCGATTAAGGTTTGTTTTGCTTTTGCACAGAACGGGCAACCCGGTTTAGTAAATACGGTGATTGACTCTTGTACTTTGTACTCAGGAGCTAGATAACCTAGCATAGTATCAGCATCAGAAACGTTGAACGGGTCGCCTGGTTCGTCAGCTTCGATAAACATTTTTGCTACCACGCCGTTTTTAACCAGCATGCTGTAACGCCATGAACGCTTGCCAAAACCGATGTCAGATTTGTCGACTAACATGCCCATGCCTGCAGAAAATTCACCGTTACCGTCTGGAATGAAGGTAATGTTTTCTGCTTCTTGGTCATCTTTCCATGCGTTCATTACAAAGGTATCGTTTACTGATACACATAATATGTCATCAACGCCATGTGCTGAAAATACGCTAGCTAATTCGTTGTAACGTGGTAAATGGCTTGAAGAACACGTTGGTGTGAATGCACCCGGTAAGCTAAATACGATTACTGTTTTGTTAGAAAAAAGTTCTTCTGTTGTGCGGTTAACCCATGCGTCACCTTGGCGAATTGGGAATGTTACTTGTGGAACCGCTTGGCCTTCTTTTGATACTAATGTTGTCATAATATATTCCTTCACGTAGCTATTAATTAAGCTAACTTGTTTGATTTAAAGTTATTTTCTATAAATAAATTTGGTGAAGACGTTGTGTCTGTGTCGTCTTGATGTAGCTATTATGTCTAAATATTAAATATAGGTATAATCGATTATATATTCCACTTTGATAGTCAGTGACTATCAAGTGTCTATGGTTTATTGATTTTTTGATTGGGAAGGTTAAGTTACGTTATTTATGATTATAAAAAAGCCCCGATAAATATCGAGGCTTGGATTTTTATAATCTTTAAACCAGTTGTTACTCTACAGTAACAGCTTTAGCAAGATTACGTGGCTGATCCACATCAGTCCCTTTAATCAGTGCTACGTGGTATGAAAGCAGCTGCATTGGTAATGTGTAGAAGATCGGTGCTGTAATTTCACTTACATGCGGCATAGTGATGATCTTCATGCCTTCTGATTCAACAAAACCAGCGTCAGCATCTGCGAATACATAAAGTAGGCCGCCACGTGCACGAACTTCTTCAATATTTGATTTTAGTTTTTCTAATAATTCATTGGTTGGTGCGATAACCACAACAGGCATGTCAGCGTCAATGAGTGCTAAAGGACCGTGTTTTAATTCACCCGCAGCATATGCTTCGGCGTGAATGTAAGAGATCTCTTTAAGCTTAAGCGCCGCTTCCATGGCGATAGGGTAGAACTCACCGCGACCAAGGAATAAGGTATGGTGCTTGTCAGCGAAATCTTCAGCCAGTGCTTCAATGTCTTTATCAAATGATAATGCATTTTCAATTTGTGTTGGTAATGCATGTAGTGCCGTTACGATTTCAGTTTCTTTAGTTGCATCGATAACGTGTTTTTGTTTACCTAATGCGGTTACAAGCATTAATAATGCTGATAATTGTGTCGTGAATGCTTTAGTTGAAGCAACACCAATTTCGGTACCCGCACGGGTCATAAATGCAAAGTCTGATTCACGCACTAATGAAGAACCGGCCACGTTACAAATGGTCATTACAGCCATGTAACCTTTTTCTTTCGCCAAACGCATTGCTGCTAACGTATCTGCGGTTTCACCTGATTGGGATAACGTGATCAACAGGCTATTCGGACGCGTTACAAATTTACGGTAGCGGAATTCAGATGCGATTTCGACATCACAACTTACACCTGCTAATGATTCAAACCAATAACGGGCTGTCATACCTGCGTTGTAAGACGTACCACAAGCAATGATTTGAATGTGTTCGACTTTCGCTAAGATCTCTGCAGCGTTAACGCCAATACTTTCTGTAATAACGCTGTTAGCTGTCAGGCGACCTTCCATTGTATTGGTTAGTGCTATAGGTTGTTCGAAGATCTCTTTCTGCATGAAATGGCGGAATTTACCTTTATCAGCAGCGTCATGCTCTGCATTTGATTCCGTTACTTCACGTGTTACTGGATTACCATCAATATCAAATACTGACACATCTCGACGCGTAACTTCAGCCACATCACCTTCTTCAAGGAACATGAAGCGGCGGGTAACATTAAGCAGTGCAAGTTGATCGGATGCTAAGAAGTTTTCGCCTACACCTAAACCTATCACAATAGGGCTGCCTGAACGTGCCACAATTAATTTACCTGGTTCGAGACGGTTTAGAACTACAGTACCGTATGCACCTTCTAATTGAGCTGCTGTTTTTTGAACTGCATCAAGTAGGCTATCTGTTGAACGTAATTCCCATTCAACAAGATGCGCAATGACTTCTGTGTCTGTTTGAGATTGGAAAATATAACCACGTTGTTGTAATAATTCACGTAACACCTCATGATTCTCAATAATACCATTATGTACTACTGCAATATTACCTGATACGTGTGGATGTGCATTTGCTTGTGAAGGTTCACCATGTGTCGCCCAACGCGTATGGGCGATACCAGTACCGCCAACAGGCTGTTCAGTGTCAACTGCATTTGCTAGTTCTTGCACTTTACCTAGGCTGCGTACACGCTGCATATTATTGTCTTGATCAACAATAGCAACACCAGCAGAGTCATAACCGCGGTATTCTAAACGACGTAAACCTTCAACTAAAATTTCAGCGATATCTCTTTGCGCTACTGCACCAACAATGCCACACATGGTCTTCTCCTAAATGTATAAAATTTTTAAACAAGTAATAACCACGTGATAGTTCTGTCTATCGTTCCGTGACGACGTTCGTCCTTATACAACTTGTTTTAATGATTTTGAAAGCGAAACTTTTATCATTAAAGTATTCAATCGTAACTTAACATTGAATGTATTAGTTACGTTTCATTTAAATATAGTGCGTAATAGTGATTTATCTAGTTTCACTTACCCACTACATGGCTTGATTTGACAATGAATATCAAATAAGTTTCGTAGTTTCGCCATCTTAGTTTCGTTTGTTTCGTTTGTCTATCTAAAACTGTACCTAATAGGTAATTTAAAACAAAGTAATGAAACAAAGCTAATGAATTAAGAAAAAAAGTAGCATGCTAAGGATGGCAGTCAGTAAGGTATTACGTGTAATAAGAATGAGTAGTACCGCAAAAATAGCACCAATCAGGTAACTGTTGTCCAAATTTAGGTGCAAGGTATTATCTTGGATAAATACAATCGGTGCTAAAATAGCGGTGAGGACGGCTGGGGCTGAATAACTAAGGAACTTCACTACACTAGGGCTAAGACGCAATGGTAACTTAGGTTCAATGAAAATATAGCGACTGATGAAGATAATTACAGTCATTAGTATAATGGTAAGCCAGATCATAAGCCGTCTCCAGGTCTGGTTAATATGGTTTTATTTGGATGCGTTTCATGGGTTAATTTGGCTGTCAACATACCTGCGCTCATGCCTGATAAGGCCGCAATTAATAATCCCCCGGGTATATGAAACAGTTCGCAAAGTACCGCAGTCACTAAAGATACTAATACACTGACTAAAATGGAGGGCGTCTTAATGGAAGGGACGACTAGAGCAATGAAGGTTGCTGCAATGGCGAAGTCTAAACCGAGTTCATCTAAATTGGGGATCCGTTGACCAGCAAAAATACCGACCGCAGAAGCAATATTCCAAATAAGATAAAAACTAAAGCCACCCCCAAATGCAAACCAGCGGTCAAATTTATGCTGTTTGGTTTCACTGCATACGGCAAACAATTCATCGGTGAGTAAGAAACCTAATGTTAATCGCCACCGTAAAGGTAGAGGACTCATTTGATGACGCATGGCCATACCATATAAAAAATGGCGAGAGGTAATGAGCAGGGTAGTTAATAGAATACTCGCCAGTCCAACACCTGATTTGATCATCCCTACTGCAACAAGTTGTGCTGCGCCTGCAAACACAATAGCCGACATCGCTTGGCTTTGAATGACATCTAGCCCTGCTTCAATGGCATAAGAGCCTGCTAAAATACCCCAAGGGATCACCGCAATACTTAACGGCATTGCCGCCGCTGCGCCTTTTAATGCTGATTTTAGTTTAGATGGTGACGCTTGTTCTGAGTTGGACTGTTGATCCTGCATCGCGTTATCCTTGTGATGGCGGTGGTGCACTGTATTCGAGAATATAAAAATACGAAAGGTAATAAAAAACCCAGCGAACTGGGTTTTTAATCGTCATACCTATGAAGATATATTACTTATGATTTATCAGCAATCAATTAGTGCTGCGCTTTGTGTTCGCCGCTGCCAAAGTGCCAATCATAGTGGAAGCTTTGACTTGTATCTTGATCTTTACGACGGTAAGTATGGCCACCAAAGTAATCACGCATTGCTTGAATAAGGCTTGCTGATGAATCTGCTTCACGGTAGCAATCGTAGTAGCTCATTGCAGCGCTAATCGATGGCATCGGCATACCTTGCATGATCGCTTTCGCTAATACTTCACGCCATGCCATTTGGCTTTCAGCTAATGTTGTTGTGAAACGGTCCGCTAACATTAAGTTTAATAACTCTGGTTCAGCTTGGTAAGCTTTCGAGATATCATCTAAGAAGTGAGCGCGGATCACACAACCTGCACGCCATATTTTTGCAATTGCAACGTAATCAAGTGTCCAGTTATGTTCTTTTTGTGCTGCTGACATCAATTCAAAGCCTTGTGCGTAGCTACAAATTTTTGAACAATAGAGTGCGTCAGCCAGTTTTTCTAACCACACGTTGCGGTCTTCGGTTGTTACCGTTGGACCTGCAAGTTTAGTCGCGCCAACCTGGCGGATAGATTTTTGTGTACTTAGGCAACGGGCAAATACAGATTCTGCAATTGCGTTTGCTGGCACGCCTAGCTCGAGTGCTTCACGTGCAGTCCAGTTACCTGTCCCTTTTTGGCCTGCTTGATCCATAATCACGTCAACCATAGGTTTACCTGTTGCTTCATCAACAACTTTAAGGATATTACCTGTGATTTCGATTAGGTAGCTTTGTAATTTACCTTTGTTCCATTTGCTGAATACTTCGCCAACTTCAACTGCAGACATACCTAAGATTTGACGCATGAATTGCACAACTTCAGCAATCATTTGCATATCTGCGTATTCGATACCGTTGTGTACCATTTTAACAAAATGACCTGAACCGATTGGACCGATATATTCAGCGCAAGGTTCGCCTTCTGGTAGAGGCTGATCTACGTGTGTACGTGCAATTTCAATACCTGTGATAGGATCTACTTTCGCAGACATTGCTTGCCACATAGGTTTTAGCCATTCCCAAGCTGATTTGTCGCCACTTGGCATTAAGGATGGACCAAAACGAGCACCCACTTCACCGCCAGAAATAGCACAAGTGAAGAAGCTAAACTTACCTGCGTAAGTATCTGCACGTGCAATAGAATCACGCCATTGGCTGTTACCTGTATCAACAACAATGTCGCTTGCTTCTAAGCCTGCTGCAATTAAGTCATTACAAATAATATCAACAACAGGACCCGCTGGAACAGAAAGCACGATTCGACGTGGTGTTTCAAGTTGGTTAATTAGCTCTGCAAGATTGGCAACCGCAATTAATTTTGCTGCTGTTAGAGGTTGATGACGCTTAACGATGTCAGTACGACGGCTTTCGTTAATGTCAAAAGCTGCAACGGAAAATCCACGTTCAGCTAAGTTTAATGCCATGTTGGCACCCATTACGCCTAAACCTATTACTGCAATATCAATATTTTTATTCATCTGGTCCTCTGTGTCTTAGCAAGTCATGAAGGTGAGAATTGGGCTAATGCCTTGTCGTTTAAGGCATGATATAGAAAGTAGAAAAAGATACAATATGAACACTACTGTTATTTACCTTTTTCATTTAAATCGCTATTTTTGATGAGCTAATTTTAAATCATTAAAATTTATATAGTTAATCTGATTATCGAGATGAGATCTGTCTCACATATTCATTGTTAGTTTGAATTTAAGCCTGTCCCTTTCCTGTTCAGTTATACAAGTTTAGCTAAAATTATTTACAGTTATGTCAAAAGTTATACAGACTTTAGTGGTTTAAAGTTAATTAGGAAACTTTACTTACCCCTAATTGTATATAAGTGTAATATGGGTAAGTATTTTATAAATAAGGATATTAGGTGTATGAGTTCCAACAGTCGTAAGTCGGGTCGCGTGACCTTACAAGATGTTGCTAATAAAGTTGGTGTTACAAAAATTACAGTTTCAAGAGCGATCCGTACACCCGAGAAAGTGTCTGAGTCATTACGCTTGACGATTCACAAAGCCATTGAACAAATGGGGTATGTGCCAAATCGTGCAGCTAGCATGTTAAGCGCTAAGCAAAGTAAAACGATTGTATTGATTGTTCCTTCCTTATCTAATGGTGTATTTTCTGATGTAGTACGCGGTATTAATGATGTGATGCTAAATGAAGGCTTTCAAATCTTACTGGGTCACTCTGGTTATTCTCTATTAGAAGAAGAACGTTTAATCGAAACTTATTTACAATTTGGTATCGATGGCATCATTGTTTCTGGTACGCATCACACTGAACGCAGTAATCGTTTATTACGTAAATCAAACTTACCGGTTGTTGAGATCATGGAATGCAATGATAATGCGATCGATATGTCGGTGGGGTTAGATCATGCTCTCGCGGGTTATAAAATCACCGAGCATCTAATCGGTAAAGGTTATAAAAAAATTGGTTTTGCCGGTGCGAGAATGGATTTACGTGTTCAGTTACGTTTAGGTGGTTGGCGTAAAGCAATTTGGGAAACTGAATTGAGCGATGAGCGTGTGGTGACCAGCACCTATGCTTCGACCTACCAAATGGGGGCTGATATGTTGACTGAGATATTAGGTGAATGGCCTGATACTGACTGCATCTTATTCTGTAATGACGATTTAGCTGCAGGGGCACTATTTGAGTGTCAACGCCGTAACCTAAAAGTACCGAAAGATATTGCTTTAGTCGGTTTTAACGATCTTGATATTTGTTCTGCGACAAACCCAAAGTTAACGTCGGTATCTATCCCTCGTTTTGATATAGGTGAGCAAGCGGCTAAATTGTTACTTAAAAAAATCAATGATGAACCGATTGAAAATAAGCATTTAGATCTTGGTTTTATTATTTCTGAGCGTGCTAGCACCTAAGTAATACTGATAATGCTTGTGTTTTATTGTGTTAACGGTAACATTGCGTTAGTTGATTTAGAGTGATGTTAAGAAGTAAAGAATATGATAGGCAGAAGTATTATAATCATGGGCGTTTCTGGTAGCGGAAAATCTACGATAGGATTAAAAATTGCACAGCAGCTCGGTGCTAAATTTATTGATGGTGATGACCTACATCCTAAAGTAAATATTTTAAAAATGGCTGCTGGGCAGCCGTTAAATGATATAGACCGTACGCCTTGGCTAGAGCGTGTTCGTGATGCATGTTTTAGCATTGAACAAAAGAATGAAACAGGCGTTATTGTTTGTTCTGCATTACGTAAAGATTATCGTGATCAAATTCGAGATGGTAATAAAGCGGTAACTTTTATCTACTTAGATGGTAGTTTTGATTTAATTTTAACAAGGTTAAAAGCGCGAGCAGGACACTTCTTTATTGGCGATTCCATGTTAAAAAGTCAGTTTAACACTTTAGAGTTACCACTTAAGGATGAAAAATGCGTACTTTCTGTTCCTATTGATGGTACAATTGACGATGTCGTAAGCCTCAGTATTACTGCTTTAACTAGCAAATAGTATTACGATGTTGGACTGATATTTTACAGGATTTATAAAATATCAGTATCTATAGACCATAAATACAGTCGTATTTTGATCAAAATATGACTGTTTTTTTATCTCTGTATTTACCTTTTAAATAAAAGTTAAGTATATGTAACAATAGTGACATAAAAGTTGAAACCATCCGATGATTTGATATCAACATGTAATGTTATCCCTAGAGTTTAGCTCTTTGTAAGAGTAAAATAACCTAGTGGTTATCGGTAACATTACTAATTTGACACATTATCGGGTTTGTCAGAAACAAGGATACCGCTACCAATGAAAACCATTACTAAAACAATTCTTGCAGCATCAGTTGCAACTATGATGAGTGCATCTGCATTCGCTGCTGAATTTAATTTCAAATTTCAATCATCTGATCCATCGGGTGAAAAAAACTTCCATGTGCAACAAGATTGGGCTAAGCAATTAGAAAAAGATTCCAACGGGCGCATTGATGTGACTATGTTACCAGTAGGTGCCGTAATTAAGCATACAGAAACACTTGATGGTATTAAGTTTGGTGTTTTACAAGGGCACGTTACGGCAACAAGTTTCTTTGCTGGTAAAGATCCAGCATTTGGCTTAATGGGTAACACAGTTGGTGCTTGGTCTGATCCAATACAACTACTGGATTACATGTATAACGGTGGCGGTAACGAGCTAATGCGTGAAATATATAAACCATACGGTATTTACTATATTGGCGCATCAGCAACGGGTCTTGAAGCGTTTGTTTCTAAAGTACCACTTAATGGTGTTGCAGATCTTAAAGGTCTTAAGTTACGCGCACCAGAAGGTCTAGTGCAACAAGTATTTGCTGCCGCAGGCGCTTCGCCAGTTAATTTACCGGGTTCAGAAGTATTTACAGGTTTAAGTAAAGGCGTTATTGATGCCGCTGATTACACGGTGTTCTCAACGAATCATCAAGCGGGCCTAAATGATATAGCACCACATCCGGTATATCCAGGTTTCCATTCTTTACCTGCCATTGAAGTTTCAATCAGTGAAAAATCGTGGAACAAGCTACCAGCTGATTTACAAAAAGTAATGCAAGATTCAGTTAAAACATTTGCTTACACTATGGTTGATACACTGAAAAAAGCAGATGCTGAAGCCGTAGCTGAAGCAATGGCAGATTCAAAAATTACAATACATGATTGGCCTGCTGAAGAACGCAAGAAGTTCCGAACTATTGCGCGTAGTCAATGGGAAGTTTACGCAAAACGCTCTCCAAATGCACAAAAAGTATATGATTCTGTAACAACCTACTTAAAATCGAAAAACTTGCTGTAATTCAAGTAAGCGTTATATATGAAGGCTGCTTTGCAGCCTTTTTTCCACTTATAAGATGAAAAACTGATGAGTAATCCAGAAGAACTACAGCCAAAAAATCATCTCGATTCAGGCATTATATGGACTGGTAATGCATTAAGTATATTGTTTCTGTTTACGGTATTAATATCGTTTTATGAAGTGCTTATGCGCTACGTATTCAATGCGCCAACTATTTGGGTTCATGAAACGGCTTCCTTTGTTGGTGGGGCTTTATTTGTGATTGGTGGTGCTTATGGATTAGCAGCAGATAAACATGTACGGGTTGTGCTTATTTATGATCATGTATCGGAGCGTACAAAGCAGTACTTGAATGTATTCCACCATATTATGGGTTTATTGTTCACGGTGTTACTTTCTTATGCTGCTTATACCATGATGGAAGGCGCCTGGTATGCACCTTGGGGGGAGATGCGTTTAGAGACATCTGGTTCAGCTTGGAATCCCATATTTCCAGCGCTACTTAAAGCGTTAATTTTTGGTGTTTTATGCTTAATGTCAGTTCAATTTGTGTTGCACCTCATTCAAGAAATCCACGGTTTAGTTAAGAAGAAAAAATAATATGTTTGATCTTTCATCTATTGGTATTGGTTACGGCAGTTTATTAATGCTGGTACTTATGATTGGCCTGTTGCTAACAGGCATGCAGTTAGCATTTGTTACTGGTTTAGTTGCGGTTATATTTACATTCGGTTGGTTTGGACCAGAGGTTTTACCGCTAATCACCAGTCGAATTTATAGTTTTGTTAGTGGGTACGTATTTTTAGCCGTGCCTATGTTTGTATTGATGGCCGCCTTGCTTGATCGTTCTGGTATTGCGCGTGATTTGTTCGATGCAATGAAAAAAGTGGGCCGTAACGTCCGTGGTGGTGTTGCGGTTCAAACGCTATTAGTTGCGGTATTACTAGCGTCAATGTCGGGGGTGATTGGTGGTGAAACAATACTACTTGGTATTCTTGCATTACCGCAAATGCTGCGCCTTGGTTATGATCGTAAATTAGCGATCGGTACAACCTGTGCGGGTGGTGCGCTAGGTACTATGCTACCACCAAGTATTGTATTGATTATTTATGGTCTAACGGCCAGTGTATCAATTGGCGAGCTGTTTAAAGCGTCATTCTTACCCGCCGCGATATTAGCGTTACTGTATATTTTGTATGTGTTAATTCGCTGTTACTTAAACCCGTCATTAGCACCATTACCGACGGCCGAAGAATTAGCTGAAGATGCAGCGAAGGATATTAACTTCAAAAAAGCATTATTATTCCCGATGCTATCTGTTGGGATTGTTCTGGGTAGTATCTACACTGGTATTGCGTCAATTACTGAAGCATCTGCATTAGGTGTTGTCGGTATTGCGATCAGTGCTGCAATCCGTGGTGAACTTAACTCGAACATGTTAAAAGAAAGCTCGATTGCGACTTTACGTACTTGTGGCATGATCATCTGGATTGGCATTGGCGCAAGCGCATTAGTTGGTGTTTACAATTTAATGGGCGGTATTGATTTTGTAAGTGACGGAATTCTGGCGATGAGTGGCGGTAGCCCAATGGGTACTATTCTAATCATGATGGCGGTATTGTTTGTATTAGGTATGTTCCTTGATTGGGTTGGTGTTGCACTGTTAACGATGCCAATTTTTGTTCCGATTGTGGTTGGGTTAGGTTTTGATCCGATTTGGTTTGGTGTGGTGTTCTGTATGAATATGCAGGTTTCATTCTTATCTCCACCATTTGGTCCTGCTGCCTTTTATCTTAAATCGGTCGCACCAAAAGATATCAGCTTAGGTGAAATATTTAGTGCGCTTGTACCGTTTATCTGTTTACAGGTGGCGGCTTTAGCACTACTTATTATTTTCCCTGAATTGGCATTATGGTGGAAATAAAACCCTCGATATAAAGTATTAGTGCTAAGGCTCTCTGTTAATTATAATAGAGGGCCTTTTTAACAAAGTTTTTACCCTTTGTTACATTTCTTCTATCCTTGATTTAGAACCTATCAAATTCCAGTGAGTTACTAGTGTTAACGACCTTAAATCTAATTTATTTCACTTTTATATTGTATTATTACCTATTATTACCTATTATTACCTATTATTACCTATTATTACCTATTATTACCTATTATTGACTATGTGAATGCGAAAATTAAATAAGCAATATGTTTTCAGATAGTTTACAATTCTTTTAATAATGACAAAGTGTTTAGTTTTTTTGTTTGTATTAGCATCACCTTGGTGGTTTTCACTGCGATTATGGTGACACTTGTAGACTTACGTATTAGCGGTGACGCTGATTACTTTAATCGTCTAAAAAGTATTAGCTAAAAGTAAAACGAATGCTTTTTTACTTAATAACTTTTAATGATAGTTCGCGGAAAAATCGTGTTGTGTCAAACAGATCCTGAATCACGGAAGGCTTTATCTATGATCTCATTTATTACCCCACAAAATGCACAAGTAATCAGTGTTACCGGTAAGGCAACTCTCTTCCTTAAACAAGATGAGCAGGTGCTAGTGGATGACTATATTATTCCTGCAGGCGGTAAAATTGACATAACTTCTGGAGCCGAGGTTGTTTTGCAATACGCAGACGGTTCGACTGCTATTATTAATGAACATTATTCAGAGACTAAGGTTTCTACACCTGATGATTCGGCTGATTTAGCAAGCCAACAAATAGATGATGAAACATTAAAAGAAATTGAGGCTATTCAAGCACTCATTAAATCGGATGCTGAGTTCATTGATCCTGTTAGTACTGCTGCAGGTAATGTGAGTGATGGAGGTCGTTCTTCTGCGGTATCTTTAGAGCGAAGTGCGTCGGAAACATTAGCTGATGTGGAATTTAATACCACGGCATTTTCTAGTGTGAGTGGGGATGACTTTGAAAGCGATGATTCTAGTGATGAAGGGGTTTCAGCTAATCAACTTCCTACATTAACGGTAACACTAGGTAACGATACCGAGGTTAATGATCTAATCACCAGTGATGGAGCTTTAGATATTGGTGGCAAGCTAGATGGCGCCACGATTGAATATAGTATTAATGGTGTCGATTGGAGTAATACTTTTGTTCCTGTTGAAGGTAATAATACGGTTTATGTTCGACAGGTCGATGGCTTTGGGGCTGAATCTTTAACGACGTCTTTATCATTTGAACTTGACACTCAAATATCACCTCCAGTAGTCGTATTAGCAAACAATACCGCTAACAGCAGTGACTTGATTTCAAGTGACGGTACGTTAAATGTGTCCGGTATTGAAAATGGCGCAACAGTTGAATACAGCGTTGACGGTGGTACAACTTGGACTAACAGCTTTAGCCCAGTTGAAGGTGTTAATACAGTTTCAGTTCGTCAAACTGACGTGGCGGGTAATGTCTCTAATAGCAGTGACTTAACCTTCACGTTAGACACTCAAATTGCATTACCTATAGTTATATTAACTAACGATACCGCTAACGGTAATGATTTTATTTCAAGTGATGGTACATTAGATGTGTCAGATATTGAAAGCGGTGCAACAGTTGAATACAGCGTTAATGGCGGAGATTGGTCGACAGAATATACACCTGTAGAAGGTAATAATAGTGTCGTTGTTCGTCAAACAGATATAGCTGGTAATAGCAGCCAAAGTGCTCCTCTTGAATTTATTTTAGACACTAATGCAACAGACGCCCCGACAATAACCTTTGAATCAACCGGTGATGACGCAATTTATAACGCAGCAGAAGTGGGGGGCGATGGAACTATCACCGCTACTATCACTGTTCCTGATGATGCGGTTGTTGGCGATATTTTAACTTATACAGTTGATGGTGCAGCTCCTATTTCGGTTGAATTGACTGACGTAAATATTGCGACAGATATCAGTGTTGAAGTGGTACCTGGCGATATGGTAACTGCGACGGTAACTGATGTTGCAGGTAATACCTCAGCATCTGTTGATGCTATTGCTGCTGGTGCAGATTTACAAGCCGACGCAGGCACTATCACAATAGCAACGGTTGCTAGCGATGATGTGATCAACGCAGTAGAAGCAGGCGCAGCAACTATTGCTGTGAGCGGTACTGCGACTGGCGGTGATATTAGCACTGGCGACACGGTTACCGTGACGGTAAATGGTCAAGATTACACGACAACAGTGGATGGTTCAGGTAACTACACGGTTGATGTAAATACTACAGATTTACAAGCGGACAATACCATTGATGCAAGCGTGGCTTCATCAGATACAGCGGGTAATACCGTAGTAAGTAACGCAGCAGAGCATGCTGTTACCTTTGATACAACAGTATCAGCAAACACAATTACAATTGCGGCGATAACTGATGACACTGGCCTTGATAGTAATGATTTTAAAACAACGGATACCAATCTAATTGTTAATGGTAGCTTAGTTAATGCACTACAGTCAGATGAAACTCTACAAATAAGTACAGATAACGGCGCAACTTGGGTTGAAGTGAGCAGTATTAGTGGCACCACGTGGAGCCATGATGATACAGCTACAACGCATAATGCAGATTTCGATTACGACATGCGTATTGTTGATAACGCCGCTAATGTTGGCGCGACAGCTGTGCAAACTGTTGAAATTAACATTGCACCAACAACTAGTGCTATGACTATCGATGCCATCGAGGATACGCCTTACATACTGAGTGTAAGTGATTTTAATTTCACTGATAGTGATGCCAATGATGCATTAGTGAGTATTCGTATTGATAGCTTGCCAAGTGATGGGGAGCTGCAATTATATGATGGTTCGAGTTGGAATAGTGTCACAAATGGTCAAACTATATCTATTGCAGATATTAATGCTGATAATCTACGTTTTGTGAATGACGAACATGAATCGGGACAAGATTATAGTGATTTTGATTTTAGTGTATCAGATGGTGCTGAGTGGAGTAATTCAGTCACAGCAACTGTGAATGTTGAAGCGGTCGCTGATGCACCAATATTAACTGTATCAAGCGGTGTAGTGAGTTCTGCAAATTATGTAGCCCCCCAAGGTGCAGGTTTGTTAGTTGAAACATTTAATAATGTTACGGCGTTTAATATATCTGATGTATCTGGCAGTAACGCTGGTTATATGGAACAGGCTCTGGCGAATGAGACACCAGACAGTACCGAGAATTTGCTATCACTTACTGACGCAGGCGGAACAATTAACTTAGCCACGGATAGTGCTGTTAAAGCTACTGGTTTAATTTACCTTGAAGCGGGCAGTAGTTATGAGTTTACCGGTTATCGTGATGATACTTTCCATATGGAAATCGGCGGCGAACAAGTATTCTCTCAAGGATTTGACAACTGGGGGAATTACACATCGACGGCATTTGTACCATCTGAATCTGGTTATTACAGCTTTGAGATGTATGCTTATAACGCTTCTGGTGTCGGTTCTTATGATGTAAGTGTTAAAATTAATGGTGGCGCAGAGCAAGAGTTATCAGTACTACCAACGTATGCAGATATTAACGAAGTTAATTCGTTAGATGGCCAACATAGTGGATATGCCGAGAATAGCAATAATGATGGAGGATTTTATCCTGTACGCTTGAATGAAGGTGTCGAAGGTACTGATATTTCACTTTCAAGTGTGAATGCAGCTTTGGTTGATTTAGATGGTTCAGAAAGTCTCGCCATAACGGTGAGTGGTGTGCCAGTCGGTGCTGTTATTAGCGATGGTACGAATTCTGTCACCAGTGATGGTTCTGTCATTGATATCAGTGATTGGGATTTAGATGCATTAACATTTAATGGACTGGCTACGGGTGATAGTACAACGCACACATTAAGTTTTACAGCTACTTCAACTGAGATAAATGGTACAGGAGCAAATGAAACTGCATCGACGAGTGTTGACCTTAATGTGGTTGTAATTGATAGTGCTCCAGTATCTATGGATGACCTTGATAGTGTCGGCTACGGTGGTTCGATTTACGGTAACGTTATTACTGGTGTAGGTGGTCAAAATGACGGTGCTGATACATTAGGTGTTGATACTGTTACTTTAACGAGTGTGAATGGCCAAAATTTAGTTAATGGTGAATTAACACTGGATACTGCTAATGGTTTAATAACTTTTCATGATGATGGCAGTTATCAGTACACTTCTGATTTGGCTGATACAGCAATTGCTAATGGAAACTTAGAATCATCTAGTTGGAATGATGCGGGTATTACAGTTTACGGTTTTAATGATATCAATGCAGATAATTATAATGTTTATCAGAGTGATGCACCTCAGTCTGGGCTAAACCCAAATAATCTCAATAACGCGACAAATACTGCACATTCAAATATTTCAAATAATGGTATTGGCGTTGGTAATGGTAACTCTTCTAAGGTTGATTACGGTGAATCAATCGTTCTTGATTTAGGTGTTACAACGAAAAAGGTGAATTTAAGCTTTGCTGATTTAAGTAGTAACGAGAATGTTGGTGTTTACGGTTATGATATCAATGGTAATTTAGTTGATAGTATAACATGGGTATATGGTGAGCCTGATAACACAGTATCTAAAGAATTTATATTTAGCTCTGAAGTGTCCTATATTTCTGTGTACCAGCACGGTAATTCTAGCGTTGTATTGACTGGCGCTATTATCCCTGCTGATCATGGTGTGATACCAGATGAAACCTTTGATTACACCATTGTTGATTCGGATGGTGACAGCAGTGATGCGACTTTAACTATTAAACATGCTGGGGATTCAACCGCATTTAATGATAGCGGTACTGTATTTGAATCAGGCTTAACAGATGGCACTGCTGAGGGGGTTTCTACAACAGTTCTTACCGGTAATTTATTAGATAATGACGCTGGTATCGGTGCGTCAACCGTAATAACTTCCGTGGATGGGGTTGCAGCTAGTTCTAGCTCAAGTGTCACAGTTAATATGGACCAAGGTTCATTAACTGTTTATGTCGAAGATGACGGTAGTCATAGAGCGGGCGATTATACTTATACCTTAACTAATGCAGTTCAAGTTGCCGGTAATGGTACTGTAGATACTATTAATTATCAGTTAACGGATCAAAATAGCGGGCATCAAACTACTGCACAATTCAATGTCAATATTGTCGATGATGCACCTGTAGCCAACAATGTTGAGTTGACACTGGAAGCCGCATCAGAAGCATATACCGTCAATTTAACCGTTGTATTAGACAAGTCTGGTTCAATGGGACAGTCAGCAGGCGATGGTACAGGGCGTACTAGTATGGAAGTCGCCAAAGAAGCGATCACGAGTATGCTTGCAGAGTATGACAAAGTGGGTAATGTTAATGTCCAATTTGTTGCCTTCAATTATGCAGCGACTAAGTCACCGTGGTTTGAAGATGATTTATTTACAGCTATGGATTATTTAGAAACTCAAATTATCCCGGGAAGTGTGACGTACTATGATGCAGCCCTAAATTCAGTGATGGACAATTACCAAGCTCCTACAGGTAATGCGGCTGATAAATCACTTGTTTACTTTATTTCTGATGGTGCACCAACCTCAGGTCATGACATTGATGGCACAGACCAAGCAACTTGGGAAGCTTTCCTTGATAATAATAATATCGATACCTCATTTTCGATTGGTATTGGTGCTAGCACTTCATTAAATGAATTAAATCCTATTGGTTATCCGAATACGAATGATAGTGGTGAGAGTGAACCAAATACTATCAAAATATCATCAGCTGCAGAGCTATCTGATACTTTATTAAGTACGATTGATAGCGGTATTCTTAGTGGTAACGTTTCATTACTGGCTGCAAGTGGAAATGCAGGCGCTGCTTTAGGTGCTGATGGTGGCTATATATCAACAATTACTATCGATGGTGTGACTTATACTTATCAACCAGGTGATGCAAACTCGGAAATATCAGTTGTAACAGTGAAAGGCGGAACTCTGACCTTAGATTTAGCCACCTTAAATTACAGCTACAACGTTGAATTAGATAAAAGCATTACTGGTGAACAAGATATTTTTCAAATCACTATTGTCGATAACGATGGTGATAGTAAACAGCTTAATATGACGATCAATTTGGAATATCAAGCAAATCTTGACGCTAACCGAGATCTAATCCTAACGAACCAAAATGGTTTTACAACATTAGAGATCCCTACGTTGGCATTAATGCACAACGACACCAAAGGGGCATCAGCTGAAATCTCATCTATCAGTGATGAGACAAATGCAACGGTTATTGGTAATGGTGCGCCGCTTGAGACTGTTCAGGTTACAGTTGCTTCAGATAGTAACATCAATGACGTAAGTTTCGACTATACATTAAATAATAGCGGTGCAAATGATCAAGCTGAAGTGACATTTGAAAAAGTCAGTGGTGCAACTATCACTGGTGGTGAATTTGATGAAATCCTGCTTGGTGGCGATAATGCGGATACGCTTATTGGTAATGCGGGTGATGACTCCTTAGTTGCTGGTGCTGGTGTCGATATCCTCAATGGTGGTACTGGCGATGACTTATTAATGGGCCAAGATGGCGGAGATACGTTAAGCGGTGGCGCTGATGATGATATATTAATTGGTGGTACGGGTAATGACATATTAACGGGTGGCTCAGGTATTGATACCGCAGTTTGGTTGGATGGTGATCAGGGAACTGAGCAAGCACCAGCCATTGACCATATTACCGACTTTAATATAAATGAAGATAAGCTTGATCTTAGTGATTTATTACAAAGTGTAAATAGCGGAGAGCTTAATGATTACCTTGACTTTAGTTTTGCTACTGCAACGGGTGGTACCGTTACAACAACGATAAATATTCACACTGATGGTGCAGGTTCTGCAGTCAGCCAAGTGATTATTTTGGATGACGTAGATCTTAGAGACGCTTATACAAATGTGGATATTAGCAGTCCTAGTGGTATTAATAGCATACTAGATGATGTTGCAGATCCATTGATCTTCTAAATCAACTGGTGTGTTTATTAAAGGAATTTGAGGGAAATATTACACGTGGACTCTAGTAAAACTGAAAATAAGACACAGTGGACAATCAAATCTTCTTTGCATGTTACTGAGGATGCACTACTGGATTGCTTAATTTTGCTCACTGAGCACTTTGGCAATCCTTGTTCCGCTGACGCGCTCACAGCAGGCTTGTCTATATCGGGAGCGAATCTTACTCCCGAGTTAATGCCACAAGCGGCTGGGCGTGCGGGCCTGAGTGCTAAACTCAGTCAAAAAGGTCTGAATGAATTACCGGGTATGCTATTACCGTGTATTTTGTTATTAAAAGATCAAAAAGCCTGCGTATTGCAGGAACTGGATTTTAGTCAAGACAAAGCAATTATCTCAATGCCTGAAACTGGCGGTGAAATATCATTAACGATCGCTGAACTAGAAGCTATCTATGTTGGTTATCTGTTTTTGATCAAGCAGCAATATCATGGTGACCGTGATTTTGATGTACACCTACATGAAACTAAAAAACACTGGTTATGGGAAACAATAACGTCTGCTGCGCCGATTTATCGTGATGTTATTATCGCGTCTATTTTGGTTAATTTATTTGCGTTAGCATCTCCGTTATTTGTGATGAATGTGTACGACAAAGTGGTACCCAATTTAGCTTTTGAATCACTTTGGGTATTAGCGATTGGTGCGACCATTGCTTACATATTTGACTTTATTATGAAGCAATTACGTGGTTACCTTATTGATGTCGCAGGTAAGAAAATTGATTTACAAACCTCAGCTAAATTGTTTGCTAAAGTGATTGGTATGCCGTTAGAAAAACGCGCCGCCAGTGTCGGAGGCATGGCCAAACAGCTCAGTGAATTTGATAGTGTGCGGGAGTTTTTATCTTCGGCGACGATAACGGCCTTAGTTGACCTGCCATTTGCGCTGTTATTCATGTTTATTATCTGGCTTGTTGCTGGAGACCTCGTGATATTTTCTGTTGTCGCAACTTTATTAATCATAGGTTATACCTTGCTTATTCAGCCGCGTTTACGTCATGCTATCGAAGAAAGTAATAAATTTTCTAGCCTGCGGCACGGCCATTTAATTGAAAGTTTATCGGTTTTAGAACTGATTAAAGCTAACGGCGCGGAAGGTGTGGTGCAAAATAGCTGGCAGCAGATGCTTGGTCATATCTCTAGCTGGCAGCTTAAATCTAAAGTATTAACTAATTCCGTGTCTAATGTTGCAAGTTTTATTGTGCAAGTGTCGGTAATCGGTGTGGTGGTCTTAGGCGTTTATCGAGTTGCGGATAATACTATTTCGATGGGGGCTATTATTGCTGCGGTTATGTTATCGAGCCGTGCAATAGCGCCGATGGCAAAAATAGCCTCATTAATGACTCGCTCAAATCAAACCATGAGTGCCATGCGTCAACTTGATGCGATCATGGCGCAAGAAGATGAATTTGAAGACAAAGCGCATTTGATTAGTCGTCGTAAACTTGAAGGTAATATTACTTTAGAACAGCTTGGTTTTAGTTATCCTGACATTGATAAACCGAGTTTATATCCGCTGTCTTTAGCAATTAAACCAGGGGAAAAAGTCGCTGTGATTGGTCGTAATGGCTCAGGGAAAAGTACCCTCGCGAAACTCTTGTTAGGTTTATACCAGCCGACTATGGGTAGCCTGCACTATGATGGCATGAATCATAAGCAGATCCACCCAAGTGATTTACGCCGTAACTTTGGCTATTTACCACAGGATATAACCTTGTTTCACGGTACTATTCGCGAAAATATTTTGTTTGGAGCTAAACAAGTAACTGAATATCAGCTTATTCGCGCGGTACAATTATCTGGGGTAAATATATTTACAGATCTTGATTCACAGGGCTTAGATCAGCAAGTTGGAGAAGGCGGTAAAGCATTATCTCGCGGTCAACGTCAATCTATTGCCTTAGCGCGCGCGATCTTAAATGAACCACAAATATTATTACTTGATGAGCCAACTGCAAGTTTGGATGCTCGGGCAGAAAAGCAATTCTTGCAATCTATGAAAGTCATCGCGCAAGATCGCACGTTAGTATTGATAACTCACAAAATGCAATTGTTGCACTTAGTTGATCGGATTATAGTATTAGATAAAGGTCATTTGGTTGCTGATGGCAGTAAAGAGGTTGTTTTAAATAAGTTGAAAAATGGGCTGCTGACACCGGGAACTGTGCAATGAAGATAAGTAAAAAAGACTTAGAGATGGCCGATGATGTGTACGGCGCTATGTTAGCGCAAACACCTCAAGTTCACAGATTAACTATTTGGGCATTGGCTGCATTTGTACTTAGCTTTATTATTTGGGCTTACTTTGCAAAATTAGACCGAGTGGCAACGGGGATGGGTAAGGTCGTACCTTCTTCGCAGATCCAGATTATTCAGAGTTTAGATGGTGGTATTTTACAACAGCTATATGTAACTGAGGGTATGGTAGTACGTAAAGACCAGCCGCTTGCGAGAATCGATGATACACGTTTTCGAGCAGACCTAGCAGAACAACGTCAAGAAGTTGATAGCTTGCGGGCGGATATTATTCGTTTGCGCAGTGAGTTAGCGAGTATCTTGGTTGCCGATGTTCCAGACTGGAAATTACAAATTAAGATAGCCAAAAAAACCTTGATATTTCCTGATGATTTAAATCAGAATTTACCCCATCTTGTCGAACGTCAACAAGATGAATATCAGACGGGGTTAGATAGTCTTAGTAATCAGGTTGCGATTCAGGGCCAGCAAATTCAACAGCGTCATGAAGAAAGCAGGGAATTAAAGTCAAAAATAAAAACCTTGGAAATCAGTTATAAATTGGCTTTGCGGGAAATTGAATTGACGCGACCTTTAGCGGAAAAGAACATAGTACCGGAAGTGGAATTATTAAAATTAGAGCGGAGTGTTAACAGTATTAAAGGTGAGTTGAATTCTATTCGTTTATTAGTACCGAAATTAAAAGCGGCGATGGCAGAAGCGGTGTTAAAGCGTCGTGAAGCGGTACTTAATTATCGTGCAGATGCACGAGAACAGTTAAATGAATTACAAGATCAGTTTTCACGTATTACCGAGGCGCAAGTTGGGGTTAAAGACAAGGTAGAAAAAGCACTAATCATTTCACCTGTAGTTGGTACTATCAAAACCTTGCATATCACCACCATGGGTGGCGTTGTACAGCCGGGCCAAGTGTTATTAGAGATTGTACCAACTGAAGATAAATTACTGATTGAAGCCAAAATAAAACCGAAAGATATTGCTTTTATTCATCTAGGCTTACCGGCAGTGGTGAAAATCACTGCATATGATTTTACTCGTTATGGAGGGTTAAAAGGGGTTGTTGAGCACATAAGTGCGGATACAACTCAGGATGAAGACGGTAATAGTTTTTATATTATTCGTGTCCGTACTAAAATTTCTGATATTCAGGGGAATCACGATATGCCAATAATTCCCGGAATGATGACATCTGTTGATGTGATGATAGGTAAACGTACGGTATTAGAATATATATTAAATCCTGTTTTAAGGGCTAAAGCAATGGCACTTAGGGAGTTATAAATTGCTATTTAAAAGATATAATAAAAATGGAGATAACATGAACCCCACTAATTTTCACTCGGAACAAAGAGGCTGTAAGGGTTTCCTTTATTCTGCGATAATGTGTTCAGCTATAGTTTTCCCTACGATGGTAAATGCACAATCGTTAGAGCAGGCTGTTGCGCTGACGCTAAGTAGTCACCCTGAGATCCGCATTGCTTTTAGTAAATTTAAAGTACGTGAAGAACAGGTTAAGCAAGCTTCATCTGGGCATTTACCGAGTATTGATGTCACTGGGGGTTATGGCTATGAATATACTAACAGCCCGGGGACGAGAAAGAGTGATGTCAATGATCACGATAACACTGAAGAATTACGCCGTGGTGAATTCGGTATTAGTTTAAAGCAAAGTTTGTTTAGTGGTTTTCAAACATCAAGCGATGTGAGTCGTACAATTCATGAAACGAGTGCTGAGCAATGGCGGTTATTCAGTACTGCGGAAGACGTAGCGCTAGAAGTAACGAAGGTGTACACTAACTTATTAAAAACAAAGCAGATCTTGGTGTTGTCTGAAAAGAATTTAACAACGCATAAGACCATTTATAGCCAAATAAAACAACGGACAGATTCTGGGTTAGGCAGTATTGCTGATCTTTCTCAAATTACAGGTCGCTTGGCTCGAGCACAATCTAATGTTATTTCAGCAAAGAATAATTACCTTGATGCAGAAGCACAATTTTACCGTGTGACAGAGCAACGCGCTGATAACCTTATCGTACCGGTACCTGACGCTGATTTATTACCTGCAGATAGACTCATTGGTTTAGACCAAGCATTAGCTAATCATCCAATCATTAAATCATCGACTAATGATATTACTGCTGCTCATTATCAATATGATGCAGCAAATTCAAATTACTATCCGAAAGTGACGTTTGAGGTTGATGCTAATTTTAATAACGATCTTGATGGTGAAGATGGGCATAATGGCACATCGGGTGTTGGCGGTCATAACAATGACGTAGTCGCCATGGTTCGCTTTTCTTATAACTTATATTCTGGGGGACGTGATAAAGCGTACGCACGGGAAATGGCTTATAAAATTACAGAAGCAAGTGAGCTAAATAAAACTGCACATCGTCAGGTGACGGAAGGGTATAACTTAGCCTGGAATGCATATGAACTATTAAACGAACAAAAATATTATATACAAGCGCATGTTGTGGCATCGAAAGATTCACAAGCCGCTTATGAACAGCAATTCAAATTAGGCCAACGTAGCCTATTGGACTTACTTGATACTGAAAATGAATTATTTCAAGCTCGTAAAGAATTTGTTGATGCAGAATTTAGTGAAATAATTGCACGTTATCGTTTATTAAATGCGACAGGGCAATTATTAGATTCATTACGGGTAACCAGACCTGATATTTGGATGGGTGAAGATGAATATGCTGGAGGCGTTAAGTAATGAAATATATTATTGTTTTGATTTCGTCATTTTTATTAATGGCATGTACGACACCTATTGTTGATATGGCAGATAATACACAGATTCAACTGCAGGATTTGAGTGACGCTGATAACGATGGTGTTATCACAAGTAGAGAAAAATGCCCTGCTTCTTTTGCTGGTTCTAAAGTGGATAATTATGGTTGTGGTGCTGATATTATTAATAAAGTGAGGCAAGAGCTAAAAGTTAACTTTGCCAGTAATTCGGCAGTCGTGAGTAAACGATATTTTGGTGATATTGAAGCGTTAGCCAATTTTATGAAAAAACACCTTGCTACTGAAGTTGTTATTGAAGGACACACGAGTAAATTAGGCAGTAAATCATTAAATATGCGTTTATCTCAAGAGCGTGCACAAGCTGTGATGAACATTTTGGTGAATAATTTTGGTATTGCGACATCCAGAGTGTCTGCGGTTGGCTATGGCTTTGAGCGGATACTCGATGATGGTAATACGAAAAGCGCACATGCCAAAAATAGACGTATTGTGGCTGAGCTTACGAGTGAAAGCACGACTAAAGATATGAAATGGAATATTTACAGTGTTGATAAATAATGCTTATATCTATTCATAGTCATATTGTTACAGGTTAGTGTAGTGCCAAATAAAGTGAGTCATAAGTGTGTAGTCGTTATATTTTTATTTTTCTCTAGTTGGTTATGGGAGTTATCTGCAAATCCAACTGCCCGCTTAAACGATCAAGGCATTATTATTGCGTTAGATAAAAATTATGGTGAAAGAGCTGCTCTCAGAGGGCGTACTTGGCTACAGATTATGGCATCAAGCAGGGCGCTTCCATTGGAAGATAAACTGAATAAGGTCAATGGTTTTTTTAATCAGTTGATATTTATTGATGATATTAAGCTTTGGGGAAAAGAAAATTATTGGGCTACTCCATTGGAGTTTATCGGTGCTAATGGTGGGGATTGTGAGGATTTTGCTATTGCGAAATATTTTAGCTTATTAGAGGTAGGTATTGAAGATGAAAAAATGCGTATCACTATGGTGAAGTCATTGACTCTAAATCAATACCATATGGTTGTCGCTTATTATCCTACACCTGGCTCCATCCCATTAATTTTGGATAATATTGATGGCGAAATAAAGCCTGCAGATCAACGCAATGATTTATTACCTGTATACAGTTTTAACGGTAAGCAATTATGGTTGAACAAAGAAAAGGGCCAAGGAATTTTGGCCGGTAAATCACAGCGATTAAAGCGTTGGAGTAATTTAAATCAGCGAATGGGTGTGTCCAGTATGATGCAACCTAAGCTGAGTTTGGAGTAAAATTAATGACCTTGTTTAAACAGATCTATTCATTATTATTTGGTTTATTTGTCTTAGTAATGTCGAGTCTGGTGTATTTTCAATTTACAGAAACACGTGATTTCATGGCTAATCAGATGGAGTCTGAACTTAATAATACGACTACATCATTAAGTTTGATGTTAAAACCACATTTACAAACGGGCGATATCGCTGCGGTTGAGACTTTGGTAAATGTCATTTTTGAGGGTGGTTTTTATCGTAAGGTTAATTTAACTTGGCTTGCCGATCAAAAGCAGCAATCATGGGAAAATCCAATTGTCGTTGAAGGGGTACCACAGTGGTTCATTGATCTTGGATTATTTGAGGTTCAAACCAAAGAAAGTTTAATTCAATCGGGTTGGTTACAACTCGCAAAATTAAAAATAGAAGCGCATCCTGGATTAGGTTATCGTGAATTGTGGCGGGTAATGAATAATACGTTATTGATTATCTCTCTTTTATTTTTGATATCTATTTTTGTATTACATTTTCATCTTAAATATTTACTTAAGCCGTTACATGATATTGCTAGCCATGCTAGTGATATATCACAGCGGGTATTTAACCCTGATATGGACTTACCTGCTACTGCAGAGTTACGATTGGTAGTAACAGCAATAAACTCGATGTCGGGACAGCTTAAACAAGTATTTCAAACTCTGGATGACGAAGTCGATAGTTTAAAGCATGACAATCTTGTTGATGCGGTATCGAACTTACCAAATAGACAGTATTTAACAGGGCAAATCACAAGTTGGTTAACAGACCCAAGTTATGGCGGCTTGTTGCTAGCCAAATTAGACTGGCTGAATGAAGTACACAGTAAATATGGTTATCAAGTCCGTGATGAAAGTATTCGAGTGCTCGCATTACGTATGACAGAACAATTACCCGGTGTTGCTGAATGTGTTATTGCTCGTATTTCAAATACAGAATTTGCGTTTTTAATTACTAAAGGTGATCATCAGCAAATAGCGTCTTATTTACAAGCGCTTATTCGTTTAATTAATCAAGAGATGTTTAAAGCTGGTTGCATGCCTAATCGTGACTTCGCGATAGGGGTAACGGAACGAAATGATGAGATTTCTCCTTCTGAATTACTCGCTCAAGCGGATAATGCATTGCAACAAGCACTTACCGATAATAAGATGAGTAGCTGGTTTGATAGCCATTGCCAACATGAATTTAACCGAGAAGAGTGGCGCCAACGTCTATTAACGGCAATTAGTCATAACCAGTTTGTATTTCAATGGCAGCCTATCTTACAGATGGATAGTGGTGAAGTATTGCAGCGAGAACTTTATTGCCGCTTGAATATTGATGGTCAACAGGTTAAAGCAGGGCAATTTATGCCGTATGTTGAGCTATTATCGTTAGGCAGTCAACTTGATCGCTGTTTATTAGAAAGCTTAATTTCGCAAAATATACTTGCTCTAAATAAAGAACCTGTGGCAGTTAATTTAACTCAGGATAGTTTGCTCGATCCGACGTTTCATTCTTGGTTAGCGCATTTTTTACAAAATACGTTATCCGCAGACCAAATTTATTTTGAAATAACCGAGTCAGCCGCGAGTAATAATCCTCACGAAAGTTCGCAATTAGCGGGGATTGTTCGTCGATACGGGGCTAATTTTGGTATTGATCAATGCGGTCGTCAAATGGGGTCATTAAGTTATTTACAGCAATTGAAACCTGATTATGTGAAATTAGATCAATCGTTATCTATTTATAGTAATAATCAGCAGAACAATGAATTATGTCGTGCGTTGATCAATATTGGTAAAGGATTAAATATTGATGTGATTATTACCGCGATAGAAAATCGTCAGCAACTTGAAAGAATAAAACCGTTACGTGCAGAGGGATATCAAGGTTATATTTCAGTGCCGCAAGATGTAAAAGTATACGCTCAATAGCAGCTTAGTTAATGGTGAAAATGCAGAGCCCATATATTGCCACAATATGTGGGTTTCTTGTTCCCTTAGCAATTCATTTATCCTATCTCTAATGTCATTATAAGTGCAGGAGAATTATGGACCAGTAGCATCAGTGTGTATTTCGTCGTATAGTTTTTTGAGATGGGTACCATTCTGTTACGTTTGCCTTTCGTATTGGTAACGGTGAGCTTATATTTTGATAATTGAGTTACATTTAAGTTCACCGCTTCTAAAGTGTTTGCCGTGCAGCTTGCACCAGAGTTCTATGGATAAGGAAGATATTTATGCTGATCGACTATAATTCGTACCGAGCAACAAAATCCTTCAATCGTCGTGTTCGGTTTGTTGTTCTTCACTACACCGCTGCAAATTTCTCAGCTTCGGTAAAAAGTCTGACTGGAGATAGTGTTAGCTCCCATTATCTTATACCTGATAAGACTGACAAAACCTACTGTAATGCTGGCTTTAGTGATATGAGGGTATTTAACCTAGTTGATGAAGCTGAAAGAGCATGGCATGCGGGGAAAAGCTCTTGGATGGGGAGAAGTAATCTTAATGATACTTCTATCGGTATTGAGATTGTTAATCAAGCATCTTATAGTAATGGGAAGTTCATTTTTCCACAATATTCCACAGATCAGATAGAAGCTGTTAAGTCTCTACTCAAGAATATACTTCAAAGATACCCTGATATAGACCCGACTCATATTGTGGGGCATAGTGATATTGCCCCTGGAAGAAAAAGTGACCCAGGTTCCTCTTTTCCTTGGAAGGATTTATACGAAGAAGGTATCGGGGCTTGGTATGACAAGGAAACCGTAGATCGTTACTTAGGTGAGTATACTTATAAGCTCCCTAATCAGGATAAGATAATTAGTATGCTGAAGGTCTATGGGTATGATACTTCCGTCATATCTAGTGAGAAAGAGTTTAGAAATATAGTGCGGGCATTCCAGCTTCATTTCAGACCTGAGGATTGTCGCGGGAACATAGATACTGAGACGGCCTCTATACTTTCTGCACTGGTAGAAAAGTATAGAATGTAGTGAACGTCAAACTCTGGTCTTGACGTTCCAGACGTTGTTATTCTTATGGACCCTGTAAATGATTCTGTGTAATTACCATTTTAGAGATGATCTTTTAATCGGTCTTCAAATTCAATGATAAAACGATTCATGGCTGCTTTCCAGTTATGGATCGGCATCGACCACTTTTTTGAAGCTGAACGGATCGCTAAATACACTACTTTTTTAGCTGAATCATCGCTTGGAAATACCTTCCTATTCTTGATTGCTTTACGTATAACGCTGTTAAGTGATTCAATGGCGTTCGTTGTGTAAATCGCTTTTCTGATATCCTTAGGATATCTGAAAAACGTATTTAAGTTCTCCCAATTGCTAATCCATGACTTTGATATTTGTGGATATTTATCATCCCAGCGTTCTGAAAACGCATCTCGTTCCATTAACGCTATATCTTCAGTATCTGCTTGGTAAATTCGTTTTAGGTCTGCCGTTACCGCCTTGTAGTCTTTCCAGGATACAAATCGTAGTGAATTTCTAATCATATGAACGATACAAAGCTGGATATGAGTTTCAGGGTAAACTGTATTAATTGCATCTGGAAAGCCTTTCAGGCCATCTACACACGCGATTAGGATGTCTTCGACACCTCTATTCTGTAACTCTGTTAATACATTCAGCCAAAATTTAGCACCTTCATTCTCAGCGAACCACAAGCCTAACAGCTCTTTTTCACCGTCAAGGTTTATGGCTAAAGCAAGAAATACGGCTTTGTTAATTACGCGATTGTCTTGGCGTATTTTAACGACTATGCAATCTAAATAAACGATAGGATAGATGCTATCTAGCGGCCTATTTTGCCACTCGTTTACTTCTTCAATGACGGCATTGGTTACTTTTGATATGAGGGTTGGAGAGATATCCGCATTGTACATTTCTTTAAATGAATCAACGATATCACGTGTTGTCATTCCTCGAGCATAGAGACTCAGGATCTTATCATCCATCGACGTAAAACGAGTTTGGTTTTTCTTGACCAGCTTCGGTTCAAAGCTACCCTCGCGATCTCTGGGTGTATCAAGTTCAAATTGGCCATCTTCAGTTTTTAGTGTTTTGGAAGAATGTCCATTTCGATAATTTCGCGAGGTATCTTTCTGGTTTTTTTCATAACCCAGATGGTCATCTAGCTCCGCATTGAGCGCAGCTTCAACGGTTATTTTAGTTAGCATTTGACTAAAATCGAGAAGGTCTTGTTGAGATTTCAAGCCTTTCGCGGCTTCCTTTGCAAAAGCTTCAAGTTCTTGCTTTGTCATAATTACCTATCCTTAATATGATTAAGTTAATGATAGGCAATTACACAGATTTCGGGACAGGGTCTTCTTATGAATTTAAAGTCTAATTACTTGTGTCCCCTTACGGAAACTTCGAAATTCTATTCGTTTTTTGTGAACGTCTTTTTTCACTTTATTTTTAATTTACTATCCCCTCAAATGGTAAGTCTTTTCCCTCTGAATCTTGTACTATACAATTTTTGTAATTGTCGAAAAAGATAAATATAGTATCAATGTAATTATAATTACTTTACTGTGCTATAGGGAGGCTAGGTAGTAGTAGGTTGTTATTTTTATTCGAATTTATTACTATAAAATATTGTTGTTTTCTTAAGGGGTTTGTTGGTATGCGTAATATTTTAGTTCCATTATTGTTGTTATCATTATCAGGTTGTTCTGTAGTTAGTTATGATTCTGGAGAACCAGACCTGATAATTATTGATTCTTATGAAGAACCAGATTTGGTAATTACTGATTCTTATGAAGAACCAGATTTGGTAATTACTGATTCTTATGAAGAACCAGACTTGGTAATTACTGATTCTTATGAAGAACCAGACTTGGTAATCACTGATTCTTATGAAGAACCAGATTTGGTAATTACTGATTCTTATGAAGAGCAGATTTGGTAATTACTGATTTTAATGAGGTTTTGACGTGAAATTTAATTTTTGGGTTAACCCTATTTTTATTGGGTTTATACCACTATTTTATCGAACAATTTAATGATCTGATTAAGTGAGTGTATAGCCTGTTATGTTGGTAGATATAAATCAGTATTACTGGCTATACTTCATCCATGAAATCTATTTAATCCAACTCTCGGTATCACTCTGTCTTAAACTTCTAGTAATCACTCTATATTGGATTGCATCTACAACTTGACGTCGACTTATAATTGTTTATTCGTTGTTTTTTTATAACTATGACTCTTCGCAATTACTCACTAAATTAAGCCTTGTCATTAACTTAGGTATTTATAGAAACTAAGTTTTAGCCTTTGTTAACAGACAATTCGAGATGGTTGTTGTCCTATTCAAACGGCTGCTTTCTTGTATTTTTTTACTTTTTAGTATTGTAAATCTAAATGAGATTTATTATCATCTAAATGTCATTAGCTAGAAAGCAGATTAATTTTTGTTGGATTGGCTGCTCTAAATTATTGGGTATTTTAACTGTTGGTTTTTTATTTGATTATAACTACCTACTTTATCAAAAATTCTGGTACCTACGCTATTACTGAGCCATGTTTAATATTTAGATTGAATAGTGCTCTCATAGCTTTTTTTACATGAATTTCTATTCATACATATTTATTATTCTTAAAGGGTAAGGCGTTATGAAAAAACTTATTTACGGTTTGGTTTCCCTGATTACGATTGCTTCTATGGCTAATGCAGATGAAAATATTATTGGTGGGACGCTCGGTTATGGTACGCAGGAATTTAATTTTAAAAAGCATACAGCTAATGACGGTGATAGCTTTACCTTTGATTTATATTATCGACGAATGGCTACTAAAAATATAGGTGTTGATGCTGGTTATATTGGTAGTACAGGAGGGATAGTTAGTGCTTTTGTCGGAGAGTTGTCTGAAATCAAGGATGCGTCTTTTTCTGGCCCTCGATTATCACTATATGGTCAATACCCTTTAAATAGTTCTAATGTTATTTATACTAAATTGGGAGCTAGTTTTTATCAAGTCGACTATACCCTAAATAAAGTAGACCAATCCGATCATGAGATCGGAGCGGATCTACAGCTAGGCTGGGAAATGCTATTAAATTCTGGGATAGGTGTTAATTTAGGTTACCAGTACGGTAAAAGCTCCACCGTGAAGATGAATAATTTTTATATAGGCACTAGTTATCATTTTTAGAATTAGGTTGATAACGTTTCTTCTGTTGTAACAATATTCGAGAATGATGACGATTCTTGACACCGCGAGAAACGTTATATTTTAATGTGTAAAATAACTTAAAGAGAGTTCTAATAATTTATGGCTGCTTATCTAATTACTTACCTTAATGAAGGTAATGAACTACTGATTACTGAAACCGTATTTATGCGTAATCTTATTGCTGCTAAATCAAGTGCAACTAGTGCTGCTCCAAATATGACTTACACTATCGTTATTTCAGATGTTGCTGGTGAACCATTAGCCACCAAAGAAAGTGGGAAATGGAAAAATATATAATGAATCAAGACAAGCTGTATGATGAAGCGTTAAAGGAAATAACTTGTCACGCAATGTTACATACCTTTATGAAAATTCAATATAAGGATGGATTTACACCTTATCATGAGCGCAATGATATTTTGATCAAATATCTGAAAGAGAAACAGCACTTATCAAAGTTTAAATCCTGTAAAAAAGAGATTAAAACCATGTTGTTTTTTGCTCGGGAAGGAGGGGATTTACTCGCAATATTAAGTGATATTAATCATATATCAATTAATTGGTGATAGTGGGATTAAAGTTTTATCACTACTGGGAATGTGAAGATACTCGCTGGTTTGAAATCGGTATCGTAATTTATGATCCCTAGTTCTTGGGGGAGGGCATTGCAGCATTGGCTATTACTATCTGGGTTTCTCATTTGTTCCAGGCCAAAGAGATTGAGCGTATTGGTATGACAACTTGGTCGAGTAACCCCACATGATATCGTTAGCACTAAAATTAGGCTTTCATCAAGAAGCTAGGTTACGTAAAGTTCGCTATTGCTAAAGAAAATATTATGATTCAGTCAAATATGGTGTGTTGCGTTCAGAATGGCAAGAGCACAGCTGATGAGGAATTTTACGCAAGAAGGAAATATGAAGAAACTGTCTAGTATCTTACTCGTTTTGCTGTCAATCAATGCAAGTGCTATTGAAGTTATACTGTGGGTTAGCGAGAAAGATGCTCCTAATATAACTACTGATATGCCAATAGAGTCTTGGCATAAAGCCGGCTACCACGACGGACCATGCGGTTGGGTTCAAACACAAAATGTTGACCATTTACCTCCGGCAAGTTCGAAGAACTATATTCAAGGGTCAGAGAAGGTCTACGAAATAGACCAAGAAGGTAACATTTTAAACCTATGGTCTATGCCTGTAGATTCATATGTCTATGCTATATCAGGCTTAAACATATATGTAAGGTGGGGGAAGACTGCGTTACAAATTTCTACTTCTGGTCAGCTACAAATAAGTGAACAGCAGTACATCAAAGCTAAAGAGGCTAGCTGTCCAAATAAAATTAAATCAATTTATGGTGAGTCCGATTATATCCGCTGTTCAGAACATACTGACTTATCTAATAATAAAGTACACTTTTTAGTGTATGAAGGCGTATGTACATAAGGTATAACAAGCGGTAGGTTTCTAAACTAGGGGTGTTAATCTCAATTTAGACGTATTTTATTATGCTGGCACTCTCGATAGTCGCGACGTAACACGGCTTAGTATCGACAGCATAACGGTTGTGTTGTTTTCCCATGCGATATCTACAATTTTGGACCTAATTGTTCTTGGTTAATAAAGAGTGATTTATTACAAGGTGGGGAAGAATACTGATTTAACTTGTAATGAATTATCTACTTTATTTTTATATGGGTAATATCGCAAGTTATTGTAAATAATGCTTAAATCAATTGAATTGTAAGGTTATGTTCAATGTGCTATGTTTACTTCTTGGTTAACTTTAAAGATTATAATTATGATCTTAGAGTGGATGCCTTTACGAATTTATTATAATAGGAATCGCTAGTATGTCACTCCAAAGTCAACTCCACTTAGAATTAGATCTGGGTTTTATTAAACAAAACTTAGGTAAGGTCGGTGTATGTTCGGGGGCATTTGATAAATGGTTAGACCGATTGCAAAAATCGTGTGGAAAAAAAAATGCAGTTAGGGCTCGTCCTGCTCTACAAAGAGGGATTGATGGTGTTTATTCGTTACTTGAAGATATGAAGTACCGACACCACAAAAATAATAGTACTGCATATGAATATGGTGTAGCAGCTATTACTGAAGATCCTACTTGGCAATGTCTTGTTTCTTCTGTTGTTCGTCATTTTCCAGAACAAGTTAAAGTTGTTCGACCGAGTAGAACACCGCATGAGGCTATTCGGGATAAATGTATTAATCGAACCTTTTTTAATTTTATTTTTCAGAAGCAACGTCTAGCTGAAATGATGAAATCTAATATTATTACCCAAGGCGAATTAGGTCGTTTACAGGTTAAGATCCTTGAAGCGCAAATATCATCTTTGGAAAAAGCTTATAATCAGCGAAGTCAGTTCAATGAACAGGTATGGAAAATACTGAATGACTATAAATGTCGCGAGAGTGTATTTAAGGCAACTGCGACCTCTAAAATTAGTGCAGAGGCAAATAGTCGTAGTTTATCAGCCTCCGCCGATGCAAGTGCTGAGCTTTTTGCTGGTTTAAAAGTTGAAGTAACTAAAGAGTGGGATTTTGCAAATATAATGCAAAATAAAGTAACAGCCAATGCATTAGTTGGTAGTAACTTTAAGGCAAAAATAAATTACAACGCTAAGATAAATAACGTGAGTTACGCAAGTGCGAATGCCAAAATAGATGAAGAAAAAAAGACTACTATCAAGAGTGGTCTTTCTGATCCTATGCAATTGATACCTGGTATTGATTTAGGGGTGAATGCAGAACTCGCTGCTATGATGGGGGCAAAAGTTACTGTTACACATGTGCTTACCGTAGGCCAAATCATGGCAATGACCAATGAAGCTGAGCTGTTTGTTGGAGCGGAGGTTAAGGCTTCTGCTTCCCTACGTGTGAATTCAAATAATATTTATGGTAAAAAAGAAATCATTGTTGGCAAGCTAGGAGCAAGTGCATTTGCGGGATTGAAAGCAACGGGATCTAGTAGTATTACGTTTAAAGCTCGAGGTATCAATGCCGCATCAGTGAGTGCTTCTGCTTCTGTATCGGCTGGTATTGGTATAACCGCTGAAATTCAAGCATCAATTCGAACCTCTGGTGATGTTAAGTTCAAAGTTTCATCAGGTGCGACCGCTGGGATTGGGGCTTCAACTTCGTTAGGTGCAACAGTCAATCCTGTAGCCCTTAAGGTGATCCTGTGGGACGGTTTTGCTCATCACCTGACGACCCAAAAATACCAGAGACGTAAGAATGAAAAATTAGATAGAAATTTAAATACTGTGGCGATTACACGCTGTAATGAGCATGCGCTCCAGTCATTAAATTCTTTAGAAAGTGACTATATAAAAATGGCTGAAGAGCTGTGGCGACTTCCGGTAGATGCTAATTTTACTAACGGCATTTATCATGATGAGCTATCTCGAGGAGCCAAACTTGATGATGCTTATATGCGTTCGGTCGAGATGAATACTGATGAAGGAATGGAGAAAGCGGAGGAGGGGATTATGCGTAGCTCTGATGTTTTAAGTAAATCGGTTGCCGATAACAAATCACATTTGAAGAAGCAATCTCGAGGCCGAAAAGTAATACGCAAAATAAAAGGATTATTGGCCGTACAACCTCCGCTAGCGGCTTGATTTTTTTATACTATTTAAAATAATGACAATTGGCTTTAGGCTAATGGTCTGAGTTCATAAGGTTAAGTGAACTCAGACCATAAATTTATTGATGTTCAAATTTCTTATCTCATGGCTTTTCTATTCTATCTAAATACAACTGTCAGTTATTCAGCTGTCGCCATGTCAGCTAGGGTTAATATCGAGAGGATATTATTAAACATTGAAAAACAATAGTTTAATTGTTCTTCAATGCTTTACCATTAATCAGCTAAAGAATAGATTAGATTTTTAATATAGCTTTCTTCTTTAGGCTATATTCTTCTTCGGTAATAATACCTTCTTTATATAATTTATTTAATTCACGGATTGATTCAAAGCTGTGGATCAGTTCTGCATCTTCTGCTGCTTTGTCTTCGGCAATTACTTGCGCTGTTTCTGCCGTAATTGTAATGTTGTCAATTGTAGCGTATTCACCAACAGTAAAGCCTGTTTCATTTTTCAATGATGCATAACCATTGCCTTCATATACAGTTTCAATATCGTTACCGTCAAAACGAACATAATAATGGATAAGATCGTTATCGCTTCCCGATAGGAATTTGTATATTGCTTTGCCTGGAATACCAACTTCAGCTACCCAAGCATGCCACTTGATACCACCACCAAGACCAGCAAGTGATGGTTTTGAACGATAAAATTTCATCGGTTCGCTAATCACGTACTCAGCAACTTCAGGATTATTCAACTCTTGTGCAAAGTAATCTTTAATAGTTTGTTGATACGCTTGTGGCGCAGGGCCAAACTCAGTATCAGGATTAAGTTTTTCGATATTACCTGCACAGCCCGAGGCTAATACTGGTAACGCGATAACTAATAATAATTTACGCATTTTTTGGCTGACCATTTTCATAACTATTCCCTGATGTCGTACAAATTGTGTTGTTTACATTGTTTGTTTAACGTAATGTAAACAGGTAGTTTATTGTGTTTCACCATACAGGAATGAGATTAGTTTTCAAATTTAAATCTGTAGCTTGATTACATACAATTACAATTCAAATAATACATCCGTGCGGATTATGTATTTGACCCCTTTATAAATAGGTTCTGAACTGTGAATACAGTGCAAAGGATGCATACCATGAGGGAAACAAAGGACACTGCCAGCGGGTGTGCGAATATCGACTTCTGTTACCTGATCTCCACGGCGTGCTGGTTGACTTGAATTATTCGCATTGACTAAAAATCGTGTTGCACCGCCGTCAAAATCCTCAGTGAGCAAGATTAAAAATGTCATCTGGCTAAAACGGTCACCATAGGCATCAGCAATTAATTTATTATTAATAACTCGGCTACCTGGCCAAGAACCATCCGAATGGGGTTTAAAGTAATCGCCTTTACTATAACGGTAAAATCGAAAACGAGCGTTAATGCCAACGGCCGATTTGTTACCGAATATACCTTGTTCATCAGACATTAAGTGTTTAATTCTCTCCCAAATAATACGGTCAGTTTGTTCATCAACTACCCAGGTTAGGCTGTCGTTATGGCGAACATCACGTGGTAATGAAACAGCTGCATCGGGTAAGTAGCCCATGGACTCACTGACTTGAATAAAGCGTTGGCATTCTTCCTTCGAAAATACGTTAAGAAGCTGAAAAGCACCAGGTACTTGTGACACTTCTTGTCGTGTGATTTTATTATCTTCAACAGACGATAGGCTCGCTAAATTTGTTTTGTTGCTCGCCCATGTTGCTAGCGCGGGATGTTCAGCCCCTGGTTCGTAGGCTGTAACAAAAAAGTCAGTGCTTTTGGTTTTAGCGCGCTTGGTTTCAGTATTCGGAAATTCAGTCATCATTAAATCAGTCCTTTCTTAAAAATAGGGGGCGTGTTATTTGCTGATAACTCGTACTTGTGAAAATTGACGATGACCAGCGGCTGAACCGTGGAAGCCAAAACCGCTTTGTTTTGCACCAACCCAAGGCGCATTACCACCGCCGACTCCTTGGTTAACACCAATCATGCCTGCTTCAAGTTGTTCTGCTACTGCACTCGCCCCTTGGCCTCCAAAAACAACCGCACCAAGGCCATAACGGCTGTCATTTGCACGGATAATGGCTTCATCAATATGTTCAAAGTGGCTAATAGCGACCACAGGGCCAAATGTTTCATCTTGTTCTAAATGCATATCAGGCGTAATGCCTGTGACGACGGTTGGTTGGATGAAGGGCAGTGGTTGATCATCACTACCTAATAATATTTTAGCCCCCTTTGCTGTTGCATCCTGTAATTGAACTAAGACATTTTCATGTTGTTTTGGATTAACGAGAGGACCGATGTTTACGCGGGGGTTATCCCAAGCGCCGACCTGATATTGGCGAGCAAGCGCTACTACTTTATGTTCAAATTCATCTGCAATACGGGCATCAACATAAACGCGTTCGGTAGATGTACACATTTGTCCTGCGTTCTCGAATGAACTGGCAACCGCAAACTGCACTGCTGCATCAATGTTAGTGTTGGCCATAACGATCATTGGATCATTACCGCCGAGCTCCATCACAAGGCGTTTTAGCCCTGGAGCAGCATTAGCCATGATATGTTTACCCGCAGACATTGAACCAGTAAACGCAACCATATTGATATTACTGGCGACAAGTGCTTGGCCAGTTTTTTTATCACCGTGAGCCAGTTGTAATACGCCCTTTGGTAATACTTGATTGAGTGTATTAACGAATAATTCTGCGACTAATGGCGTTTCTTCTGATGGTTTCAAAATAACAGTGTTGCCCGCAATTAAGGCTGGCATTAACAAATTATTTGCCATCGCCAGTGGATAGTTCCAAGGAGAGATCAGCGCAACAATACCCAGTGGTCGATATTGTAGCTCGGTACCACGGTCAAGTCGCTCTGATGTGAGCGCTTGTGCAATTTCATTGGCAAAATAAGCGGCACTTTGGATTGTACCACCTGCTTCATAGCTGGCACGACGGTAGTCTTTTCCCATCTCTTTACTGATAAGCGTAGCCAGTTTATTTTGCATAGGTTCCAGTCGCTGGTAGGCTTTTACCACAAGTTTTTGTCGTTCTGATAATGATAACGTTGCCCATTTTTTTTGAGTTTTTTGCGATTCACTAATTAATGCGGGAATTTGTTCTGCAGTGGTTATCTCTACTGACCCTAAGGCATTACGGGTGTGGGCATCGTAAGAAATTAATGTCGGCATAGGGGGATTTCCTGAATAAGTAAAATTTAATTGGTACGTTTAGTCTATATTTTGATACTCTGAGATACAAAAGCAACTAGTATACTTTTAGTAACCTTGTGGTTGGTGATGAAAACAACAATAGAAACAATGGCTAATGGCCAAAAAAAAGTTATAAACTCTTTTGAGGAACCTTGTTCTGTTGAACGTGGTATGCGCATGCTAGGTGGAAAATGGAAAGCGTCGATACTTTGGCATCTACAAGATGAGCCTGTACGTTTTAATGATTTATCTCGTATGTTAGGAGGTGCGAGCAAGAAGATGGTCGATCAACGTCTAAAGGAATTAGAGAGCCAAGGTTTGGTTATACGTAAAGTGATTAGTGACAGACCGATTGCGGTAACTTATGAGATCACCGAATTCGGTCGTACCGCCTTGGATATTTTAAAACGCTTAAAAGATTGGTCGGAAGAGCATGGGATTTAAAACAGTTTTAATGCTGAAGGTTGTTCAAATGCTATTAAGTCATCTTGGGTTATTGCTTGTCTGATCACATGCGCTTGAGCATCATCGACTAAAACTTCGGCGGCGATAGGGCGGCTGTTATAACTGTTACTCATTACCGCGCAATATGCACCTGTGTATAAGAAACACATTAAGTCGCCAGCAGCTAAGTCAGTTGGTAGCGACGCCGATTTGGAAAATGTATCTGTACTTTCACAAATTGGGCCGACTACGTCGTATTTGGTTAGCAATGAGCTATAAGGTGACTGTACGGGTATTAATGCATGGGTTACTTGATACAGTGCTGGACGCATTAAATCATTCATTGCCGCATCTAATACGACAAATGATGTTGGTCGGCTTTCTTTTACATACGTTATTTCGCATACCATAATACCGATATCGGCCATTAATGAGCGCCCGGGTTCAATGCTAATACTTCCTTGCCAACGAGCGAGGGCGGATTTTATCGCGTTAGCAAAATCACTAAATGCTAAATAATCTTGTCCTTGTTGTTCTGTATTGCGAGTAAGTCGTTGGTAGTCTTTATATTGAATACCAAAGCCACCACCGAGGTCGAGTTGGGTTAGGCGATAACCTTGTCTTTTAAGCTCGTTTATCAATATCTGTATTTTGGCTATCGCGTCTAAGTAGGGCTGTGTGGTGTGTATTTGTGAACCTATATGCATTGCCAGCCCATTTATTTTTAAGAAAGGCGAATGTTCAGCTATTGCTAACATAGGTAATACATCGCTAAAATTAACACCAAATTTATTGCCTTTAGCACCGGTGGTGATGTTCCTATGCGTATCAACAGTGACTTCAGGGTTGACGCGAATGAGTGTAGAAACCTGCTGTTGGTATTTATCTGCAATTGTGATTAAAACCGCTAACTCCTCTTTAGATTCAAGGTTAAATTGTCCGACACCTGCAAGAACGGCTTCGGTGAGCTCTGCGGTTGTTTTACCTACGCCTGAAAAGACAATATCTTGAGCTTTGAATCCGGCACTGAGTGCCCGTCGCATTTCGCCGATGGAGACAATATCAACACCTAATCCCTGCTCTGCGACAATGCGTAATAATGACAGATTGCTATTCGCTTTCATGGCGTAGTGAATATGGATTTTTTCTGGTTCAAATGCGGCTTTACAAGCATGGATATTATTAAGTAGAGCAGCTTTCGAATAGCAGTAGAAAGGTGTGGTGACTTGAGACGCTAACTGCTGAATGGATACATTTTCTAGCCATAATGCTTGTTGCTGTGCATTCGGTAAATAACGCAGTTGAGGGGTTAATTGTGTCATGGCTTAAATCCTTTTGCTGATGAACCAATAGGATAATTAAGAGAGGTATTTATGCACAATGTGAAAAATAACGTTTTTATATGACAAAATATCGCTATTACGGTGATTTTGTCTACCGCGGGTTTAACTTGGTTAAAGCGATTAAGCAGTGTAAAGTAGCTGTTTTATAAATATAAACGAGCTACTTATGGATAAGTTTGATCAAGCTATTATCGATGCACTCGTTGCTAATTCACGACGTTCAATTGCCAGCATTGGTGAGGATATAGGATTATCGCGTACAGCTGTGAATGATCGGATCCAGCGCTTGAAAGACTCGGGCGTTATCCTACGTTATACCATCGATGTGAGCAGTGATGATAGGACAAAAGTTGTTGTCTATTTTCAACTGACATTTAGACCTTTCGATGCCAAGTCAATTGCGCCGTATTTACAGGGGATTAGTGAAATAACTCGCGCGCATACTTTGTGTGGTGATACCGATTTAATTGTATATGTAGAAGCTGAATCAATGACACGCGTTTCGCAGATTAGAGAGTTATTTGCCGCATTACCTGATCTGGATAAGCTCCAAACATTTAGCGTGTTAGATACGTTAATTTAGTTTCCCCTACAGAAGCTAGCTGGAATAACAGTACGTCTCTTTCTTTACCC
The DNA here is from genome assembly GCA_000953735.1 of Moritella viscosa. NCBI lineage: Bacteria > Pseudomonadati > Pseudomonadota > Gammaproteobacteria > Alteromonadales > Moritellaceae > Moritella > Moritella viscosa. The sequence goes on along the minus strand of LN554852.1, from coordinate 3,575,455 downwards.
TAATTTACGATATCAAGCCTAATCATTCTTTATAACAACATTGTTATGTTATAACATACGACAGGATGTTGAAAATCATTATTTTTGCATGGAAATATGGTTTTCGACTATTTGGCGTTTACTGTTTGAGAGTTGAAATGATGTTTTTATATGTATTAAAACCAAAGTACATAGGGCGCTTATTGCAAGTGACAGCTATGCTCATTGGTGCATTAATGAGTATGAATAGTACTGCTCATCCACACTCGTGGATTGATATGAAAACAGAGATCCAAGGAGATGGAAAGCAGATCACTGGATTTTTAATGACATGGGAGTTTGATGCAATGACTTCTGCTTACATGTTAGATGGCGAGGACCTCTCCGCTAAAAATAAAGCGCAGACGTTACAGGACCTCGCTGATTCGATTATGACAAATATGACAACTAATCATTACCTTACTTATTTTTATGAAGGGGGGAAGCCAGTTAAGTATGCACTAGCAAAACAGGGTACTTTAGTGCAAGACAAAATAAAGGCGACGTTACAGTTTTACCTACCGTTAGCAGAGCCCCTTGTGTTATCTGATAAATCACTCAAGTTACTTATTTATGATCCAAGTTATTATGTTGATATGAGTTGGCCTGCAAAAAATTCAGTTCAGCTCTCACCGGAACTGAATCAATATTGCAAATTATCTCTTATTGAAGCGACACCTACGTCTGAACAACTTGCGTATGTTATGTCATTACCTGTTGATGCTGAGAGAGATAATGCGATTGGCGAGTTATTTACTCAATCTGCCATTATCAACTGCCAACCTTAACGTTACTTTTATACAAGGATAAATAATGATACCGTTAGTTTCGAATCGCCGTATGGCTAAAGAAAATATACATAAGTCGCCTTTGTTACAGATGCTTCGTTTCGTTAGCATGATCTCTTTATTTTTTGCTTTAGGTTATGTGCTTTGGCAGGTTTGGCCAACACTTATTACCGCTGGTATGCAGTGGCAAAAACAGATAAATAATGAGTTGAGTGAATTATTACACGCTGCTAAAAATGAAAGTTTAATGGCTGGGTTATCACTGATCGGACTTAGTTTTATGTATGGTGTTTTGCACTCAGTTGGTCCTGGTCATGGCAAATTGATCGTGACAACTTATATTGCGACACAAGAAGCTAAAGTGAAGTTAAGCCTTATTATCACGCTTCTGTCTTCGCTTGTGCAGGCCTTCGTTGCTGTGGGGCTAGTATCTGTATTATTAATGCTATTTGATGCATCGATGCGTGAAGTTAATCAGAAAGCAGACCTACTCATACCATTAAGTTTTTGTACTGTTGTTTTATTAGGTATTGTTATTATTTTTCGTAATTTAGTCTTGATGTATCGTGTAATTAAAAAGCACAAGAATTCAGAAAATCAAGGCATATCGAATGGCTCTGATAGGGTGATTAAACGATTAACACCAGTTGCACCGTCGGTATTAGCTACTAAGTATGCTGCACCAGCAAGTTCATTGCTTGTTGATCACGAACATCATGATAATTGTGGCTGTGGGCATCAACATGTTGTGGCGCCTGAGCTAATTAACGATGCCTCTTCATTCAAAGAGTATTTGGCTATTATTTTGAGCATTGGTATTCGTCCTTGTACGGGTGCTGTTATGGTACTGTTATTTGCTAATATGCTTGATATTTATTGGCTTGGTATTGTCAGTGCTGTGGTAATGGCGTTAGGTACTGCGCTTACCACATCGACGATTGCGATTATGACCATTACCGGTAAGCAAGCTGTAAGACGTTATTTAGCGACTGGAAAGCGTAATGATGGGCCAAAAAATGGACTCAATATAACTCAGTTTATCGTGCCGATTATTGGAGGTTTGTTATTAATATTATTGGGAATGTTATTACTTGAATCGAGACCTGTAGGTATGTCTCCGATGTTTTAATTGTTTAACCTGATGATAAAATCCCTAATTGACCCCAATAGTTGGATAACCAATTATTGGGGGGCTTTTTATATCCACGCTAGTCTTTAGCTAGCATCTTGAAATAGAGTGTGGGTATAGATATATATTTTACTTGTGTAACGCATTCACGATCGTATCAACATTATATTGCATCATTTGTAAGTATGTTGCTGCGGGATCATCCGCGCTAGATAATGCATCTGAATACAATTTACCGCCAACTTTCACTCCTGTTTCACGACTTATCTGTTCAATTAGACGATTATCGGCGATGTTTTCCATAAATACAGCATTTACGTTGTCGTGACGAATTTGTTTAATTAGCGTGGCTACATCTGCAGCGCTCGCTTCTGAACCTGTGCTGGTACCTTGTGGTGCCAAGAAGGTGACATTGAAATCACGAGCGAAATAACCAAACGCATCGTGTGGAGTGATAACTTTACGTTGTGATGCTGGTATCTGCGCAAGCTGGGCGTTTAGTTTTAACTCTAACTTATCTAACTTTTGAATGTAATCTTTCGCATTTTGTTGATAGTCATCTGTATTTTTAGGGTCTACTTGAATCAAGCCTTTTGCGATATTGTGAACATAAACTTTCACATTTTTTATGCTGTGCCACGCATGAGGGTCAATATCCCCATGGTCATTATGCGCATGTTCGTCGTCATGATGTTCATGTTCGTCGTCATGATGTTCATGCTCGTCGTCATGATGTTCATGTTCGTCGTCATGATGTTCATGTTCGTCGTCATGATGTTCATGCTCGTCGTCATGATGTTCATGTTCGTCGTCATGATGTTCATGTTCGTCGTCATGATGTTCATGCTCGTCGTCATGATGTTCATGTTCGTCGTCATGATGTTCATGTTCGTCGTCATGATGTTCATGTTCGTCGTCATGATGATCATGTTCTTCTTTTGTACTTAGTTCATCGATACCGTTAGCTGCAACAACTTGCACGCCTTGGTAGTTAGCTGCTTCAATTAAACGCGGCATCCAACCTTCAAACTGTAATCCATTAGTGACAACTAGTTGTGCTTTTGATATTGCTTTAGCATCTTGAGGTGTCGGATTAAATACGTGCGCATCACCGTCAATTTTAACTAAATTTGCAACGGTTACATGCTCTTGACCTACCTCTGAGACGAGATCACCGAGAATCGAAAAACTACTGATAACAGCAATTTTTTGCTCAGCCATTACAGTAGTACTGGTACTTAAACCAAGAAGTATCATGGAGGATGTTAGGGTTGATTTAAACATATTATTGTCCTTATATAGCTAGATATTAACGCGTAGAGTTATTATTAGCTGTTATTTTTAAAGAGTAATCCGCCTTGACGGCCAAATATTAATGAAATTATATAAAGTATGCCGAGTACCAGTACAATTGCGGGACTGGTTGCTAAACTTGCGTGGTAAGAAAGAAATAGACCGAAATAGCCACTGATTACTGCTGTGATGAAAGCTATTAACAACATGCCACCTAAGCGGTTAGACCAAAAGCGAGCAATCGCTGCGGGTAGGATCATTAAACCAACCGCCATTAATGTACCTAATGCATGAAAACCAGCGACCAAATTAAGTACGACCAGTAGCAAAAATCCATAGTGAGCAACGGCACTCAATTTGCTGATAGTTTTAAAAAAGTGAGGGTCAACACACTCCATGACTAGAGGACGATACAGTATCGCGAGTGTTAAAATAGAGATTGTGGCGATAACGGTGAGTAGTATTAAGGCATCATCATTGAGCGCGAGTGTTGAGCCGAATAGTACATGCAATAAATCCACATTGCTGCCATTGGACGAAATGATTAATACCCCGATCGCGAGCGAAAGTAGATAGAAGGCGGCTAAGCTTGAATCTTCTTCAGCATTTGAATGTCGGGCCACCATGCCAGCTAATACAGCGACAATGCAACCGGCAACAATACCGCCAATCGTCATGGCCGTGACAGATAAACCTGAAATAAGAAAACCAATCGCAGCACCTGGTAAGATGGCATGTGCCATTGCATCGCCGGTTAGGCTCATACGTCTAAGAGTTAAGAATACGCCAACCGGTGTCGCGCTAATACTGAGTACGATAATCCCCCATAATGCCCGTTGCATAAATACAAACTCAGAAAAAGGGGCGATAAATAATTCGTGTAACTGTGCACTCATGATGCTTGACTCTCGATATTCGCTGACAAAGAAGTCACTGCATTTTCGTTAGTGCTGTTGTCTGGGATGTTATGAAAAGGATTATTAAGCGTATTATGCACAGCACAGTGAGCAAAATGCTGATAACCCGCTTGTAATAAATACTTTTGAGTTAATACATTAGCTGTTTTACCTGAGGCAATTAAATTGGTTGCAACAAGTAATGTGGTTGGAAAGTATCGCTGTACTAAGGCTAGATCGTGGATCACGGCGATAACTGTTTTACCTTGTTGCTGACACTCCTGAATCACGCTTATTAATAATTCAGTCGTTTGTGCATCAATGCCACCGAATGGTTCGTCAAGTAACAGAATATCGGCGTCTTGTAATAACATACGTGCAAATAACATGCGCTGGAATTGACCTCCAGATAGCTGACTAATTTGACGTCCAGCCATATTTTCTAAATCTACTTTGGCTAATGCTTGTTGTAATAAATGCTGTTCGTTACGACTAAATACTCGCCAGAAATTACAGCGTTGCCAAGCACCAGCAGAAACAAATTCAGTCACTGTTATTGGAAATTTTCGGTCTATTTGATTACTTTGTGGCAAGTAAGCAATGTTTTTCAAACTCAACCGACCAAGTTCAATAGAGCCTGATTCAACGGTGATTTGTTGCATTATACTTTTTAATAAGGTTGATTTTCCGGCACCGTTAGGACCTACAATCGCGACTAAGTCCCCACTGTCAATGGTGGTTGTTATATGGCTAAGTGCGAGGTTTTGCTGATAAGAAACGCTTAAATTATTTATTTTGATCATGGTTATTACCCTATGAATTTAAACAGAGTAAACCACAGAGAAACAGTGATGATGATGGAGATAGCAAGACGTGAGAATAGACTACATAGCAGTAAAGATAATCGCTGTCTTTGATTTACTGCATGACTATTTTCTGGTGTATAAGATGATAATGCTGGCATTTTATATCGATTTGTAATACTTCAATTGAATGTGTGGCAATGTTATAACATAACAATATAAGTGTGCAAGAATAATGTTATGTTATAACAAAGCAATTATTCATGTTTAGCCTCACTTGAGTTTACACAAGCTGGCTGTGATACTGAGCTTATGCCAATCACCTGGCATAAAGTTAGTAAATAATATACTAAGGATGATAATGAGATGGAACAAGTGCACTTAGAGCATTACCTTCATAATTTAAAAGCTGCCCAGCAAGACTATCCCTTTGGACCTGATGTATTGGTTTATAAAGTGATGGGTAAGATGTTTGCTCTTTTGACAAAAAATGAAGCTGGATGCAGTGTAAATTTTAAGGCTCACCCGAGTGATGTTGAGGTGTTGGTAGATGAATTTATGGCGATTAGTCTCGGTTATCATATGAACAAAAGACATTGGATAACGGTAAAGCTTAAAGGAGATGTGCCAGCAGGGATGATTGAAAACTTAGCGGGTCAATCTTATGCTTTAGTTGTGAGTAAATTGACCAAAAAATTACAATTGGAATTGGATGAACCCGCCTATATTGAAAAATAATAATTGTTCATTTATAGATGATTATAAATAACTTATTCTGTTGTTAGTCGATTAGTAAATGTGATCTGGAGCACGTTTATAATTCTAGTCTAAACTTACGTATAACTTCAAATAGCATGTTTCACTTCATTTGATGATTCATCGCCTTGTATGTAGGGAAATTACCATGGATTTATGTAAGTACATGTTTGTAATGATCATGTGGATATTTTCGATTGGAAATATACATGCTGAAATATTAGAAATTGGTGAATTTTCTGAGTTTGATAGTTTAGGCAGTGCATACCAAGCGGCCACATCGGGTGATGAACTTGTATTTACAGATAGTCGAACCTATGTCGAAGGGTTAAATGTTTATAAAAATAATTTAACGATTAGAGCTGAACCCGGTCAATCACCGACGTTAACAGGTTCTGGATCCGCATATCAAGGCATATTACATATAGGCCGCGATGGTATTGTGATCGACGGGATAACATTTGATGGTGAAGGCGTGTCGAATAAGCTTGTTTCTACTGGTGCTCGAAAATCTGTAATTGTTCGGAATTCTGAATTTAAAAATGCGATTTATGGCTTATTTGTGCTACATACAAAAGCGGATCAACGTGAAGATTTTATTATTGAAGATAATGTATTTAATAATAATGGTAACGACTTATGGCTGCATAATGTAAGTGGCGGTATTGCTCGTAACAACATTGCAAACTCAGATAACGGTAATGGTATCACGGTTGGATATTGGAGCTCAGATATGCATGTGTTGAACAATACTATTTATAGTAATGGTCATGAGGATTTGATGCGAAACCGTGGCGGTATAAATATTCAAGGTAATGATAACTATGTTGCTTACAATACATCTTACCAAAATACATGGGGTATCAGTTTATCACAAGGTTTGAATAACCTGATTGAACATAATACCTTCTGGGATAATACCCATGAAAATTTATATTTTAGTACTAATTCAAATAACAACACCGTGGAAAATAATCTAGATTACTTTACTGATGATTTTGAAGGTTATGGTATTTCTATTTTACTTTATCGATCATCGGATAATATTATTTCACAGCATACATCAGTCAACGCCTCGCGTGGTGTTTGGTTTTCTGAAATGGGTGGTCCAAGTACCAATAATAGTGTTATTAACTCATTATTTTATGGTAACTATAAGTTGAACTCTGTCGGTATTGACGCGAAAAACCAATCTTACACACAAAATCAGTTAACACACGTTGCAGTCAATAATTTTAAGGTACTAGTAAATGAAAATTTAACTTTTACGCAGTTGTTTGAAGATGATCCTGAGCTAAGTAATGTGTATTTGTTCAGCCCCGCAAGTTGGGCATTAACGGCAAGTACATTGGGTCAACCATTAGGTTCACAAGGGGTCGATTCGAGTGTTATAGATACTTTATCCTGTCAACCCGCGTTAATTACCGGTAAGCCTTTATTGGGCGATGATATGGCTCTGAATCTTGACATTGCGCTTGTTGATGATTTCGGTAATGAAAGAACAGATGTTAAGCCTCCTGTACTCGAAGTTACTTATAATGATCAATATTTAGATTCAAGTGCTTCTGCTTCACATTCCCAATTAATGGAGATCTGTACGAGTAGTTATGGTAATAAATTAATGCTAGGTGGTAATGGCTGGACATTTGATATTGGGGCTAAAAATTTATCCGATGGTAATTATCAGGTGATATTAAAATCGTCTGGTAACTATCTGATTGGCGATGACTGTAGCGGGGAGTTTTCTCGTCAATATGATTAATTAGTTGATTGCCATAAGATAAAAAACCCTGATAACAAGTTATTAGGGTTTTTCGGTATTTTATCTATTGACTATTATCAGAACTAAATCAGCTAGTTTCGTACTTAGCTTCAATCTCTATCGCTTTTAATAAACTCGCGTGAGAGTGAAGTTGTTTGTTGTAGCGGGAAAGATGAACAAAATTATCAAGTACATTATTATTTGCTAAGATTTCAACAATAAATGACATCATGATATCAGCCCCAGTTAATTGCTCTCCAACAAGGTAAGTTTTATTTGCTAAGGACTCATCGAAATAACTAATTACTTTTGCTATTTCGATATCAGCGTAAGCCGCCATAAAGTTTGTTTGACAGCCATCCTTTTCAACAAACATTTTCAGCAAAAGCGGTAAAATAGCAGAACTCTCAGCAAAATGGATCCATTGCGAATAATCGACATACTCTTGTGATAACTGCTTTGGTGCGAGTTTGTCAGCTGCATACTTATTAATAAGGTATTCTGTGATTGCGCCTGACTCAGCAATTACGACCCCATCATCTTCGATCACTGGCGATTTACCTAGTGGATGAATTGCTTTTAGCTCTGGTGGCGCTAAGAAAGTTTGGCTATCACGCTGGTAAGCGATGATTTCATAATCAGCACCTAATTCTTCTAATAGCCAAATGATACGTTTAGAACGTGATTTATTTAAATGGTGTAATTTAATCATTTTAACCTCTTATTTAGCCACATTTACTACAAGTTTACCGAAGTTTTCACCTTGTAGCATACCGGTGAATGCTGATGGTGCGTTTTCTAAACCGTCAATCATATGCTCTCGGTATTTAATTTCACCCGATTGTAACCACATCATCATCTGTTCAAAAAATTCGTTATAGCGATGTGCGTAATCATCAAAAATAATGAAACCTTGCATCTTGAAACGTTTGACCAACAAGGTGCCCATTAATAGTGATAAACGATCAGGTCCTGATGGTAATTCTGTTGCATTGTACTGCGATACTAAACCACAAACGGGAACACGTGCGCCAGTATTTAGTTGGGGGAGGACACTATCAAATACTTTACCGCCAACATTTTCAAAGTAAACATCAATGCCGTTAGGGCAAGCAGCTTGTAATTGTGCATCAAAGTCGTCAGCTTTATGGTCAACACACTTATCAAAACCTAATACGTCTTCAGCATATTTACACTTCTCTGCTCCGCCTGCGATACCGACCACGTAGCAGCCTTTTAATTTACCAATCTGGCCGACTGTTGCTCCTACAGGGCCGGTTGCTGCAGCAACAACAAGCGTATCACCTGATTTAGGCTGACCAATATCTAATAGTCCCATATAAGCAGTAAATCCAGGCATACCTAAGATCCCAAGCGCATAAGAGGGATTAGTTGGCTCTACGCCTAGCTTTATAAGACCTTCACCGTCTGAAATGCCATAATCTTGCCAGCCTGTATAAGCAAGAACCCACTCTCCGACTTGATAATCGGGGTGTAAAGAGCTCACAATTTGGCACACTGTAGCACCAACCATAGTACCGTCAATATCGACAGGCTCGGCGTAAGATGCACCAGCATTCATACGGCCGCGCATGTAAGGATCAAGTGATAAATAGTTTGTTCGTAATAATATTTCACCTGTTTCAGGAGAAGGTATGACAGTTTCTTGAAGACTAAAGTTGGTTGATGTCGGTGCGCCAACAGGACGTGAAGCAAGTGTAATACGGCGATTAATTGAATGCGATTGAGGCATAGAAGATCCTTATTTTTAAGTCGTTTACGATACTGTATGACCGATCGTCTTTTAATTAGATGTAAAAAGCGTGATGTATTTCTAATGCGTTAACAATACGCTCTAGTAGACCGGTCGTCTATTGATTGGTGGTTTTTTTGCGGATTAATTAATATTTGTAATCTAAACTTCGATACATGTCACATTTTTGATTCTTTATATGAAATATATAGCTATGTTTTTAAGCTGTTTGTTATTGACGGGTTGCCCCACTGGCAGTGATGGTAACGTTGAGCGGAATAGTTACCCCGGTGAGGGGGGCGCTGTTTTGCTGCCTGATTATGTCATACGACTTAATTTAAACCCCGCTGGACTCCGTCTTGATGATAAGCAGAATCGGTTAGAAGACTTTCTAGATTTTACCAAAATAGGATCTGGGGGCGTGAGCATGGCTGAGGATTCACCTGAATGGTTTTGTGTTTTAGATAATAAAACACAATTGATGTGGGAAGTTAAATCGGTGATTGGTAGTGGCCATGTTAATGATGCTGACTATATTTATTCGTGGTTTAAATCGAGTGATGCTGACTTTAATGGTCATGGTGTTACCGAAAATGGTGGTATTTGTGTCGATAGTAGTAGCTGTGACACTGAAAAATTCAAAATCGCTATGAACGATCTCGATTGGTGTGGTTACAATGATTGGCGTTTACCCACTCGTTTAGAACTACAAAGTATTATCAATTATTCGCAAATAATACCTGCCGTTGAGACTGTGTTTTTTCCTCATACTCAAAATCATTATTATTGGACTGCTGATATTGATATTGACGATTTAGAATCAGCTTGGATGGTTAATTTTTTATACGGTAATATCCAGGGGAATTTAACCAATATCCCAAGGGCTGTACGTTTAGTTCGTAGTCAAAGTTTGCAATAAAAATCAGTAATTAAATACTTTGATATAAGCTATTTAGTTGTCATAAAAGGATGTTAATGATGATCTTTAATATAACCCGGCGTATATTACTTATTACTAGCACTATTTTATTATTAGTGATGTCGATGGCTGCCAAAGGACTCGATCAACGCTGTAATGAGAATGCTGAGATATCAACACCAAATCAACGTTTTGTTAATACTAGGGAAGGGTTTTTGTTTGATAAAGCAACCCGCTTAGAATGGCAAACTTGTGTTCTCGGTCTAACGGGTAATCGATGTCAGAACGGTACGGTTCGTTATTTTACATCGTGGGAAGCAATGATGGAACCTGCTGCATTTAATGCTACAAATGATGGCCATACTGATTGGCGATTACCTAATATTAAAGAGCTTTACAGTATTATAGAAACAGCATGCGAAGAGCCAAGCTTAAATAAATCCATCTTTCCCAATCACCCTTTATCTCCAGCGGTATCTAAATCTTGGTCGAGTACACCAAGTAATGGCAACCCAAGTAAAGCTTGGCAAGTCGAATTTCAAAATGGATTACTATATGACATTTCGAATGGCGAGCGTTTAACAGTACGTTTAGTTCGAACTTGTGATGAAGCTTGTCAGCAAGAATATGATTAGTTAGATAGCGTCGAAAAGAATTGGGATCACGCTGGCGTTTAGGTATTTTTGAAAGTAGCTCGGTGTTTGGGCGTATTAAAGGTGGCAGTAACTATCAAACAGTTTATTTACAGTGGCACTTTTAGCTTCCGTCGCTTGAGTTAGCTGATTTTAAACAATAATGAGCTATTTCGATAATAAACGAAAAGGCACAGTTGGTTGCAGTAGCCAAATAGCTATCGTTATCAACTGCACCGTTTTATTTATATGACTAAGTCTGCTCGCTTGTCGACTTGTTGTGTTTATGCGCGGCCGCTAAGTTACCAACCGTATTTTTATCTTCATTACTGTGCGCTTCTGTTGACCAAGCATCATTGAGGTTGTCGTAGTAGGTTAACGCATCTAATCCTAATAATTTTTTCAGTATACGCCGCTCTGTTAGGCTACGGTTCACAAATTCAGGCTCTTCTTCGTGCATGCGTTTTGCTTCTTCATGTAATACTGCTTCATCATGACGGCGGAATACTTGGCCTGCACGATGCGCTTGATTGGCACGCATCCCTAATGCTTTTAGTGTTTCAACACCTAAGCTGATACCTGAATCGAGCGATTCTCTAAACACATGATCAGCGCCAAGACGGATTAATTGCTGGGCATGGTTACGATCTGTTGCCCGGACTAATACAGTTAAGTGCGGGAAGTGTTTTTTTACTTGAATTAAAATACGCTTGGTACGGCTTGCGCTTTCGACGGCAATAATAAATAGTTTGGCATTATCGGCACCTGCTGAATGTAATAAATTAAGCTGCTCAGCATCGCCATAAAACACTTTGTATTTGAATTGCTGCAATAATTCTATCTGGCCTACATCGTTTTCTAAAATGGTGGTATTGATATGGTAGCCATGCAGTAATCGACCCACAACTTGCCCGAAACCACCAAAGCCAGCGATGATCACAGAGCTATGCGCATCATCTGGAATCTGATGATCAGGAGTGGTTGTATTTTCGGATTGCGGTATTTTGCGTTTGAATGTTGGCGCGATTATTTTATCGTAAATAATCAACAGCAGTGGGGTAAATACCATTGATAAAGTAACTACTAATACCAGCAAGCTAGCTGTTTCATTATCCAGTACTTGGCGCTGCAGAGAGAATGATGTTAATACAAAAGCAAACTCACCACCTTGTGCAAGGGCACAGGAAAATAACCAATTTTGACTGTGTTGGATCTTAAATACGATCCCGGTGATGAATAGTACGATAAATTTAACCGCAATTAATGTTGCCACTAGTAAGGCGATTAACATCGGCTGATTAAGTAAGAGGGTAAAATCGATACTGGCGCCAACAGAGATAAAGAAGATACCTAATAATAAACTTTTGAAAGGTTCAATATCACTTTCAAGTTCGTGGCGGTATTCACTGTCCGCTAATACCACACCAGCTAAAAAAGTACCGAGCGCGGCAGATAAACCAACCGCTTCCATCGCCAAGGCAATACCGACAACCAGTGCCAATGCGGTTGCAATAAAAATCTCTCGAGAGCGAGAACCTGCAATAATACGCAGTAGCGGTACAACGAGGAAGTGGCCGCCAATAATAATGCCAGCAATAACGCCTGCAATCATTAATGCGCTTTGCCAACTAGGTATTGTAGATTCAACAATGGCAGTATCTTGTATGACGAGCAGCGGTAATATAGATAAAATAGGGATAACGGCAATATCTTGAAATAATAAGACCGCAAAGGCGTTTTTACCGGCTTCGGTTTTCATCAACTCCCGTTCTTGTAAGTTTTGCAGCACAATCGCAGTGGATGACAAGGCAACAATTAAACCGATAGCGAGTGCTGTTTGCCACGCAAGTCCACAAGCAAGTAATAACAAGAAAATGCACAAGGTCGTGGCGCTAAGTTGTAAGCCACCTGTCCCCAAAATTGGCATTTTTAGTTGCCATAATAAAGCCGGTCTTAATTCTAGGCCAACCAAAAACAGCATTAAAACCACACCGAATTCGGCAACATGCATGACATCTTCTTGATTGGAAATTAAACTTAATGCATAAGGCCCAACAATTACGCCTGCAATCAAATATCCCAGTACCGAACCCAGCCCTAAACGTTTTGCTATTGGTACTGCCACGACACCTGCGGCAAGATAGATGAAAGTATTAAATAATACGCCATGTTCCATGGTTAGTTACCCTCCATTTTTTTTGCGACGGTTCCATCATCTATTTGTTGTAGCATTAATAATTGCTGGCGATATTCTGCTGCTTTACGCGCAATACGCTGTGACTCATGACGTTTATGAATATCATGGAGTACAAATGGTGGCAGGTATTCTAAATTACATATTTTGCTCATCTGGCTAAAAGGTAATAAGAACTCACTAATATCGTGTTCATTGTAACCTGAATCGGAATAAGAGTTAGCACTACCTCCTGTCGAGATAGCGAGCATGAGTTTTTTTCCTGCGAGTTTGTCTCCATTTTCACCATAAGCAAAACCATGTTCGAGCACCAAATCTTGCCATTCTTTTAAAATTGCGGGGCATGAATACCAGTAAAGTGGAAATTGAAATACAATGATATCGTGATTTAGTAACAAGGTTTGTTCATGCTTAATATCAATAAATGAATCGGGATAAGCATCGTAAAGATCGTGGCAAGTTATGCCTTCAATATTTTGAATTTCATTGAATAGTGATTTATGTGCGAGAGATTTTTGTAATGCAGGATGGGCGAATAAAACGAGAATTTTGTACATATATTTTCAATCATCCTTTATTGAAATAGGTCTTTTTAACTGCATTCAATAGTTTAGCGTTTAAGGCGTTAATTATATCAGTTGCTGTAATATAAGCTTATAATATAAAACAAATTATTTCAGTGTTTTTTTAGTTGTTCTGACTGATATGGCTGATATCACTCTTATTTTCTAATTATTGAATGGTTACTGCTCGTTAATACTATTAATCATATTCACTATTATTAAGCGTCTTATGTTTTAGTTGTTATGTTATGCTTTCGTCACTAGATTGGTTTCGGTCAATATTTGACATTATTAATTGATAATAACTTAACTGTTGGGACATTTTTACACATGATTTTGAAAAACCATCGCTTACTTTCACTACCTTTATTATTGACCTGTGGTTTACTTGGTAGTGTTGCAGTAGCGAAGCCATTGGCAAAGAACGCAGGTTTTTCTGGTACGTTAGGGATTAATGCTGGCGTCAGTGAAACGCAGGGCCAGTTTAATATTCATGATGACAATGAACAGATACAAGATCTAAACAATGCTGGTGAAGGGGTATCGACAAGCGTGTTGTTTCCTTTTTTCCGTGTGGCTTATACAACGGAAGATCTTCAGACTCAGTACTTTCTTGGTCAGAGTCCTGAAAATATTTTAAATAGTGCCATACAATATGAAATAGGTGTGAAACATCAGTTTGATGAACGCCAAAGCATGACATTTGCTTATATCCCGCACGTACCGTTTTTAAAAGAAACTTGGTCAGATCCATTTTTGATTAACGCGCCAAGAGAAAAGAGCGACATTGATTCGAGTGCTGTACGTTTAGCCTATAAATTTTCCCCTGTTCAGATTGAATATTCGTATGCATCATATTCGATAGAAAATGAGCAAAGCGGCAGTCAAATGAGTGTTGAAGAACAAGCCTTGTTAAATCGAGATAGTGATTATCAAAGACTTAGTGTAGAAAGCTTATTTCCGCTATGGCAAGGAATATACGCTAAAGCAAATGTGTTTTATGGTGCTCAAAATGCTAAAGGTGCAAGTCAGAGTTTTGATGAATTTCATTATAGCCTTAGTATTATGACTAAATATGAAAGGCATTTCTTCTCAGTTCAAGCGGCATTTAGCAAGCGTGAATACGATGCCGAGAATCCAATGTTTGGAGAGGTACAAGAGGACGATGCTGCCCGTTATTCATTCCTTTATTCTTATTTTGAACCGTTTGATATCGAAGGCACTAACCTTAATATTATTTATCAAAACAAAGAAAATGATGCCAACATTGAGTTCTATGATAGCTCGACAAAATTATTTTCAGTTGGTGTGAGTTATAGTTTTAATTAAAATTAGAACGAAAGGGACGTCATACTGTGAGTATCACGTCCGTTTTTTTACCTAATAACCTAAGCTAAGTGCACTCGGTCTACGTGGGTCTGATGCGCCGTAAACGCCTTCTTCTGTCAACATAATTGTTTGGGTACTACCCATTGCAGCTTTCACTTCAACCTTGTGCCCCTTATTTTCTAATAAGTTAATCGTATCGACATTTAACCCTTTCTCAATACGGATCATGTCCGGTAACCATTGATGATGAATACGTGTTGCCGCACTGGCTTCTGCAATATTCATATTATGGTCAATCACATTCATGATCACTTGTAGCGTTGTGGTGATAATACGTGAGCCCCCTGGGCTACCTGTGACCAAATAAGGTTTATTATCTTTTAAGACAATGGTCGGTGTCATTGAGCTAAGTGGACGTTTTTTGGCTGCTACGGCGTTTGCTTTTCCGCCAATGAGGCCGTAAGCATTTGGTGTACCAGGCTTAGCTGAAAAATCATCCATTTCATTGTTGAGTAATACACCTGTTCCATTAGCAACGAGCCCAGAACCATAACTAAAGTTAAGGGTATAGGTATTACTGACCGCGTTACCAAACTTATCAACCACGCTGTAATGGGTCGTTTGGTTACTTTCGTAAGGCAATAATGTGCCAGGGGATACTTCGCTGCTTGGTGTCGCTTTGTTAGGGTTTATTTGACTCACTAATTGCTTTGCGTATTGCTCGTTGGTTAGTTCAGAAACCGGTACGTTAACAAAATCTGGATCGCCTAAATATAAACTACGGTCTGCGTAAGCACGGCGCATTGATTCTGCCATGACATGAATCGTTGCCGCACTATTATGGCCCATTTTATCAATCGGAAACTGTGAGAGCATATTCAGCATTTGAATAATATGTACGCCACCAGAAGACGGAGGTGGCATTGAAATTACTTGATAACCGCGATAGTCCCCCGTAACAGGTCGACGCTCTATGGCTTCATACGTGGCTAGATCTTGCATTGTCATCATGCCGCCAGCATTACGTACCGAGTTACTGATCTGTTTGGCAATGGGACCTTGATAAAATGCAGGACTGCCTTTTTTAGCAATGGCTGTTAGTGTATTGGCAAGGTCGGTTTGTTTTAATATTTCTCCGGGTTGATAATTACTGCCGTCTGCTTTATAAAAAATAGTCTTGGTGCTTGGCCATTGGCTTAAGCGTTTTTTCGTAGCCTGGAGTGAATTTGCTAAGTCAGGCGTAACAACAATACCGTCACGGGCTAATTTGATCGCGGGGGCCATTACTTGTGCTAATGACATACTGCCGTATTTATTTAGTGCGAGTTCAAAGCCTAATACTGTGCCAGGTACTCCGACGGCTAGACCATGAAAGCGAGAAAGTTGGCTGTCTGGATTGCCTGCATCGTCTAAAAACATATCAGGATAAGCTGTCAGTGGTGCTACCTCTCGGTAATCAATCGCAATAGCGCGCTGTTCATCGGCTAAATAAACCAGCATGAAACCACCACCACCTAAATTACCAGCGCGAGGTAGGGTAACAGCTAACGCATAACCAACGGCAACTGCTGCATCAATAGCGTTGCCACCTTGCTTCATTATGTCGACACCTATCTGTGTTGCAAGCGCTTCTTGACTCGCTACCATCCCGTTTGCTGCCCATACGGGATGATGGATCGCCATTTGATTATAAATAGCACCTGTTGATAGTTTAACTTTAGCAACTGTTTCTGTGCTTGCTGTGGCGGCTGATAGCGTTAAGCTCATACAGCTGATGAGTCCAAAGGTAAGACCTTTGATTAGAGGCGTCGTTGACATGAATGTTCCCTATTCGATTGTTCATAGTGTTATTTAGTTGATATAACATAACATAGCAAATGGTTTCAACTACCAATTTTTAGGTGGTTTAAATTACAAGTGAACTCACATAAATAGGTTTAAGCGACTTTATCTACAGCTTCGCTGGTGGAAAAGTTGCGTTTGGCAATACCGAGATCTTTCCATATTTGCATATGTTCTGGTAACTGTTGTGGACGTTGCTTTATGGGAATCATTTCCATGACTTTATTCGGAGAAACTACTTTGCCTCTCTGAGTAAATACAGCCTTCACTAAGCTGTAGTTACATAACTTTCCATCAGCTACACATTTTTGCTCTAAGTAAAAGTATTTCTCATCCCAGCCCAAGTAAGTGGTTTCTACATCGAACTTTTTGAATAAGCGGATCTCACGAATATAACCGACCTCCACACCTGCTACGATGAAGTTTAATTTATTCTTCAATAATGGGGTGAATGTATTAGTCTGAATAGAGTGATCCCAGCGCGATTTTTCAAGAAACATGAGATATTTTGCATTGTTAATATGTAGATTCAGATCGATATGACGAAACCCTACTCGAAAAGAGCGCGTGATGGTATCGAAAAAACCTTTCGGGTTTGTTTGCTTATTACGAAGGTAAAAGCAACGAATCAACTCACTGATCATAAAGCCTCAATATGATTGTTATAGGTAATAGAATAAAGAGTCTACTGCGTTCTTTATTATTGTCACGTCAATTGTAATTAAAATGTTAATTACTACTTGTTCCTATGTGGTAAATCCTAATTTGGTTGAAATCAGAAAGGATTAAACCCTCTTTAAATAAGCACTAAATACCCTCACTAAAATCATTGTTTCCATTGTAAATTAAGTTAAATCAACTTGATTAGTGTTTTATTCTACATGTTAAGCTTTTATAAGTTGTTTTATAGTTATATATTCCAGCGTGTTGGTTCCATTCTCTATCGGAAATCGTTATGTAGCTCACAAATTTAATCTGATTAAAAATTAAATGATAATTAGTTATTCGGGTTATTATCATGAGGCATTTTATAGAACGAAACCTTGTTAATTCCGTTACTCATCTTAACTTGTTGATCAGTAGTTACTTTAATAATTAAAAATATAATTTTAATATGACCACGTGTTACCTTGCCGCTTTATTCCTCTTTAACTTAATTTACACTGGGAAATAAGTTGTGATAAAGATCGTCAAATTTAGCTAATAGCATTATTGACTGCCTACAAAGTGTTACATTAGTTTCATCTTCTGACAGGTAACTAGTCAGTGAAATGATTAACTTAAATTAGCAATTTAACATGATGAAATTGCTTAACTATAATCGAGGCTATAATGAAAAAATTTGCATTTACTCTACTTTGCGCATCAATCGCTGCCCCTGTATTTGCTGGTAGTTCTTATGTTACTGGTAATGTAAAGGGTAACACTGAACGTGATACTGAATATACGCTTGAAGCGGGTCATACATTTTCTGCTGGGACAACCTTATTAGTAGAAGTCGCTGGTACTCTTCACGATGGCGTACGTAGTGTGACTGATACTACATTTGGCATTGAGCAAATGGCTTATACAAACGGTGGTTTATGGACTGCAATTGGTTACCACGATTTAAGTCTTGATGGTTCAGTAGAGGGCGATTCTGGTCAACGTCGCCCATTGGTTAAAATTGGTTATAATTTTGATAATGGTTTGTTCGTCAGTAACCGTACTCGTTTCCATTACAGTACGACAGAAAGTGACTGGAAAGAGATCCGTTATGACAATGCAATTGGCTTCAACATGGATAACGGTATTCAACTTAAACTAAATGTTATTTACAACCAACGTGGCTTTGCTGATACGGCTAAATTTGGTGAAAATGGCGATCGTGACAGTTATAACACCGAATGGCGTGTAACAAAGAATGATTTCATGGGCACTGGTATTGCACCATACTTTGAGTTACGTGATGAAGACATGGGTAAAGCTGAAGATCGTAACCTAGCGTTCACATTTGGTGCTTCTTACGGTTTCTAAATCTTAACCGTTTAGTGCAACAATAGATCCTTTATGTAAAATCCCGTTTATTTGCAGTAAGCGGGATCTGTTTTTCACCACAGACCCAAATAGAAGCTTATCTCGGTGCTATGATTACCGTAATATCTTTTGCTTCAATTGCTGTGCGTTGTTCATCAGTAATATCGGCATCGGTAATTAACGTACTAATCGAGTCCCATGCTAATTCTAAATTTGGCATTTTACGGCTGATCTTATCTGATTCGACCATGACTACGACTTCTCTTGATACTTCGGCCATCACGCGACTGAGTCCAATTAGTTCATTAAATGTGGTACTGCCACGTTCTAAATCAATGCCGTCAGCGCCGATAAAGAGCTGGTCAAAGTCATATGATCTCAGTACCTGTTCAGCAATTTGACCTTGAAAAGATTCTGAGTGTGGGTCCCATGTCCCCCCTGTCATTAATAACGTAGGTTCATTTTCTAAGCCATTTAATGCATTCGCTACTTGCAGAGAGTTTGTCATGGTTATTAAGCCTCTCTTATTCGCGAGTTGTTCAATTAAACTGGCCGTGGTTGTGCCGCTATCGATAATGATACGATTATGATCGCGAATACGTAACGCCGCGGCAATTGCAATCTCAGTTTTACACTGGGAAACCTTATCTGTTTCAATTTCAGGTAAGAGTTCTTTAGGGAGCGGAACCGCACCGCCATAACGGCGTAATAATAGACCATTTTGCTCTAAGGCTGTTAGGTCTTTGCGAATGGTTACTTCTGATGTTTCAAAACGTTGTGCTAGTTCATCAACGCTGAGTTTACCTTGTTCTTCAAGTAATTTAATAATGGTATGGCGACGTTGTTGAGTGTTGCGTTTTGACATAATTTAATGAGTTCTTGTTAGTTCTTTATTTAAAGTAGGAGTGTAGCAATATAATGAATTAACGTCAGCAGTAATCTAAATTAACTCGCAGGAAAGTATAAATTATTACGTTGTATTAGGTTAAATTTATTTAACTTGTCAGGGGCGATATCATTGCAACTAATCCCTTTAGCAATCGTAATATTGTCCTGACCACAGTGGCGTAACAGTGGCTGCTTTTTTAATGGTTCAAGTTTAGTAAAGTCGACAATAAGGGGGGTTCGAAGACTATTAATAATACTCATCAGTACTTGCGCTTGATTGTTATCATAATTGACTATTGTACCAATCGGATATATGCCCATCATTTTAATAAACTGTTCAAGATAAGTTTTGTTGTAATGTTTGTCAGCGGCTTTAAACAGTAATCCAATGGCGAGATGAGGTGAATAACGGTGTTGAGGTAAATTAGCATTACACATTTCATTATAGCGGGTAGTTATCGCAATTAATTGTGCGATTTTCGATATTTTATCTTGTTTGATACCTCGTGGGTAGCCGCTACCATCAAACTTTTCATTGATCTGTAAGATGCTATTTATCACGATATCGGTAAGTGCGTCGATACCTTGTAGTTTTTGTGATGCGTAGGCAGGATGTTGTTTAAGATAATTTATTTCGGGTTTTGTTAATTCTGATTTTTTATTACGAATTGAAGAGGGCACCCATAACATACCGAATTGGCTAAGCAGCGCGGTTTGCGTCACGATCGCAATATCTTGTGAGCTAAAGGATAATTGCTGCGCTAAACGTGTGCTTAATACGGCGATATTCATTGCGTTTTGATAAATCGGATCACCAGACAATTCTTCATTACATAATACAAAGCTACAATCATGCTGTTGTTCAGCCGCAATTGTTAACTCTCCAGAAAGCACTTCTAATTGTGATATTGCCTGCTGCGGTTGTAAGCTAAGTTTGCTGTAAATATCTTTTAGTATCGTAATCTTGTTTTGGTATTTTGAGCGCGCTTGACGGATTTGTTTCCACCATACCTGCTGTTGTAATAATTGTATTTTTTGTTCTGCAGCGTGTTTTAACGCAACTTGTTGTTCTGTTATTTTTGCGGCTAAAGCGAGATCGTTTGTTACTGGTGCTATCTGCTGCGCTGTTGATTGTGCTGCCGGCGTCACTTTACTGCGAGATAGGTCAACGGAAATTGTGTCGAAACCAAGGTGCTGTAATATTTGTAATTGCTTCGTATCCTTAATTATAAATGAATTTAGAATAAAAGGATGGGATGTCCAACCGATGGGTAGATTAATATAATGACCGACTTTAAGATCTTTAATCGCTAATGAGACATTTTCCATTTCTATTCCTTATACTACCTTCCTAAGGATAATAACCTAATTGTTTATTGTGAGATTGTAAATACGTATGAATAATTATAGGGAATATATTTGTTGTGATCAAAATTAAATGTAGGGGGTAGACATAGATCAAATTTTTAGCTTTTGTTTATTTTATTTACTTCATTTTTAGGCGTTTTCTCCTTCATTTTCTCTAAATTACCATACCGGTATATTTACGTCTAAATGTTATCAATCACAGAATAAATCATTCTCCATGAAGTGGATTAACATAATAGATATTTTAAAGATACATACCCATTACATTGTAAATGCGAATGAGATCGATTATCATTATTGACTGTTGTGATCAATAACGGTTGCAGACATTTACAAATAAGGGATTTCTATGAGTGCTATTGTTGGGTTAAGGAATTATATTTTGAAAATATTATATCGGATATTTCGTCCGATAATATTTTTGATGGATCCAGAGCAAGCCCATTACGCGCTTAAGAAAATAGGGGTATTTTTAGGCAGTAATGTAATAACGCGATTAATAACAGGATTGTTATTTAATTATAGCCATAAGAGTTTGAACACAGAGGTAGACGGAGTCAAATACCGTAATCCGGTCGGTTTATCAGCTGGTTTTGATAAAGATGGTGAACTTACAAAAATTTATCCGTATCTGGGTTTTGGATTAGCTGAATTGGGTTCTTTTACCGGTGAAATTTGTCCGGGAAATCCAGGTAAGCGTCTATTCCGGATGGTAAAGTCTAAGTCCATTGTTGTGTGGTATGGCCTAAATAACCTTGGCGCAGAAAAAATATCAGCTCGACTCGCTGATGCTGATTTTGGTGATTTACGTATTGGCATTAATGCTGCTAAATCTAATGTCTCCCCTGACTTTGTATTAGCAGAATCAATTCGTGATTACCTTAAAACGATGACCTTATTTAAGGATATTGGTGATTACTATACAATTAATATTAGTTGTCCAAATACTCAAGATGGCGAACCTTTTGTTGATGCGGATAATTTAGGGGCTCTATTGGCCGCTGTGAATGAAAATATTAGACCGATTTCGGATAAACCTATTTATGTTAAGTTAGCGGCTGATCTGACTTTTGACGAGATCGATGTCATTGTTGATGGTTGTATTGAGTATAAGATGGATGGTTTTGTATTAACAAATCTCGCTAAACCAGGCTGTAACCAAGAACATATCTCGGCTGAATACCCATCTAAACTTGGTTTATTACCCGAAGGAAAAGGTGCGATGAGTGGGTTACCGCTTCAGCGTATTTCTACTAACGTTATTCGTCATGTTTATCGTCGTACTCGGGGTGAGCTTACTATTATTGGTGTGGGAGGCATTTTCACGGCAAAAGATGCGTATGAAAAAATCACATCTGGGGCTAATTTATTGCATATGATCACCACCATGATCTTTGATGGACCGCAAAATATTAGTGAAATAAACCGTGGTTTAGTTAAATTATTAAAAGCAGATGGTTTTACTTCAATCGAGCAAGCTGTGGGTTCTAGAAATCCTCTACCAGAGTTAGTAATTCCAGAGGCTATAGAGGAAGTTGCAGAGGTGGCTTAGTATGTTTGAACAGGTATCTGTTAATTTACCGCAGGCCATTTGTTATGAGTTTCGCCAAGCGTTAATACAGGGCTGTTGGAAGAGTGGATTACTGTTAACAGAACAGCAACGGCGAATCTGTGAACAGGTTTTGTTTTATCATGAAGGTAATGATTCTAACTGTAATCATTAATAAAAAGCCCAGTTAACGAATTAAGGTTAACTGGGCTATTTTATTTATTCGACAGTTGATTTTTGAACTGTTTCTTTTTTCTGCTCTATTTCATAACTTTCTTTGTAGTCGTTACCGTAGTAGGAAGCAAGTAATAATGCTTTTAATTCGCTGATTAACGGGTAGCGAGGGTTAGCACCAGTACATTGGTCATCAAATGCTTCAATCGCTAGCTGGTCAACCTTTGCAAGGAAGTCGGCTTCGTTTACACCCGCAGCTTGAATTGACTTAGGTATATCTAAATCAGTCTTTAGTTCGTCTAACCAATTTAATAATGCGTTAAGCTTGTCAGCTGTTTTACCTTCACGGAAGCCTAAATGTTCTGCAACCTCAGCGTAACGAGCGCGTGCTTTCGGGCGATCGTATTGTGAGAATGCGGCTTGTTTGGTAGGCATATCCGTTGCGTTGTAGCGAATCACATTGGTAATAAGTAGTGCGTTTGCTAACCCATGTGGAATATGGAACTCAGCACCGATCTTGTGTGCCATTGAGTGACAAACACCCAAGAATGCATTGGCAAAGGCGATACCAGCAATTGTTGAACCATTGTGTACTTTTTCACGCGCAATTGGGTCTTTTGCACCGTTTTTGTATGAACTTGGTAAGTACTCTTTTAATAGTTTAAGTGCCTGTAGTGCTTGACCGTCTGAGTATTCATTTTGTAATACTGAGACATATGCTTCTAGCGCATGTGTCACGGCATCGTAACCACCGAAAGCGGTCAGTGATTTTGGCATATTCATCACTAGGTTCGCATCTACAACAGCCATGTTTGGTGTTAGTTCATAATCAGCGATTGGGTATTTTTGCCCTGTTACTTCATCGGTGACCACGGCAAATGGTGTTACTTCTGAACCTGTACCAGATGTTGTCGTTACCGCAACCATCATGGCTTTTATGCCCATTTTTGGAAACTTGTAGATACGTTTACGGATATCCATAAAGCGCATTGCAAGATCTTCGAAGTGTACATCTGGATGTTCGTACATTACCCACATAATCTTCGCTGCATCCATTGGTGAGCCACCACCAAAGGCAATGATAACATCCGGTTGGAAGCTGTTCATCACTTCTACGCCTTTCTTCACGATTGCAAGTGTTGGATCTGCTTCTACGTCGTAGAATACTTCAGTATCAATACCTTTGCTTTTTAGGATGGACACTAAGTCATCAACATAACCGTTGTTGAATAGGAATTTATCAGTCACGATACAAGCACGTTTTTTGCCAACAAGGTCGTCCATCGCAATGGGTAATGAACCACGGCGGAAGTAAATTGATTCTGGTAGTTTATGCCACAACATATTTTCAGCTCGCTTTGCAACAGTCTTTTTATTGATAAGGTGCTTAGGACCCACGTTTTCTGAGATCGAGTTACCACCCCAAGAGCCACAACCTAGTGTTAGTGATGGTGCTAGACCGAAGTTATATAAATCACCGATACCACCTTGTGAACTTGGTTGGTTAATTAGAATACGTGCGGTTTTCATTTTATCACCGAAGTCTTTGATACGATCTTCGTTAGCATCTTGGTCTGTGTAAATACCAGATGTATGACCGATACCACCTAGCTCAACCATAGTGATCGCTTGTTCAACTGCATGGTTATAGTCACGAGCACGGAACATACCTAAGGTCGGAGATAGTTTTTCGTGAGCGAATGCATCATCTACGTGTACTTCTGGACCTTCCCCAATGAGTACTTTTGTGAAAGGAGGTACAGTAACGCCCGCCATTGTTGCAATCTTAATTGCCGATTGACCGACAATTGCAGGGTTCATATTGCCGTTGATTAATACGATAGCACGGACTTTATCTGCTTCTTTCTTCGATAGGATATAGCCGCCATGTGTGATAAATCGTGCTTTCACTGCGTCATATACTTCATCAACAACAATAACGGCTTGCTCTGAGGCACATACCACACCGTTGTCGAATGTTTTTGACATTAAAATTGAAGATACTGCACGTTTTATATCGGCTGTTTCATCAATCACAATTGGTGTATTACCTGCACCAACACCAATCGCAGGTTTACCTGATGAGTAAGCCGCTTTAACCATGCCTGGGCCACCCGTTGCAAGGATAAGGTTAATATCGTCGTGGTGCATTAATGCATTAGATAATTCGACTGATGGTTCATCAATCCAACCAATGATATGCTTTGGTGCACCTGCTGCAATCGCTGCATCTAATACAATCTTAGCGGCTGTATTAGTGGCATTTTTTGCACGAGGGTGTGGCGAAAATATGATACCGTTTCGTGTTTTAAGTGAAATTAACGCTTTAAAAATAGCCGTTGAAGTTGGATTTGTCGTTGGTACGATACCGCAAATTATACCGGTTGGCTCTGCGATTGTAATCGTACCAAATTCATTATCTTCTTCGATGATGCCACATGTTAGAGTATCTTTATATTTGTTGTAGATGTATTCAGATGCAAAATGGTTTTTAGTTACTTTATCTTCGATAACCCCCATACCAGATTCTTCAACAGCCATCTTTGCTAACGGGATACGAGATGTTGATGCTGCAAGGGCTGCTGCACGGAAGATCTTATCAACCTGTTCTTGATTAAATGTAGCGAATTTTTGTTGCGCTTCCTTCACTTTCGCAACCATTGCATTGAGTGTTTCTATATTTTTGACAGTCATAATCCATCCTTAAAAGCTAAAAAATATTTACTAAGGGCTACCTCTTAGTGAATACCTTTAGTTTGAATTATAGGTAATCTTAAGGATTAAAAGTTGATTTAAATCAATTGTAGTAATATTACGTATTATATTTTCAAAATAGTGTTAAGTCGGTCGTGAATATGTAATATCACTTTCATTTGTAATTTTATTTCAATGCGACTAAGACTCATTTATAAGGCTGTAAGGCGCTGAATTTAAAAAAAAGACGTAAAATTAACAAAGTTATTGTTAATTTTAGAGTCATTAAGGTAGCATTGTCTGAACAGTTTATTATAGGACATTATACTATGCCGAAATTATCTAAGGTTATGGCGACAGCACTTAACCAACAAATGACAAAAGAGTTTACTGCATCGCACCTTTATCGCAGCATGGCATCTTTTTGCTATGCCTCTGATTTTATTGGCGCGGGTGATTTCTTTTATAAGCATGCGGCTGAAGAACAGCAACATGCACAATTGTTATTCCGTTACATGATCGATCGCGGTATCCAGCCATTAATGGAAGCTATTCCTGCGGCAGAGTCTGAATTTACAGATCTACTTGATGTGTTTCGCAAAGCCTTGGATCATGAAGTGATGATCACTGAATCTATTTCAGAAATTCTTGGTTTAGCGCATGAATTAAGAGATTTCCAATCTGTTGCTCACTTAAATACCTTGATGGAAGAGCAAACTGAAGAAGAAGCATTATTTAATGGTATCGTGAGCCAAATTCGCCGTGTTGGTGTTGAAAATGGTCATGGTCTATTCATTATGGATCAAGAGTTAAAAGCAATGAGCAAAGCGCCTGCAGCGCCGTCAATTGTTATTTAATCTACTTTAGCTAACAAATGTATATACGCTAAAAATAGGATTATTTGAATATAAAAACCGCTTATACCTTGGTGTAAGCGGTTTTTTATTTTTACAGGTTACACTTTAGTGGTATTATCATTGGCGTTAATCGTGAATTTTAATCAAGGGTAGAATAATTATGTCGAATAATAACAATACTGATGTTAAAGATTGCTGTGGTGCGTTTGCTGAAATAGGCAGCATAATTCAACCTGATGATACTGAACTCTCTTTTCCTATTACATTTGATTCGCAACTGGCTGGTGATGAAAAACGCAGCGAGCTTGAGGCTTATGTTAATGAGCAATTTGATGAAGAAGTCACGATTACCTTTACCGCGCAAGATGAATTCTCTTATTTAGTAACATTAAGCTTTACTTGTACTGCAGAAAAAATGATTTTTGAAATGAATTTACGTCATTTATTGGCTTAAAAGGTTTCATATTTTTAAATTGCTCAATGATTAAAGGCATACAAAATGTACTGTATGCCTTTATATCTTTATTTATCCTCTACAGAATGTTTAGCCGAAGTGTTGTTTACAATAAGCAAGACGTTGGTCTAGATCCATACTCTCGGTATTCGCCGCTTCAATTTGTTGTAACCTTGGCAGCAACCCCATGCCATTGGCTATTTGAATGGCCAGTCCTGGACGTGCATTGAGTTCTAATAGCATAGGACCATGATGACGATCTAAGACCACATCCGCACCTAAATAACCTAAACCTGAAATATCATAACATTGTGCAGCTAAACGAATCACTTGTTCCCAATGTGGCACTTTTAACAGGGCCAACTCTTTTTGTGTATCAGGATGATGGGTGACAACTTCATCATATTGCACCGCGTTGAGCGCTTCGCCTGTGGTGATGTTAATACCTACACCGACAGCGCCTTGGTGTAAATTGGCTTTACCATCCGACATGGATGTTGATAAACGCATCATGGCCATCATCGGAATACCTTTAAATACAATCACACGTACATCTGGCACACCTTCAAAGCTATAGCCCTCAAAGCTATCATCAAATACGATAAGCGCTTCAACAACAGCAACATCGATACCACCACCGAGTGAGAATAGACCGGCTAAAATATTCGAGCAATGACGTTCAATATCATCGATTGAGCATTCACTGCCACTGGGTTTGTAATAGCGGCCATCTTCCACTTTGGTGATCACGAGAATTCCCTTACCACCAGAGCCTTTTGCAGGTTTGATTACAAAGCCATTCAAACCTGCGATAAGCTTATCAACTGATTCAACTGAGTGCTGATTATCAACGACGCCAATAAGTTCAGGGGTGCTGACATTGGCTTCTTCCGCTATTTCTTTGGTTTTTAATTTGTTATCCACTAATGGAAATAGCCTTCTGGGATTGTAGCGCGATATGTACATATTATTGCGCTGGTTCATCCCCAGAATACCTTGCTGTTTTAACTTATTCGGTTTCGCGAATTCTTTAAAAAATGAAAATGTCATTTTTACTCACCTTGCATGTCTTTAAAGCGGCGTAGTTCTAACAGACGGTAGCCAGTATAAGTACCTAACATTAAGATGATTGCCATAATGATAAGTTGCAGACCAAGGAAGTTGAATGCCCAATAGCGTAATAATTCATTACTAATGGTTAGGTACACAAGTACAGCCACAAACAAGCTGCCACCACCTTGTACAAGTACTTCTTTCGGGCCTTCTTCTTCCCACAGAATTGACATGCGTTCAATGGTCCAAGAAAGAATGATCATTGGGAAGAAAGTGATTTTCAATCCTTCTGTGAGCCCAATTTTGTATGATAAAACTGAGAACAACGAAATAATAGCGATAACAGTAATGATCACCACGGATATTCGAGATACTAATAGCAAATTTAACCGAGACAGATAAGAACGGATCACGAGGCCAACACCGACAATTAAGGTAAAGCCAATTAAACCGGTTGCTAAACTGGTTTGTACAAATGCCATTGCGATTAATACTGGCATAAAAGTACCTGATGTACGTAAGCCGACAAGAATACGCATCATTACCACGATCATCACACCCAATGGGATAAGTAAAATCCCTTTAAATAGAGCTTGTTCTTCGAGTGGTAGACTATAAATACTAAAGTTCGACAAGTTCGTATCGTTTGATTTTTCTTTTAATACCTGCATGACAGGTTGAGTTTGCTGAATAACAGAGAAACTAACTCGAGAATTTGTACCTCCAATCAGATCTAACGTCGGTTCGCCATTTTGTTCCCACAGTAGTAAGTTTTTCGCGTTAGCTATTTTGCCTAATTTGACATCGATTAAACGCGTATCATCTTCGCCAAATACCAGTACAAATGGTTGCAACTGCTGCTGGCGACGACCGTCTTCAAGATATAGCCCTTTAACCAGTAATGCGGGGATATTAGCTTCATTTAGCAGTGCCACAAATAATGTTGATTTGCTGTTTTCTTGTAGCATTAATTCGGCATTTTGACCTAAATCATCACCAGACAGTAGCTTGAGCAATTCACGGCTATATGAAAAAGCATCGGCGCTTTTTTCCATCGCACTATTAACGAGTTGCTCTGCAGCTATATCATACGGTGGTAGCCAAGTGGTTTTATTAATTTTAACGTCTTGCTCATTAATGACATCTTGTGGGATGTCATTCGTCAATACATTAACTTTATAGTATAAATCTTGTTTGCCTTCGGCGTTCCGAATTGTCCATTGTGCGCGATTATCAATAAAGGCTAATCCATAGCCTGGCGACGCTGCTGTTTGGCTTAATACGGTGAAGTTAGACTGGGTAGACGGAGTGGCGAAGGACGCATTAACGGCGTCGCCTTGCGCTGTAAATTCAACTTTCGCTTCAATCATCCACGTTGAGTAGGTTTCTCCGGGAAACCAAGGGATTTCACCACTGTAATGGCGTTGAGCGATAGAACCTACACCAAGGAGGAAAAGTATCGCAACAAAAATGCGAAATGGGATCTTAGACGGCATGATTAGTTAGTCCCTTTTTTAGCAGGTTCAGGATGTTTTTTAGGTTGAGTGTATGCTTGTGCAACATCGACAATTGCAATATCTTTTAAGAAAGTTCGACCAAGGAGGACGGGGAAGATCATACGACTACGGTCGGCTAGGGTGAATTCTGTTTCGGTTTTAATATCGCCCAGTTCGACGGGTAAGCTGACTACATAGCGTCGTAATGCTTCGACTGTGTTGGTTTGACGGATCTTGATAGTACGTACGACTGGTGCTTCCATTGGGAGCTCAGTTTTATCATCTTTGTGGGATAAATTGAATTTAACCCAGTCTTGACCATCGCGTTCAAATTTAACAATGCCTGTTGCATTTAGTGATGATGTTGTTGCACCAGTATCAACACGTGACTTAAAGTTGGTTTGCAATTCATCAAACCATACCCATTCTTCTTGGCCAAGGATCACCTTGCCTGATGAAGCATCATCTTTAGCTGTTGGTTTCACGAGAACCACGTTTGGTGTTGTGTGTTTCACGGGAGGGGGCGCTCCGAGTTCGTCAAGTTTATTTGTTAATTTGGCAATCGCTTTATCTTGTTCGCTGAACTTATCTGGTTGTGATTGCAATGTCGTTAATATCTGTTGTTGTTGTTGCAGAATTGTTTCTATTTGTGCTTGTTGCTTTGTCACAATCGCAGTATTAGCTTTATTTTGTGTCATCGCGCAGCCATTTAAAAATACAAGACTAAGTACACTAGCAATAGCTATCTTTGATGTTTTAAATGTGCGAAATATTGTTGTATTTTTCATTAGGTATTTTGCCCTGTTTTGGCTGATGAAAAAGAGGGTTAGTTCGCTAAAGTGGGTAAATAGTTCCGCTATTTGATTATAAATCATATTATTTATAGTCAAATAAGGGGGCTGACATAACTAAAATATAATTATCTATTTAATAAATAACATATTGCATAAAGTATAATCGCTATTGAGATAATAATCATATCGAATACAATTATTATATATCAAATGTTTATACGTATTTTATCTTAATGGAATCTTTAAATTACTGTATTACTGTATTACTGTATTACTGTATTACTGATTCTGTCAGTGTATAAGTACGCGCAACATCGACCATCGCGATGTCTTTTAAGAATGTACGACCCAGTAATACAGGGAACGTCATGTGACTGCGGTCGGCAAGTGTAAACTCTGTCAGCATTTTGATATCACCGAGTTGCACGGGTAGTTCGATAATTTGGCGACGCGTGGATTCACTATTGTTTGCTTGACGGATCAAAATGGTACGCGCGATTTTTGCTTCGATAATTTGTGTATCGTTATCGACGGCTTGGCTGAAGTTAAAACGAACCCATTTTTTACCATCGCGTTCAAATTCAATAATATTGGTTGCATTAAGTGATGATGTTGTTGCACCAGTATCAATGCGGGCTTTATATTTATTTTGCAGATCACTGAGTAATACCAGTTCTTCTGAACCAATCACTAATTTATCAATGGGCGTAATTGCTTCTGAAGACTGCACAAGGGAAAAATGTTCAGTATCCTTGATTACTTCAACAGATTTATCCGTTGGGCAACTCGCGATAAGTTGACTATTGTTGGCTACTTGTTGACGTAACTTAATATAACTTTCGAGCTTATGACTCAGTTGTGCGATCCCCAGTTGTTGCTGTGCAAATAATTCTGGTTGTTTTTGTAATTCGGTCAAGATGGTATTTTGCTGTTTAACCAATTGTTCGATTTGTTGGTTTTGTTGTGCTATTTGTGAATGCAGTGTTTGCGATGATGTACCGTCTTGATTTAGAAACTGGTCAACACTCGCGCACCCAGAAAGTAAGGCGCTAAGGATAATACCTGTGAGTAATTGACGGTGCGTTTTCAACTTATACATTCTTAATTTTAAATAATTGACAATGTGCATAACCTATTCTCTATATTCTTTATCGAGCACCGTTTCCGGTGCTTATATCATGTTATTCGTCTAGTTGTTCGGCGTAAGGTTTAGTGGCAATAAGCACGGCACGTTTAGGTGCTGGATAGCCTTCAATCGTTTTACTGTGATCGTTTGGATCAAGAAAATCAACCAGTGATTCGTTTCTCATCCATTCAGTTGCGCGTTGCTCTTCAATGCTGGTATCAGATACATCGACGATACGGACATTTTCAAAACCCAGTTTTTCAACCCAAAGTTTTAATGCGGCACAACTTGGTAAGAACCAAACATTACGCATTTGTGCATAACGATCGCCGGGTACTAATACCGCTTGTTCATCACCATCAATCACTAATGTTTCTAATACTAATTCACCACCATCACGTAATTGGTTTTTAAGTTGTTCAATGTGATCAATCGGCGATTTGCGATGATACAGGACACCCATAGAGAAAACCGTGTCGAATGCACGCAATTTAGGTAATTCTTGAATCCCAAGTGGTAATAAATGTACGCGTTGGTTATTGTTAGCAAAATGACGTATCGCTTCAAATTGCACTAAGAATAATTGGCTTGGGTCAATACCAACGACAAATTCAGCGTCATCACCGAGCATACGCCACATGTGATAGCCGCTACCGCAACCTACATCTAATACATAACGGTATTTTAGCGGGGAGATGAATTCACGTAGACGTTCCCACTTCCAATCACTGCGCCATTCTGTATCGATATGAATACCATGAATGTTGAAGGGACCTTTACGCCATGGGTGGAATTTTTGTAATAAGCTCTCGGTTTTACGCAGATCACTTTCGCTTAATTCACCCGGCGCACCAACTTCAAACTTGTCAGTGATATTGATGTGTTTGGTTTCGACTTTTGGTAGTTTTTTTAATACTTTTTCCCAGCGCGGTAAAAAACCATGTTTATGTTCGCGCTCCCATTCATGCATTTGTGCTGGTAACGTGTAAAGCCAATGGTGTAATTTGTTTTTCGCAATTATCTGGTAAAAATTTGAAAAGTCGATCATGGGTAACCTATGTGTACTGCTTTAAATTAATTCGATGTATGTGCTAAATGATGATGTAAACATTGTGCTTATGATTGAGCTTATTTGATAGCAATCATAGAGCCAAAATTAAAACACTGGAACCAAGAATTTGCGCTGCTAAAGCCAATTTCTTTAAAACGATTCAAGTGAGTTTCAATGCTGTCTGGGCGCATTACATCTTCAATTGCGCTGCGTTTCTGGCTGATTTCTAACTCGCTATAGCCATTAGCTCGTTTAAAATCTTCGTGTAAATTGATGAGTAGGTCGTTGACCTTGTTATCACTAAAACAGAATTTTTCTGACAAGATAAGAATACCACCGGGTACTAAACCATCATAGATTTTGGCCAGTAGAGCTTGGCGTTCTGCTGGTGGAATAAATTGCAGGGTAAAGTTTAACACGACAATTGAGGCATTATTAATTTCTACCGCACAAATATCATCGCACAGCACTTGCACTGGTGTATCACTTTTATAAGCGGATAAATGGCGTTCACAACGCTCAACCATTGCTTGTGAATTATCAATGGCAACGATATTACAGTTCTGTGCTTGCACGTTACGGCGCATTGAAATTGTTGCTGCACCAAGTGAGCAACCCAAGTCGTAGAGTCGGGTATTATTTTGGGCATAACGCGCGGTCATCATCCCTATTGCAGAAATGATATTAGAGTAACCAGGTACTGAACGTTTAATCATATCTGGAAAGACTTCTGCAACACGCTCGTCAAAGGTGAAATCACCGATTTGATCTAACGGGGCGGAGAAAATCTGATCGCGTTGTTGCATTGTTATAACCTGCAATAAAAATTAGCAAAATAAGGCGGCATATTTTAGTTAAAATGACCCGCTTTGTCTCTATTTAAACAGTATATAGGGTGAATAATTTAATTGTTTCTCTATCGCGTTGATTTTTTCGTCGGTAAAAAGGATCTTTTTGTTAATAAAATAACGGTTATTTAACCACCAAGACGCAATTGGAACTGCAACGAATCTGCAACGAATCTGCGACTTTTTGAGTCGTTTGGCTATAACTGTTAGTAGTTTCGGCATTACTTGAAGTTGTTTTAGTATAGCTATTGGTTGCAGTGCTAAATTCTATTACAATAACAGTAATTTTTTGAGGGTGGCTAAACGTGGCTACCCGATTCATCGATTTAGTAGGATTATACAGATGCGTACAGTGTATTGCGGACAGGTAAATGAAGCACATATCGGCCAACAGGTTGAGTTGTGTGGTTGGGTTAATCGTCGTCGTGATTTAGGCGGTGTTATTTTTATCGATTTACGTGACCGTGAAGGAATTGTGCAAGTTGTTTATGATCCAGATGTAGAAGCTGTATTTGAACGTGCTAGCCAATTACGTAACGAATTCTGTGTAAAAATCACAGGTAAAGTACGCGCTCGTGACGAACGCCAAGTAAATAAAGACATGGCTACTGGCGCTATCGAAGTGTTAGGCCTAGAGCTTGAAGTAATCAATAAAGCTGACGTATTACCACTTGATTTCAACCAAGTGAATACAGAAGAACAACGTCTTAAGCACCGTTTCCTTGATCTACGTCGTCCTGAAATGAGCAATCGTCTTAAGATCCGTGCTAAAGCAAGTAATTTTGTGCGTCGTTTCATGGATGACCATGGTTTCCTTGATATCGAAACACCAGTGCTAACAAAAGCAACGCCAGAAGGTGCGCGTGATTACCTAGTACCAAGCCGCACACATAAAGGTGAATTCTTTGCATTGCCACAATCACCACAGTTATTTAAGCAACTGCTGATGATGTCTGGTTTTGATCGTTATTACCAAATCGTTAAATGTTTCCGTGATGAAGATTTACGTGCTGACCGTCAGCCTGAATTCACGCAAATAGATATTGAAACTTCATTCATGAGTGCGGCACAAGTGCGTGAAGTGACTGAAAGTCTAATCACAAGCATGTGGAAAGAGATCTTAGACGTTGAATTACCAGCGTTCCCAAGCATGACTTATGCAGATGCAATGCGTCGTTTTGGTTCAGATAAACCCGATCTACGTAACCCATTAGAACTTGTTGACGTTGCTGACATCCTTAAAGATGTTGAATTCAAAGTTTTCGCAGAACCTGCTAACAATCCGAAAGGTCGTGTTGCAGTATTATGTGTAACTGGCGGTGCTAAACTGTCTCGTAAGCAAATTGACGAATATACCAAATTTGTTGGCATCTATGGCGCGAAAGGCATGGCATGGATGAAAGTGAAAGATATTGCTGCGGGTGCTGAAGGTGTACAATCGCCAGTAGCTAAATTCTTAACGGCAGATGTGATCACGGCATTACTTGAGCGTACTAATGCGAAAGATGGCGACATCATCTTCTTCGGTGCAGATACAAACAAAGTTGTAACTGAAGCACTTGGTGCTTTACGTCTGAAAGTTGGCACTGACTTAGAGCTTACTTCAAACGAGTGGAAACCACTTTGGGTTGTTGATTTCCCAATGTTTGAAGAAGATGAAGAAGGTAACCTACACGCGGTTCACCATCCATTCACAGCGCCAATGGACGTTACTGCTGAAGAGCTACTAGCAAATCCAGCTAACGCTATTTCTGATGCTTACGACATGGTTATCAATGGCTATGAAGTTGGTGGTGGTTCGGTACGTATTCATAAAGGTGAAATGCAAAAAGCTGTATTTGAAATCTTAGGTATTGAAGCGAAAGAGCAACAAGATAAGTTTGGTTTCTTACTTGAAGCACTTAAATACGGTACGCCGCCACATGCTGGTTTAGCATTTGGTCTAGATCGTCTAGCTATGCTACTAACTGGTACTGATAACATCCGTGACGTTATTGCATTCCCTAAAACGACAACGGCTGCGTGTTTATTAACATCAGCACCAAGCGAAGCAAATCCTGCTTCTCTGGAAGAGCTAAGTATTGCGGTTGTTAAAAAAGAAAAGAAACAAGACGTTGAGTAATTATTAAACCCCATTATTTAATGTCGGTTGAATATCATTATGATGAATAAACGTTGTTAATAAAAACGGATATAGCCTCGGTTATATCCGTTTTTTTTTATGTTCATATTTATGGGTAGAAATGTTCAACTCTGGGATTGTTAGTCGGCTTTTTTAACACAGTTTCGACCGTTATTTTTTGCTTGATAAAGTACTTTGTCAGTATGTGCTATAAACTCTTGGGCATTGAGGGAGTCACATTCGTGCCATTGGGCTAATCCTATGCTCACCGTGAGACGAATATGATCTTGGCCATAAACCACTTTTAACTTACTGATATTGTGACGAACTCGTTCGGCGATGACTTGTGCTTGGGTACTGTTTGTTTCTGGCATTAGAATCGCAAATTCTTCACCACCGATTCGAGCTACGACATCGGATGATTTTACGCTACGAGAGCAAGTGTCATAAAATTCCCGTAATACCTGATCGCCGCCTGCATGACCAAAATTATCATTAATACTTTTAAAATGATCTATATCGAGCAGTAATAATGATAGTTTTTGTTTATCTTGTTTCGCAAAGCCTATTTCTTGCTTTAAAATATGGTTAAATTTACGTCTGTTTAATGCACCAGTTAAAGCATCTCTAGAGGCTAATTCACGGTATTTATCTCGCTCTTGACGGCGATCTAATAATGATTGTTGCTGACGTTTAATTATACTTTTAGACATGTCAGCTTGTAACAGCTTTCTACGTAAGGTTTCATAAGCATTATACATTGCGCCAATTTCATCCTTCGATGAGTAGCCATTAATTTGTTGGTTGTAGCGTCCTAATGTTACTTGTTTTAAAGCATATGTAACACGACGAATTGGTGTTATAACACTATGATATAATAAGGTAAATAGTAATATGTTAAATGTGGAAATGATACTGATTATGATTAATACCAAATGAAAACGTTGCTCTAATGTATTCAATTTTAATTTTGTTTTAGCTTCTAAGTCACTAATGATGTTATCGGTAATAACTTTTATGGCGTCAATACGATGAGTCAGTTGGATAAACCAAAATTGGCTATTTCTTTTGCTCTCGGGTTGCAGTATAAAGTCGGATATTATTTTATTAATAAATGCTTTGTGTTCATTGATATCGCATAGATTGGCGCAGGCTTGTTGTTGTTTTGGTGTTGCAGAGTAATTGAAAACAAGGATGGCATGGAGCTGCATACCAAGTTTCATATATAGTTGTTTGTAGCGTTCGCTTTGAACTAGATCGTATCTAGGCTGTTTATTATCGATTAACAGTGTGCCGATGTCTCGTTGCTGACCAAGCATATCTTTTAATCTTACAATGGCATTAATAGCCGTAATATTATTGGTAAATTTAGCATTCATCTCGACCTGATATAAATGATTAACAAGTGATAATAGCCTTGCAATGATTTTATTGTAATCAATTAACATCTTTTTAGCGGCTATATTAGAGCCCATTAAAGTACTTCTAAATGTGACCAATTCTGCGATATCAGTTTTTGTTGAGCTGATGAATTTGATTAATTCTGGTTCTGTTAATAATGCCATTCTTGATTTAAGTAGTATTGAAAAGGCATGTATTTCATGATCACTTTGTTGTCGTCTAGCTGCTAGCGCTTTAGAGAAACGCTTATAGTCGGAACTGATGTAACTCGACAGTAACCCGCGTTCAATTTGCAGACTGTGCGTTAGAGAGTTGACTTGCTTGCCGATTTGAGTGAGGTTCTCTAAGAGTTGCATATTTTTGTATTGCAGGTAGTTATCTTTAATCGCAATAAAACTGAGTATTAACATACCAATAATCGGTAGTAGCGATGTGATTAGAAGACGTTCGGAGATGTTAACTCGATAACTTAGCCACTCAGATGTACTCTGAAATACTGTTTTTAATGATATTGTGTGTTTTTTTTCACGGTGAAAAGCGTGCACATAATCCATATCTGAAATTAATATGTGTTCGATGACCCAGTCATATAAGAATTGACTGACTTGTTCGGTAGCTCCAGGGTTTTCGGAATCTAATATTTGTTTCTTTAGTTCGGGAATTTTATCAAGAAATGCCTGGTGGATTTGTTGATGCTCAATGAAACCCTCAAACATCATGCCTTGCATTACTGTTTCTTCATGTTTAAAGTGTGCAGCGGTATAAAAGGCAAGATCTGAGAAGTATTGTTCGATTGCTTCTGCGTTAGCATTAGTGTCAATAGCTTCAATTATTAATGCAATGATAGAGAGGATATTCTTATGTTCAGCATCAATTTCATCGATCCCGACACGCATGTCTTCATTCCATTCTAGACTAATCATTACTGCTATTGCTTAACTAAGCCCTAAGAAAGTGCAGTATAAAATTTCACTAAACTATGTCAACTTTTTTTGCTATTCTTTAATGCTAAGTGAGTGGTTTATCAATATTTTTTCATTTAGTTACTGGAGAGGGAACTATTATTATCTTCGCGTAGCTGATTTAGGCGCAATTGAGTAATGCCAAATACTGAGCTATCAGGATATTTCCCATCAGTATCACTTGAACCTGCTACGATATTGATTAGTAGATTGATTGCCTCCTTTACATGATCAATGGCCCAGATATGAAATAACCCATTCTCAACTGCTTCGACGACATCACGACGTAGCATTAAATTATGGATATTGGCTTGTGGTATGATAACACCTTGAGTGGCGAGCGACCCTTTTGCTGAACACACGTCAAAGAAGCCTTCTATTTTTTCATTAACACCACCTATGGGTTGAGCATGACCAAACTGATCCATTGAACCCGTGATCGCGATATCTTGACGTAATGCCAATTTCGAAAAAGCGGATATGATTGCACAACATTCAGCTAGTGACGCACTATCACCGTCGACTTGGCCGTAAGATTGTTCGAAGGTTAAACGTGTCGTGAGTGGGATCTTGGCGGTTTGACCAAACGCAGAGGCGAGGTAGGCTGATAAGATCATGACTCCTTTAGAGTGAATGTTACCGCCGAGCTTAACTTGACGTTCTATATCGAATATTTCCCCTTCACCAAATGAGGCGGTTGCGGTTATTCGTCCAGGGATCCCAAATTGATGTTCGGAGGTACTAATGACGGACAAGGCGTTGATCTGGCCAATTTTTTTACCACTAATATCGATTAACGTAGAGCCATTGATAAAGCTTTGTAATAGGTAGTCTTGTAGTCGACCTACACGTTGCTTTTTATTCGAGAGCGCTTGTTCGACATGATGCTGCCTGATTAGTGTCGCATTAGCTAAGCGTGCGCAGTAGTTTGTTTCGCGTAATAGGTTGGCAATATCAAGCGAGTGTAACGATAGTTTTTCTTGATCTTCAGCCTGCCGCGAGCTGTATTCAATGATTCGGCTTATGGCTTTACGATCGCAATGCAACATAGTGTTATCATGTACTATGCTCGAAATGAACTGAGCATAGTGTGCTTCTGCAAGATCGGTTCTTGGCATTACATCTTCAAAGTCAGCCGTCACACGAAACAGTTCTTTAAATTCAGGATCATATTGCTGAAGAAGCTGGTAAGTTTCATAATCGCCAAAGAGGATAATTTTAACTGACAGTGGTATCGGTTCTGGATCTAACGAGATAGTACCAGATAAACTGACTTCTCTTTCGAGTGAGCTTAGGTTTAATTTATTGGCGCGTAAGGCTCGTTTTAAACCATCCCAAACATAGGGGCGCTCAAGGACTTTAACCGCGTCGATCATTAATACGCCGCCATTGGCTCGGTGTAAACTGCCACTGCGGATCAATGAGGCATCGGTAAAAACAGTACCTTTAAATGTCGCATTTTCAATATACCCAAAAATACTATGGTAGTTAGGACTTTCTTCTACCACGATAGGAAAGGAATCTGTTTCTTGGCAAACCAAGACGTTGATTTGATAGCGGCGTGGCATCTTTTTATCTAACGCGGCATAAGCTAATGAAATATCATCTTCACTGCCTTCTACAAATATTTCGAGGTTGGTGAGTATGTCCTTATTCATCGCACTTAGGTGTGTTTTAACTTCTGAAAGATGATTATACTTTTCTTTTAAAGGCGTGGTGCAATGCACTAATACTTCGAGCGCGATTTGTTCATCCATCTTCTGACTTTTATCGGTATATGCTTCTTCCCAGATGGTTAACTGGCGGATAATGTCACGTAGTTTGCTTTCAAGTTCAGAGATCTTGCTCTCAAAATGCTTTCTTTCTTTGTCTGTTAATTTGTCGAAGCCTTCTTCCGTATAGGCCTCACCTTTGGGATCAACCGCAATGAGTTGGTAATCACCTTGGGCTGTGAGTGATAAGCTGATGCTGTGTTGTTGTGCTGATTTGGTTAAATCTTGCAGTACCGCCTCTTGTTTTTCTTCTAGTTGGTTCTTTAATTTATCGGAACGGTTAAAATAAATTTCATTATCAAAGGCCATCGGTAATGCTTTTACTAAGCGATGAATTAGGTTTTCAACATCTTTTTTGAATTGGAGTCCTTCACCTGCTGGTAGTTTAAGGACTTTAGGGTGGCGAGCGTCATCAAAATTAATGACATAACACCAGTCAAATACGGCTGTATTATTTGGAGCACTGTTATTATCGTTGGGTTCATGACGATTCAAGTACCGTAATATCATGGTTCGTTTACCTAGACCATTGTTGCCGAGTGCATAAATGTTATAGCCTTTTTCTTTAATCGACATGGCAAATTCGACAGCTTGTTGTGCACGATCTTGACCAATAATTTGATCTAATGGTTGTAGGTGCTTAGTTGATTTACAGTCAGCAGCAAGCTTTGATAGTGTTGAGGGCCGATATAACTGACCACCACGTAGAGGTGTTATTGACAT
This sequence comes from Moritella viscosa, assembly GCA_000953735.1. Lineage (NCBI taxonomy): Bacteria > Pseudomonadati > Pseudomonadota > Gammaproteobacteria > Alteromonadales > Moritellaceae > Moritella > Moritella viscosa. The sequence goes on along the minus strand of LN554852.1, from coordinate 3,535,430 downwards.
ACAGTTCCCTCTTTTAAAACAGTCATTACCCCTAGTGTAGACATAGATCGCTTGTGTTAGCATACTGTTTTATACTTTACTGCCAGCTTATAGGCTACAAAGAGAGAGAAAGTAAGAATGATAGTGAACGCTGACACCCTGATTATATTAGATTTCGAGACTACCGGATTATCACCTGATATGGGTGACCGTGCGATTGAGATCGGTGCGGTGAAGATAGAAAATGGTGAGATCACTGAACGTTTTCAAGAATTGATGTACCCAGGCCGACGAGTGAGCGGCTTTATTGCTCATTACACTGGTATTACTAATAGCATGTTAGAAGATGCTGCGCCTTGTGAAGAAGTGATGCATCGTTTTGCTGATTTTATTCAGGGTTATAATTTGGTTGCACATAACGCATCATTTGATAAACGTTTCTTAGATGCGGAATTAGCGTTAATCGGTCGCGAGTATGATGGTGAATTCAGTTGTTCATTGTTGGTGGCAAGGCGTATCTTTCAAGATGCACCGAGCCATAAATTAGGTGAACTGATTAAGTATACAAATATACCGTCAGGCGGTGGTTTTCACCGAGCATTATTTGACTCGGAAATGACAACTAAGCTTTGGTTAGTGATGTTAAATGAAATAAAATCACGTACGCAGTTAGATGATATCCCCTTTAATCTAGTTCAGAAAATCGCAAAAACACCAAAAAAATCGGTGGATGGACTACTACTTCGCTGTGCCAATTAATTGTTTAATTCTTAATACAGGGACTGTGCTTTTTTATGTTCCGGAATGATAAGTTCAAATTTAGCGCCGCCAAGTTGACTTTTTGATACGGCTATTTGACCTCCTAAACGCTTGGAAGCACTTTTTGCAATCGATAGGCCTAGCCCTAAACCACCGGTTTTACGGCTGCGGCTTTTATCTAAGCGAGCAAAAGGAATAAAAATCTGATGATAGTTTTCGGGAGAAATACCGGGGCCATCATCTTCGACAGTTATTATGATGGTGCTAGCAAACTGGATAATGCTTACATGAACAGTAGACTGAGCATGATTCAACATGTTTTTAAGTAAGTTATCAAACGCTAAGCGTAAGCACATCGGGCTAGTCTTCATCGTTATTTTATCGTCTGCTCGATAAGTTACATTAATACTATTATGTACCTGATATAGTGCGATCCGAGATTGAATGAAATCGGTTATTATAGTGGTTCGTTCGTCGTCATTATAATGGGAGTGTTTAGCGCTGATACGTGAAAAGGTGGTTATCTGCTCTGACAATTCGGCCATATCATCGACATAATCATCAATACTGTCCAGTAACCCCGTATGTTTATCTCCACTGAGATCTTGTTTCAAGAGTCCGACGGCCAGTTGTATTCGGCTAAGCGGTGTTCTTACTTCATGAGGTAAGGCTTGTGCAAAAATTTCACTTTCATCGACGCGTTCAGTAATTGCTTTTGCCATGGCATTAAAACTACTAGATAGATCATGCAGTAGTGGGGTGGTTCTAAGATCTACTCGTGCATTTAGATCTCCTCTGCCAAAAATATGATTTATTTCAATTAAATGATTTATCTGAAGTTGTAACTTACGGATAGGTCGATATAAGTTTAGGGCAATAAGAAAAAGCATAAAGGCAAACGAACTTAGCAAGATCACATCGTCTTCAATGCCATTTTCAATGAGACCATCATGAAGATCTTCGCTGATGGTGATCGCTGCGATGGCATTACGGAGTCGGTACACGGCGAGATATTCATTATTTTTTTGCATATAAATATCAACACCATTAATAGACTTTATGTACTTGCATTTTTGGCAAGGAGATAAGCTTTTTAATAAGCTAATTTTTTCAATGTTGTAGTTATATAGATCAATTTCCGCACGTCGATAAAAATCATCTGCATTCATTGATACACTATTACGTTGGGACTCCAACACTTGATAAACCTGCATTGTGCTGTTGTAAAAATGTTCGGTATCTTTTTGATAAGCGAATATATTCATTAAGCATACTGTTAACAAAATACAAGCGCAGATAGCGATTACAATACAGATATAAATATGTGAGAAGAGTGAGGTCAGACGATTATTCATTGATCAACATATAGCCTTTGTTACGGACTGTTTTTATGATCTGCTGAGTTGAGCAATCAATATTGAGTTTCTTGCGTAGGCCTGAGATCCGCATATCAATAGATCGATCAGAGAAGTCATGATCGATACCACGTAGTTGTTGGCAACATTCTTCCCGAGAAATAATTTTTCCTACATTTTGGCTCAACAATAAAAGTAGATCATATTCAGAGTTTGTGAGTTCTAAGACTTTTTCTCTAAATTCAACACGCTGTCTTCTCGGGTCTATTTTTAGTCTTTTGAGTTCAATTGTGTCACGATTACTTGTTTGCTGTCTGCTTGTACGGCGTAGTAATGCTGCTATCCGTGCCGCCATAATATGTGGGCGTACTGGCTTGGTGAGATAATCATCCGCACCGAGTTTAAATAAGCTAATTTCGCTTAACTCATCATCACAAGCGGTTAATACTAGAATGGGTTCTTTAAAAAAGGTTCTTGCTTGCGCACAAATTTCTATGCCTGATAAACCGGGCAGCATTAAATCTAAAATAAGTAGGCTAGGTTGATATTGCTTTATAGTAGTTAAGGCTATGGCCCCATCATTAATGACTTTAGTTTCATAACCTTCACAGTTTAAATACATGGCGGTTAATCTTGCAATTTCGTGGTCATCTTCGACGATTAATATTCGTGTACTAGGCATTGACCTCTTCCTTAGATGATATTGATGCTGAGTGTGTTGGTTTAGGCGTATTTAAGTGTTTCATCTACGTTTATAGTGAGTAATTTACACGTTTGTGCTTGTTTAGTCAGTATTTTTGACATTTTATCTTACAGCTAATCACAATAAAAGTGGATTGTTATATTATTTAAATAGAACGTGGTTATAAATAATACATAACTAGACATAAAGGTTTAAATAAAGAATATTTATAAAATATAAAACAAAGCCAATTTAAGCATATACTTTAATTGGCTTTATGGATTAAGTGATGGAAGTATAAGATAATTTAATGGATACCGCGGGGTTAGATGAGCATGGTGTTAGACGCTAAGTTCCTCGATTCTGGCCACACAATGAAGAGCTCCAAATACCAAATCAACTGTTATAGCCTTTTAACGCGAGTTTATTAGATTATAACCGTTTACAAAATAGGTAATTTACCACGTTATAAGCAATTGATTTTTTGATGCTTAAAACGTAGAGTAGCAAGGGATTAGAAAGTCAGGGCGCGATGTGTAAATTGATATTCGCAGAACGTCATGGCTGATTATATTAGAGTCGGCAGGCAAGATAGGTGGCCATTTATGTCAATGATTAAACCATGGAAGTTAATAAGTCTGTTATTTATTTTACAGCTATTAGCTGGCTGTGAATCAAAACTTGAACAAACGCAAACGACAATTAACCAGCAAGTTACAAGGGTTGAAAGCGATCTTGATAGATTGGGTTCGGCAATTGACAATGGTAGTGTTCGAAATGCAAGACTGTTAACTGAATATGCGCAAGTTTTAAAACAACAAAAACCAGAGCTAACACGCATAGCAAACCTGATTACAGAAGATGCTACTCGAGAAGGGCCTTTGTATCGGAATCTCGGTATGCGTTTAAGTGACGTTAAATCAGAAACTGTCACGTTAGATAATGCTAACTCATTACTTGATGAACTTACTCGTATTCAAGAAGCGGCGAAGCTGAGTTTATTTAATGATGCGTTAACAGACCCAATTAATGTATTGGCGGATATGTCTGATGGTCACCTCGCACGTGTTGGCGCGATTAGCCAAATCGCAGAAAGAAGTTCGGGCGATGGTGCGGACTATGGTGCCGGCAGTCAGATGGTCGGGAACCCGAATTATGGTAACTGGCAAAGCGGCAGTGGCGGTACTAGTTTCTGGCAGTGGTACGGTATGTATCGTATGCTTGGTGATTTAACGGGTCGTGTTAATTATTCAAACTGGAGTAACAACCGCCGTTATAGTTATTACAGTGATTATGGTCGTTCACGTTATACCAGTCCTAAGCAAAGTGTTCAGCAAGCCGCCGTTGAAACGAAAACTCGCAAGTCTTTTCAACGTAAAGGCAAATCATTTAGCTCTCCTTATGCGAAAAAACGTTCAGGCTCAGCAGGCTTGAGCCGCTCTAGCTACACGCCAACTAAAACGGTGAGTAGTTATTCTAAACCGAAAAAGTCGTTCACAAGTCGTAAATCGACAAGTAATACGGGGTCATTTCGTAATAGTGGCAGCCGTACATCACGTGGTGTGAGTCGCGGTAAATAGATAAAATAAGTTATGGAGATTAAGTATGTACGAGTTTGATGGATTGACGATGTGGACGACACAAGCATTGGTGATTGATTTTATTATTATCATTGCTTTGTTCGTGAGTTTAAAAATGATCAAAGGCTGGGTATCAAATTTACATGCCAATGATGAAATTGCAAAACGTGATAACTTTGCCTTTGGTATTAGTTTTGCGGCAGGCTTAGCTGGGCTGGCAATTGTATTAACAGGTGTCACCAGTGGGGATTTTGCTAATTCATTATTTGAAGAAGCAACACAAATGGCAGGATATGGCATATTAGCTATCGCGTTAATTAAAGCGGGCCATTTCTTTCAAGATAAAGTGACATTACAAAAAGTCAGTCTGCATGATGAGATAGTTAAAGGTAATGTGACGGCTGCATTTATTGAGTTTGGTCATATTGTCACGGTCGCAATTGTGGTGCGCTCTGCGCTGATCTGGGTGCTTACAGAAGGTTGGCACGGGTTACCTGTGGTAATTGCCGCTTTTGTTGTGGCTAATATTATTATGTTACTGGTGAGTAAATACCGCGTACGCTTATTTAAACGTACAGGTGATTGCCTGCAACAGCTTATTTTAGATGATAACTTGGCTGTTGGTATTCGTTATGCTGGTTTTTTAATAGGCTCTGGATTAGCGATTACTGCGGCAACAGGCCTAGCGCCCTATGCTGCCGACAATATTAGTTTAAGCCTCATGTATTGGGCATTTTTTGCTGTTATCAGTGTGGCTATCTTTGCTGTTTTACAATTGATTACCATTAAAGTGATTTTATCTGGTGTCGATATTGCTGATGAAGTTATCCGCCAAAAGAACATTGGTGTTGCTGTTATCTCGGCAACAGTATCGTTTTCGGTTGGTTTAACGATGGCAACTTTACTCGGCAGCTAATTGCTTATTTAAGTAATAGGTTTTCTTCATTTAAATAATAGATACGGCTCAAATTCAATAACGTTGTTCAGTCATAATGATACTGTTCGTGTTGGTGAGTTTGAGCTTTTTAAGTTTCAAATCATGACTTAATTCTCTCAACATCAATTAAAATACAGTAAGGCATCGTGTGGAACACTTAGTTGTAAATAGTGATAACAAAGCAAAACAAGCACTGCAGCGTAAACGTACATTATGGTTTCACGATACGTTATTAATCTCGGTTATGATCATACTTGCTGGTTGTGGTTTGATTTATGAATACTTGCTCTCGCATTATGCGGGCAGGGTACTAGGCTCGGTTGAAAGTGCTATTTATGCCATGATAGGGACCATGATTGTGGCAATGGGTATTGGCGCGTTTATGGCGCGTTGGTTTAAAGATGCCTTTACTGCATTTGCTTGGTTAGAAGCATTAATTGCATTAATCGGTATGAGTTGTATTTTGATTATTTCGGCGATGATCGCTGTGAGTTATAGCTTACCTCATCTCTTATCGGCGACGTTTAATTTACCCAGTAATGTTGTGCTTGACGGTTACTTACCTCAACAGCTAGAAAAAATTGCTAAATTTATGCCGTATGTCTTCGGTTTAATTCTTGGTATTTTTATTGGTATGGAGATCCCGCTTATCGCAAGGGTTCGTCAGCAAGTATATGGCCGATTCTTAGAAAATAATGCCGGTACTATCTATGGTGCAGATTATATTGGTGCTGGCATTGGCGCTGCAATTTGGGTTTCTATCATGTTGTCGTTGCCTATTATGGAAGCTGCGGCGTGGACGGCATTATTCAATGTTATTGCGGGACTGGCATTTTTATGGCGTTACCAAGATAAGATCCGTTGGGCGAAGTTATTATTTTTTTGTCACTTGTTATTAATTGTGTTGTTCTCGGTAATTTTAACTTTAGGAACAGGCTGGTTAGCGCAATTAAGCAGTGTGTTATATAAAGATAAAGTAATTTACTCTCAGTCGACGAAATATCAGCATGTGGTCGTGACTGAACGTTATTTGAAAAACCAAGCTGATCCAGTGACAGACTTATTCATTAACGGTCACTTACAATTTTCTAGCGCGGATGAACAGTTATATCATGATTTATTAGTCTATCCAGCGATGCTCGCGTCTAACCGACATGACAAGATATTAATTATTGGTGGTGGTGATGGTCTCGCATTACGTAATGTACTGCGTTGGCCAGTTGAAGCGGTGACTTTAGTGGACTTAGATGCTGAACTATTGGCTCTTTTTGGTGCCAATACAGTTGACTATGCTGCTCCTGAAGCGATCAAAAAACGTATGTTAAAATTAAATAAAAGGTCATTACAAGATCCTCGTTTAACGTTATATGCGACTGATGCATTTTTAAAAGTCGAGGCGTTGCTCGATAAAGGCGCTAAGTTTGATACGATTATCATTGATTTACCTGACCCAAATCATCCAGATTTAAATAAACTCTACAGCGATTACTTTTATAATCAGGTGCGTCAATTATTAGCCGCAGACGGTGCATTAGCAATACAGTCCACATCGCCTTATCATGCTCAAAATGCATTTTTAAGCATAGGTAAAACGGTGAAAGAAGCAGGCTTTTTACACGTCGAACAGTATCAGCGTAATATCCCGTCATTTGGTCAATGGGGATGGACGATTGCGACAACACGTGGAAAATCGGCAAGCAGACGTATAAAGGATGTTGATACTTTACCTGTACCGTCGAACTGGTTAAACAAAGAGTTTTTATTAGCGTCGTTTGTGTTCCCTAGTAATTTTTATGACAAAATGGACACTATTGAAATTAATCGACTCGGCTCAGGGGTATTGTATGATTATAACCGTGAAGCGTGGCAAACTGAGTCTGAGTTGTATAAGAATTAGTTACGGTGCATAGTATTAATACCCTGTAACTGTGTTGTTTTATTGTAATATTGGTAAGTGAAAATAACGATGAAAGCAAAAATATATAATCAACGTTGGTGGTTAAGTAGCTGTGATACCGAAGAGCTTAAAAGTATGATTTCAGCTGAGCTTCACCGTGCTGGCTTTATGGTATTGAACTTTGTTGAGCATTATTTTCAACCACAAGGTTATACTGCCCTGTGGTTGTTAGCTGAAAGTCATGCTGCTGTGCATACGTTTCCTGAAGAGGGGAAATCGTACGTTGAGTTATCTAGCTGTGCAGAGTCTTTACTAGAGAATTTTGACCGTTACTTGCAAAATGCTGCTCTGAGACTGCAATGGCAAGTAACGACGACGTAGTGTGGCGGGGTGTAAACCATTACGAATAAAGCAGTTTCAAGCTCATCGCGATAGACATGGTGACCATTAATGGCTTAATGATTTTAACGCCTTTTGATAATACTAAACGTGAGCCAAGTGTTGCCCCTAGCGCTTGGCCAACTAACATAATGCCACCTAATGCCCAGAGTACCTTCCCGCCGAGTGCAAAAAATATCAACGATGCGATATTAGTTGCTAAATTTAGTACTTTGGCGTGTGCAGTTGCTTTAGCCAATCCGAACCCTGCTAGCGAGACAAATGCCATTGCAAAGAAGCTGCCAGTGCCTGGACCAAAAAATCCATCATATAAACCAACACCGAAAGCCGCTGTTACTGCAAATAATGTTGGAGTAAGTACCTGATGTTTATCTTCATCGCTAATTTGTTTCGAAAATAAAAAGTAACCGCCGATTGCAAGGATGAGGAAAGGTAAGACTACTTCCAATATGCTAGGGTCAATGGATTGGATAGCAATACTGCCGAGGGCTGAGCCGATGAAAGCGCAGGCAATTGCTAGCTTCATTTTCCTTATATCGACCATGCCTTTGCGAATGAAGTAAAAACTGGCAAAGAAACTACCACCACAGGCTTGCAGTTTATTGGTTGCAAGGGCTGTTGCAGGAGGAAGACCAACCCAGAGCAATACAGGGATAGTCAGTAGACCACCACCGCCAGCGATAGAATCAATAAAACCAGCGACGACAGCCACTAAAAATAACAGTCCAACAATTTCTACTGATAATTGTAACGACATATCCAAACCCATGGTGTTGTACTCCTGCGTAATTTAATTGCAATATCTTGAAATAACCTGGCTATATAATCTTATTTGCACGATTAACGCAAAGGAGTTATCTTCTTTATAGTGTGAGTTAAACTCACGCAGTTTGTATTCGTCATTTAAAATGAGTATTACTATGTATCCTAATTTACCACCATTAAATGCCATGCGAGCTTTTGAGTCAGCCGCAAGAAATGTGAGTTTTACGCTAGCTGCTAAGGAGTTGTTTGTGACGCATGGAGCCGTGAGTAAACAGGTGAAGATATTGGAGCAATACCTTGGTGTGAGTCTATTCATTCGCCAACATCGAAAGTTAGTACTTACTGAAGAGGCGAAACCTTACTTTCTGAAGGTGCAGAATGCGTTGCAAACAATTAATAGTGCCACGCAAGAACTCATATTCCAGCCTAAATTAGCACAGCGTATCGCTATCAATGTATTACCGAGTTTGACGATTAATTGGTTAATCCCGAGTCTGGAAAGCTTCAAGCTCAGTAATCCTAATTTATTCGTTGATTTATCAATTGGTGATTTTACGATTGATTTCACTCAACATCAGTATGACATTGCAATACGTAGTGCAACGACACGACCACAAGGTTGTAATGTAATTAAGTTGATGGATGAGGATTTGTGCCTTGTGTGCTCACCGCAATTAGCGCAACAGATGACATCACTGCATGATATCAACAATATGACTTTACTTGAGCATACTTCGAGACCAGGCTTATGGCGCTATTGGGCTGATGATATAGGAATGGAGTTAACCACGGATAATAAGTTTGGTATGGAGCATTTCTATATGCTCAGGCAGCCGTAAGCCGTAAGCAGTATGGGGGTGGCATTGATCCCGCGATTTTTTGTGAGTCAGCAACTTGCGGATGGCAGTTTAGTCGTGCCATTTTCAGCCGGTTTTGTCAGTCCGTATAGCTACTATTTACTTACACCAACCGCCAGTCTATTACCGCTAAAAGTGCAAATGTTCGTTGACTGGCTATTGCCTTTATTTGCACCGTATCGATAACTGTATTTGTTATTTCGGAGTTTGTATTAGCGGCGTATTATTTTTCGAGAGACGACTTCAACACAGGGCTTATTGCAGCCATTCACTGCATTTAACGCCATTTTAAGCGCGTGTTCGGCAATTAATTCAAATTGCTGCGGTAATGATTGAATTTTGCTGGGCAGGAAATCCAGCAGTCGGTTATCACCAAAAGTAGCCAATTTCGTTGTTGTCATTAAGCTTGGATTGAGTATCAAACAATCAAGTACGCCTTCAAATAGCGTATATGAGGTCGCTAAGATAGCATCAGGGAATGAATCATTATCTATCCATTGTTGCACTTGGGATTGACCCTGATCTTGACTAAAATGATCACCATAAGCGGTTAACTTTTTAACCGGGATACCATGGTGCTTAATTGCGGATAGGAACCCTTGTTCACGTTCTTTCGATATACCAAGATCTGGTACTGCGCCAACTAAGCCGATGGAACGAATATCTTCTTGTAATAAGGCTTGGGTAAGCTCATAAGCTCCGCCTAAGTCTTCACTGATAACACAAGAAAAAATTTCATCATCCATCGCACGATCTAACCCGATAACTGGCACGCCATTGGCTTGAACAGTGCGGTAATAGTTATGTTCAGCAGGAAGTGCACTCGCTACTAATAAAGCATCAATACGACGACTTAATAAGGTTTCTGCGACTTTTATCTCGGTCTCCGCGTCATCATCAGAGCAAGAAATGATGAGCTGGTATCCCGCTTTACGCGCATCACGCTCGAGTAATTTGGCTAATTTAGCATAACTGCTGTTTTCTAAATCAGGAATGATTAAGCCCAGTGAGCGGTTACTGCCCGCACGTAAAGACTGTGCAGCGTGATCAGGGCGGTAATTATGTTCATTAACGACAGCCATTACTTTTTGCTGGGTTTTTTCGCTAATGCGGTATTTACTGGCTTTTCCGTTGATCACATAACTAGCTGTGGTACGTGATACACCTGCTAGTTTGGCTATTTCATCTAATGTCATGGTTGTTTCATCCCTAATCTGTGCGCTCGCTCATAATTTTTTACATGATTTGTTATTGAAAATTGTAATCAGTCTAGAAACACTTCAGTATATTAGCTGAAAGGTTTCAGCAATGCCATTTATTATCATTTTGTCATCACTGAAACCTTTTTTATTGCTCATTTGCTGAAACGATTCAGCTTAGCTTTGAAGCAAAGAGTAAATCGCGTTATTACCTCAGGTATTATGGAGTAAAGTTATGTTGTCACTGTCTTCGAATGACATTAAGTTAAATCAATCGGCGCTGAACAAACAGCTCGCTATTAAAACGCTTGCGCAAAATTTGGCAAATAAAAATTATGTGGAAGCAAATTATGTCGAGGGTATGTTGGCGCGTGAAGCGCAGCACTCTACGTATTTAGGTAATGGCATTGCGATCCCACATGGCACGGTTGATACGCGTGACTTGGTTAATAAAACGGGTGTGCAATTACATCATTACCCACAAGGCGTTGATTGGGGTGAAGGACAAACTGTTTATTTAGCCATTGCGATTGCAGCTAAGTCGGATGAGCATTTGGCTATTTTAAAACAATTGACGCATGTATTAAGTGCTGACGGTATCGAACAACAGTTGCAGCAATGCGGCAGTGCTGAATCCATTATTACTTTATTAGATGGCAAAGAACTTAACGGTACTCAGCAATCAGAAACGTTATTAACAACTGACTTAGTACAACTCGACTTCCCAGCGAAAGACCTATCACAACTCACCGCTGTTGCTGCTGGTTTACTGAAACATCATCACTGTATTGATAATACGGGGGTTGCTGATGCTATCACGACAGCTGCGACTTATCTGGGTCAAGGTTTATGGTTAGCTAAAACAACGAAGTCGGTAGCGACAACCGCTATCTCGTTTGTAACACCAGCAGAACCTTTATATCAAGACCGCTTGCCTGTTCAAGGCGTGCTCATGCTAGCAAGTGCTAACGATCTGCATTTGAATAACATGCAATGCGTAGCCGATTTAATTTACCAGCAACAAGTTAATCAGTTATTTAATACAGATGCAGACATTATTATCGGTTTATTGACGAAAGTTAAACCGAGTGGCGTAACAGCCATATTTACGATTCATAACAGTCATGGTTTACATGCAAGACCAAGTGCAATACTCGTGAATATCGCCAAGCAATATCAGGCTGATATTCAAGTTACAAACATGGCTGGTAAATCAACCAATGCGAAAAGCCTGATGAGATTAATGTCTTTAGGCGTAAGTTGCAATGAAGCGCTTACGTTTACAGCCCAAGGTAGTGACGCTGAACTAGCGTTAAAAGCCATTGGTGAGGGGATTGATGCTGGATTAGGTGAAGGTAAATAATGGCCATGCAATTAACAACATTAAAAGTAGTAACTGTGACGCTAAATCCTGCATTGGATTTAACGGGCCACTTGCAGACACTTGCTAAAGGGTCGGTAAACCAAGTTAAGCATTGCGCATTAGAGCCTGCGGGTAAAGGCGTGAATGTCGCTAAAGTATTGGCTGATCTCGGGGCCGATGTGATAGCGACTGGATTTTTAGGTATTGAAAATGAAGCGCCTTTTTGTCAGTTATTTGAGCGTACCAATATCACAGATAAATTTATTCGAGTACAAGGTGCCACACGTATCAACGTTAAGTTAGTCGAAGCTAACAGTCAGGTTAGTGATATTAACTTTCCGGGCGTAAGCGTTACTGCTGCGGCACTCGTAGAATTTGAAACCATGCTGTTTAACTTATCGCTAAGTCATGACGTATTTATTATTGCGGGTAGTTTACCTGTCGGTGTTAGTCCTGAAGTGTGTGCTAATTGGATTGAAAAATTGCAACAGGCAGGTAAAAAGGTCTTTTTCGATAGCAGTAATGCCGCATTAAGTGCAGGACTTGCGGTAAAACCTTGGCTAATAAAACCGAATGATGAAGAGTTAGCGCATTGGGCGGCAAGTATGTCACAAGCGGAAAAATCGTTAACCGAAATTGCGCAGCAGTTATCAAACACGGGTATTGCTAATGTGGTTGTATCGCTTGGTGCTGACGGAGTTATGTGGTTAAACAAAGAGGGGTGGTTACAGGCAAAACCACCAACAATGGATGTAGTTAGTACGGTTGGTGCAGGTGATACCTTGGTTGCTGGTATATGCTGGGGACATCTTAATAACTGGGATAAAGAACAAACATTACGTTTTGCGACGGCATTATCAGCATTAGCGGTAACACAAGTTGGTGTTGGCGTTAAGGACATAAATTCGGTATTTACAATGAGTGAACATATCGCTATTTGCTAATAAAAGGATATTAATAATGAAAATTGCAATTGTAACGGCTTGCCCAAGTGGTATAGCAAGCAGCCTTATTGCTGCGGGTTTATTAGAAAAATCAGTAACAGAATTAAAGTGGCAAGCGAATATCGAATGTCATTCATCTGTCGCACCTGTAACGCCTTTAACTGATAAGCAGATTGTTGAGGCTGATTGTATTATTGTTGCGGCGAGTCAGAACATTGATGATGCACGTTTCATTGGTAAAAAAGTGTATCGTTCAGAAGTGGATGCTGTATTCATTGATGCTAAGGCATACTTAGCGCAGGCCGTTGAAAAGGCGGTTGAGCTTGTTAGTAGTAATGAAGTGGCTGTTACCAGTACGGATACAGCTATTGCGGGTAAAAATATTGTTGCGATCACCGCTTGCCCAACAGGCGTTGCACATACCTTTATGGCTGCAGAAGCGTTAGAACAAGAAGGCAAACGTCTAGGGCATACGATTAAAGTTGAAACACGTGGTTCTGTTGGTGCTAAAAATCAACTGAGCAGTACTGAGATTACTGCTGCGGATATCGTTATTATTGCTGCAGATATTGATATCGACTTGGCCCGTTTTGATGGTAAAAAAGTGTATAAAACCAGTACAGGTTTAGCATTGAAGAAAACCACCCAAACAATGGATAATGCGTTTAATGACGCACAAGTATATCGTCACGGCAAGTCGGCAGAAAATGAACAAGCCAACACCGAAAAAACAGGTGTTTATAAACACTTAATGACAGGTGTTTCACACATGCTGCCGTTAGTTGTTGCTGGTGGTTTGGCCATCGCGTTGTCATTTGTGTTTGGTATCGAAGCATTTAAAGAAGAGGGGACATTAGCGGCCGCGTTAATGACGATTGGCGGTGGTTCGGCTTTTGCGCTTATGATCCCAGTACTTGCGGGCTTTATTGCGTTTTCTATTGCGGATCGCCCGGGCCTTGCGCCAGGTTTGATTGGCGGTATGTTAGCAAGTTCAACGGGCGCTGGCTTCTTAGGTGGTATTGTTGCAGGTTTCCTTGCTGGTTATACCGCTAAGTTAATCGCAGAAAAGGTACAGCTGCCACAATCAATGGAAGCACTTAAACCTATCCTAATTATTCCGTTAGCAGCGTCGTTGATCACTGGTTTAGTGATGATTTATGTTGTTGGTGGTCCGGTTTCTGCGGCGATGAATGCATTAACTGAATTCTTGAATAATATGGGGTCGGCTAACGCGGTGCTGTTGGGGATTATACTTGGCGGCATGATGTGCTTCGACCTTGGTGGTCCAGTAAACAAAACAGCCTATACCTTTGGTGTTGGTTTATTAGCATCGCAAACCTATGCGCCGATGGCTGCTGTGATGGCAGCGGGCATGGTGCCTGCGTTAGGTATGGGTCTAGCGACGTTTCTTGCAAAGCGTAAATTCAATAACAGTGAGCAGGAAGCGGGTAAAGCATCATTTGTCTTAGGCTTATGCTTTATTTCTGAAGGTGCGATTCCGTTTGCGGCGCGCGATCCAATGCGTGTTATCCCTAGCTGTATTGCTGGTGGTGCATTAACGGGGGCATTGTCTATGTTGTTTGGCGCTGAGTTAATGGCACCACATGGCGGTCTATTTGTTCTGTTAATACCAAACGCGATTACACCTGTATTTATGTATTTAGTCGCGATCGTTGCAGGTACACTGGTGACGGGGATCAGCTATGCGATGCTCAAAAAGTCAGATAACACTGAAACTGCGATAGCATAATTTACTTGTCTTTATGTTAATTTAAAGCCAGTTTAAGTTGATGCTTAAGCTGGCTTTTTTGCATAAACGATAGAGACATATGATTTATCTGTAATAGCGAGTATATTAGTGGCGAATGTTTACACCCAGTATTAGTGCATTTAGACACGGAGTTAATATGCCATCACATTTACCAAAAAAATTTAGTCACGTATTTTTAAAAATGTTTAGTTATATCGAAGCTGTGTTGCTTGTTTTAATTACTATGGCGACAATTTACGCGATGGCAAATGACTTCTTTCATGTTTATGAAGAACAAACGGTAAAATTAACAGATATCTTGTTAATGTTTATCTACCTAGAAGTACTCGCCATGATCCAGCAATTTGTTGTTAATGGTAAGATCCCTGTTCGTTATCCTATCTATATCGCAATCATGGCCATTGCCCGTTATATTACGCTAGGAATGAAAGAACTACAGAGTGTGGATGTTGTTTGGTTATCGGTTGCTGCATTAGTATTAGCTTTATCGACCGTTATTATCCGTGCAGGCCACTTCTATTGGCCTTATAAAGCATTAGGTGACGAATAACAACAGCCTTAGTAAGGGACTTAATTTTTTGTACTGTTTAATCTTTTACACAAATAGTAGACGTTTGTAGTGGCTGTTGTATTGCCGCTATTACTTTCTTTGGTGACCGATTAAAGGTTTTACTGAGAGATTCACTATTTAGCTTGGTTTCTAAATAATGTACATAGTCGTTCACTTTATGCTGCGTATAAGCTTTAGGGTAACTCGCCTTACATGATTGATACCACTGTACATAATTATCAAAGAACTGACTGGCATTATCCGCTGGCATTACCGACATCAAGTTGGCCATATTACGGCTGACTTGAAAATGCTGGTAGTCAATTGGTGTATTCCAAAAGCCACCCCAATATAAAAATCCATTATCAGCAAAGGTTGTGATCACATCTTCAGCAAAGCCTTGGCGCTCATCTTTACCGTATCTAAACTTCATTCTGTTAGCGTATTTAGATCCATCTACTGGCTTGAAGCTTGCGCTACCTTGCTCACCAAATTCAACGAATGGATTTTGTTTTGGGTTAATATCAATAGCTAAACCATAAGCATGAACTGATAGTGAACGCTTACCTGCGATAGGGCGATAATTAAATGCAGAAGTGTTATTGTCTGCCATTGATAGGTTATCATTACCTTGGTAGTGGTGGATTGGCTGTGCTTTATTGATGGGAAATTTCAATTCATATAAACGTTCAAAGATCGTTGCTACGTAAGGTGATACTGCATCCATGACGATAATCGAACCGTTATTGTGCTGTTTACCCTGAAAGTCAATATAATCGAATTGGACTTGTCTTAAACGCTCACACTGCACAGGTGCTGCTGAGGACATAACGCCCGCATCTATCATTGCGTGGCAGTCTTTGCCTGAAATCTCCGTTATATTTGCAGCCGAAACAGGCAACAATGAATTACAGATTAGCGCTGGGATTAATGTTTTAAACCAATATGTTGACATATTATTCCATTCATTTGACCATGTTTTAATCATCTTAACGTGCAACTGATAAATGTAAATACGTTGCTATGTAATTCACAAATAATTATTTTGTGCTGTGTGTTCTGTCGCGATTTATCTTAATTTTGTCAGCTATAATGGTGAGGAAATATTGACGCATATATTTATCAACATAAGGAAGTTTGATGCATAAAATAATAGCAATAGCATTGTTTGCAGGTCTACTCACGGGCTGTGAAACGTCATCTCAGGTTTATAATATGGCGCAACAAGGCGCTGATGCTTTTTCGTGTACCGAAATCAGTAAAGCATTTTCAGCTTATGAAGCGGATCGGCAGTCTGCATCGGCGCTAACGGTTCTTGCTCCGCTTATTTCTGCAGATATTGGATCTATGACTCAAAGTGCAGCTACAACGACAGATACTTATTATACCCAAGCTAAATCGAGTGCGAATATGGCGCTAATGCTGAAAGGTTGTGCGCCTATTATGTAATGGATAGTACAACATTGTTATTTGAGATGTGAGAAATAAGCTGAGGCAGTATCATTAGCTTATTTCTCTATATTAGATAAGGCGTAAATGTCGGTTAGGGTTACTAGCCTGATGGCATTGCAAGAATTTCGGCAATGTTAATACTCGTCGTATATTGCACCAACTTAGGTTCTTGTTGGCTACGTGCTAATACTGCCATACGATCTGATAGTTCGTTACCTTCGATATTTGCATGGCCTTTAACATGGGAAATAATTAAATTGGATTTTAATTGTTCGTACAAACTGAAGCATTGTTGAATAATAGCCAAATTTTTAATTTCTTCATTCTTACCACGCTTCCAGCCTTTATTTTTCCAACCTTTTGCCCACTTAGTGATGCAATCAATAGAGTATCTCGAGTCAGATAATACTTGTACCGTTTTACCTTGTTCTATGTGTGAGACTGCAAAGCGGAAGGCGACTAATAAACCATTTAATTCTGCAGAGTTATTCGTCCCGTTAGCTTCGTATAAGCCATACCATAATTGTGTGAGCTTATCTTTTTCATAAACGGCCATTCCGGTACCCGATTTTCCAGGATTCGGAGAGCAAGCACCATCACAATAAATATTGAGATCTGCAACTTGTGGCGGGGTGGATAGAATTGACTTAGATGCACCAGCAGGACGTGTTGCTTTTGGTTTAACACCTGAACCTGTCGTACCTTCTTTTGCTAATGAGCGTTTCATTAATGCGCGAGTATAGGTTGAGGCGAATGCTTGGTCAGCTTCTTCTTTTGATGGGAAACCCATATATTGCGCATCACTGCGGCCATCAATCTGTGCTTTAGTTTCAGACCAGTTATCAAATATCCCAGTCTTCACACCTTTCCATACTACGTAATGTTTTTTACTCATAACTTAATTTAATACTCTTAAAGTTTAATGCCTAAATAATAAATGTCTTAAGCCAAATTACCAACTATAACCATAGCCTTGTACATAATTTATGCGGTATCAAGCGGACTATTTATTATATTTTTTCATTGTCGATAAATGTTTTAATCAAGCGTACGACCAAGTCGGGTTGTTCATTAGTGACCCCATGACCTGTATTTGGAATGACAACAAGTGGTGCTTGTATTTTTTTACTCAAGTAAATACCGTGTTCTACAGGAAAGACACGATCTTTCTCACCCCAAATAAGTAATGTTGGTGTTGATGATGCTGGAGCCTCGAGTAAGGCATCTCGATCGGCTGGTAATGATTGAATCATGGCTGTTTTTTGTTTATGCCAAGTTGCAAAATAAGCTTGATAAATTTGATCTGCAATAAAACCTGGCATTATTTTAGGTTTGGCAAAAATACCATCAAATAAACGACGTAATTCATCGCTATTCTTTGGAATAAAGAAGTCCTCTGGGTTATCGACTGCAAAACGTTTGTTTAATGCGACAAGAGCATCATCACTGAAGTAAGGACCTGGACTGGCGATGATAATGGCTTTATTAATTTGACTACTTTGAGTGTTATTGAGCATATTGAAGGTGATAAACCCACCATAAGAAATACTGGCGATATTGATATTATCAAGCTGTAATTGGTTGACTAACTGCCATATCGCTTGTGTTTCTGTTGTTAGGTTGGCTTTACCTGCGCTAAAAGAGTCACCAAACCAAGCGAGGTCTGGTGCGATAACATCATAATCTTTACTGAGTGCCAGCATTTCTTTGTTCCATGTCGTGATGGCGTTACCACCAAATCCATGAAGCAGTAATAGTGGCTGTCCTTCTCCACCACGCCAATAACTCAGTGAGCCACCTTCTTCTAAACTCATCTGGTGCTGCTCAAAACCCTCGGATTTTAAGTTATCTTCATCTGTGTGGATTTTCCATCGAACAATCGAACAACCCGTTAATAATGAAAAACATATATAAATAATAAATAACTTTAGCTTGTTGGAAATCATATCGTTTGCCGATTGTTGAGAGAATATAAAACAATACCTTAGATTGGTGGTAAATAAAATAACATTAATTTAACTTGGTGCTCTCGAAAAGAATATTATTTAAGTGGTCGGTATGAGGGAGTAAACGGCGGCTTATAATAAATGAAGAGGAGAAATGAAAAAGCGTGTCAGTCATTTTATGTTGGCATGCTTTCTCATAAACGGTTATTTATTTGGCGATTAGCGTTTTTTCTTCGCTTGTTTTTGTAAAGCGATATCAAATTCGTCAGGGAACATGATAAGCCCTTCATCTTCAAGGTTTGGAAAAATAACCAGTGCTAAATCATCATCCATTAAGCCAGATGTCCAGCGGCTCTGCCATTTTGCTAACGATATAGATTCTGTTTTACAGTGTTTCCATTCGCCAGTCGCCCAAGATTGTGCAAATTCAGCGTTAGGCCATACTGGTACACAATCTTCATCTTCATTGTTTAGCATTACGCAGCCATGCTCATCCGTTAGGATCCAGATCTGACGTTCGGTAGTGACTTCTTTTAATAAATAGCTAAGGCGCTTTTCCGCATCATAAGCTTGAATTGTCGCGATTAGGTTATTATCGAGAGTCTTTGGCATTTAATCTGTTCCTACATTTTATTAATATATTGTTATATGGCCGGGTATTAACTTATATTCATCAAAATCGGTGTGTTAACCGAAAATAAGCTGCCAAACGCTAGGTTTACTTTTCTTATGGTATTCTTTTCTTAAGCTATCAACATCTTTTAATTTGCTTTTCGCAACAGCGAGATTTTCATCTGTTATATCGGTTTTTTGAATGCTGTTCAGTATTAATTCTACTTTATCTAGACCTTGGTGTGACATTGCTGCACGATCAGGTGAAAAGTTATAGCTTTGCGCTACGGCAAGCATTTTACTCATTTCATCAATGCGCGTATTAAATTCATCCGCTGACGTTGTTTTCATTGCTTGAGTATACGCTAATCTCATTTGTTTCATGGTAACTTTAAGATCGATACTGTCTATTTCAGCACTGCTGACCAATGTAGAAAACAATAAGCTGATAATAAGGCCTAGCTGAATAAAACGATTCTTCATGATTTATATCCATAAGTAATGATTAAATGCTGTTGTTAATAACACCTAGAGTACATAGCGAGAGTAATAACAGTCTGGTTTGTATGGGGGTTAACCGCGATACATATTTTCGAATGATTTGATTGAGAAACCACGCAGTATTTGGTCCCCAATCTTAAGTGTTGGAACACCACGACCACCAATAGCGGCTAACTCTTTACTGCCACGTGGTTCATTTACGCTGCATAAACGGTAAGGTATTTTCTTTTCATCTAGGTAGCGCTTTGCCGTATCGCAATTTGGACACTTTTTCTGTGTATATAATACGACTCTTTTCATTTTAGCCCCACAAGTTTGATTGTAAAAAGGCGCATTATAACAAGCTAACACTGATTCACAATGTATCAATATGGCCAAATGATTTGAAATACACTTCTTTACAAAATGATGGAATAATAAGGCAAAGACGTGTGGTTTTAGTTGTTTAATTTATATGCGTTATTTTAATGGTATATGGATAAGGTACAGGGTTTAGGTTTCAAGCTTATGTACAGGTATACTGTAATTATAAACATGATAATTGAAGATAATAAAGTATGAGTATTATTCTTGGCATTGATCCGGGCTCCCGGATAACTGGATACGGTGTGATTCAGCATATACACGGTAGGTTCCAATATTTAGGCAGTGGTTGTATTCGTACATCAGGGGATACATTACCTGAGCGATTAAAGCAAATACATGCGGGAGTCAGTGAAATTATCATTCAATTTCAACCAGATAAATTTGCTATTGAAGATGTTTTTATGGGCAAAAATGCGGCGTCTGCATTAAAGCTGGGCCAAGCCCGCGGTGCTGCTATTGTTGCTGCTGTGTCAAATGACTTAGAAGTAGGAGAATATACAGCCCGTCAGATCAAGCAAGCGGTAGTGGGCAACGGTGGTGCTGATAAAGAACAGGTGCAGCAAATGGTTGTCAATTTACTTAAATTACCCGGCACGCCGCAAGCCGATGCCGCCGATGGACTTGCCGTTGCATTATGTCATGCCCAGAGTTTACGTACCTTGATTAATATGGCGGGTAAAGTCAAAGGTACAGCACGCGGGCGTTACAATTAACTTATTAAGTGAACCTAAATAATAAATGATCTGGATATTTAACCAGTATTTTATTATCCTTGTGAGTATTATATTAGTTTAAAAAATGTTGGAAAATAATTGTGATTGGACGTTTACGTGGCACTCTATTAGAAAAACAACCACCAGAGATTTTACTTGAAGTAAATGGGGTTGGTTATGAAGTTCAACTGCCGATGAGCTGCTTCTATGAGCTTGGCGATGTTGATAACGAAGTGATCGTTTACACTCACTTTGTAGTTCGAGAAGATGCACAATTACTTTACGGTTTTAATAATAAAATGGAACGTTTAATGTTCCGAGAGTTAATTAAAGTGAATGGTGTCGGCCCTAAGTTGGCATTAGCTATCTTATCGGGTATGACAGCAAATCAATTTGCACACTGTGTTGAACATGATGATATTAATAGTTTAATTAAATTACCGGGTGTGGGTAAAAAGACCGCAGAACGTTTGTTGGTAGAAATGCGTGACCGTCTTAAAAATTGGGTGACTCAAGACTTATTTACTCCTGAAGCAGATAAAGCACAATTACAAGGCTATGGTAATACGTCATCGAATGCGATTGAAGAAGCGGAAGATGCCTTAGTTGGTTTAGGCTATAAACCTGCGCAAGTCGCGAAGATGATCAAGCAAGTTGCACAACCAAGTATGAGTTGTGAAGAGATTATTCGTCTATCATTACGTGCCACCTTACAGAATTAATTTAGGAACTTACTTTAGTGATTGAAGCTGATCGATTAATTTCTAGCGGTACCATCCGTGAAGAAGAAGTGATAGACCGCGCTATCCGACCAAAGATGTTGTCAGATTACCAAGGTCAGGATCACGTGCGTGATCAAATGGAAATTTTCATTGAAGCGAGTAAACGCCGTGATGATGCCTTGGACCATTTATTAATTTTTGGACCTCCTGGACTAGGTAAAACCACGTTAGCAAATATTGTTGCTAACGAAATGGGGGTGAGTATTAAGACCACCTCTGGACCAGTACTCGAAAAAGCAGGTGATCTTGCTGCATTACTGACTAATTTAGAACCCCATGACGTATTATTTATTGACGAAATTCATCGGCTTAACCCGTCAATTGAAGAGATTTTATATCCAGCAATGGAAGATTACCAATTAGATATTATGATTGGTGAAGGCCCGTCAGCACGTTCGATTAAGCTTGATTTACCCCCATTTACACTCATCGGAGCGACGACTCGAGCTGGTTCATTAACATCACCATTACGTGATCGTTTTGGTATTGTCCAGCGCCTTGAGTTTTATAAGGTTGAAGATTTACAAGATATCGTATTACGCTCGGCCAATTGTTTAGGGCTGAATATGGATAGTGCGGGTGCGTTAGAAATAGCCAGACGTTCACGTGGTACGCCACGTATTGCTAACCGTTTATTACGTCGAGTACGTGATTATGCGGAAGTAAAACATAATGGCGATATTGATGCTGAGATCTCGTCAGCCGCGTTAAGCATGCTTGATGTGGATACCTGCGGGTTTGATTACATGGACCGAAAATTATTAATCGCGATTGTCGATACTTTCTCAGGCGGACCCGTTGGATTAGATAACGTTGCTGCGGCAATTGGTGAGGAACGTGAAACCATCGAAGATGTACTTGAACCGTATCTTATTCAGCAAGGTTTCTTACAGCGTACACCTCGTGGACGAATTGCAACCGCACGTGCTTATCTGCATTTGGGTTTTGATTATCCTGAAAAATAGTCGCTGAAACGTATTCTTCACATTAAATCAATTTCATATCTTATTTTTGTCAGGTATATTATTAAATATATAACATTCAATCTTAGATTATAGCGTTATAAGTTTAAGTTTAAGTTTAAGTTATAGTGTTTCGAAATGCGGGTTTTATAATAATGCAAAACGATATAGCAGAAAGTATATTCAACGTACGTGTTTATTTTGAGGATACAGATGCTGGTGGTATGGTTTATCACAGTAACTATTTGAATTATGCTGAACGTGCAAGAACTGAAATGCTACGTAACAAGGGCTTCTCACAAGCTCAGTTATTACAACGCGATATTGCATTTGTAGTTCGAAAAATAGACATCGATTATCGCTATCCTGCACACCTTGATGATTTATTAATTATAAAATCACATATTAAGGAACTAAAACGTGCATCTTTGGTCTTTTCTCAGTGTGTCTATCATGAACATGGCAGATTATTGTCTGAATTAACAGTTAAAGTGGCGTGCATTCAATTATCACACAAGAAACCCTGTGCAATGCCTACAGAAATTATAAGGAAACTAACCAGTGGAAGCTGCTGATATTTCATTTTTTGAACTTTTTTGGGAAGCTAGCCTATTGGTAAAAGCAGTGATGTTATTACTGCTTTCCATGTCCGTAGCATCATGGGCTATGATTTTTCATCGCTCAAAAGCATTGACGCAAGCGAACGAAGCGTCGAAACGATTTGAAGATAGGTTTTGGTCTGGTATCGATTTATCAAAATTGTATAAAGAAAGCGAAGCGCGGAAAAATAATATTCAGGGTATGGAGTTAATTTTCCACTCTGGTTTTAAAGAATATGTGCGTATTCATAATACCAATCAAGAAAATGCCGATGCGGTAATGGATGGCAGTTACCGCACTATGCGGGTTGCTTTATCTCGTGAAGTTGACGATCTTGAAGTTAACTTAAATAACCTCGCTACGATCGGTTCAATCAGCCCTTATATCGGTCTGTTTGGTACGGTTTGGGGTATTATGAGTTCATTTATTGCGTTAGGTGCTGTGCAGCAAGCTACATTGGCGATGGTTGCCCCGGGTATTGCTGAAGCGTTAATTGCAACTGCGATGGGGTTGTTCGCCGCGATTCCAGCTGTAATTGCCTATAACCGATTTTCTGATCAAGTGATGAGAATTGAAAATAATTACGCTAATTTTATGGAAGAATTTTCAAGTATTTTACATCGCCAGACCTTGGCTAAAAAAACACAGGATTAAGCGATGCAGCCTTATCAACGTAAGCGCAGACGACCTGTAGCGGAAATTAATGTAGTACCGTATATCGATGTCATGTTGGTGCTACTTATTATTTTTATGGTGACAGCCCCGTTAGTGACTCAAGGTGTGCTTGTGGATTTGCCGCAAGCACAAGCCGAAGCATTATCACAAGACAGTAAACCACCAATTGTCGCTTCTGTTGATAAAGACGGTTTATATTACCTTGATGTGGGGGATGGTGATAAATCACCAATGTCGCCTGATGATTTAGCTACGTTAGTTGCAGCGCACTTAAAATTGCAACCTGACACACCTGTTGTCGTCAAAGGCGATGGCTCTGTGGCGTATGCACAAGTGATCCGTTTAATGGTTGTTTTACAACAGGCTGGCGCCCCTTCTGTTGGATTAATGACAGATCCAGTAGAGTAGCCTAGTTAGAAGTAATTAAAAGTAGTTTAGAGTAGTTAAGAGCTAAGGGTAGGGTATAAATAAAGATGAAGGATAATCAGTCTAAGTACTCTGTGGCTATTATTATTTCGGTCGCACTGCATGTTGTACTTCTCGTGTTACTGGGTCTAAGTGCAACATCGACACCATTAAAGCAACAACCAAAGCCAAAAGTACAGGCTATCCAAGCGGTTGTGGTTAGTGAACAAGCAGTAAAACAGCATGCTGATCGTATTAAACGCGCAGAACAAGATAAACGAAGAAAAGAGCAGCAACGTATACAGCAAGCAGAAGACCGCATTCAAAAACTCAATGAAGAGCGTCGACAAAAAGAAGCTGCAATTGTAAAAGCAAAAAATGCTCAGCGAAAAGCAGAACAAGCCGCAAAACGAGCTGAGACCAAGCGCGCCGAAAAAGAAGTTGAACGTAAACGTGCCGAAGTCGCAGCAGTTAAAGCAGAGCAACAACGCTTGAAAAAAGTTGAAGAACGTAAAAAAGCCGAAGCTGCAACCAAAAAAGCCGAACAGCAGCGTGCTAAGAAAGAGTTAGAGCGTAAAAAAGCTGAGCAGGCGGCAGTAGCGGCAGATAATAAACGTAAAGCAGCAGAAGAAAAAGAACGTAAACGCCTGGCTGCTATTGTTGCCGAGAAGAAACGAAAAAAGGCTGAAGAAGCCAAACTTAAAGCAGAACAAGAGCGTAAACGTGTCGCTGAACAAAAGCGTAAAGTGGCGGAAAAAGAACGTCAACGTTTAGCTAAAATCGAACGAGACAGGCAAGAACGTTTGATGCAAGAGCAGATTGACGCTGAATTTGCATCCGAGTTAGATAATGAAATACAACAACTTGATGCGGTACGTCAGCAAGAAGTCTTGAGTGAAGTAGACAAGTATAGAACCCGAATTACAAGTTCTATTCAACGTAATGCGTTAACTAGTGATGCGATGAAAGGTAAGTCCTGTTTATTGAAGATCATTTTATCCAACTCAGGTCTGGTATTAAGTGTAACCAGAGTGAAAGGCGATAATCTTGTTTGTCGTTCGGGTATTAATGCTGTGAATAAAACGGGCAGTTTACCTATGTCACGGGATCCTGATGTTGCTAGCAAACTTAAAGAGATTAATTTTACTTTTAGACCTGAGATTTAATATGAATATAACTAAACGATTTTTATCTTTCTTTATTGTGTGTCTCATGCAGATACAAATCGCGCATGCGGCATTAGAAATTGTCATCACAGAGGGCACAAATAGTGCCAGACCTGTCGCAGTCGTTCCGTTTAAGTGGTTAGGTACACAGCCTAAACCAAAAGACATGATTGATTTCGCCAGTGTTATCGCGGATGATTTACGTAATAGTGGTCGTTTTTCGCCATTGGAACGCAGCTTAATGCCACAAACGCCAGCAACAGAAAATGCTGTTGATTATGCAGCCTGGAAAGAAACAGGTGTAGAAGCTATTGTGATTGGTACTGTAAAACCTTTGAGTAATGGTCGGTTACAAATTCACTTTCAGCTAATCAATATTTTATCAGGCTTTAAAAACCAAACACCGTTGAAGATTGATGAGCAATTGGTTAAAAGTACCGATCATATTAAGCTAAATTTGAAAGGTAACTTTTCGACACGTCGTCCTCGTCATATCTCACACCGTTTAAGTGATTATATCTTTGAAAACCTGACTGGTACGCGTGGCGCATTCTTAACGCGTATTGCTTATGTTGCTATTAATTATGATGATAAATATCCATTTAAGTTATTAATATCTGATTATGATGGTATGAATCAGCATGTATTATTCCGCTCAACAGAGCCTGTTATGTCGCCGTCGTGGGACCCTACAGGTAAAAAACTGGCTTATATGAGTATGGAAGACAAAAAACATGAAATCTGGATTTATGATTTGGTCACACAGAAACGTGAGCTCATCGAACCGTATAAAGGCAGTAATATTTTACCGGTATTTTCACCTGATGGCTCGAAGTTGTCGATGATATTGTCTAAATCAGGGCAAGCAGATGTATATGTTTATGATTTGAAAACCAAAAAACTAGACCGATTGACTAAAAATCGTGGTATTGATACTGAAGCTACCTGGGCACCAGATGGTAAGTCGATTGTCTTCACCTCTGAACGTGGCGGGCGTCCGCAAATTTATCAGGTTTTCTTAGAAAGTAAGAAAATCAAACGACTTACCTTTGAAGGCAACGCAAACTTAAATCCTTCAATTAGTCCTGATGGTAAGAATTTAGTGATGGTCAGTTTGCAAAAAGGTAAGTATAGTGTAACGAAGCAGGATTTGTCAGATGGATATGTTCAAAAACTGACTAACGGTCGTCTTGATAAGTCGCCAAGCATTGCGCCTAATGGCAGCATGGTTATTTACAGCACGGTTGTTAAGGGGAAACAGGTATTATCGCTAGTCTCAATGGATGGGCGCTTTAAAGCGGTTTTACCAGCAAGTGATGGAGAAGTCAAAGCGCCAGCGTGGTCACCTTTCTTGACATCTAAAAAGAATTAATTATTGATAGGAAAATGAAAATGCAACTAAATAAAATCTTAAAAAGTTTAGTAATAGCGTTACCAATGCTGACATTGGCTGCATGTAGTTCAACAACGGATACGACTGCAAATGACGCTGTTGAAAGTACTGCACAACAAACAACAAATGACTCAGCAACTAATGCTGAATCAAGTTCAAATGTTATTGTTGGTAGTGATACTGACGTAAGTATTGACCCAGTTGAAAATTTAACAGCTGAAGAAGTTAAAAAACAAGTAATTGACGAGCTACGTAAACGCCACGTTGTTTACTTTGGTTTTGATCAACAAGCTGTTACAGCTGAATACGGTGAGTTATTACAAGATCATGCTAATTTCTTAATTGATAATCCTTCAGTTAAAGTATTAATTGAAGGTCATGCCGATGAGCGTGGTACTCCAGGTTATAACATTGCACTAGGCGATCGCCGTGCTGATGCTGTTGTAAAATACCTAAACAACTTAGGTGTTTCTTCAAGCCAAATCTCAACAGTTAGTTATGGTGAAGAGAAGCCTGTAAATACTTCTCATACTCAAGCTGCATTCTCTCAAAATCGACGTGCAGTGCTAGTTTACTAAGGATTAGTCACCTTGATTCGAATTAATACTAAAACGGCCATGATCATGGCCGTTCTTTATAGTGGTTTCGGGCATGCAGCACCAGCAACAGTATTTGATGTAAATACAAGTACCGAATCGGTGATCACTAAAAAACAGACTCGTTCTGTTGAGCAACGCTTGACTCGTATAGAGAATATCCTCCAAGCTCGGACGAGAGCACAATTAGAAACCCAGCAAAGACTTGATCAGTTATCAATTGAATTAATGAATTTACAGGGGGCTATCGAAGAAAGCGGACTAGAACAAGGTAAAATTACGCAACGTCAGCGTGATATTCTTAATGATATTGAGCGTATCCGTACAACACTCGTCGCAAAACCTGTCGTTCCAGTAGCTATTGATGAAAATATTCTAAATGCAACAAATCAGCCAGTAAACTTAACTGGTAAAGATGCTTATAATTACGCGATCAAATTAATCAAAAATGAACGTAAATATGATGAAGCAATTCCTGCGTTACAAAGTTTTATTTCTACGTATCCAGAATCAGAGTTAGCCGCAAATGCACATTATTGGTTAGGTCTGCTTTTACGTAAAAATAATAAGAATGATGAAGCTAAAGCTGAATTTGAGAAGATTGTGACTAAGTATCCTACGTCAAACAAACGTGCTGACTCATTACAGAAACTTGGTCAGCTTGCTAAGCTATCTGGCTCTAAGAGTGAAGCGAAGCGTTATTTTGAACTTGTGATTAAAGATTACCCAAATGATGCAGTTGCCAAGCTTGCAAAACAAGAGCTAGCAGCACTTAAGTAATGTTTTAGATTGATAAATATTAGTTCTCTATGGGTTTGTGTTATTTGTCATCTTATTGGCGTTAAACTGAACGGAATCCAGAGTTTTATCATTGAATTGTGATTCTGAGCAGATTTTACTTGCAGAGTTTTCTGAAAAAAGTATTATAGCCGCCATCGAGACAGGGGTTAGCGAAAACAACGTAAGTCGTTTAGTTAATTGATATCTTGATTATAGAATTGTCGCGGGATGGAGCAGTTTGGTAGCTCGTCGGGCTCATAACCCGAAGGTCGTTGGTTCAAATCCGGCTCCCGCAACCATTTCTATTACCAATTAAGTTGGTATATGTGGGTCCTTAGCTCAGTTGGGAGAGCATCGCCCTTACAAGGCGAGGGTCACTGGTTCAAGCCCAGTAGGACCCACCACATTTAATTACGAACCCTACGTAAGCTAAATGAAAGCATATTGTCGCGGGATGGAGCAGTTTGGTAGCTCGTCGGGCTCATAACCCGAAGGTCGTTGGTTCAAATCCGGCTCCCGCAACCAATTTGTTCGCTATATAAATAGCAAAATTTGTGGGTCCTTAGCTCAGTTGGGAGAGCATCGCCCTTACAAGGCGAGGGTCACTGGTTCAAGCCCAGTAGGACCCACCACAAATTATTAAGTTTGGTTATATATTTTGTAAGATAAATAACGAGACTTTAGAAAGAAAGAATTTGGGGCTGTTAGCTCAGTTGGTAGAGCAGTTGACTTTTAATCAATTGGTCGAAGGTTCAAATCCTTCACAGCCCACCACTTTCTTTAGTTCTAATAAAAAGAACACACAGCATTGTCGCGGGATGGAGCAGTTTGGTAGCTCGTCGGGCTCATAACCCGAAGGTCGTTGGTTCAAATCCGGCTCCCGCAACCAGTTATAACGATAGATACAACTATCGCTAAATAAATATCGTGGGTCCTTAGCTCAGTTGGGAGAGCATCGCCCTTACAAGGCGAGGGTCACTGGTTCAAGCCCAGTAGGACCCACCACTATTTATAAAGAAAAAATTTGGGGCTGTTAGCTCAGTTGGTAGAGCAGTTGACTTTTAATCAATTGGTCGAAGGTTCAAATCCTTCACAGCCCACCACTTTCTTTAGTTCTGATAAAAGAACACACAGCATTGTCGCGGGATGGAGCAGTTTGGTAGCTCGTCGGGCTCATAACCCGAAGGTCGTTGGTTCAAATCCGGCTCCCGCAACCAGTTATAACGATAGATACAACTATCGATAAATAAATATCGTGGGTCCTTAGCTCAGTTGGGAGAGCATCGCCCTTACAAGGCGAGGGTCACTGGTTCAAGCCCAGTAGGACCCACCACTATTTATAAAGAAAGAATTTGGGGCTGTTAGCTCAGTTGGTAGAGCAGTTGACTTTTAATCAATTGGTCGAAGGTTCAAATCCTTCACAGCCCACCACTTTCTTTAGTTCTGATAAAAAGAACACACAGCATTGTCGCGGGATGGAGCAGTTTGGTAGCTCGTCGGGCTCATAACCCGAAGGTCGTTGGTTCAAATCCGGCTCCCGCAACCACTTATTTGTGGTGTTATGTCATTAGAACATAATCTACAAGACTTCTATTTAAGGAATCCTTGATAGAAGAAATAAAGTAAAAGGGCTGTTAGCTCAGTTGGTAGAGCAGTTGACTTTTAATCAATTGGTCGAAGGTTCAAATCCTTCACAGCCCACCACTTTATCACTACTTATTTTCGTTAGAATAGAGAAAAGTAGCACCAAGAATAAAACAAAAAAGCCTCGCTAATAGCGAGGCTTTTTTGTATTCGCCGAAAAAAAATCACGCTAAATTACGTTTTCATGACAATGCCATGTATAATGCCCGAAGATATATTTTTTGAGCTCTGAGTAATTAGCTATGATCCCCAATGTAGTAGAAATGGAATACCCATTCCCAAAAAAACCAGTTCCGTTATCGGCACAAGAAAAACTGGACTATAAAGCCCGCATTAAACTGCTTTTAAAAGAAAAAGATGCAGTATTAATTGCACACTATTATACCGATCCTGAAATTCAAGCACTTGCAGAAGAGACTGGCGGTTGTGTTGCTGATTCTTTGGAAATGGCTCGCTTTGGGAATAACCACCCAGCTAAAACGCTAATTATTGCTGGTGTTCGTTTTATGGGTGAAACGGCGAAGATCTTAGCACCAAGCAAACGTATTATTATGCCTGCATTAGATGCAACTTGTTCATTGGACCTTGGCTGTCCTGTTGAAGAATTTTCAGCATTTTGTGATGCACATCCTGATCACACCGTTGTGGTATATGCAAATACGTCAGCTGCCGTTAAAGCACGCGCTGACTGGATTGTAACATCAAGTATTGCATTGGATGTGGTTGATCACCTTGATTGTGATGGTCAAAAATTAATTTGGGGTCCAGATCGCCATTTGGGTGCTTGGATTGAAAAGCAAACTGGCGCTAAAATGGTTCGCTGGCAGGGTGCTTGTATCGTCCATGATGAATTTAAAGCATCTGCATTAAAACGCTTGAAAGAAGAGAACCCTGACGCCGCGATTCTGGTTCATCCTGAATCACCTGCCGATGTAATCGATCTTGCAGATGCGGTTGGTTCAACGAGCCAATTGATTAAAGCAGCAAAAGAACTGCCACAACAAAAACTGATTGTTGCTACGGATAAAGGTATCTTCTTTAAGATGCAACAAGCGTGTCCTGAAAAAGAAATGATAGCGGCTCCAACCGGTGGTAATGGTGCGAGTTGTCGTAGTTGTGCAATGTGTCCTTGGATGGGGATGAATGGCCTACAAACGATTGAAGATTCATTGGTTAATGATGAAGGTCATGAGATTTTCGTTGATGAAGAAATTCGTGTTAAAGCACTTATCCCGTTAAAGCGTATGTTGAACTTTAACGTATCAAACTAAGTGTTTAATAAGCATTAACGAATTAAGCCTGAATGCTATGCTTCAGGCTTTTTTATCGCTAATAATCGTACTGAGAGGTGTTTATAAGTCTGTTACACTAATTTTCCCCACTAACTTTGTAACAGTTACCTTTCCTATACCATTGACTCTCACTAAGTCTGTTATTGTTCTAAATTCCCCGTTACGTTCACGCCATTGGATTATTTGCACAGCTTTATATTTTCCTATGCCAGGTAAAGCAGTAAGCTCTAGCTCATTCGCGGTATTAATATTTAGTGGCATTAATGATGCGTCACGTGAAATTGACGAATGGCTGAGATCAAAAGCTGTCGTTTCTGTTGGGGTGATGAGTACATGCTCATTATTTATATTAGAAAGTGTTTTTACTTGTTCTGCATTTGCTTGAGGTAAAATAAATAAAGGTGCAGTAACTGCGACGTATAGTGCTAAGCGAGTAATTTTTTTCAACATTGATATTCCTTCATAGTCATGATGATATTGTATGTTCAGAATAAAATTGTAGTGTGATTTTACATTGTTGTTACCGCTAAGTAGTTAGTTGTGCGAACTATCACATGCTCATAGACGAAATTATACGGGGGCTCAAATTGTCAGTATTAGGAAAGTAATAGGGATCTGAAAGGGGGGATTTAGAAGAAGCATCGTATTTAATTCATAGGTTTTTAATCAAATACGATACCTGATACTTACTTAAGCTTATTTATTATTGCTGTTTTCTTTAGGCATATAACGGTATAGGTAAATGACTGTTAACACCGTAAAGGCTAACATGATCCCCAGTACGCCAAAGACTTTAAAATCAACCCATAACTCTTCTGACATGTTAAACGCAATGTAATGATTTAAACCAGCAAGCGAGAGAAAGAATATTGCCCATGCTGTATTCACACGTGACCACACAAACTCAGGTAAAACCATTTCTTTACCTAACATCTTTTTAAGTAAATTTTGTTTGAAGGCATATTGGCTAACCAATAAAACAATTGAAAATAGGCAGTAAATAACGGTTACTTTCCATTTAATAAAACTCGAATCTTGCGTAAATAAGGTAATGCCACCAAACACGGTCACCATTGCAAACGTGATTAATTGCATTTTTTCAACTTTACGGTATTTATACCAGCTAAAGAGTAATGTACATGCCGTTACTATGATTAATGCTGCTGTGGCGGAATAAATATCGTACATTTTATAAATAACGAAAAAGACGATCAGGGGAATAAATTCATTAAATTGTTTCATAAAGTTTTGGCTCACGACTAACGATTAACCCAGTTTATCATGAAAATCGCAGATATAAAAAAACAGCCTCATATGAGGCTGTTTTTACATTTCTTTAAATCAGATTTTCAGTGTTAAGCTATTGCTGCAACAGGTTTTTGATTCGTAGTATCTTCTTGCGTAATAACTTGACCTTCTGCACCGTGCATCCAGTAAATCAGCTTGCGTGCAGATGCAAATAGGATCAGAGATGAAATGACAGCTGCTATTGCAATACCGCCAAAGATAGCTATTGGACCTGCTTCTCCGATTTGTGCGCCAATCATACCTGCAACTTTATTTGCAATCGCGTTAAAGCCAAACCATGCGCCCATCATCAGTGATGCCAAGCGTAATGGTGCTAACTTGGTGATCATAGATAGACCGATTGGAGAAAGACACAATTCACCCATAGTATGGAAGAAATATGCACCAATTAACCAGTACATACTTGTTTTAACTGTTAAATCTCCACCTTGCTCTAATGTTGCAAAGATCATGAAAACAAAACCAATCGCCAGCATTAATAATGCCATTGCAAATTTAACGGGTGATGTTGGTTCTTTCGGGCCCATTTTAATCCAAAGCATACTGACGATAGGTGCACAGGTAATAATAAAGAATGGGTTTAGTGATTGGAACCAAGCAACAGGCACTTCGAAATTACCGATCATACGGTCGGTATAATCATTAGCATATAGGTTCATTAGACCACCGGCTTGCTCGAAACCAGCCCAGAAAATGATCACAAATAGGCCCAAGATTAAGATCACTTTAATACGATCCACTTCAACGGCTGTTAAAGTTTGTTTTTTACCTTTGTTTGCAGCCAATTCTTTCTTCGCTGCTGCTTCAATACCAATATTGCCTAGGTATTTATTAGCGAATAATTTTTGTAAGACAACACTTAATACCATCGCGATACCAGCCATTAAGAAGCCATACTTATAATCGCCAGTGTAAACAACGACTGCACCAACGATGATACCAGATAAGAAAGCACCAATATTAATGCCCATGTAGAAGATGGTAAATGCACCATCACGACGATTATCGCCTTCTTCATACAGGTCACCAACCATCGTGGAGATATTAGGTTTGAACATACCATTACCAGCAATAATGAATGCAAGACCAAGATAAAGACTAGCTGTATTGCTTAATGGTAAAATAGAGTCTGGTACAAATAATGCAAATTGGCCTAATGCCATTAATACGCCACCAATTAAAACACTTTTACGTTTCCCTAGGAAGTTATCTGCTAACCAGCCACCAATAAGTGGGGTGATGTATACTAAACCCGTGTATGTACCATAAAGAGAAAGCGCATCTGCTTGGGTCCAACCTAAACCAGGAATACCACCTTGGTAGTTCGGATCGGTTAATAATGCTGCCGCTTGTTGGTCTTGAGTTATTGAAACCAGAAAAAGAACAAGAATTGCACGCATGCCGTAATAACTAAAGCGTTCCATCATTTCTGTACTGAATAAAAGGAATAAACCTTTTGGGTGTCCCATAAATGTATCTGAATTATTAGGATTCATAATATCGCCTGTTTTATATTTGTTTTTATAATTTTATGCTGATAATTGCTCTATTATCAGATTATTCATTCTTTTATATCCCTTTTACTAGTTGTTAACAAGTGTAAAAATCAATTATAAGAGCTCAGTCTACATAATTTTAGTCCTTGTTCAACATTTGTCTTATCAATGTTAACTGTATGTTATTCTTATGGTTATTTATGGTTGATATATGTGCATTTAATGCTGATTCTAATTTAGACTTTAATTTAATATTTTTTAACGTAATATTGGATTGTAATCATGGTTAGGATAATCAAGTTTAAATGATGGAAAGTAAAAATGAGTGGTACTTGCTGTACTGCAAAGGAAAGGAAGAAATTAGAGCTCAAACTAATCTTAAAAATCAAGGGATTAAAAGTTTTTATCCAACGATGAAAATGGAAAAAAAAGTACGAAATAAACTTGTATGTAAAGATGTGGTCATTTTTCCTAATTATTTATTTGTTGAAATTGATACGCAGACGGCTAATTTTAATAGTATTCGTTCTACCCGTGGGGTTATTGATTTTGTTAAGTGCGGTGCAAATTATACCAAAGTACCTGATAATTTGGTTGCAGAGCTAAAAGCAAAACAACAATGTCGAGATAAATCTGAAATTGAAGTCACCTTATTTACCGAAGGCGAAAAAGTGATTATTCAGGACGGTGCTTTTAAAGGTATTGAGGCTATTTATCAATGCAAAGATGGATTAGAGCGTTCAATGCTATTGATTAACCTAATTAACAAAACGACGACAATGAGTGTTGCTAACGCTGAAATTAAAAATAAATCAGAAAACCAACAGTAATTCATCGTAAGTTCAGCCTTATTATTTAGATAAGGCTACTTTCTATATATCTTCTTTTATTACCAACATACTTTCGGTAATCGCGTTAAATTATGGTCTAAACTCAATTTTCGGCAGTGGCTATCACTGCGCTGATTACCTATCGCTGTCGCAATCACTTGGTACTGATTATTTGCTGTGATCTTTATGCTGTATTGGTAAGTTTCACTACTAAGATCAATCGCTAAATTATGCAATTCAATATATTCGTGATGCCGACTATAATTATCGGTTTCTAATAAGCTAATTGTTGTTAATGTCATTTTGGCTTGATCACGATGTGTTTTTAACGTGTAGTGTTGGTAATTAGGGAGCCCTATACCGGCTAAAATAGCCACGATGGCCATAGTTATAAGCAATTCGATTAATGTAAAGCCGGGTGAAATTGACCATTTATACATACTATTTTCCGCTATTATTAAGTTATCCTGAGTCTAGGTAATAAATCTGCGGCTGGTGACGTTTTAAACAGTGTTGTGATGGTGATTGTATTAAGAGTAAGGTTAATTACCCTTGAACAAGCCAAACTGACCTGCATTAGCATTTAGTTGTTGTGTCTGAGGCAATTTTGATAGATCATTGTTCACTATTTTATTAAAAATTTACTGTTTGAGGTAAGGAATGAGTCAGGCTGAAGTACGCCCAACGAACTTTATTCGTCAGATTATTGATGAAGATTTAAATTCCGGCAAACATACGAATGTGCATACGCGTTTTCCGCCAGAGCCGAACGGCTTTTTGCATATTGGTCATGCCAAATCTATTTGTTTGAACTTTGGTATTGCTGACGATTACCAGGGACAGTGTAATCTACGTTTTGATGATACTAACCCAGAAAAAGAAGACATTGATTACGTTCATGCCATTCAAGAAGACGTAAAATGGTTAGGTTTTAATTGGGATGGTGAAGTACGCTACTCATCTAATTACTTTGATAAATTATTTGAGTATGCCGTTGAACTGATTCAAGTGGGTAAAGCTTATGTTTGTTTCTTGAATGCAGAAGAAACACGCGAATACCGTGGTACGCTAAATAAACCGGGTAAAAATAGCCCGTATCGTGAAACGAGCATTGAAGAAAATCTCGCGCTATTTAACAAAATGCGTGATGCTGGTTTTGCTGATGGTGAATGTTGTCTACGTGCAAAAATTGACATGGCGTCATCGTTCATGTGTATGCGTGATCCCGTTATCTATCGTATTAAACGTGCACATCATCACCAAACAGGTGATAAATGGTGCATTTATCCAATGTACGATTTCACGCATTGTATTTCTGATGCGATAGAAGGTATTTCTCACTCTATCTGTACATTAGAATTCCAAGACAACCGTCGTGTTTATGATTGGGTATTAGACAATATCTCAATCGATTGTCGTCCACGTCAATATGAATTTTCACGTTTGAATATTGAATATACGATGATGTCTAAGCGTAAGCTTAATGCATTAGTGACAGAAAACCATGTAAGTGGTTGGGATGATCCACGTATGCCAACAATTGCTGGTTTACGTCGTCGTGGTTATACAGCTGCGTCAATTCGTGAATTTTGTAAACGTATTGGTGTGACTAAACAAATCAATACGATCGAAATGGGGATGCTAGAAGCATGTATCCGTGAAGATCTTGAAGATTCAGCACCACGTGCAATGGCGGTTCTTGATCCGGTTAAATTAGTCATTACTAATTATCCAGAAAATCAAACCGAGCAATTAATTGCTCCTGCGCATCCTAAACTAGATATGGGTTCTCGTACGTTACCATTTAGTTGTGAACTATTTATTGATCGTGCGGATTTCCGTGAAGAAGCGAACAAGAAATATAAACGTTTAGTATTAGGTAAAGAAGTTCGCTTACGCAATGCATACATTGTAAGAGCCGATGCAGTTGTAAAAGATGATACGGGTAATATCAT
Organism: Moritella viscosa; assembly: GCA_000953735.1. Classification (NCBI taxonomy): domain Bacteria; kingdom Pseudomonadati; phylum Pseudomonadota; class Gammaproteobacteria; order Alteromonadales; family Moritellaceae; genus Moritella; species Moritella viscosa. The sequence continues at coordinate 3,498,919 of LN554852.1, read as the reverse complement.
TGAAATTCACTGTACTTACGATGATGAAACACTAGGTAAGAACCCAAGTGATGGTCGTAAAGCGAAAGGTGTTATTCATTGGGTATCAGCTGCTGATGCTGTTGATGCGGAAGTACGTGTTTATGATCGCCTATTTAAAATAGAAGATCCTGCAAGTGTTGAAACATTAGAAGAAGCATTGAATGAAGAGTCATTAGTTGTTATCAAAACAGCTAAAGTTGAACCGGGCCTTGTTGCTGCACAACCTGCAAGCGCATACCAGTTTGAACGTGAAGGTTACTTCTGTGCAGACAGTAAAGATTCAACAGCGGATAAACTTGTATTTAACCGTACAGTATCTTTACGCGGCTAAGTCTTTTTATAGGACTCACGTAACACCAAGGAATAATATTTATTTCTTGGTGTTATTTAAAGGCAAAAAAAAGGAGCTATAGGCTCCTTTTTGTTTATCTACTGTTTAGTGCGTAATTATTTATGATTACACTTGCCATCTAATGAACGGCCATACAAGTATAAACTGTGGGCTTGTAATGTCATATCATTTTCTGCTGCAATGCCACGTTGGCGATCTTCGATCAGGTCATCATGGAATTCAATTACGTGGCCACAGTCAAGGCATACAAGGTGGTCATGGTGGTTTTGAGTTGCAAGCTCAAAAACAGACTTACCGCCTTCAAAATAATGGCGAGTAACAATACCTGCGTCATCAAATTGGTTAAGAACCCGATATACTGTCGCAAGCCCAATTTCCTCACCTTTGCTGAGCAATTGTTTGTATAGTTCTTCGGCACTGGTATGCTGACTGCTAGGGAGTTGTAATAATTCTAAAATTTTGATTCTTGGCAGTGTTATTTTTAATCCTGCTTTTTTTAATGCGGTTTTTCTATCAGTCATAACGTACTCATTTTTAAAATAGAGAAAAGTATATTTTCTTTACATTCTTAACCATTATATGACGAGACGCAAAAACAATAAACCTCATATTTGTTAAAGCGGGATTTAAATACAAAAAATTAAGTGTTAATCTTGCATTCTTCTGGTCTGGTTCGGCCTATTGTTGTTTAGTGGGGATGTAATGCAACAATTATTTAAATATTCAAAAGTGATTCAATCAGGTCTTAATATGTGGCCCCCTTTTCGTGGGGCTGGTATTCGTATTGATGAATTATCAGCGGATTACCTACGTTGTAGCGTATCACTAAAGTTCCGTTGGTGGAACAAGAATGCGAATCGTACTCAGTATGGTGGAAGTATGTTTTCGATGACAGATCCGATTTATCCACTTATGTTCATGGGTATTTTAGGTAAAGAATACGTTGTGTGGGATAAAGCAGCTGAAATTGAATACATTGCACCCGGTAAGGAACGATTACTGGCTGAATTCGAGCTGAGCCCTCAACAGATAGCTGATATTAGAGACGCAACAAAAACGGGTAGGAAAATATTTCCACAGTTTGATGTGTTAATTAAAGATGCAAATGGTACGGAAGTCGCGAAGATAAAACGTACATTATATATTCGTAAAAAAGAAAAGTACTGTTTATCTGAAACTGCGGTCGCATAATAACGCGTTAGTATGGCTGTATTGGAGAAAGGGATAAGTAGAAGTAAAAGGTAAATAACGGTAAAACACCACTTTACCCTTTACTTGATATACCCTCATTATTTTTAGCTGCTGATTATGCAGCTAAAAATTATTAGGGTATAAACTAAAAGATTAGTCTTCTAGTTCTGCAAGACACATTTCGCTGTGGATTTGGTTTACCCAAGCTTCAACACGTTCTGCTGTTAGTTCTGGTTGACGATCTTCATCAATACCTAAACCAACAAAGTGGTTGTCATCTGTGAGTGCTTTCGATGCTTCGAAATCATAACCTTCAGTTGACCATTCACCGATTAATGTACCGCCTTTTGCTTCAACAACGTCACGTAATGTGCCCATTGCATCAAGGAAGTACTCAGCGTAATCTTCTTGGTCACCACAACCAAAGATTGCAACTAGCTTATCAGAAAAATCAATTTCTTCTAGTGAAGGCATAAAATCATCCCAATCACATTGAGATTCGCCATAATACCAAGTTGGAATACCTAAAATTAATAGGCTGAACTCGTTAATATCTGTCGTTGTTGATTTTGCTATATCTTTAACATCAACAAGTTTTTTACCCAGTTGTTTCTGGATCATCTTAGCAACTACTTCAGTGTTACCAGTGTCACTACCAAAAAATAAGCCTACGCTAGCCATTCTTAAATTATCCTAATAGTTTTAATTTAAACTTATTGCGCTATATGTGTTTGCAGTAATTGTTGTATATATTCACTGCGCGTCATATTAGCACTTTTTGCTTTTATATTTAACATATCAAACAAGTCTTGTTCGACCTTTAATTCAATACGTTTGAATCCATTAGCCTTATCTCGGCTTAATTGATTACGTTTATTCTGTTTCAACTGCTCTTTACGTGATAGCGGATTGGTTTTGGGTCTTCCAGCACGCTTTTCTTCAGCAAAAAGGTCAATCGTCGTTCTATCGAAACTTTCCTTTGCCACGTTATATTCGCCATTGCAGTTAATACGATGAAATTATTAAATCTGGGTTTCCCAGACAGTGATCAATACTTCTTTAAAAACAAAACCAGCCATACCAAAGCAGAGTACAAACCAAACAGCCATACGTCCCAACTGAGGTACGTTACCTTTTTTTAGTACGTCGTGAATTGCCATGCCAATTAAGAAAAACAGCACAACAAAGAACAATTTAGTGCCGACAGATTCAATTAAGTCAATGTATTCATACAACATAACAATGTTCACCTAAAGTACGTAACAGTATCTACTTAGAGTACGAATGTGCAAATATATCACAATGTGGCTAATGACTAAATAAAAAATCGACTATTATTTTGTTAAATATCATCGGTTTTTCTGCATGTAACCAGTGCCCAGTGCCTTGTATTAGTTTTGCCTTCGCTTGTGGAAAATATTTAGCGATAGCTGGTTTATGGTCATTGGTTATGTAGTCAGAATTCATGCCTTTAATAAATAGTACTGGTTTATCATACTGTTTATTTATTTCCGGCCAGTCAGAAATAGAATCGTATTGAGAAATAATAGTATCTAGCGCGTAGTGAAAATCAAATCGTCCTTGCTCATTTTTATATAATCCTTTCAATAAAAACTGTTGAACACCTGCTTCTTCTACATATTCGGCAAGCTTTGATTGTGCTTCACTACGTGTGGTAATATCGCCAAGTGGAATGTTTTTTAATCCTGCGAAGACGTTATCGTGTCGAGGTGGGTAATTAACTGGTGCAATATCGGCTATCGCTAAACTGGTTACGCGGGTAGGGAAATTAAGCGCTGTTCGCATGGCGATCTTACCACCCATTGAATGACCGACTAGATGCGCCTGTTCGATCGTCAAATGATCCATCAGCTGAATAATATCATTTGCCATATCATCATAATGCATACTATTATGACGCATAGATAGACCATGGTTTCGAACATCAACTGCGATCACTTGATGATCCGTTTTTAATTGTTTAATTAGCATGCCCAAGTTTGTTGCACTGCCAAATAAGCCATGGATAACGATAACAGGATCACCCTGACCGTATATTTTGTGATTAAGTAACATATATCTCTCCGTTATTGTGGCTGATTCTACCGCAATAATTACGTCATTGTCGTGTATGAATTGTTGATAAATGCATCACAGAGGTAATATTTTTTCTATAAGCATAGAGAGAAATCTATTCACAAGGTATAATTAAACTAAATTTATAAGCAAGGATTTACTAGTTAAATATGAAGATGATCGAGCTTGAAGACGACCTATATCGTTATATTGCTAGTCAAACGAAAGATATTGGCGAAAGTGCATCAGATATTTTACGTCGCTTACTTGGTGTACCTGATAGTGACTGTGCAGATTTAACAAATGTTGAAGTATTGCCACAGCCTGTAGAGAACATCAACAGTGAGACTAAGCAAACGGTAACTAATTCACCGGCAGTAGTAGAGCCGACACCTGTATCTGCACCGATTGTTGTAGAGCCTGTGGTTGTCAGCCATTCTACACTGCCAGCCAGTATCGATAAGCTTATTAAAAATAAGAAATTTAAAGAGACGACTGTTTCGGTGACTAAATTTATACAGATATTATCTGTATTATATGCAGAAAACCCGAAAGAGTTTGATAGTGCGACTGATATTAAAGGCCGTAAACGTATTTACTTTGCAAAATCGGAAAGTGAATTGTTAAGTGCTGGTAGTACGACTAAACCTCGCCATATTGAGAATACGCCATATTGGGTTATTACTAACACTAATACGGGGCGTAAACGTAATATCATTACACAACTAATGGCTGAAATGGGCTATACCCATGCGCTGATTGATGCTGTAAGTCAATCAATCTAATTCGCAGCCTTCTGACAGGGTATCTAAAATGTGCTTAAGCTTCACGCTGACATTATTTGAGATACCTTGTCTATTTTATCCTTCTATATCCTTTCTTAAATTATGATCGACCTGCTTAAGCTACAGCGTGCAAGTACACTAAAAAGTCGAAGCACTCTGATATTTTTATTTATTTTTCTTATTGCCGTTATTTTAATTTCGCTTGCCTCTGGCCGTTTCAATATTAGCGTTAATGATATTTTTGATGGTTTATCACCTTTACAGCAACAAGTGTTATTTGATTTACGTTTCCCACGTATTGTAACTGCAATTTTAGTTGGCGCTGCGTTAGCTGTTGCTGGCTGTATCTTGCAAGTGTTACTCGCTAATTCGTTAGCAGAGCCTGGCGTTATCGGCATTTCATCGTTTGCTAGTTTGTTTGCTGTGTTATCTATTGTCTTCCTTGATACTTTGTTCCCACAGTGGGCGGGCCTACAGCATTATATTTTACCATTATCGGCTTTTATCGGGGCAAGCTTAGTCACGTATTTACTTTATCGAGTGACAAAGAATAACTTACCCACCACAAAGATCTTATTACTTGGCGTTGCGATCGGGATCTTTTCTGGTGCCATTATGACTTGGCTGTTGTATTTTTCAGATGACAGTAGCATGCGACAAATGCTGTATTGGATGATGGGTAATTTAGCATATGGATCTGAACTTATTTATATTGCCGTCATTCCTTTGAGTTTTAGTTTTTTGTGGATCATGTGCCGTATTGATGCGCTGAACCTTTTACAGTTTGGTGAGCTGGGTGCCTTTCAATCGGGTATTGATGTTCCTAAATTACGTATTCAGCTTATTTTATGTGTGGCTGTACTCACCGGAGTGTCTGTATCGATGGCGGGTGTAATTAGTTTTATTGGGTTAGTGATCCCGCATATTTTACGTATATTAGTGACGAGTCAATTACGTTTTCTTGTACCTGCTTCAGCATTGTTGGGGGCGGCTTTTTTATTACTTGCGGATTTAATTGCTCGTAGTATGTTTGCAACCGCGGAGTTACCTGTAGGGGCGATCACGGCAAGCTTAGGCGCCCCTTTTTTCATCTATTTACTGTTGCGAAAGCAAGTAGTATAGCTACATATCATTATGGATAAATTAAAATATACGATGGGGACATCTCCAATATTAACGTTAACCGATGTTAACTATCAGCAGCGATTACATGATATTAATGTATCGATAAATAAAGGGAGCTGTTTGTTTTTATTAGGGCCTAATGGCAGTGGTAAAAGTACATTACTCTCCATCTTAGCTGGTCATGTACAGCCATGTAAAGGTGCTTACTTATTAGCTGAACATTCTATTTCGTCTTATCCTATTGCTAAGTTGGCTCGCCAGCGTGTCTGGTTACCGCAAGTATCTCCGCCACCTTTCGCCATTCCGGTTTATCAGTTTGTTGCTTTGGGTTTACACCCTCTGGGTATTAACCTTGAAGATGAAGAAGCATGTCGGGTGATAAATCAATTATTATCTCGATTAGATATCACCAAGCTGGTTGAGCGTAATTGCGATCAATTGTCGGGTGGTGAATGGCAGCGGGTGCTTATTGCCCGTACATTAGTACAAGTATCACCGTTATTAAATCAACAATCGATTTTATGTTTATTGGATGAACCATTAACAGGGCTTGATTTAAAGCATCAAATTGAAGTGCTACAGATGTTAAGAGAATTTTCAGAACAAGGCGTTACGATCATTGCATCTATCCATGATCTTAATCTCGCTCTTAATCATGCTTCTGAAGTACTGCTATTAAATGCTGGTACCGTTGTTGGGCAGGGCTCTGCGAGTAAAGTGTTAACCGTAGATTCAATTAAACAAGTCTATGATGTTGATACCGAGATGCTGGCTGTTAATGGTCGCCAATTTATTGTTTCTGCAGCACTGCCTGCGTCTGTTTAACTCTTGAATCTAAGTTATAAATGAGGACACAGCCTTGGAATTACGTAATACACCTGTCGATGACATCGAATTTTTAGGTCATCAGGTTTACGTTAAACGTGATGATTTATTAGATGTGGCTTTTAGCGGTAATAAAGCCCGAAAGTTTTATCATTTCTTACAACAAGATTTATCACAGGTTGATATCTTAATTGGCCACGGTTCTGCGCAAGCTAATTCGTTATATTCTTTATCTGTATTAGCTAAATTAAAGCAATGTCAGCTGCACTATTATGTTGATCACCTACCTCAGTATTTGATTGATAATCCACAAGGTAATTATCGCGCAGCGTTAGCGCAGGGTGCGAATGTTATCGTTGCTGGCTCGAATGGTGAGTCTGTTATTGAGTATATACAGCAACAAGTGCTACCAGGTTTAAAAGCACAAGGTCAGAATGTTGTTTTTATTCCTGAAGGTGGTCGCTGTCAGTATGCGGAAACAGGGTTAAAAATACTAGCCAATGAGATTATGGCGTGGGCTAAATCAAATTCGTATACTGATATTCGTGTTGTGTTGCCTTCTGGTACCGGAACTACGGCACTATTTTTGCAAAAACATTTGCCCTTTGAAGTACAGACTTGTGCTTGTGTTGGCGGTGATGATTATTTACAGCAGCAATTTTTTGAATTGTGTGCCGATGAATCATTACACCCAACGATTATCTCTGCAGATAAAAAGTATCATTTTGGTAAACTTTACCTGCCTTTTTATCATATTTGGTCCGAGCTAAAACAAACCACCAATATTGAATTTGATTTACTTTATGACCCGCTGGCTTGGTTATGTTTGCAGCGTGAATTCATCGAAGATAATGCGAATGCTGCGACGCAACTTGAAAGCGCAGATAAACGCCCCATTCTTTATATACATCAAGGCGGATTGCAGGGTAATGAAACCATGATACCGCGTTATTTGCGCAAGCTGGCATTTGTTAAATAAAATCACCTTGTTTAACTTTTACTATTATTATTGGTATTTATTATTGGTATTTATTAGTGTGCAGCGTACAATCTGCTGCTGCTTTATTATAAACATTATTTGAAACTGCCAACGGTGGTTTCTTGAGAGAAGATTATGACATTTAAAATTCATGACAAGCAAACTGCTGAAGCAGTTGAAAAATCACCAGAAGCGCGTTTCAACTATTTCGTTTTTCGTGCGGTTAAGTCTGAAGAAGTGTGGACATTAGCGGATGCTAACGGTTTTGTTGTTAGCGAAGCAGAAGGTGAAAGAAGTATTCCTGTTTGGCCACATGCTGAGTTTGCAAGTGAATGGATCCAAGGCGATTGGTCTGAGTGTCAACCGCTTAAAATTGAGATGGGTGCTTGGCGTAATAGCTGGCTACCAGGTCTTGCTGCTGATGGCGTTGTTATCTCAGTATTTCCAAAAGCAGGTCAAGATGTAGTTGTTGTTGATAGTGAAGAGCTGATTGCTTCATTTAAAGACGAATACGACGCTCAAAAATAGCGCTAATCAATAATATAAATACCTATTTAGTTACCATAAAGGACAAAATTTAGATGAAACTATTCGTCAAAGATCTTACTGTTATTGATTCTTCAGTATTGGATTATTCACGTGGCATTATTGGCCAAAGCTGGTTAGTGGATATTGTTCTGCATGGTGACTTAAATGAACAGAGCATGATCTTAGATTTTGGTATTGTAAAAAAATTGATTAAATCGACTGTTGATGAATTGGTAGATCATAAGTTGATCGTACCTGCTCATGCTAAGTTTTGTGATGTGATGAGCGATGGTGCATTTACGTATGTTGATGCATGGCGTGAACACAGTGAGTCAATTCATTTAGCATGCCCAGATCAAGCATTTGCATTAATCCCGACAGAGCAAATTACGCTGGCAAATTTAGAGATGTATTTAACTGAGCAGCTCATGCTACGTTTACCAAATAACGTGAAAAAGTTAGACGTTAAATTACGTGAAGAAAAAATTGACGGCGCAGAATACTGCTACAGCCATGGTTTACGTAAACATCTTGGTAACTGTCAGCGTATTGCACATGGTCACCGTTCTACAATTGAGATCTTGCGTAATGATGAACGTGATGCTGCGCTTGAAGCGAGTTGGGCTGAGCGTTGGAAAGATATCTATCTGGCTGAACATTGCGATATGGTGTCGGCATCAGAAGTTTCACTTTCTCGCGCGGGTATGGCTGCATTAACGCCTGAGCATTATTGCTTTAAATATCAAGCGCCACAAGGTGAATTCCAACTTGCGATTAGTAAGTCAATTGTTGAAATTATGCCAACAGAAACAACAGTAGAAAATATTGCACAATATATCGCGGATACATTAGCAAAAGATTGTAGCGATCCACTGACTGTATTTGCTTACGAAGGTGTCGGTAAAGGTGCTATTGCTTCAGCTTAATCAACATTAGCAATTTATAATATCTAAATTTAAGCCCATTACAAACTACACTAGATGTAGGGTGTGATGGGCTTTTTTGTCGTTGATGTTTTGCTTTAAGAGCTGTTTTGGTATTGATCATGAAGTAGTTTGAGTATAGATCATGAACTATTACTGATAGTGAGTGTATTTATCTATTTTTTCACATATTATTGAATAACTTAATTTTGTAATGGAGCGAAACAAATGGCGGAAGAAACGATTTTTCGTAAAATAATTGATAAAGAGATCCCTGCGGACATTCTGTATCAAGATGAATTAGTGACTGCATTTCGTGATATTAGTCCAAAAGCATCAACACATGTGCTTATCATTCCCAATAAACTAATCCCGACGGCGAATGATGTATGTGAAGAAGATGAATTAGCATTAGGGCGTCTCTTCATTGTGGCAAGAAAAATTGCGGAACAAGAGGGGATTGCTGAAAATGGCTACCGTCTCATCGTTAATTGTAATAAACATGGCGGACAGGAAGTGTATCATTTACATATGCATCTTGTTGGTGGTGAGCAATTGGGGGCGATGGTAACAACATACTAGTTGTTATTCTCATCTCATAAACTATCAGTAGCTTTGGGAGGAGTGTTAAATGAAATGGATACTCACACTGGTTTATATATTGAGTGCGTTAGTTGTCAGTGGTTGTACATCACAAGCATACCATAGCAGACAAATTATGATGGCTCCTCTTGAAGTAATTATTGAACACCCATTAACAACGCAGGTGCGAATGTTAAGCGGGCAACTATTACGGCAGCCTTATTTTGTTCAAGGTAGCTTTAAGCATGGCCAGCGATTATATATCGCGCTTCCCAATACGATGGTAACCTTGCCGGTTACGCATAATGAATTGCAACGTGCTAGCGCGGAAACATTCTCAGAACCTGATTGGTTTGATATTCAAATTTTAACAGAGCAAGTATCACCGCATAACTCAGGCCTGACTTATTCCGGCTATTCGTTAGTCATTAATATTTCTCAGGCTGAGAATACTAGCGGTAAACATACGTTAAGTATTGAATTGATCAATAACCGTTTTAATACGGTTGAAGCCCAAGTGAGTAGCATCGTCTTTTTATGATTATAATCCCTGAATTTGTTGTGCGTTTTAGCCCTGAGTCATTTTCTTTACAACCTGTTGCAGGTGGTTTAAGTAACCATAATTACCGTTTGGACTTTCAACTACAAAATTTGAGTTATCACTATTTTGTAAGACAATTTTCAGCGGTTTATAATGACATGGATAATCAAGTAGAACACGAGTGTGCAGCGCAAATACAGGCCGCTGCTATTGGTTTATCGCCAAATATTATTGCCCAATATAAGCAAGGTATTATTTGTGATTGGATCACGGGTAAACACTGGGATCTTAATGAACAAGCTCGCGATGAAAATATTGATCAAATAGCAAAATTAGTGGCCACACTTCATCAGCAGCCTTTACCTGCGCATCACCTTAATATGGTTGAACGGCTTCAGCATTATTATCAAACACTCAAGGCCGAATTTAAAACCGCGCAACTCGATCAGCAACTCTCACTTGTGGTAGATTTAATTGAACATCAGTTACCTTTAAATAGACAGGGTTTTTGTCATCACGATATGAACCCATTGAATTTTATTGTGGATGAGCAAGCTAAGTTGTATTTACTGGATTGGGAATTTGCAGCAGCGGGTCATTGTGATTTTGATATTACAACATTATTTCAGACATTTGCCTGGGGTCATTCACAGCAGGTGTTATTTTTAACGTATTACAACCATTATTACCCTGCAGCCAAAGTGACATTAGAACAATTAGCGGTAATGGCGGTTGTGGTCGAAATGATGACTTTATTGTGGTGTATCGTTATGTACCAGCAAGATGAAGATATCACCTATTTAACCCTGTGGCAGCAATCTGAACGTGCTATAGCTGATAAAATTAATAGATTGAATAAGGAGTTGTCGTGGGACCAGTAGTAGTAGATGTTGACGGTTATGAATTAACGGCTGAAGATAAAGAGATTTTAGCGCACCCATTAACCGGTGGCTTGATCTTGTTTAGTCGTAATTATGGTGATCATGCTCAGTTAAATGCATTAATTAAATCAATTCGTAAAACGGCTCATTCACAAATGGTGATAGCGGTTGATCATGAAGGTGGTCGTGTTCAACGTTTTCGTGAGCAGTTTACACGTATTCCTGCTATGGGTAAGATTGCGACGCTATATGCTGATGATCGTGAAACCGCGAAGCAGTTTACTCAGCAGTGTGGCTGGATGTTAGCGGCGGAGTTATTGGCATTTGATATAGATTTAAGTTTTGCGCCGGTACTGGATTTAGAACGCGGTAGTCAAGTTATTGGTGATCGTTCATTCCATGCGGATCCAAGCTGGGTAACCGATCTTTCGACGCAATTATGCGTTGGTATGCACCAGGCTGGTATGAAAACGACAGGTAAACACTTCCCTGGTCATGGTAGTGTGTTAGTTGATTCACATATTGCATTACCGGTTGACGAACGTAGCTTAGCTGACATTACTGCAACGGATCTATTGCCATTTAAGTCCCTTATTGCCAATGCGCAACTTGATGCCATTATGCCTGCCCATGTTATTTATCAGCAAGTTGATACTAAGGCGGCGGGTTTCTCTCAATACTGGTTACAAACGGTATTAAGACAAGAGCTAGGCTTTAAAGGCGCTATTTTTTCTGATGATTTATCGATGCATGGCGCCAGCGTTGCGGGGAATTATTTAGAGCGGGCAGAGCAGGCTATATGGGCTGGGTGTAACTTATTACTTGCGTGTAATGATCGCACAGGTGTTGAAGCTCTATTAGATGGCTTGGATAATAATTTAACAACCGATGATTTTAACCTTAAGCATACGAGTGATTTTTCATTAGCTGAGCTTAAAAATAGTCGCTTATGGCAAGATACAGCTGCATCGATGGCCAAATTTAATCAGCAGTTTAATTAATGAATGTCATTGGTTAGATTGTCGTTAACATTTAATTTAACCAATGTTGTATTTTCTTCATCAACTGGTCTTCCCGAGCCGGTTTCATCAAAAAATCATTCATACCGACTGCAAGGGTATTCTCTCGGTCTTCGGTCGTTGCGTTGGCTGTCATCGCTATAATCGGTGTGTTTACATTCATATTGGAAGGTTGACGTATTCCCTTTGTTGCATCAAACCCATCCATTTCAGGCATTTGTAAATCCATTAATATTAATTTGTATAGTTGTTTCTCGCAAGCTTCAATGGCCAGTAGACCATTACTTGCGACATCCACAGTATAACCAGCCCGTTGTAAAATAGTCTTGGTAATAAATTGATTTGCCTTATTGTCCTCAACGAGGAGTAAGTGAGGTGGGGTGTCTTTTGTGACGACTGGTGTTTGTGGTATTGGTTGTTCAGCGACTGGTGCCGCCGTATTTTCTAGTTTTAATTTAATTTTGAATTCACTGCCTTGATTTAATTGGCTAGTGACTGTGATGTTTCCTTTCATTAACGTAATCAGTTGTTTTGAGATGGCAAGCCCTAAGCCTGAACCACCGTATTCACGTGAAAAAGAGCTATCAGACTGTACGAAATCATCAAAAATATGCTTTAGTTTATGTTCTGATATACCAATACCGCTATCTTTGACGGTGAAACAAAGCTGTGTGTGGTTAGCCTGTTGTATTGCTTCCATCATCACATAGACTTGGCCTTGTTGCGTGAACTTAATCGCATTATTGGTTAAGTTGATGAGAATTTGCGTTAACCTATTATCATCACCGAGTACCCATAACGGCATTTCAGTATTACTGGAATGGCTTAGTATGATGCCTTTTTTTTGTGCTAATGGTTTAAGGACACCTGTTACATCTTGTAATATCTCTTGAATATTAAAAGCGCGATGTTCGAGTTGTAGTTTTCCGGCTTCTATTTTTGACATATCGAGGATGTTGTTTAATAGGTTTAGTAATATATTGGCTGACTTCAGACTCGTATCGATAAAGTGTCGTTGTTCAGTACTCATTTCACTCTTATTTAATAACGACAATGCCCCTAAAATGGCGTGCATTGGGTTTCTTATTTCATGGCTCATGGTGGCGAGAAAGGTTGATTTTGTTGTGTTAGCATTAATGGCCTGTTCTTTTGCTATTTGTAATTGCTGTTCACGTTGTTTTTGCTTATCAGTAAACTCCTGAATGAGGTCGACAGACTCATTTAAACGGTCTAGCTCATTCGTTGATACTAGCGTGATCTGTTCACCTGTTTGATGAAATTGAGATAACTGTAATAATCGATTATTAATGTTTGTTATTGGCTTTAATACTGAAGAATGCAGTAATAGCGAAATCGCCAGTGCTAAACATAATAATATTAACGCAATGAGTAGACGAATTAAGTTTACATGCTCTCTTATATCTTGTTGCAAGCTAGCAGTACTGACTGCTATTTGCATATAGCCAAACGTTTCACCACCAAAAGTAACGGGCTGCTGAAATTCTTGGTGTTGTAAACTTGCATCTGGCGGCAGTGTTCCCCAAGTGACTAACACTGTATGTAGCTCATTATAAATAGCAAAGAATGCGATATCAGGGTAGTTTGATGATATCTGTAACATGATCGTTTCAAGTAGTGGGATATCTTCTGTGATCAGACTATCAATGGTTGTTGCGGATAAAATATTAAATGTTTGTTGTATTTGTGAGGTTAAATTATTGGTGAGATAGTTATATTCAAAACGTCTGGCTAATTCTCCAGCCGCTAAACTTGTGATAAATGTTATGCACAATGTAGCGACAAGGATCTTGGTCCAGAGTGGTAAATGCTTAATTAGTTGGGTCATTTAATTGATCTTGTTTCAAAAAAACGTTTATCTTTCATCGATTGGCGAATAATGTCATAGTCACTGTCATCACCTAATAGAAATCCATTTTTACTCAATGAATTTTTGTATAATGCGTTTGACTCATTACTGGCGATTAATAATGTTGATAAAGCTTGCGCTATTTTATTATTTAACCCTGCTCTTGCAACCCAAGGCTTAGTGACATTCGGAAATCGTGCTATTTCACGTAATAATACGCCTTTACTGCGTAGTTTGTTAAATGTGCCTTCTTTTAATGCGCCTGCATCATATCGCCCTGCTGCAACCGATGCACCAACAGCATCATGCCTATCTAAGTAGTCAAACTTGGCCAAATCTTTCGCGTATATATGATGGTCTGCAAGGTAACTTTGTGAAAGATAACGACCAATTGTGGATTGCTCAGACCCAAATGCAAATCGTTTACCGACTAATTGCTCCGGTTTTGTTATTGGACTATCTGTTTGAACGGCAATAATGCCATAGAATAGTTTTTTGCCTCTTTTGGCTTCGATGGCAAGTAGTTGTAAATTGGTATTGGTATTTTTAGCGGTTATATATGACGCTGGACCTAAGCGAGAAAAATCAACTTTTCCAGTGGTAAGTGCATGTACACCATCATTATAGTTACTGGATATATGCATTTTTATATGGACCGGTTGTTTTAGCTTATCTGTCATTTGCGCTTCGAGCGTATTAATAAAAGGGCGGAATTTAGTAACCATAGTTGTCGGTTTATCTGAGGTGTATAGACCAAAGATCAGATTGATTTCAGCACGGCTGGAAAAACTCAATAGCATGATAAAAAAGAATACTAATGAGTGAACAAATATGGATGAAACACCTTGTAAATAAGAACATGGTGGCTTTGTCATATTTAATTCCTTTAATATTATCTATCAAATTGATGTTATAGATGTCACAAAAGTGGTGATAAAAAATGATTACTACTAATGATTGTTTACACTGACTTAAATTGCCAACTTTGCATTTCATTCGAACTGCTGCGCGACTGTCATGGTTGTTTAAGCAGCAAAAGTAACAACAATCGCAGATGATTTGATCACAAGTAATTTTTAAGCGGTGACAATCATAGATAGCAATGGGATACTGGATGTTAACGCTTTACTATAATGAAGGTAGATAGGGCAGAGGCTCTCGCTGGGCGTCTAGCAGGTTAAGACTGATTTTTTAAATATAAAAATAATGAGTCTATAGGCTCAAAATTAATAAAACGGTCATAATTTTATCTGATTATAGGGAAAGCAGACCAGATGACGTTAAAAAATAAGTAAGAATAACGTAATAATTTTATATTAGGGAATATCATGAAAAGAGCGGTTATAACAGGTATCGGTATTGTATCAAGTATCGGTAACAACAAAGCAGAAGTATGTGAGTCACTGAAAGCAGGTAACAGCGGTATTGAATTTGCACCACAATTTGCTGAACAAAACTTACGTAGCCAAGTCTGCGGAACTGTTAATCTTGATCCTAAGGAAATCATTGATCGTAAAGCAATGCGTTTCATGGGTGATGCAGCCGCTTTCAGCTATATTGCAATGCAAGAAGCGATTGATGATTCAGGTTTAACAGAAGAGCAAGTATCTAATGTACGTACTGGCCTTATTGCGGGTTCAGGTGGTGCATCATCAAAGAACGTTGTTGATTCTGTTGATATAGCTCGTAATAAAAGTGTAAAGCGTGTTGGTCCATACATGGTGACTCGTACTATGTCGAGCACGATTTCTGCTTGTCTTGCTACACCATTTAAAATTAAAGGCCCAAGCTATTCTATTACTTCTGCATGCGCAACAAGTGCGCATTGTATTGGCCATGCAGTAGAGCAAATCCAACTGGGTAAACAAGACGTTGTATTCGCTGGTGGCGGTGAAGAAATTGATTGGACTTTAGCTTTAGAGTTCGATGCAATGGGCGCATTATCAACTAAGTATAACGAAACTCCACAACAAGCATCTCGTACATATGACGCAAACCGTGATGGTTTTGTTATCTCTGGTGGTGGCGGTATGGTTGTTGTTGAAGAACTTGAGCATGCACTTGCTCGTGGCGCAACTATCTATGCAGAAATTACCGGTTACGGTGCAACATCAGATGGTTATGACATGGTAGCGCCATCGGGTGAAGGTGCTGTGCGTTGTATGCAACAAGCATTAGAAACAGTAGACGGTGAAATTGATTACCTAAATACACACGGTACATCGACACCTGTAGGCGATACAAAAGAACTTGAAGCTATTCAAGCTGTATTTGGTCATAAGTCACCAAAAATCAGTGCAACAAAATCACTGACTGGCCATGCATTAGGTGCAGCTGGTGTACATGAAGCAATTTATTCATTGATCATGATGGAAAATAGCTTTATCGCTGCAAGTGCAAATATTCAAGAACTTGACGAAAAAGCGAATGGTCTAGATATCGTTTCAGGTCAGGCAATTGATGCAGAACTCACTAACGTAATGTCGAACAGCTTTGGTTTCGGCGGTACGAATGCGACGCTAGTATTTAGTAAATTTACTAAATAATTGTGCATTAAAGTGCTTAAATAAAAACGTTTAAGTGACGGTTCATACAACCGTGATGAAGACAATGTAAGCCCATTTATCAGATTATTGATAAATGGGCTTTTTTTTTATCTTCACAACGCGCAAAATAACCCTAGTCGTATTATTGAGGGAATACTTAAATGAAGATCGTAGTTGATGAAAATATGCCTTATGCAACCGAATTGTTTTCTCAGTTTGGTGAAGTAGTTCCTTTATCTGGCCGTACAATTCAAGCTGAGGATTTACACGATGTAGATGCCTTGATGGTACGTTCAGTCACGCAAGTTAACGACGAGTTACTTGCTCAAGCCAATAGATTAGCCTTTGTGGGAACTGCAACGATTGGTATCGATCATTTAGACCAAGCATGCTTACAACAGCGAAATATTAAATATACCAATGCGCCAGGTTGTAATGCGGTATCTGTTGGTGATTATGTTTGCAGCGCATTATTAGTGTTAGCTGAACTGCAAAGTTTTGTATTAGCGGATAAAAAAATCGCCGTTATTGGTGTTGGTAATACAGGTTCGCAAACGGTCAGTCGACTAACGGCTCTCGGTGCTCAAGTGATGCTATGCGATCCTCCTCGCGTAGAGAAAGAAGGCCTAACGGGGTTTGTTAGTTTAGGACAAGCATTACAAGCGGATATTATTTGTTTACACGTACCATTAGTTAAAACAGGTAATTATCAAACTAAGCATCTATTAACTGCTGAATTACTGGCGGGCATAGCGCCAGACGCGATCCTTGTTAATAGCGGTCGTGGTGATGTGATTGATAATCAGGCTTTATTAGAGCTAAAACAAGCTGGGCACGGGATAACCCTTGTATTGGATGTATGGGAAAACGAACCTACGCCACTGCTCGAACTTATTCCTCATGTTGCTATTGCCACTCCCCATATTGCGGGTTATAGCTTAGAAGGTAAAGCGCGTGGTACAGAGATGATTTATCAGGCGTATGCACAATTTCTAGGTCAGCAAGCTGAACGTACTATTAGTGATATCTTACCTATACCTGCTGTCAGTAGCATTGATATTAACCAAAGTGCAGATCAAACATTCGCTAAAAATTTGGTTCATTTGGTATACGATGTGCGCCGAGACGACGCTATTTTTAGAAAAAACATAATGAGAGCGGGTAGTTTTGATGAAATGCGTAAAAATTATCTCGAAAGAAGAGAATTTTCCTCATTGAGGCTAGTAAATGAGTCACATTATGCGGTAGAGTCATTGTATCAACTTGGGTTTGCCAAATAATTTTTTAGGAGTCGTTGATGAGTCAACTATATGATGTTGCAGTACTAGGAGCAACAGGTGCCGTAGGGCAAATGATGTTGGAAATTTTACAGGAACGTAAATTTCCAATCGGTAATATTTATCCATTAGCAAGTAGCCGTAGTGCTGGTGGTAAAATTACCTTTAATAATAAACAAGTTGAAGTATTAGATGTTGATAATTTCGATTGGACACAAGTTCAAATCGGTTTATTCTCTGCTGGTGGTTCGGTATCAGAAAAATGGGCGCCAATCGCAGCCGATGCGGGTGTAGTTGTTATTGATAACACATCACAGTTCCGTTATGACGAAGATATTCCTCTGGTTGTGCCAGAAGTAAACCCAGAAGCAATTGCGCAATATACAAACCGTGGCATTATCGCGAATCCAAATTGCTCAACAATTCAAATGCTAGTTGCATTAAAGCCTATCCATGATGCAGTGGGTATTTCACGTATTAATGTCGCAACATACCAAGCCGTATCGGGTTCTGGTAAAAGCGCAATTGATGAACTAGCGGGTCAAACTGCAAGTTTATTAAATGCACGTGAAGTAGAAACAAAAGTATATCCTAAGCAGATCGCATTTAACGTGATCCCACAGATTGATGTGTTTACTGAAAATGGCTACACCAAAGAAGAAATGAAAATGGTGTGGGAAACACAGAAAATTTTTGGTGATGAGTACATCATGGTTAACCCAACAGCAGTACGCGTACCGGTATTCTATGGTCACTCAGAAGCTATCCATTTAGAAACACGCACACCGATCAGTGCTGAAGAAGTACGTTCACTGATGCTCCATGCGCCAGGTGTTAAACTGATTGAAAATGAAGAAGACTATCCAACACCAGTGTCAGACTCTGCAGGTCATGATGACGTATTTGTTGGTCGTATTCGTGAAGACATCTCACACGCTAGCGGTATCAACATGTGGGTTGTTGGCGATAACATCCGTAAAGGTGCTGCAACCAACAGTGTACAGATTGCAGAACTATTAATTCGTGATTATCTGTAAGAGTAAGTTTTAGCCCTTGGCTATAAATTTATCTAAATTGCATGTTTAGCACCCAATATTGGGTGCTATTTTTTTTATTTGTATTTTATTTTTCTGATTTATATCATAGTTTCAATTCTCAATTTTTTTTATTGAAATTAACCATTAGAATAGTTAAGTAGAAGATACCAGTGAATTCATGTGTATACTGATATTTTGTATATGTTATATTAATTTTAAGTGTGTTGGTGTTGTTTCATAGTAAGGGTTAACAATGATATCGGGTTTATCGAAATTAAAATGGGTTGTTTTATTTCTGCTGATTCCTATGGCGGGTATTGCTGCTAATTCAAATGGATTTGTTCTTCAATTAAAAGGCCCTGAAGTGCATACCCCTTCTTCGCCTAATAATTACGGCCCTGTTGTGAAGGCTGATACGTTATGGTCAGTTGCAACTGCCACGAGACCAGATAGTCGCTTAAGTTTATACAAAACGATGACCGCCATTTTTGCGCTTAACCCTCATGCATTTTTAGGTGGTGACATTAATAAAATGATTGATGGTAGTTTTCTTAAGATCCCCAGTGCAGCTGAAATACAAGCAACTGACGGTTCAGCCCTAAAAAATGCGCTTACGAAAAAATCAGGTACTAAAAAGAAACCAACCCCCTCGATCAATATTGCTAAACCAAGCGTGAAGGTGATTGCCGGAAATAAAATCGAACGTGATAAACTTGCTTTATTACAAGGTGAGTTAACTGAAAGCAACGAGCATCTTTTATTATCAAGTGAAACTAATCGTCGCCTTAAATTACAGCTAGAAAGTATTCGTATAGAATTAGCGGAACTTAAAGAGCAAATGGCGGTTAACAATGCATTGAAAGCAGATTTAAAAGCATTAATCGAACAGCAAAGTACACGGATTGATGAACAGCAAGTTACAATTGATAATGCAAAAAAGAAATCGGTGATGGAAGCTGAAAGCTATAACAATTGGTGGTTAATTGGTGGTGTTTCTGGTGTATTTTCATTACTGTTTTTAGTTTGGTTAGGCCTATGGTTAAAAAATAGAAATGATCAAAAGAATAATATTGAAGATAGCGTGATGTTTGATGCGGATAATACCGTTGATGAACTCAGTGATTATCTTAATGCTGAAAAATTTGCACCTGATAGTGCGATGTCTGTGTCTGAAGAGGCTAAAGCACCCGCAGAAAAGCCTGCTGATGAGATAAATACATTTGGAGCGCCAGACTTAGAAGAGCCCGATTTTAATTTACAGCTTGATACAGAAGAGACTGTATTTTTAGATGAACCTCATGACTTGCCGATGGATTCTATTACGACTAAACCGGCAGCGCCTATTATGCCGGAAATTATAGATCAAGCGCCTGTCATGCCAGAGTTAAATTTAAATGATAATGATTTTAGTGATATTGACTTAACATTAGATGATGAAAGCACAAGTTTTGAAAATGATAGTGTGGAACCTGATTTAAGTTGGCGTGAAGAGTTAGATGAACCTAGCTTGATCCCTGACCTTCCGACAAATAATAAAAATACATTAGATGCTGATTTAGCTGAAGTCGATTCAATGTTAGAGCAGTTTAAACTCAGTAACTCACAGGCTCCTGGCGCTCAAACTTCTGAATCAAAAATGTCTGACTTTGATTCATTTGACGATATTGAGGTTACCGCAAGCAATACACCAGATCCTGTTTCAGAACCATCGCCAGTCGTAAATGATGAATTTGTGAATATGGACGATATTGACAGTATCTTAGCTGAAGCTGAAGCTGAATTAGAAGCGATAGCGAGCAAGGTACCGGATGTTCCAGATGCGAATCAAGTTGTTGATATGGACGATATTGACAACCTTTTAGCCGAAGCTGGTTTAGATGACATTGCCCAAGCTAATATTGACAATATTGCACCGAAAATAGAGAGTCAACAAGTCGTCGACATGGACGATATCGATAGTCTGTTAGCTGAAGCTGGTGTTGAAGTCAATTTACCACAAGCCCACGGACAGACTGTTGATGAAATGTTAGCTGAACTTGATGGGACCGTGAGTGAAAAACCTGAAGCTGCAAAAAAAACTGATAATGCTGATGAGCCGCTAGATGATATTGAAGCTATGTTGGCAGAATTCAGTCCGAATGCATTTAGTTCAGCGCCAAGCGAGCAGCCTCCGATTGATGTCGCAGCAGCGCAAGCAGAAGAGTTTATTGATATCGATAAATTGTTAAATGAAGTATCGCAACAGCCAGCTAATATCGAAGATGAACCTTATGATAAAGTAAAATTGGATGTAGGTCTTGATGGATACAGCAATAGCTTACTTGATAGTAACGCGGTTGATATTGATGATGAGAATAACCGCTTTGGTGCGCAATTAGATCTTGCGCGTGCTTATCTTGAAATTGAAGATAAAGATGGCGCTAAATCTATTCTAGAACCATTGGCGGGCACTGGTGACGCAGTGCAGCAAGCTGAAGTGAATCAACTCTTGAGTCGATTGTGATCTGCTGATTAGGTTAGAAGTGCTAGTTGCTTTCAAGTTGTAACTTGAAGCGGTATAATTGGGTGATATAATTATTATATAAAGTAAAGCGGTGGCGAGAGTCACCGCTTTTTGTTTTAAAAAATTAATGAAAGTATAAAGTTGGAATAAAAATGCGAATTGCACTCGGTATAGAATATGACGGTAGTAAATATTACGGTTGGCAACGACAAAATGAAGTGATCAGTGTACAAGAAAAATTAGAAGATGCATTGTCACGTGTTGCGAACCACCCTGTGAGAGTGCACTGTGCTGGGCGTACCGATTCTGGTGTTCATGGAACTGGACAAGTTGTGCATTTTGATACTGATTCTATACGTAAAAATGTAGCATGGACACTCGGTGTAAATGCTAATTTACCTGATGACATAGCAGTTCGTTGGGCGCAAGAAGTCGATGAAGAATTTCATGCCCGTTTTAGTGCAACGGCAAGACGTTATCGCTATATTATTTATAATAACAATCTGCGTCCTGCAATTTTAGGTTCGGGTGTGAGCTATTACCATGGTGATATTGATGCTGAATTAATGCATGAAGCAGCACAGCAGTTAGTGGGGGAGCATGATTTTACTTCTTTCCGTGCCAAGCATTGCCAAGCCAAAAGCCCTGTTAAAACGATGCATCATATCAAAGTAACCCGTCAAAATGCGTATATTATTATTGATGTGAAAGCGAATGCATTCTTACACCATATGGTAAGAAACCTAGCTGGTTCATTAATGGAAGTGGGTAAAGGTAATAAACCCATTTCGTGGATTGGTGAATTATTGGCCGGTAGAGATCGTTCTGTCGCAGCGGCAACAAGCAAAGCAGAAGGTCTTTACATGATTGAAGTAGACTATCCAAGCGAATTTAATATACCAAGACCTGCTGTAGGACCATTGTTTTTACCTGAAAACTTTTAATTGTTTGATTTAATAACAATAAAATACTGATTTGCGAAAAGTGACTTATCATTGATAAGAGAGTGATGAAGCGATTGTAAGCTGTTATTATTTATGTCGCTTTATCATTTTTTATTGATTTCTGATGGTGAGTCACAAGGGTATGACCAGTTTTAGATAAACTTATTGGATAATCTGTGATTTAATTGTGTTACACGATAAATGTGGAGTATTGTTAAGTTCGACAGATATCGACTTAACGCATTAATTTTTGTTAATTGGTTTTGGATTTTTGTTTCACTATCGTATTAACAACGCATTTAACATCTTATACTTCAATTAATTAGAACAAATTATAAGTAGGGTTCATGAGCTGGATTGAAAAAATACTACCAAAAAGCAAGAGCGCAACAGCGCGTCGTAATATTCCTGAAGGAGTGTGGACTAAATGTACCTCTTGTGACCAGGTTTTATATCATGCAGAACTTGAGCGTAATTTAGGCGTTTGTCCTAAATGTGATCACCACATGCGTGTGAATGCACGTGAGCGTCTCAATAAATTACTTGATAAAGATGGCCGCATTGAAATCGGTGCTGAATTTGAACCAAGTGATAAATTAAAATTCCGTGATACCAAAAAATATAAAGAGCGTTTATCTAGCGCGCAAAAAACAACAGGCGAAAAAGATGCGTTAGTCGTAGAGAAAGGGACGATTAAAGGTATTCCTGTTGCCGTTTGTGCATTTGAATTCTCATTTATGGGTGGTTCAATGGCAACCGTTGTTGGTGCTCGTTTTGTTGCTGCAATTAATGAATGTATGGCTGAGAACCGTGCGTTGATTTGTTTTTCTGCAAGCGGCGGTGCGCGTATGCAGGAAGCATTATTCTCATTAATGCAAATGGCGAAGACGAGTGCGGCATTAGCGAAATTATCAGCAAAAGGTTTACCTTACATTTCTGTACTGACAGACCCAACAATGGGTGGTGTATCTGCAAGTCTAGCTATGTTAGGTGATATTAATATTGCTGAACCAAAAGCACTGATTGGTTTTGCTGGACCACGTGTTATTGAGCAAACGGTACGTGAGAAGCTACCTGAAGGTTTCCAACGTAGTGAATTTTTGTTGGAGAAAGGTGCGATCGATATGATTGTTGATCGTCGCCAAATGCGTGATAAACTTGCAGGCTTATTAGCGAAGATGATGAACTTGGAAACGTCTGATAACATCGCGACTGCATCAGCAAGTACAGAAACAACTCCCATAGTTGTACCTGCAGCGGATGAAATTAAGACTCCAAGTGACGCTCAAAACATTAACGAGTAACTATTACCGATGTTGAACAGTATTAATAAAAGCCAGTCTCTCGCAGACTGGCTTTGCTATTTAGAAAGTATTCATCCTGTTAATATTGAAATGGGATTAGGTCGTATAGGACGCGTTGCTGCTGATTTAGCATTAACGACATTTGATGCGAAAGTCATTACCGTTGCAGGCACAAATGGTAAGGGCTCTACCTGCGCATTTTTAGAACGAATTCTCCTAGATGCTGGTTACAATGTTGGTGTCACCAGTTCCCCTCATATACAAGATTATCGAGAGCGTGTACGTGTTAACGGTGAGATGCTCAGCGCACAAGCGCATGCTGATTCATTTGCCTTTATTGAAGCTGGGCGCGGTGATACCACATTAACTTATTTTGAATTTACGACATTATCCGCATTGAAATTATTTCAAGATGCAACATTAGATGTTGTGATCCTTGAAGTTGGATTGGGTGGTCGTTTAGATGCTTCAAATATTGTTTCTGCTGATGTTGCTGTTGTCACTACGATTGATATTGATCACGCTGATTGGCTTGGTACAGATAAAGCCGTTATCGCACGTGAAAAATCGGGTATTTTCCGCGCCAATAAAAAAGCCATTTGTGGTGTGATTAATCCGCCATCTACCATTGCTGAGTATGCTGATGAAGTCGGTGCGGAACTGATTGCTGTTAATCGTGATTATTATTACACGCAGCATGCTGAAAGTTGGGACTGGCAAGTGAGTTCAACAGAACAACAGACTAATATTGGATCTATTTTTTCTGACCTGATTATTCCCCAGTTACCTTTGCAAAATGGCGCTACGGCAATTGCCGCAATTCAAGCGTTAGGATTAGCTGTACCTGAATCTGCCATTCGCAGTGGTGTTGCAAATGCAAGGTTACCTGGTCGTATGCAACGATTAGGTACCTCGCCACAACAATTCTTGGATGTTGCACATAATCCTGAGTCCGCGGGTTACCTCGCAACACAACTCACATGTTTAAAGCAGCAGATTCATTCACCGGTTAAGATTATTGCTGTTGTTGGCATGCTTAAAGATAAAGATATTGCAGCAAGTTTGGCGGCTTTAACTGACGTTATTGATTGTTGGCACTTGGCTGCACTCCAGGGGGAGCGTGCAGCGTCTTGTCAGCAAATCGAGCAGGGATTAGTTGACGCGATGGAGCTGAATGGGAAAAGCCGTGATAGCCTTAGCCAGCAGCCTATGAGTCATGATACAATAGCGCAAGCTTGGCAATCTGCAAATCAAAGCGCTGATTGTAATGACATTATTATTGGTTTCGGCTCATTTTTCACCGTAGCAGAAATTATCCAACATATAAGTGGTTAAATAGACGTGGCATCGACATTTCAACACCGTTTAGTCGGCACTATTATTCTAGTGGCGATTGGCATTATCTTTTTACCTGACTTGCTAGATGGTCAGAAGGTCACGTATCGTGAGAATGCAGCTAGTATTCCTTTGCGTCCTGCGTTAGTTGAACTTGCTGAGCCCGTTAACTTTGAGTCATTTGATAATGAAGTCGCCGAATTACTCATTGAACCCGCACCCAAAGTTAATTTAACGGAGGCTAAAAAGGTGGAATCGGCAGCACCTAAACCTATCACTAAAGCCCCCAAACTTGTCCCATTAGTTAAAGCTGTCGAAATTGTAAAAGTCATACCGCCAGTTGGTCATAGTTGGAATATTCGTTTAGGTACCTTCAAGAATTCAGTCGCTGTTGATGATTTGGTTGAAAAAATTAGAAAAGCAGGCTTTGATGCCTATCGATTACCGCGTCATAAACAGGCTGGCCAGTTAAATCGATTATATGTAGGGCCTAACGTAAATAAAAATGAGTTAAAACGTTTATTGCCAAAATTACAGAAAATCACTGGTTTGAAAGGTGTAATTGAGAAATTTGACCCTCGAGACAAGTAATTAAAAAGCCGACATTTATGTCGGTTTTTTTTGTTTATAACTATTATCAATCTCGTATTTAACTTGTTACAATGGCGCGAATTTCAAATGAGTGGAACAAAATATGGCATGGATTGATTATCTTATTTTAGGTATTGTTGGTTTATCTTCAGTGATAAGTTTAGTGCGTGGTTTTGTCAAGGAAGCGTTCTCTCTTTGCACTTGGTTTTGTGCCTTCTTTATATCTCGTTATTATTATCAAGATATTGCTGCCTACTTAGAAAATTTCGATGCATTTAGTTCTGCATTCAGCGAACAATTAGTTAAAAATGGCGTTGCGATAGCGCTATTATTTATTTCGACCCTTATATTAGGGGCTTTGCTAAATTACATACTTGGCCAGCTAGTGGATAAAACTGGTTTATCAGGTACGGATAGGTTGCTCGGTGTATGCTTTGGTATTGCCCGAGGAATATTAGTGGTGTGCGTGTTGCTGTTATTTTTACAGCTATTCACCAGTTTCCCGGAAACGGCTTGGTGGCAGGGTTCGCCACTAATAGCTGAGTTAAAACCACTCATTAAATGGTTTTTTGAACATCAAGCTTCTGCATGGGACAATATGCAGGGTTTATGACAAGCGAAACGTTATAAATAGCATTTTATCGAAAGCACAGTAAACGAGGATTTAGGTTATGTGTGGAATTGTTGGCATTGTTTCTACAACCCCTGTTAATCAGTCTATCTATGACGCATTAACAGTATTACAGCATCGTGGACAGGATGCTGCTGGGATTGTAACCTTAAGTGATGGAAACTTTAGGCAGCGCAAAGCGAATGGTTTAGTGAGCGATGTATTCGAAGCTAAACATATGCAACGCTTGAAAGGTAATATTGGTATTGGACATGTTCGATACCCAACAGCAGGAAGCTCGAGTGCCGCTGAGGCTCAACCTTTCTATGTTAACTCCCCGTTCGGTATTTCCCTTGCTCATAACGGAAATCTAACCAACGCCGCTCAATTAAAAGAAGATCAATTTCATAAAGCCCGTCGTCACATTAATACAACTTCTGATTCTGAAGTATTGCTTAATGTTATGGCTCATGAATTAGATAAATGCCCAAGTTTACATTTGAGCTCAGAAGATATTTTCACTGCTGTTACCGCTGTACATAAGCAAGCACGCGGTGCTTACGCTGTGGTATCACTGATTATTAATCATGGCCTTGTTGCTTTCCGTGATCCTAACGGTATTCGCCCATTAGTATTGGGTATGCGAACTGAAGGTGCTCGAAAAGAATATATGGTTGCTTCTGAATCTGTTGCACTCGATGCAGTTGGTTTTAACTTTGTACGTGATATTGAACCAGGTGAAGCTGTTTATATTACTGATGAAGGTGAGCTATTTAGCGCGCACTGTGCTGAAAATGCAAAGCATAACCCATGTATCTTCGAATTTGTTTATTTTGCACGTCCAGACTCAACCATTGATAAGGTATCGGTTTACGAATCACGCCTTGCAATGGGTGAGAAGCTCGGTCATAAAATTAAGCGTGAATGGGCTGATATAGACATTGATGTTGTTATCCCAATTCCTGAAACGTCATGTGATAGTGCGTTAGAAATTGCAAAAGTACTCGATTTACCGTATCGCCAAGGTTTTGTTAAAAACCGTTATATTGGCCGTACGTTTATCATGCCAGGACAAACTTTGCGTCGTAAGTCTGTACGTCGTAAATTGAATGCAATTTCATCTGAGTTTATAGGTAAAAATGTACTGTTAGTCGATGACTCTATTGTTCGTGGTACAACATCAGAACAGATCATTGAAATGGCACGTGAAGCAGGCGCAAATAAAGTTTACTTAGCTTCCGCAGCCCCTGAAGTACGTTATCCAAACGTATACGGTATTGATATGCCTAGCACTGAAGAGCTAATCGCCCATGGTCGAAACGTCGATGAGATCGCAACGATGATCGGTGCAGATGCACTTATTTTCCAAGATTTAGATGATTTAATCGCTGCAGTTTCAAAATGTAACCCTGAGATTAAAAAGTTCGAAACCTCAGTGTTTAGCGGTGAATACGTAACGGGTGATATTGATGCTGATTATTTACAGCGTCTTAACGATGTTCGTAGCGATGGTGCTAAAACAGTCAAAGAAAAAGAAGAAATTGCTAATCTAGAAATTCATAACGAAGGCGGATAAGCTTAGTGTGAGTTAAACAACTTAGTTCAGTGATTTAAAAAGGAGCGTAACGCTCCTTTTTTTGATCTTTAATTCACAAAACCGATGTTATCTTTTTTACGCGTCTTTTAAAAATGCACGTTGTTGGAGGTCATATTGGCCATCACGCCAAATAAGTACGCTGCCTTGATCAAACCAGTCTCCCAATACGATCCGTTTTCCGAGTTTGTCTGCTGTCAATTGAACATCATGGATATTCGGTTTGTGAGTATGACCGTGAATTAAAATGTCACAGTTATATTCTTGCATTTTATCGACAACTTCAGATTCTGTTACATCCATAATTGTCATGCTTTTTTGCTGATTACCTTCTTGGCTATGGCCGCGTATTTTATCGGCAATCGCTTCACGTACAAAGATAGGTAAGCAGGAAAATAGTTTTTGGCGCCATGGGATATTTACGGCGGCACGAAATGCTTGGTATTTTTCATCTAACGTACAGAATGTATCGCCATGTGCAATGAGCACCTTTTGGCCGTCAAGACTTATCGCTGTATAATCGCCGAGAATTGTTACGCCTGTACGTTTAGCAAAGCGTTTACTGACCAAGAAGTCTCGATTCCCTTTAACTAAGAAACATTTTACGCCACTGTCAGTTAACGCTTTAAGTCCATCTTGAACGCTGTCGTTAAGTGGGTTACTAATGTCATCACCAGACCAGAATTCAAATAGGTCGCCTAAAATGTAGAGAGCGTCAGCTTCGCGCGCTTCGGTAACAAGAAAGTGTAAAAATAACTCGGTAACTTGCGGACGGCGCTCATCAAGGTGCAGATCTGAAATAAACAAAGTAGTCATATGGTGGTTCCATCCTTGTCGGGAATAAATAAATACACTACCTAAGCAGTGTATTTATTTTAAGGAACTGAGTGAGCGATTAAGCTTCTTCTACAGTTACTTTAGTAATGATAATATCTTCTAGTGGTACATCGCCGTGGCCAAGTTTGTTGCCTGTCGCTACTTTTTTGATTTTTTCAATCACGTCCATACCTTCAACAACCTCAGCAAATACGCAGTAACCCCAACCTTGAGACGTCTTACTTGTGAAATCTAGGAAGTTGTTGTCTTTCACGTTGATGAAGAATTGTGAACTTGCTGAATGCGGGTCCATAGTACGTGCCATTGCTAATGCACCACGTTTATTAGACAGACCATTGTCTGCTTCATTTTCGATCGGTGCATTTGAGCTTTTCTCTTCCATACCAGGAAGCATGCCGCCGCCTTGAACCATGAAGCCATCGATTACACGGTGAAAGATAGTACCTTCGTAGAAACCGCTTTTTGCGTATTCTAGGAAGTTAGCTGCTGTTTTTGGTGCACTTTCAAAGTTAAGTGCAATTTTGATATCACCGAAATCTGTATGTAGAGTTATCATCTTAATGATCCTTTGGTTAATTAACGAGGTAAATTCTATCCTAAAGGTCGACAATGGCAAAGCTTTTAGGGAAAGAAGGGGTGGGAAGGGCTTATTTTTGTGCTTTCATTTGACTGATTTATACACTTTTTTGGTTGTTCAGTTAAATTTTGGCCTTTTATGCTGTTGCAAAGCTAGTAATCATTAATGCTAATGGTAAAATCAATCAATTATTTGCATTTTTACTGTTTGCGCAAGGATCACTATTCGATGCTGAAGATTTACAACACACTGACTCGTCAAAAAGAACAATTTAAACCTATTACTGAAGGTGAAATAGGTATGTACGTATGTGGTGTGACTATCTATGATTATTGTCATATTGGTCATGGTCGTACTTTTGTGGCGTTTGATACTGTGGTGCGTTACCTTCGCCATCGCGGTTATGCGGTTAAGTTTATTCGTAACATTACGGATGTCGATGACAAGATCATTAAGCGTGCAAACGAAAATGGTGAAACTTGCGATCAGTTAACAGCGCGTTTTACTCAAGCCATGCATGACGATTTTGATGCGCTGCACATGATTCGCCCTGATATCGAACCAACGGTAACAGGCCACATGCCAGATATTATTGAGATTATCGAAAAATTAGTAGAAAAAGGCCACGCTTATGTTGCTGATAGTGGCGATGTATTATTTGAAGTGAAGACGTTTGCTGACTACGGTAAGTTAAGTGGGCAAGACTTAGATATGCTACAAGCGGGCGCGCGCGTTGAAGTGGAATCAAATAAACGTAACCCGATGGACTTCGTGTTATGGAAAATGGCGAAGCCAGGTGAACCAAGCTGGGTTTCTCCTTGGGGTGAAGGCCGTCCTGGTTGGCATATTGAATGTTCAGCAATGAATAACAAACTGCTGGGTGAAGTATTTGATATTCATGGTGGCGGCTCTGACTTGATGTTCCCACATCACGAAAATGAAGTGGCACAATCATGCTGCGCACATAACGGTGAATACGTGAATACCTGGATGCATTCGGGTATGGTTCAGATCGACAAAGTTAAAATGTCTAAATCATTAAATAACTTTTTCACTATCCGTGATGTATTAGAAAAATACGATGGCGAGTCTGTACGTTATTTCTTACTTTCTGGTCATTATCGTAGTCAGCTAAATTACTCAGAAGATAATTTAAAACAAGCTCGTGCAAGTTTAGAGCGTTTATATACGGCATTACGTGGTGTTACTGTAGCTGACATCGATGGTTTTGCACCGGGCTGCGAAACATACATTGAAACGTTCAAAGCGGCAATGGATGATGATTTCAATACACCTGAAGCATTCCCTGTTTTATTCGAATTAGCGAAAGAAATTAACCGTATTAAAGAAACGGATGCGAAACGCGCAGGTGAATTAGCTGCACAGTTAATTTCATTTGGTAATGTACTTGGTCTATTGTCACAAGAGCCTGAAGTCTTCTTACAAGGTGATGCGGGTGAGGATGATGAAGTAGCTGAAATCGAAGCGCTTATTAAACAACGTAACGATGCACGTGCAAGTAAAGACTGGGGCATGGCGGATGATGCTCGTGACAAGTTAAATGCCTTGGGTATTGTATTGGAAGATGGTGCTAACGGTACTACTTGGCGTCGTAAGTAAAGTTGGTGCTGTAAATAAAATTGAATTAACTTTAAATGTTGATGACTGATTGTTTTTAATTTAAGTTTTGAATTTAAGCCGTCATCGGCGTTTTGTTTACTAGATAGGGATTAATCATGTTTAAAATTATTTCAGTGATAATCGGTTGTGCGTTGGTTTTTTTCCTTATGCAGCGCATGGGGGGGAATAAAAAACAAGCCGCTGAAAATATAGCATTAGGAAAAGAGTTCTTAGCTGCGAATTTAGAAAAAGAAGGTGTTGAAGTAACGGCGTCAGGCCTACAATCGAAAGTACTTACTGAAGGTACCGGCACTGAACATCCAACCGGTCGTTCTAAAGTGACGGTTCATTATCACGGTACATTATTAGACGGCACTGTGTTTGATAGCTCAGTACAGCGCGGCGAGCCGATTACATTTGGTTTAAATCAGGTTATTCCTGGTTGGACTGAAGGTGTGCAGTTAATGGTTGTCGGTGAGAAGCGTCGCTTCTTCATCCCAAGTCGTTTAGCGTATGGCAACCGTGGCGCTGGTAGTATCCAAGCGGGTTCAACACTTATTTTTGAAGTAGAACTGTTAATTTTCAAATAAATAGCTAATTAAGGTTAAGCGCAGAGCTTAGCTTACAAAAAAGCCGCATGACCTGAAGGTGATGTGGCTTTTATTATTTATAATACGTGATGATTTATGACGTACTATTTGTAACTGGTTGCTTATTGATTACTTTGAATGGTAATCACGGCAAGAGATTAAGGTATTCTCGATCAAGCTTGCAACTGTCATTGGACCAACACCACCTGGTACAGGGGTAATGAAAGAAGCATTTTCTTTTGCTACTTCAAAGCCAACATCACCAACAAGTTTGCCATTTTCTAAACGGTTAATACCAACATCGACTACCATTGCGCCTTTCTTGATCCATTCACCTGGAATAAAGTTAGGGCGACCAACTGCAACTACAACTAAATCGGCACGACGTACATGCTCTTCTAGGTTTTTAGTGAAACGGTGACATGTTGTCGTTGTACAACCTGCAAGTAATAATTCAAGCGTCATAGGGCGACCAACAATATTCGACGCGCCAACAACAACAGCATCTAGACCATGTAAGTCAACACCTGTTGATTCAAGTAGTGTAATAATACCTTTTGGTGTGCAAGGACGTAATGCAGGGATACGCTGTGATAAACGACCTACGTTATAAGGATGAAAACCATCAACATCTTTGTCTGGGCGAATATGTTCCAACACAACAGTGGTATCAATATGCTCAGGTAAAGGCAGCTGCACTAATATTCCATCAATCGTGGTATCTGCATTTAGCTCATCAATTAATGCTAATAAAGTCTCTTGTGAGCTATCTCTTTCAAGATCGTAAGATTTAGAAACGAAGCCTACTTCTTCACAGGCTCGACGTTTACTCCCAACATATACTTGTGATGCCGGATCGGCACCCACTAAAATCACAGCAAGACCCGGGGCGCGTAATCCTTGAGCAGTACGCGTAGCCACTTCTTCAGCTACATTCTTACGAACTTGCTGAGAAATATTTTTTCCATTAATGATTTGAGCAGTCATTGAGTTTATTAATCTCTTGGTTAGAAAGTTGGGCCATTTTCGCACTAAAACACCAGTTTGTCAGCAATTGATATAGATAAATAATTATCTAATTGGAGTGACAAACAGGGCGTATTTGGTTATAAAGATGCTTTGAATTATTTAGGTAAGTAACAGTGAAACACCAAGAGCATATTATTTCCGTTTTTGCAGACGTAGCAGCACCCTCGACCCGTTTAATTGACAGCTCAACTGTTAATATCGAAAGTAAAGATGTTGTTATTATGCAGCGTGCACTGTTAGAA
The DNA here is from genome assembly GCA_000953735.1 of Moritella viscosa. Classification (NCBI taxonomy): domain Bacteria; kingdom Pseudomonadati; phylum Pseudomonadota; class Gammaproteobacteria; order Alteromonadales; family Moritellaceae; genus Moritella; species Moritella viscosa. The sequence continues at coordinate 3,466,588 of LN554852.1, read as the reverse complement.
ACAAATCCTAAATTCCGTCAGCTTATTCCTTATGTAGTTGTAAAGCAGGGTGATAAATACCTAGCATACGAGCGTTCTGTATCGGGTGGTGAATCTCGCTTACATAATTTATTCAGTATTGGCATTGGCGGCCACGTTGACGCTGTCGATGCGGTTTATGATGCAAAAGGTGTATTCCAACTAACAGATACGTTACGCACTGGTATGTATCGTGAATTACATGAAGAGTTAGGTCTAACTGAGAGTGATTTCCTAGGGATGACAACAATTGGTTATCTTTCTAAAGACGTCACACCGGTTGATGAAGTACATTTAGGTATTGTATTAGTTGCTGAAGTACATGCAGACCTTGTTGTGACGAGCAAAGAAGACGCGTTGAACTTAGCTGGTTTTTTAGCTGCGGACGAATTAGCAAAGCTAAATTTAGAATCATGGTCTGAAACTGTGGTTGCAGAGCTAGTATAAGCAGATTAGAACGTCGCTCAGTAGGTTAATTGAAACCTGCTTTGTTATTGATTTGCGTTACTATTTAGTAAAAAGTCTGCAATTAGTCCTGAAATCATGCATATTGTTGTTATAATCTCGCTTGGTGTATAAGTATTAGGCAGTTGTTTCTTCACTTAGATAAACTATTTGACGAGTACAGGGCAACTCTGTAATATCCACCCTCGTTGACAGACGTAGTCTTCAACACTTTCGGTGATTAGCGCAGCTTGGTAGCGCACCTGGTTTGGGACCAGGGGGTCAGAGGTTCGAATCCTCTATCACCGACCACGACCCCTTAGCTCAGTTGGATAGAGCAACGGCCTTCTAAGCCGTAGGCCATAGGTTCGAATCCTATAGGGGTCACCATATTATCTACGTAAAAGTAGAAGTTGATTCGTTTACCAAAACGGGTTGATGTAAAAGTTTGTGGCGGTTGTAGCTCAGTTGGTAGAGCCCCGGATTGTGATTCCGGTTGTCGAGGGTTCAATCCCCTTCAGTCGCCCCATATTTGATAACTCACTAATGTGACGTTATCTACCCTTGTCAGAGTTACCGCTGATAAGTTGATAGTTTGTGCGGAAGTGGCGGAATTGGTAGACGCGCTAGATTTAGGTTCTAGTATCGCAAGGTGTGAGAGTTCAAGTCTCTCCTTCCGCACCATGTTCGGTGATTAGCGCAGCTTGGTAGCGCACCTGGTTTGGGACCAGGGGGTCAGAGGTTCGAATCCTCTATCACCGACCACTTATTTTTCCAAGTGATTGGAATTTGGAAAAGCCTGCTCATTGAGCAGGCTTTTTTCGTTTTGACGTTTTTCAAAATCGTGCTACTTATTGTTTAAGTAAGCATTTAACAACAAAGGCCTATTTATGACTGACAATACACAATTTTTAGAAAAGTTAAACAATGATATCGACACTAAATTACAGTTCGTTGATTATGCTGAGTTAAAAGTAAATAAACACCTAGCTAAAAAAGACCAGCCTGAAACAAAACACTTTGCGATTAACATTGCATTGCTAGCGCTAGAAGAAGAGCAAAACACAGCGACTTACTCTGCGTTATTGAAATTGTTAGTGGTACAGCTTGAGGCTTATCTAGTACTACCAGGTGCAACAGTTGCTGATGATTTCCGCAGTGAAATCAAAGACACTGTTGCGCAACTGAATGCGCTTGTAGCTGAAGTAGAAGCTGCTGCGCTTTAAGAGGCTTTTAACTGGAGTGCCGAGACATGTTCCAGTAGTTTGTATTAGTGAAAAAACTAAAGCCTGCTTAGATGAAGTAACCTCGACGACTGCCGGATGTCAATACGGGTAAATTCAACCGTTATGTTTGAATTTATCCGCCAATTAAGACCGTTGGCATACCTATGATAATAACTCCTCCGTGTGCGGTAGTATCACCCATTCGAGCTGCTGGTTTACTGTTAATAAGCACTGTAGCACTACCCTTGACCACACTGTCTGGTGGCCCAACGCAAATACATGGTTGACCTAATGTCGCGGCTGGCATATTACCAATTAAAACAGTAGAAGGCAGAGGTAATAAAGGTCCTCCTACATGCGGGATGGGAACGATGGCTGGAGTCTGCATTGGGCATATATGCATATCAGTTGCTCTGGCTGCGGGTAACATGATTAAACTCCTATTTGACCATTACCGCCATGAGCGATATTTAACCCCATAGCAAAGTAATGCGAGTAACGTTCTTTTGCGTCTAATCCATCTGGCATTACAGCTGATAGGTTTATTGCACCTGCAACGGCATGTGAATATAAGTATTCAGGAGGAGCTATAATAGGTTCTCCGATTGCAATCATGCTGCCGCCACTCCAAAATGCAGCTTGAGCAACCCAGCCTGCACCTGTTTGTAATTCTGCTTTGATTGCCATTTTTTCCGCAAATCGACGTGATGTTTCATCGGGAGCATTAACCCAAGCTTTAGCTGCTCGGATAGCATTTTCCTCATCGGTGCTCCAATCGTCACGTTGCTCTGCACTGCAACAGGCCCACCAGATCGCTTCTCTGACTGGAAGGGCGTGTGCTAGAAAAATTACAATATCACCGAATAGCTCTGCGTCGATGCCTGCTTCAATCAATGTTGCCGGCTCATTGTACTGTGTCGCTAACTCTTTGAGTTCATCGCTCGGCTCATATAAGCGTAAAATTTCATTCGCTGTTTTATGGGGGATTTTTAAATAAGCCATTAATTAACCTTCGCAATTGCGCCTTGAATTTGTACCATAGCACCTGCTTTAACTTGTGTCATGGCACTGCCATTTATTTCTACGATTGCGCCTTTGACGCTCGCTTTTGCCTGACTCTTTATATCGATCAAGGCGGCTTTGATGTCTACTTTCGCCTTACCCGCGATTGTTATTTTAGCGCCTGATAGTGTAATGCCATCCTGACTTAATTCAATAGAAGAGCTACCAACTGATAATGTGATCTTCGATTTAGCTTTTAGTTCGATAGATTGACCATCAACGCTCACTTTTGAGGATGCACTAAGTTCATTGTTTTTACCCGCACTGCTGCTGATTGTAGCATCTGATTTTAATATTAGATCTTTGGTTGCGCTAGCACTTAACTTTTCTTCCGTAGCAAGTGTCATGGTTTCTTTACTTTGCCAATTCATTGTTTTTTCAACGTCACAACGGGCAATGCCTTTGATAGTTTGCTTCAAGTCATTTTTGATATTCATAGTGAAATCTTTTTCCGCTTGCAGAAAAACTTCTTCTTTGTCTTTTTTATCTTCAAAGCGCAGTTCATTGCCTGTGTTGGCGCTACCATTGGGCGTCGTGCGAGTTTTTATTCCGCTTTGGGTTGCGGTATTATAAGGAGGTCTATTTTTACCGTTATAAATAGAACCTGAAACTACGGGACGATCTGGGTCTCCATCAATAAAACTGACTAACACCTCGTCGCCAATACGAGGTATAAACTGTACCCCGAAACCATTACTTGCTGTTGCTTGTGCAACTGGGATCCAGCAAGAACTATTTTCGTCTTTTTTAGCGTCTCTATCCCAATGGAAATGAACTTTTATTCGACCCAACTTATCTTGGTTAACGTCTTCGCCACTAGGCCCTGTTACTTCTGCGCTTTGAATGTGATTTATGCTCGGTTTATTAATAAAAGGAGGACGCAAAGGAGTACTGAAAGGAATACATTTGAAACTATTTTTATATTCAACGTTCGCTCCATTTTCATGGGCTTCAAAATAATGTTCTGCTTGGATGATGACATATTCTTGGTTGTAGTCTGAATCAGTATGTTCGGTGAGATTAAAGCGTAAACCTGCGCCTAAAGAGGGAATAGCTGATTGCGCTTGGAATAATGTTTTTTGACAATCTACACTTTCCATTTGGCGTTTTGCTGCGTCGCGAATACCATTTTTATTGGTATTACCTTGCCCAAAAAAGTATTCACTTAATACAATGTTGTTTACTTTGGCCGTAGTATTTCGATTTCCACTATTAAAGCATTCAGCTAGTTCTTCGCTATGATCAGAGAGGTATAGTTTCGTTGATCCTAACTGGTTGCGGCAATGCCACTGGGTAATCGCAAATACTTTATCGTTGGCTTGAATGATGAAAGGTATTTTATCATTGTCAGCTTTACCAAAGTCTTGATTACTGTCTGCAATCACAACAGACGGTTGGTTGCCTGTGTGATTGCAGTGATAATGCCATCCTTCAAAGGCCATTAATCGTTTAATAAAATTTAAATCGGTTTCATTAAACTGAATACAATAGTCGTGTTTGCTACCTGCCGTCCGGGGGGACAGCTTAAAATAACCTTTGAGCCCAGAATCAGATAACACATTTTCTATTATTCGTTTACTTGTCATTCCTTGAAAGCTGCGACTTGTAGTTCTAAAAGCAAAGATTGATAAAGGATCAATAGCTTCAATACGATATTTATAGAGCTGCTTTTCAACACTAAATTCAATGTTCTCAAGGGATGAAATCAGAGCAAGGAAACGTCGAGTATTTTTTCTATTCCCTTCAATCCCTGCTGAATATTGAATCAAAATGCCTTTGCCAAGTAATTTTTCTGAGATCTTCTCTCTAGATATGAGAGATACGATAAAGTGGGATGAATCAGAAATGGACTCTTTTACGGTTAACTGAGTGACAATGAAAGGCCCTTTGCCATCTAGCTTTGCAATAATAGGACGTTGTTCTTCATTATAGTGGCTAGCTGACATGTCGTTACTCACTTTTCGTTATAAAATTGTGATAAAAAAATTAGATTATTGTATTGGTTAACCTTGCTTCATGCGTTGATAATATATTGATTATCTTCCTGCTATAAAAATGTTTATTATTTAAATTTTAAATTCAAATAATAAACAGTAACAAATTGTAACGAACTGTAACAAATAGTAATAAGTTGTAGCAAGTAATAGCAAGTGGATGTTCCAATACCAATTTATAGGTGCTCTTAATAAGTTGAATAGATATTTTAACCTTAAATAATCTATTTTGTGTTTATTATTTTTAGTTTATTTTTAAAATTAGCGTTTTCAATTTTAATTACCATAGTACATGTGTGGCTTAATCTGGTCCGATGAGATCTTTAATATTATTTAATTGATATTCTTACTGATATTATCTTTAAAAGTAGAGTGTAATTAATTTTAAATAATTTAAGCTGTAAATATTATCACATCGAATAATGATATTTATTTAGAGTATAAATATTATATTTCATTATTAATGAATGAGTCAGTTATTACTAATTAATGAGAGTTGCGAAATAATGAAATTTAATGTAGCAAAACGTAATGCATTACAAACACCGTTAATAGCTGATAATTTTTGTGGTGTGTATTTAAAAGCAGATAAACAAAAATTTAGACCATTACGTAATGAATTTAATTTAGCACAAACCTCATTGAGAAAACTGACTACGCATCCCGAGGCTAGTGAACTAGATTCTTTACTTGAAGAAAATAGCCTGAATTGGGGTGAATTAGCACTGAGTCTTAACGATGTTTTTACTCATACGACTCGTGATATTGAGCTCTCTGGTTGGATGTTAGCCGCGCAAATTATTATTGATCCAAGCTTGTCAGGGGCAAAAGAAATGGCGTTGTGGCTACAAGAATTAGTCAGTCAACATTGGGATACGCTCCAGCCTGTATTGCCAGAGAATAAGATAAAGTCAGACGATCCGAATGAAAAAAATAAAGAAATTAATGCATTCAAAATAAAAGCATTTGTTCAGCTTGTCGGGGAAAGTGAAGAAAGTGGGTTATTACATGCTCCCTTATTAATGGTCCCTTTAATTGGTGATCTAGATTATGCCCGTTACCAGAGCGCAGAACATAAAGGGAATTTAGCTGAATTACGGAGTCAATACCATCAACAGGCATTGTCGGATCGAACTCGAGTTGTCGCGCTAATCGATAATTTAACCGAAATTAAAAAAAGCGTAGGGATGATAGATCAGAATATTATTGAAATCTGTAAACAATCTCAATTGTCACCTATTGGTTTTAAATTTGTTATTGATCTTATAAGCAAGATGCTTACCGCAATTGAGTTTATAAGTGGGCTGAAAGCAAAATTAGAGAAAACAAACGATGACATACCACAAATAGATGTTGCCGGAGTTGTTCCCGACATTGAACCTGAGAATGATGTCAGCCACGTCGAATTAACGAATAAAGCTTCGCAGCAGGCGGATATAAACCACGTATCATTTGGCTCACTTGCAGAAACTCAAGGCTGTAATCGCGATCAAGCATTTCATCAACTTCGTGAAATTGCAGATTACTTTAGAAAAGTTGAACCGCATAGTCCGGTTGCGTATTTACTTGAGAAAGCCATTCGCTGGGGTTATATGCCATTACCTGAGTTAATGAGTGAATTGCTTTTAAATCAAGCTGATACGATTAATCGAGTGTTTAATCTAACAGGGTTGGATGAAGACGGTAAAATTGCATTACCAGAAGTGGCAAAAAAAGTTTACCAGGAACCGATATCCAGACCGGTTGTAAATGTAGCCTCGTTTAAAAAAGAAACATCAGTTGACGCCGCTGTAGCTAACGAAAGTCGCGAAATTATGACTGATAAATCCACATCTAACGTTATTGATACGGAAAATGTTAACCGTAACGTAGTGCAAAAAGCGGAAACTAATTCAAGTTCCAGTAACTCTTTGTCGTGGTAACTGATTCGTTGGTTATGTTTAGTTAGCTCTGTTAAAAGCACGCTCTGAGATTCGGAATAAAATTAATTGTAAAAATAAAACCTGTTTTGTCTGTGATGATTACAAATAAAACAAATTATATGAAACCACAAAAACAGAACAGAAATTAACTCTAAGCAATGTGCTGATGAGAAATTTATACTGTTACTGAATTTTAATTAAAAAGAGGATAGTAATTATGGCTAGTATTTATATGCGTATAGATGGCGTTAAAGTTGACGGCGGAGCTACGGCAGAAGGTTTACCTGGAGAGGGTTGGTTTGCATTAAATTCATATAGCTGGGGCGCGGTGCGTTCTGTTGCTATGGATATTGGTAACGGTACAAACTCTGACTCAGGTATGGTCGCTATGAGTGAAGTTAATATCTCGAAAGAAGTTGATGGTTCTTCTGAAGATCTTTTATCGTTTCTATTCAGCCCTGGTCCTGAAGGTAAAAATGTTGAAATCGTATTTACCAAACCAGCTCGAGATGGCTCTGGTGCAGACATTTATTTCCAAGTAAAACTAGAGAAGGCTCGCCTTGTTTCATATAACGTGAGTGGCTCTGATGGCGGACAGCCTTTTGAAAGTATCGCACTTTCTTACATCCAATTAGATCAGTTACATTGGCATGAAGCGAGTGGTGGTAAGTTAGAAAAAGGTGGTCTTGTTTCTTATAATGTACCACAAGGTAAAATGCTTTCTGGCTCTAAATAATGTGTTGTTATGCGCTACTATTTTGTGGCGCATAACCACGATTTCATTCAGTTCTCATAATATAAAGGTAGGGAAGCATGGCTCTCAATTCGCAACATAAGCGTGTTAGCAAAAACCGCGTCAGTATTACATATGACGTAGAAACCAATGGTGCAACAGAAACAAAAGAACTACCTTTTGTTGTGGGTGTAATTGGTGATTTCTCTGGTCATAAAGCAGAAAATGATAAAGTAGACTTGGAAGAACGTGAGTTCACCGGCGTAGATAAAGATAATTTTGATACAGTGATGGGCCAAATTAACCCATCTTTATCTTACAAAGTTGATAATAAATTGGCCGATGACAACAGCCAATTTGAAGTGAACTTGAACTTCCAATCGATGAAAGATTTTCAACCAGAAAATGTGGTTGACAAAATTGAACCGTTAAAACAGTTGGTCGAAACGCGAAATCAATTAAAAGTACTGCTAAGTAAAGCGGATAGATCTCGTGATTTAGAGCGATTATTAAAAGAATTACTGCAAAGCACAGACGCGATACAACATCTGGCTGGTGAACTTGGTATTCAAAACGGAGACGCTGAATAATGTCGACTGAACAAGAAAATACAGTGCAACAAGCTACTGTTGAAGGTGATGTTAGTTTCTTGGAACGAGCGATTTCAGCAACAACGCAAACACCTGTAGATACTACAAAAGAACTTCTGTCTGTACTGATGTCACAAGCACTTGAAGGTACAGTGACTTGGGATAAAAACTTAACTTTAACTATCGAAAAAGCAATTGCTGCACTTGATGTTAAAATTTCAGCTCAATTGTCTACTGTGATGAAAAATAATGCGTTCCAGAAACTGGAAGGTACTTGGTTAGGTGTACAAAAATTAGTTAAAAATAGTGAGCTTGGTGCAGATTTAAAAATTAAACTAGCTGATTACACTAAAGATGAATTACTAGAGCAGTTTGAAGATGCGCCAGCGATCGATCGTAGCCGTTTTTTCACCATGGTTTATCAAGAAGAGTTTGGGACTGCAGGTGGTCAACCTTATGGCGCACTATTAGGTGATTATGAATTCGGTTATGGTGATGAAGACGTAGCATTGTTACGTTACATGGGAGAAGTAGCCGCGGCTTCTCATGCTCCTTTCATTGCAGCTGCAAATTCAAGTATGTTTGATTTTAAATCTTTTGAAACCTTTAACGAAGGTAAGCCTATAGCTGCTGGTTTTGATTCTCCTGCTTATGCAAGTTGGAATGCATTCCGTGACAGTGATGATTCACGTTATGTTGCATTAACATTGCCAAAAACTATTGCTCGCTTACCTTATGGTAAGGATACTGTAGCTGTTGCTTCATTTGATTTTGAAGAATTTAAAACAGACGAAAGTGGTAAAGCTGTTCCAGAATCACAAGATGATTTTGTATGGAGCAATGCGGCTTATGAATTTGGTTTGTTGTTAACACAAGCCTATACCAAATATGGCTGGTGTACTGCTATCCGTGGTACGGATAATGGTGGCAAAGTTGAAAATCTTGCTAACTTTGTCTATCACTCACCAGCGGGTGATTTAGTGCAGCAGTGTCCGTCAGAAGTTAATCTAACGGACGAGCGTGAAAAAGAGCTGAGTAATCTTGGCTTCCTTCCTTTAGTTCATTATAAAAATACGAATTACGCTGTTTTTATGGGTGGTCAGACTACGCATAAACCTAAAACATATACAGATCCAGATGCGACGGCAAATGCTGCTATTTCAGCGCGTTTGCCTTACACCATGGCAAGTAGTCGTATCGCACTATATTTGAAAGTGATGGGGCGTGACCGTATCGGTTCCAACATTGATTCGGGTAATATCGAAAAAGAATTGACCGATTGGATTCAACAATATGTGAACCCTAATGCTATTGGCAATGAAGCAAAGGCGAAGTATCCGCTTGTGGAAGCTCGTGTCACCGTTGCTGAACAAGTTGGCCGACCTGGTTGTTATTCTGCAATCGCGCACTTGCGTCCATGGTTACAAATGGAAGAGTTAACAACATCATTACGTATGGTTGCTAACATACCTGGCTAATGCTTAATCTCGAGGGTGAAAGCCCTCGAGTGGAGAATCTATGATTGTAACTAATCCAACATTATCCACCAGAGTCTTAACCGATTTAGGGCCATGGCGGATGCTGTTAGAATATGCTAAACAGCAAGATACAGCTCTTTTTAAAACCGTTATTACTAGGATGATCAAACAGCTAGATCAGCAGATGAGCGCGCAGCTTTCTGCCGTTATTCAAGCTGATGAATTTAAAAAATTGGAAGCAACCTGGTCTGGTCTTCATAGCTTAATTTCGCTACAAGTATCAAGTCGCAGGATCAAAGTCAAACTACTTGATTTCAGTTGGAGTATGTTATCAACAGATCTTAATCAAGCCTTTGAGATTAAGCGTAGTGCGTTATATAAAAAAATTTATTCGAATGAACTTGATACAGCTGGTGGACAGCCATTTGGCTTGTTAGTTGTCGATCATTATGTTCATTCTGAACTTGATGAAAACAATGATTTTGATGATTTATATACGCTGCAGCTGGTTGCGGAATTAGGTGAGCATTCATTGTGCCCTGTTGTGATGGGTGTTAATAACCATTTTTTTGGTGATGAACCTGCCAGATTAATGCATGACCACACTCGGATAAAGCGTATTTTAAGCAGTTTAGACCTACAGAGTTGGGCGTTGTTGAGAAGCCGCAGTTCGAGCCGTTTTTTACATTTGGTATTACCTGAGTACCGTATTCGTCAACCAAGAAAAAATTATGCAGCGGGATTTGTATTCAACGAGCACAATATTAATGTCAATGTTCTTTGGGGGAACGCCGCTTATTTATTAGCAATTAATGTTATTCGCGAGTTTGATCGCATTAGCTGGTTCGGTTTTCTTCGTGCTCACGACAAAGTCGGTAACCATGGAGCACTCATTAATCTTAAGGATGAGAGTGGCTCGTTACTAAAAACGAGCATTGATATCTTTAGTGAAAGTGATGGTTTTTGGGCAGAGCAGGGCTTTGTTCCTGTATCGAGCATTTATTTAAGCAAGCAACTAGGTATCTTTAGTAACCAGTCCGTCTGGAACCCAACAAGCGAAGTTAATAAAATGAGTGGCATGTTGCAGACTAACCTTATGGCTTGTCGATTTGGGCATTACATCAAAGTTAAAATGCGCGATCGAGTCGGACGTTTTGATAGTGCGGCAACTTGCCAGCACGATCTCAAGCGTTGGTTAGAAACTTATATTAGTAACCTTGATTATGGCGATGAAGCGATAATGGCTCGTTATCCACTGAAAAGCGCGGATGTTCAATTTATTGAAGACAGTTATGATTCAACACGTTATCACTGTCAGATTAAACTTCAACCTCAATATCAATATGAGATGTTGGATTCCCACATTACACTGATGACTGATGTATCGTCTGATAAATTGGGCGGATGAAAATGAGTTTACTTTCTAAAATTAAAGGCCAATGGCGTGGTGATATTGATGATGTGCGGGACGCTATTATTGAAAATTTAGCAGCGTTATTATCGGCACGAGCTCCTGTTTGGCATGACCTTGAGTTGGGGGAACATACGGAAGGTTCAATCGCTAATTTTGGTATGGTAAGTTCTTTACATAGCCAAGGTCAGAGTAGCAGTGATTTGATCTTACATGATGTGAAAAGTCTGATTATTCAATTTGAACCGCGTTTAAAAGCTGTCATCGTTGAGTTGGATGAAAGCTCTGTGGCGACAAACAAATTAAAATTTCGTATTGAAGGTCTCATTAGCTGTAATTTCAGTGAAGAGGTGGTGGTATTTGATTCAAGCCTTGATTTTACTACGAACAGTTTAGATGTAAGGAAAACTAACCTTGTCTAATTCATTATTAAGTTATTTTGAACAAGAATTGGCGTTTATTCGTCAAGAAGCTGGGGATTTCTCTCGTCGCCACCCCGGTTCAGCTAAATCTTTAGGGATTTGCGATGATAGTATTGATGATCCGCAAATAGCACGTTTGATTGATAGTGTTGCATTATTAAATGCGCGGTTACAACAGAGACTTGATGATTCCTATCCTGATTTGACAGATAGCTTGCTACGTTTGTTATTTCCTCACTACCTTAGGCCTATTCCGGCATTTAGTGTGATGAAAATGAAACCGTTAGATGATGTAAGCGCTAAGCATTTTATCCCGCAAGGAACACACCTTGGGATTTCTGATACCGATATTGAAAGTATGGTATTTCGTACTTGCCAAGATGTAACATTATTTCCTATCCATCTTGATTCGGCTCAGGTAGCCATTGCACCATTTAATGTGGAAAAACCAAAAGGTGCAGAACAAGCTAAAGCAATGCTTGAAATTAAATTACGGACAAGCGATCCGAGTATTTTATTTTCCGACCTTGATTGTCACTCGTTGGAATTATTTTTACGTGGCGAAACTCAATCGGTATTACGTTTGTACGATAATCTCTTATCTGGAGTACAACAGATATGCGTACATTATAGTGACCAACGGGTATTATTAGGCGCTGAAGCCTTGCAATCTGTGGGATTTGATGAGCAGCAGCAAGTATTACCTTATAGTGCTCGTAGTTTTGGTGGGTTTAAATTATTAACTGAATTCTTTAGTTTTCCTGAACGTTTTCATGTTGTTGAATTGAACCTTGCAGACTCGTTACGCTATGCTCAAACCGATGAGGTTACGATTCAGATTTTTATTGAAGATATGGATATTGATTTATCACGTAGCTTAAGTACGGATAATTTCCATCTATTCTGTACGCCTATCGTTAATTTACAAACATTAATAACGGAACCGCTCACTATTGATTTTGACCAAACTCAATATCCGATTGTGCTTGATGCGGGTGGCCGTCAGCAATTGCAATTATTTTCTATTGATCAAATTACCGATATAACAAGTCAGAAAATTTATAATGTACCGCCTTTATATGGTGATAAATACCAAGGTTCAGAGACAGGATTAAGATGGCAGTTAGTACAACATTGGCAAACTGATGCTCACTTGCAGAGTTTTTTACGCGTGGCAGACCTTGATCATCAAAGTGCGAATTCTGAAAGCAGGACATGGTTGGTATCGGCGACTTGTTCCGACGGTCTATTAGCGGGTGAGCTGTCGATGCAGAGTCAGGTGACTTGCCGTGACTCTATTTCGCTACCTGCTCAGTTGCAGTTATTACGACGTCCAACGAATCAGATTCGGATCAAAGCTTCAGAACAAAATGCATGGCCGCTGTTAGCGCATTTACATTTTAATTATCATGCATTACTCGGTGCTGATGATCCTGTGTCAGCTTTAAAAGAAATGTTAAATCTTTATAACCATACCGAAAGCTCACAAAATAATGCTTATATTGCTGCTATTCAACACTTAGAGCAAGAACAAGTCGTGGCGCCAGTGCGTATATCTGGAAAAAGTTGTTTTGCTTATGGTACACGGTTAAGTGTCACATTTAATAGTAGAGAGTTGGGTGCTGGTATTGAACTTTTATCTCAGCTGTTAGATCGCTTTTTTGCTTATTTTGCTGGTTTTAACAGTTTCACTCAGCTGGTTATTTTAATTGAAGGTATCGAAGGCGAATATAAGGTGTTTCCAAGGAGGTCTGGGTGCCGAAACATGCTCTGATACAGCTACGGAATGAACCTTATAGCTTTGAGCTACACTGTGCTATGCAATTGGTTAAGCACGAAGCCGCTATATTAGGAAAAAGGCCTGCAGTTACATTTTTAGCCAGTTTATTACCGACTTATCAGCAAGCTGATATTGTTGAGGTTCGCAATCCTATAGCCGGAAAATGGACATTTAGCTGTGATTTACCGGCATTATCCGGTGGGCAAGGGGTGATGCCTCGCTACAGTTATAGCGAGTCGCTAAAGGTATTGTTTGAACAGGGTAATTATGCGCTGGTGGATTTTTTTAATGGTTTTAATAACCGTTATTATCGCTTGCATTGTCAAACCGAATTAAAAAATAATTTAACAGCGCAAGCTGAAGAGGCGCACTTCAGTTGGAATCGTCACGATTTATCGTTAACGAGAATGTTGACCTATTTATACGGTGATTTAAATAACAATGGCAGTTTACCTGCTGCGAATTTAATTCAATATTCAGCTTTGATGGGATTAAAATTATCATGCCCACGTGCTCTTAAAGCAATACTCTGTGATTATTTTGATTATGATTTTGATGTGGAATACGGTGATGTTGAGTATGTACCGTTATTGCCCTGCAGTGTTACTAAATTAGGTATAAACGGTCAAAATAATCAGTTAGGTATTGGCGCTTTAGTGGGGAAAAGTGCAGTTACTGCTTTTAATCGTCTTGAAGTCATGATCAAACCTAATAATAACGCACAATTTAATAAAATTAGACGCGATGAAAAACTAACCCAGGCCGTAAACTATTTTGTTCGTCGTTATATTGGCGTCGATATAAAGTTAAAAGTTATGATTAAAGTTGATGGTGAATATCTGCCAGGCTTGAAGTTAACAACAAATAATAAGACCGATATTCGTTTGGCCCAATCAACTTGGCTTGCGCCAAAACAAGCAGCTAAAGAACATGTGGTCATGCCACTAAAGTAAATTCAAGGATACAAAATGATCAATGTTGAACTACAGAGTTTAGTTAAACGACTCGCATCTCCCTTAAAAAGTGCACTTGAAGCCGCTGCGGGCGATTGTATGGCTCGAACGAATTTTAGTATTGAGCAAGAACACTGGTTTTATCAGTTGTTGAATGAACCCAATTGTGGTTGGACTGCATTATTACAACAAGGACATATTGGCCGCGATCAGGTTGTAGATATACTGGTTCGTCACTTAAATGAACTACCACGTGGTAATAATTGTGCGCCAGCATTATCGCCGGGATTAGTTGAGTTATTAAAAGATGCTTGGCTGTTGGCATCGGTTAATCATAGCCACGGTGAAATTAACGGTAATCACATTTTATTAGTACTGAAGCAACGTTTGGCGCAAGGCGGATATAATGGAGAGCTTAGTGCTTGGCTAAATAGTTTATCAATGGAATCATTGAAATTAAATTCAATGAGAAACACACACACTTATCAGGGGGATAACGTAGCATCAGATTCTTTGATAAGTGGGGATGCAAGTACTGCTGCATTGGATAAATATACACACAATCTGACGGCGGCCGCTAGAAATGGTGAGCTTGATCCTATTTCTGGGCGTAATCCTGAAATTAGAAAATCAATCGATATTTTATGCCGAAGACGCCAAAATAGCCCTATTTTAGTGGGAGATCCCGGCGTCGGTAAAACGGCCATCGTCGAAGGTTTGGCACAGCAAATTGTTGATGGGAATGTCCCCTCATCACTAGCCAATGTTGAATTACGTACGCTGGATATGGCTCTTCTGCAAGCTGGCGCAAGTATTAAAGGTGAGTTTGAAAACAGATTAAAAGATGTATTAGCAGAAGTGAAGCAGTCACATCATCCTATTATTGTGTTTATTGATGAAGCGCATACCCTAATTGGTGCTGGGGGGTCGGCAGGTCAGAATGATGCCGCTAATTTGTTAAAACCAGCTTTAGCCCGAGGCGAGTTCCGTACTATTGCCGCGACAACGTGGGCTGAATATAAACAATATTTTGAAACTGATGCTGCTTTAACACGTCGTTTTCAATTGATTGCAGTTAATGAACCTAATGAAACTGATGCGATACAAATGTTACGTGGCGTGAGCCGTAGTTTAGAAAATCATCATAGCGTGAAAATCTTAGAAGAAGCAATTGTAGCAGCAGTGCAATTGTCGATACGTTTTCTACCAGAACGTCAGTTACCGGATAAAGCAATTAGTTTGCTCGATACGGCTTGTTCGCGTATTGGTTTAAGTCAAAGTGCACTACCACAACAACTGGATAGCTTAGCGGAGAAAATTAGTTATGTGAAAAGTGAAATTATTTCAGTGGAACGTGAGCATGCCATGTTGGCCAATGGTACTGATAAATTAGCACTACTTACTGAAACACAGGTTCAGTTAGACGATGAATATACGGTGCTAGAGCAACGTTGGTTCGTTGAGAAATTACTTGTCACTGAAATTATAGAACTGCAAAATCAGATTGATGAACAATACCTTGCTGAAGATGTATTTAGTGAGGGTAAGTGGGTTGATAATTCATCTCAACAATTATTAGCTAAAAAAATGAGTTCACTTCATGAGCTGCAAGGTGAGTCACCTTTGGTTATCCCACAAGTCGATACACAGACTGTGGCAGAAGTCATCTCTCTCTGGACTGGTATTCCTGTCGGTAATATGGTTAAAGATGAGGTCGAACGCTTACTGCATTTAGAGCAGCGCATTGGCGAACGAGTTATCGGACAAATTGCGCCAATTGAAGAAATTTCGAAAGCGATACGTATGTCACGTGCGGGTTTAACTGATCCCCGTAAACCGATTGGGGTTTTCCTCATGTGTGGGCCAAGTGGTGTGGGTAAAACAGAAACTGCATTGGCTTTGACGGATTTACTTTATGGTGGTGAGAAAAATATAACTACGATCAACATGACAGAATTTAAAGAAGAACACAAAATATCGATGCTACTGGGCTCTCCAGCGGGTTATGTGGGCTATGGCAAAGGCGGTATATTAACAGAAGCTGTGCGCAAGAACCCATATTCTGTTTTACTGCTTGATGAGATGGAGAAAGCCCATCCGGGAGTTCATGATCTATTCTACCAAATTTTTGACAAAGGAGCTATTTCAGACAGCGAAGGTCGCCATATTGATTTTCGAAATACCATTATTATCATGACTTCGAATGCAGCTGATAGTGCTGTTGTAGATGCCTGTATAGAAGAAAGACCTAACATTTTAGAACTGACAAAAACGATTTTTCCGGCTCTACTGGATTACTTTAAACCAGCTTTTATTGGCCGTTCGACTGTGGTGCCATATTTCCCATTGAATAAGGATGAAATGGAACAAATTGCCAGTTTATCACTACGCAGCATTGAAAAACGAGTCAAGAGCCATTATGGAGCTACGTTTGGATATAGTGATGAGCTCATTGCATATTTGGTTGAGCAAAATACGTCACCAGAAACTGGCGCGAGATCCATTGAACAAATCATAAATCGAACGCTAGTGCCTGAACTTGCGACGTTATGCATTACTCGTTTGAGTGAGGGGCTACTGATTAATACTATTTATATTCACTGTGAAGGTAACAGGGTTAGTTTCCATATTGAATAACTGGAGCTGGTAATTAAAAGTAGTTTACTGTTTTAAGATTATCCTAAACTAGTTAGTGTTATTTTATTATTTTATTATTTTATTATTAATTTGAGGTTGTTTGTATGAGTGAACATTTATTAGCTGGCTTTAGTTTTGGTTCTGGTGTAAATGAATATTTAGGGAGTGATAAGACACTTTCTGATCGTGTTGGAGTAGCTGGAACTGGAATTGATTTAGCCACACACATTCTTGACTCTACACCTGTAGGAGCGCTTCTCAATATGGCTGTTGAAAAAATTGATGAGCGAGGAATAGCTCAACTTGAACGTACTAAAACTATTCAGAGTATTAAAGCAAAATTTTCTGGTAAAATTAGTAGAGTGGTTGCTCAGAAGATGCATGCTTCAACGATGGCTAAGGGGACTAAACATTTAGCTAATGTACATTCGGAACAAAATTTTATGGACAAAAGTAAAGAAGCTTTTGATAAACATCAAGTAGGAATGTCGCATAAAATAAAACGAAAGCTACACGATCAATTTCATGCCGATACGAAAACACCAATGAAGTTTCTGATGATTCCACTGGGGTTTATTCCTGATGGTGGTATTACTAAGGCTGCAGTCAGTAGTCTTCAGTATCTCGGTAATAAAACACTTGATGCGCGTAAAGGCCGTAAGAAAAATGGTTATTCAGCTGGAAATCTAAGTGTTCTTGAGAAGCAGATGGGTAAACGAGAAGCACAGCGAAAAATTGCTAAATGGTCAGCTAAAGATATTGGCGAACTAGGACCTAAATTACAGAGAAACTTACATAAGTTGAAGCAGTCTGTTGCGTTGCTTGAAAGCCGAGAACAGATAATGAATGCGCACGCTCAAGCTAATAGTTCTATGGGGTTAAATCCATTATCTCGCTCTCATATGGAGAATTTAGGCATGAGTTTTTATGAGACTAAACACTATATTGAGAAAGTGTCTGATATGTGCAAAGTAATGGAACAAACAGCGCTTGAAGTTCGTACACATATGGTATTTTTAGATGAATTATTAAAACAAACGGAATTAGCAATTAGAGCTAATGCAAGCTCTATTTATAAATAAATTTATATCTAGATGTCTTTCTCCTCTATGTTAACTAAAAAGGGGAAAGACACTTTAATATAGACGTGGTTTAGATTGTTTTATGCTTAACCATGCGAAAAAATGACTTTATGAATTAATTATTGGGATACATAAGTGAAGAATAAGACATTTACAACAGAGCAAATTAAATGGATTCGACGTACGCTTAAAATTGCAGTTGTGCATGGCGGTGAAAAATCACAATCAGATAGTTATATCTATGAAAATTTTAGCCCACGTTCAACGAAGACATACGAGCCTGTTGCGTATGATATTGCGGCTGCTCTTAATGAGTCGGGCTTTGAGCATGTAGAAGTTCTAGCTGAGAATATTGATTTACCATCGAAATTGAAAGTACTTGGTATTGATCTTGTTATTACCAATAGTGGTGGGCTACAAGGGTTTGATTCCATGTGTCACTTACCGTCAATACTAGAAATGCTGGGTGTACCTTATGTAGGCCATTCACCAATGACTGCTGGAGTGTTAGACAACAAGCACCTGTTTAAACATGAAATTCATGCTGCAGGGATCCCAACTGCGCCTTTCGTTACCATTGGGCATGGAGAAAACGTAAACGATGACGCCAAACGAATAATGCTCGATCTGATTGAACAAGAGTTTGGTGAAGTCTTTATTGTTAAGCCTGTTTCAGGACGTGCTTCAGTTCATGTTTATCCTGTATTTAACCGTGCAGACTTAGCTGACATGGTTGAATTAGTCCAGAAAGCGACCCGTAATACCGTTATGATTGAACCTTTCTTATCCGGTCGGGAATTCGTTGTTGCTGTTGCTGGTTCAACAGTATTCAAAGACGGTGTCTTAGTTGTTCGTGACGAGCCGTTTACATTTTCTATTACTGAACGCGTATTAGCGGAAGGCGAGGCAATTTTCACATCTATGGATGTTAAGCCAATTACTGATGATCGTTTATTAAAAGTGGAAGAACCTGAGTTACGCTCTGCACTGGCTGAAATTGGTTCCAAAATATACACTCAAATGGGGTTGCAAACTTTAGTGCGCGTTGATCTAAGAATGGATGCGAATGGTAAGTTATTTGTCCTCGAAGCTAATCCTAAGCCTGATTTGAAGCGCCCTGAAGGTAGTAAGTTGAGTATTGTATGTCATGACCTTTCTGGTGAAGGTATGACTTATCATGATTTGATCCAATCACTGGTCTTTAATCGACTGGGCTATCTATATAACCACCGCTCTACCACGCTCGCACACTGTTTCACTGATGAGTTTTTTAGCTTAGCAACCGCATATGAGTCGCTGTGAGAACGGTAAAAGACAAAGCTCGACTCATGCTCGGGGTAACAGTGGTGACTCTATCATTACTGTTAGTATTTGTTGTGGGTTATGGTCAAGCGCTTAAAAGTTACCGTCAGTTGGCAACTGATACTGTTATGGCGCAAACAGAAGCTGCGCGCTTGGGCATTGAACAAATTCTCCATTCAGGGGTACAGCTAGAAGACATTGCAGGTTTAAGTAAAGTATTGCAACCGATCGTTGATTCCGATCTATCTGTTACGGGGTTACGTTTGCTATCTGGTCAGCAGCAACTTTATTTGTTTGGTAATGTGTTTGATTATGATACGAGTATTTCAATTGCCCTTAATAATAAGTTTACTCAAGTAGGCACTTTACAAGTTCAATTGAGTGATAAATTGGTGCGGGAGATAGTCTCGAAAAACTTTAAGCCTTTTGGATGGTTGATTTTTTTCTTATTGATAATATTTATCGCTAGCGTATTGAAAAGCAGGCGACGAGCGGTTTATTTGACCAGTTTTACCATTATATTTATGGTGATGTCAGTCAGTGTAATGCTATTGGTCGGTAGCCTTTATCGTGATGGTTTACAGAGTAAAGCTGTCTCTCTGGCTGATGCGGTAAGTCAACGCCTATCACCTATATTGTTACACAATGTGGATCAAAACTTAGTCGTTGGAGTAGAATCGATGTTAGATAATTTTCGTCATTCTAATCCCGAATTATCTAAAATTGGAGTCTTTAAAGAAGCGCGATTAGTCGCGAGTAGCCAGCAAGGTGATGGCATGGTTGAAGCATTGTTTGAAAATGATGTTCTTGAATATGTTATCGCTACCTCAGCGTCAAGCGAGGTACGTTTATCCTATCAAGCTAAAGTGTTATTAGCACAATTAATGCGTATTTTAAAGAATTTTGCAGTGCTCTTTTTTGCTTGTGGTTTAGTGTGTTTTGCGTTTATTAGGCTATTAAGTGGGGAAGCAGAACAAAATGAAAATGATCAAGTATTAGAGCGGATCAAACCTCTTTTTTTGGGCTCGGTATTAATGGAGTCGTTGATGGCACCTATTATGCCTCAGTATATGACAGCTGTGGCTGAGTCGGCTGGACTGGGTTCGAGTGCATCTTCGATTTTCTTTACGTTATATTTTATTGGCTTTGCGCTGACGTTACTACCAGCAGCTAAGTTGATTGAAATGTACGCAATGCGTAGGGTGTTGGTATCAGGTATTTTATTGTCGAGCCTAGGCTGTGCCTTATTAGTTATGGACTTTGGCTTATGGGCTATTTTAGCCGCTCGTTTAATTTCAGGTATTGGCCAGGCGTTGGTCTTTATTTCTGTGCAAGGTTACATCTTGAAATTCAGTAACAAAGATAACAAAACCCAAGCTGCTGGAATTATAGTTTTTTGTTTTAATGCTGGTTTTATCGCAGGTGCAGCCGTTGGTGCGTTGCTTGCCGATTATTTGGGGGATCAAGGCACGTTTGTACTGGCTGCTTGTATTGGAGTGATTATGAGCCTGTTTAGTTTTGTGTTGCCCTTAATCCAAGTCCAGCAAAAGCGGAATGATGCTCTTCTCGAAAATGTGTCAGCAATGATGGCTGATTCATGGCGTTTGATGAAGGTGCCAACTTTTATCCGAACCATGTTGTTGGTAGGGATCCCAACAAAAATGGCGTTAACCGGGATTGTCTCATTTGCTGTGCCATTGTTACTGGCAGAACGTGGTGTAAGTAAAGAAAGTATCGGTCAAGTGCTGATGTCATATGCTGTGATCGTGTTGCTAGTTAGTCATAAAGTCGGTCCATGGGTGGATAAGTGGAATGGCAGTAAAAAAGCACTCAGCTTTGGTAATCTTACCGCCGGTTTGGCTTTAATGTTACTCGCTATAGCGGTTATGATGCCTGAAGACTGGCAAATTATTACTTTGATGACACTTGCAATGATGCTGTTAGGTTTTGCACATGGCTTGATTAATGCGCCAGTAGTTACACATGTGGTGATGAATATGAGTGATAGTAAAGAACCTGATTCTGTGATTGCTGCAACGTACCGTTTTATTGAGCGATTAGGTCATGTGTCTGGATCTATTATTGTGGCGCAAATGCTAATGTGGTTTGGTACTGAGATTGCTATGTTAGTGCTTGCTGGGTTCTTTGTCGGGGCTTTTGTACTGTTCTCTGTTTTTGAACATCAAGGCCGGAAGGTAGTGTCATCATGATCCGATGTTTATGTGTTATTGCAATATTGTGGAGCTCATTTTCCATTGCACAGTGGCCAGCCTGGATTGGTGATGAACTAAAGCCTAAGGAAAGTAGTCACTGGAAAGTGAAAGCAGATAGTGATGGGGTTGAATTTGTACCAGTACAATCAGTGCCTCGCGTTTTGATTATTATATCGAGGAAAGCCGCGTCTTATGATGTTGCACTACAAACGTTACTGGACATATATGCCCGAAAACTACCGCAAACCCATATTTCAGTTAAAAAATTGCCAGTTACAAAGTTGGAGACGGTGCAAAAAGGAGAGCTGAAAAATTTGCTGTTAGGTGCGGAAGACGACGTTAATCTTATTTACACTGTTGGCTCAAAAGCCACAGTGGCTGTGCGTCATGCTTATCGGGGCGGTAAAATACCTGTCGTATCTGTGAATGCAAAAGATCCCGTGCAGCTGGGGCTACTCGATAGCTATCAAGGTTCGGGAGATAATTTTGCTTTTACTTCGTTAAACTTACCCGCTGATGTGATTTTAAAATTTATGAAGCGGTTTAATCCATCATTACGACAGATTGGTGTGTTATATGCTAAGAATAACCAAAGTGCTTATCGAACTCAGTACTTACCATTAAAGGCTATTGCGGAACAAAGTGGTGTTGATATTATTCCCATTATTATCGATAAAAGCATGCCTTTTTCAACGCTAAAAGAGGCTATGAAAATAGCGATAAAAAAATTAAAATATGGAGACCCAGCATTAACAGACAGCTTATTATGGTTGACGGGTAGCTCAAGTCTATTATCTAGAATGGCTGAAATTAATAGCCATGCAGATGGGCTAGCGGTCATCTCTGCAGTACCTGATGTTGTTAAAGGTGGTCAAGACAGTGCATTGATGTCATTTGGTGTGAGCTTTGTGAATAACGCACATCAAGCTGGTTTATACGGGCTACAAATATTACAAGATAATGTGAATCCGGGTGATTTACCTGTTGGGCACATATCGCCACCTGATATCGCCGTGAGTTTTGAACAGGCTCTGCGCATCAATCAGAAAATTCCTTTTGTGTTAATGGAAATGGCGAGTAAAGTTTACGACACCAATGGTCGTGTTATACGTTCAAAAGGGCAATCTATGCAGGAGCAACGATGAGTTTAGTTAGACTAATTAAGGCTCATAAAATTCAACATATATTGATTTTATCACTTGTTTTTGGTGTGTGCTTTAATGTCAAAAGTGAAGCACGCCCTGAGCGACTATTATTAGCCACACAAGAGTGGCGACCGTATCAATATCAAGAAGATGGACAGATGAAAGGGCCGGGTATTGACAAATTAAAATGCATAATGAAAGTCATGGAACAGCCATATCAGTTAACGATGACAGACTGGGATCGTGCACAGTTACTGGTGGAAGTCGGTGAGCAACATGGCTTTTTCTTGGCATCGTCGAATAGATTTAGAGACAAATATGCTGATTATTCTTCACCGGTTATGAATCAAGTTTGGAGCTGGTTTAGTCTATCAGAGTCGATTGATCCGGAAAAAGAAATGTTTAAAGAAGAGGTTGCCGTAACTGCTCTATTTGGTTCTAATAAATGGCTTTGGTTGCACAAAGCTGGATATAGAGTTGAAAAGAAACCGCGTCAACCTGTCGCCCTTGTTGAACTATTATTAGCAGGTGAAATTGGGGCCGTATTAGCTAATGATTTTGTTATGCAAGAAGCTATTAAAAGTTTAGGTATTAGCCACCGTTTTATTACTCGTAGGGTGATGAAAGAGAAACCGTTAGGTGTCTATTTTTCAAAAGAATTCATCAAGTTGTACCCACAATTCATGCGTGAGTTTAATCAAGCTATAGCTCAATGTAAGGAGAGATAATATGCCATTATCACTTAGAATTATAAGCTCTCCCGATGGAGAACCTGTATCTGAATGGACCAAGGTTTTTCCTGAAGAAGGCGGTAATATAGGTCGTTCTTATGGTTCAACAATGCAATTGTCTGATGCATCAAGAGCAATTTCGGGCACTCATGTGATAATCAACCGAGGTAGTCGTGGTTATCAAGTAATGGATGTCAGTACTAATGGTTTATTTATTAATGGGAGTAACCAAGCACTTGGGAAAAATAATAGCGCTAGTTTAAATGATGGTGATGTGCTTGATTTAGGCCACTACCGTTTAATGGCTTCATGTTTTGTTCCTGAAAAGGCGATGATGAAGTCTTCGGTTAGTATTGAGTCATCCTTAGGTGAGTGGGGAGATGATCCCTTCGGAAGTGAAGAGGCTACTTTACTAAAACAAGATCGTTCGACTCCTAGTCACTGTCATGCGAGCTTATCATTTTCGGCATTATCAGATCCTACGATGCCAGAGGCCATTGTCGCGGATAGCGTTGAATGTGATCCGTTTATTGAAAGTGGGTCTGAAGTGACTCCAGCGTTAGAGCCTGCTCACATCAACCAATTCAATGATGAAAGCTTTGATGATGATCCATTTATTTCTGATAAAACAGAGCAACTTAATGCCGTATCAATAACGAGTCAAATGCGCTCGTCGAGACGACAAGGCTATATCGCACCACCCACTGGCATAGACCCGCAGCAAATTATCGAGATGCAAGCTAATCAGCAAGAGATAATGATAGAGGCAGTTGAAATGGCTTTTGGACGATTGATGGGGGAAATCGCGCCGACTAATCTTGAAGCGATGTTTAAGGATTTAACCCAGCCTAGCATCTTTAGTCGTAAACCTGATTATTGGGAAATGTATAAACGCTATTTCCAACGTCAACATGATAATCAAGATTGGCAACTGAAATTTAAAGCTTATTTTAGTGAAAGTTTACGTATTAAGCAGTCACTTGGAAACAAATGATATGACAAAAAAAATAAGCATGGTGTTCGCCATGTTGCTACTTAGCGGCTGTAGTTATTTGAAATTTTGGGATCGTTCGTCTTTATTGCAAGTTGTTGTCAATATTGAAGCGGCTGGTAACATTAACCCTAATGTTGATGGTTTAGCTTCGCCATTAGAAATTCGTATCTATCAATTACAAGATAGTGAGGCGTTTAATCAGGCTGGTTTTATTGATTTATATAACGATGATCAGGGTGTTTTAAAAGCTGATCTGCTGTCAAAGCGTAATTTAGACAGTGTGCTACCCAATGAGAAGCGCCAAATCGTACTGCCTTTGATTACCGGAACTCGGTTTGTTGCTGTGGTCGCTGCATTTGCTAATTATCGAGAAGCAAAAAATAAAGCAATTTTAACTGTACAGGCAGGAATACCTATCATTATTGATGCCCGAATTGATGGCATTAATGTCAGTATTACTGGTCAAGAGGACTAACCAAAATGGATGATAAAAAAGTAATTTGGTCAGAAGGCATGTTCCTTAGTCCGCAGCATTTTCAGCAGCAAGATCGCTACCTTGAAGGTTTTGTTAAAGGCTATAGTGAATTTATGAATCCGAATCGGTACGGATTAGCAGACTTAGAGTTTGATAAGCGGCTAAATAAGATCGGCAAGGTGGGAATAAAAAATGCGAAAGGTTTATTTCCTGATGGTACACCATTTGATATTCAAAATGGTTTAGCACTTGAAATTCCGCCCGGTACTCATGACAAACTTGTTTACCTCGCATTACCGATCTACCGTTCTGGAGTCGTTGATGTTGGTGACGAGCAGGATAAGCATCGCCGTTACCACCGTCTTGATCATAATATTTTTGATACTAGTCGTGATCAGAGTGAAGCTGTACAACTTGAGTTAGCAGGGCTTAACATCGAGTTGAAATTAGAAGGACATGATCTACAAGATTACACTTTGATTCCGATCGCGCATGTGTCAGAGCATAAATCAGATGGTGAAGTCGTTTTAAATAAAGCATTTATTCCGGTTTGCTTGTACTTTTCTGTATCTGATTATCTGCAAGATAATATCAATGATATTTATGCGCAGATGCAGTATCGGGCACGTAGTATTTCACAACGTTTACAAGTTGAATCTGCAAGTAAAAGTCATCAAGCCTTGATCCGTGATTACCTCTGGTTACAAGCGTTAGGGCGATGGTTACCAAGTGTTAAATCTTGGCTGGACATTGGCACGGTAGCACCACAAACCGTTTATTATGCTTGTTTAAATATGGTAGGTGAAATGCAAGGGTTAGAAGGTGAAATGCCACAGGAGTATGAGCGTTGGGAACCTAACCGATTATATGCAATTTTTTCAGATATGTTTTCAGATATTCGTATTTTACTGCGAGAAGTACAACTCGATAACTTGACAACCTTAGCGTGGGATTCAAGTTTATTTGAAAAACGTCGTCTTTTACGCACTCTGGTGCAAGACCGATCGCTGTTTAATGCAGGCAGATTTGTGTTGGTGGTTTCATCTTCACTAGGCGCTGTCAAACTTAGCGAGCAATTTCCATTGGTCAGTAAGTTGGCGGGAAATAGCACGATAGCAGATCTAGTGCGTAATGCACTATCTGGAGTCCCTTTACGCGCACTACCTGTACCACCATCAGAATTAAAAGCCCGCAGTGATGCCGCTTATTTTGAAATCGATACTCAGTCTACGTTGTGGCGTGAGTTAATTCAAAAAGACGAACCTATCGCATTGCATGTGGATACAAGTATGGGTGATGTTGGTATTGAATTTTTTGTGATTCGTTAGGAACTCAGTACATGACATCATTATTTAATGAACAAGAAACGATTTCGATTCGTCGTTCTGAATCTAACCGTAATGCTAATAATGATAGCCCTACGGTATCGCTTGATTTAAGTGGCACTCAGAAATCAATCGAGAATTTAGCTATTTACGATAATCCATTGCTAAACGCAAGTAGCGAGTTATTGGCTTTATTAGTTAGCTTATCTCGGCAAGGTACCCCACGGGATATTGATGATTTTCGCCAGCAATTGTTAGATAGTATTGCTGATTTTAAACGTCGTGGATTATTTTTAGATTATCATCCAAACGTGATTGAGAAAAGTTGCTTTGTGCTTTGTACTGCATTTGATGAAACGATTTTATATACGGTATGGGGAGAACAATCTGGCTGGGAGAATAACTCACTCTTAAGTAAAGTGTTTAATCAACGAGATGGTGGGGAAGTTTTTTTCCATTTATTGGAACAGGCTCGTCGACAACCATCTAAACTGGTTGATTTTTTAGAGTTGCAGTATGTATTGATTATGTTGGGATTTTTAGGTAAATATCGACACTCGGATCGACGTAAGATCAATGAGCTAAAATCTGAACTTTACAGTGTTATACGTCATTATCGAGAAGATTCGGCGTTATCGGTACCTCAAGTTGATAACTTACCTGAAATTAAAACTCCCTGGTGTTTTCTTAGCAGTTCAAAGTTACTATTTATTGGTTTGCTTGTGGTTGTTGTTTCATACTTTTTTTCTGAATTTTGGTATGAAAGCCGCAGTGAGTCAACATTACTTGCTTTTAGCTCTTTGGATATGGATGGGTTTATTCATACTAACCAAAAGGATGAGCTGATCTATATCAGTACTGATGAGGATTTAGGATTAGTCGAAAAAGCTACAGAGCAACCAATAATGGAGGTGGCTGCTGAGTTAGAATGGGAAGTCGTATTAGCGAGTTTTACTGAGCTAAGTGATGCTGAACGGTTAGCAAAAGATCTTAAATCTGCGGGTTATACGGTCAAACTAAGAGATATAGCTGGTGGCGCAGAGTTGATAGTACCTAATCAAACAGATCTGGCGAAAGCGAAGTTACTTAAAAATGAACTTAATGTTCGCTTTGGGTTTAACGCAGCAGTACGTCGAAATAGGCAGTTACAATAATGAGAACTATGAAATTAAATAAACCATTACTTTTACTATCAGTAATTCTAATTGCTTGTGGTTGCGCTGCATGGTTATGGATACCGGCAGATTCTGAATCATACACTGTATTAAAGCCTGTTGTTACGTTAAGTTGTTTGCTTGCAGCAGCTGCCATCTTGGGGTTTTGTTATTGGTTACCCCCTAAAAATAAAGATCAACAACACGATCAAGAGGTTTTACTTAAGCAAGATATTAAAACAATTCAGCAGTTGTTTGTCGCAGCAGTAAAACAACTTCGCGGAGTGCGTGGTCATAAACTTAAACATTTATATGAATTGCCTTGGTACATAGTGATTGGTGGCGAAAATGACGCAAAAAGTAGTTTATTACAACAAAATAACTTAGAACCAGTATTACACCGTTCTCAAGATGAAAGTGATACTGATCAATATGTACGTTTCTGGAGTAATGATAATGCGGTTATTATTGAAG
Source organism: Moritella viscosa (assembly GCA_000953735.1). Lineage (NCBI taxonomy): Bacteria > Pseudomonadati > Pseudomonadota > Gammaproteobacteria > Alteromonadales > Moritellaceae > Moritella > Moritella viscosa. Next base: position 3,439,023 of record LN554852.1, on the reverse strand, counting down.
TTGGTCACCGTTTATTTGATAGTGAAGGTATTGATGAAGCATTATGGCGAGTGCTTGCTAAGCAGTTATTAAAGTATCGCCCCCGTCAGGCCATTAATGGTGTCATTACCGTAATCGGCTGTGATCAATTTTTGCAATGTGACAAGAAAGCTCGTCGAACGTTAAGCCTAAATTTCCAAGATGCCATTCTTGAGCTAGGTGAACATACAGGATTATCACTTCCTGTGTACAGTATTTTTACCAAAGCAGATACAATTTCAGACTTCATGCCTTTTTTCTATAACTACTCAGGGTGTGATATTGAAAATCCATTTGGTATTACTTTTTCATTGGATGATAACCATTATTTCAAGCTCAAAGAGTCAGAACTCGCATGCCAAAATCTATTAAAGAATTTAGCGCTACAACAATTTCAATTATTACGTGAAGCACGTAGGGATGAAACTGATTCAATTATTGCACTGCCGTATCAATTAGGGATTTTCTTTGAACGTGCGAATGAATTACTAACTAATATTGGACGAGAAAACCGGGTTCGTCAGGCTGTTTGGTTACGTGGTATGTATTTGGTATCAACGGGTCAACGTGGTGCAAGCTATGATCTATTAACTCAATTAGTTGCTGAAAAATCTGCGTTTAATGCAGATGCGATTCAACCACAATTTGAAGGCCGACAAACCTTATTTTCTAACCGTATTTTAAGTCATGTTTTGTTACCTGAAGCAAGTATTGTCGGGGTTAATAAACAGCGTCACTATGGCTATATTGCAGGGCGTAGTTTGTTAGTTTTGGGATTAGCCGGATTTATTACATTATTTGGCTTGCAACTACGTGATAACTGGAACCTGGATGAAGCGTTCCGAAGTCAGGCAACAACAGAATTGAGTTTATATCGTAATGATATTAATCGCCTAAAAGAAGGTAATAAAGGGCTTGCTGAGCTTGTTACTGTATTGAATGAATTGCGTAATGTGGCTCAAGAAGGAAAGAAACCGTTACCTTGGTATCAAAAAGTAAGTACCAAGCAAGGAGATACTGCAGCGCAAATCAATCAGGTTTATCAACAGCAATTACAATTATTTCTATTACCTCAGCTTGCAGATCTACTAAGTAGTGAATTATATGTTTACGTTAATTTAGGTAATCCAAGCAAGGTATTTGAATTACTGCGTTATTATCAGATGCTATTTGATCCACGTCGTTTAGCACAAAATGAAATGATTAACTATCTGATTGATACCTTGGATGATCAAGGTGATATATCTGCCGATAGTCTCAGTAACTTAAGTTTATTGATGGATGATTTGTTTGACAGTGATTATAGTCATGTGCTTAAACCAAATGACGAATTGATTTCGGTTGCGGTACAAAATTTAGAAGGCTTGTCATCCGAGCGGTTAATTTATGCACGTTTAAAAGTGTTGCCTGAATATCGAAATCGTGTTGATATTCGTCGGCAGTTAGGTGATAAATTTACCTCAATATTCAGTTTTAAACCTGGCTTTCATGGTTATCTTTTACCTGAACTTTATACAAAGCAAGGACACGCAAAGATTGATTTGTCAGTAAAATCATCTTTATTAAAGAAGCAACTCGATGAATTCAAATCTATTCAAGGTGATATGACCGGTGCTTCCGTAGCTGAGTTAGCTGAGTTGAGTAAGAAAGTACAGCGGCTTTACTATTCCGATTATGTGTATCAATGGGAAGAATTGATAAATAATATTGAAATTAAAGACTACGTTAGTATGGAAGATCTGGCTTATGCGATAAAGGTTGCTCGTGAACCCGCGAATAGTCCATTTATTGACGTACTTGAAGCCGTCGTTATTAATACCACTTTGGCTGCGGAAAATGATGCTGATACAAAAGGAAATACTAAAGTTGCAAGACAGTTAGGCCTGAAAAAATCAGCAAAAGTACTGAAGAAAGTTGATAAAATTAACCGTATTGCGGGTGATAAGTTAGTTCGTCTCCAACCCTCTTATGTAGTCAATGAGGCGTTTAGTCATTATGCTTCGTTTATGGTTAATCAAGGTAAGAGTGCACCAATTGATGAATTGCTTGATGGATTAGATAATTTAAATACTTATTTTGATAGTGCTTTGACAAGTAGTGAACCTGAAAAAGCTTTATATGAGAAAGCCAAAGCTCACGCTGCGGGTAGCCAAGATGCATTAATCACTTTCCGCAGGGTCTCGAGCAAAGCACCGGGTCAAGTTGCTAGATGGATTAAAACACTCAATGAGCAGGCATGGAAACGTGTTATTAGTGGTGGTGTTGGTTATCTGGATAAGCAATGGCAAGAACAGATTTATTCATTTTATCAGCAAGCCATTGAAGGACGCTTTCCATTTTCTTTACAAGGGCGAGGTGAGGTTGCCATTGATGACTTTTCCAATATGTTTCAACCACAAGGACGACTGGATAAGTTTGTTTCTGATACCCTTAAACCATTTGCTTATTGGAGTAATGGCACGTTGAAACTGGCTGAGTTTGATGGTGAGAAATTACCTTTAAGTGCTGAAACACTGAAACAAATTAATCATGCAAAAGACATTAGAAAACTGTTTTTTGGTCCAACCGGGCAAGAATTGGCTCTACAGCTACGGGTAAAAGCGAGCTCTATGAGCACATCCACGACCAAGTTTGATATCAGAGGAGCTGAAAGTTTATTTTCATATCGACATGGTCCTAGATTGTGGCAAAATATTGCTTGGCCGATAACGGGCAAAGAAGGTTATCTTTCTATTAATTTTTATAAAGGCGAAAACCGTATAGCCAGTCAATCCTATACTGGTCAATGGGCGTTATTTAGAATGTTATTTGATGGTAAGTCAAGTGCGACAGGCGATCGTCGAATTCGTCATCTGGTTTACCACCTTGATAACGAAGATATTGTCTTATCCTATACACTAAAAGATAGTAATGAAATTTTAACTAAAGGGTTATTCAGTCGTTTCTACCTACCTGCAACACTCTAGGCAACGATCGAATTAATAATTAAAGATGTTTGATGTGGATGTTCACATTAAGCATCTTGTATTATTTCTTGTTTAGTTGCATTTAGAATGAAGCCATCTAGTCCAATTCAGAAATTGATGTTTATCTCTGTTTGATAGTGAAGCATGATCAATTTGCTCCAACCATTGTTTTAATGCATACCAATCATCTTTAGCTTCTATTATTCCTATACCTTGCCGCTTAAGAACACTCGTAAAACCAGGTGTTAATTGCCACTCATCCAATATAGATAATGGTGTATTTTCTGGTTGAGCTGCACCAAAATCAATTAATGTTATTAATTGATACTTAGATAAATATAAAACATTGGATGGTTTAATATCACCATGTACCCAACCTGCTTGATGTACGCTCTGTATAGCTCGAACAAGTTGCGGTATGATGGCAATGAACAAACTGGATTGCTCTAGATTAAATGTTAATAAACTCCTCCCTTCGATGTACGGTAATACTAGTAATGTAGGAAAATGAGCAAGGGGTTGAATGGTATAGGGAGAAGTGCAGTCCATCATACAGTGCAATTCTCTTTGCAATTGTGCTTCTTGAGCTTGCTTCAGCACTACCTTGTTACCAGACTCATAATCGAGTGCTACAAATATGTGTGGTGCTAATTTTTCAAGTAAGATAAAGCGGTTGAGCAGTACCTTGCCTGGTATTAAGGGGTTCAGTTCTTTAATATTCATCTACTAGATTATTTTTAGGGAAGGTAAATAGCCTTACCGATATTATCAGATACTTTGTGCTATATGCCATTGCTTTTGTCTGTTATTTATCACAATGCCTGCTTGTTTAATACGATAAGCTACCGCTTTTAATAGGTTGCCACTAGTATTTCAACTTGTTAATAGTGTTTAGTTATATCTATTCCTCTTGTTTATCTATTTGGGTGCTGTTGCCGGCACCCATATTTACTCCTATTACACCACTGTTAAATTCAGCTCGTTTTACTTACCCCATTGGTGTTTTTTAGTGAGCCTACTTTATCTGTTGCTCACATTTAACCTGTAGCCCAGATAAAAGTTCTAACTCCCTCTCAATAAACCTAAAATACTTCATCCTTATATCTTCAGTAATATTTATTCAACGTCTTTTTTGTCAGGCTTTAATCTTAAAATACCTTTATATTTTTATGGTGAAGAGACCTAGGTCACATGAAAAAATAGAATGCATAGGCTTTGATTCGATTTAACTTAACTTTTAACTTAAGAAGCTAGTTAAAAATTATACCCATTATATCAAATCGAGATAATGGGTATTTATTGATAGTCCCGCAAACGTCACGACTCGAATCTTCTTAGACCACCATCACAGAATGACTTAATGTTTAAATTTGATATGCATCGAGAATGTTTGATGAGCCCTTTATGCATCTTATATTGAGCTAGCTGATAAGTTTTTCTTATCAAATGAAAGAATTTTCCCGTTATGTTTATTGCTCTGTAAAAGGTAGTGTAAAGCGCTTATTTAACGAATGTTAAAGCTCACCGTAAAAATGCTTGTGGTGCATCCTCCGTTTTTAACATCAGTCTATTAAAGTGAGGCATGCCCATGGCTGAACAGAAAATAAATCCAGAAGACTATTCGTTAGTTGATAGAGAGTCAGCCTTTAATGCTACTTATCAACGAAATGGTCGTCGAAATAGCCATACTAATAGTCAGCAAATGCATCAATCAAGCTTGCTAACTATTGGTGTTTCGGCATGTTCTATGCGACAGATAAATGGTACAGAAGTCAGCTTGTCAATTGACTCCGTGATTATCGAAGAGCCTTTAGAGATACACCTCATTTATAGCGACTGTGCGGGCAAACAGAAAGAGCGTGTTTACCTAGTGACGATGCGTACACCGGGTGACGATCTTAATCTGGTTACAGGCCTGTTGTTAGCAGAGGGGATTATCAACAACGCTAGCGACATTGTTGGTATCAATGAGCACTTTGATTCAGATGAAATGAACCAAAATGAAATATATCTACGTTTATCATCAGATGTTGTTGTGGATTGGGCATTAATCAATCGAGATACCACATCCTTCTCCAGTTGTGGAGTGTGTGGAAAATCCTCAATACAGTCTTTAGAGCTACGCGATATTCCCGATTTAGATTCGACCGAAGGTTGGTTGTCGGGCCTTATTATTCCTCATTTCAGCGACTCATTACGTCAGTATCAATCGATGTTTAACCAAACTGGCGGGGTACATGGATGCGCCTTATTCGATGCTAAGGGGGCTTTATTACTGAGCTGTGAAGATGTAGGACGTCACAATGCATTAGATAAATTGATGGGGAAATTAGCAAGAAGTCCTGAACTTGATCAACAAGAAAAAATTGTATTTCTAAGCGGCCGTATTAGTTTCGAGTTGGTTCAAAAAGTACTTGTTTCTGGTATTTCGGTACTGATAGCAGTAGGCGCGCCATCCAACCTCGCGATCAACATGGCGCAACGCTTTAATTTAACACTGATTGGCTTTAGCCGTGATGGTGTGTTTAACGTCTACCATGGTGCTTTTCGTTTAAACCTACTTAATGACTATAGAAAGTCTGATACAGAGAATCAACATGACAATTAAAAAATATGAAGGGTCTGCTGGTGGCTGGGGAGCCTTATTAAGTACGACCAAACATCTGGTGAAAAGCGAAAATGTGTCACGGAATATTCGAAACTTACTCAAAACAAACCAAGATAAAGGATTCGATTGTCCGGGTTGTGCATGGGGTGAGTCAAAAGAACAAACTCGGTTTCGATTTTGTGAAAATGGTGCTAAAGCCGTTAATTGGGAAGCCACAAGCCGACGTGTTACACCAGAATTTTTTGCAAAACATCCGGTCAGTTGGTTAACCCAGCAAAGTGATTATTTTTTAGAATCGCAAGGGCGGCTTAGCCATCCTGTTCAGTACAATCGTGCAACGGGTTGCTATGACGCGGTTAGTTGGCAGCAGGCATTTACACTGATCGCGAAGCACTTAAATGCACTTGAAAACCCTGATCAGGCAGAGTTTTATACATCGGGTAGAGCGAGTAATGAAGCGGCTTTTTTGTATCAACTTTTTGTGCGTAAATTTGGAACCAATAACTTTCCTGATTGTTCCAATATGTGCCATGAAGCAAGTGGTGTCGGCTTGAAGCAGGCTATTGGTATCGGTAAAGGTACGGTAACACTGGAAGACTTTGAGCATGCTGATGCTGTTTTTGTGTTTGGTCAAAACCCTGGCACAAACCATCCACGCATGCTAGATACATTAAGGCAGGCATCGCGTCGCGGGGCGGCTGTTGTTACTTTTAATACCTTAAAAGAAAGAGGGTTAGAGCGTTTTACTAACCCACAATCAGTGAAAGAAATGCTGACTGATAGTTCGACACAAATTAGTCAGTGTTATTTCACACCTAAGCTTGGCGGAGACATGGCTGTGGTACGCGGTATGGTTAAAGCGCTTGGTGTGATTGATAGCGCCGAATTGGCCGCTGGACGAGCCTCTATATTTGATCATGCATTTATTGTTGAACATACTCAAGGACTCGATGAATACTTAACCGCCGTTGAAGCAACATCATGGCATGAAATTACCGAGCAGGCTGGGTTATTGCAATCTGAAATAGAGCAAGCTGCTCGCATTTATCGTCAATCTAAGCGGGTGATTATCACGTGGGCGATGGGGATCACTCAGCATAAGCATTCGGTGAAAACCATCCAAGAAATTGCCAATTTACAGCTATTGTTTGGGCAGTTAGGGCAACAAGGTGCAGGATTGTGTCCAGTGCGTGGGCACAGTAATGTACAGGGCGATCGCACGATGGGCATTGATGAAAAGCCCAGTGCTGCGTTCATCAAAAGCATATCGGATGAATTTGATTTTAAAGCCCCTTCAGAACCTGGACATAATACGGTTGAAGCGATTAAAGCGATGCTTGCAGGGGAGAGTAAAATATTTATTGGCTTAGGGGGCAATTTTGCTGCTGCAACGCCAGACACTGCGTTAACGCAACAAGCGCTATCCAACTGTAGCTTGACGGTTAATATCGCGACAAAATTAAACCGTACGCATCTTGTGCCGGGTAAAGACTCGCTCATATTACCTTGCTTAGGGCGCACTGATATTGATATGCAAACATTTGGGCCACAAAGAATCACCGTTGAGGACTCGTTTAGTATGGTGCATGCTTCTGCGGGCGTGGTGGCAGATGATATTGGTGAAATGCGATCTGAGCCTGCTATTATTGCGGGTATTGCAGAAGCAACGTTGGGCAAGCAGCCCATTGATTGGGGTTGGGTCATTGAAGACTATGCTCGGATCCGAGATTTGATTGAAAAAACGATTCCTGGTTTTAGCGACTTTAATCGCAAGATAAAACAGCCTGGTGGTTTTTATCTTGGTAACAGTGCTGCGCAGCGACAGTGGCAAACAGCGTCGAAAAAAGCACAATTTATGCAGCATGATCTGCCTGTTCATTTACTACCAGCAAACTTACGAGAACTCAGTAACAATCCTGTACTCGTATTACAAACCATGCGTTCACATGATCAATACAATACCACTATTTATGGTTTTAATGATCGCTACCGCGGTATATCCGGTGAACGTAAAGTCCTTTTTATTAACGAGAATGACATCGCGGCATTAAAGATGGAGAATAACCAATTAGTCGATATTGAATCGCTGTGGCCGGATGGTATTGAACGTAAAGTGTTTGGTTTTAAGCTAGTGGCTTATGACATTCCAGAAGGTAATATTGCGGCTTACTTCCCTGAAACCAATCCATTAGTATCTCTCGATGGGAAAGGGGATTTGAGTGACACGCCAATTTCGAAAGCGATACCTGTTGTGCTATCCGCGACGGTATTAAAGGGTGATAAAATAGAAACTGTTACTGCTTAATCCTGTCTTCACAGTATTAAACGGCTGATTAGTTAGCCGTTCGATAGCTATCTTTTTAGACCTTAGGGTGATAAGTGTCTAAACATTAACCATATGTTACTAATTTTGCGATGTGTTATGGATTTGTGTACACTCCGTACAAATCTATAGAGTATCGTATGAAACACAGTTCTTATTTTAAAAAATTAATGTTGCTTGCTAGCCTGCTTAGTTGGGTTTTAGTCACGCTTATGCCTGTGATTAACGCCAATAATAGCGTTGGTGTATGGGCGACGTTGTGTACCGTTAATGGACTGGAACTGGTTCAGATCGAAGAAGGTAAACCCCAAATCCATGAGGGAAAACCTTGCCCATTCAGCCATTATTCTTCTTTTCATGATCTTGAGTTATTACCCGTGCCTGTATTGGCTCGTCTTAGTGTTTCAGTTCAAGAGCATTATTCATTTTTAGCGCATAACGTGCGTTATCAATGGCAAACTCCTCGCGCACCGCCAGCAGTCCTTTCGTAACTTAAATTATCATTGTACTACCCACTGTAATAGTCACAGTAATAGTACACAGAAATCACGTTATCAATATTCCGCTAAACTTTTTCGTTTAATCGGGGATTGATGACGAAAAAATTTAGCTATACCAATTGCATTAAATAATGGTCATCTATTTATTGTGATTGGTATTAATATGGATGACCTTCGTTAGCTCGATAGGGATTTTGTAGAAAGGAAAATACAAAGAATGTCGAAAATTAATCAGCCTGTAAATAACACTTCGTCTAACCGCGAGGAACTTGCACGCTCAAAATCACGTTACTTCTTAACTTGGCGCTGGCATTTTTATGCTGGGCTATTTGTGATCCCGTTTATGTTAATGCTGAGCTTAACGGGTTTAGTTATGTTATTTGATGACGAAATTGAATTTAGTCGTTATCAATCAATGCTAGAAGTAACACCAGAGGCTTCGACTCTAACTATTTCACGACAAATGGAAAATGTACTTTCTGCCTACCCTAATGCAATGGTAACTCAGTTTATACCAGCTAAAAGTACTGATCTTGCGAACCGTTTCTCAATTAAGCTTGAATCAGGTCAGACGCTGTTTGTTACAGTTAACCCTTATAACGGAGAGGTTCTAGGTACGATAGATCGCAGTGATAGCTGGTATGAATTAGCGAATGATATACACGGCACCTTATTACTGGGTGATTGGGGTGATTACCTTATTGAAATTGCAGCAAGTCTAGGTGTGATCTTATTAGTGACGGGCGTTTATCTGTGGTTGCCACGGGACAAGGCCAGTAAGGCTGGTTTTCTTAAAATAAGAATGACAAGTGGACCACGTATTCTTATGCGCGACCTACACGCAAATATTGGTGGGTTATTATCGTTTGTATTGTTATTTTTCTTTATTTCAGGTCTTGCATGGGCAAGCATTTGGGGTGGGACGTTTGTGCAAGCATGGAGTAGCTTCCCTGCTGAAAAATGGAATGATGTACCTTTGTCTACACAAAATCACGCGTCAATGAATCATGGCAGTGAAGAAGAGATGCCGTGGAACTTAGAGCAAACACTGATGCCTGAATCACATGATCATACAGCGATGTTAGCAGCAGGAACTGGCGCTATGCTGCATGATACAAAGGTGGCTAATGAGATGTACATAGAGGCTAAATTTGGTGTCGATCAAATATTAGCGCAAGCGAAAATACTTGGATTTACCCAGTTTAAGCTTAACTTTCCTCGAAGTGAGATTGGGGTTTATACGCTAGCAGCAAATACCATGAGCGGGGATATTACTGACCCTAGATTAGATAGAACAACACATATAGACCAGTATTCAGGTCGGATTTTAGCAGATGTAACGTGGAACGAATACAACCCAATGGCCAAGTTCATGGCTGCAGGTATCGCATTACATCAAGGTGATGTTAGCGTGGTGAATAAAATCGTTAATGTTTTCTTTTGTCTTGCATTTATCTTCATTGCGATATCTGGTGCTGTAATGTGGTGGATCCGTCGTCCTGCTGAGAAGAAAGCTCTCGGTGCGCCCCCACGATTTGAACATGCGGGTGTTTGGAAAGTGGGTTTAATCACTATCGTTGTATTATCGTTTATGTTACCAATGGCTGGTGGCACTATTGCCTTAGTATTATTTGTTGATTGGCTTGTGTTTAGTCGCGTAAATAAATTAAAATTGGCGTTGAATTAGTTTTTTAACGCTAGAGTTATACAGATTAAAATAAATAAAAAGCCTGTTTGAAAGCAGGCTTATCTTGTTTTAATTTCTCAACGTTATATTTCCACAGTTCAATCGCTAAGCGGTATAAAGCATGTTCCCTCTCTAAATAAAATTGACCTATCAATATCGGTGTTAGTTCTTTGTTGCAATTCAGTCTAATACTTACATTTCTAATGACTATGGCTGAAACTATTAATTTATTTACGACTATTTTACTGCTAATCAACCGAAAATTAACGCCTTATCAATACTCTTTTAAAACAGTTGTTTAACCTTGTTCGTATCGCTGGTTTATGTATGAATTATTTTATTGTAATTATGCGACTGACAAATATAGGGGTTGATAGTTACAGCTCTAACTATTATAGTTGTTGTTAATTGAACGTTCAATTAACAACTTTTAACAACAGTTAAGCATTGAATTATCAACAACCAAACATGGATAGTTACTTTTTATGCCCAGACCAGCAATGAAAACGGTAAGGCAACAGCAGCTGATTGACGCGACGTTAATCTCTGTTGAACGCCACGGTTTACATCACACAACAATCAATACCATTAGTGGTCTAGCTGGACTGTCATCTGGCCTTATTAGCCATTATTTTGGTGGAAAGCAAGGTCTCATTGAAGCAACTCTAAAATATTTACTCGATGAACTAAAACAAGCGTTATTAAGCCGTATTTTAGGTAAAAACTTATCCGCAGAAGCACGCTTATCGATGATCGTAGAGTCTAATTTTACTGAATTTCAACGCTCAACAGCAGCAACTAAAACCTGGTTAAGTTTTTGGTCCCAAGCAGTCCACGATCCTGGGCTAGCCAGATTGCAACATGTCAATTGCCAACGTTTGTATAGCAACCTCGCATTTTCATTTAAACAATTAATGCCAGAGGATGTCGCGATTCATTCTGCGAAACAAACTGCAGCGATGATTGATGGTTTTTGGTTGCGTAGTGCCTTGAGTCGTTGTCCTGAAAAAGAATTCGAACAAGCCCAAATTTTATGTAAAGCCTTTATCGAGGCTGTGATAATGCAGCACGGAGAAAATAAATGTCGTTAGTTACTTATAAAAATTATGTCCACGGACAGCCTCTCTCGAATGACTCAGGTGAAACCTTTGAAGTCATTAATCCAGCTAACGGAGAAGTAAGTTATTTAGTTGAAGTTGCTGATGCGAGTATTCAGCAAGCGACAATTGAAAGTGCAAAAGCTGGTTTCGCTACCTGGTCTAAAATGACGCCAATGGAGCGTAACCGTATTTTATTAAAAGCAGTTGCTTTGTTACGTGAACGTAATGACGAACTTGCTGTTATCGAAGTTCAAGACACAGGTAAGCCTTGGCAAGAAGCTTCAGTTGTTGATGTTGTAACTGGTGCAGATTCAATTGAATTTTTTGCCGGTATTGCCCCTAGTATTGAAGGTAATCAGCAACAGATCGGTGATGATTTTTATTATACCCGCCGTGAACCATTAGGTATTTGTGCAGGTATTGGTGCTTGGAATTACCCGCTACAAATTGCATGTTGGAAATCAGCACCTGCGCTTGCTTGCGGTAATGTCATGATCTTTAAACCATCAGAAGAGACACCACGCGGCGCAATCAAGTTAGCTGAAATATTTACCGAAGCGGGTGTACCAGATGGCGTATTTAACGTTGTTCAAGGCGATGGTCGTGTTGGTGCTTGGTTAACAACACATGACGAGATTGCTAAAGTATCGTTTACTGGTGAAGTCGGAACAGGCAAAAAAGTGATGGCTGCCGCAGCGGGCTCACTGAAAGAAGTCACAATGGAATTAGGTGGTAAATCACCGCTAATCATCTTTGATGACGCTGACATTGATAATGCCGTATCAGCAGCAATGCTGGCGAATTTTTATACCCAAGGTGAAGTGTGTACGAACGGTACGCGTGTATTTGTGCAAAACGCCATTTACCCACGCTTTATCGAGAAACTGCGTGAGCGTACAGAAAACAACATCATCTGTGGCGACCCGATGGATCCAGAGACTAACTTTGGTGCGTTGATCTCGAAAGAGCATCAAGACAAGGTTCTGGATTTTATTGAAATAGGTAAATCAGAAGGTGCTGAACTACTTACTGGTGGTCATGCATTACAACCTAAGAATGCGCCGAATGGTTACTTTGTTGCGCCAACCATTTTCACCCAATGTACCGATGAGATGACATTAAGCAAAGAAGAAATCTTTGGTCCTGTTATGTCGGTATTAACCTTCACAGATGAAGATGAAGTAGTTCGCCGCGCTAATGATACTCGCTTAGGTTTAGCGGCTGGTGTATTCACTCAGGACATTACCCGTGCTCACCGTGTTATTCATCAAATAGAAGCTGGTATCTGTTGGATTAATGCGTATGGCGCGTCACCTGCAGAAATGCCTGTCGGCGGCTATAAGATGTCTGGTATTGGCCGTGAAAACGGTAGCGAAACTTTAAAAGCGTACACTCAGATTAAAGCTGTGTATGTTGGTATGCAACCACTTGAAAGTCCATTTTAGGGAGCTGACATGACTAAACCAAAAGGCCTATATGATTACATTATTGTTGGCGCTGGTAGTGCGGGTTGTGTATTAGCCAATCGCTTATCAGCAGATCCTGCTAACAAGGTACTGTTATTAGAAACGGGTGGCAGTGATAAGAGTATTTTTATTCAAATGCCGACTGCATTATCTATTCCAATGAATAGTGCGAAATATGCGTGGCAGTTTGAAACTCAAGCTGAACCTTATTTGGATAATCGCCGTATGCATTGCCCTCGCGGTAAGGTATTAGGCGGTTCATCTTCTATTAACGGTATGGTCTACGTACGTGGCCATGCTCGCGATTTTGATGAGTGGCAGCAAAGTGGGGCAAAAAATTGGAATTACGCTAATTGCTTACCTTACTTTAAAAAGGCTGAAAGCTGGGCGTTTGGCGGCGATGACTATCGTGGTGACACTGGTCCCCTTGCTGTGAATAACGGCAACAACATGAAAAACCCTTTGTACAAAGCCTTTGTTGATGCCGGTATTGATGCGGGTTACATGGCAACCAATGACTACAATGGTAAGCAGCAAGAGGGTTTTGGCCCTATGCACATGACCATTAAGAATGGTGTGCGTTGGTCGACTGCTAATGCGTACTTAAAACCTGCGATGCACCGGAGTAATTTAACAGTTATTACTCATGCTTTGGTACACAAGGTATTGTTTGAAGGTAAACAAGCTGTTGGATTAGAGTTTGAGCGCAAGGGTAAGCTAACGAGACTGCATTGTAATAAAGAGGTCATCCTTTCTGCTGGCTCGATTGGTTCTCCGCATATCCTGCAACTATCGGGCATCGGTAAAGCAAGCACGCTAGCTGAAGCCGGTATTGACCAAGTGCATGAATTGCCGGGAGTGGGAGAGAACTTACAAGATCATCTTGAGTTTTATTTCCAATTCAAGTGTCTTAAACCTATTTCACTTAATGGCAAACTTGATCCATTAAATAAGTTGTTCATTGGTGCGCGTTGGTTCTTTGACAAGTCAGGTTTAGGCGCAACAAATCACTTTGAATCTTGTGGTTTTATTCGTTCAAAGCCTGGATTAGAGTGGCCTGATTTACAATATCACTTTTTACCTGCTGCAATGCGTTACGACGGTAAAGAAGCGTTTGCTGGGCATGGTTTTCAGGTGCATGTGGGTCACAACAAACCGAAGAGCCGAGGCTTTGTAAAAGTTGTCTCTAAGGATGCACATGTTGCGCCGCATATTCAGTTTAACTATCTTTCTCATGCCGAGGATATTGAAGGTTTTCGGGCTTGTGTACGCTTAACACGTGAAATCATTAGTCAACCAGCGTTGGATGAATTCCGTGGTGAAGAAATTCAACCGGGAACCAATATTCAAACGGACGAAGAGATCGATAGTTTTGTGAGAAGTGCGGTAGAAAGTGCTTATCATCCTTCTTGTTCGTGCAAGATGGGTGAAGATCCAATGGCCGTTGTTGATTCAGAAACAAGGGTACACGGTGTTGAAGGGCTAAGGGTTGTTGATTCATCTATTTTCCCGACAATCCCTAATGGTAACCTTAACTCTCCGACTATCATGTTGGCAGAGCGCGCAGCTGACCTAATTTTGGGTAATATACCGCTTGAGGCTGACGGGAGCAGTGTAACCGTGGCGCCTGAATGGCAGAACACACAACGATTACAGTCGCCAAAACGCGAGTCTGTATAACGATACTACGCTTAATAACGTTTTAACGGTTAATAGACCTAGTGTGCAGTGAAAGCGGCGCATTAGGTATCTAGGTATCTGACCAGCCTAAGCCACTCTGGCTGAATGGTCTTTTAATGCCAAACTCAATTCATCAGGATTTAAATATCGGCAATTCGATATTTAAGGTTTGAGGGTGTATGCAATTTTAATTTTTATTACAGTCTTAATACTTTATTACAGACTTTATTAGATTGCACACTTAAACGTTGGGCTAGGCTATTTAAAACATAAGAAGGATTAAACTTATGTTTTATATAAATTTACATGGAGTTTAAATGATGACTACTTGGCTTAGCATAGGTATTATATTTACCTTTGTTGCAATTGCATTTGTAATTTTTCGTTGGGGGAATGTGCGCTGTGTAGGTGTTACGCCTGTGCGTACATTTACCTTTATCGCGATTCTATTTACTTCCGGTCTGGACGTGGGACTTATCATGTTTCCGCTTACCGAGTTTGCTGGTTATGCAAACCTTGCGGCAAGCCCTGAATATAGCTTTAGTAATCCTTTAGCGATTGAATTTGGTTTCTGGGCATTTCTTATCTGGGCATTTTACTTTTTAACTTGTTTCTATTTTTGTGTCATTGAACCAAGAGTTAAATTCTTTGAGATCCCATTAATTAAATTCATCAATAACCTTATTATTATAGGTACTTGTGCCTTTACAGCTTACTTATTGCTGACTAATCTACCTTGGTATTTACCTGAATTAGGTGATGGCGAAACGATAGTGAGTAGTTTCTATCTTATTGTTTTTGTCGTCATTGCTGCAGCAGTTTACTCAAGTACTAGTATTCGTTATGTACGTATATTGAGTTTAGCGAGCACCTGGTTATTTTTAGGTCTGATCGTCGTGATGTGGGCTGGCGCGTTCTTATCTGAAGAATCAAGTGTAAGTGAATTTACAACAACCTTTGCGTTGATTGGCGATTACTTTGGTAATATTCATCACTTTGTTTTACCAATGAATGATTACCATGAATTTTACTTATTCTGGTGGTTCTCTTGGAGCATCATGATTGGTCAATTCACTTCCCGTTTTGTTGGTGGTATGAAAACTTATCAAGTATTGATTGCAATGATGGTCTTCCCGTCTATTCCAATCGCAGTATGGTTCTCAGTACTTTACTACTACAGCGTGAATGAGATTGCGACAACAGGCTTCTATAACCTCGCGATGATATTAGTGGGCATCACCTTTGTAATTAACTCGCTGGATTCATTAGTGCGACTTTATACTGATAATTTAAACTTAACTGTAGAGCGTTTTGGTAAGGCTAAATATATTATTGGTAATGTTGTATTAATGAGTGGGT
The DNA here is from genome assembly GCA_000953735.1 of Moritella viscosa. NCBI lineage: Bacteria > Pseudomonadati > Pseudomonadota > Gammaproteobacteria > Alteromonadales > Moritellaceae > Moritella > Moritella viscosa. The sequence continues at coordinate 3,423,316 of LN554852.1, read as the reverse complement.
TGACGTTATTGTTCAAACTGGACTTCTTACAAATTCAGTGGGTTGGCGCATTAGCAATCGCATTGATTATCGGTTGTTTCGGTTATATTCTTGCGAAGAAATACAAGCAGGTTGCTGCGATTGAACGTTCACCTGAAGAAAATGAAATTGACTTTAATAAAATTGAGTTAGCGAACTAACATTCTTTCCACGCTCGTTTTAATGCGTTAATTAGTTCGATAGTGGTTAGGAATACAACAAAAGCAAAATAACGTATAGGCGTTATTTTGCTTTTTTTACATTTGCAGCATGAGTCTGGTGCACATTTCTGTTATTGTTTCGCAAAATGAGGGGCGAATTATGGAAGGGTTATGGAAAAGTATGAAGAATTATTAGTATCATTGCGTCAAGTGATCAGAGCCATTGATATACATTCTCGTCAGCTGAATAAACAGTCTGGTTTAACTGGTCCTCAACTCATGGTGATGCAAAATATTGCCATGCTTGATGCACCACTGGCGAAAGACATAGCGAAAGAGATCGCCTTAAGTGCTGCGACAGTCACGACGATTATTGACAGACTTGAGAGTCGGGCATTGGTGATTAGGACGCGAAGTGAAACCGATAAACGTAAAGTGCATCTGTCGCTGAGTGTATCAGGTAAATTATTACTGAGTAGTTCACCCAAGCCGCTTCAAGACCATTTCATCAAGCGTTATCAAAATCTTGAAGAGTGGGAACAAAGTCAGCTATTGTCAGCTGTCGAACGCATTGCTTCAATGATGGATGCAGAAAAACTAGATGCTGCGCCAGTATTATTTGTTGGTCAAATTCAGGCGGAAGAATAACTCATTTACTTAACTGATTTTATAACGTTTTTATCTTTTATTAGTATTAATTACCGTAAGATGTTTTAGTCATGTTTACGGTTTTTAGTACTTATCTAAGCTTTTAGTCGCGATTTCCTGTAGTATTGTTGGTACTTCATTACAATAATAAGGATATTATTCATATGCGGAAGACTTTCGCTACCTCACTACTTCTTGCTTGTTCATCTCTTTCTACCTTCGCTAATGCAAATGAATGCGGCAGTGTTACCATTGCTGACATGAGCTGGAATTCAGCCACAATCATCGCTAATATTGATCGCTTTATTTTAGAGCATGGGTTTGGGTGTGATGCTGAACTCGTACCTGGTGATACAATGGCAACCGGTACGGCTATGATCGAAAAAGGTCAGCCTGATATTGCGCCTGAATTTTGGAGTAATGCCATGAAATCAGCCCTTGATAAAGGTGTTGAAGAAGGGCGAATTCGTTATGCTGGTGCCACCCTAACAGATGGCGGTGAAGAAGGATTTTGGATTCCTGCTTATATGGTCGAAAAAGACCCGAGTTTAGCAACTATTGCAGGCATTAAAGCCAACGCGAAACTATTTAAGCACCCTGAAGATCCGGATAAATCTGCATTTATGATTTGTCCATCAGGTTGGAACTGTCAAATTACAACAACGAATCTATACGAGGCTTTGGATCTTGCCGATGACGGGTTCGATTTAATTGATCCGGGTTCTGGTGCTGGCTTATCTGGCTCTATTGCCAAAGCCTATGAGCGTAAAGAAGCTTGGTTTGGTTATTATTGGGCGCCGACAGCTGTATTGGGTAAATACGATATGGTTAAGGTTGATTTTGGTTCAGGTATCGATGAAAAACATTTTAAAGAGTGTATTACTCAAGAAGATTGTTTAGAACCTAAAGTGACTATGTTTCCACCTTCTGCTGTAGATACTGTCGTGACTGAAAAGTTTGCGGCAAGAGCACCTGAAGCACTGGCTTACCTTACAGCCCGCTCATTCAAGAATGCTCAGATGAATGAATTACTTGCTTGGATGGAAGATGAGCAAGCTGATGGTGAATACAGTGTTGAGTACTTCTTAACAAACTATGAAGATACTTGGTCACAGTGGGTTGATTCAGCTACTGCGAAGAAAATCAAGAAAGCAGTCTCAGAACTATAGCCTTTCACTATACCCAAACCACTTCAGTTGGCTTATTGTGCGCCTTGAAGTAGCTTGGGTATATATAACCCGACTTATTCGGGTTTTTTTATTTTAGGAAATAAATAATATGTCAGACAGTTCATGGCTTTCGGAAATACCGCAGCTAGATCGTCGCCAATTACTTGATATTAGGAAAACATTGGACGGCGCTTATCGTAGTTTTTCGCGTGAATACGGTGATAGTATTGAAGCGTTTTTTGATCCCTTACTTAGTTTTCTTATTTGGTTTGAAAAATTGTTACTTGGCAGCCCTTGGTGGCTAGTTATAGCCGTGTTAGCTGTTTTTGCTTATATTGCTAGCCGTTCTTGGAAATTAACCTTAGGTGTCGTTTTAGCCTTCTTCCTCATCGGATTCTTTGGGATGTGGGACAATACCATGCGAACCATGAGTATTATTCTTGTCTCTACCTCACTCGCGGTGCTTATTGGTATTCCTATCGGGATCTCGATGGCTCGTTCTGATCGTGTACAATCCGTTGTAACACCTATTTTAGACATAATGCAAACCATGCCCGCCTTTGTGTATTTGATCCCCGTGGTGATGCTATTAGGTATCGGTAAAATTCCGGGGGTTATTGCCGTTATTATTTACGCTGTACCGCCTGTTATTCGTTTAACGAACTTAGGTATCCGTCTTGTAGACAAAGAAGTACTAGAGGCGGCAACGGCTTATGGTGCTAGTCCTATGCAACGTTTGTTTGGTGTGCAGTTACCATTGGCAATGCCTAATATTATGGCTGGTATTAATCAGACTATTATGATGGCACTCGCTATGGTTGTGATTGCTTCTATGATTGGTGTAAAAGGTTTAGGTCAACCGGTATTAAAGGCAATCACCAACCAATACTTCACACTTGGTTTATTGAACGGCTTAGCCATTGTTGTACTCGCTATTATTTTTGATCGGATTTCGCAAAGTTACGCAAAACGTACGCTACAAAATTTGGGAGGGCACTAAGATGAGTTTAAATGAGAATAAAAGCCCGTTAATTCGTATTAAAAATTTATATAAAATTTTTGGTAAAAATGAAAAGAAGGTACTTGAGCTAGTCAAAGCAGGTAAATCAAAAGATGCTATTTTAGCGGAAACGGGTCATACCGTTGGTTTGTCGGATATTAACCTGGATATTTATCCGGGAGAAATATTTGTAATCATGGGCTTATCTGGTTCGGGTAAATCTACCTTGATCCGTCACTTTAATCGCTTAATTGAACCTACAGCCGGTGAAATCGAAATTGCGGGTAGTGATGTCATGCAATTGAAGAGCAAAGACCTGCAAGATTTTCGTCGTAATAAAATGTCGATGGTATTCCAACGTTTTGGGTTAATGCCACATCGCACTGTGTTAGACAATATTGGTTATGGCTTGCAAGTGCAGGGCGTCAAGAAAGCGGAACGAAAGAAAAGTGCAACGCAATGGTTGGAAACTGTGGGTTTGGACGGTTATGCCAATCAATATCCAAGGCAGTTGTCCGGTGGTCAGCAGCAACGTGTCGGTTTAGCGCGGGCATTGTGTACCGATGCCGATATTCTGTTAATGGATGAAGCATTTTCAGCATTGGATCCTTTGATCCGCAGTGAAATGCAGGACCAGCTGATTGAACTACAGGAAAAGCTACATAAAACCATCGTCTTTATTACCCATGATCTCGATGAAGCACTACGATTAGGTGATCGCATTGCTATTTTGCGTGATGGGGTATTAGTACAACAAGGCTCACCTGTTGATATCTTACTTAACCCGATTGATGATTATGTTGAAGCCTTCGTCAAAGATGTAAATCGCGCGCGTGCATTGACGGTGGAAACTGTAATGCAACCGCAAATCTTCCGCATTTCGGCCGAGACAATCGGTGAAGCTGTATTGCAAATGCGCAAATCAAAGCAAGATTATGGTTATGTTGTTAACGAGAATGGCTATCAAGGGGTGATCACACAAGATACCTTAGATAATGTTGAAAAAAGAGATTACAGTAATGTCCTTGATGCGTCTTTATTGGACGCAGTGCCAGGCGTGCAAAGTGATGCGTTACTGGAAACTGTGATCCCTGAAATGCTGGATAATCAATTACCACTGCCGGTGTTAAATGTGGATGGTGATGTTGAGGGGCATTTGTGTCGTTCTACACTTGCCGAAGTATTAAGTGATCAACCGAGTGTGGAAAAGGATAAATTGCCTGACGCTTAATGTGCTCACGCTAATTATCGTATTTAAGTGAGTTTTATTAAATAAAACCTGCTCTAGCAAGCAGGTTTTCAACATCTATTAGGTGATAACGAATTGTTTTGCTTGTCTTGCTTCGACGATATATCTTCTTTTTAATTTTTTAGCCATATCAGGTGTTAGATCTGAATGAAGTAGCTCTAACGTGCTTTGGCCTTTGCTTTTTAGGTAAGCTGCAACTAATGGTCGCGTTGGGTCTGCGTGATTCTTAGCCCATTCATAGCTTTTCACTGCATTTGCTGGTGGTGTTTTTTTCGATGCGATATAAACGCTACCATCAGGAAAAGATACACGGTAAATATTGATCATTTTGTTCTCACTTTCATCTTAGTCATCAAAATACTAAATTTTATAGCCATAGTATGACAGCTTTTTGAGTGTTAAACAGAATTAACCGATCTTGGAGGCATAACTGACGTAATATTAAACGTTGATGGTAGGAATTATTAAAACACTTTACTGTCAAAAAATTGATAATCTCGGGGGGGGGGGATTATCAATCTAGGTTCGGTTAATCAACTAAGCCTCAGTTAATATCGATAATGAATGCACTATTAAGAAAGTTTTGATTCATTTATAAACAAACAAATATGCAAACAAGAATGATTAGTGTTAACATCCTAATGCTTTTGTAAAACAACAACATTTTAATTTGTTGTTTTCATAATTCTAACAAGTAGTGTTGTTTATCATGAACGCGACGTTAATTCTGTCTTTATTAAAAGGTGACTATTCAAAATTTATAGTTGCAATATTTCTCAGTGCTTTAAGTGCTGCAGCAGGCGTATCAGTTATCGCATTTATCAATGAAGCGATTAGTCGATTAAGTGTCGGTGCCGATTTTCCAATCACTTTATTTTTTGCTCTCATATTCCTATTATTTGGATTGAGTTATATCTCTCAATCTCAGATTACCCGGTTAGGTCATCGTGTTGTATATGAGCTACGGCTGAGTATTAGCCGAAGATTAATGAATATGTCTGTTGAGCGGATTGATCAGTTAGGCCAGCCGACTATTCTTGCGACTTTAACCAAAGACATAACCGCTATCAGCCAAGCGTTTAACAGTTTACCTTTTGTTGTTTTTGGCGCATCGGTTGTACTATTCACATATGCGTATTTGTTTTGGTTGTCAGCAACATTTTTTATCGCGACTCTGGTGATGAGTACGGTATCGATTATTTTCGGTCGCCGATTAATGATCGCATCTCGTGATTATAAAAAGCGAGTACGAGAAAATGATGACGTATTATTTGACAGTTATGATGCCATGCTGCGAGGCCGTAATGAGCTTAAATTAAGTCAAGAACGCCGTACGTCTTTTTATCACTCTCAATTAGAGCCTTCAGCAGAACAAGCGAGAATCTTAGATACAAAAGCAGATCGACTTAATGTTCTTAATGGCAGTTGGATAAATACATCGGTATTACTCTTGATTGCACTTGTTTTACTTATGCATACCCAATTCCAGATTGGGACATCGGAACAAGTGACGGGTTATGCACTGGCAATTCTGTTCTTGCGTTCGCCTTTAGCAGGATTTGTTGGTTCATTACCTGCGCTTATCATTGGTTCTGTCGCTTATGCCAAAGTATCATCGTTAGATTTAGCTGAAGACAAAAATGAACTGAATTCATTGCCTGCACTACAGACATCATGGAAAACACTTCAGCTAGACCAAATTGAATATGATTATCCGAGTGAAGATGGCGAATCAGGCTTTTCCGTTGGGCCAATTAATTTAACGATTAATCAAGGTGAGTTGATTTTCTGGGTTGGTGGGAATGGCTGTGGTAAGTCAACTTGCGCACGCCTACTTACCGGTTTATATAGTGCTCACCGTGGAACCATCACATTTTCTGATACTGTGATTAATGAGCATAATATTGATTGGTATCGTAATCATTTTTCTGTGGTATTTGCTGATTTTTATTTATTTAAAAATATTATTAATGAAAATGGGGTTAAGCCCGATCCAGAACTGGTTGAACACTACCTAACGAAACTCGCTTTAAATAATAAAGTTGAAGTTGTTGATGGTCGTCTTAGCACAACTGAGTTATCTCAAGGGCAACGTAAGCGTTTGGCATTATTGTTGGCATACCTTGAAGATCGCAGCATCATTGTACTTGATGAATGGGCCGCCGATCAGGATCCGACCTTCCGACGTATTTTTTATACCGAGTTACTGCCAGAGCTTAAAGCGCGCGGTAAAACGATTATCGCCATTACACATGACGATCATTACTTCCACCTTGCAGATAAATTATACCGTGTTGATGCAGGGCAACTATCCCTCGTTAAAAATGATGTGAATGAACTAACTATGGAGCAAGCTAGCTAATGGACATACAACAATCTATTCGTCGGTTATTAGGGGGCTCGTTAGTTTTAATCGCAACATTTAGTCACCCTGTGTTGGCCGAATATACCAGTCATGGTATCAGCTTGTATGGTGAACCAAAGTATACCGAAAACTTTAGCAATTTTGATTACGCGAATCCTAATGCGCCTAAACAAGGTGAGTTGGTGATGGCTGAAATGGGAAGCTTTGATTCTTTACATCAATTTATCGATTTAGGTAAAAAGTCGAGAGGATTATTCTGGCTTTATGATCGCTTAACTGTTCGTGGTCACGATAAAGATGAGATTAAAACGCGTTATGGCTGGTTAGCTGAAAAGATGACAATTGCTGATGATTATTCTTCAGTTATTTACTTTTTAAGAAAAGAAGCAAAGTTTAGCGACGGTTATCCTGTTACTGCTGAAGATGTTGCGCACTCGCTAAATCTGTATCGTGAAAGTGGTTTAAGTAATATTAAATCACGTTTTAAAATGGTTAAGTCGGTAGAAGTTATTGACCCTTTAACGATAAAAATTAATTTTGGTGGTGATGGTAGCCGTTTACAAATCTTAAACTCGGGTAACTTACCTGTATTACCAAAGCATATCTGGCAACATAAAGACTTTACGCAGCCATCGCTTGATATACCCATTGGTTCTGGCCCTTATAAAGTAACCTCTGTGGATCCTGGTCGTGGGATTGTGTATGAATTGAGAGATGATTATTGGGGTAAAAACTTACCTGTCAATAAGGGGAAATATAACTTTAAGAATATCAAAGTCGAGTATTTCCGCGATCGTAATGCAGCAGTGCAAGCGCTTAAAACCAACGATGTAAATTATATTGCTGAAACGAATTTATTACGCTGGAATAAGTTATATCAAGGTGACGTGTTTAACTCTGGGACGGTTGTTAAAGACAAGATTAATTACGACGCACCTTCTTTTGTTACAGCGATGGTATTTAATTTAAGACAAGCTAAATTTGCTGACCGTAGAACGCGAGAAGCCTTGGTTACTGCGTTTGATTTTGAGTGGTTAAATAAAAAAGCATTTAATAATCAATATACTCGAGCTACAAGCCTGTTTAATAATAGTTTCTTGGCTGCAGAGGGATTACCCACTGCACAGGAAAAAGCGATATTAACCCCCTTGTCTGCGCAATTACCGGAACAGGTATTATCAAGTGAATTTACACTACCAAGCACAGATGGTTCAGGTCGTAACCGTAAGAATTTATTAACAGCACAAGCCTTATTAAAAGAGGCCGGTTGGAAAGTTAAAAATAATAAGTTGGTCCATAGTGTGACGGGCGAGGTGATGACAATTAACTTCTTATTACCATCGCCAACCATGAAACCTGCGATTGGCGCTTATATTCAAACACTGAAAAAATTGGGTATTAGTTCAAACATAACAATCAAAACAGGTACTGAATATTACAAATTATTAATGCAACGTAAGTTTGATATGACCCCAAGTCAATATAAAGTTCGAATTCCGCCAAATACTGAGTTACGTTCATCACTTAAATCTGAATTTGCGGGTGTTGCTTCAAGCTATAATATCAGTGGAATTCAAGATCCTGCTATTGATAACCTTGTCGAAGGACTTGTTCAGTCAGACCGTTATGTGGATACGCAGGCATACGGACGCGCATTAGATCGGGTGTTGAAATGGAATTATTACTATTTACCATTGTGGGCGCGTAACTTTCAGTTAGTTGCTTATCAGAACTATATTGAAAAACCGTTACAAGCACCAAAATATGGTTATGAAGTTGAATTCTGGTGGGACGAGCGCTCGAAGTAATATGCTTAATCTTTATTTTATTCGTCGTTTGCTGTTAGTATTTCCGACGCTGTTTATTATTATCTCGTTAAATTTTTTCTTGCTTCAGTGGTTGCCTGGAGGGCCTATAGAGGCTGCCTTAGCCAAGCAGCAAGGTATTGATAGTTCGGCAAATGCGCTTTTCGATGAGACTGACCAAATAACTAATGGTCAGCTTATTGATGACCAGTTGCGAGACAAAATTGCGCGAGAATATGGTTTTGATAAGCCTATATGGCAACGCTATACTGAAACGCTCAGTCGTTATTTATCATTCGATTTAGGGAACAGTTATTTTAGTAAGCGTCCTGTTACGGAATTAATTTTTTCGAAGCTGCCAGTCTCTTTATCCTTGGGGTTTTGGACTTTGTTCCTAACCTATTTAATCGCAATACCATTAGGGGTGATGAAGGCGAATAAACAAGGTGGTATGTTTGATTCGACATCAAGCTTACTGCTGTTTATCGCTTATGCAGTGCCGACTTTTATTATCGCTATTATGTTATTGATTTTATTTGCTGGTGGTGTTTTTAGCTGGTTTCCGCTGCGGGGACTGGTTTCTGCAAATCATGCTGATTTATCCGTTACAGGGCAGCTCCTCGATTACTTTTGGCATTTATGTTTACCTGTTGCAGCCTGTGTTGCCAGTGGATTGGCTTCGCTAACTGTCTTAACACGTAATTCTATTATTGACCAAATGGCTCAACCTTATTTAGATACGGCTATTTGCATGGGGGAAAGTCGGACAAGCGCAATCTTCAATCATGTATTACCGAATAGTATGTTAGTGATCGTAGCTCGCTTACCTTCAGACTTACTGTCAATTTTTATTGGTGGCACCTTGCTCGTTGAAATCGTATTTTCATTAGATGGTGTTGCATTATTAGGTTTTGAGGCGCTATTGGAACGAGATTACCCAGTGGTATTAGGTATTCTATATTGTTATTCGTTACTGGGTCTTGTTTTGAATTTGGTTGGTGATTTGATATATCGTTGGGTTGATCCTCGCGTTGATTTTTCCGAGGTGAACGGATGATGGATGTTGGCCAGGATGATTTAAATTTGCCTGATAATTCAAAGAAGAGCAGTCGTCGATTGAGTACACTAAAACGAGGTAAATATGCTGCGATTGTTTTTTTTATATTGTTCTTTGTTAGCCTATTTGCAGAATTAATCGCGAATGATAAACCGCTACTTATTAGTTATAAGGGCGAATTATTTTTTCCTATTCTAGTCAGTTACCCCGAAACTCAGTTTGGTGGCGATTTTGATTCAGAAGCAGATTATACCGATCCTTTTTTGAGTGAACAGATTGCAAAGCAAGGCTGGGCGTTATGGTCGTTTGTACATTACAGCTACAGTACTATCAATTATGAGCTGAGTTATCCGTCACCTCCAACATCCGAAAACTGGTTAGGGTTGGATGATCAGGGGCGGGATGTTTTTGCTCGGCTTCTTTATGGCATACGTATTAGCCTTGGTTTCTCCTTCTTTATTACCATTAATATTGCGTTGTTAGCGTTAGTTGCAGGTACGTTGCAAGGGTATTTGGGTGGGTTAACAGATCTGTTTGGTCAGCGTGTTAGCGAAATTTGGGGGTCGGTTCCCGTGATGTTTGTTGTGATGATTGTATCAAGTCTTATTCAGCCGAGTTTCTTTACCTTAAGTATGATTCTAGCCTTGTTTGGTTGGCATTATTTAGCGCAGTTAGTGCGAGCTGAGGTATTAAGAACACGTCAGTTGGAATATATCCAGTCTGCGCTTATTGTTGGTGTTCCTGATTGGCGGGTAATTTGGCGACACATTATGCCAAATGCACTTATTGCTACATTAAGTAGTTTACCGTTTGTATTTTCTGGGGCTTTAGGCTCGCTAATTACGTTAGATTTTCTGGGGTTCGGATTACCTGTCGGTTACCCTTCTTTGGGGGAATTGATTTCGCAAGGTAAAAACAATTTGCATGCCCCTTGGTTAGGATTAACAGGCTGTGGTGCTATTTTACTCATTGTGACATTAGTCGTGCTGATGAGTGAAGCAATACAAGAATGGTTGAGCCCTTATAAGGATAAATATCATGCTGAAGGTTGAAGGACTAAGTTATTCTATTGGAAAAGCTAAGCTGCTAGATAACATTAGTTTTCAAGTTGATAAAGGACAAACTTTAGCTGTGGTTGGCGAAAGTGGTGCTGGAAAAACCCTATTAGCCAAGTTATTACTTGGTATTGAACCTAAAGTGGGGGCGGCGAGTGGATCTATTAATATTAATGGACATAATAGCCGCACTTTTTCTGAACTGCAGTGGCAGAAGGTGAGAGGAAAGCTGATTGGAATGGTGTCGCAAGAACCCTTATCGGCACTCAATCCAGTGAAACGTGTCGAGTGGCTGCTTAAACGAGCAATTGCATTACATCATAAATCGGGTACGTCATTTAGAGCGGGTAATACTGCGTTATTAAATCAACGTATTGATGATTTGCTTGAACAAGTCGGTTTAACTTCAGACTTAAAAACACGTTACCCACATCAATTGTCAGGAGGGCAGAGGCAAAGACTGCTTATTGCGCTGGCGATTGTGAATAATCCTACGTTACTTGTTGCAGATGAGCCGTCGACGGCACTTGATCCCGAGGTGCGTCAGCAAATTTTGCTGTTGCTAAAGCAGATCCAAGCTCGAACAGGCATGGCTATCGTTCTCATCTCGCATGATTTACACATGGTAAGACAAGTTGCAGATCAAGTGATGGTATTACAACATGGTAAGGTGATCGAGCATAACCAAGCCTTACTTTTATTCAACACGTCTAAGCATGAATATACGCAAGCCTTGCTGAGACCTATGCATTTTGATCCCCCTATTTCTCCGAGTAAGCGAACCTTGCTTAATGTAAATAACTTAACTGTTGATGTTAAGTCTACAGGCTGGTGGAGAGCACCGCAGAGGTTATTGGATAATATTAATTTTTCGTTGAATGAAGGCGAAAGTATTGGAATCATAGGTCAGAGTGGTTCAGGAAAGTCCACGTTAGCAAAAGCGCTACTAAGACTTATTCCTGCGACAGGCTCAATTTATTTTGATGGTCATGATTGGCTTAATGAAAAACGTCGAATGTTACGACTCCATCGGCATAAAATACAATTCGTATTTCAAGATACCGCCTCTAGCTTAAACCCTAGGCTAACGATTGCCCAAACACTCACAGAAGGGTGTTTGGCTCAATTACAAACAGAAAACCTATTATCTCGACTCGATACGATCATGGCTGATGTGGGTTTACCTACAGCGTTTTTAAACCGTTATCCACATCAATTATCAGGCGGACAACGTCAGCGTATTATGATCGCGAGATCCTTAATTCTGTCACCTAAGTTATTAATTTTAGACGAGCCCACGACAGCGTTAGATCAGGAAAATAGATACCGAATGATCACGTTACTGAAGTCGATTCAGGAAAAACGCCAAATCAGCCTAGTATTGATTACCCATGATTTAACCTTACTTCAAGCACTATGCCATCAAGTATTAATATTAGAGCAGGGTACTCAGATACAATGTCAATCTGTTAGTCATTGGCTGTCAGCTGAAAATACATATGATAAAAAAGAGAAGGAATTTAATAATGAATCCATTGGAATCGTTGCTTGATCGCCGTTCATATAGCTTATCTAAGTTAGGTCATCCTGCGCCATCTGAAGAAGAGCTTCGGAATTTGTTTGACTTAGTGATGACAACACCAGATCACGGTAATGTGAAACCTTGGCGTTTTATTGTTGCCCGTGGTGATAACATGCAAAGACTAGGTGATTTGACGTTGGAGTTATACAAACGTCAAAGTGATAATGGTGAGCTAAAAGATAAAGCGTACCGTTCTGCAAGAGATATTGCTGCAGTCCCTATGATGATTATGGTGGTAACGGATCTTGATCCTGAGCATAAAGTATCATTGTGGGACCAACGTTTGTGCGTCGGAGCCGCTGCTCAAAATATTATGAATGGTCTGCATTTAATGGGTTATGGTGGTCTTTGGTATACATTTTTGGCTAATGACAACACTAAACCAATGTTCGGCATGAAACCTGATGATCAGGTCGTGGCTGCTATTGCTGTTGGTACTCCGAAACCTCATTTTGTGAAGAAGATTAAACGCCAGTCGCCAGATAGATATTGTTTTGAATGGCAGGGATTAGGCGTAACGCCAACCCCACTTTTTAAATAATCTTAAAATCAATCGTATGAAGCTAAAAGAGGGACTCAATGAGTCCCTCTGTCTTAATCATTCATACTCATACAATATTAAAAATTATATGCTGCACTCAATGAAATTGTTCTTGGTGAACCTAAGTACACTGCGTTTTGTGTCGAATCTGAGCCTGCTGTGTAATAGTCCTTATCAAATAAGTTTTTCACATTTAATTGAAGTTTAAGGTCATTATCAGCAAAGTCTGGTGCATACCAAACAGCGGCATCGATTAACGTGTAAGCATCTAGAGTATAGTCATAATCTTTACGGCGGTTACCTGCACGATCATCAACATAACGAACACCACTGCCAACGCCCCATTCATGACTAGCTTGATATGTTAACCAAAGACTTGCATTATTTTTAGGCACGTTTACAGGTTTATTTACATTATCCGGAGCGTCTACGAACTGAATATCAGTAAAGCCATATGAGAATAGGGCTGTTAGATTATCTGTGATCGCGTAATCACCATCAATTTCTAAACCTTGGACTGTCTGTTTGTATACATCGACGCTTTTATCTTGATTTGAGTAAGCTACATTTTTTAGGTCAGTATGGAAAACAGAAGTAGTCAAGTTTAGTCTGTGTCCTAATAGTGATAATTTATGACCGATTTCAAACTGTCTGCCGTTTTGAGCTTTAACCCATTCATTTTTAACACCGTCAAATTTTTGATTCGGCAGGTAAGAGTCAGTAAAGTTAGCAAACAAGGATAATTGGTTGTTTACTTTATACAAAGCACCCGCTTGTACGCTGATGTTTTTTTCTTTAGGACTTTTTGATGAGATATTTTTGAGTGGCTTAGGACTATTTGCTACATTTGCCTGAGCTGTTGGATCCCAAATAGTTTCATTCTTAGCTTTAAAGATGTCATAACGAGCGCCAAGAACGAAATTCCAGTCATTTAGCTCAATCAAATCTTGAGCAAAAATACTGTATTCGGTGAGTTCTTGTTTGACTTGTCTTGTGCTATAGAGATCACCTGGATGAGGTTCTAGAGAAGGATCTCCAGTGTAATAATCAAAGCTTCCTTTACTCGTATTTGGAGTACGTAGAACACCTTTTGAGTACATTGCATATTCATTTTGACTCCAACTTGCAGACGCTAGTTGACCCTCTTTTTCTTTATAATGAGTATAATCTGCGCCTAATATTGTACGGTGTTCGAGAGGTCCTGTGTTGAATTCAAAATTATTTTCCCAAGAGTATAACTGGGTATTACTGGATAATTCACTTCCATATAGATAGCGGTTGATCGTACCGTCAAAAGCTTCTTCAGCACCGTCTTGACCATAGATAAAGCCCTTCTTCCTAGAGGCTGCGGATGATGCATAAAAATGTACACGTTCTGCTGACGCTTTTCGCTCATAATTACGTGCTTTAAAGCGCATAGACCAATAGTCGTTAATGGTATGATCAATGTCAAAACCAAACTTATGGACTTCACGTTCTTGGCGAGAAAAATCAGTGCCCAGACGTTTATTACCAATATCTAGGAATTCCCAACCAGTATTTGTACTGTTACGAACAGCCAATGTACCTCGATCGAAAGGAAGTTCTTCTTTATTGTATTTATAAGAGAATGTGAGTGTCGTATCGTCTGTGACTAGCCAGCTAAGGCTTGGTGCAATAAAGACTTGTTTGCTGTCAGAAGCATCACGCCAGCTTTCAGAATCGTCAAATACACCGACAAGACGATAAAGCAGGGTGCCATTATCATTGGCTGCACCAGTAAAATCAACACTAAGTCGTTGCTTACCGTGCTCATCTATTGTTGCTTTAACTTGATTTTTCGAGATTGGTGTTGGACGTTTACTGATTAAATTAATCAGACCACCTGGGCCCATATTCCCATATAAAACGGATTCAGGGCCTTTTACTACTTCAACAGACTCGAGGTCTTCAATCACAGCTTTGTCTTGAGCTAGTCCGTAAACTCGAGTGCCATCTTCGAAAACATTGGCTTTAAAACCACGAATTTTGAATAAATCGCGTGTGCCACCAAAGTTATTATCCTCTGCCACGTTACTGACGTTTTGCACCACATCACTCAGGTTAGAAGCCGCTTGTTGTTCGATCACCTCTGAGTTAATTACTTGTACTGAGCGGGGAACAGTAGACAAGTCTGCTTCTGAACGCATGGTCGATTGGGCTATATTACTGGTTAAAGTCTGTTTAATTCCGACTACTCTCGTAACCTGTTCGTCTTCTGTTACGTCTTTATTTACATCTTGTTCAGATGAAAAAGCAGACGTTGAGGTTGCGAGAAGAGTCATCACTAGATATTGCGGTTTTAATGACAAGCTAATAGCTTTAGATAGTTTAGATTTGAGCATACTACATCCTATGTTAATGCTGATTTATGTAATGATATTATTTTTGTGCGTTTTTCAATGATGCTGGACGCATATCGGACCACACATTGTTTATTTCTTCTAGACAGTTTTCTTTACTGCCTTCAAAACCTGTCTTTTCCAAACCACTAGATAATGCTTTGTAATTAGGCTAAATAGAGAACTATTCTTCAGTGTTAATCACTACGTTAAATACAATATTCATTTGTTTCATGTTTCGAATTAACTCTACTTTAATGTTAGATATTTGTTTTAATATGTGACCCATGCACATGATACTAATTATTATTATCATTACCATTTAAAGTTCATTTTTTATTATTTTTTTTCACATGAGACTTTAATGATGACTACAATAATGAATTTATGTATTAATTTTATGTTTGCAGACATGTTTACCGAAAATTGTAACGGCTACTCTAGGGGCTATTATCGGATTATTTACAAAATGTGCAGCAGGTCATCGAAGAAGAATTGTTATGAACTGGTAGGGGATTATTTAGTGGTATATATACTTAGTCTAAATTATTTTTAAATCGTAAAGACGCGATAATTAAATCTATGAGATAGGTGAGCTTTCAGTATTAAGACGTGTTTGAGCAATACATTCCTGTTTTAATGTGCCAAGTGCGGTATTGACAACATTTGTATTACAATTGACGAGTAGCAGTAAAGTACATATAAAAGGTAGTGTACCGTCATCCGTTATGAATATAATTAATCCCTAAAAATAGCAATGACACGTCCGGTTTCTGAGTCATAATTAATCAACATTTTAGCATCTTTAGGTTTATTCGTCGTATCACCGAGTGTTCTCAAAATATAGCTGCATTGGCTTTGAGTTATTCCGCCGCTAGCTTTGTGACGATAAGCGGTAAAATCTGAACCATCATCTTTAATTAGCGATACTGATGGCGGATCTAACAATAAGATATTCCATAATGACACACAACCTTGTTTACCTTTGCCTATATTTTCAGGGTTTGTTATAACACCACTATTATTGCCTTTATCTATGCCGAGTGGGAATCCGTTTGGGTTAACATCGATAGTACCATCAGCGTACCCCGAAATATTTGCCATATGTGAGCTTAAACCTAAAATTTGGTAGCGAATTTGTACAAAGTTAACCGCTTCTTGGTAAGCGGCTGCCACGGCTTTAACACGGCTTATTTCTGCACCTTCACGGAAATCTAAGAATTTTGGGATCGCAATTACAGCCATAGTCGCCAAAATGATAATAGTGATAGTGAGTTCAATAAGGGTAAACCCTTGATCTGTTTTTAGTCGAGATGTCATATCGTGCCTATTTATACCGCAAGTCTTGATTATAACTGATTGGTTATTTTTTTGTTAATTTATTGGTTTTATACATCTTATTTGGTGATTAGGTACTATAGCCCACAGTTACGTATGGTTTTAGTATAACAATCTTCACTTTCATACTAATTCATTATATAGATTTCGCTCTATCGGGCTGATTGTAGGTAAATATAATGTTTATGTGTTTACTTATGAGATCTCCACCTCCAACCAGTTACTCCTTAAGTGTTAATATTTGGTCGTATTTACCTTTTTTACTTATCCATACTATAAGAGATTAAGTTATGTGGAATCGATTGAATAAATCTATGATGTGTTGCCAAATGCTGTTTGGCTTATCTTTCTACGGCGTAATGGTTATTTTAACCCGGTTTTTCTTAGAAGACCTTGGGTATAGCGAGGCTGACACCATGATGGTTGTTGGTGCTTTTTCTTCTATCGGCCCCCTATTTGCGATTGCTGGTGGCTTTATTGCGGATAAGTTCTTGGGTGCTTATCGTTCATTAACGATTGCTTATCTTGGCTTTGCTGTTGGTTATACCTTACTTGTTTTAGGTGCATCAGCAGGAAATGTTCCACTGAGCCTAGTTGGTATTGCGCTAGCAAGTTATGCGCGTGGCTTGATGTCACCTTCATACCCAAGTTTGTACAAACGTACATTTTCAAGCCAAGAAGACTTTGAAAACGGTTACCCTGTTAATTACTCTGTGAATAATATCGGTGCATTTTTAGGACAATATTTATTCCCAATGCTAGTTCTTATGGTTGGTTTTAATGGCAGTTTCATGTTGTCAGCAACGATGGCCGCAGTTGC
Organism: Moritella viscosa; assembly: GCA_000953735.1. Classification (NCBI taxonomy): domain Bacteria; kingdom Pseudomonadati; phylum Pseudomonadota; class Gammaproteobacteria; order Alteromonadales; family Moritellaceae; genus Moritella; species Moritella viscosa. The sequence continues at coordinate 3,406,148 of LN554852.1, read as the reverse complement.
TTTTGTTATCTTAATTGTTTCACGCAAACCATTATTAACCGTTGGCGCAGAGATTGACCAAACGCCGGTAAGCACAAAAAATTGGATTGCATTTATTGCGATCTCGTTAGGTATGATTAGTTTAGTATTTTTCATGTTCTCGAACATGGATATCGGCCAAAACGTTGTTTATGCAATTGGTGCCGCTGCGATCCTTTATTTCATCTCATTGATGCTTAAAGCTGAACGTGCTGATGCTTTGAAAATGGGTACTATTCTTATCATGACTGCATTAACAACGGCGTTCTTTGTTTATTACGGCCAAATGATGACATCAATGACGATGGTAACAATTAATACCATGCGTGGTGATCTGTTTGGTTTCATTCCAATTGCACCTGAAGCGGCAATGGCGATGAATCCACTCTGGTGTATTGTTGGCGGTCCAGTGATTGCGTACGTATTCTCGGCGCTTGAGAAACGTAATATTAACTTCACGACCGCAACGAAGGTTGGTTTCTCATTCATTCTAACTGCGATTGCGTTTGGTATCCTTACCATGGCTGTACTGAATGTTGGAGAAGATGTGATTATTCGTCCTGAAGTATTCATGGCTATTCACTTCTTCCAGGCATTTGCTGAAGTCATTGTAGGTAGTATGGTTGTAGCATTTATTTTGTCTGTCGCACCGAAACACATTGAAAACTTCTCGGTAAGCCTTTTCTCTGTGGCAATTGCCATGAGTGGAATTGTTGGCGCTGTATTCTCTACTTCAATTGCGATGGAAAAGGGTCAAGAGATCACGCAAGAAGTGGTAAAAACAGTTTACGGTGACTACTTTAGCCTATTAACAGGTTTAGCTGTAGTGATGGTATTTGTCGCATTCCTGGCATCATTTGTTATTCGTAAGATGCTTGAGAAGAGTAAAGAAGCTGAAGGCATGACAACAGCTCAAGCGTAATTACACATTGTTTTAAATCATACGGTAGGGCTATGACCTAAGTTATAGACCTAGGAATTTACTTACGAAAAGTAGGCTTCTAAATTGATATTAGAAGCCTTATTTATTATTTCACCGCTACTTCGCATTGCCCAGATCTGGCTAGTGCAATAATGCTAAGCTGAATTTGCCCCAAAGTGTGTTAGAGCAGTTGCTCATACTCAATATCCTCACATTAATTTGCCATATATTTTGTTATGGATTCTATTAAATAAATCTTTGGTTACTTCAACAGATCGAGATTGGCTTTCTTTGTAAACACAGTGTATGTTAAGCTATTGATTAATCTATTTTTATGTATTCCGTCATTATTTATACGGACCTATATAAATAACAGCATTCTGTATATCCAAATAAGAGGGAATACAAACTCAATGCTAAATATGGTCTAATCAATTGTTATTCAAGAACAATTGATTTTTCAATCATTTAACGCTATTGATTTTTTAGGTGTTATACAGAATTCCGTAAAATACACTGTTGAACATGCCGGGCAGAGCCCGGGGAACGCTAGATTTCAGCAATGACTTTAGATAGAACTGGTTAAATAAGGCTCTGTTCCCTTTTAGTGTTGGCAGTTTTAGCTATACTTATAGTAACCGCAATATCATGAGGTTACCGCTATGAGTAAAGTAACTTTTGCAGCTTTTCAAGAAAGTATTGAAGACCTATCTTATGTTGAACTAAAGCGCTTAAATCATCAAATCGACTTCCACCTATCTAAAGACGAAGTCGGCCAAATCCTTGCCAAATATGAAAATGAAATATCAAACTGCCCTCATTGCAATGGTCACGTGCTATCTCGATGGGGAAGTACCATGCAAGGAAAACAACGTTATCGCTGTAATGCTTGCCATAAAACATTCAGCACCCTAACGGGAACAAGTCTATTTAGAATGAAAAAACCTGGCAAATGGCTGAAATATATAGAATGTATGTGTTTATCTAATAGTTTGAGATATGCAGCTAACAAGTTAGATATTAATTTAAAAACAGCATTTAGATGGCGACATCGTTTTCTAAAAAGCCCTTCTGAGCACAAACCGACTGAATTACTTGGCATTATTGAAGCAGATGAAACTTTTGTACCCGAGAGTTTCAAAGGTTCCAAAAAAATGCTGAGAGAATCAAGAAAACGAGGCGGCGGTAATCCCCCAAAAGTGCCTATTTTACTGGCTTTAGATCGCAATGGAACAATAAGCCATCAGGTCTTAAAGCGAGATACTAAAGAAGAACTTAGCTTAGCGCTAACACCACTTTTATCACCTGATTCTGTGCTATGTACCGATGGTAATTTATCTTATCAAAGCATCGTTAAAGAGCTTGGTTTCAACATCGATCATAAACGGCTTATCAGTTTGGATAATCAAAAGGTTATTGATAAAATATATCATATTCAGACACTTAATAATTTCATGATGCGTTGGAAAACTTGGATGAAACGATTTTATGGTGTTGGTACTGGCTATATGGAACATTATATTGCTTGGTTTATCTTTATGGAAAACAAAGCGTCTTGCGAAAACAAAAACTGGCTTAATGAAGCTCTTGAATAAACCAACACTAAAAGGGAACAGAGCCTTAAATAACCAGTGGTAAACTATCTTTATGGCTATGCAAAAATGGACCGTTCAGCGTATCTTCCAAGAGTATAGTTTAAGCCAATTAAATATTGGCTTTCCGCTGTATCAGCACAAAGCATTCAGCGCAATTCGTGACTGCCGGACAGCAAAAATGGGGGCTCACAGTCAGCATTGTTCTCAAGGCCATTTTTGCGGCGTTCACTACAATTCCTGTCGTCATCGAGGCTGCCCACAGTGCCAACATGTCGTTAAAGAGCAATGGTTAAATGACTGGTCAGCTCGTCTTCTTAATACTCAACACCATCATTGGATCTTCACATTCCCACATGAGTTACTGCCTTTATGGCGCTTTAATCGTAGCTGGTTTCAAGACGCGTTATTTAAAGCCGTCAGTCAAACGCTAAAACAATTAACCAATGATGATAAACACCTCAAAGCCAAAGTTGGTTGCATATTAGCGTTGCATACTTGGGGGCGAAATTTAAGTGAACATCCGCACATCCATTGCTTAATATCACACGGAGGTTTAAATAAAGCTGGAGAGTGGTGTAACCCGAAGCGGAAGGGATTATTTCCGGCTGAAGTAGTAAAACGATTATTCCGAGGAAAGTTTTTAGCTGCAATTAGGCAAGCGATAAAGAGTGAACAGTTGCGTTATTCAGGAGATAAAGAAGCATCATATTGGGTTCACATGGCAAATAAACTTAGTCGGGTAAAATGGCAAGTTTTTGCTTGTAAGCCGTATAAGCATGGATTAGGAGTTGCTAAATATCTTGCCCGTTATATGCGAGGCGGGCCTTTACATAATAGCCAGATCCTAGCCGTTAAAAATGAAATGGTTAAACTTAAATACCATTCACATCAAAGCGGGAGAGCAGAGAGAATTAATTTTAAAGTTGATCAATTTGAACAAAAAATATTAACGCATATGCCGTTACCAGGTAAACCAACGGTACGATATTACGGGTTATATCATCCAGGTGCGCAAACAAATCTCAATATAGCGAGAAAGAATTTAGGACAATCGGCTTATAAAGCGCCCAGTAAACCAGATTGGCAAGCAGTACTAAAAATGCTTGGAGTAGAATTGATTTGCCCTGTTTGTGGCTGTAATAGTATGGAGGTTAAGTCAGAAAAATTAAGTTGATGAAACAAAGTCATATATAACGTTTTCAGAACGTTTGGCATTGTGCTGCCTGAATTTCATAAAATGTGATTTTAATATAGATATCTCAACGCCTTAAGTGTTATGGTTGAGCGATATTAATAAATGTTTTAGTCTCGTAACATGGAAGGCATTTCCACATGGTGGGCGGATGTCCAACAAGATAGATGAAGCAGACTAATTCTGTATTGAACCTCTCAGAAGGTTCTTTTTTTTTGCAGCCTAAATTAGCTGCTTATCTAAAACGTTATACGTTTCAGATTTCGACTATCAATTCACCTATGGAGTAAGTAATGGGGTTAGCAAGAACATTTGTAGGCTTTAGTAGTACAGATATTCATAACTACAGACTAATGCAAGCATGGAAAGCAAATAATAATATTGATTTTAACTTTGCAGATTGCCAGTTAAATACTGCATTAAATTCACAAAATGAAGCATACATTAAAAGAAAGTGCCGTGAACGAATAAATATGGCTGGAAAGTATGTAATGCTTATTGGTAATGATACAAAGAGTAGGTATAAATATGTGCGATGGGAAGCTGAAGTTGCAATTGAAAAAGGTTGCACAGTAATAGGTGTAAATTTAGATGGTTCGCGCTATATGGTTAAGGAAAAATGTCCTCCAATAATTCGTGATATAGGAGCTATTTTCGTACCTTTTTCACCAAAAATAGTTGCACATGCTATCGAAAACTACAGCATGCATAACGATAATGACAATTATCATTACCTCGAACATATATATACAAACTTAGGGTATAAATAGTGTCCAAAAGTAAACTATGTGACGAGAGTCTACCTGCGTTATTTCAAGCTGCGGATCATGCTTCTTTAACCGCACAGTCTAGTTATTACTTTGCTCTTAAAAGTTATCTTTTTTTATTGGTAATAGCTGCTTTAATTTCATTTTATTATCCAACTAATTTGATTGGCGCTCTGGCATCAGCATCATTATTCTCGATTACTTTATGTATATTGATTTGGCTTAAAGTTCAAAAGCCAGAGGATACTTGGTACAACGGAAGAGCTGTTGCTGAATCCGTTAAAACAAGAACTTGGCGTTGGGTGATGAAAGCTGAGCCTTATGATAATGATGTCTCAGATGAGCAAATTAGAAAAGAGTTTTTTTTAGACTTAAAATCTATACTTGACCAAAACCGCTCTTTATCTGCTCATTTGCAGTCAGATAAAACTAATGGCGACGCTATTTCAATTCAAATGACCAATATTCGTAGCTTACCTTTTGAAGAAAGGTTAAATATTTATAAAGACGAAAGAGTAAAAAACCAAGGTGATTGGTATGCAAAAAAATCTTTATTTAATAAACGCAGAGCAAAGCAATGGTTTGTTGTTTCAGTGATTTTACATGCAATGGCAATTGCACTTTTATTATGGCGTATTACCGACCCATCACTATCATTACCCATTGAAGTAGTTGCCACTGGAGCAAGCGCTATATTAACTTGGCTTCAAGCTAAAAAACACAATGAGTTAAACTCATCATATTCACTCGCAGCACATGAGATTGTGTTAATAAAAGGTGAAGCTGAATCAGTTGCTTCAGACAAAGAATTATCTAATTTCGTAGTGAGTAGCGAATCTGCTTTTTCACGCGAGCATACACAATGGTCTGCGAGAAAAAATGTATAAAATCACAAACCATACACCAATTATCAAATGCTATTCGTTTAGAGTTTTTCAATTACATAAAGGAGTATAAAGTGGCAAATCGAATCTTTGTTTCTTACAATTTTAATGACCGAGAAATCAGTCGTAGTATTAAAAGTTTTACACAATCATATGGAGGTCCAGTAAGAGGTAATTTCCTTTTTGTCGAAAATGATGTTTCAGCATATGGTGACACGGCTATAGATAAAGAAATTAAAGAAGTTATGTCTGGCTGCGATTCAGCCTTTTTTGTTATAGGAAATAATAACCACAATAGTCCTTGGATTAATAGAGAAGTAGTTCTTGCAATGTCTAAAGGGCTTAAAATTGTAGTTTCTCGCTTTCCTAATACTAATGGTGGAGTGCCAAGTCAGTTAAGGAATATTCCTTATACAGAAGTACAGTGGATACCTTCTAATATAGCTAAAGAATTAAATAAATAGTATTGTGATCAAACGTATAACAAGCTGTTAAACAAGGACAAAAAACAGTTGGTTAGGTTTCGCTTCGCTACACATTATAACCCACTGTTTTAGTCCGCTTAGTGCGGCGTTAATCTCAGCTTCACCATACTTTCAGTAATCTGAACTGTCCCGCTTAAAGCTCAAGCTCTAAGCCGTTTCTGTCCAAGTATGAGCTAGGAGGGAACGGCTAACTCGATTCTGCCCCTGTAGCAACTTGTATCCCATATTACAAAAGCATTAGAAACAAGCTTTTCAATCAAAACTAACGTGAAAGTTAGATTCATCATAACAGTGCAAAATGATCTATCCAGACTGACGGGTTAAAATTGGTTTTAAAGGGGGGGAAATAAGCGTTAGAGAGTACTTTTTTCCTGAGTAGTGAAATGAGTGTTAAACCCCGTTTAAAATGTCATGTGCTCTCACCGATAGAAATGTCGCTTTTGGTATTTAATAAAGATATGTAACAAACGGCGACAAATCAATTTATCAGTCACTGAGTTGATGAACTTGGCTTGAATTCATCTGGGTTAACTAACACAGGATTTATAGCCCGCAGTTGCTCTATTGCCCGCTTTTGAGCAGAACGTTTGGGGGCTTTTTTACTGCGTGAACGTTTATCTTCTAGCTCTAATATCCGTTGTTCAGTTTGAGCGAGTTTTAGCACTGCGCCAAGCCGTTTATTATCAACCACCTGACCTTGATTTACTTTTTGTAGCTTATCAAATATTTGATATTTTAACGTTCGATTCCCATAGTGAATTGCAATTGTGCCATCGGGATAATCTAGCACCTTAACCGTTTCACGCGTTAATCGATTATTTTCATCAGATGATTCAATCATATAAAGCACCTTGTCGTATTGTAAAGTTAATGAATTCGATAATTTACGGAGCTCATGCCAAGAGAAAATATTATCTAATTCATAGGGTTGCTCTGTAACTGGTCGGTGCATATTTTTGGCGTAGAGCGGGGGTTTTGCAAATCGGCGATTAAAGTCCGCTATAAATTTTGGTAACCATATATTGGCGTCTTCGATATTATTGATTCCATCCAGGCGCATTTCTTTAATCAATCTGTCCTGTAATGTTTTGTTAGCACGTTCAACGCGGCCTTTCGCTTGAGAGCTATTAGCACAGAACAACTCTATATTCAGGTCTTTCAGAGCCCGTCCAAATTGCGTTATTTTAGCCGTTTTAGCATCCCGGTTATTCACTTTAAATACGGAATGTTTGTCTGAATAAAACGCGGTTGGCTTGCCATATTGCTTTATATATTCACGCGTTATCGCCATGTAATCGAGCGTTGTTTCTGCATTCGTAAATCTTAAACTCATGATCTGACTGGTAGCATCATCGATATAAACGATCAGGCAACATTTATCGCTGCGGCCTTCAAACCAGTCATGATGAGAGCCATCAATTTGTATGAGTTCACCGAAGCAATCACGACGATAGCGAGGCTGATATACCTTAGGTTTACGTTTGGCGTGTGGTCGCCACAGACCGTCGGAAATCATCCATTGACGCAGTGTTTCAACGCCCACAGAAATAGCATGTAGCTCGGTAAGTTTTTCGTGTGCGAGAGTTGGACCAAAATCTTGGTAATGGATCTGCACGAGGTCAAGAACGTGTTGTTTGAATTTATAGGAATGGTGATGGTTACTAGGCTGGCCACGTTTATGTGAAATCAAACCTTCAGTTCCATGTTTTAAATATTGCTTCGTCAGTCGATATACTTGTCGTGTACTTAGGTTTAGAAGCGCGGCAGCATCAACGCCAGAGATACGTTTATCAATGACATTTTTGATGGTGTTAATTCTGTATATTTCAATATCAGTCATAGTGAGTAACATCATGTAGATCCAGAGCGTCGAATTGATGCTCTGAAGATAGTTCAACATGACATTTCTAACGGTGACAAACCTGACATTTCTATCGGGGACCTACATTGATTGTTAACCCAATATAGTAATGTCACATTTCCCCAACTTAGAGATGTCACATTCTGATAGGATCTGTTCCATTAATAATCCTCTTCAGAGCTATGTGTCATGCTATTTGCTATGAGCCAAAAAGAATTAAATCGTGTTGATGTTATTCGTGACGTTTGTGAAAAGCGTTTAACCCAAGTAAATGCTTCAAATATCCTTAACTTAACGCGACGGCAGGTTCAGCGGTTAGTAAACAACTTTCGTAAAAATGGGGCGCAAGGGTTAGCCTCATTGAGAAGAGGAAAACCAAGTAATCGACAGTTTTCACCTGCGTTTAAACAAAATGCACTGCGTATTATCAAAGATAAATACGCAGATTTTGGCCCTACCTTTGCAAATGAAAAGCTACTCGAACAGCACGGTATTAAGCTTTCAGCAGAGACGTTACGTCACTGGATGATTGGTGAGGGCTTATGGAAATCCCGAGCAAAGCCTAAGAAAAAGACCTACCAGCCCAGGTATAGACGAGAATCTTTAGGTGAGCTTGTTCAGATTGATGGTTCACATCATGACTGGTTCGAAGGCCGCGCCGAAAAATGTTGTCTGCTGGTATTTATTGATGATGCCACCGGTAGATTAATGACATTACGCTTCAGTGAGGTAGAGTCAACATACGACTACATGAATGCGACGCGAGAATATATTGAGCAACATGGAAAGCCAGTGGCTTTTTACAGTGACAAGCATTCCGTCTTTAGAATCAATAAGAAAGCGCCTCTTAGTGGTAATCAGATGACACAATACGGTCGTGCGTTGTATGAATTAAATATCGATTTAATTTGTGCTAACAGCTCTCAAGCTAAGGGGCGTGTTGAAAGGGCAAACAAAACCCTGCAAGACCGGCTAATCAAAGAAATGCGACTTGCAGGTATTGATTCAATGGAGCAAGCGAACGCATGGCTGCCTATTTTTATTGAAGATTTCAATCACCGCTTTGGTCGAGCACCGCATAGTTTAGAAGAAGCACACCGCCTATTACGGGAAAGTTCAGAAGAGCTAGACGACATATTTGCGCGTCAAAAGACCCGTAAGGTATCGAACGCGTTAACATTGCAATACGACAAAGTGGTTTACCTGATAGAGCCTACGGATGCGACAGCGCGTTTAGCAGGTAAGAACGTCATGATATATGACTACCCGGATGGCACGTTGAGCATAAAGCATTGTGGTAAGGCATTGCCTTATCAAGTCTTCGATAAGCTGCGACAGGTGAATCAGGGGACTGTTGTTGATAATAAACGGTTGGGAGCAGCGTTGTCTTTTGCTAAACGAAGTCAGGAAGAAAGAAATGACACGTTGGAGCGAACGAGAAGCGCGAAAACATTCAGCCGAACAGCACAAAAAAGAGCACGACAAATCAATCCTATTTTACGCGAATCACTAGAACCGGATAAATAACAAATGTGACATTTCTACTTTGGTAAACTATGTGACATTTCTAACTTGCTTTTACAGGGGACCTACATTGATATTGCGCATTAGAGTCTTTATGTTAAACAGCCGCTCAGAGACGATTTTAGGTTCTGTCGCAAACTCAGATAATCTAGGAATCATATCTGGAGTGTGACTCATCTACATTTGTAATAATAGTTGCGAGAGAACCAACTTTCGTTTATTTTTCACCTGATGTCATTGACGACATCACACCATCTTGCTTTATTAATCCGTGATAGAGCGCTGCACCAATATGCATAAATATCATAGCTAAAAACACTAAGGAGAAAAAACCATGTATTTCTCTAAATAAGCTATATGCATAAATATCTGTCTCAATTAGCTGTGGTAATGTTAACAAATCAAATAAACGCACACTCCGTCCGCCTGCATTTTGCATTAACCAACCTGAAATAGGCATCAAAAGCATTGCACCATACAGTCCTACGTGTGTGGCATGAGCCATAAATACTTGCCATTTTGGCAAGTAACTTGGCAATGCAGGACTTGTTGATGACGCTCTGTTTATTAACCTAATAATCACCAATGTAAATGCTAAAACACCGAACGATTTATGAAGTGAAATAGCCTCTATTTGCCATATAGCTAAGCTTTTCACCATTGATAAGCCTAAGAAGATCATTGATATTATTATTAATGCCATAGCCCAATGCAATAGTCTAGAACGTCTAGAATAACTTGTATTTTTTGTCATGCCATTTATTCCTGTACCGATGTTGGTTTTGTACCGAGTAATGTTTCTCTAGCTCTTCGACGGTAAGATTCTGAATAAGCAGAACTTCTTGCTCGTAATATTGGATCTTCCGTTGCTTCTATACCCTCGGGTAACACCAGCGGATCAAAGTTCTTTTGTGCACATAACCCAGTATTTTGAGCTTCCGAACTGGTTATTACTAACGTGCCGGCATTGATCTGTTTACGTTGATGAGGCCAAGGTATTGTCGGATTATTTTCATCATCTAAATCATCCGCAAGAGTAAAAATCAGAGAGAAATTTACCGTTCCTTTTTTTAACAATGCAGTCAATTGCTCTTGTAATGCATTGGGTGAATTAGTATTAAGCAATGGCATATCACTTGCCAACTGCGGAACAGCAACCCAGCGTGTAGCTTGTTTATTACCTGCATCATCGACAAGATAAAAAGCATTAATGCTATGATAAAGTTCCGTTGAAAAACTGTTTGTTGGTACATAGGCAGACGCCCATTCATTAAACGCTTTGCTTTCTGGATGCGATGCAAAGAACGCTTTAAGTTTACTCGGTTTTATAGCTGGAGGAGATGTTAACGCTTGTAATTGCTCAAAGAATGCTTCGGGTGTCGCAACGGCCATGACCGGAGGCGTGTTCATCGCTACTCGCCATTCTTGATTATCTGTACTTAGTAGAGTGAACGCCATGCTGCGAACTGGCGACTTTAAATCAGGAGCTGTAGGGTTATTTCCGCCAATAGAAAATCGCCCTAAAAATGGGGTTGAACCTTCATCAAACACTTTTGCAAGAGAATAACGATCAAGTGAGCCGTTTGATTCAAATGTACCTGCAATGCAAATACCTTTTGCATGTGCTCGACGAAACCCAGGGTTTGGTGCTTCGCCCTCTTGTAAATTAACAAACTGCTGAGCTGTTACAGTGGACTGATTAAAGACACCTAAAAAATACAGTATTGCAGTAGTGAATAATACCATGATAGAAGCTAGTAATATTCTACGAACAGCGAGCGAACTTACCTGGTAAATCTGTTTAGAGTTATTCAATTTTTAATACCTTATGTTATACATTTTTATTTTTAATAAAAACGTTCGGGAAACCTTCGATTAATCGGAGAATAGAAAATAATTATCAGGTATTTAGGTCGCTAACAACTCAATTTCTTACATGCATATTTTGCTCTATTTTAAAATACCATTCATCACAAAAGCATCACAAAAGAATCACAATACAAATAGACCATATTCGGATCTCGGAAGTATGCTTAATCTACAAGTAGTCCTCAATTGAAGACTAATCTAAATACCTAACCACAGCGCATAACGCATGCTATGTAAGATTAGGCTGTAAAAATGGTTCTCTATGTGAAATCTAGCGAACTAACTCCCACCAAAAATTATTCTAGATGCGTAGCTAGTTAAAATAGATATTACTAGGTAATATCTATTTTATAACCCGAACATGTTAAGGCAAGTTTAAAATGTCATGTTTAGTGGGAGTGAATGGAATCACGCCCCCTACAAAATCTAATGTGTATTACATCGGTTAGTACAACAGCTCTAAGCCACTTTTGTCCAAATATGGTTTAGAGCACTTCATTCTCTACTTCCGTTCCACTGCGCATGACGCTCGTTTAAGATTAAGCACAGATAAAATGGTTCGCTACGTGAAATCTAGCGAGCTAACCTCCCTCCAATCATTATTTCAGGCGCGTAGTTGCCGACCATCAAACATCCTAATGAGATATTCCATATGATTATTTACTTATAAAAAAATTCTATAAATAAATATTTGAAAAAAGATCGGTTTATTATATAAAATAATTCCTAAGAAGAGCGTTTCATTGAAAGGAATAATGTTTCACTGAAAGTCTCTCTTTCAACACCCTGGTTTATTTTATATTGCTTCTTTGGAGGATATATTATGAATACTATCGATTTAACTCCGATTTATCGCAGCACTATTGGCTTTGACAGATTTGCTCCTTTATTTAGTAGTCTATTAGGTGACGATAACAAAGTACCAAATTATCCACCTTATAACATTGAAATTCACGGCGAAGATAAATATTCAATTACTATAGCTGTCGCAGGATTTTCTGAGCATGAACTAGATATTAATGTAGCAAAAGGTGTCCTTACTGTTTCTGGAGATAAAGGATACACAGACGATAATGATAAAGATAAACACAAATTCCTTTATCAAGGTATTGCTAATCGGATGTTTAAACGTAAGTTTAATCTTACCGAAAATGTAGAAGTAACCAGTGCGAGCCTTAATCATGGGTTATTAACGATAAATCTGGTTAAAGAGATACCAGAAGCGATTAAGCCTAAGAAAATAGCCATCAATCAGGAGGTCGAACTTATTAATGATAAAACTAAAAAGGCCGTTTGATTTAGTATAAGGGCAGCTAAGCAGCCCTGTTTATCTAAGATGTTTCGTAAAGCATATGTTCGCTACGTGAAATTTAGCGAACATATACCCATCAAAAACATGTATTGGCTAGTAGCGTGACGCCGTCACGCTACTAGCCAAATTTTTTCTTTAGGAAGTTATCTAACGCGACTTTGTCCTGACAGAAAGATAAGAATAACCGTTCGCAATACTGTGGAATGTTGTTTTCATTATATAAAAAAAGCACTGAACGTATTCACGAACAGTGCTTTTTATTACTATTATTTACTTACATATAAACAATGACGCTTATTTGCTTAACCTTTATAAATCTTCGGGTTAAATGCATCACGTAACCAGTCACCAAGTAGGTTGATTACAAGTACAAGTGTTACCAGTAATACACCTGGGAAGGCTGTGATCCACCAAGCGCCAGAGAAAATATACTTAAAGCCTGTACTGATTAACGCACCTAATGAAGGTTGATCAACCGGTAAACCTAAGCCTAAGAATGACAGTGCTGCTTCTGACATAATAGCATTGGCAATCTGTACCGTTGAGATCACTAGGATAGGGGACAAGCAGTTTGGCAGAATGTGTCTAAACATAATGCGCATTGATTTTAAGCCCATCACTTGCGCTGCTTCAACGTATTCTTTTTGCTTCTCGGCCAATACCGATGCTCGAATAGTACGTGCATACTGAGGCCATTCAGCCACACCAATGATCACCACGAGCATGACGACGGCATATTGGCTAAAGAACTCAGCACCAAAGCTGGCTTTAAAGATAGCCGAAACAATGATCGCCACCATCATGGTTGAGAATGACAACTGTACGTCAGCAAAGCGCATAAGGAAGCTATCAATACGGCCACCGAAGTAACCAGCAGACAGACCAATAACAATACCTAAGACCAATTGTACAGCAACGGCTAAGAAACCAATGGTCAGTGATAAACGCGAACCATAAAGCATGGTTGAGAAAATATCACGGCCTTGATCATCTGTACCTAATAGGAAACGTTCGTCACCGTCTTCTAACCAAGACGGTGGTAACTCTGAATCCATGATATCAATACTGGTAATATCATAAGGGTCTGTTGGTGCAATTAATGGTGCCGCTATCGCTGCGATCAAGAAAGTTAAGAAGATCGCAAAGCTGAACATAGCGACCTTATCTCTTAAGAAATAATAAATAAGATCTGAGTTTTTAAAGCGTTCCCAGCGAGTCGGAACATGAGATGAAGTTATTGTGTTCATACCGATTATCCTTTACCTGTAATGTTCACGGTAGGGTTAATTACCCCATATAACAGGTCAACTAGGGTATTCGTTACCACAAAAATTAAACCAACGAAGATGACATAAGCAGTAATTAAAGGTGTATCTACACGGTTAATCGCTTCTAAGAATAGAAAACCTGTTCCTGGCCACTGAAATACCGTTTCGGTCAAAATTGTGTAGGCAATCATAGTACCGATTTGTACACCACCAACCGTGATAACTGGCAACATGGTATTTTTAAGCGCATGTAGGTAATAAATTTTGTTTAATGATAAGCCTTTTGCTTTTGCAAACTTGATGTATTCCGAGCTTAATGCTTCTAGCATTTCTGAACGAACCAAGCGGATGAAAAGTGGAAGCATAATAGAAGCAAGTGAAAGACTTGGTAAGATTAAATGCAATAAACCATCTTTAGTAAGGAAACCTGTTTCCCAACCCATGATATTAACCGTTTCACCACGTCCGTAAGAGGGTAGCCAGCCAAGTTCGATGGAGAAGATGTACATCAGTATAATAGCAGTAAGAAATACAGGTACAGAGATACCAATGCTACTTACAGCCATAATTATTTTAGTAAGTGTACTTTTGGGATGAATAGCTGAGTAAACTCCTAAAGGAATTGACACAAAAACGATAATTAATGCTGCGCCAAACACTAATTCAAGTGTTGCTTGAAGTTTATCTAAGATAACTTCTGCTGCAGGTCGTTTAAAGAAATATGAAGTGCCGAGGTCACCTTGTACTGCATTAACAAGAAAACGGCTATATTTAGTTATGTAAGGATCATTAAGACCTAGCTCATCACGAAGTGTTTGTCGTTCTGCTTCAGATACAGATTGACCAACTAATTCACGTAATGGATCGCCTAGATTATCTTGAATGGAAAATGCTACCAAACTGATCACGAACATTACTATCAAGGCTTGAAACAGGCGTTTGATCAGAAATGTGAACATTCCTTGTCTCCCAAAGTATTATTAAATTTATAGCATTTATCGCTATATTTTTTGTAAAAATAATCGGTGTTTTTATCAGATTTTTGATAAAAACACCGCATAGTAAAGGTGTACTTAGTTATTTAACGACTAGGTCACCGAAGTACGGGAAGTTTAGCGCGTTTACAATTGGAGCAACTTGTAGAGTCGATTTTGCACCCCAAGCAAGATCTTGCCAATGTAGTGGCACGAAAGCAGCTTCGTCATACAAGATGTTTTCAACACGTTGTAGCATAACACCACGTTTTGCAGTGTCTGTTTCAGCGTTTGCACTGTTTACTAGTTTATCAACTTCAGCGTTTGAGTAGTGACCACAGTTATAAGCACCACGACCTGTTTTTTCATCACGTGTCATTGTTAAGAATTCAGAGAAGTTTGCAGAATCTTCAGTATCTGAATGCCAGCCGATCAGCATCATGTCAGCCGCACAAAGATCAAACTCAGGCCAGTACTGTGCTTTTGGCATTGTTTTTAGATCAACTTTAATGCCGATTTTAGATAGCATTGACGCTGTTGCTTGCGCGATCTTAGCATCATTAACATAACGGTTATTTGGTGCAATCATTGAAAGTTTAAAGCCATTTTCATAACCTGCATCTTTCATTAATTGTTTGGCTTTTTTCAAGTCATAACGTGGCACTAGATCAGCGTCATAGCCTGCATAACCTGCTGGACCTTGTTGGCCTGCTGTGGTGCCGAAGCCTTTCATGATCTTCTTCACAATCGCTTCGTTATTGATTGCATTTACGATAGCTTGGCGTACGCGCACATCTTTAAGCGCAGGGTTGCTGCTTTGGTTCATTTGGAACGTGATGATACGTGTACCAGATACGGTTACTAGATCGATATCTTTCGCGCTTTTCACACGGCGCTGATCATTTGGTGACACAGGGTAAATCATATCAACGTCGCCAGAAAGAAGTGCTGCAACACGTGTTGCATCTTCTTTAATTGGTACAAGCGTTAACTTGTCAACGTTACCTGGAGATTTCTTATCCCAGTATCCGTCAAAACGCTCGAATACAACTTTTACACCTTGCTCACGTGAAGTAATAGTGAAAGGGCCTGTACCAGATACGTGTGTTGACGCATAAGAGCTACCGTGTTTAACGATTGCAGATTTGTCTTTACCGTTTTCTTTACCAGAGTAGAACTTCTTATCCATTGGGAAGATATAAGTTGCAGTCTGTAGTACAAGTGGGTACGGTTCTGAAGAGATGATTTCTACTGTGTAGTCATCAATCTTGGTCATTTTTTCGTATGGAGAGAAAACGTTTTTGAAATCAACTGATAATTTTAGACGGTCGAATGTCCATACAACGTCATCAGCAGTTAGTTGGTTACCAGAGTGGAATTTTACGCCTTTACGTAGGTGAAAACGGAAAGTTGTATCATTTACACGTTCCCATTTTTCAGCGATACGGCCTTCAAAATCGAAATCTTTGGTAAAACGAACCAGCGGATCAAACAGCATGTGCGACATCTGTAATGTACCACCAGATAGTTGCTCATGTGGGTCAAGCGATACAGGATCTGCATCATAAGCAACTGTAATATCTGCTGCTGCTGCGCTAACGCTTAGGCCTGCTGCCATTAGGGCAATGGCGAGTTTGGTCTTTAAGGTTTTCATTTGCATAACTCCTTCATGCTGGGACGTGACTCCCGATGTGTTGTGTTTATTTTTGTTGTTATGTAACGGTTATTTTTTCGTTTAGCTTGCTAGTTTGTCACGTAAGCCTTTAAATTCAGGCATTAACGAAACAAGGTGCTGGCTGTATTCATGTTGTGGGTTGGTGAATAGCTCTTCTGTCGGTGCCACTTCAAGCAGCTTCCCTTTTTGCATTACGCCAACACGGTCACTTACTTGACGAATAACCGGTAAATCATGACTAATGAATAACATAGTTAGATTGAGTTCGTCTTGTAAATCTTTAAGTAAATTAAGAATTTGTGCTTGAACGGATACATCAAGTGCTGATGTTGGTTCATCACAAATTAATAAACGTGGACGTGTTGCTAGTGCACGAGCAATTGAAATACGTTGACGTTGACCGCCAGAGAATTCATGTGGATATTTAACCCCTGCCATTCTACCTAGTCCTACGTGATCCAGTAGATCATGTACGATTTGACGAACTTCAGTTTCAGATGATGCCAATTTGTGGAAACGAATTGGTTCTGAAATAATGTCAAAAACCTTCATTCTCGGATTCATCGACGTATATGGATTTTGGAACACCATTTGCATTTGACGACGAATGGGGCGACGTTCTTTTTCAGATTTTAATGCGGTTAAATCAATGCCTTCAAACGTGATGTTACCTTCATTCGGTGCATAAAGACCGGCAATAACACGTGCAATCGTTGATTTACCTGAACCTGACTCACCGACTAGGCCAAAGGTTTCACCTTCATTAATATGGAAGTTTACTTTGTTCGATGCTTGTACGTATTCACGTTTGCTTTCAAAGAATGAATCTTTAGTCACAAAGCGAAGACTGACATCATTCACAGTCAGCAATGGCCCTGTGTATTCACGTTGATCCTGACTTTGGCCTAACCAGTGGTTTTTAATATCGATTTGCTTCATTTCTTCGGCTTCTTCGATATAGCTTACCAGTGGAAAACGATCTAACTTGATATCAGAGCGAGGTACTGCAGAAATAAGGCTACGAGTATATTCATGCTCAGGATCGCTAAGTACTTGCTTCGTTGGACCAAATTCAACAAGATCACCACGGTACATCACGGCGATTTTATCTGTTACATTTGATACTACGCCCATGTCATGAGTAACGAGCATGCAGCCTACATTTTTCTTGATACACAATTCACGGATCAACGTTAGAATTTGGTCTTGAATTGAAACATCAAGTGCGGTTGTTGGTTCATCGGCAATGATTAAATCTGGTTCACAAGACAATGCGATAGCGATAACCACACGTTGTCTCATACCGCCTGAAAATTGATGCGGGTATTGTTTAATTCGTAATTCAGGCTCAGGAATACCCACTTGTTCCATTAAGGTAAGTGCCCGAGAGAAAGCTTCTTCTTTGCTTACATCAAGATTGGCTAGAATAGTTTCTGTAATTTGACGTTCGATAGTAAAAAGTGGATTTAGTGATGTCATTGGATCTTGGAAAATAAAACCAATTTTTGAGCCACGTACTTTACGCATCTCTTCAGGTGTTAAACCTGATATTTTTTCACCTTCAAGATATACTTCACCGTTAGCAATAACACCCGGTGGACTTAGTAAATCAATAACTGCATTACCCACAGTTGACTTACCTGCGCCTGATTCACCTACCACACCAACAATTTCACCGCGTTCGATAGAAAAAGACAATGATTTCACAGCTGCGTGCACACCATGTCTCGATGGATATTCGATGCGAAGATTTTTTACTTCTAATAAAGACATTACCAGACCCTTATAACTCGATGATTCCCCATCCAGTCTGAAAAATTGATTCCATTCATTATCAGCAGTACATGTCACTGATATGTTACGTGGGTATTAATCTGACAAAAAAACTGCGATAAAGCAACAAAAAAGGCATAAAAATCTAGATCATGTAAGTTTTGTGCACTAAAAGGCAGGTTATCTATAGTTTATTTAGATTTTTAAAAAAAACTTAAGCACAGGATTATAGACTTTCTACGTAAAATTAACCAAAAAGTAATATATTAACTATTTGGTAACACCCTTACTTAATGCTTGAAAAATCCAATTTATGACCGGACCACTGGCTTGATCTCGACGTTTAACAATGCCGATTTCAATTAACAGGGGGTCGGTAATATGTTTAGTTGATAGCTCAGTTATTGCACCTTTATACAATGTATATTAGCAACATGCTTTGGTACTAACGCCCAACCTGTACCACGAATAACTAATTCAGTAATGTAGTAATAACTGTCGATATGACAATGATTCGGAGAGGTCGCTTTGGCTTGCGTAATCCCCATACGATCCCGTCGATTACCGCGCCGTTAGTGTGGCACGATATAAAATAAAGAGAGCAAGAATCTGTAATTATTTCTTGCCAACAGTCTTAGCTAACGCACCTTGTTTGTTTAATATAAAGTGGTCAAAATCGTTGGCTAGAAATAGATTTTTACTATATTCAGTACGTGCTTCATTTTCGATATCAAAGATAGAAGGACTGCTGTTTATTGCGTTTTGATAACGTGGGCTAAAGTGGGTTAACACTAAGTTATCAAGTCCGACATTATTCGCAAACTGTGCTACAAGTTTAGCGTAACTGTGCTGTGGTCCCGAACCTACTTTGATGGCAATATCTTGAGTATATGTTGCTTCATGCACTAATACGTTGGCGGACTTGGCTACTTGAGTGAGCAGTGATGGATCATCGTTATCACCAGAAATGATAATTTTACGTGGTTTTTGAATCGGTAATAAATAGTCTTGTGCGCAAATAATACGACCATTATCGAGTTGTACATCTAACCCTTGTTGTAGTTCGCCCCAAAGTGTCCCGCGAGTGATCTTATCTTGTTCTAACTTCTTAACATTTAACTTATTGCTTAATCTGTTTTCACTGAAACTATAAGCAAAAGAAGATACGCGATGTGACAGTTCAATTGTTTCTACATCAAATTCAATGGCTAAGTCATCGAGTGTATTATTTGGTTCATCAATACACTTATATTTTAATTCATAGTTTAAATTGAGGTGCACCGTAGTTTTCATCAGTTCGATAAAGGTTTTAATCTTTGATGGCCCAATAATCCAAAGTGGTTCGGTTCTGCCTTGCATTGCTGCACTGGCTAATAGTCCAGGCAGACCATAGCAATGATCACCATGGATGTGGGTAATAAAGATCGCCTGTAATTGCGTTAAAGATAGTTTTGTATGCAGTAATTGATGCTGAGTTCCTTCGCCACAATCAACTAAGCACCACAGTTTGGAATTAACCCGATGAATAGCTAGGCCCGATACATTACGGGTTTTGCTCGGCGTACCTGCCGATGTACCTAAAAATACGATTTCCATGATGCTCTACTTTTGTGTTGTTATCGAGATTTAAAATGATTACTTTTTTAACCAAGGTTGCTGTGCAAAACGTTCTTTTAGTAATTGTAAAAAATGTGATGTTCTGGCTGAACGAGAACGGGAATCGGTACCTAACAAGGCCACAATATCAGCACTCGGTAAGCTGTAGTCTGGTAGCAACCGTACTAATGCACCATTATTTAATTCAGGTTGTACATCCCATTCGGATCGCATAATGATCCCATGACCTGCTATCGCCCAGTTTTTTATAACACTGCCTTCATTACTGGTAAAGGTTGGTGTAATACGTATCGATTCCTGTTTTTCGCTATTAGTATGGGTGAAACGCCATAACGTCACATCTTCACTGTTTTCTCGTAACGCAATACAAGTATGATTTTTTAACTTCCGTGGTGACTCTGGTGAACCATGGCGCTTTAGATAATCAGGAGAAGCACACAGAAAACGTTGATTCGGTGCAAGGGTAGCCAGCTTTAATGTTGAGTCCCTCAGTTCTCCAATATAAATGATAATGTCCCATTTATGGCTTTCAGCCCAACTTGGCTTGTCCGAAAGTTCTAATTCGACGGTGAGGTTTGGATGTTGTTGCTGAAACTCACCAACCAAGGGGGCTATGTAATCATTACCAAACCCTAATGGTGCTAATACTTTTAGCGTCCCACTGACTAGGTTTTTTTTATTAGTCATTAACGTTTGTAGTTGGTCCATTTCTGCGAGAATGAATCGGGCTTTATTTTGCAGTAAATAACCTTCTTCGGTCAGGCTTATGCCACGTGCTTGGCGTTGTACCAGCTTAACACTCACTTTAGATTCAATTGCTTGTAGGCGTTGAGTCACTGTCGGCGGCGTCACATTAAGCTTACGTGCAGCCGCAGTTAAAGAGGGTTGAGTCGATATGGTATAGAAAAAACGCAAGTCTTCACTGGTAAGCATTAAGTTCAAACCTAATATGATAGTTAGTAATCGTTAATATTATTCTAAATCTCGATATATCACAATATATGCATTACCAAGCAGATAACTGAATAAAGTGAGTGTAAGGAGCGATTACCGTGTCAATTATAAAAACGATGTCAACTGGAGAGTCTACGTCAATCACAACAAGCTTAGCAAAGATAGACACGCCTTTTTTGCTGATCGACAAAGCTAAGTTTGATACCAATGTTGCTTTTTTAAGAGCTAAATTAGCTCCGCATAATGTGATCTTAAGACCGCATTTGAAAACGATTAAATCTATTGCGGGTGCGAAGCATATACTCGAGGGTTTTGATTCACCAGCCACTGTTTCGACCGTTAAAGAAGCGGAAGTATTTGCAGACGCGGGCTATACCGATCTAATTTATGCTGTCGGTATCTCCCCGCAAAAACTGTCCCGTATTCAAGTACTGCTTAATAAAGGCATCAATATTAGTATTTTACTTGATAGTGTTGCGCAAGCAAAATCGGTAAGTGCATTTTGCCAGACGCACAACATCAAGATCCCGACATTATTGGAAATTGATTGTGATGGTCATCGAGGTGGTATCCAACCTGATGATACACGCTTAGTTGAGATCGCAAGGATCCTTCATCAAGGTGGTGCTGAGTTGCGTGGAGTCCTGACACATGCGGGAGAATCTTATGATTGCATTACTAAAGAAGCATTAGTAGCTGCTGCTGAAGGTGAGCGTCATGCTGCGGTGATTGCTGCCACTCAGCTAATTGAAAGCGGATTTTCTTGTCCTGTGGTGAGTGTTGGTTCGACACCTACTGCTCATTTTACCGAGAACTTGGATGGTGTGACAGAAGTAAGAGCGGGCGTATATACCTTTTTTGATTTAGTCATGTCTGGCATTGGTGTTTGTAAGCCAAGTGATATCGCGTTATCTGTTGTTACCACTGTGATTGGTCATAACGAAGAGAAAAACTGGCTATTTATCGATGCGGGTTGGATGTCATTGTCACAAGACCGGGGGACGCAGTCGCAACGACAGGATTGTGGTTATGGATTAGTGTGTGATAGTGAAGGTAATATTATACCCGGTTTACAAGTCATTGGAGCTAATCAGGAGCATGGCATTATTGTTGCGATTGGTAACGATATTGATGGTGCTAATGATAGCAGAAAGTTACCCGATATAGCGGTAGGCACACAGTTACGTATTTTACCCAATCATGCTTGCGCCACCGCAGCCATGCATGCGGGTTATTATGTAGCAGACACAGAGCAGGTTGAACTTGATTACTGGGCTAGAATTCAGGGTTGGTAGTAATACTAATCATATAAAGGAAGATAAAAGAATATGAAATATATAAGTGAAGTATTGTCGAGTCAATTAATTAGTCATGAGCTGGCATTCAATGCGGTCTCTGCTGCATTTATTGCGGCAAGTGAACAAGCTAAATTATTCCCTGTTGTGATTGCAGAAGGGGATGCTGAAAATACTATTTTTTCACTTAAATCGGCTAACACAGCAGAACTAGTGGGTTGGAAAGTAGGGAGTTATTGGCCGGGTAATATTGAGAAAAACATACCATGCCATGCGTCTACGATCTTTTTATTAGATCAAGAGACTGGGCGACTAGATGCCGTGATAGAAGGAAGTACTGTTAATGCTTACCGTACGTCGGCAGCAGATGCGGTTGCCGTATCGGTATTAGCGCGTGAAGACGCGAGTTGTGTCGCTATTTTTGGCACTGGTCATCAGGCGTTTTATGAATGTGTTGCAGTTTGCCGTGTTCGTGATATTCGTATTGTGCTTGTGGTTGGCCGTAATAATGATAAAGCACAAGGCATGGTTGAGAAACTAATGGGTGTAGGCATTGATGCTCAAGTAACAGGGGCTGAAGAAGCTTGTCGCGCCGCGGATATTATCATTACAGCGACGACTGCGCGTGAAGCTCTATTTTCTGCAGAATGGGTGCAAGCGGGTACGCATATCTCGGCAATGGGAGTCGATACAAAAGGTAAACAAGAATTACCTCCGGCCTTGTTTGATAACGCTGGTTTATATTGTGATTTTTCGTCACAGTCGGTAGTTATTGGTGAATTTCAGCACGGGAATAAAGAAATGGGGGCAAATCAATTAACCATGATTGGTGATGTCTTATCTGGACGTACAAAAGGGCGTGTCAATAATACTGATATTACTATTTTTGATAGTTCCGGTATTGCGGTACAGGATTTGTTTATAGGTCAGCATTTACTTACTGCCGCAACTGAGGCCGGTCATGTGATTTCATGTTAATCTATATTAACGTGTTGAAGTAGGGCATGTTTATAGGTATTTTTTTTGCCAAACTGTATACATTAATAATGTCATAATGGTGAGTACAATAGTCAGTTTGTTCATTAATGAAAATGGGGCAAGTAATAGACTAGAGATAACTTCAATACTTATGATAGTTATGATCATGATAACTGTCTGTGATGTTTTTAATTTTGATAGTACATAAGCGCCTAGTGGTGCTCCTATTGACACTATTGGCGCTGATGCCCACCAACTTCCGACGACAAATTCATTTGGTGTACTGGTTAAAAGAAGCCAAATACTGGCATAAACTGAGTTAATTGCCATAAAACAAACTGTTGTCGGTATACTGTCTTTAGCACAATGTTGACAAATAAAAACCAAATAAAAATATAATATAGCATCACAGCCCGAACCGATTTTTGCAGTGAGTAATCCTCCTAGAAACCCAAACAAAACGGCCCAGTAAAGTGATTTCATTTTTTCCAAATACGGATTTTGTTTTTTCCACAAAATGATGAATGCAGAAAAAACGATAAATTCAGAAAAAATAAAGCGTGCAGTTATATTCTCTAACGAAATAAATATTAAACTGAGCGGTAATGAGACAAAACTCCCGATACAAGCGTATCGAATTACTTTCCAGTTAATCATGGTATTTCGGCTAATAAAAAAGAGTGACGCGAATGTCATCCCTACTGATTGAATTAACAAGCTAAAGAAACTCGCGTCACTGCTACTTACCTGCATTAATTTTGTAAACACAGGGAAAGCGACAGCCCCACCACCAAGCGGTGTTGCACCTGCCACAAAAGATCCTGCAATCATGGTAATACTACTTTGCCAGTAATCTTGAAATACCAACACTATACTTTGATTACCAAGCAATAATATCCAGATTAACCAGAATAATAATAGCGGTATCCAATAAATCATTGAACGATTAATCTCAATGAGTTTTAGTTGGTTATCGGCAATAACTTTCATCGTTAAACCTTATATAAATTTGCAATATAAATAGTGTGAAGAGGATGCCACACTGATCTGTGGACAGCTCGCGCTTAATTTGGGGCTATGACCAAAGACAGAGCATTTCAATGCTTTCTGGTAGGTTGATTTCTTTTTGAATGATACTTGCAACTCTTGTAAGGTGTTGAGGCTCGACAATAGTTTCGTGGTCAGCATCAATTTTGTATTGATTCACCTCTCTGGCGAATTTATCCCAGCCACTATATGCTTTATCTACTTGGAAAAAATGATTTGCGATGTGATCTTTATCTAAATCATCTAAGGGTGAAAATAAGTTTGTGGCTTTAATTAACACCAACTTTACGGGAAGTTTTGTCGTTGGGTAATAGCTAAATAATAACCCCATTTCTATTTTAGCCAGTTCTAATAAACGTTTATTGTCAGTATCTTTAAATTCAAAATATTCAAGGAAGTTTTTCGCATCTTTATAGGTGACACCTTCTTTTTTAGCGTCTGATGCGGGTAACACAGAATCAACTAAATAGACCCCTTCAACTGTTTCGCCCATATTGATTAGCTGGTGGGCTATTTCATAAGAGATATTCCCGCCCAATGAATAACCACCAAGGAAATAAGGACCATGAGGTTGAACGACTTTTATATAGTCGACATACCGTTTGGCTAACGAACGTAAATCAGTTTCAGGTGCTTCTAAGTGGTTAAAGTTGTATGACTCCACGCCATAAAAGGGCTGGTCTTGGTCAAATTCGTTCACCATGCCTTTATATAACTCCGATCCCGTCATACTCGGGTGAATGAAAAAGAGTGGTGGTTTCAAACCATTTGACTGAAAGGTCGCGATTGGTTTGAACTCAAGATTATGACTATTGGTTTCGAGCAAAAATGAAGCTTGGTCTGCAATGGTTCTATAGACCAGTAACAGCGACACGTTTATTTTTAAATTCAGAGTGGTATTGATTTTTACGGCGAGTGTGATGGCAAGTAGTGAGTTACCACCGATCTTGAAAAAATCATCGTGAGTACTGATTTGTTCAAACCCTAACACCGACTGCCAGATATTAAGTAATGAGGACTCAACGTTTGTATGAGGCGTTATGCAATCCTGCTTTTCTTGTCGAGATTCTGGATCGGGTAAGAGGTTGCGATCTACCTTACCATTATTGGTGAGTGGAAATGCTTTTTGCCATACAAAGTAGTTGGGTACCATGTATTCGGGTAAACTCTGAGATAAAAAATTAATACATTTATCAATATCAAGTTCTTGGTTAGCGACATAGTACACAACCAGATATTTTGACGCGCTATTATCTTTAGCTGAGTCCGATTGATTAGCCATTCTGTTTTTAGCCAGTACGCAGACTTGTTTGATATCAGGGTAGCTTAACAGTGTATTTTCCAGTTCACCAAGCTCGATACGGTGTCCACGGATCTTGACCTGAAAATCGTTACGGCCAATATATTCTATATTACCGTTCTCTAAGTAGCGAACGAGATCGCCGGTTTTATACAGCTTACTGTGGGTTCTGCTTGTGTTTGAAGGATTAAATGGATCGGGGATAAAGCGCTCGTTGGTTAGTTGAACTTTATTTAAATAACCACGCGCGAGGCCGACACCTGAAATATACAACTCACCGGTAACGCCTTTGTCTACTGGCGATAAGTTTTCGTCAAGAATATAAACCGAGGTATTTTGTATTGCCCCCCCAATGGTTGATGGTAAGTCACCTGATTTAAAATGATGCACTGTTGCACATACTGTCGATTCACTTGGACCGTAAGCATTGATCAACTGTCGACCCTTACTCCATATCAGCATGACATCTTTGGTGCAGGGTTCACCCGCTACAATCAGTGTTTTTAAATAAGGTAATTCAGGGCAATCCGTTAATGATATTTGAGCCAATAATGAAGGTAAGATGGTTGCCACTGAAACGCGTTCGGAATGTAAGCTATTGGTGAGTAAAACTGGGTCTCGTTTTACGTCGTCAGTGACCATTACGAGTCTTGCACCGTGCAGTAATGCACTAAAAATTTCACATACCGAAGCATCAAATGTGATTGGCGAGAATTGTAAAATAACACTGCTCTCATCGATATTAAAATCATTTTTTCGAGAACATGCTAAATTAATGACGCTGTGATGCTCAATCATGACTCCTTTGGGTTTACCCGTCGTACCAGAGGTATAGATTATATAAGCCAAGTCAGTAGACTTATTATAAAGCGGTAAATCCTGAATACTTTCATTTTGGTGATGAGCTGAATCTAAAGTGATAAGGTGCGGAAACTCTTTTTTTAGTGTATCAATATCATTGAGTAAGGCGTTGGTTAGCTTATCAGCCTGTGTTGAGTGCGTGAGTATTAATTCGCATTGGGTATCATTTAACAGATAGCTGATGCGTTGTTCAGGATCGTTTATATTGATAGGCACATAAACGGCACCTGCTTTCATTATTGCGAGTATAGCAACAAGCATATCGACGCTTTTATCTAAAAATATAGCAATGAGGGTATCAGGTTCTAGTTTATCTCCTTTTGCGGCGAAGTATTCTTTACGTATGTGACGGGCTAATTGGTTTGAACGTATGTTCAGTTCTATATATGTGATCACCTGTCCTTCAAATGTAACCGCGATATTGTAAGGCGTTTTTTCTACTTGTTCTTGAAACACTTGATAGATCGTTTTGTTGTTTGGATACGGGACTTCAGCATGATGTAAATTGCTAAAAGAATCATTCTTGCTTTCACCTGCGATTAGGTACTCTTGAATAGACATAGACAGCTCCTGGTTCGATCTTACTTACCACTGACGGCTGCAACGAGTAGTAAGTAAGACTTTTAATACGTTATCAACTCTTTATGATTAACTGAAAAGGCTAGTTTGAGTGATTAGTTTAATTGTACTGCTAATGATTGAATTTCAAGTGCCGTTATAATGTGCTCTGCAATATACTTGGCGTGTTCTCCCGCACCGTATAGCAGGCCTGTTTTATTCAGGTCTATGTTGTTTAAGCCAACAAAACAGAGTCCGTCACAAGTGGTAATTCCGCGGTTGGTATCGGGATAACCGTATTCATCAAAAACATTTTCATTGATCCAGCTATAATCAAATCGATAGCCTGTCGCCCAGATTATTGTGTTAATGTTTTCTTCTTTGATCTGTAGAGAAGTGGGAGCGTTGGCATGATCTGCCCTTGGTGGTTCAATATAGTCAGACTCCGGAGCATCTATCTTTGTGTCTAAAATATATTGGTCAATCTTATCTTTCCAATCGGCGTATGCAGCTTCGTTAAATTGCATATTTTCAGCTACGGTATCAGAGAATATTAACTTTCCGTTTGATACCTCGGTTAGCCGACCGAGAAGAATAAGGCCTTGATTCATTAGCGCGGATAAGTGAATAGTACTACCGCCATTCTTGCCTGTAATTTGTGGACTTGCTGGAAAACGTCCATTCATCTCTTTAAGTGAGGCACTTTTTTTATCTAACAGTCCAATCAACCGTGCCCACTGTGAAATATCTTTACCACGATATCGACGCTGAGATTTAGGGACTTTACTGGTAGTACAGAAGACCTTATGTCCATATTCGATCAGCTCTTGTGTTATCTGAGCTCCTGATTGCGCGGTGCCGACCACTAATACGCTGCCTTCTGGTAATGATTGCGGATTTTTGTAATTGCTTGAGTGTAGCTGCAAGATTGAGTTTGGTATATTTGAGGCGACACTTGGAATACTTGGTTGGTTAAAGGTACTGGTTGCGATGACCACTTTTTTACACAATAGCGTATCGTTATCTGTGATTACTTCAAAGATACCCTCATCATTTTTAAATACCTTTGTCGCTGTTATACCAAACTTGACAGGGGCGCTAAATGAAGCTGCAAAATCCTCGATGTATTGGCATACCTGTTCTTTATTTAAGAACGCATCATCGCTAAATTGAGCACAAGGAAAGTCAGGCAGTTGGTTCATGCTGTTAGGGGTTACGAGGGTAAAAGAATCCCACTTACGGTTTCTCCAAGAAGAAGCGAGTACATCGTCTTTTTCAATAATAAGGTGGTTTATTTTTTGCTGCGTTAAGTAGTAACTAACAGAAAGCCCAGCTTGTCCTGCGCCGATAATAACTACGTCATAGAAAGTTTTCATTTTGTGATCCTTGTTTAAATATGTTTAGTTGATGACACAAGTTAATGTGGCTCTCATTGAGTTATTAACGGCTCGAATTGAGCTGCATATTGGCGTAAAGGGTGAGCATCATGTGTCATGCTTAGCCCTTGTATTTTTGCTTTATTTTGATTGATGTTGTCAAATGCTTCGGCGATGTAATCGAGGTGACTCTGTGTGTAAACGCGTCTTGGGATAGCGAGTCTAACGATTATCTTTTCTGAGTTATTTTTAGTTTTGGCACTGCTATCGAGTTTGACTGAGCTAATTTCACAAGCTCGAATACCAGCTTCTTCGTAAAGCGCCCTGTTAAGTACTTGTCCTGGATAAGCTGATTCAGGGATA
The DNA here is from genome assembly GCA_000953735.1 of Moritella viscosa. NCBI lineage: Bacteria > Pseudomonadati > Pseudomonadota > Gammaproteobacteria > Alteromonadales > Moritellaceae > Moritella > Moritella viscosa. The sequence continues at coordinate 3,377,680 of LN554852.1, read as the reverse complement.
TTCGGGAACATCGCTTGGACATCAATATATATGGCATGGCCGCCAAAGGGTTGTAAAACAGGAATACCTATTTTATTGAGCGCATCGCCTAAATATTTGACACTGTTAATTCTATATTTTAAGTAATCTTCATCGATACCTTCTTCAATGCCAATTGCCATTGCATGCAAGTCTCGCCCAGCTAATCCTCCGTAAGTGACAAAACCTTCGGTTAAGAGTAATTGGTCCATTGCCTTTGCTGCCCATTGGTCATCGTTGAGCGCTAACCAGCCACCGGTATTGACTAGCGCATCCTTTTTGGCACTCATGGTCATACCATCAGCGTAAGAAAACATCTCTACAACAATGTTTTTGATACTGATATTTTTGTATTCTTCTTCATTACATTTTATTAAATAGGCATTTTCGGCAAATCGACAGGCATCAAAAAATAGTGGAATATCATAGGATTTGCATAATTCGCTGGTTTGACGAATGTTAGCCATAGACACGGGTTGGCCTCCGACTGCATTATTGGTGATAGTGAGCATGACTAAGGGAATATCTTGTTGTGATGTTTCGAGTAGCGAAGCCAACTTGGAAATATCCATGTTGCCTTTAAAAGGGTGTGGGCTAGCAGGATCTTTAGCTTCACCAATGACTAAATCAATAGGCACGGCATTGGCCTGAGAGATATTTTCACGAGTTGTATCGAAGTGTGAATTGTTGGGAATTATACTGCCATTTTGAGATACGACACAGGCTAAAATACGTTCCGCTGGTCGACCTTGATGCGTTGGCAGGACATGTTTAAACGGCATATACTTTTGTACTGCAGCGACAAATTTATAATAAGAAGGGGAACGAACATAACTTTCATCACCAAGGTGTAAGCCAGCCCATTGCTCAGAGCTCATTGCTGTAGTACCTGAGTCGGTTAATAAATCAATTAATACATCGTCTGAGTTTAATAGCACCACATTATAATGAGCGTCTTTTAATAAGCGCTTGCGTTGTGCTTCAGTTGTCATTTTTAAACGCTCAACACTTTTAATGCGAAACGGTTCAATAATTGTTTTCATAGGTGTGGCCCCCTACAGATTGAGTTTTGTAATTTAAAATAAATCTGAAGACTACAAGCGCCAAGCGCATACTTTCAGAATCTTAATTGCTACTTATCAAGGTTTAGTATTTAACCCGCTTTCTCCGTTTTGGCGTAAGCAGCTGCAATATTGTCAGAATATTGTCTAAAGGTCGTTTCATTATCAGCATTGTAAAATTTGCTATGCGTTGATTGTGGTGGCGGTTTCATTTTGAATGCATCACGTGGGTTCGCAAAGAAAGGCATAGAGCTACGTTCGCTCGTTTCAATGTTTTCGGTAGGACCTGTCACGGCATGCATAACGGGTTTGATTCGCCCATTACTGAGCGAGTTCATTGTTTCTCCGACCATGATCACGATCGTGCCGCGAATAGCTGGAACTCCAATATAGCCATCACCAGATTCAACCTTTAATCCCACGTGACCATTTTCAGAAGGGAGCTGTGTTAGTAAGGTTACCGAAGATGCATCCGCATGTGTCACCATTCGGGCTTTACCGAGCGGTTTTTCAGGGTAGTAACATTGGCAATGCAATACTGTATCTTCACCTTGGAATAAGTTTTGCCATTGGTCATGAGACTTCAAATCAAGTGCTTCACCGATGCAATCAAGTACTTGATCGGAAATTTCGGATAATTTGAGCTGCATTTTTTCATAGGCATCTGAGAATTCAGTATTGGGAGCGACATTTTTAATTGGGCCCCAAGCATATTTGGTGTATTGGTTAATGGCTTTACCGCCATTGAGAGAGTTTTCGTATGCGCCTGCACCGTAAGCTGAGTAGCCGCGTAAAATTAGAGGCAACTCTGGGTGAGCCATTTTTGCTTTTTCTTTCTCTGGTTGATTAAAGAAATGACGCGTTATATTAAATACTGATTCAACTTCACTTTCTGGAATACCAAAGTTTTTGATATAAAAAGGGAGGTTATTTTCTAATGCTGATTTTAGAGATGTTAACCCTTTACCGGCACGAAGTTCCTGTAGATCAAAAATACTAACCTGATCGGGAAGGCTGGCTTCTTTGCTCCAATTTAGTTGATTAAAATCCAAGATCCCAAAATCGGGTTCTGTGATTGCGGTTGATTTTTGTTTGTTAATTGTCGACGTTCTCATAGTATACTTCTCCTGAATATTGCGATTACTGAAGGTGATTAATAAAGATGATTAATATTTAGGGTCTGCTTTTATGATGCCTAATGTCGCCAACCCTCTGGTTAATAAGGTATAAGTGGTAAGCACAGCAGCTTCGATGAGGTTAAAAGCAATGGGGACATTAAAAATGCTTTTCTTTGCTTCATCATAATTACTGTGTGGGCCATATAATCGATAAAACGATGGCATTTGCGAACCAACCCATAACCGATAGGTTAAGATTGGATTTAAGAAGGTGGATAAGCGCCAAGGTGAGCATCCAATGACTTTAGAAAAATCAGCCATGTAGCCAGTGTAGTGAACAAGTGAGCGTACATTACGGTTTTTAAAATACACTTCGTCTTCATAAAATGCTTGTTGTGCGATGAGCTGTTTAAGTTTGTGCATTTCTGGTAGTTGTTTTTTACCGCTGCAAAGTAAAGCAAAATAGCGGCTTTGCATTTCAGAGCAGGCTGGTACACCACCTACGGCTGGTCTAGCCCAACCGATAAAGACGATATCACAGCCTAAATCGGGATGGATCATATGTTTATAAAGTTGTCTCATGTCTGGTAATTTTATATCTTCGAGAAAATCGAACTTATCTGTATAACCAGTATTTAACATTATCATATCAATGCTTTCTTTATGACCATCGTTAAAAGCGACATAGTCCTCACCTAAGTAATCAATACCTGAGGTATTCACTGCCATTTTGTTGTCGACGATCCTATCGACAAAGACGTCACTTTTTAGGTTAAAGTAATTAAAGTAGTTGCCCGCTTTTAAGTTCCAATCGGCGAATGCTCTGGTTTTTTCTTCTTTACCAAATTTCTTCATCGCCTTGAACTGTAATTTCATTCTGGCGTTACCTGCGGATACTGGCATCGCGTATAGGAAATGCGAGGTGTAAGCGTCACTTGGGTGCTCTTTAGCTAAAGGAAAACGCTCTACAGAAGGTTGACGTTGACGTAGAGAAAGCATGCATTTACCTGCGACGCCCGCTATTTCACTTGCTACATCAACACCTGTCTCGCCCATACCTATGCACAAGGCAGATCTGCCAGTATATGGCTTAGAATTTTTATAAAATGCTGAGTGGTAAACATCGCCTTTGAACGTTTCCAGTCCTTTTATATCAATGTATTTTGGTACGCGGCTGCTACCTGTACATACCGCAATAGCATCAAAAGTGAATGATGATACTTGCGTTTCATCATGTGTAGATCTGACGTCAACATGAAACTTACCGTTATCTAATTTTTTAACATTATTGACGGCATTTTCATATGTTATGTGTTGGTCTAGGCTGAAATGTTTAGTGAAATCTAATAAGTATTCTTGATATTCCCGCGCAGACCAGAATTTTCTTTGTTCACTTAACGCTGGTGGGTAGCTTGAGTAAGCCATCATATAATTTGATATTGTTAACATCGTTGAGTCATACGAACCTGATATCTCTACATTATCACTGCAATAAAAGTTGCCGCCAGGTTTGTCTAACGTTTCAAAGCAAGTGACTTGATGTCCTTCATCGAGTAACTCTTTAATTGCAACTAATCCAGAACAACCCGCACCGATGACACATATATTTTTTTGTTGTGTTTGCATAATAATCCTTTTAGACATAGCCCCATAAAAAGGGATGAAAAGTAATTAATCAGCACATCTAATTTTGATAAATATAAAAAACATGCTCTTAGTCATAAGTTATTACGTAATTAATTTTGCCATGAATATATTTCAAAATTGTTACGTTATTTATTAATGTGCTTATGAATTAATAAAGTCAAGTTTAAATTTTTATTAAATTAAATTGAACTTAGTCCTATTTAGATTTGTCCCTGTTATTATTTACACTTAAAGGTTGGTTAATTAAATTGATTTTAAATCAACGCCTTACATTACCTTGTTACTTTGTTGATCACTTGGGTTTAATTATTGCGCATTTTAAATGCTCATAAATAATTATCAAAAAATATATTTAATAAATATTATTTAAATAAATTTTTATATTGATAGTGTTGACAAAATGTTGTCATTCGGTAGTATTGACGAATCGTCATAATTATTAGTTGGTTATATTATGGTTTTTGATAGCGTGAATGGAAAATTTCAGGATGTGAGAGAGAAAGACATCATGAATGCTGCCATTACATTGATTAGTGAAATTGGCATAGTTAATTTAACAATGGATAAATTGGTTGCTAAAGTGCCTTTTTCCAAAGGTACCGTGTATAAATATTTCTCAGGTAAAGAAGATTTGTTATTAGCGATTAGTAATTATTCAATTGCGATGCTTTCTGGTTTTTTTTCCCGCGCAGCTCAGTTTGAAGGTGAGAGTCGCGAACGTATTTTGTTATTAAACTTTGCTTATCTGATTTATGCTTTGTTACACCCTGTATTATTTCAAACGGTTATTTGTTCAAAAAGCCCAAACGTATATGGCAAAGCCAGTGCGAATCGGTTGCAGGATCAAAAACATCTTGAATCTAACTTATTAAGTATTTCCAGAGGTGTTGTTCAAGAAGCGTTAGATAATAAAAATTTAATCCGGCCTGAGCATATGAGTATTGAGCAGCTATGCTTCTCTAACTGGTCGATGGGTTATGGTATTGTGCTGCTATTGTCAGGCACTGTACATGAATGTAGTAATCGCGCAGGTTTTGTGATTGAACAGGAGTTGTTCAACCAGAATAATCTACTGTTTGATGGGTTAGGCTGGCAACCTTTATCAAACCAGAAAGACTATCGAACAGTATTGAATAAATCATTGCAAGTTGTATTCCCCAATGAACTCGCACTACTTAAGAAAAAAGGCTGTGATTTACACATTTAAGTTACACATTAAAACACGACGAGCTTGTCGTGTTTTTTTTCAAGGATGAAATGACGAATCGTCATAATGAGGGCACAATGAAAAACAAACTGTATGGATTGATTAATGAGCACCCTTTTCGGGTCATTATAATGTGTTTAATATTCGTTGTTCTTGCTGCCGGCGGGGCACAAAACTTGGTGTTTAAAAATGACTATCGGATTTATTTTGGTGAGGACAATCCACAACGAACTGCTTTTGAGTCGATGCAAAAAGTTTATAGTAAAAGTGACAATATTTCTTTTGTTGTGGTCCCCAAAGGCAAGGATGTATTTACACGTGCGCACCTTGAAGCGTTAACATCACTGACTAAGCAAAGCTGGCAAATACCTTATTCAACACGGGTTGATTCGATAACTAACTTTCAATATAGCTATGCTGAAGAAGATGATCTGATCGTTACTGATTTAGTGACTGACCCTGAAAATTTATCACAAGCTGATTTGGAGCGAATTGAAAAAGTAGCCTTGAATGATCCTTTACTGGTTAATAAAATAATTTCTAAAGCGGGGCATGTCTCGGTTGTTAATGTGACAGTACAATTACCTGGTATTGATCCTATCCTTGAAGTACCGGAAGTTGCTGCAAGTGTTAGAGCGATAAGGGCGCAGTTTATTGCTAAGTATCCTGATTCTGAAGTGTATTTATCTGGTGTTGTCATGATGAATAACGCGTTTGGTGAGGCCGCGATGAATGATAGCGCTACGCTAACACCACTCATGTTTTTGGTTGTGATCTTAGCCATTGGCTTATTGCTTAAAACGATCTCGGGGACCATTGCTACAGTACTGGTTATCTTCATGAGTATTGTCACGACGATGGGGATCGCAGGTTGGACAGGTTTTTATCTTAGCGGACCTTTATCATCAGCACCTACCATGATCCTGACACTGGCGGTAGCTGATTGTATTCATATTTTAGCATCGATGTTTTATGAAATGAGGCAAGGGGTGAATAAGCGCTTAGCAATTCAGAAAAGCTTAGCATTAAATTTAAAACCTATTTTCTTGACCAGCGTGACCACTGCGATTGGTTTTTTAAGTATGAATTTTTCTGATTCTCCGCCGTACCGAGATCTCGGTAATCTAGTGGCGATGGGCGTTATGTTTGCGTTTATCTTTTCAATGACTATCTTCCCAGCGCTGTTAACTGTGTTGCCAATTAGAACCAAAGTAAGTAAAGATAGCAAGGGAAATAGCATATCAATGCTAGCTGAGTTTGTGATCAATAAGCGTAAATTACTGCTACCCGTCATGAGCATTATTATTTTGGTATTTGCGGCGTTTATTCCCAAAAATGAATTAAATGATGATTTCGTTAAATACTTTGATGAAAGCGTTCCTTACCGAGCCGCTACTGATTTTATGCAGGAAAACTTATCGGGAATGACAGTGCTAGAGATGTCGATTAATACTGGCATCGCAAGTGGCATTAATAATCCAGACTATCTCAATAAATTATCTGACTTTACTGATTGGTTACGCGAGTTACCAGAAACGGATCATGTTAATACGCTCACTGATATTTTAAAGCGATTGAATCAAAATATGCATGCTGAAGATACAGCATGGTATAAATTACCGAATAGCCAAGAGCTGTCGGCGCAGTACTTATTATTATACGAAATGTCCCTACCTTATGGTTTAGACCTAAATAACCAACTTAACGTTGATAAGTCATCGTCGAAAATAGTGGCTACCTTTAAAAACTTAACCAGTAACGAAATGGTCCGACTGGAACAAGACATAAATACATGGTTTGAATTAAATGCTCCCGCTTATGATGTTGATATTGCGAGCCCAAGTTTAATGTTTGCTCATATTGGTCAGCGCAGTATTAATAGCATGCTGATCGGTACTGTTGTGGCGTTGTTATTAATATCACTACTCCTTGGTGTGGTGCTAAAAAGTTGGCGTTTTGGTGTATTAAGTCTGTTACCTAACCTGGCTCCAGCGGCGGTAGCTTTTGGTATTTGGGGGTTGTATGACGGTCAAATCGGCTTGGGTTTGTCTGTGGTAATGGGCATGACATTGGGTATTGTGGTCGATGATACGGTTCATTTTTTAAGTAAATACTTACATGCTCGACGTGACCTTAACACTGATTCAAGTACAGCTGTTCATTATGCTTTTGATCATGTTGGTCGAGCGTTATGCGTGACAACATTTGTGCTCATTGCTGGCTTTCTGGTCTTGGCACAATCATCTTTTAAGTTGAATTCAGATATGGGGATGTTAACGGCTATTACTATATTCATTGCTTTAGTTATTGATTTCTTTTTTTTACCTCCGCTGTTGATGTTGCTCGATCGCACTGGTGCGAACGCGCTTTTAAATGGTAATGCTGAAAACATAAAACCAACAAATAAAAACATACCGGCGCTGGATTATCAGCCATAACAGATAAATAAAATTGGAGAATGATTATGTTGAATAAGAGACTACTTACAGCTGGTATTACAGTGGCTTTATTTTTTGTAAGTTCTAGCGCCTTGGCATTAACAGCTGAAGAGCAAGGGCTGGCCATTTCCAAAGAAGCTAAGCAACGTGATATAGGCTGGGTTGATAGCACTGCAAATATGTTGATGTTGTTACGTAATCAGCAGGGCCAAGAAAGTACACGTGAGATAAAAATGAAATCATTAGAACAGGTGACAGATGGTGATAAAAGTTTAACTATTTTTGACAAGCCGAAAGATGTCAAAGGTACTGCTTTTTTAAGTTTTTCACATCCACTGGCAACCGATGAGCAATGGCTATATTTACCCGCATTGAAGCGTGTTAAACGCATTTCATCACGAAACAAATCGGGTCCTTTTATGGGGTCTGAATTTGCCTTTGAAGACTTAAGCTCGTTTGAATTAGAAAAATACAGTTATAAATATTTGGGTGAAGATAGCAGTGTTGGTATCGATAGCTTCATGGTTGAGCAGTTTCCTGTAGATGAAAACTCGGGGTATACCCGACGTGTTGTATGGATTGATAAACAAGAATACCGCACGCAAAAAGTCGAATTTTATGATCGAAAAAATACATTGTTAAAAACGTTATCTTATATCGATTACAAGCAATACATTAACCAGTTTTGGCGCCCGACAAGTACGTTGATGGTGAATCATCAAAATGGTAAAAGCACGGAGTTAAAGTGGAGTAATTATGCATTTAAAACGGGTCTTAAAGACAGTGACTTTAATCGTAATGCGTTAAAGCGAGCGCGGTAAGCCATTATGTTAGTGACCAAATTTATCAAGATGTCAGTTACTGCAGCTTTATTACTGACTTTCAACGCTTTTGCTACAGAGTTTGAAATATCTGGCGTGGTTGGTATAGAAGAGCGTTACTTCTTTGAATCGGGTGAATACGCGGATCAATTTGAGTATTCTCAAGCGTCGTTATTTGTTGAGCCTGAGTTTTATTGGGGTTGGAATAATGGTGACGATAGCTTAACGTTTAAACCATTTTATCGCCTGGACTCGGAGGATGAAGAAAGGACTCACGGTGATATTCGGGAATTGTCTTATGTCCATGCCAGTGATAGTTGGGAGTTGAGAGTCGGTATACGTAAAGAATTTTGGGGCGTTGCAGAGTTTCAACATCTTGTTGATGTGATTAACCAAACTGATGCGGTTGAAAATTTTGATGGCGAAGATAAACTGGGCCAGCCCATGGTTAACCTTTCATTAGTTCAAGACTGGGGAATAGTGGATTTATACGTATTATTCGGTTTTAGAGAACGCACCTTTGCGGGTGAGAACGGCCGTTTACGAGGACCATTTGTTGTCGATAACAATGATGTTAGTTACGAATCATCGGCCGAAAAAAAACATGTTGATTTTGCTGTGCGCTGGACGCAAACGTTTGGTGATTTTGATGTTGGCAGTTATTGGTTTCGTGGCACAAATAGAGAACCTGTACTTACGCCGAGCAACCTTGTAAGTGACTTGGTTCTAAAGCAGTATTATAACCAGATGGATCAATTTGGTCTTGATGTTCAAGCAACGATTGGTGATTGGTTATGGAAGTTTGAATCAATTTACCGTGATACCACAGAGATGAATTTTTGGGCCGCACAAACAGGTTTTGAATATACTTATATTGGTATTTTTGACAGCTTCATTGATTTCGGTTTATTAACCGAATATAGCTGGGATGAACGTGGTGAAGGGGATATAGGTTCAATGGGGGCGGCGTTCCAAAATGATTTATTTATTGGTGGACGTTTCGCTTTTAATGATATGCAAAGCAGTGAAATATTGATGGGTGTCGGGACCGATTTAGAGCACAGTGCTTTAACCTATCTGATTGAAGCTAATCGTCGTTTTGGCAACAGCTTTACTACGAGTCTGGACTTGAGGATATTGCAGAGTTCAGATCCTAGCGAGTCATTATTTAGCTTAAAAAATGATGACCATGTGCAGTTATCCGTTGAATGGTATTTTTAAAATAATCAGAATGTGAAAAGTGTAGTGCTAGTTAACAGTAAGGCGGGTTGTGATACCCGCCTTTTGATTTAGCTTTCTATTGATATGCTGTTGTTATTCAGCAAACGTCAATAAATGTTGTTTTACAGAATCAGATGCGAACGCATGTTCAATGCTGATCTTGTAAATCTTGAAGTAGTCTTCACGGCTTAAGCTAAACTCTTCCATTACTTTACGTACTTCATCTGTCATTGTGGTATTTGATACAGTACGATTATCAGTATTGATAGTGATTTGAATACCGTCTTGGTAGAAAGCTTTAACAGGATGGCTTGCCAAGTTTTCAACGGCTTTGGTTTGTACATTACTGCTTGGGCAGGTTTCTAATGCAATGTTTTGTGTTTTAACAAGGCCATATGCATCTTCATGGCCGGTAATGTGAATACCATGACCAACACGTTCTGCACCTAATAATGACACTGCATCAAATACGTTTTGACCTACACCTTGCTCACCTGCATGAATAGTTACACGGTAACCTTTCTCAATGGCATATTCTGCATAAGGAACAAACTCAGCGCAGAACCCAGGTGCTTCACCACCTGCTAAATCGAATGCAACAATACCGTCGTTTAAGTATTTAGCTGCAGTATCAAGTACTTCTTTGATTCTGTCTTTTGGCATGTGGCGTAAGATAGATAAAATGTAGTTACCCTTGATGTCATACATTGCTTCGGCACGTTTCATACCTGCAACAACACTATCAAATACTTGCTCAAGAGTTAGATCTTGTTCAAGGTGTAACATTGGACCAAAGCGTACTTCTAGGTATTTTACATTTTCTTTTGCAGCATCTTCAAATACTTCAAAAGAGATGCGTTCGATACCATCTGCTGTTTGCATTACTGATAACGGTAAGTCAAAACGTTGTAGGTATTCACCAAGATTAGGACATGTTTCAGGTGCGATCATCAATGTTCTGATTTCTTCAATGTCGTTACTTGGTAAAGTAATGTTTTGTTCAGCTGCAAGCGCAATGATTGTTTCTGGGCGAACACTGCCGTCTAGGTGGCAATGTAGGTCAATCTTCGGTAAGTCAAAGTAATTCATGAGTCTCTACCTTTATATGTTTTTTTAGGTTTTAAAGTTACAGACTTCATAATCAAGAGTTTAAGGATCTTGGTAGAAACTCCCAAACCATATTATTGGGATTATACGAAGTGATTTAACAGCGTAGTTTAGCAGTCTGAAAACGACTCTGCAATTAGGTTCGACTGGTGATTTTCAATAATAATGGCTATAAAATAACAATTAGACTGATCTTGATGACAGATGAAAATTTGAGTGTCATGACATAACAGAAAAATTGTTCCGTCGTATTTCCTTCTGATTACCTTGCTATAAATAATGGATTTGTTAAATATAACCAATTGTTTTTAATGCAATATATTGGGTTTTTGCCTGTAAAGGACTTCACTATGCTATTCGGGATTAACACGATCAATTATCTCACGATTTCAATAATTTAAAAAAGACTGGTCTGACCGTATTGTTTGATAGAACTCAAACTTTGTTGTTTTCGTGCTCTTTTTTTATTGCGCGAATTAACAATCGGAAGTAGCTTTTATATAAGCCTCAGGAGAGGTTTGATCTTGGATGGCATGATTACTGTTTGAATATACGTCAATACATGTTGTATGTAATTACGCCTATTTTCGACTTTCTAATTTATTTACATGGAGTTCTTGTGAAATCAATATTTGTAAAAAATTCCCTTAAGTTAGCTATGATAGCAGTAATAAGTACGCCAGTACTTGCGGCTGCCCCTCAAGCACCGTCAATCGCGTGGGCCGATTATTCAAAACTAGGTTTTGTAACAATTAATACGGATGCAGTCGTTAGTTATAAAGACATGTATACACGTGTTGACGTTGTTGAAGTACCTGTGTCTTGGAATGTTTGGTCTGGCGATAAAGCGACAAAATGGGAGGTAGAAGTTAACGGTGAAATAATGATGTCTGGTTCCGGTACAGGGAAAAGTACTGTTTTATCTTTCACTGAAGGCGGTTTAAAAGACATGGTTGTGCGTTTATGTAACGCCGATGGTTGCAGTGAAAGCGCAACGACTGAACTATTAATCTCGGATACAGACGGTTCGCATTTAAAAGCTGACCTGCCAATGACGACTGATCCGGCTAACACGCCTTACGCACAACAAAAAGATAATATTGTCGGGACTTACTTCGTTGAATGGGGTGTGTACGGTCGTAAATACAACGTTAACGATATTCCTGTTAATAACCTAACGCACATCATCTACGGCTTCATTCCAATTTGTGGTGGCACAGGTGATAACAAATCTTTATTAGATCCAAATCCATCGGGTCACCAATTATTAAAAAAAATGTGCGCAGGCCTGCCTGATTACTCTGTTGTTGTTCATGACACATGGGCGGCACTGAACTCTTCTTATGGTCAACCTGCAACACGTTTAGACGGTAAAAAAGTGGGTTCATTAGAAATAGGTAAAGGTACTTACGGTGGTTTAATGGCGCTTAAAAAAGCGAATCCACACATTAAAATTCTTCCATCTATTGGTGGTTGGACATTATCTGATCCATTCTTCGGTTTCACTGAAAAAGCAAATCGTGACGTATTTGTCGCCTCTACAAAAGAATTCTTAAAAACGTGGAAATTCTACGATGGTATCGATATTGATTGGGAATTCCCTGGTGGTGACGGTGCAAATGCAAGTTTAGGTGATTCAGACAAAGACGGCCCTGCTTACATCGCATTAATGCAAGAATTACGTGCAATGTTGGATGGGCTTGAAGCGGAATATGGTCGTAAATATGAACTTACATCTGCAATCGGTGCTGGTTACGACAAGATCGAAGATGTTGATTATGGTGCTGCTTCACAGTACATGGATAATATTTTCATGATGTCTTACGACTTCTACGGTGCATGGGGTCCAAATACGGGCCACCAAACAGGTATTTATTGTGGTGCTCACATTTCAACTGATAAATGTAACGGTACTGGCGAGTTTGCTGGGAAACCTGAATATACATTAGATAACGCAACTAAACTTTTACTTGCACAAGGTGTTCCAGCTAAGAAATTAGTTGTTGGTGGACTTCCCAGACTTTGCTAGACACCAATCAAGTTACATTGTAACTTTAATTAGAGGTGTTTATGAGCAAAGGCAAACGGTATACCCAAGAATTTAAAATTGAAGCAGTTAAACAAATCACTGAACGTGGCTATTCGGTAGCAGAAGTATCAGAACGACTTGGTATTTGTACTAAAACGTTATATCACTGGCGCAGCCAGTTATCAGATAAACCTAAACAAGCTAAATCATCTGATGAACAATTAAGGATCGCTAAACTTGAATCCGAGCTAAAACGGGTTACGGAGGAGCGAGATATCCTAAAAAAGGCCGCAAGGTACTTTGCCAGCAATCCCGAGTAAAGTACGGCTTCATCCGAGAGCACCAAAACAAATTTTCAATCGTCACTATGTGCCGGGTATTTAAATTACACCGCAGTGGTTTTTATGCTTGGTTAAATAAACCAGTAAGTGACAGAACAATTGAAGATAACCGCTTGCTCAAATTAATCAAAGAGTTCTATGTGGTTAGCGGTGGAACATACGGTAGTCCTTGGATACACCGTGATTTACGTGATGCAGGTGAATCATGCAGCGTTAACCGTGTGGCAAAGATAATGTCTGAGCACAAGCTCAAGGCTCAAATTGGCTATAAACGCCGACATATTAAAGGCGGTAAGACGTCACGAATAGCGGATAACTTGTTAGTTCGTCAATTCAACCCACCAAGGCCGAACCAATCGTGGGTGAGCGACATCACCTACATCAGAACACATGAAGGTTTCTTGTACCTTGCTACAGTCTTGGACTTATTTTCTAGACGAGTCGTTGGTTGGTCGATGGATAAAAATATGGATAAGCATTTAGTCATGAAAGCATTGCTAATGGCAGTTTATCAACGCCAGCCAAAATCTGAAGTGATGGTACACACGGATCAAGGTAGCCAATATGGTAGCTCAGATTACTTAGCATTGATGAAAGAGCACAAGCTTGTACCTTCGATGAGTCGTCGAGGTAATTGCCATGATAATGCGGTTGCTGAAAGCTTTTTCGCAACAATCAAAAAGCACATAATTAAGAAGAAGATATATTCGACGCGTAACGATGCGAAAGCAGAGATATTTAATTTTATAGAAATGTTTTACAATCCTAAAAAGCGTCACTCACATACAGGCGGTGTTTCTCCTGCTAAATTTGAGGAAACGTATTATTCTAAGTTAGAAACTGTCTAGTGAAATCTGGGAAGTCCATGGTGCTGCAATGTATGCTCGTGGTTGGCAAGATGTTGTCGCTGAAAATGGAAACCCAATCGGCGCTATCGGTTCACATATAGATTCTTCTGAGGGTAGTCCATTTAACGGTAGTCTGGGTGGCGGTGGAACAGATGTAAACGAAGCGGCTTGGGCTTGGGAAGCTGGCATTATGGATTATCGTGGTGTCCTTAAATTCCTAGAGTCAAACCCAAATGCAATCGTAGGCTGGGATGAAATAGCTAAAGCATCATTTGTTTGGGATGAAGTGAGTCGTACATTGTTGACATATGATACCCCTCGCTCGGTACTTGCTAAGGGTGAATACCTTAAGAGTCTCGGTCTCGGTGGTATTTTCTCATGGGAAATTGATGGTGATGGTAACGGCGATATATTGCACGCAATGAACCAAGCTGTAAATAATCCACAAGGTCAAACGGATTGGTCTGGTAGTATCATCACGAATGAAGCTCCTAGCATTAGTATTGCATTTCCATCCGGTTCAGTGGTTCATACTGAAGGTGATACAGCTCAGTTCTATGCATTAATTACTGATGATAAATTAATTGCAACTGTTGACGTTACTGTTAATGGTGTAACTAAAGCTGTGATACAAGATGCTACAACTTACTCTGGCAGCTTTGTGGTAACGCTTGGTAGCAACACTGTTATATTCAAAGCAACAGATAACGAAGGCGTTTTATCTCAGAAAACAATCACCATCATTGGTAACGCTAAAGGCTTAGTTTGTGAAGATGGTTCTTCTGTTGTAAACGGTGAATGTGTTGTAGATGAGGTTGTTAGTGAAACACCATTTGTTGCTGGTTCGACTAAAGCATCTAACGGTAAAGTATACTCGTATCAAGGCTTGTGTTACCAAGCTAAAAATAGCCCTGGTATTTGGGAAGTACCAACCGCAACATCTTGGTTCTGGACTGCAGTGACATGCTCTGGATCTTAAGTTGACCAGTTAACGAGTGATGAAGAGTCTTCACTCGTTAACGATGAGTTGTACTGATACTAAATAACGCATTAATATTTTGCTGAAAGGAAATATTAATGCGTTTATCAACTTGAAGGGTGATGTTTTCCTATATAGGGTTATCACCAAACGCTAATTTTTTCTTCATATTGGCAATGATCGCACCAGATAATATTAACGCGAGTGCAATGATGATGTTAGTAGACCAAGCATTAAGACCTGCAATGGCCAAAATGACAGATGAAATAAGTGGTGTACTAAAGCTTAATGATGCTAGCAATTGCTGATTACCTTTTTTTAGGGCTATGTCCCATAAGTAAAAAGCGCCCCCGACAGGCCCTAATCCGAGTAATAATATCCCGCCCCATTCCGATAGGCTAAAACTCCAATTACTGGTTTCAAATTGCCAATGCGCGATTAATGCTAATATTGCAACGGCTGCAGATAACCAAGCGATGTCTTCAACGTCGTTGTTTGATGTGGATAAGAACCATGAATAGCTGCCCCAAATAACAGCGCAAATAGCAGCAAGCAAATAACCAATCCGATAGTCGTTATTTAACGTTAGCTCACCATTACCAACAATAATGAAGGCGATGCCGATAAAGCCTAAGCTACCCCCGATAAGTGCTCTTAACCGACTTTGTTTGTTGGCGACGAGTGTTGCTAGTAATAATGGCCATAGATACACAATTAAACTGACTTCGATAACGGGAGCGAATTTAAGCGCCATGAAATAACAGAAGTGGAACCCAAACAGTCCGATTATGCCAAGCAGCCACTGAGTTAGGGTTAACGATGGTTTGGTAAAGACGGTTTTTTTTATCGCTATTCGCTTGATGATGATAATGATAGCGGAGATAGAAAAACAAAGTGAGAGTAATTGAAATGCAGGAATATTCGCGGTTATTGTCCCTAACAGCGCTAAAGTACCCCATAATCCGATTGCGATAAACCCGTATAATGTAGCCATAATTTATGATCCTTAAGTAATTTTAATGACCGAATTATAAGGTGCTCATAAATTATCGTGTTTGCTGAAAGGACGTTTTTATTGGCTAATACGCTGCTGTTGTATTGCTATGGGATGAGATAGATAAACTGTCATCGCTGATGAGTTAGTAGCTAAACGCTTTAGGTGATTGACCGAAATAGTTTGAAAAGCGTCGACTAAAAGCTGACAGGTCTTGGTAGCCAACTTGCTCTGCGACAATACGAATAGGCAGGTCGGTATGAGCGAGCAGTGCTGAAGCCTTTTCCATGCGCAGTTGGGTTATGTATTTGTGGGTGGTCATGCCCATATTTGTCTTGAATAATTTTTTGTATTGGCTTGTGCTTAAACACGCAATTTTAGCTAACTGCTCGATGCTAAATAGCACACTGATGTCTTGTTTTATGAAGTGGATAACCTCAGCAATTCGAGGGTCGATACGTTCATGACATGTTTGTTGAGCAAGGAGCTGATAGAACAATTCAAACGCAGTCGATTCAAGCTGTTTATTTACTTGATGCGCTAGCTGCTTATCGATGAACTGTATATAAGCCAGCAGGGGAGGATTTATCGAGAATTTTTCAATACCTGATTCGGTAATGTTATCTGGATAACTTTCCATATCAACGACAATAAAACGGGCGGCATCATCTGCCCGAAAGTCATGTTGTTGCCCAGCTTTAATTATCACACAATCACCAATGCTAACTTTACCTGTGTAATCACCAACCTTAATATCAATCGCGCCATGTAATGGCAACACCAGCTGGTGGAACTCATGATAATGACTGCGTATTTGGCTGGTATAAGCGCGAATTGAAAGGTTGTTAGGCATGTGAATCCGCTTTTCCTTAGCGATGAGCAATGTTTAATATCTTAAAGGGTAAGTGTTTATTTTGATAGATAAATGTATCTAAGTACATAGTGCTAATTTTATGTTTTGTAGCTGAAAAATCATTTAAAATTATGATTTAATAGAATAATATGAATTAATTATAAAGATATTAGAACTGCGATATGAATGAAATACAAGAAAAACAGCTAAAGTATCTAGTTGTACATCTCTGCCGAGTGAGCAAAGCGCTTTTATGGTACATGATACTGCCGGTGAATTTAGCGTTAGCTGCGCCACTAAGTTGTGAGTCATTTACTCATAATAAAACCCCTTATATTGACCAGAGTGAATTATCAGCATTGATCTTTGGTATTGAGAGAAGAAGGGATGAAATTACGTCTCTTTATGCTTATTTAAATGAGATTGGTTCAATTTCAATATCGTATGATGAATTTAAGGATATTGAAATATGCCTGACTAAAAAAGATAACAGGTTTTTTATTCGAAATAGGAATGTTCTATTAATGGCATTGTTTAGCCGAATTGAACATTTATCCTCGGTAAATAATAGAGTAAAAAAATCAGAGAAAAATAGAATATTAGAAATACTTTTTAATGGGGATATTTATGAGGTTGGGGCCGCTATTGATGCTACTGCGGTATTTAAAGATGAGGCTGCGGTTGATGCACTAGGAAGGTTAGCTCTAGAGTCTGAAAAAGAGATAATTATTGATGATGTATTATCTGCATTGCACCTTATTGGTACTGAGACTGCGAGAGTTAAGGTGATTGAGCTTAAGCGTGTAAAACCTAATTTCAGGGATGATATCGATGATTATTTACAACGTTGGTAAATATTAATTAACTCGATAATAGTATTAATGTAAATGTCAACGTAATAAAAGCAACCAAAAATTACACATCAATGAATATGGAGATTTAATGAATAATGTACTAATAAGGTTAATAATGATATCTAGTTTATTTTTTTTAAATGGTTGTAATGAGTTAAATAAACTCTCTAAAGTCTATGAGGTCGAGTCTGATAAGAAAGCTGAAATTAGTGCTTTTTTTAAAACAATAGATAATATTGAAGTAGCCAAAGAGTTTATAGAAAATAACAATTTCGATATAAACCAACCAGATAAAAATGGTCATTCCTTACTTATTGCTGCAGTAATAACGGATAATTATGCTCTAGCAGATACATTATTGCAATTAGGGGCAAACCCAAATTGGGTTTACCCTAAACTGCGAGGAAAATCCTCAATGGGCTGGGCTGCACAATTTAAAAATGATTCATTTTTAAAGTTACTTATTAAGTATGGCGGTGATGTAGATTTGTATAATGAAGGGGAAAGCAATATGCCTTATCCTCTCTTTAACGCTATAGCATCTAATCGATATGAAAATTTTAAATTATTGCTTGATGGTGGTGCAAACCCTAATGTTGTAACGCTTTCTGAACGAACTCCTTTACTATTTGCAGCTTCAACAGCTTCTTGGAAAATGACGATGCAACTTCTCAATGCAGGGGCTAATTTTAATTATACAAGCAGTAGAGGAATAGGCGTTATACCATCGATAGAGAGAAATGGTGGTGGCACCCAAGGTGAAAATGGTCAATGGCGAAGAAAGGTTGTTGAATTTTTGGAAAGTAACGGCATGGAACTGAATCTCCGCGTACCTTTGGAAAGTGAGTAATTGATATAAATAATTCATCAAATCGTGACAGCGAAGGTATAGAATTAGTGTAAGGTTCAATATATAAAAATCACTGGACGCTATCATGAATATTCAAATATCAGCAAGCAATGCGCTGTGTAAGTGGATGAAGCTGGACTTAGTCAGAATACCTTGTATCGACGGTAAACGTATTGGCACCCAAACCATCACCACTGATGCTGAGACGCTTGCCTGGCAATGCCATGTTATAAAAAATAATGTTCAGTCTCATCACGGGACTGTGATAGCCGTTGAAGCCCGCAGCCGTTATGTGATGATCTTTCCCAATCTAGCCCCGCCAACTCAAGCTGAATTTGAAGAGCTATTTTTAGGGCGACTGTTTATTGAAGTGGTCAATCTTATGCTGCACTATGATGCGATTGAGGAGTCAGTTGCAGACATAGTCGCCTCGCAATTTGTCAAAGAGACTGAGGTATTTTGCTGGTTTAAAAATATGGATTTAAGTGTCAATGGTCATGTCAGTGATACCGAATCTTGGATCCGTCAAAGTAGTGATAATAATGATGTCACGGCTTATAACGATGATGACGCATATGGTTTGTCCATGCATATCAATGAAATGCGTAAACGTATCGCTAGCGAAGGGCGCAGCAAGCGTTTCGTACCTGTCGAACGTATGCTTGATGATGCACTATTTCGCTTTGCCAAAGGCTTAGCTCAAGGTAGCTATCCCGATACTCCTAATGGCCATTTCCCCAGCCCTTATCCAAAGTCAGTTGCAGATAGTAAACAAGAATACAAAGTGATACCTGATAATGTGGTTTGCCTAACAAGCTTCCGTAAGCAGAAATTGAATTGAGGTTTATTGGGTAGGTATGAAAAAAGGTGTAAATCCAGCAAAACAAACCAAGCAAGATCACCCGCCGTGGTAAGCGTGTTGAGTTTTTCTATGATGCGAATCATCAGCGTTATAAGAAAATAAGCAGTGATGGCAGTGAAACGATTTACTTTGGTAAGCAGTACGAGCGGGTTACTGATAGTAAAACGGGTGATGTGCAACACAAGCAGTTTATTTATGCTGGCGGTAAGTTAATTGCGTTAAATACGCAAGCGAAGGACAGTGCTCATAAGTTGGTAAATAAGCAAGTTCGTTACTTGCATTACGATGCGCTGGATTCGGTGGATGTGATTACCGATGGTTACGGTAGTGTTGTCGAGCACCGCAGTTTTGATCCTTGGGGTAAAATGCGCAGTGTGCTCTGGGAAGATGACAGCGTCACTAATATTGCACAGCAGTTAATTACCAACCGTGGTTTCACAGGTCACGAGCATATTGAAGAAGTGGGCTTGATCCACATGAATGGCCGAGTATACGACCAAGAACTCGGGCGCTTTTTAAGTGCAGATCCGTTCGTTCAGTCACCATTCATGACTAACAGCTTTAACCGTTATTCCTATGTGATGAATAACCCGCTGAAGTATACTGATCCGACAGGGTTTGGTGAAATTAAGGCTTTAGATGAGATAACCACTCAAGTAGTAGCTGATACTCTTAACGCTATCAATGAAGGCCAACTTAATCCAGAGGCAATGACTAGTATTGGTTTAAGTACTGCAGCTTTTGGGATTGGAAGATATATTGATAATAAAGTTCTAGGGCCAAGCTTTTTAAAGGAATAGCTATAGATAAACAACAAAATAAAAGACTGCCGTCCGATGAAGAGAAAAACTGGCTTGATAGTGTAAACGAGGATTTTTAATGATAGATTTGGCAACAAAAAAACGAGTACTAGTTCAAATAGACAAGAATAAGTGTCCTTACATTAAGGTCCATAAATGTTATGAAAAGCACAATATGGATACAATATTACGTGGTAAGTATAAAATAATGTATGAATTACGTTGGGCTGATGAGATTGACGAGAAAGAAGGTGTTATTTATTTCTTTGGCCGTTTAGCTGATCCTATCCGATTACAGGATATTTTAGATAATATAGAGTTATATTAAAGCTATAAAAGGAAAATAATTTTGATTGATTCTAAAACTAAAGAGCGCGTGATTGTACAAATAGACGAGATACATGGCCCTTATATATTAATCTATAATTGGGAAGATGCAGATACGTTAGATGATGTTTTATGCGAAGAATATGATATTTTGTTGATTTCCTCATGCTCAGATGAGTTACATGAACGTGGCAGTATAAAATTTTATTTTGGGGCTATCGCAGACCCTGTATTATTACAAAAAATATTAGATGAAGTAGTGCTTTATATTTAGCCTATTTACTATGTTTTTGGCTTGATTAATTTAGCTAAATGCCTCAAAACGACTGCGCTAATTCACTCTCAGTCATGCTTACGCCTTTGATCTGAGCATACACACTTTGCCCTACTGTTAGTGCCAAATCATCACATGCCCACGGGGTGATGTTCGCCCATATGTGGTCATCGCCAAACGCCAATTTAACCTGCACATTATCACTTGATTCTGAA
Organism: Moritella viscosa; assembly: GCA_000953735.1. Lineage (NCBI taxonomy): Bacteria > Pseudomonadati > Pseudomonadota > Gammaproteobacteria > Alteromonadales > Moritellaceae > Moritella > Moritella viscosa. Next base: position 3,356,816 of record LN554852.1, on the reverse strand, counting down.
TGTATAATCTCGGTAATTGTCGTCGGTAGAATGTTACGGATACTACTGTCTTGTGGACGTGTTTTACACAGGGATACATGGTTAGCATGAATACGTACACGTAGTTTGCTGTCGACAGGTAAAGGCAAGCCATTGATCCACAGGTAAGTACCATCAGTGAGTGATAACTTACTCATGCGATAGCCTTTATTCAGCGCTGTTACTGTCGCCATTAACAGTGAGCTTTGTTCTTTTGCAGGCAACCAAGGTCGCATTTCTGCACTGTCCCAAACAGCTTGTAAGTGACCGTTAACTAACACTTTACCTTTATCCAATACTAGCATGGTATCAGCCAGCTGTAAGATCTCATCTAAGCTGTGGCTTACATAAATAATGGGTAAATTAAGGGTTTTCGCTAGCTGTAACAAATAAGGAATAAGTTCACGCTTACGGGGTAAATCCAACGCTGCTAACGGCTCATCCATTAATAACATTTGCGGTCGTGTTAACAAGGCGCGACCAATCGCAACGCGCTGTTTTTCACCGCCTGAAAGGGTTGATGGATAACGCTTTAATAACTCACCTAAACCAAGTAACTTCACGACAGAATCAAAATGAACTTGGTCCTTATCTTTATTGCCGTAATTGAGATTACCGCGCACGCTGTAGTGGGGGAATAAACGCGCTTCTTGAAATACATAACCGATACGGCGACGTTCTGGCGGTAAATTAATCCGCAGTTGCTGGTGGTAAAGGTGTGTATCGCCTAAAGTTAGCTGACCCTTATCTGGTGTTGATAATCCGCCAAGAACATTCACCAAGGAGGTTTTACCTGCACCAGAACGACCAAACACAGCACAGATACCTTGCATCGGAATTTGAGCATTCACTTGCAAATCCAAATCACCCAGTTGTTTCTTTATATCAATAGTTAACATTATGACGCGACTCGCTGTTGGGCTTTTTTGGCTAACCATTGTGATGCGGTTAACGATAATACGGCAATAACAATAGCAATCACACACAAGCGTGCGGCTTCATGCTCAGCACCTGGGGTTTGAATAAAAGAGTACATGGCGAGTGGAATAGTACGCGTCTCACCAGGGATATTAGACACAAAGGTAATCGTTGAACCAAACTCACCTAAACTGCGAGCAAAGGCCAGTACCATACCAGAAACAATACCGGGTAAGGTTAACGGCAGGGTAATGGTTAAAAATACCCGTAAGCGATTACTACCTAGGGTACGCGCGGCTTGCTCTAAACGACTATCAACACTTTCAAATGACAAACGGATAGCACGTACCATTAACGGAAACGAGACGATCGCAGCCGCTAATGCTGCACCACGCCAACTAAAGCTAAAGCTCCAACCAAACCAGTCATAAAGTACCGCGCCAATGCTGCCTTGACGCCCCATAGAGATTAATAAAATATAACCAATCACCACGGGCGGTAAGACCAAAGGTAAGTGAATTAGACTGTCAAACAGCGACTTACCAGGAAACTCACAACGGGCTAATATCCACGCGCAAGCGATACCAAAGGGTAGGCTGAATAACACCGCCACACTCGATACTTTTAAACTCAGCAGCAAGGCTGCAATTTCATAATCACTTAACAAATTCAACGTTATTGACCTTAAATAGAGTGTACCTTAAAACCGTATTTAACAAATATTGCTTGTGCCGTTTTTGTTTGCAAGTATCGGTAGAATATTCTGGTGGCGGAATTAGTATTATGACCGACAATGACCAGAGGATATTCAATGGCTTTGTGGCTATTTTCTGGGAAGGTCGCAACCGTTTTTACTTTTTTGGATATTTGTGCGTCAGTCGCATACACAATACCAAATGGTGACTCACCACGCTCGACTAGCGCTAATGCACCGCGAACATTACTTGTTCGGGCTAATAACGGCATCGCTTTTTGCCATAAATCTAAACTTTCTAATGCTTGTTTAGCATAGCGACCTGCTGGTACATGATCGGGATCGCCAACTGCGATCCGACTATCACCCACTGCATGCGTGATATTCCAGTGCTTATTTAAGACGACGCTACTTATTGGACTTGTACTAGGGGCGATGAGCACCAGTGAGTTACGTAACAAGGTCACACGAGAGTCCGCCGCAACCGCTTTTTGTTTAATTAAGTAATCCATCCATTTTTGATTTGCAGATAAATAGATTTGAGCGGGTGCCCCTTGGGCAATTTGTCTTGCTAAAGTCGAAGATGAAGCAAAAGAGAATACTGGGTTTATTTTTGTTGGGTTTGCTATTAAGTCAGCTTTAAACGTATCACCGATTTCTGTTAAGGCGTTAGTTAATGAGGCCGCTGCAAAGATAGTTAAACGCTCTTTAGCCATAACATGACTGCTGAAAATAACTAAAATAATGGTAATGATCTGTTTTAACCTGCAGTGATATCTCTGCGTCATGAACAATCCCTTATGTATATTTTTCTTGAATGCGAGGTAAATACCCAACCGTTATATACCTAGTTATATATCGATTGGTAAATTCTAGCCTCGTTAACGTAAATTAACAAGGCAAAATTTTATTCGTTTGATTTAGCACTAGATAACAACGCAGTTACGTCCAGCTGTTTTTGCCTCGTACAATTTCATATCCGCGTCGTTTAACGTTTCCTCAAATGAGGATTTAGCGTGATCATGTAGGGCTATACCTGCACTTAAGGTGATGCTAAACGCTGTATTATCGTGGGTGAATACTAAATTTGATACTTGCTTTCTTATATGTTCTGCGACAGCTATTACATTTTCGCTATTATCGCAGGGGCCGATAATAACAAACTCTTCACCACCATAACGAATACAATAATCGCCAGTACGTGTACATTCCATCATAACACGGGCTACTTTTGTCAATACTTTATCGCCACAATTATGACCATAGGTATCATTGATTTTTTTAAAATGATCGATGTCTAAAAATATGGCGGCTAACGCTCTGTTATGACGTTTTTCATTTTCTAACATTCCTGGAATCACTTCTTCTAGAAAACGCTTGGAATAGAGCCTTGTCAACGAGTCTCGAACTGACTGTTTAGAGAGTATATTTATAAAATAGTTGATAGTAAGGGTAGATACGCCAATGAATAGTACAAAACCAAAAAGTAAAATGCCGGTCGCTTTTGATACTGTCCAAAATACATTGTTTTCCATATCATCAAGATAAATACCGGTGCCAATTAACCAGTCCCAAGGAGCGAAGTAACTCACGTAGGCTATCTTGGAATATTGTTCTAATGAATCATTTTTAGACCAAAGATAGGTGATCCAGCCACCCGCTTTACGCCTTTCTCTATCAATGTCGCGGAAAGGGCGTGTTCCATCCGTGTATTGCCAGTCTAATAAACTCATACCAACCAGTTCTGGCTTATATGGCTGTAATAAAATCTCTCCATCTAGATCACTTATCCAGAAGTATCCATTATCACCGTAAGTTGCGTGTTTAAGCGCATCCATGGCATATTTCTTAGCGTCTTTATCTGATAACTGGCCATTTGAACTAAGATCATAAAAATAACGGATTATCCCTAATGCTGATTGAGTGAGATGCTTTGATTGTGCCTTTTTTTCATTTTCTAAACTCGTCGAAAAAGAGTTATAAAAAAACAATAGGAAAGCAATCAGTACCGAAAATATAAGAACGGATAAAACAATTAATTTATTTTGAATGGGTAAGCGATGCGAATAGGCTGAAAAATTAGACATAGTGACACAGTTAATAATGTAATCTATTGATATAGTAGAATATAAATTATGTGTAAATATACCTTTTTAAGAAAAAAACTCGAGAATTAATAAAATTTTAATTTTTTTGTGAAATATAACACGATTAATGAAATTAAATTGATACGCGGTTGCGCCCTGCTGTTTTTGCTTCATATAACTTCATATCCGCGCGTTTCAACGTGTGTTCAAAACTATGGTTACTGTGACTATGGTGTAGTGCAATGCCAGCGCTTAACGTGATATTAAAAGTGGATTCATCACTGATGAAACGTAATTCAGAGACTTGGTGACGGATAATTTCAGCCATATCAACAGCAGACGTTTCACTATCGAAAAAACCGATAAGGACGAATTCTTCTCCACCGTAACGCATGCAGTAATCATTCTGCTTAGCGTTGTCACTCATTATTCTAGCCACGTGTTTCAGTACTTTATCACTGTTGTCATGGCCATGTCTGTCATTGACAGACTTGAAGTTATCTAGATCGATAAATATGGCGACAAGATGATGATTTGTCATCTTATTGTGGTTCATTAATGTCGGTATAATCTCTTTTAAAAAACGTTTCGTATACAAATTAGTCAGAGAGTCACGTACCGATAGCTCACTTAATTGATGTACAAAATAGTTAATAATGACAACGATAGTGACAATGAAAATGAGAAAACCAAGTAACAAGACACCGGATGTTCGACATACAGCCCAGAAAATATTGGATTTCATATCGTCAAGATAAAGCCCTGTACCAATAAGCCAATCCCAAGCTGGGTAATGAGCAACATAAGATATTTTAGGGAATTCTTTAGATGTGTTTAATTTAGGCCAAGTATAAGAAACCCAGCCGCCACCTTTTCTCGCTTCTCGATCAAATTCTTGGAAAATATATTTACCAGTACTGTCTGCCCAATTTGTCATATTTAAACCGACTAAATTTGGCATGTAAGGTTGTATTAAGATCTTACCTTTACTGTCATTGATCCAAAAATAGCCATCATCACCATACGTTGCCGACTCTAGTGTTCGCATCGCCATTTGCTGAGCTTCGACAGTGGTTAGCTTTTCAGATAATTCAAGCTGATGAAAGTGTTGAATAATACCGAGGGCTGATTCAATAAAATTTTTGGATTGAGTTTTTTTTTCTTCTTCTAAACTGGCTGAAAAAGAATGATAAAAGAATAATACGAAGGCAACGATCCCAATAATAATCATAACTGACAGACCAACCAATTTATTTTGGAGTGGTAGCCGATACGACTTTGAGGATAGGTTGTGCATTGTTACTCCTAATAACGTTCAATTCCATTAACGAGGTCGTGTAATCTTTATGCTAATACTGAATGTGACATAGCGTGTGATTATATACGTTAATGGTAAAGTTAGCGCTATCATTTGTCATTAATCTGCTTATTTCCCCCAAACAATGTAAATCTAGGTGTGATTTTCTAAAATGGTATAAGCACTATAATATGGTGTATATTACAGCGCTTAGTCGATCATGCTGACATTATATTTATGATGGTTGCGTCGGTATTACTCATACCATTTGTTACTAATGTACCAATATTGCAGATACTGGTTTCAATATCTTGCGCAATAATCCCCTGATCAAATGCTTGTGTATCATTCATCGCTAACATAAAGGCTGTGATGGCACTACTCGTGGATGTTTTTACTTTCATTGCGCATGTCGATTTTGCACCATCGCATACCATACCTGAGCAATCACTTAACACATTTTGGATGGCGTAACATGATTGTTCATAGCCACCGCCAGCAAGGTAGACCATCGCCATCGCCGCGGATGCACTTGTTACCGTGTTACCACAGAATGCTGATAAAGCTGGATAGTGCTGCTTAATATAGATCGCGCCTAAGTGACTTAGCACAAGCGCCCGTGCAAGTTGTTCATCACTTGTATGATAATACTGGGCAATCATAGAGACAGGAACCGTTGCTGCTATACCTTGGTTACCACTACCGTAATTACTCATCGCGGGTAATGTCGCTCCTCCCATTCTTGCATCGGATGCCGCTGAGGTACGCATGATAATCGTATTATTAAGATCGGCCGTCATAAAACCGCTTTTGATATTTTGTTCTATGGTACGACCTACTTGTAGCCCATACGCATGGTTTAAGCCTTCATCAGCTAAATTCGAGTTTAATGTAGCAGCTTCGAGAATAAAATTGATATCAGCAAAATCAGTACCCATCGCGTAATCATAAACTCCTTGGATGCTAATATCGAGGTTATCGCAGATATTACCTGAGCTTTGGGCTGAGCAGCTGTTATTACTGAAGACGACTTTACCATTGAGTGTTTTTTTTGTTATTTGGGTATGACCGCCACTGATTACGACTACTGCAGTGTTATCTTGATACTGTGCCTCTACATGGCAGTATATAAACTCGCTTGCATCGGTACGCTTAACTATGATGTTCCCCGCATCGATTAACGCTTGTGCTTGTGTTACTTGGGTTGGTGTTATTTGTGCGAGGACTTCTAACCCAGCATCAGGGTCACCGGCAATCGCACCTACTGCAGCTGCAATCGCTAAACCAATTTTACCAGTGCCGGGTACAAATACACCCATTGAATTTTTATATAAGTTATCTGATACTTGAATGGTAATTCGTTCAGGCGTTGCAGGTAGCATACTTGCCGCCACTGCGGAGGCATATGCAGCAGAGATGGGTTCGGTACAACCTAATGCAGGTTTCACAAAGGTGTTTAGTAGGTTTTTGTATTGCTGCCATTGATTATTCATTCTATATTCCTCATTGATGCTGACAAATAACTTCAGCAACACATAATTTGACGTTAATATACGTTGGCTTACATTTCCTTACGCTTGTTGTTTTACTGTACGCCTATGTGTGGAGAATATGTTTTCTTATATGAGTGGTTATTTACCATTAAAGAGAATATTTTTTCCTATATTTAGACCTGCTCCCTGCATTTGTGGTTATGATCACACCTTTATATTGTATTTATCTTTGTTACTGGACTCGATGAAGTAAACTTCAATGTGTGTTTTTTGCACTGTTCATTCGGTTCGTTTGTAGCCATATTATGGCTATGTTGTTATTGTTTTACTGATAACGCACAATATGTACTTCATTTTTAAGGTGATAATATATCGTGGATTTAAAAGCATTATTGACGATTTCTGTTGCAGATAAAGTGTTTGCTAACCCAAAACGGATCTTACTGCTACAACAGATACAGACCTGTGGCTCGATTAGTCAGGCAGCTAAGCTTGCTGGTATGAGCTATAAAACGGCTTGGGATTCGGTTAAAGATATGAATACCCGTTTGTCTGAATCCGTAGTTAAAAGTGAAAAGGGCGGTAAAGGAGGTGGGGGGGCTAAGTTAACCGCCTTTGGTGAACGTTTGTTACAAATGTATGCACTGACTGACCAAATGCAAGATATGGTGTTAGAAGCATTACAAGATCAAGCTATTCCAATGAATAGTCTACTGGATGTTATGGGACATTTTTCTTTAAAAACCAGTGCTCGTAATCAATTATCAGGTACTATTTTATCACTCGATAATCATCTTGCGGGTACAGACTCTAACCTGGATAATTTAAATGTATACCTTCAGGTCGAACTCACTAGTGGCTTACGACTAAATGCTTGCGTAACCCAAAGTAGTTGCGCACGTTTGTCATTAGTCGTTGGTAAGCCCATTTTACTGTTATTCAAAGCCCCTGCGGTTAGTATTTTTCTTGAAAAATCAGCGGGTGAAAGCTGCAATCAAGTTTTGAGTATCGTTCATGAGATTTACAGTAATAGCCAGACAACTGAAGTGAGCTTAGCTATTTTTGACGAGCATAAAAGCACTGCGCCACAAATAATCTATGCGTCGATTGATACACTGTTGGCTAATCAACTAAACCTTACCATTGGTGATCAATGTTATGCGGTATTTTCATCAAGCCAAACAATTGTGGCTTGTATGAGTTAATGCTTCCCCATTAGTTTCCCATTAATTTATATATAGTGAATTGAGTTTATATAAGTGTTTTTTATAAGCAGTTTAAATATATTTGTATAGTATATTTTGTTCATCTCTAATTATATCTACATCATAAACGTGTAGGGTAAGTTGTAATATTACAATTTAACGTTCTTATTTATAGGCGTGAAATACTATATTTAAATAATTAAATTGTAATATTATTTTAACATATATCTTCATTTTAATTATTCAACAAAACTGACCACTACCTCTTTAGAGGGGTGGTTGTAATGTCTAAATACCATCTAAATATAGTTCAACTTGAACATAAGCGTTAAATGCGACCCCCACTACTGTTTGCTTTATTTTCAACCACCTATAGGTATATGTTATAGATGATATTTGTACATGTTCATGGTCTTATAATACAATATATTAAGTTAACTTGATAATTAAGGTGACATTCTTTATAAAGGAATAAAATGAAACCACAAATGGATAATTTACTATCATTTATTTCAGCGGCGGAAAAAGGTTCATTTAGTGCCGCAGCAAAAGAATTAAAAAAGAGTCAAGCATCGGTTAGTATTGCGATACAAAATTTAGAAATTGATTTTGGTTTTGAATTATTTAATAGAAATAAAAAATACCCAGTTTTAACAGATAAGGGTGAGAAAATACTCAAAAATACTAAATTAATGATGTCGCAATATCATGATTTTATTAATCAGTCACGCATAATAGAAGCTATTAGTGACGTCAAGATACGAATCGGTATCGATCCATTAGTTTGTTCTGATAGAGTAACTGGAATATTGTGTGAATTTTCAAAGCGTTATCCACTTGTTGATCTTTTTATTATGCAACAAAATAGTAAACTACTCTATAAAGAGATTATTGAAAATAAATTAGATTTAGCGATAGGTCTTTTTTCTGGTTTAGATATATTGAATTGTGAATTTGTGAGCGCTTTTCATATGCAAAGTTCTTGGGTTGCATCACCTGATTATAAAGGTGGAGATATTTCCAACATAAGCTTAATTAATATGGCAGACTCTCGATTGCTCACACCGGTAGACCTTAAATATCCTGTGATGAGTGAAGTGAATGTGGCTACTCAGGTTTGGTATGTTGAAGATATACATACGATATTGTCATTTTGTCGAAGTGGTGTTGGTATTTGCCATTTACCTAATTTTGTTACTAAACGAGATTTACATGAAGGTCGATTAGCAAAGGTATCTTTTGCGTTTAATCAATTAAATAATGAACATTGGGTCGCATCTATTTTATGGCCTAAAAATAAAACACTAAACCCTGAATTAAATTGGATTTATAAAAAAATTACTGAGATCGAATTTATTTAATCTACCTCTTGTTACTTCATTTATCTTCATTTTTAAAATTTATCTTATCACTCCTTATTTTATCTAACCTTATCTTATCCGACCAGTGATACTGGATTCATAAATATTCGCGTCTATTTTATTGATTATATGCAATATCCTATCCTTATTTCAAAGTATTAGTTTAATCGAGTTTATATTAGTGATTTTTTTAATCACCTATATGAATGGTTAATAGGTCGTATTTTTGTTGTTTTTTGAATCAGTAATATTATACCCACGAATTTATTAGTTCATTAATTATTAAGGAAATAAAAATGTTTACTCAAATGTATATAAAAACAAGCACATTCCTAGCAACATATAAAAATGATGAAAGTGGTGTGACTGCAATTGAATACGGTCTAATTGGTGTCGCTATGGCAACGCTATTAGGTGTTGTTTTTTCTTCAACTGCTACTGGTTCGCTTTTAGGCACACTAACTAGTGCATTCGATGGTATAACAACGGCAATCGGTGACGTTACTCCTTAAAGGTAAACGATTTAAACTATTATGGCATTATATTTTATGGGTATGTTATCAATACTAGTAGTCTATTTAGATTGCCGATATCGTCGTATACCTAATAATTTGTGTGTCATTATTTTAATTGTTTCCCTTTATCTAACAATAGAGGGAAACAATATTTCACTACATTTTTTAAGTGGATTAATTATATTTTCATCTACAACTATATTATTTAAATTTAATATATTTGGTGCGGGTGATAGTAAGTTGGCAACAGCATATTCAATCGCTTTACTACCTAATGAAGTTATAGATGCAGTGATATTAACCCTATTTATAGGTGGTTTGTTATCGGTGTTCTATTTAATAAAAGACAGATTAATCTTAAAGAAAGCAAGAGCTGATGAATGTGGTTTGCCTTATGGTCTGGCTATTTCATTCGGTTTTTATATAACAATCATAAACAATTCAATTTAGCGCGGTAGATAAATGAATTCAAAGATAATTTTTATTGTTGCATTTTTAGCTATCGTTAGCGGTATTTATGGTGTTGTCGATATATTGTTTTTAACGACAGAAAAAGTAGAAAAGTCGGTTGCTTCATCAGAGTTCCCAGCGAAAGAGGGACGCTATGTTACTGTTTGGCGAGCAAAAGAGTCTTTGGTTAAAGGTGATCCCTTAACAAGTGCAATGGTTAAGCGCGAGCAAGTGCCGTTGAGTGAAGCGTTAACATTGGGCATAAAGCAAGATGTAGTACTTGATTTTGAACCTTCAACGTTAATAAATACAGCTGTTAATGCTGGTGACCTTGTTTTTGTTGAACAGCAAACACGTAAAGATCAACCTGGTTATTTAGACCTACTGATTATAGATGGCATGACACTGTACCCTCTGACTATTTCGTCCAAAAACCTCATTGCTGGTTACATCCAGCCGGGTGACAGCATTGATATTATGGCAATTAGCTCACCAAAAATTAATTTATCTAATACAACCAATGAACTTGAAATGTTTCAAGGTGTGACCGCAAATTTACTGCTGGCAAAGGTACGTGTGATGTCTGTAAACAAAAATGATTCCGATATTATTAACCCACAAATGAGTAGCGATGGTAATAGTGAGGTAACGATCGTGATCGAGGTTAAACCTGATGATCTTGGACGATTAGCATTAGCACAGCGCACTGTGTATTTAGAAATTGTACGTAGTCAAACTTACCAGCAGCCCCCATCTGCGGATGTTAGCGATATTGTGCCTAATTATAATGGTGTGATTGAGTTACGAGGATCGGGTAACTCAAGTTTTGAAGGGGTCATACAATGATGAATAAATTAGTTACTTTTTTAGCCGTTATTTTTCCATTGTGCACGAGCATAAGTTTTGCTTCAGAGCGTTATATTCCTTTGAATAACGCCGTTAATATGGATTTTGACCAAGATATTAATACGGTATTTATCAGTAAACCAGATATTGCGAATTATAAAATTATTAACAAACGCACCTTAGTAATATTCGCTAATAAAGTAGGGCAAAGCCGAATTATTGTGTATGGCGTTGATAAGAAAAAGTTGTTATCTCAAGTGATACACGTTGATATTAATTTGACTGATATTCGCCACCAAATAGCTATTTATTACCCGGAACTTGAAATCAAGCTGACGTCTATCGGCAGAAATGTTGTTGTTAGCGGTAACGTTTACAGCGAAGAACAACGAGACGATATTTATAGAACAATTGCGGAGTTACTAGGTCGTAAAAAAGTTACCCGTTATAACGCTGCAGAGCGTATCACTATTACTAATGGCGATAGTGAGTTTGATGAAAGGGAGTGGGTTGGATTTCAGCGTAATTATACTTGGGAGGGGATTACTGAGCGATTAGAGATTGATAGTATCAAGCAGATTAATGTCAAAATATCAGTCGTTCAAGTGTCTAAAGAATTTAATGAAACCTTAGGTGTTGATTGGAGCACAATTGGTCAAAAGGCGGGGCAGTTTGCTTTTCAGCAATTTAATGCGGCAAGTTTAACGACTATTGTGAGCGCGATTGGTAATGACAACATTGCAGAAGTATTGGCTGAGCCTAATTTAACGGTGATGTCAGGCGAAAGTGCGAGCTTCCTTGTCGGCGGAGAGGTCCCTGTTATTGTGACCAACCAAAATACGACCAATATCAGCTTTAAAGAGTTTGGTGTGAAGTTAAACCTGTCAGCTAAAGTTTTAAATAATAAAAAAATTAAACTTAATATTGCTCCAGAAGTGAGTGCTGTAGAGCGAATCATTAAAGCGGCTGGTATCGAAGTTCCTCAATTAAGTACGCGAAGGGCTTTAACGACGATCGTTTTAGCAGATGGCGATAGCTTTATGATTGGTGGCTTAATGAGTACCGAAGATATTGAAGCGATTAGCAGTGTCCCGCTACTTGGTGATATTCCGATACTGGGTGCTGCTTTTCGTAAGGCTACAACGAAGCGTAAGAAAACGGAGCTTATTATTGTGGCGACTGTGAACATTGTGAAGCCTATTACGAGTAAAGATGTACGCCTTCCTACTATGTATAAAACGTCTACGCTTAGTCGCTTGTTTCGTTCTTATGATCGTAAAGGCACTCGTGAAACGCAAGCTATAGATGCGTTAACTATTGATATGTTGGATCGTGGAGGGTTTATTCAATGATACGACAAATATTATGTATTACTTGGCTATTTTTTTTGGTGGGCTGTGCAGATAAACCGGCGTTAATGAAAGGTGCGGAAGCCGTTATATACCCAGAATTACAGCGTTTTGATATTACGATAAAGAGTAATAATACAACGGCGGCTGAGCAACAAATCGTAAATATTATTAATGGTTTATTACCCGTATCCCCCGATACTCAGTGGCTTGTTTATTATCGTTTAAGGGGAAACCGACACATAGCAGAAAAGGCAGTGAAATACCTGAAAGCTTCGGGTGTTATACCTGCTCAAATTACAGTCTTGATGGCACCTGTTTTAGAGTCTGATATAGCTCTGGAGATCAGGCAATATTATTTGTTCACAAGTACCTGCAAACCTTATTCGTTTGAACAATATAAAGCAGAAAGTGGTTGTTTTGTTGATACTTTGCGTATGAAACAGGTGGTATCCCCGAGCAATCTGATTCACGTAGTTAAGGAATAGTTATGTTTGATCTTGCTAAAGCAGTCAGTAAATCGACAGAAAAAGAGAAAGTCCAAAACGGTCCTTCGGGTTGTAGCTTATTTTATCAAACGAATGAATGTAAATCTTTGCTACAGGAAGTATTCCGTTTTGAAGGTTGGTCTGAACCTGACTGTTTGCGTAGTGATTTATCGATCGGTGATATCAATATTAGCAGTCTGAAAGAAATTATTATTCTAGAACTTAATCAATCAAAAAATGTGGTTGAAGATGCGAAGGCGTTCGCTAGCCGACTTCCGAATCATAAAGGCATTGTTGTTATTGGTAAAGAAGATGCAATTACCACGTTGCGTGGATTAAAAGATATGGGGCTCTATTATTTATTTTGGCCGATTAATAAGCAAGATACGAGTGATTTTTTACGTCATATGCACAGTAATATTTCTCGTTTTACTGGCGTTAGCCAAAACAGAAAAGCCAAGAAAGTTGCAGTCATTGGCTCAAAAGGTGGCATTGGTACCACGTTAATTACTGCTGAAATTGCATCGAAGTTATCAAGTTTAGGCTCAGATACTATCTTGGTGGATCACCAATATCATGACAGTAATATCGATATTATTTTGGGGCTGAAAAATTTTGAAAAGCAGAATATAGAAAATTTAGGTCTACAGTTTCATGATATTGATGAAGATAGTGCGGCAGACTACCTTTTACCAGTGAATAAAAAGTTACGCATATTAGCTTTACAAGGTGAAAAATCGGTGACTGATTTACTGGGTTATAGTCATAGCATTATTGACGTATTGCATCGCCAAGCGAATTTTATTATTGAAGATTACTCTACATCCGCAGATTTTAAATTAGATATTTCATTATTGACTAGACGTGTCGACATGATTGCTTTAGTTGTCGAGCCGACTGTCGCGGCAGTAAGAAATGCACGAAAGATCATTGACTCAATTTCATCACAGCAACAATTAGGCCTGAGGGAGTTGCGTTTGTTTGTGATCGTTAATTCACACCGCCCAGATAGTTATTTTCCGATGACACCGAAAGAAGTCTCTGTTCATTTAGAGCACGCTGTTGATGTGATAATACCTTATAGTCGCCACGCTGCAACGATGTTGTTACAAGGTAAAAGGTTGTATGAAAACAATGGTATTTTATCTCATTCATTCAACGATATAAGTCAGTTGCTTCACGGTAAAGTATTAAATCGAAATCGTCGAAAGTTCACATTTCAAACATTAGTTAACCGGATTAAACGATGAACAATAATAAATCACTCTATCTTGATTTTCGTAATCGAATTTTTGAAGTGCTTGATCCGCAGGCTGTTTCAAACCTGGGCAAATCAGAGCTTGAAATTCAAATAACGAAAGCGATTGAGATCTTAGCGAACAATTATTCTCGTCCGATCCCCAGTGTTATTAGAAATGGCTTAGTTAAAAGCTTAGTTGATGAGCTCGTTGGTTTAGGTCCTCTGCAATCACTGATGGAAGACGATACTATCAGCGATATTATGGTTAACGGACCTAATCATATTTTCTTTGAGCGTGGTGGTAAGGTTAAAGCATCTGAGGTCACATTTGTTAATGAAGCTCAGTTGTTGGAAGTCGCACAGCGCATCGCGTTTCGTGTCGGCCGTCGAGTGGATGAGTCATCACCTATGGTTGATGCGCGCTTACCTGATGGGAGCCGTGTAAATATTGTTATTCCACCTATTACCCTTGATGGTACATCTATTTCGATTCGAAAATTCCAAGCTAAAACGATTGGTTTAGAATCGCTTGTTGAATTTGGCGCTATGTCAGTGGAAATGGCGAGGGTCTTAATGATCGCGTCTCGTTGTCGATTAAACATCCTCATTTCTGGTGGTACAGGATCAGGTAAAACAACCTTACTGAATGCGTTATCACAGTATATTAGTGAAGATGAACGTGTGATCACTATTGAAGATGCTGCAGAGCTAAAACTACAAATCCCACATGTTGTGCGTATGGAAACACGAGTAGACAGTATAGAAAACACGGGGGCAGTATCTCAGCGTGAATTAGTTATCAACTCACTCCGTATGCGACCTGACCGTATTATTTTAGGCGAATGCCGTGGTTCAGAGGCATTTGAGATGTTACAAGCGATGAACACGGGTCATGATGGTTCAATGTCGACCTTACATGCAAATACTCCTAGAGACGCCGTTTCTCGTATCGAGTCAATGGTTATGATGGCTGATTTGAATTTACCATTAGAAGCCATTCGTAGAACAATTGTGAGTGCGACACATTTAATCATTCAAGTTAACCGATTACATGATGGTTCTAGAAAAGTAACCAGTATTTCTGAGATCGTTGGACTCGAAGGCGATAATGTCGTGATGGATGAACTGTTTAGTTTCAAGCAAGATGATGCGCAACTTAGCGACAAGGTTACAGGCTCATTTTCAACGCCTGGTATCATGCAACGTTCAATTATAATGCAGCGTGCACGTTATTTTGGTCTGCAAGATGAACTCAAATCTGCTTTTAGGAATGACCAATGATACTGGCATTATCTCTCATCTTATTTGGTGTTGCAGCGATAATGTATTGCACCCAAAAAGCAAATTTAAAGATGCATTTTTTAGCTAAACATATAGAGATAGCTGAAGATCATCATGTCGAAGCGATTAACTTGGGGTATCTCCATAGCTCAAATATTTATTTAAAATACAAAGCCTTGTTTGAACCTTCTTTTTCTATATTGGGTAAGCAGGCATGGGTAAAACTGATACTTTACTTTTGCACAATTATTGGTGTCATGAGTTATGTCAATCAGCAAGTTTTACACCTAGATCATTATTGGTTACCAATTTTGGCTCCCATATTTGGATTTTTTGTTGGCTGGCAGTGGTTGTTGAACAAACGCCGTAAAGATTTCGAAATGACGTTTCCTGATGCGCTAAATATGATGATGAGTGCCATCACTGCTGGCGAGAGTATTACCCAGTCTATCGGTTACGTGGGGAAAACGTTAGATAATGATATTGGTCGCGTGTTCTTACATATGTCAGAGCATTTACAATTAGGTGAATCACCAGAACAAGTATTTAAGCGCGCCTGTAAAAAAGTACCATACCCTGCATTTTTATTTTTTATTGTCACTATTCGCGCAAATATGACGCGTGGTGGGCAATTAAAAAATGTAATGGCGAGATTAATTAGAGTATTGGTGGATGCGAGAACACTCGAAAAGAAAAAAATGGCAATGACATCTGAAGCTCGTTTGTCTGCAAAAATTGTAGCTGCCATTCCTGTTATTTTTATGCTCTTACTCAATTATATTAATCCTAATGATGTTGATTTTGTATTAACGAATCCGGCGGGGCGCTTAGTTCTGTATTACGTGCTAGGTAGTGAGTTTATTGGTTTACTTATTGTTTGGTTATTAGTGAGAGGGGTACGCTAATGATAGGGGTTGTTGTTTCGTTATTTGCCGTCAGTTTGTTGCTCGCATTGATCGCGACATCAATGATTCATAAACAGTTAATGAAAAATAACATTAGCCATTTTTTGAATAATCATAAAGGTAACACGCTATTTAAAATAAATAGATTTTTTACTAGTTTAGGACGTGAACATCAAGTTGAACTAAAAAATAAATTAATTGATGCGGGCATTTATAACGCGCAATTGGCTAAATATTACTTACCCTTAAAATTTAGCATTTTGTTCGCTGTTTTATTATTTATTGTGTTTTCAGGTAGTGAATTTGAAAATAAAATATTATTCGGCACTTTAACGCTGATTTCGATCTTATTAATTCCTGATGGTGTATTAGCATTACGCAAAAAGCATATCGTGGCTAAAACATCTCGTCAATTACCTTATATGCTCGACATGATGGCTGTATGTATTCAAACGGGCATGACCATTGAGTCATCATTAAGTTATTTGAGTAATGAGTTAGATGATTTTGATAAAGACCTCTGTTATCACATTCGAAAAACTTCTGATGGCGCTAAAGTGCAAAGCTTAGAGAAGGCATTGTTTGATCTTAGCGAACGCTTACCTACGCACGAAATTCGCAGCTTTACACTGACCCTCATTCAGAATTTACAATACGGTACGTCAATTTCAAATGTATTGAGTGATTTGGCTGAGGACATGCGAAAAATGCATGTTTTAGGTATGGAAGAAAAAATTGGTAAATTGTCAGCAAAAATGAGCGTGCCACTTATTTTGTTGATTATGTTTCCTATTGTGATCTTGATTTTAGCCCCAGGAATGATGCAAATGTCATTGGATGTAGCTGGGTAATGTATAAATTTAGATGTGAGTTATCGCTCGTATTAAAAGGTGTTTGTTGATGAAAGGTATAGTTATTGTCGGTCTGTTATTACTCTCTGGGTGTGCATCGCAGACGAAAGTTGATACTCGAGAAGGGGATTTAATTGCAATGAATAACAACCAAGGTCTAAGTGTTTATTATCAAAAGCAATTGCAGAGTGATCCTAATAACACCGTGCTTATGGCTAAAATAGTGAAAAACTATCTTAAGCTTGATGATATTGAATCTGCGCTTTTCTATACAAAGCACCTTATTGATTTGGGCTATGACGATAGTGGTTTTTTATATTTAGCTGGGAATGTATATATGGCTTCAGAACAATATTTACTGGCCGTAGATACTTTTCAAGCTGCGCAAGATAAGGGTTATAACAAAGCAGAACTGAATATTAGTTTAGGTGTGCTTTATAGCAGTTTACAAGAATTTGATAAAGCATTGGAACAGTTCAATCGAGCGCGTTTAAAAGGTTTTGATGATGTCGCAATAAAAAATAATATTGCCGTTATCTACATTGCCAAGCAGGAATATAAAAAGGCGATTGCAATGTTAACGCCTATTTATGAAAGAGTGCCTGATAATGAGCGGTTACGTATGAACCTAGCTGTCGCACTTATTAGAGTAAAAGATTATAAAAATGCGCGTGAGATCCTCAGTAGTGATTATAGTGATGCGGAATTTTCGCAACTTGTAACCACCATAAAAGTATTGTGATAGGTGTATTGATGAACTCGATTAAATCTCAAAAAGGCGTGTTTACAATTGAATTCGCACTTGGGTCAATATTGTTATTTATAAGTATATTCATGGTGTTTGAGTTATGCCGATTTATATACATAGTTAACCTCACTGAATCTTCATTACGAGAATCGGCACGTGATAGTCGATTATATGAAGGTAAGAGGAATAATGTTAACTATCAAACTCGCTTTGAGCAGATGTTTAGTCAGAACGGTCAGATATGGCACAGCCTTGTTGACCCCAAACGCTATACGCTCACGGTTAATTATTATCGAGATTATACTGCACTGATAAATAATAATAAGACAACTAACTGCCGAAATTGTCCAGTGGCCGAGTACTCCTTAATGTATTCCTATGTTCCTATGCTACGTTTGCCGGGAATAAGCGAACGCGCTTTAACTCGTTCTATTTTAATGGTTCAAGAACATGAAGGGTGGGCTGAGGATGGGCGCTAATCAACGAGGTGTTTTTGCGATAGAAATGGCTTTTGTCTTATTTTTTATTGCCGCATTATTGGTGTTTACGGGAGATATTGCATTTAAACTTTTTAATCGTGTGGCTTTAGATAGAGCTAGCTATTCGTTGGTCAATATAATGAAAGAACGCACACGGTTTTATAACAAACGCTTTGAATTAAATCAGCAAGACATCAATGATATTCAAGTGTTGGCATCACGTTTATTAACGGGTAAACGACCTTTTGGGTTACGTGTCAATTCGTTAGATAATGGTGTATTTAAGACATTTGATGGCAATATCAGTAATGCGCCTGTGTGTCGGAGCGATGATGCTTTGACCCCAGCTTATATATCAGAACTAGTGCCTCAAAATTTGGCTGGAAAATCCTTTCCTCTATATCAAGTCACACTTTGTTATCAAGTTGACAGCTGGTTTGACAATTTTTTTGGAAATCAAACTCAAAGTTACTTGCAATCCACTTCTGTGATAGTAGGGCGTTAATATGAAAATGACTATGCATAAACAAGCAGGGGCTGCAGCTATTTATTTAGTCTTTTTAATGGTCCCTTTATTTGGCACTGTCTTCTTAGCTTTAGAGGGGACGCGTTATATTCAAAAGCAGAATCGTCTTGCTGATGCTTCCGAAGCGGCCGTGCTTGCTATCACTATGGCAAATCGTGGTAATACGACCCATTATGAACAAACACTTTCTACAAAATATGTTCAATCCTATGTCAGAAATATTAAGACCCCCCCCGTGTTATCTGTATCAGTGAAGGAAGGGGAAGATATCATCGGCAAAGTTAGAAAACCTTATTTTCAGTATAAAGTGGACGCAACAACGGCGCATAAATCTTGGTTTTCTAGCTTATTGATACCAAGTTTTTCATCAGTTGAGTCCATCGTAAATAAAGCTATCGCTCGGAATTATCCTGAAATTGCAGGTGATAAATATGTGGATATTGTATTCGTATCTGACTTTTCAGCCTCGATGAATTATATATGGGAGGGAAGAACTAAAAGGATTGATGCATTGAAAGATGCGGTACTAAAAATATCAACTGAAATTCTAGATGAAAGTGATGATAAAGGTAAAAATAGAATCGGTTTTGTACCCTTTAATATGCGTGTTCAGCGCTATGTGGAAGGTGAAAAACTATGTGTCACCCAACTCAGTTATAAAGATAACGTTGGGGGTTATGGCTATACACCTTATGAACAAATAAATTGGAAAAAGTATGTTACGGAACTCTCCACTCAAAATATTCATGACTGCGCTTATGATGGGAACGGTTGTGGGAATTTACCGAGAAATGATGCTAGAACGATTATGAATATTTCAGGTTCAAACAAAAATATACACCCTGATCCGTATAAATATGTAGATATAGGGAAAACTGTAAAAAACGTATTTATTGATAAAATAGATAACGTTAAGTTACACCCTAAGGCGAATTACTATAACTATAATCATTTATGGAGTAAGTATTCCTGCAACACTAATTTCCATAGCATAGCAATGACTGAAAATATTAATGACTTACAAGTAATTAAGAGTATGACCGCATTTGGAGGTACATCTGTATACCAAGGCATGATCCAAGGGGCGCAGATATTACAGAAAGAAAAAAACAAATACACTACAGATACAGAAAAAGCCGATTATAAAAAGAGGCTAAAAATGTTATTTATCTTGAGCGATGGTGTTGAAGACCCTTATAAAGAGACGTTTAAAAAACTGGTTAATTATGGCGGCACAGGTAAAGGATTATGTCAGAAGATAAAAAATGAGTTTAGTGATAGTGATGTACCTTTATATATGACTGTTTTAGGTATCAATTTTGATGCGAGTAAACAACTCGTTTTTAAACAATGTGTTGGTGAGAATAATATCGTAGATGTAAGAAACGTTGATGATCTAATTATTAAAATTAAAGAAATGATCAAAAAAGGTGCACAAACAGAAGGTATATCTAAACTGCATTATCGCAATTTAAACTAAGCTTATCAGAAGGTTCGAGATTTAAGATGAAAAAAAATATATTGTTATTATTAGCATGTATTAACGTTGCGACTGCAAACGCAGAAAGTAATGTTAATCAATTATTAGTCAAATATTGTGGAGAAGAAAACCATAATACAAGTCAGTCTGTGACAATTGAACAGGTGACGGCCATTGGTTATCACCGTAATGGTTATTTACAAATAGAACAGCCTGTTGATGATAATGAGTTAAAGCTGGAATTAGCTAAACATACAAAAAAAGTCGGAATAGATAGCCAGTGCATGGAATACCTCGATGCGATGAAGCTATTATCAATGAGTACTTCAACAGATAAAGAACTGATCGCGCGAGTGTACTTTGATTTTGACCGTTATTCGCTGACATCCGCATCAATTAACATATTAGATAAGATAGTTAGTCGTCTAAAAATAAGTCCGGATATGATCGAGCTTGTCGGCCATACAGATAGCATCGGTAATAGTAAATATAACCGTAGTTTAGGCATGAAGCGTGCTACCACTACGAAACAATATCTCGTTGAATATGGGATTGCTGCAGATCATTTAAATTTAGTCAGTAAAGGTGAAGAGAAGCCTTTAGAAGATAACGCGAGTAGTGAAGGTCGTAAAAAAAACCGTAGAGTTGAGATATTTTAAATTAGCGCGAATCATCAGTCATCAACGTCAGTCTAGCCAATAGTGGTCGTAGATGCTTTCTTAGTTGTCTCACGTTGTGATATATTACTGTC
The DNA here is from genome assembly GCA_000953735.1 of Moritella viscosa. Lineage (NCBI taxonomy): Bacteria > Pseudomonadati > Pseudomonadota > Gammaproteobacteria > Alteromonadales > Moritellaceae > Moritella > Moritella viscosa. Next base: position 3,335,834 of record LN554852.1, on the reverse strand, counting down.
TAACGCCGTGATATATCATAATTTTGTTCTGGCTGGCAGACAAGGTATGTTTCAAACATGACTTGTATATCTTCACCTTCTGTACCGTTCGGAGCAGATAAAAAAATAGTTACTTTTCTTTTACTGCCGATGTTCTTGGTTACAATTTTGAGTGTTCATAGAGTTTATTGACATTTACCTGCAGTTAACTTATATATCTATGGTTTAAGGCGTTAAAACGACGAACTTTTGTTGCTTATATGTTTGTAAAGATTATAAACTATCGATGATACAAATATTTTTTAGATACGAATGATACCGCTAACATTTATTGGTCTTATTGATATGAATTACTGGCTATTTTTGAGATTTTTATGAATATATTTTTAATTACTCTGACGCTACTATTATCAGCGAACGTTAATGCACAGTTGCCTCAAGCACTTAGGCCGTTAACGTCAAAGTCGATAGAGTTGAATACGGTTGAGTTCAACGCGATTGAAACATCGACGGCAGAATTTGTAAATTATACCGCGACGGGGCCTGAATCTGAGCGAATTATGGCTTTAGGTCAAGAGATTATTAGCGTTATTGATGCTGGACTTGTGGAATTACAAAAAGTAAACCCAAAGCAAATAAAAGCAATTCATCATTTAATGGAATACGTTGAAAATGACCATCAACGTTATATGAAACCGTATAGCTTTGTTGTAAAAGGTACTAAAAACAGTAAAACGTTATATGCAACGCATGATACAGTTTTTAAAGCTGCAGGGTTATGGTTGAAAGATTTATCTTATCAGTGTACGAATGATACTTTTACCTATCAGGTTGCTACGGACGCTCAAGCTGAGTTGTACCTTTCTTATCGGTTAACGGTTAATTTATCTGGCGCTATCACTTTATGTAAAAGTGATGGAATGGAAGAACGTTGTTTGAGTGAACATTTGAAAGAAGAACGTGTCATATATACAGATAGCCTAACCACCATTACAGGCGTGGTTGATTTTAACGGCTTTGAGGACGAATCATTTATTCATTTTTATAGTGATACAGCGAAGGAAAGAAATATCCTTAATAACTTAGATAAAACGGATATTGAGGTTCCGTAAGAAGACGGAGTGAACCTTAATATCAACTTTTTAAGTTATCTTTTCGAAAGACGGTATATTCAGTCGGTCCCCATTTATATCGAGCTTTAACGCGGAGCTATTTATTGACTCATCGTATGGTTCTCGTTTTCAAATCCATATACGAGGAGAATTCAATACCTTGTTCATTTATTTCTAACCCAGTATTAATACGAAGATTGTAATTTTTTAGATCTTCCAATTCGGACGGTACTGCTTGACCACTGAGTTCAGCAGCGGTAACCAATGGCGTAAATGCTTTACTGTAATCGATTGAGATACTGTACATCCCTGTTGCGGTCATGGGCTTATCGCCAAGTGCATTAGCAATTATTTCGGCTTTATCGCCATTGAAAATAACCATATGTTCTTTATGCATGATTAACTTAGGGTTCAGTCCAAGCAAGGGGCTGAGTGGCACTAGCGATGATAATGCAACAATATTCCCGTTGGCTGGTAATTTTACATCGGCTAATTCAGGTCTGAAAGTTGAAATAATATTAAACAAGGCTTTTGGATCGTTGGCTGATAAGCTAATGATTGCGTCTAAACTTTTGATGGTCAGTTCACTTTTATTTTCATCTAAGCTGTAATCAATTATTGCCGCAGAAATGCCTTTAATACTATTGGCTATTGCGGTCATCACGCTTAGCATCGCAGGGTTGTTTTGTTGAATAGCGGATTGCACCTGTTGTAAAGGTGGGCAGGTATAAGCTGGTTGTTGCAGTTCATTCCAAATATTATTGAGTGCGGGTGATAAGCTACCGACATCCAGCCCAATACCAAATGATAAAACAGTATTATTGAGGTCGTTTACGTATTCAGGAATGAACCCTGTTAGTTGTGTTAAAGCGGATAATATTGTTTGATTATTACTTTCGATTACCATCGACATATCGAACGTTGTTTTATCGTTATTAATGTCAAATTGATGAAATCCAAATACCGTGCGTGGCCAATTGTTGGCAATGCTGTTTAGTTCCATTTTACATTGGGGTCGTTGATATATTTGTAGTTGGTTTTGATCGTTTGTCTGGATAAATTTCGCTATATGTTGACCAAGTAAGCTTTCACTCGGAGACGTAATCGCTTGGATTATTGCTTTGTGGTTTATGTAGCTAATTGACTGCGAGATAAAGTGGTGTTTTTTGATGATATCGTCGAGTATATTTGAGTTAGCCATTGATTGTTCGATTGGTGTTATACCTAATGCATTTTCTAATAGTAATGATTCGTTTAACCCGATATTAAAGGTAACCGTCAATAGATTATCATGTTGGCTAATAATCAATTCTAGTTGTTCTTGGTCTGTTTCGTCAGTGAGCGTATAAGCACGATACTCGCGTTGTTTTATTTGCCGTTGTTCATGGGTAAACCCACTTTTAACCTCTGCTTTATCTAACAGCGCCCATATTGCATCTGGATTGATTACATCTATTTTGAACACCGGAATAATACCGAGGGTATAGAAGTAACCTTGTATTTCTTCTGCTATCCCAAACGTAGCCATAAATGCATCTGCATTTTGCATATTTTCCAGATAACTTTGTGCCAAATTAATAAAAAAATTTAGTTTGGTATTTACCGGATCATAATCTTCATCTTCGTATATGGCGGTAATGATATCGTCTGGTGAGCTATTGCTGGTATCGGACATTAAATTGATATAGCGTTTCACGGGGAATGGCACTAATTGACCAGAGAAGATGGCTGTATTTGCTGGGATATAATTTAATACGGTGTGTTTATTTAATTTAGTTTGCTCATTTGATATGTTGTTTTGCGTCAGTAAATAACCACCTGCTACGGCTGTCGTAATTAATACACCAGCAATTAAAATCCGTTTCATTGTATTCATCCATCTTATATTTTGTTATTTATAGTATGGTATATTTATATGAATGAGTGAGCACAGACCTGTTATCTGCATATATAGAAAATGCCTATTAGCGTTAACGAATAGGCATTTTGAATTTTTAGTCTTGTAAATTAAGCCGTTGTTTGTGCTGTTTGGCTGTCTACTGTTTCTGATTTAAGCAACCGACTGGTGATTGTACCGGCGGCCATCGAGCCGCTTACATTTAGTGCGGTTCGCGCCATATCGATTAATGGTTCAATCGAAATAAGCAATGCTGCGATAGTAACAGGTAGTCCCATTGCTGGTAATACGATAAGTGCGGCGAACGTAGCACCACCACCCACACCGGCAATACCAAATGAGCTTACAATGATGATAGCGACAAGTGATAAGATGAAGCTAAAGTCCATTGGGTCAATACCGACACTTGGCGCAACCATGACAGCTAACATCGCAGGGTAGATACCCGCACAGCCATTTTGACCGATCGTTGCACCAAATGACGCAGACAGGTTTGCAATTGCTGGTGGCACGTTTAGCTTGTTGATTTGCGCTTCTACGTTTAATGGGATTGTTGCTGCACTGCTGCGTGAACTAAAGGCAAAAGTCAGTACTGGCCAGATTTTCTTAAAATATTCTGTTGGTTTAACGCCAACAAACGAAACTAAAATACCGTGTACTACAAACATCAGTAAGATAGCCACATAAGATGCGATGATGAAACCAAGTAAGTTAAGGATATCTCCCGCACTTGATGTTGCTACGACTTTCATCATTAACGCTAAGATACCGTAAGGTGTGATAGCCATGATCATTTTAACTAAACGCATGACGATAGCTTGTGATACGTCAACAAAGGTATTGATTGGTTTTGCTAATTCGGCATTTTCAGTACTGACTTTAAGTGCTGCAATACCGACTAGAATACCAAAGATAACGACAGCTATAATGGACGTTGAACGTGCGCCTGTTAAATCTGCAAACGGATTCGTCGGGATAAAGCTTACTAACATTTGTGGGATGCTTAAGTCGCTTACTTGTCCTGCACGTGATTCGATAACTGTTACACGCGCTATTTCACGAGCACCTTCGGTTAGACCTTCAGCGGATAAGCCAAAGAGTTGCGCGATACCAATACCAATAAGCGCAGATATCATGGTGGTAAACAGTAATACACAAATGGTTAAACCACTTATTTTACCGAGTGAGCCTGAACGGTCTAATTTCACTACCGCTGAAATCATTGATACCAATACTAATGGCATGATCACCATTTTGAGTAATCCAACATAGCCTTTACCAACGATATCAACCCAAGCAAGGGTTTCTGAAATGGTACTGCTACCTTCACCGTAACCAAGTTGTAGTAGTAAGCCAAATATACTGCCTGAGACTAGGCCTAATAAAACAAGGCGTGAAAGAGTGTGACCCTTTCGTTGTTGGCCATTTAATAAATAAATGAGGATACCAAATACCGCTAAGTTAGCGATAACAACTAATGACATGATTAATTCCTGTGGGTATGTTTAGCTTTAATAACTAGATCGCACCACCTTGTGCTGTATTTTTAAGCTATTTAATAACAATGGTTTGGATTGGTTTTAGCAGATTACACTAGGGAATTAATTGTCTAAAAGAATTTAAATTTATTAGATATTACTTTTTGTCATATAAAGTATTGATAGCGATGACGATAACCTTATTTTATATATTGAATATCGTCATGCTCAGTAAGCTTCAACGATTATTGAAATGAGAACTGTACACCTAAATTATAGCTAAATTCATTGTCGGTTCTATTCGCATATTCAAGGCCAGCAACTAGCCCGAAGGTTGAGCCAAGTTGGAAAACATTTTTTAATCCGATAGTATTCTTATGTTCTTCAACTGCTTCATATTGGTACGAAAGGTCTGCCATCCAATGTTTAGCAATTTGAGACTTTATACCAATGTTGCAATAACCTGCGGTTTCAGAAAAAGAAGGACGCTCCTGCCTATCTCCACGATAATTAACGACACCGCAAGAGACTGGTAGTGAAAATTTTGCTGAATGTGCAAACACATAACCAACGCCTGCTGACTTGGTCTCTATGTCAGAACTAAATCGAGTTCTGAAATCAGCGTAACCTTCAATAAATATATCGCCAACGATATTAGCACTTGCATCAAGGTACAGCCCGGCTAAATCTTTATTTTCTGAGTTATGGTATTGCTTACCAAAATAAGGTGTCATTGCACCCGACGAATAATTAGTTGCTTTATAACCAAAGCCAATATATGAAAAATTATCAGCGATGTCTGTACTAGCATAAACATTACTTGATAATAATAAGGTGAGTATGAGCTTCTTCATGTGATTCCTTTTTTGTAAAATACGATCTATTTTTGTTATTATAAAAAATTACATTTTTCGTTAAAACTGAAATATACCAGTGAAAGTAGGGTTGAAACCAGTTTTTAATTTCACCTTAATTGGCATTGAGGCTACTTTATTGTCTTTAGTCGCTGGATAACTGTCTTAGATCAACGAAATGTTGGCTGTTAATCAACTTGATGCAAAATTAAGTTGAATTATTCAATAAACATTGAATAATAGAAGGTACATTATAAGTGACCCACGTCACAACAATAGTCTGAAACAGGAATCATATTCACATGTCTAACTCATTTGTACTCGTGATCAACTCTGGTAGCTCATCATTAAAATTTGCTCTTATCGATTCAAATACTGGAGATGCTATTCTTAATGGATTAGGAGAGTGTTTTGGCCTTCCTGAAGCGGCTGTTAGCTGGAAATATGAAGGGCAGAAGTCTGAAGAAGCAATTACAGCTGAAGGTGATCATCATGAGCTTGCGATTAACCGCATTGTTGCCTTAATCGAAAGTTTAGGTTTAACCTCACAAATTGTTGCCGTTGGACATCGTATTGTTCATGGTGGAGAAAAATTTACCAGCACAGTACAAATTGATGAATCTGTATTAAACGAAATTCGTAACCTGTCAGACCTTGCGCCGCTGCATAACCCTGCTGGTGCAAAAGGCATTGAAGCTGCAATGCAAGCTTTCCCATCATTACCGCAGTTTGCAGTATTTGATACGGCATTCCACCAGACTATGCCTGCAAAAGCATTTACCGGTGCGATTTCGAACAAGCTTTATAAAGACTACGGTATTCGTCGTTATGGCTTCCATGGTACAAGTCATTATTTCGTTAGTCGTGAAGCCGCTAAAATGATTAATAAGCCAGTTGAAAAAAGCAGCTTTATTTCCGTTCATTTAGGGAATGGTGCTTCTGTATGCGCTATTCGTGATGGTCAAAGTGTTGATACAAGCATGGGCTTTACACCACTTGCTGGTCTTATGATGGGGACGCGTTGTGGTGATTTAGATCCTGGTATCATTGAGTTTTTACTTAAAAAAGGCTGGTCACAAGACGAAGTTTATAAAGAACTGAATACGAACTCAGGCTTTATGGGTGTATCTGGTTTAACAAGTGACTGTCGTGGTATCGTTGAAGCAATGGAGCAAGGCCATAAAGGCGCAACATTAGCATTCCAAGTATTTACTTACCGCGTGGCAAAATATATTGCGTCGTACATGGTATCGCTTGAATCACTTGACGGTATCATCTTTACTGGTGGCATTGGTGAAAACTCATTACCAATCCGTCGTGAAGTTCTAAACTACCTTAAAATATTTGGTTATCAAGAAGATCAAAAAGCGAATGAAGATGCTCGGTTTGGTAATCGTGGTATTATTACTAAAGCGGATACTGCTGTTGTAATGGTTATCCCTACCAACGAAGAATTCGTGATTGCTCAGCAGTCAGTTGAACTTCTGTCATAAATCATTTTTAATTTAAATGATGAAACCCGCTTTTTTAGCGGGTTTTTTTTTATATTTTTTAGCCTGTGTATTATTAAATACCTTAATACAATTACCAATAAGTTTGATGTTGTTAAATATAACAAATTTAACGGAGGTAACATTGAATTAACCTGGTTGTTAACTAGTTATTAACTTTAAATACTGCTTTTATGTGTTTTACATTGCCAATATCTTGTGCGATGCGCTATATCCGTGTCTAGTATAGTAATTATGTGTTGATGGTATGTTCCTTTAATGTTGTACGTATTTACCATCTTCTTGTTTGCATTTGACTCTTGTTATTGAAGTGTTAAGGATAAAAACATGAAGAAAAAACTATTAGCTATAGCACTCGGATTATCCAGTTCAATCACGCTAGTTGGTTGTGGTGGTGGCGGTGGTGATGATAAAAATACAGGGAAGGTAACGACACCCGCAGTTACCGTTCCAGTAACCACTGCTCCAACATCTGTTTTTTATAACGTAAAAGTAATCGATGGATATTTAAAAAATGCGCAAGTGTGGCTCGATATTAATGGTGATAAGAAACTTGATGATGATGAGCCTTCAATATTTTCGGGTAGCGGTGGCGTCGCTCAATTAGATGTTACTAATATCATTAACCCTGAGCAATATTCCTCTTTTGCAAAAATAATTTTTGGTCAAACCGTTGATGAAGATACAGGTCCAGTCGCAAATGATTATGTGATGTCAGCACCTCCCGGTGAAAAAGAAATTACCCCACTGTCGACATTGGTTAGTATTGGTATCGCACACAGTACCGATGGAACTGAAACAGCGGAAGAATATGCTGTAATCCAGCAAGCTGTTATGACTAAAATTGCAAATGCTCTCGGCATCCAAGAAGAAGATGTTCTTGGTGATTATATCGCTAAGGGTAGTGGCGGTTCGAGTTATGCGGCAGAAAATATCGTGATCTCAAAAATATTACCAAATGATACTGACGAATTTATAACCATTATTGCCGATAATTCGGATGATACTGCATTTAATAAGCAGGTTTCAGTCGTCAGCGACATGATTAAAGATGTTGTTGAAATAACAGCGGAAGAAGACTTTGATACGCAAGTATCCATCTTTGATGGTGACGATGATTTAGATACCGACTCTGATGGTGACGGACTTCCCGATGGTCTTGATGCCTTACCTAACGACGTAAATGAATGGTTAGATACTGATGGTGACCTTATCGGTAATAATGCTGATCCTGATGACGATAATGATGGTGTTATTGATGTGCTTGATATTGATCCACTCGATCCAGCCTTAGGAATATCTGAAACAAAACAAGTTATTCAGTTCTTACAAGGCAGTAGTGCATTCTACACCCTGTCTGAAGAGCTGAATAATAATGTATCTGAATTATACATAGACGGATTTACAGTTAATGGTGATTTAGCTGTTACAGAATCTTATGAACGCATTAGAACTGATAATTCTTTGGCGTTATTATCGACTGAAATGTCTAGTAACCTTCTATTAACATTATCGGGTTGGACGAACGTAGGTGGTGGTTATACGCTTGATTTAGCAGATGGTATGCTCACAGCTTATCCGACTGATTATTCTGATATTTCATACCAAATTACCAGTGTTATGTCTGAACTCAGTGGTTTAAATATCGCGGAAAACAGCATTAATTGGGGAATGTTTATTGACGATAGTACCGTATATCCAGAAGGCGCAATTTCAGCACTATTTAGCTTAAAAGCAAATCAGGATACCTATTCATTATCAGGTGAGGATCTTTGGGTATTGCGTGGTAATTACGGTGTCGGAGATGGTTCAGATGCAACCACTTTAAATGAACTTATTACGGCGTCGAGTGCCGGTGATAATCCTGATTCAGGGCTTGTGCATGGAGTCTCATTAGGACAGCATGTTGGTGTGGAATTAGTGGCAGATAATACGGTTAATTTTTACACATTTGATTTTTCTGAAACGGAAACTGCACAAAAAATTGCATCAGCAACATGGTCGTTAACATCATTAAATGGCGAAGAAATTATTTCATTTACTGCGCCGCAAGTTGTGATAGATAGCTGGATAGACCGTTGGGAATACGATAGTCCACATATTATATTTAGTGTATATCAAGACCGGGTAATTAGAGGTTCAGTACAGAAATCTGGCGAGTTAATTGATGGTGATAAATCAGCGTTTATGAACGAGATTGCTAAAAATGCTGTTGTGGGTGCTGTCCAAGTTGATATTACCGTTTGTGGCTCAGGCGATATTGATACGGATGCTAACTTAGATGACTTTGAGCAAGCTGTTTCAGACTGTGGTGGATCTTCTAAACCCATTACCAGTGAGATGCTAATTGCACAAAGCTTCCATCGTATTACTGCTCAAGGAGAGAGTCGAAACCATATATTTAGCGATGATGGTACCGTTGTTGTCTATGAGCAAGGGATTGAGTCTTACACTCAAAATTGGAGTATCAATGGTGATAGTATCCAGTTAAGTAATACATTTGGTGAAAATGGCGAAGAAAGTAACAATAGTATTTGGGTTTTATTGGATAGCACTGACGCTGCATGGTCAATGAAGGCCTATGATACATCAACCTATCGTGACGGTGATGACCAACTTGTTACGAACAGTGAGGTTTGGTCGGGATTACTCGATCTTAGGGATGCGGATGGCGCATACAACTGTGAAATTAGGTATAACCCAGGACCAGCATCTATAGATGAATTCAATGCACAACTTGCGGTTTGTGGTGTCCTTCCTGAAATGGATTTAGCAGATAACTCTATTTTACGGATCACAGGTTCTCTTCAAACTCGTTCTTATGTATTTAATTTTGATAATACTGCATTTTATTATCGTAACGGTGTTAAGTACAATCGTATCTGGGCAATTAATGATGATGGTAATTTAGAACTTCATAACGGTGAAGAGCAACCTCTTAATTACATCATGCGACTTGTTGATGACTCGAACGGTAACTTAAAATTTGCAGTGTATGATAACGGTCGTCAATCGATATGGAGTACGACTTATAAAGCTGTCGATCTCTCGGTTGATATACTTGCTTGTGAATACCTTGATTCAGAATGGGATGACGCGCCACGAATTTATCGTAGTTTCGATGAATTTAAACAAGCGGTTACATTTTGTCAGGATGGTAAATTGCTTGCGGCATTCAGTGATGGTTTGATTGACCGAGGGATTACGCTCACGACAGGTGACGCATTAAACCAAGCGGATGACGTTGACACATATCAGTTTAACGAAGATGGTAGTGGTGTGTTTACTTATAATAACGGTGCTGGTGATGTCAGTGTTCCAATGATTTGGGTTATTCACGAAGAGGGTATCATTAAGGTTGTTATGGAGTATACAGATGGGAATGATATCGCTCAAATAGCCCATGATTACCTTGCAATAGTTGAAACTAACGGCATTGATTTTAGCGTTAAAGTCTTTAGTCGAGGCTCTATGTTACAAGGTATTGATGATACCGATCTCGGTGAGTTAGAGAGTAGAATATTGAAAGTCCCTGATGTCGAATAACGAAAGTATTCAAATTTTAGTGTGATTATTTTCCATATAATCCTAATCAGTCTGTTGGAGGAGATTTTTACTGAACTAGATTAGCGTAATTAATTATTAGTTACCTATTGAACATAAGGTTAGATTAAGGTCTTTTTTCTTGGATAGAAATAGGCTACAACCATTTTACAGCCCCTTAAGCTAATACTTTGGTACTTTTCAAGCGGTTAATTATGCTTTACTAAAACTTCATATAATGCTTTACTAATTCTTTACATACTCAGTTTTAGGTATTTTATATGATAGCGAATAAGAAGTTTATACTTTCTGCAGTTGCGTTTAGTCTCCTTGGTTCTGTAAATACAATTGCGGCAGAAAGAGTTAATTTACGTGATAGTATGCAGACACTCGCAACGACTACATTAGCAAACTCTGGCATATTAGCGAGTACACCAGCACAACTCTTGGGGCTGTCACAGAACGATGGTTTAAGTGTGATAAGAACGTATCGAAATAATAAGGGAGATACGATCACTCGTTATCAGCAAACCTACTTTGGGTTACCTATTATTGGTGAACAGGCTGTTATATCTCATAATAAGAAGGGCTTTTTTAAACGTGCTCACGGTGCAGTATTAAATAATATTGCTGATGATATTTTTGATATAACACCATCGATGACAAAAGTAGATGCATTATTAAGAGCAAAACACTTAAGTATGCCTGTAAGTCCATTAATAATGAGTCAATCGATTGTAACGGAAAATGAAGCATCACGACTTGCAGTTTGGCAGGATGATGATGGCGTTGCTAGGTTAGTATATGAAGTGAGTTTCTTTCAAAGTGCAGGTGAACCGTCACGTCCTTATTATATTATAGATGCGCAGTCTGGTGAAGTTTTGTTGCATTTTGATAATTTGCAAACAGCGGATGGAATTGGTCCCGGTGGTAATGAAAAAACGGGAGAATATCGTTATGGCTTGGATTTTAAACCGCTAAATGTGAGCCAGTCAGGTGACACCTGTACGATGAGCAATAAACAGTTGAAAACAGTTAATTTAAATCATGAAACGGAAGGGACTACTGCATTTAGCTTTACCTGCCCAGAGAATACTGCTAAGCAGATTAATGGTGCTTATTCACCACTTAACGATGCACACTTTTTTGGTGGTGTCATTTTTGATATGTATAAAGATTGGCTAAATGTTTCTCCGTTAACATCACAGTTAGTGATGCGCGTTCATTATGATAAAAATTATGAGAATGCATTTTGGAATGGTGAGTCGATGACCTTTGGTGATGGTGCAGATACCTTTTATCCTTTAGTTAGCTTAGATGTATCAGCGCATGAGGTGAGTCATGGCTTTACAGAGCAAAACTCTGGGCTAGAATACAAAGGTAAGTCTGGTGGTTTGAATGAATCATTCTCTGATATGGCTGGTGAAGCGGCAGAATTTTATATGAATGGCAGTAATGATTGGTTGGTTGGTGCTCAAATACTGAAAGGTAGTGGAGGGTTACGGTCTATGAGTAATCCGACGATGGATGGTAACTCGATTGATAACCAAGCGGATTATAGCAATATTATGAATGTTCATCATAGTTCTGGTGTGTATAACAAAGCGTTTTACAACTTAGCGACAACGTCTGGCTGGGATACTGAGAAAGCATTTGTTTTATACGCAACGGCTAATCAACTTTACTGGACACCAAACAGTAATTGGGATGATGCTGGTAACGGGGTTATGGATGCAGCCTGTGACTTAGGCTATAGCGTTGATGATGTTCTGGCTTCGTTAACGGCGGTCGGTATCGTTGCTGATGTGAATAATAACAGTGAGTGTCGTGTTGCGCAACCACCGGCCAGTAGCATTGATAGAACAGAATCAAATATATCGACTAGCTTTTTCAGGCCTGCTCATTTTAAACAAGAATTAGGTGAAGGCTATACGCGTCTGACCGTGACATTGGCTGGTGGAACGGGTAATGCCAATCTGTATGTAAAACATGAGGACAAATTATTATTTTCTAAATCGGATTGCACCTCCAAAACACCGGGTAATATTGAAACCTGCGTAATTGATAATCCAAAGGCTGGTATTTGGAAGATTGATATTCGCAGTTATGGTTCAACGTCGGATGTGACGCTTAATATTCAGGCTCAATAATGGCCTAAACCTTTTATTCTAGTTATAAATAAGTGATCACCTTAGGCTTTTGGTAAAGGTGATCATTCTACTCAATTTATTCACTATAAAACTTTCTCTTGTTAACCTACACCTTAATAGCGCATTATAATAATGTAAACATAAACATTATTATCCTAAGGAAGGTTATTAAATGGATCATGAACAAGCATATAAAATCGGTACGCCTGGTCAAAAGTGGACCGCTGAAGATAAAGCTGCATGGTTGGCGAAACAAACCGTAGTACGGACTTACCAGCAAGAGGTTCTTGCTAAATTAGAACCGCTACAGCAAGATTTTGATGTTGAACAGTATGGTGCTCTGTCTTATGATCCGGCTCGTTTCCCGTTGTTTGTTGTTAAAACACGCCATTGGGATAACACTAAACCGACAATATTAGTGACTGGTGGCGTGCATGGTTATGAAACCAGTGGTGTGCAAGGTGCTATTCGTTTCATTGAAACACAAGCACTAAATTATAGCGCGCAGTTTAATATTGTGGTTGCACCTTGTGTTAGTCCTTGGGGTTATGAAACCATTAATCGGTGGAATCCAAACGCCATTGATCCAAATCGTTCTTTTGTTGAAAATAGTCCAGCTGAAGAGTCTGCCGCATTAATGCAATGTATTGCGAAACTTGATGTTCAGATCACTGCACATATTGATTTGCATGAAACGACGGATACAGATAACAGCGAGTTTAGACCTGCATTGGCTGCGCGTGATGCTGTCGTTCATGATAATTGGAATATCCCCGACGGATTTTATTTAGTTGGTGATACGCTTAATCCTAATACTGAATTCCAAACGCATATTATTAATGCCGTTAGCAAGGTTACTCATATCGCACCTGCCGATGATAGCGGTCGTATTATTGGTGAAAAATTGGCTCAGTTTGGTGTCATTAATTATGCAACCAAAGCGTTAGGTTTATGCTCAGGGTTTAGTGATTGTACTTATGGTACAACAACGGAAGTATACCCTGATAGTCCATTCGTGGATGATGAAAACTGCATTCAAGCACAGGTTGTTGCGATTACCAGTGGTCTTGATTATCTAGAGAAAACGTCTAAGTTGACACTGTGACAGCTTAAAAAGGTAGTGATATACAATAGCTGATACTTCATTTACATTTATGTAAGCTTCTGTCAGAAAGTATTAAATGTTGGCATTAAATATTTTATAGTGGTGATCTTAATCCGATGTTATTGCATCTGTTCAACATTGTATAGGATGCGATAAAACAACCTTAGACTTGAAACTATTATGTCAAAATATCAGTCACCTACGTTTAAATTATCATTGCTTCATCCCAAATTCTGGCTTGTTTGGTTTGCTGTCGGGCTATTGGCTTTAACTGTTTTATTATTGCCTTACTGCTTACTGCTTGCTGCTACGTCTTGGTCGTAGCCTCGGTTATGTTGTTATTAAATTAGCAAAAAGCCGTGTTACGATTGTACAGCGTAACCTCCAGCTCGCTTTTCCTAATATGACGGATGTTGAGCGTAAAAACCTCAGTGAAGAAAATATTAAGAATACTGGCTTAGCTATTATTGAAATGGGTATTGCATGGTTTTGGCCTAATTGGCGATTCAAAAAACATTTAGCGATTAAAAATTATGATGAAGTACTCGCTCTTGATAAAGCTGGCCGGGGGGTACTCGTTGTTGGTGTGCACGCTTTGAATTTAGAGATAACAGCACGGGCGTTTACTTTATTTGCGCCTGGTTATGGTGTCTATCGTCCGCACAGTAATCCAGCCTATAATTTCATTCAACATTGGGGACGTACACATCACGGTAATAAAATGATTGATCGTAAAAATGTAAAAGGGATGTTGCGAGTACTGAAACAAGGGGGACGTTTATGGTATTTACCGGATCAAGATTATGGTTTTGAGCATGCTGTATTTGTGCCATTCTTTGGTGTTAAAGATGCCGCTACCACAGCGGCTACTAGCATACTTGTTGATGCCAGTAAATGCGCGGTGATCACTGTATCTAGTTTTCGTAAAGATGATATTTACACACTCGAAATTGATGATGATATTAGCAGTGAGTTTCCACGTAGTGATCCCAAAGGTGCTGCGAGAGTGATGAATTCGGCTTTAGAGAAAGTCATACTTCGTGGTCTGGACCAATGGATGTGGCTCCACAGACGTTTTAAGACAATGCCTGATAATAAAAATCGTGGGATACGTTATAAAAAATAATTGCGGACTTAGTCGAGCAAAAAACTGCGTGAATTTTGTACACGATTCGATCTTTGCTGGTAAAACGATTACCATCAAAGGTTAATCAGTGTTTACGCACTGCCGCTGTATAATATTGCATTGTAATGGTATGACGTGAAGCAGGGTCGCCTGACTAAAAGTCACGTTGTAAGGATAAGTTTTGGATTTATTGAATGATGAACAGTTTATGCTTCGTGCATTGGAACTTTCTAAATTAGCGTTACCACATTGTCGACCTAATCCACCTGTTGGTTGTGTGTTAGTTAAAAATAATCGAATTGTTAGCGAGGGTTTTACTCAAGCGCCTGGTCAACATCATGCTGAAGCACAAGCTATCGCTCAATATAACAATTCGCTGGAAGAGGTAACTGCTTATGTTACTTTAGAGCCTTGTTCGTTTGTAGGTCGTACACCATCCTGTGCTCATTCGCTTGTTGGTCGTAATATAAAACGTGTGGTTGTGGCTGTTATTGACCCTGATCCGCGTAACAGTGGTAAGGGCATTACTGTGTTAACTGATGCCGGAACCGACGTTGACATTGGAGTCTGTCAGCGTGAAGTGAGCGAGTTTATCACGCCTTATTTATTGAAATAGTAAGCTTGTATTATTCTAATTAGCAGAATTTATTAGATGTTTTAATTTAGTGTTTGATTGATGGATTTATCTTAATGAAAAAATTAGCTGTAACAATAACTGTATTAACATTTACACTTGGGTTGACTGCTTGCGCAGAACTAAAGACTGTTGGTCGTGATATAGGTCATGCAACAAGAGATGTCACTAAGTCGATTGGCCACGCATCTCGTGATATCGCGAAAGATGTAAGTAACGAAGTTAAAAACTAGATTAAAAGCAAATTTATACAATATTCTAAAGTGATATAGGAAGTACTCAGCATTTCGATGAGCACTTTGAGGCGCATTGTAGTCGTTATTGTCACATTAGCGAGCAGTGCGTTTTTTTGCCTTATATCCTAAACGAATCCCATCCCGAATATTTAATCCAATCATGGTTAAGTTCGTCATCCCTGCGATTATTTCTAAAATTTGGACTGTCCAATATAACCCATCGAATTGCCCTAATGCAGACCACCTTGCTAATATTATTGCCGCGGGTAATAAAATGATCACCCCATTGATGGCCGCAACCTTCATCCTAGTCTGTTTGATCTTAAATGCGCTTTTCATTGCACCTGGGTATAGTTTTTTTGCTGATGTTCCGGTGACTATCATGGCTAAAATGAGTGCAGGAATAAACATGAGTATGGTACTTTTAACGTATGTAATCTGCTGTGGTGTAGCTAACAGATCAGCAATGATGGTACTTGTAAGAAATGATGTGATGAGTACAAGTGCAAATATCGCCGCTGTTTTATGTATATTTTTTAGTGTTTTAGTATTCATGGTTATATCCTAAATGAGTGATAAAAGTGACTATTTCTGTATCTGAATTTACCAGCGTGAACGGTATTGGCGGTGACAGTTACGACAAGTCTTGTTTGCCTCTTTTAGTGCATCTTTAGCTGCGTACTTATCGTGCTGTTTGATCGCTCCGTCGATTTTTATAAAGCGATTGTTCATTTCTGCTAATGCGGCTTTAAATTTGTCATTATCCTTCCAAACTTTGTCCTTCGCTTTACTGCCTGGCTGACTACCTTCTACAAACAGATGTTGTAGTGAGGATGAATTGGCGTTTAGTGCTGTACTTAGTGTGATGAGCTGTTGCCAGTTATTGTTATTATCATCAAGCAGGTCTTCTATTTGTTCTTGTTGTTCATCAATTTCTGAGAAAGCATTTTGGCGTTGCTCTACGTCTTGTATACCTTGTGCTACTGATATCTTTTCAGATGCTTGCACTGACATACTTGCGAAACCTAATGTAATAGATAGTGCTGCTATGAATTTGTTTATTTGTTGAGATACTTGCATGTCTTACTCCTGATTAAATATTTAAGTTTGTCTCTGTGGACTTGTTATATACTTTACGTTGCAATTGTTGTTGTTGCAACTGTTTTGATGTAAAGTGTTGTTGTTGCATTTAATTGAGAGGTTTAAAAATGAAGATTTGGGATTTACCAACACGTTTATATCATTGGTTACAAGTTGTATTATTTATGGCGCTTATTATTACTGGCTATAATGGCGAAGGGCCGCATATACAGTTAGGGTTAGGGCTGCTCACATTAATTATATGGCGAATGATATGGGGCATTATTGGTAGTGAGACGAGCCGTTTTAAACAGTTTGTTCGATCACCAAAAGTAATATGGCAATATTTACGTGACCTGAAAGGCGAGAGTATTGGTCATAATCCTGCTGGTGGTTGGATGGTGATAAGTCTGTTACTTTGTTTATTACTACAATGTATTCCTGGCCTAGTACTCGCTGGCTTTGCTGATAACTTACCATTGGCAGAATTGTGGCTAACTGATTGGTTACTTGATGTATTTTCGTTTATTCATAACTTATTGTTCTATATCTTACCGCTATTAATCTTTATTCATGTCGGTGCTATTATTGGTTATAAATTATGTGCTAAGCCATTAGTATTGGCGATGATTACTGGATATCAAGCTAAATGTGTTGCTTTATCTGTACGTTTTGAATCAAATTTAAAAGCCTTGTTGGTGCTTATTGTTGCGGTATTAGTTACCATAGCAATAGTTGCGCTTTCTTAATTGGTATAGGTACAGAATGGAACATAAATTTGATCGTCAAAAAAGCTTTGGTTGGTTGCTTAATGTCGTTGCTAACAAAGCATCAAAAGACTTTGATGCAGAATTAAAGAAACGAGGATTATCATTAGCGCTATGGCCTACTTTAATGTGCTTATGGGAAGAAGAAGGTGTGACACAACGTGACATTGCTTTAAAATCAAAAGTTGAGAGTTCAACGACAACACGTACATTGGATAAATTAGTGGCTTTAGGACTCGTTGAGCGTAGAGATGATCCAAATAGTCGTCGTACTTTTCGTATTTACTTGACTGAGGCTGGTAAGGCTTTAAAAACGGACTTAGTGCCGATACCAGTTGCGATCAATGCTGACTTAGTCCGTTCGTTAGAAGGCGAAGAACAGCAAGAGATCGTACGTTTATTACAAAAAATAGTGGCTGATATTTAAGATATCTATCCGTAATTAATTGGACTAGGGTTCAGCCCTAATGATACTTATTATGAATCTACTTTAGAGTTTGATAACCAGCCCAAATACGTGAAACTGTTGTGATCCAACATAGTGTCGCGAAAATATATGCAATGGTGGTAAAACTAGCTGGGAACAGGCACAATAATATGAAGCAAAGAATTGTTTCTGTTCCTTCTGTTAACCCACCCATGTAGTACAGCGATTTGTGTTTATAAATAGGGTTCTCAATGTTCTGTTTACTAGCCATGATCGCAAAGGCTAAAAAGCTTGATCCTGTGCCAATAAAAGCAAAGATTAAAAATGCACCGGCGACAGCGTTGGCGTTCGGGTCGGCAACGACAAAGCCAAACGGCACGAGTGAATAAAACAAAAAGTCCAAGGTTATATCTAAGAAACCACCGCTATCAGTAATACCTTGTATTCGAGCAACAGCACCATCAATCGCATCCAACACTCGATTCAAAATAATGAACATCAAGGCGATATTATATTCTTGCAGCGCTAATGCTGGAAAACTCATTAACCCAAGTATAAAACCAAATAGGGTCACCTGATCGGCCTTTATGCCTGTCTTATGTACGAGTTTGGCTGTTGTGTTAATAGGCCTACGGATAATTTTAATAGCGTAACGATCAAGCATTTTTGTTTTCCTTATTCCATGGCCAGTGTAGGCATTTACTTCCGTTAGGGACATCGTCAGCGTCGTGCGTCACCATTAATACGGGCAGTTGTCTGCTGATAGTTTGGGTAAATACCCATTTTCTAAATTCACTACGTAATGATTTGTCTAACTTACTAAATGGTTCATCAAGTAATACAACGGCAGGCTCGGCAAGTAACATGCGCATCATACTAATACGTGCTCGTTGGCCACCTGATATTTGCATGGGTGTTTTGTCGGCTAGCGTTAATAAGTTTAGCTGCGTTAGTGTTTCAAGGGCTGTTAGTTTTCGCTGTGCCTTTTTCACTTTATTTGGTAATGCGATAGCGAGATTTTCCCAAATGTTCAGATGCGGAAATAATAAGTCATCTTGGAATAGTATGCCGATGTTCCGTTTTTCTGCAGGTAAATTATTTAATAATTGTTGCTGATAATAGCACTCACCTTGATAGCTAAAGTCAGCAGATGTATGCCCTGCAATCACACTTAATAAGCTGGACTTTCCACAGCCACTAGGCCCCATTAATGTGAATATCTCTCCTTGCGCAACAGTAAAAGATACAGGTGCGAATAAGGGCTGATTACGATTATCAAGGATGGTTAGATTGTTGACTGACAGAGACATTCGATGTCGATATCCTACTGGTTGATGTAGATGTTTGCTGTTCTAATGAACCCGTTTTACGGCTAGCAATAATGGCGATGATATAAAATATAAAGGGAGCAAGGGACTGTAATAGCGCATAAATGGCACTGATACGGCGATCTTGTCCGCTGGATAATGTTACCGCTTCAGTTGTTAAAGTTGATATGCGTCCAGCTCCTAACATCAAGGTTGGTAAATATTGTGTAAGGCTAACACTGATCCCGACAGCCCAAGCTATCCAGATCGCAGGCAATAATAATGGCCGTTTAATCTTCCACCAGACTTTGAAAGGGGACATGCCCAAACTTAATGCTACTTTATCTAAGCGTTGATCATAACTGCGCCAAGGGCCATCAAGTGCAAGAAAAATATAAGGAAAAACAAAGAAGATGTGTGCCCAAGTGACCCATAAATAATAATACTGATTCGCGATGTATAAGGTGACAATTTGGATGCCAAACAGCAGTGATAACTGTGGTGCCAGCATCGGAATTGCGATGAGTAATCGTGGTACCTTTAAAAATTGCTTATTCATCTCTGCTTTGGAGGTGTGTTCGTGCACGATAATCGCAAAAACTAACGCGATTGTAGCGCTAACTAACGCGATCGTGATGCTGGTAGCTATAACATCTAATAAATAATCCCACTCTTGTTGCCAAAATCGCAGTGACCAACGTGATGGTGTTATATCTGGGAATCTCCAGCGTTGTGCAAACGACCACAGAAGTAAAATAGGTAAGGTTACAAGGGGGATTAAATAAGTAATCGTGATAATACTTTTACCACCAATTGGCAGAGAAAATCGACCATTTGACAGCCAAGTTCTACATTTTATGGTGATGAACCATTCTGCACTGCGGATGCTAAGCAGGCTGGTTAAACACATAAGCAGTAATACTAATGCCCCTGCAGAGGCTTTTGGCAACGTTGCAAGATTGGCATCATTTAGCCATTGCCACACCAGTACGGATAACGTGGGCGGTTGAGTCGGGCCGATAATTAGCGCCACATCAACGACCGAAATACTATAGGCCATTACTGCAAATAGCGAGAAACGGATCTTAGGTAACCATTGTGGCATGATAATTTTTTGCCATGCTTGTGCACTGTTATAGCCTAGACTTTGTGCTGTGATAAGGGTGGTATTAATGTTCAATTGTTTGAGTAATGGAATACTCATAAATAGCAAAAATGGGATCTCTTTGAGCGTCAGAGCGGCAATCAAGCCAAAACCATATTGGTCATGAATCAATTGCCAGTTAATTTGTTCGCCAAAAAGACGCGCGATAAACCCGCTTGGTGTAAATAGGAAAACAAAACCAACGGCAAAAGCGACGTGTGGCAGTGCCATGATAGGGGCTAGTAGAGTTTCTATTTGTTTCCACCATCGGCTATGCCAACAGGATTGTAAAATAGCAAAGCAAAAAATAGCAGCTAATAACGTGCTCGAAATACTCACGAATAAAGTTAGCACGATGGATTGATGCAAACCTGGCCAAGTGAGCAACTCATCAAAACCATCAAGCGATAATGTATATTTATCTATCGCGGGGATATAACCAAATGCGGCGAAAATTAATCCAACAAGCCCGGGTAATAAAGGTAAAAAGCTGATGGTGACAGTAAGTAAAACCATGATTTTAAACGTGATTGATGCCGCCGATTGTTTTTTCACTGATTTAAATAAAGCGTTCAATTAGTGTCCGTAGCGTTTTTGCCATTCAGCTTCAAGCGCAGTTTGCCAACTTGGGTGTGGTTCTGGAATTGATTTAAACAATTTAGTTTTTTGCGCTGATCCTGTGATGTGTTGTGGCGCTAACACTGTTGGATCGCCCCAAATGGCTAAATCACCTTTACGAGACTGTGCTTCCGGGCTTAATAAGAAGTTAATTGTAACTAATGCGCCTTCTTTTGCATTTGCATTCCAAGGGATAGATAGAAAATGAATGTTAGATAATGCCCCTGCTTCCATTGCATAAGCAACCGTGGTTTCGCTGAGCTTGCCGCTTTGTTGTGATGTTGTTGCTTCGTTAGGGTTAAATGAAAGGGCTATATTAAGCTCCTCCATCATCTAGCAGTTGAATCGTTTCGGCAGCACTGGCTGGAAATAACCTACCTTGATGCCACGCGACAGCATGAAGTTTGTCGAGATAATTCCATAAAGGTGCAGATATTGTCGTAAACGTTTTGCTATCTACCGGTTTATATAAAGGGGTATTATCACTCGCTAATTCTAATAATGCGGCTTTTAAGAAACTTGTGCCGTGAAAAGAGGGTGGTTTGGGATAGCTCACTTTATTCGGATACTTAATCGCGTAAGCAAGCAGTTCGTTAAAGCTTGTCGGTGGCTTCTTTAGGGTTTCTGTATCGTAAATAAACACGAGTTGGCCTACGCCCCAAGGTGCTTCTAATCCTAAGGTAGGTTCAGAAAAATCACTATCAACAGGTAAGGTTTCATCAACATAGCGCCAGTTGGGTAATTGCGTTGCGAATGAATCGGTAATAAGGTCGTAGCGTTTCATTGATTTAAAGTTCTCACCGTTAACCCAAACCATATCAACACTGCCATTATTGTTCTTTCCCGCTGTTTTTTCTGCCGCTAAACGAGTGATTGCCTCTGCAATATCACCGACTTTTACGTGCTTAAGGCGTACACCGTATTCACTGTTTAAGCGCTTATCAGCCCAACGTAAATAGTTATTTATTTCTGGACTGCCGCCCCATGCGTAAAAATAGACTGTTTGTCCTTTTGCTTTTTGTTCAACAGCTTGCCAGTTAAGGTCTGTCGCTTGGCTAAAAGCACTGACTAGCAATAATAAGCCAAAACCGATGAATAATTTACGCATGAAATGTCCTTTTCTCCGTTGAGCTAACATTACAATCTGTAATGTTTAAAAGATTAATTATAACGCATTGTAATTATATTCATATATACATCTTAGTCATTTACATCAATCTGAATGGCTGAGTATTGATCGACAAGTAAAAGGTGGACATTATGCGTTTATTAAAAACTGGGAATTTGAAAGTTGGGCAAGTGAAAGTATTGCCGAATTAGTGAAGTAATTCGGCTGCAGCAATTATTTTTCGATCGAGTATAAATTGATCTTGAGTAGCCAGTTTAACGTGAACAATGCTTATTAATACTTGTCATGAAGTTGACCAATGAAGGCACGTTGTTGGCAACTAGCGGTAAACCGGTATTGAGCAAAGAAACTGATATATCACGCTCTGGGTCCGCCCATAACAATTTATTAATTAAACCAATATGCCCAAATGCTTGGGCACTATGTTGACCCCATAATCCGACAGGGTTTGCCCCCAGCATGAGTCCTGCGCTGTAACGCATTGGCACCATTAAGGTTCGGTCAAATTCTAATGAACCGTATTCGCGTATGAGACGTCTTACTGTCATTGGCTTACAGATCTGTTTTCCTTCCCAAACGCCATTATTTAACAGCATTTGATAGAAACGTCCCATTTCTTCAGCTGTCCCCATCAAGTTAGCTGATGGTATTACCGCTTGTTGAAAAATCGGTGTATTACTTACTTCAGCAATGCTGTCAAATGAACCTCCCAGCGCACGTTTAATAAAATACGAAATGGGGTACATTGCTTTTATTCCAGTGGCATAGTTGTCGGCTAAATGTAATGCTTTAGATTTACTTATCCCATAACTAAAGTATTTCATATTCATCGGCTTACGAACTCTTAAATCAAGAAACTCTTGTATGCTCATGCCTGTTACTTTGTTAATGATACGCTCTAAAATATAACCACCACTCAGTGCATGGTAGGCGAGTTTACCAGCCTGATTTTCGGGTAGTTCTTTCGCACAAAGTTGTTGCCAAACTTCATCATTATCTGAAAGTGAATTAATACCAAGTGAACTGGGCAGCGTCGACATGCCACTGCGATGCGATAAAACTTGATGGATACTGATATCTTGTTTACCGTGCAGACCAAATTCAGGTAAGTGAGAGCTAACGGTATCATGTAAATCGATAAGTTTATCTTCGTTTAATAAATGAATTAAGAAAGCTGTAACCGCTTTCGAACCTGAAAAATAACAAATGGGTATTTCAGGTTGCATGAGTCGTGCGTTTTTATCTGCTTTTTTATTTGGTTTATGCCCATTTGCATAACCTATGGAGCGACTTAAAATGATTTTTCCCTGGCGGCGGAAACACAGTGAAATAGCCGGGTGTGTCGCGGTCTTATAAATCTCTTCAACCGATTGCCAAATAGAGTCTACGCCATCTTGTGTCATTCCGACTGTTGTTGGTTCGACTTCTTCATCTCTATTAACCGTGGTTACTGTTGCTAACGATTTTGGTAGATGGATCGTATCACCAAGGCGCAGGTATCTATTTACATGTACTAAACTTTTCAATCCAAAATCAATAATCATATTCTCAGCTCAAGTATTGGTGAATAGATAATGACGATAGAGTTATATTTTAGAATAAACAATTAAGATCCCCAATATTTAAACCTTAGCAGTAAAGTATTAATAAGCACACGTACAGTTTAAATCTACTGTTAATCGAAAATAAAGTAGTCAGTTATATCGGTAAATGCAATTTGAATAACTGTGAACTTAATACTTGTTTCGAGTTATAAAGTTCAATACACTCAATTAGGTCGTTTTAATATTATGTTGAATAGATAACGGGTTAAGTTATTGATGATATACAAAAATAATGTAGTTTAGTGAGGTTGGCATGGAACAAAAAACAAAAACTTTTCTTAATGAATATTTAGCAACTCTGACAGAGAGAGAGCGCCAGCGTTATACTTCATTTAGTGCCGATTATTTTTGTAATGATGAAACTAATGCCAACCGTTGCGCAGACTTAATCAGTAAGGGGATTAAAACAGCGAGTTGTAGTATGAAACACTGGTATGAATCTGGGATTGAACCCATGCCAAAAGCTGGGCACTTGTTGGTTGTCACGGATTGGGATGGTGAACCTACCTCTATTGTTGAGATTATGGCGGTAAGTGAATGTAAATATTCGGATGTGACGGCTGAATTTGCCTGTGCTGAAGGGGAAGGTGATCGTAGCCTCGATTGGTGGCGTGCAGCGCATTGGGATTTCTTTTCTAATGAGTGTGTTACTGCTGATATTGAAATAGATGAAGATATGATGCTGGTATTAGAGCATTTTCAAGTGGTGCATGGTACAGCCGTTTGAACGTGTTACTCAAAGTATGTCTGCTCGCTATAGCCATTGTCTGGCCTACATCAAGTGTCGCAAGTGATTTCTTTTCACTTTCAGCCTTGAAAGCGGCAGATAAAAAACCGCTTGCGTCATTACATTATATTAAATCAACAGATAACATTTTTTTAGCTTATCGACCTTACTTTCCGACTAACGCTAACGCGGTATTAATATTTTTTCATGGTGGTGGCGCGCATAGTGGACTTTCTTATAATTATCTTGGTATTGGCCTACGTGATAACTTTAATATTGCGGTATATATGCCCGATATTAGGGGGCATGGTAGTTCTGAAGGTGCGCGTGGTGATGCACCAAACAAAGAACAAGTTTGGGCTGATATTAATACGATTATTCAGCAAGCACGACGTCGGTATCCTCAACAGCTGATATATGTTGGTGGACACTCTAGCGGCGCCGGTTTGGCATTAAATTATTCTAATTGGTCGCAGCGTGAAGATATTGATGGTTATGTTTTTTTAGCGCCTTATTTTGGTTATAAATCAGAAACTAATCATGATGATGCAAATAATCGTGTAGAATTCTCCGACGTAAATACCCTGAAGTTTATCCTTAATTCAGTATCCTTTGGGCTGTTGGCGGGGCATGATAAAGCTGTCATGTTTAATTTTCCTGAACAAGTGTTAAAGAATAACCCTGAGATTGTCACGTTTAACACTGTTAACATGTCGAATGCGCTAACGCCTAGTGAACCTGATACACAGATCGCTAATCTCACTCGTTTTGGTTTGTGGATTGGTGAACGTGATGAAGCATTTGATGCCCAAAAAGTAACTAAATTTGCTAATGAAAACTCAACTCAAGTTGATAATGAAATAAAGATACTTAAAGATGACACTCACTTTTCTATCATTTTATCTGGTGCTGAGTATATCGGTCGTTATATTCAAGAGAGTATATCTGAATAATCAATAATCCCCCTATTCATGTCCGTTAATCTTCCACGTTATACGAAACAAATCAACATGTGTATTTTGTAAATTATGTATCATGTTTATTGAACATAAATAACGGCTTGTAGTCATATGTTCATTGCGCATCATTCATCTCTATTGTACATGGAACATATTATGAAAAAACGCTGGGTCTTCATGGCTTTATTCACAGCATCGGTGATGGGAGCCATTTATTACAATACGACTCAATCATTGAATAAAAATGACGAGTTGCCCTCTATTACTGCTTCATTAGGAACGATTGAAAAACAAGCTGTTGCAGTCGGTCAAATTGTCCCTGCACATTCAATCTCTATTAAATCACAAATAGACGGTATTGTTGGTGAGATTTACCATCAAGTGGGGGATTACGTTACTGTGGGTACGCCACTTATTAAAGTCCGGCCAAATCCGACTCCGGCAGCATTAACATTGGCCAATACCGGGTTAATGCGAAGCGAAGCAATGTTAGAGTCGGCACTACAAAAATTAGATAATTTAAAACAGCTTGTATCGAAAAATATTATTCCGAAGAACTATGGAGAGTACATTCAAGCTCGATCTGATGTGAAGTCGAGCCAAGCAGATGTTCAGCAAAAGAAACAAAATTTTGATCTTATCCGCAGCGGTGAATCGTCAGTTGGTGAGTCAAAGCTGACTTCTACCATTACAGCGCCAATTAATGGGACGATTTTGAACTTAAAGGTTGAGATTGGTGAACCTATTACGTCAACAGAATCAAGTCAAGCAGCAACAGAAATGATGTCAGTTGCGGATATGAAAGATATGATTTTCAAAGGTAGCGTGAGTGAACATGATGCCGCACAGTTGAAAGTCGGCACTCCAGTTAACGTTATATTAGCACCTTACTCTGGAGTGGTTATGAAAGGAATGTTAAGCAAAGTAGCTGTGCAATCTGAGATGCTAAATTCAACGACTAAGGATAGTAACCAAAGCTTTGACAATGGCTTTCAAGTTGAAGTTGGTAACATCCAGTTTCCGCAAGATATAACGATTCGTTCGGGATTTTCTGCGACAGCGAAAATCATCCTTAAACAGGTTTCTGATGTTGTTACTATTCCTGAGCGGGTTTTAAATTTTAATGGTGAAATACCAGAAGTATGGATCCCTGATGAATCAGAATCTGGATATTCAGCACGTGAAGTTAAACTCGGCTTGTCTGATGGCATTATAGTTGAGGTGCTTTCTGGTTTAGAAAATGGTGAGGCTATTATCGATATTAGTATGATGATGGGAGCGTCAAATGAATAACAAAATGTCTGTTCGATTTCGTTGTTATAACTCAATTTTCGGACTTATTATGGCTAGTTTTAGCTCATCCAGTTTTGCGCTAACAATTGAGGATGCATGGAATGCTGCAAAGTATTACGATCCAATTTATCAGCAATCTCAATTGGACGAGCAAATCAGTGAAACTGGAATAAGAATGAGTCGAAGTGCATTACTACCGAGCGCAGAAATAACAGCAAGCAGTAATTGGAATGATAGCAGCAGTAATACGAATCGTTATGGTATGAGCTTCACTCAAACGATTTGGGATAGCAGCAAGTGGGCGGTATTGGACCAATCTGAGGCCGAGTATCTTGCTTCTAAATTAAAATTTAAACAGAGTCATAATGATCTGGCCGAACGTCTTATTAATGCTTATTTAGCGCTTGCTCAGTCTCAAGGTGATTTGCGTTTAGCGCAGCAAAAGTTCGATGAAGGAACGAAGATGCTGCACATTACAGAGCTGCGTTATAAAGCGGGTAAAATTCATTCAACAGAGCTTGAAGACATGCGAGCAAACTATGTTGATGAACGAGCAGAAATCTTAGCAAATCAATCTAAAGTTGCTGATAAAAAAGCGGTATTAATTGCTTTAATTAATATTACACCGGATGTCGTTTATGAAATTGATACGACTAATCTGACCCCTCCTAAGTTGATTGTAAACAGCGAAACAGCTTGGTTAAAGCTTGCTAATGATAACAGCCCTGAACTGCTTGCGGCCAAACAGAATGTTCGCGTGGTTGAATTTGGAAAAGATCAGGCGAAATCGAGTTATTACCCCACGTTAACAGGGTCTGTAGGTTATAAAACTAATGATGAGTTTAATGCTAGCCTAAACCTTAGGGCGCCTTTGGACTTAAATGGCGCTACTAGTGCTAATGTTGACCGAGCTAAGTTACGGGTACTGCGAGCCAAAGAAGAGGTGCGAGCGGTTCAAATACGTATTAAGAGTACTATTTCAAATCGATATACTCAGTTATCGGTTGATTGGGAACGTGTTGAGATTGCCCAACAACAAGTAGAGTCTCGGCAGCGATTATTAAAAAATAAGCAAATTGTTTATGACGCGGGCATGGCTGAAGCATCGGATGTTATCGATGCTCATAACCGTCTATTTGGTAGTAAGAATGCGCTTCAATCTTTATTTTATCAATACTGGCAACACCGTATTTCTTTGCTTAAGTCTGTAGGGAAGCTGGATGACAATACTATCACCATGATCTCACAGGCTCTGCAATCATGACCGGGTTATTGTCTCAAACGATTCAAACTTTACTTGCTCATCGTCTACGTAGTTTATTAGCCGTTATTGCCATTGTATGGGGGGTTATCTCGGTATTAGTACTGGTTGCGTTAGGTGAAGGTTTTTATCAAACGAATACCAAATCTTTTGCGTTATTAATGAGTGATACTCAAATGGCATTTCCGGGTCAGACGACCAAGGCTTGGCAAGGATTACCTGTCAGAAGGAATGTGTCGCCTTCTGAAAGTGACATGCGTGAAATATCGAGGCAATCAGGCGTTCGTGATATTTCAGTCGTTTATGGGAAATGGGATGCAAGGGTTACTGATAGCCGGGGACGATCTTTACCTGGATACGTGAGGGGAATTGACAATCAATTCTTTGAGTTACAAAACCAGAAATTAGTAAAAAAATCGCGGAAAATCAACCGTAACGATTTAGATAATCACAACCGTGTTGCCGTGGTTGGTTGGCAGTTGGCTGATATTGGTAATCTAAACGTTGGCGGGACATTGAACGTTAACGGTATTCCTTTTGTTGTTATTGGTGTGACAGAAAAAAATGAAAGTGGTATTTCATTCAATAATGCAGAAAGCCAAGCTATGATCCCGAGTTCAACGTTTAATGATTTATGGAAAAGCAAGCCAACGATGTTATTAGTGTCGCCTGCTAACGCTATTTCTGGCGTGATGCTACGGAAGAGTTTGTTATCATTTTTTGCCAAGCAGCAACATTTTGATCCCAGCGATAAAGACTCAATATATATGCCCGATTTAGGAAGAGAAGCTATTTTCTTTAAAACACTGTTACGTGGCATTCAGTTATTTCTTGGTGCAAGTGGCGCAATGACTTTAGCCGTTGGTTCACTTGGCGTGGCCAATATTATGTTTTTGTCTGTTACTGAGCGCACGCGTGAAATAGGCGTTCGTTTAGCGATTGGAGCGACACCAAATAATATCCTTGGTCAATTTTTAGCTGAAGGTGTGATTTTAGTGGCTTGTGGTACGGTGATCGGCATTATCTCTTCTTATGCCATTGTTGCGTTATTGAATTATATTGGCATGCCTGAGTGGCTTGGTTTTCCAATGATAACGCTTGAGGCTGTTTGGATGTCGCTAGGTGTCATTACCGTACTTGCTCTTTTTGCTTCTTATTTTCCAGCTAGACGTGCTTCAAACCTTATTCCTGTTATTGCTTTGAATGCGAGGGCTTGAAAATGTTACTCCCAATAAGACAAATTTTTCAGGAGATGGCAGCTGAAAAATTACGCCTTAGTTTAACCATTTTAGCCGTTGCGTGGGCAACGTTATGTATTGCTATTATGTTAGCTTCTGGTGAAGGTTTACGGCAAGGACTTATTCGAAGTTCTGAAAGTGGCAATGGCAAACTTATTTATTTGACAGGCGGCTACGCGACTAAAAATGTGGGTAATTTTTATATTGGTAAACAGCTTAAATTAAAGAGTGAAGATCTTAATGTGATTAAAGTACTGCCGGGTGTCAAAAATGTCCAACCAAGTGCAAAATGGGATGAACGTGTGACGTTTGAGAATCGTCGAACATGGCAAACGCCGCTTGGTGTTTATCCTAGATACCAAACGATGACTGGTTTGAAAATTAGAGCCGGAGGACGCTGGTTTAATCCTATGGATATGAAGGAACAGCGTAAGGTCATTGTCATGGGTGAAAGTGCCGCGATTTCTCTATTTAATCAATCGGATAGGTTTGATTGGATTAACACACCTACTTTAAATGTTGACCCCGTGGGGAAAAAAGTCAAGGTAGGGAGTGAAGAGTTCATCGTTATCGGGTTGATAAAAAGTAGCAGCGCAAATGTAGAGCAAGGTATCCCATTGAATGAGTCGATCTTTGTACCGTTTTCCACTTGGCAGCGCTTTCATCAAAACAGCGCTATTTCTGCGCTCAATATTGAGCCTGTTAAACAAGTGAACCGAAAGCAAGTTGCGGCCACTGTGAAACAAGTAATTGCGAGAAAGTACGGTGCAAGTATCGAGGACAAGCAGTTGGTTCAGGCCCAAGATATGCTGTTGAGGCAAAAAACGATGCGTCGTTTCTTAATCGGTTTACAAAGTTTTTTAGGTATTATCGGGTTTGTTACCTTAGGTGTTGCGGGTATTGGGATCGCTAATGTGATGTATGCAACGGTTAAGCGGGCTACGCGTGACATTGGCTTAAGAATGGCTGTAGGAGCAAGTCCTGCAACGATCAGACTTCATTATTTGACTCAGTCTCTTTTTACTATGGCAATTGGAGGGGGACTCGGATTAGGACTGACTTTTGGCTTGATAAATTCGATTCAGGCGTTACCTATTTCGGGAAATCGTTTGTATGAAGAACTCGGAAAACCAACACCTGAACTCTCTTTTTCTATTATCGGCTTGGTTATTCTTGCCCTAAGTCTAGTCGGAGTCGCGGCGGCTTGGTTTCCTGCAAATAGGGCTGCCAGTATTACACCTTTAGAGGCGTTACAAAGTGAATAATAGTGATAACAATATGATATCTACGGCTGAAAATCTCGTTGTTCTAAGTGGTATAAGTAAGCATTATAAAAGTGGTGATGAAGAAGTTCGTGCTTTAGACAGTGTTTCTTTGACGATAAATAAAGGTGAGTTTCTTTCTATATTAGGGCCCTCGGGTTCTGGTAAATCAACATTAATGAATATGCTCGGCTGTTTAGATAAGCCAACCTTGGGTGAATATTATTTGAATAGCCAAGATGTGTCCGCATTAAGCGGTAATCAGTTAGCAAAAATTCGCAATTTGAATATTGGATTTGTTTTTCAAAGTTTTAATTTATTGGAATATGCGAGTGCATTGGAAAATGTCGCTCTACCTTTAGTATACCGAGGTGTAAAAGCAGCAGAAAGAAGGAAAAAGGCGGCTGCATTACTTGAACGAGTTGGTTTGGGGGATCGCATGCACCACAAGCCTAATCAACTTTCTGGGGGGCAAAAGCAGCGGGTTGCGATTGCGCGCGCATTGGTTAATGATCCGCAAATTATCTTGGCGGATGAACCGACTGGAGCGTTGGATTCTAAATCAGGTGCCGAAATTGAAGCTTTGTTTAATGAATTGCACAGAGAAGGTCGAACCTTGATTATCGTTACTCATGATAACGCTTTGGCTCAGCGTACCAAACGGATTATCAATATCAAAGATGGAAAAGTTGTTTCAGATGAACGTGTGGATTAGTTTCAGATTCCACAGAAGCACAAGGCTGAATTAATTATTCAGCCTTGTGCTTTATTTGTATTTGGACTAAGTAAGAATAGTACTGACGGTAGTTGCATGCTTGAACAATGGCTGCAATCTGTTTTGTCATAATTAAGTAATTAAAGTCCTCGGTCGTTTATTATGTGCCACGATGAGTAATATAAACGTGACGACACCAACAACCACACCAATCGGTTTACTGTATTCAACCGGCATATTGAAACCAATTCCAGCAGTCATAATATAAGATGCGGTAACACTGGTACCAATAACAGCAGGTAAACTAGCAACCCAATGGAAAGTTCCGCGTTCAAATAAAAATTTAGTTGCTAGCCATAATACACTGGTAGAAAGTAGCATGTTTGAAAATGCGAAATAACGCCAGATTAATGAAAAGTCTAACTTAGTCATGAAATAAGCGATAATCAAAATTGGCACTGCCAGTAATAAACGATTACGTAAGTTTTGCGGGATATTAAACGCATCAACTAACGTTAAACGTAATGAACGGAAGGCTGTATCACCTGACGTAATAGGGAATACGGCAACTGCTATAATAGCCATAATACCACCGAGTGCACCAAGATAACTGTTTGCTACATGGTTAACCACTAGACCTGGACCTCCTTGATCAAGCAATGCTTTAAGTTCAGAGTAACCTTCAGGAAATGCGGCAATACCTGCTAATGCCCATACACAACCGACAATCCCTTCACACATCATCGCGCCATAATAAACTGGACGAACATATTTTTCATTGGTTAAACAGCGGGCAATAATAGGTGCTTGGGTAGAATGGAAACCGCTGATTGCGCCACAAGTGATGGTCATGAATAATAATGGCCACACTGGCAGGCCATCGGTGTTTGGTTCCAAGAAATCATGGCTGTAATGATCGGCATCGAAGTAACCAAAAAAATCACCTACGACAGGTAAATGCGGAGCATTAAAAAGTAATGAAATCGCGATAAGTGAGGTCATTACAATCATTAATAATCCAAAAATAGGATAAAATTTAGTGATAATCTTATCAATAGGTAGCAAGGTGGCAAGTAGGTAATAGCCCAAAATGACTAACACCCAAAATGTATTGCCAGCTAAGAAGGTACCTTCAAAATAACTTAAGTTACTTAATAGGCCCGCTGGACTCATGATGAATACCACACCGACAAAAAACAGTAGCATAGCTGTGAATACCAGCATGACTGCTTTAAAGAAGACGTTGTAATAGTGCCCTGCAATTTCAGGTAAACTTTTACCGTCTTCTTTAATACTTAATACACCCGAGAAGTAATCGTGTACTGCACCACCTAAAATATTACCTAGGACGATCCAAACAAGAGCTATTGGACCATAAAGCGCACCAAGGATCGGGCCAAAAATAGGGCCAACACCAGCAATGTTTAAAAATTGAATAAGGAAGGCTTTAACAGGATGAATTGCAACGTAGTCGATGCCTTCTTCAAATCTGACTTGTGGTGTTTGCGCGGTAGGGTCAATACCAACTTGCTTTTCAACAAAGGGGCTATAAAACTTATACCCTAATATTAACAGTGTTATGCAGATAAAAAAGATAATCATAGCTGTTTATTGCTCCGTCCTGGATGTGTGGGTTTAATTGGGAGTGTAGGACTCTATATGTAAAGGTTGCACATGAAAGGTGTCAACCTGTCCGTTTTCAACTATTTGTGGGTAACTTCAAGTCAGTGGGGTTTGTTTTGTGACGAGATTATATTTACTGGGGGATTAATCCGTCGGTGTATCAAAACTTGGTAACAGCGTAAACTATTACCAAGTAGTTTTGCGGTTTAGTTTGTCGGTGAGTCTTTTAGCTTTAATGCAATAATGGCTGAGAGGGAGATAAATAGCGCGGAAATCCACAAGCACATTTCCAAGCCGTAAACTTGAAATACCCAGCCTGACAATACGGTGCCGATCAATCGTCCCATCGCGTTCGCCATGTAGTAAAAGCCAACATCCATAGACACGCCATCACTGCTGGCTAAACTCACAATTAAATAACTGTGTAATGATGAGTTTATGGCAAACAAGCCACCAAAGATTAATAAGCCAACGATAATCGAGAATTGCACATAGAATTGATAATGCTGCGCAATGGCAATCAATACTGGAATAGTAGCTAAATAACTAGCCCATCGTGCAGCTGATCTTGGTGATGGTGATTTACCGGTGAATTGCGGAGCGATTGACTGCACCATGCCATAACCGATAACCCAACTTGCCATAAAGCTGCCAACCCACCAATGATCCCAATTAAAGCTTGTTGCTAAAAATACCGGGAGTGCAACTACAAACCAAACGTCACGCGCTCCGAATAAAAATAACCGTGCAGCTGAGAGCAAGTTTATCGAGCTACTCTTAGAAAAAATTTCCGTAAACTTAGGTTTGTTTTTTGCTTTACCAAGTTCAGCTTTTAAACTGATTAAACTCCAGAACCAGACCACAGATAGCATTGCTGCCATAAGCTGAATTGCACCTTGGAAACCAAGCGTAGTTAATAGGACACCACCTAAGAAAAAACCAACCCCTTTTAACGCATTCTTAGAACCTGTTAAAACGGCAACCCAGTGATACAGCTTATTACTACCGCTATCGTCATTGCCTTTTGGAACCAGCAACTTAATGGCACTTTTAGCACTCATTTTATTCAGATCTTTAGCAATGCCGGATAAGGCTTGTGCAACCATCACATAAACAACAGTCAGCATGTCAGCGGGTACGGTTAACATCATCAAGGCGACAATTTGCATCCCCAAACCAATGTTCATTGTTTTATTTAACCCCAATCGTGCACCTAGCCAACCACCAATTAAATTAGTGATTACACCAAACACTTCATAAAACACAAACAACATGGCGATATTAATCGGGCTGTAACCCAGCTGGTGGAAATACAGTACAACCAACATGCGTAATGCACCATCGGTTAGGGTAAAAGCCCAATAATTACCGGTAATAATGAGATATTGTTTTATTTGTGGGGAAATACCCGCTAACGCTTTTATCATTTGTCTAAGCGACCTACCATGCGTGCTAACTCTGCGGCGCGATTTGCATAGCCCCATTCATTGTCATACCAAGCATAAATTTTCACTTGTGTACCATTAACAACCATAGTTGATAAGGCATCAATGATGCTCGAACGCGGATCGGTTTTATAATCAACAGATACTAATGGACGCTCTTCATAACCAAGGATGTCTTTTAGTTCGTTTTCTGCCGCTTGCTTGAAGTAACTGTTAACTTCTTCTGCTGTTGTTTCACGCTCAACTTCAAAAACACAATCGGTGAGTGATGCATTTGCGAGTGGCACTCGGATAGCATGACCGTTTAACTTACCAGCTAATTCTGGGAATATATTGGTAATTGCCGTTGCAGATCCCGTCGTTGTCGGTATCAATGATGTACCACAAGCACGGGCACGACGTAAATCAGCATGCGGTGCATCCAGAATAGTTTGTGTATTGGTGATATTGTGGATCGTGGTCATTGAACCATGTTTAATGCCCAATTTTTCTTTTAATACTTTAACTACTGGCGCGAGGCAGTTGGTGGTACAAGACGCTGCGGTAACAATAGGATGAAGGTCTTTGTTATAAAGATCGTCATTTACACCCATCACCACGTTTAACACCCCTTCTTCTTTTACTGGCGCAGTTACAACCACGCGCTTAACACCTTGGTCTAAATAACCTTGCAGTAGGGTTGATGTTTTCATTTTTCCCGATGCTTCCAGTACCACGTCACACTGTGACCAGTCGGTATCGGTAATGGCGGTATTGCGTGTACAAGGAATAAAACGGTCAGCGATGATCATTTTATCGCCAAGATGTTCAGCTTGATGCTCCCAACGGCCATGAATCGAGTCAAAATTAAGTAAGTGTGCCAGTGTTTCTGCATTACCAGCAGGATCATTAATTTGCACAATTTCAATATCATCCCAATTAAAGGCTGCACGCATTGCCAGGCGACCCATACGGCCAAATCCATTGATACCGATTTTAATAGTCATTTTATTCTCCAAAATACAGATTATTTTAATTTATGTTTATATATAATTTTATGATTGCCTTATTTAGCTTAATAATTCAGATTTTGAATTGTTAAAGCTGTTTTGACTACGATTAATAATGGCGACGAGCGATAGCATAATCGGGACTTCGACGAGTACACCAACTACAGTGGCAAGTGCCGCTCCTGAATGTAGACCAAATAACGAAATAGCAACGGCGACAGCGAGTTCAAAGAAATTGGAGGTACCAATTAAGCAAGCTGGACCTGCTATGTTATGCGGTAGTTTAAGGCGTTTTGCGGCAAAAAAAGTAATCGCAAAGATCATGTATGTCTGCAATGCCAGTGGAATCGCGATGAGAACAATGGTTTTGGGATCGTTGAGTAAGGTATTAGCCTGAAAGCCAAATAATAAGGTAACGGTGGCGAGTAGGCCTAAGATAGACCAAGGTTTTAGCTTTGCCAGTGTATGCCGAATCGCTTCTTTGTCTGTTGATTTATCTAATTTTTTACGTGTTAGGATACCGGCAATTAAGGGCAGAACAACATAGAGAAAAACAGATAACAGCAAGGTTTCCCAAGGGACATTGATATCACTGACTTCCAGTAAAAATGCTGCGATAGGGGCAAATGCAAAGACCATAATAATGTCGTTCACGGAGACTTGCACTAAGGTGTAATTTGCATCACCTTTGGTGAGTTGTGACCAAACAAATACCATTGCAGTACAAGGCGCCACCCCGAGTAAGATCATCCCCGCGATATATTCTTGTGCAGAGCTGGCGTCGACCATGTCAGCGAAAAATACTTTAAAAAATAACCAGGCAAAAGCAGCCATTGTAAAAGGTTTAATGATCCAATTAATGAATACGGTGAGGAACAATCCCTTTGGGTTTTTACCGACATCTTTAATAGCAGAAAAATCAATTTGTACCATCATTGGATAAATCATTATCCAGATAAAGATGGCGACAACTAAGTTAACATGTGCAATTTCTAAACCTGCAATTAACTGAAAAACGTCTGGTTGCCAAGCGCCTAAAATCACACCTGCGGTGATAGCAAGTGCTACCCATACTGATAAATATCGTTCAAATATACCCATGTTCGTTACTACTCACAGTGTTGTTGTGTTCTTTCTGGGCGTTTACCCATGTCGTTTAGTCGTTGTATATCAGCAGTAATTAAGCTGCTATTTTGTTGTGAACTTAGATCTATAATTATTTTTTGCCATTCCGGTAATTCTGGGTTAATGGCATAGAACACCCATTGTTTATACTTTCTATCAACTAATAAACCAGACTTACGGAGTTGAGATAAATTACGAGAAATACTTGGCTGACTTGCTGTCACGGCTGATATTAATTCACATACACAAAGCTCTTTTTCAATATCAATTAGCATTAATATTCTTAGACGGGTTTCGTCAGAAAGAATTTTAAAAAGTTGTGTCGGTTCCATATTATTTACTCACATATATTTTTTATTATGCGATAAGTATATGTATAATTTGTTATATGTGTCAATTGTTATATTCGTTCTGTGTTATATTGATTTAATTGATCAGGTATGCAAATGAGTTATATGTAATATAAATTTAATACCTAAGTAGTATAAAGAGATTGTTCTATGTCACTAATTATCTTAAAATTAGCAAACTAATTTACTGCTTTAATTCAACCAATAAATATTATCGCTAATCATGCTCACGGTTATCATTCGAGAGTATGGGCGTTTCGTCCACCTTATATAGGTCTCGTTAATGGATACTACTCTTTTACTTTTTATCGCCACTGCATTTAGTTTTGGTATGCTTGTTAATCTAGCGGGATTACCACCTATGGTCGGTTTCCTATTGGCGGGTTTTGCGCTTAATTTTTACGGTTTTGAAGCGACTCAAGGTTTGCAAACATTTGCAGATCTCGGTGTTACCTTGCTCTTGTTCTCGATTGGTTTAAAGTTAGATATACGTACTTTGTTTAAAGCCGAAGTATGGGGTGGGGCAAGTGTACATATTTTTGCCAGTATTGCTTTTTATGCAGTCGTTTTATTTATCTTAAAACAAATAGGGTTAACTTTTTTTACTAACCTAGATAGCTTTTCACTAATGCTTGTCGCTTTTGCATTAAGTTTCTCAAGTACTGTATTTGCAGTGAAAATCCTAGAAGAAAAGAGTGAAACAAACTCGTTATATGGCCGTATCGCGATTGGTATTCTGATCATGCAAGATATCTTTGCCGTGGTATTTTTAACAGTCTCAGTCGGTAAGATCCCGTCGTTATTTGCTGTTATTTTATTAGCATTACCGTTAATTAGGCCATTATTGTTTAAATTATTAGACAGAGTTGGTCACGGTGAACTCTTGGTTTTGTACGGTATTTTCCTTTCGCTTGTGCTTGGCGCTGGGTTGTTTGAATCGGTAGGTATGAAAGCTGATTTGGGGGCCTTGATTGCCGGTATGTTATTAGCAGGTCACGTCAGTGCGAAACAGATGGCAAAGTCTTTGTTTAACATGAAAGAGATGCTGCTTGTTTGTTTCTTTCTCAGTATTGGTTTAGGTGGGCTGCCAACTATTGACCACTTGTTCGTGGCGGGGATTTTAGCTGTCTTACTGTTTGGTAAAATAGCCTTATATTTCCTTACGTTGGCGAAATTTAAACTACGCGCTCGTACGTCATTATTTGCGGCGTTTTCGTTGGCAAATTACAGTGAGTTTGGTTTGATTGTGGCTGCATTGGCGACTTATAAAGGTTGGTTATCACAAGACTGGTTGATTATTACTGCACTTGCAGTATCAATCAGTTTTGTTATTGCTTCGTTACTTAATAAATATGCGGATGATATTTATAACCGCTTTACGGATAAATTAGCGCGTTTCCAAGCCTCGAATTTACACATTGATGATCGTCCTGTTTCGCTTGGCGATGCCGAAATA
Source organism: Moritella viscosa (assembly GCA_000953735.1). Taxonomy (NCBI): domain Bacteria; kingdom Pseudomonadati; phylum Pseudomonadota; class Gammaproteobacteria; order Alteromonadales; family Moritellaceae; genus Moritella; species Moritella viscosa. Next base: position 3,297,690 of record LN554852.1, on the reverse strand, counting down.
TTAGTGATGGGTATGGGCCGAATTGGTGCTGGTGCGTATGATGAATTGAAATCTCAATATGGTGATAAGGTATTGGGTCTTGATTATAATAACCAAAAGACCTTAGATCATTGTGAACTTGGTCGACGCGTGATCACTGCCGATGCGCTTGATACTGATTTTTGGAATAAATTGGAAATGACCGATAACATTAAATTGGTGTTATTAGCGATGCCCGATCATCACGGTAATCATTATGCTGCAGAGCAGTTACATAAAATGGATCGTTGTAGTTTCCAAGTTGCTGCGCTAGCACATTTTAAGAGTGATGAAGATGAGCTGAGAGCGCTTGGCGTTAATCCTGTTTATAACATGTATCAAGAAGCGGGGGCAGGTTTTGCTCACCATGTTTGGACTGAGTTAAAAATTCCAACACGTCCTCTTGCCGATAGTTAATATAATCAATATACGAAGGTAACTCGCATCATTTAATTTTTACTCGTTACCTTCGTTATTACTTTTGTGCTAAGTTTCTACTTTAACGTTAGACTACGAGCTAGGCGTCACCCGCATTAGTGCGCTTTTGGTTTGCGCCAATCATGTTGTAGATATCATATCGCCAAAACCCAATCCATTCGTGTAATGCAAAATCAGTCAGTGCAAAGTTATACCCAAGTGGGATGAATGATATGTTTGCTGACATATAATCGGCTCTGATTGGGGTTGCACGTACACCAAAATGTTCAAAATACAATTGGCTACGTTTGATGTGTAATCCAGATGAGACTAAAACGCTGTAGTCGAAATCGCCTTTGCTGAGTATTTCACTGGTGAATTGTGCATTCTGCCATGTGTTAAGACTCTTTGGTTCGGTGATTATATCAACGGCATTAATACCAATAGAAACTAAGCGTTCTTTATAAACGGCGGCTTCTGTATCACCTAGATTTTTAGTATCACCACCACTTACAATGATTTTACATTGTTGAGCACTGTCAACACATTCATTGTAAAGTCTTGCCGTTTCGTAGATCCGCCCAAAAGAATGGAAAGGCGGCTCAATATTATTGCCAACCTTTTCTAGACCTGCGCCAAGTAAGATAATAGCGTTATTTTCCTGCCAATGAATCGGGGGTTTCGCTACATAATCTTGCTGTAATTTATCCAATAAATATTTAGGGACGACCCCGATACTGATAAGTGCTGTAAGTAAAATTATGCAGCATAATACGATTGATTTGGTGCGATGAAAGTTAAAAAAACGTAATAATAGGCAGATAATGATAAGTAAAGATATAAGCAGCAGGCTCATTGATTGTCCTTGTTGAAGTATGAAAAATACAGTATTTCATTGCAGTATAAAGTAATCAAATAATTTATCATGTTTAAGTGGCTGGTCGGATGCTTATAAGCAACTGAAACTTAGTGTTAAACTAGATATTTGATGTTGCTATTAATGTGCTCTTAAATGCTTCCATACTTGATTTCACTGAGTCCTTACGCCAAATTAAGTTAGTCGTTGTAGAGCCTATCATTGTTGGTAAAGGGTGTGTTTTAATACCTTCTTTAAATGGATATACAGTCAATAATTTTTCTGGCACAAAACCAACCCCCATACCCGCTGTTACGCAGTTTAATAGTGCCGTATAGGAGTTTATTTCCACAATTTTGGGGAGTATATCTGCTTGTTTTACCCAGTCAACTAAACGTGTACGATAGACGCATTGTGTTGAGAAACCCAGTAATGTGGGATTATGGCCTAAGTCTAAGGGGGAGTTAATATCTTCATTAAGCAAACTCGAAACCAGTACTAGGGTCTCGCTAAATATCGGTGTTATTTGTAGTCGTTGATCTTGGGGGGGATCAGACACGAGTGCTAAGTCTAGTTGGCCATCAATAACTTGTTCGATGAGTGTACCTGTGGGGCTGGTGGTTACTTCTAACTCGACTTCAGTGTAGGTCTGATGAAAATCCAATAATACGTTAGATAGGCGTGATGCCGCGACAGCTTCGATACTGCCTAAGCGTAGTCTTCCAGATGGTGTCGTATTATTGATTTTTAATATCGCCGACTCAGCCATGGCTAGAATTTCTTTAGCATGAGTAAAAAATTGTTCACCAGTGGGTGAGGGTCTTAACCGGTTCTTTTCTCGAATGAATAGAGCGGTATTTAATTCGGCTTCTAATTTTTTGACTCGTGATGTAATATTTGAAGGTACACGATTTAATGCATGTGCTGCAGGACTTATCCCGCCCATTTCGACGACAGCACAAAAAATAGTAAGGTCAGACAATTCCATTGTTTATATCTCCACGTTACACCGCATAACCTTCTTCAAATGAGAAAGATAGATTCATAATAATTCATTATTAATAACAGTATATTGCTTTTATACTCTAATTCATAAGCTTAGTTAGGAATAAATTATGAATAATTCAACACGTCAAGGTTACTTGGCTGCATTTGGGGCCGTGCTTATTTGGTCTGGGTTTATTTTAGTGTCTCGTATGGGTGGGATTAGCCCCTTATTGTCTTATGATGTTATTGCCATTCGTTATGCAACTTGTGCAGCTTTAGTTCTCCCTATTTGGTGGTTTAAATTTCGGTTCAAGTTATGGCAACCTAAGCTCATTGTTTGTAGCCTGTTTGGTGGTCTAGGATATGCGTTATTTGCCTTTCAAGGATTTGAAACGACTCCTGGTTCACAGTCAGCGGTACTGCTGCCTGGCTTGATCCCTGTGATGATTATTGTTTTGTCGGTTGTGGTTAACAAACAAAGGCACGTTTGGAGTAAGTGGTTTGGTGTCGCGGTGATTACATCGGGTATCGCGGTGCTATTTTTACAAGAGTTTTTAGTGCAGGGAGCATTATCGATTGGTCATTTAAGTTTGGCGGGAGCTGCGTTTTGTTGGGGCATATTTTCAGTATTACTGAGCCGTTGGCAGATCACCCCATGGCAAGCTACCGCCAGTCTAGCTATGATTACATGCAGCATTTACATGCCGATTTATTTACTCTGGTTACCTAAGAATATCAGTTTCGAATTAGTCAGTGCTGGATTGTGGGGGGATATTTTATTGCAAAGCTTTTATCAGGGTTTCATGGCGACGATAGTTCAAATGCTGTTGTATGTGCGCGCTGTGCAGATTATTGGTGCGGCAAACATGGGCACTATGATGGCGATGGTACCGGTTATTGCTGGTGTGAGTGCATTATTTGTATTTGATGAACCTGTTAAAATAGGTTTAATCATCGCGATGACTGCGGTGAGTATTGGTGTCTGGTTTGCTAATACCCAGTTTTTTGTTAATAAAAAGCACTTTGCTAATAAAAAACTAACTTACGCCAAGAGTGAACACGCATAAATTAAGTCTGTTATTTCAAGGTTAGATTATGGAATTCTGACCGTTATCATCAAAGGAGTTGTTAAATGCCGTATATCAATATCAATATCAATATCAAAATCACCGATGAGCAAGTAACGAAAGAGAAAAAAAGCACAGTTAATCGCAGGTGCGACACAATTGCTGGTGGACGTATTGGGGAAAAACCCGAAAACGACCGTTGTGGTGATTGACGAAGTGAATACCGATAACTGGGGTATAGGTGGCGAAGTGGTGACGACACTGCGCCAAAAAACTCAGCCTTAGTTGTTTATTACTGGCTATCGATTATTAAAGACGAGTGATAGTAATATGACTCGTCTTTTTGTTGTTATGACGTTGGGTCTATCGTGCCTGCAATTGAATTGTTCATTCTAAACCAACCAGCAATTGAATAACGTGTTGATTTAGCTGCAAGTACTTCATGCGGAAAACGTTCACTTTCAAATACTACCAAGGTCCCTGTTTTGGGCGCAACGCGTGCGATCACATCATTTGAATCTTGTGCATAGATGAGTAATTCACCACCAACACCGGGGGTGTTCAGGTAACAGACCGTGGTAAAGACACGGTTTGATTTACCTTTAAACGCATCTAGGTGTTTTTTATAAAAATCACCAATTTCATATTTCGCGTAATGACATTCATAATCAAATAAGCCTAAGAAAAAGTTACGATTAACTTCCAACCTAAGGTCGCTCATTAGCGCCATAAAATCAGCTTGAGCAGGACTTTCACCCGTTAACCACAAGGTTTTATCTTTGCGTATCTGAGTGTTTAATTGTGAGTCTTGCTGACGACCAATGCCAGCGGCTTTAAATTCAGGTTGGTTTTCAAGGCAATCAGTCAGTAACTTTTCAATAATGCCTTCTGGAAGTGCATCTTCGATAACAGCATAACCATGCTTATGGATATTATCTAAAATAGCATCGATGGTGGTGCGAAAATTATTCTTTGCTCGTAACTGGGTTGTTTCCACATTTGTATAATATACAAGTAAATGATAGGCCATTATACTCAGTTTAATGCACATAAGTATGATTAAAGGTGATATTCGTTTTGCTAGTGTGAATGCTAAGCTTAAGTATTTGAATTTTATAACTGAAACATTAATAACAAGCTGCTACAGTGGGCTAATAGTAAATGATAGGAGTACTCAAATGGTAAAGTGGCCTGCAGTGATAAAATATCACAGTGAAGATGAACTTATTTATGTTGAGTCGTTAACTGAGTGGAAAAATGATCCTGGTTTATGCCTGCCTCACTATGAATCAGAAGATAGGTTAATCGATGCGAGTGGTGCTTTATTCTCACTTCCTGTCGCGTCATCTCCTTTGAATACAGACATGTTTGTTTCTTTAGACTGTCGAATATTGGTGTCTGAGTTTGTCGAATTGATTCGTAAGCATGCGGTGATTGAAAATTATTGCTGCTCTGCAAAGCTAAATGCTAAAACGTATCAACAAGTGATCGCGATGGTCAAAGAAATCAATTCACTTTAGTTCGGAGTTTTAGTCATGGATGAACATGTCGTTATTTTGATTATTGCCTTAATCGTATTGTTCTATGGTTTTATATCCAAAAAATTCGCCCAATTTGATATATCAGGCCCTATGGTATTCACCGTATTGGGGCTTATTTGCTCGCCATTTGGATTAGGTATTACTGCTGTTGAAGTGGATGCCGAATTTGTTACTGTGTTGGTGGAAATCACATTAGTACTCGTGTTGTTTAGTGATGCGGCATTGTTAGATCTAAAGTTGCTGCGACGTTCATGGCATATACCAGCACGATTACTCTTTATTGCTCTACCTTTAACGATTTTCGCAGGTACTGCAGCAGCAGTATGGCTGTTTCCTGACCAAGCAATTATTTATATGATCCTATTGGCGTTACTGCTTACACCTACGGATGCGGCATTAGGAAAAGCGGTGGTCTCAGATCCGAAAGTACCTAACATGATCCGTTCGAGTATCAATGTTGAAAGTGGTTTAAATGACGGTATTGTTTTCCCTGTTGTACTAACTGTGGTTGCACTGATAACCAGTGGATTAAGTAAAGCTGATGATTATAACTGGATTTGGTATGTAGCTGAACAAATCGTTTTTGGCATGCTGGTTGGCGGTATGGTTGGTTATCTTGGTGCTAAATTATTGAACAAAGCAATTGCGCATAACTGGATTGAAGAAAGCTATCAAAACCTGATTCCGATAGCCCTCGCTATTCTCGGGTTTTATCTTGCCGAAGCATTATTAGGTAATGGTTTTATTGCTGCTTTTTTTGCGGGGTTATATATTGGCAATACCAGTAAACAAGCGCGAGCGCATATTGCAGAGTTTGCAGAAAGCGAAGGGGAGTTATTTATTCTTATTAGCTTCTTTTTGTTTGGTTTAGCGTTTGTGCCATTAACATTACATGATATTAGCGTGAATGTGGTTATCTATGCATTATTGAGCTTGACTGTATTACGTATGTTGCCTGTGATGATTTCATTAATTGGTACAAATTTGGATTTTGCAAGCCGTGTGTTTATTGCTTGGTTTGGACCGCGTGGAATTGCTTCTATTTTATACGTGTTGATTGTGGCGCATAACGTCGGTGATATTGGTGGTTTTGATGTTGTTTACGCTGTTGTAACTCTTACGATCCTTATGAGCATTTTTGCTCACGGCTTTACCGCACAGCCTTTTTCAAATCTATACGGTAAAAGCCATTGCAACAGACCTTAATCAGCTTAAAAGGTTGAGCCTAACGCAGCCAGTGATTTAGAGTTATTGTTAATATCGGATGCCTCACGTTCAACTAACTCTGTTTGTTGTAGGTTATGCTGTGAAGCATCACTGATATTGACAATATTTCGACTGATTTCTTGTGACACCATATTCTGCTCTTCTGATGCACTCGATATTTGTATTGCCAAGTCTGAAATATCAGTGATAGCACCATAGACATTCTGCATCATCACTTGTGTACGTTTAGATTCATCAACACATAACTCGGCAGACTCTTTGCCTTGCTGCATCGTTATTGACCATTGCTCAAGCGTTTGTTGAATCTCGTTAATTGAGGTTTGGATTTGCTCAGTGGCATTATGGCTGCGTGTTGATAATGCTCTTACCTCATCGGCTACAACAGAAAAACCACGGCCATGTTCACCAGCGCGCGCAGCCTCAATTGCTGCATTTAATGCAAGTAGATTTGTTTGGTCGGCAATCCCTCGAATTTCTAACATGATGCTGCTAATTTTTTTGGCTTCTTCTGACAGCATATTAGCAGATGTAGCGGATTCTGATACATCATTTGCGAGTTTGCCAATTTGGCTCATGGTGTCTGACATCGCCTTTGTTACACTTTCACAGTCATTATGGGCAAGTTGTACTTTTTTCGAGGTTAATAGAGTATTTTGAGACACTTCTGCAATCGTGGATGACATTTCAGTGACGGCGGTTGCGACCTGATGCAATTCAAGTGTTTCTTGTTCAACACCTTCTTTTGCTCTGTTAGCTGCAGTGGTTAGGTTATCAGCTCCCGTTTCAAGTGATCGACTACTATCAACAATACGACCTAAAATAGTCTGAATCTTACCTTCTTCCATTTTTAATTGGAAATCAACCACACCCTGTGGTTTTAACCCTGAGAATATATAACGAGAAACACTGTCATAATTTTGTTTCAAAGAAGTAAAATAGCGTGGCACTGTAATCAATTCATTATAAAAAATAATAAAGGGTAGCAGTGGTAATAAAATACTGAAGTAAGGCATATTTTGACTGATGTACACGATCAATGTACTGATAATGAAGAAAGCCAAGGGTTTTAAGAGTGGACGCTGATACCACTGGAATAAACTTTTTCCGTTATTAATTTTTTTGTAAGTGTGTTCGGCGGTAAGCTTATCTTTGTGCGCTAGTTTTTTACGTACAGACTGATAACCAACTAATTTACCTTGCTCGTGAATTGGTGTTACAAAGGCATCAACCCAATAATAGCGACCATCTTTGCAGCGGTTTTTAACTGCGCCACGCCAAGGTTTTCCGGCTTGTAAATTCGTCCAAAGATCTTTGAATGCAGCGGCTGGCATATCAGGATGACGAACAACGTTGTGGTTTTGACCGACTAATTCATCGAGTTCAAAACCAGCGACTTGGCAAAAGGTGGGATTAGCATAAGTAATGACACCTCGGGTATCCGTGGTAGAAACTAATTCATCTTGTACATCAAATGAGACTTCTTCATTTACGACTTGAGTGTTTCTTTTATTCATTACTTATTTATCCTTAACTTTAGTATTTAATAGGCATTTTTTATGCACTATTGTCTATACTATCATGATACCTCAAATTGATTACTAATTGTGGTTAAAACGTTAAAGTAGTGTAAATACGCTTAATTTAGTTAGCATTTCCTTTATTTAGGTATTAGTCGTTTATACGCAGTTGAAAGAAAACTAAGGTTACCGTAATGTTAATCATTTTTTCGTGAACGAGTGGTTTACTCCAATTTCGAGTATATAAATACGGATCAATGTTATAATTGTATTCTTTTTACCATCGGCTTTGCTTGTATGATTGCATTAACGAAAAGTAACGTATTGTTTAATTGGCAGAAGCTGACTTTTAGGCATCGCTTATTACTGGTTATGACCTTGTCTGGTGTTGTTAAGTTATTGATTTTATCGATTGCAGGCTTTGCTTATTTAAAGCATTGGGAAGAGCAGGAAAGTGGAGAAAAAGCACTCGGTATTGCTAAGTTTTTAGCTGCATCGCCTTCTGTGATTGAAGCTATTGAGGCGAAAAATCCAGAACTAATCAGAGAAAAAGTCGAATTGTTACGCTCATCCATTAATGCTACGTTTATTGTGATCGGTGATAAAAACAGTTTACGTTATGCTCATCCTGTCGCTAATCGTCTTGGTCATAAAATGCAGGGGGAAGATAATGATAAAGCCTTAAAACAAGGTTTATCTTATATTTCGCTGGCCGAAGGCTCATTAGGTAAATCAGTACGCGGTAAAACACCCATATTGGCTTACAATGGAGAAATTATAGGTGTTGTCTCTGTTGGCTATTTAGTCACAAGTATTGAAAATAAAGCCAAGCACTTCCTCGTATTCCTTCTTTTTATGGTCGTGTTGGTTGTACTTACTAATGCATTAATTTCTAATTTTACGGCAAAGAAATTTCAGAATGCGATATTTGGCTTTGAGCCCGAAGAGTTCGGTCGCTTATATATGGAGCTAGAAGTAACGCTTAGTACTATCAAAGAAGGTGTTGTGAGTATTGATGCGAATGGTTATTTACGTTCAATCAACCGCAGTGCATGCGATATTTTTAAAGTGAAGGCCAAGGATGTATTGCACCGAAAAATGGATGAAGTATTGCCTGATAACAATCTAACGGAAATTTTAACCAGCAAAGTCAGCGAATACAATGTTGAGATGATGATTAAAGGCCAAGCTATTGTGGCGAATAGGTTGGTGCTTGTTGTTGATGACCGGGTTGTTGGTGCTGTATCAAGTTTCCGTCTTAAAGATGAAATTACAGAACTCACTAAACAGCTATCACAGGTGCGTGAATATTCCGACTTGTTACGCTCGCAAACGCATGAACATAGTAATAAATTAAACACTATCAGCGGCCTTATTCATTTAGGTAAGAATGAAGAAGTATTAAACTTGATAGGACAAGAAACCGCACGCTATCAACATTTAATTCAATTCTTACGTGAAGCAATTCACGAACCTATGATCGCAGGCGTATTGTTAGGTAAAAGTGAAAGGGCTAGGGAGCTAGGGTTATTATTAGAGATTGATGAAGGGTCACAGCTGTTAACCTTACCTGAACATATTCGTGCCGAAGATATTGTAACAATTTTAGGTAACTTTATTGATAATGGCTTTGATGCTTGTATCAGTAGCAATACGATAAAATCAGAGAGAAAAGTATCAGTGAGCATTTCTGATTTTGGCAATGAGATAATCATTGAAGTGGAAGATAACGGTTGTGGTTTACCAGAAGGTATCGCACAAAAAGAATTAATTAAACAAGGCGTATCAAGCAAATCGGAAAGTAACCGAGGCGTGGGACTGCACCTTGTTGATCAAATCATTAGTCAATATTATGGGCAGCTAATGATGAAAAGTATAGATAATGAAGGAACAAGAATGACGGTGTATTTACCAAAAAAATATACGAATAAGGATATTATGAATGACATCAACTAATGCGATTAAAGTGTTAATCATTGAAGATGATGTGGGTATCGCTGAGATCCACCGCCGAAATTTGATGAAAATAGAGGGCTTAAGTGTCATTGGTATCGCAACCACGAAAACTGAAGCTGAAACCTTACTTGAGGTGTTAACTCCAGATTTAATTTTGCTGGATGTTTATTTACCGGATGGTAACGGTTTAGATATTCTTCGTGACTTGCGCCAACAGCAACACGAATGTGATGTGATTCTAATTACAGCAGACCGTGATGCAGAGACGCTACAAGCTGCCATGCGCGGTGGCGTTGTAGATTATATTTTAAAACCCGTTATATTTGCACGCTTAGAAGAGTCATTATATAAGTACTTAAAGCAGAAAAATCAATTTGGTATTTTAGATGATTTAGATCAGCGGGTCGTTGATTCAATGATCTCGGTGAGTGTGAAAAGCTCTGTTTCATCCCGATTACCGAAAGGTATTGATAGTGTGACTTTGGATAAAGTACGTGGTTTGTTTACTGAACATAAAGATATCACCGCGGATAATGCAGGGGTATTTATTGGAGCAAGTCGGACAACGGCAAGACGTTATTTAGAACATCTGATTAGTACTGGTGAGCTAGTGGCTGATTTGAATTATGGTACGGTAGGACGTCCAGAAAGAACCTATCGGAAACAAGCTCGATAGCTTTTTAGCCAAAACTCTTTATATGAAAAAAACAGCGCATCAAGCGCTGCTTTTATAAAAACGAACGATTAGAAACGAATTTAACGACTACCTTCTGCTGACCTCGCCTTGTTAACACGATAACGATTAAATGCCGTTAATAGTATTGGAGTCACAAGTACTAACGCTGATATGACGGTGAACGTTAAGGTGATAGGGCGTTCCCATAAGAAGTTTAACTCACCATCGCTGAGCATCAATGAACGGCGTAGGTTTTCTTCCATTAATCCACCAAGAATGAAACCGAGTAATAACGGGGCTAATGGGAAAGTCGCTAACCTTAAAAATATCGCGATTACTGCTATTATGATCATAACAAATACATCAACAGTATTAAATGAAACCAGATACACCCCCGTGATTGAGAAGAAAATGATCATCGGCAGTAATACGGTTCTTGGCACGGCTAATAGTTTTGAAATATACGGGATTAGCGGTAGATTCAAGACCATCAAAACAACGTTACCGAAGTACATAGAGATGATCACCGACCAGAATATTTCAGGGTTATCGACAAACAAGCGTGGACCAGGTTGAACACCATAAGATATCAATGCACCTAGCATAATGGCAGTTGTTCCAGAACCTGGAATACCTAAGGTTAATAGCGGTACAAATGAACCACTTGATGCGGCATTGTTAGCGGATTCTGGCGCCACTAAACCACGGATACTGCCTTTACCAAATTCATCGCGTTTATCTTTTGGTGCTAGATTACGCTCTAAACCGTAACTTAAGAAAGCAGCAATCGTCGCGCCTGCGCCTGGTAATACCCCGACAAAAAATCCGAGAATCGAAGATCGAATTGCCACTGGGGCAACTTCTTTTATTTCTTCTTTTGTCACTTTCATGCTGCCGATTTCAGCTAAAGCACAGTTCTCTTCTGATGACGTATCAGGGTCTGGTTTTAAAATACTGAATAAAATCTCACCGAGGGCAAAGGTTGCCATAGCTAATAATAAGAAACTAAAACCATCCATTAGGTCAGTTAAACCAAAGGTGAAACGCTCAACGCCAATCCCTTTATCGATACCGACTGTTGATAACATTAAACCTAAAATAGTCATCATCCAGGCTTTTAGCACCTGGCCTTTACCGGCAAAGGCGGCTACGGCAGACAAACCTACGAGCATAAGTGAAAAATAATCAGATGATTGAAAACTTAATGACACTTTTGCTAAGGCGGGAGCCGCGATTAATAGCATAATTGCGGATAAGGTGCCGCCAGTAAATGAGGCATATGCAGCAAGCGCTAGCGCTTTACCCGCTTGGCCTTTTTTCGCCATTGGGTAACCATCAAATGCGGTGACTACCGTTGAAGAGCAACCGGGAGCATTGATTAGAATTGATGAGGTTGAGCCACCAAAAATTGCACCGTAATAAACACCGGCCATTAAGATCATACCTGACGATGGGTCTAAACCATAGGTAATCGGGATCATAAGGGCAATTGCTGAAATAGGACCAAGACCGGGCAACATACCAATAAAAGTACCAACAAAACAACCGACCATGACCATCATTAAGTTGGTTGGCATGATTGCTGTGGATAAGCCTGCTAAAATTCCATCTAACATAATTATCTTCCTACAAGCTTAAAAAAAGGTAACCAGGTTCAAGATAAATATCCAGAACTTTGGTAAGAAGTAACCAAAATAGCGTTACAAAAGGAAAGGAAGCACCAAGCAAGACCGTTTTTCGACGTTCGCCAAGTAGCCAAAATCCAATTAGTAAGAATAAGCTGGTAGCTAATACGAATCCGAGCCAAGTTAAGCCCACGCCATATGCGGTCATTAAAATAATAAATGAGGTGAGTAAGCGCCAATCTAAGCGACTTTCGTTTGCGATTTGTTGCTCGCAAGCATTTCTATTACTGGGTGCAGCGGGTGACATCACGATGAGTAGCAGCGACATGACAATCCCGGCGGTTGTTAATAAATAGGGTAAAGTACGCGCAGTAAAGGCTTCATATTCATCGCCAGGAAAAAGCTGAATTTGGGTGGTTTGGTAACCGTAAATTAAACAGACAAGCAGAAATATTAATCCACTCAGTCGATCTCGGTTTAATAATGATAAAGCGGTTGATTGCATGAGGGCTCCAATTTAAAAGAAAGCCACAGCGAAACATAATGTATTGCTGTGGCTGTATGGCGGGGATGAATTAGATTATTTTAGGAAGCCTAATTCACGCATCAAATTGCCCATTTGTTGTTCTTGTTGTTCTAAGAATGCATAGAAGTCTTTGTCTGCTTTATAGTTATCAATCCAGCCATTACGATCGCGAACCGTTGCCCATTCGTCGGTTTTGTACATTTTACTTAGTACTTTGTTCCACTGAGCAACTTTTTCTTCACTGACACCCGGTGAAGCAAAGAAACCACGCCAGTTAGCAAACACTGTGTTGTTCCCCATCTCGGTAAGAGTCGGTACATTTGGCGCTGCGGCTAAACGTTCTGGTGCGGTAATCGCGAGAATACGTACTTGACCACTTCTCGACATTTCCAGTACTTCGCCTAAACCTGTTGATAGTAATGGCGTTTCACCAGACAATACGGCTGCCATGGCTTTACCGCCTGCGTCATAGGCGATATAGCGTACTTTACGAGCATCAAAACCTTCGCCTTTAAAAGCTGCTGCTACAATAAGGTGATCCATGCTACCGCGAGCTGAACCGCCAGCAATTTTTACTTTTCGTGGGTTTTCTTTAAAGTCAGCGACAACTTGTTGCCAATTTTGGTATTTAGAGTCTGCGGCGACAACAATTGCACCATAGTCAGCAATTGTCGTTGCAACTGGTGTTAAATCTCGAAATGACTGCGGAAAGATCCCTGTTAATGAACGGATCACAATCGGTGTTGAGTTAACCATCAGCGTATCTTGCTGACGATCTGCGGTTTCAATCATGTGAGCAATCGCTTTACCACCTCCGCCACCAGATAGGTTTTGAAAAGATACTTTTTCAACTAGATCCGCTTTCATTAATACATCACCCGTACCTCGAGCTGTCATATCCCAGCCACCGCCTGCACCACCAGGGACAATAAAGTGCAGTTTTTCTATATCAGCCGCCCAAGCGGCAGATGAGAGTGTTGCAACGCTTGCCACGATAAGTGATGAGGCTACACGTTTTCTAAATTGCTTTAGCATGGTTTCCATTCCTTGTGTTTCTTGTTGAAAAGTAAATAGTGAATAGTTAACGCTATGGGTCTAACGGTTAACGCTAATGACGTGCAATGTTACGCTAGTGTTATCGGTAACGTTGTGACGGGATGGAAACTGTAAATAATGGCAATTAACGGCGTTGTGGCTATTTTGTTCATAAAGTTCACGATGGACTTTAAATTAAAAGAGGGTAATAAAAAGCCGCCTAATTTATTTCGATGAATAAAAAAAGGCGGCTTTGTGTCGTTTATGAAATGGCAGATTTCTGACCTATTACGAACAGAATTAGCTAGTCGTATTGATTTCTACGGCTTTATTTTTGTCTGTTATTGTTGAGTCACTTTGTGCCATTGTTTCTAAAATGGCGTCTTTTTCTATCCAAAGTTGATTTAAGTGTTGTTGAAAACCAATTTTAAATGCTCGGTCTTTTTGGTAATCGCCGCGCATCTTGTCATCAATATCTGAGACGCGAATATGTACGTGTACATTTTTCACTTCACCACAGAGGTATTGCCAAAAGGTGGGAGTTTGACCTGGATAATAAATCGCGACATCAACAATCTTGTGAATATGATCGCCTAATGCAGAAAGTGCAAACGCTAATCCACCTGCTTTAGGTTTTAATAGATGTTTAAACGGTGAATTTTGTTTGTTATGTTTTTCTGTGGTCAGGCGAGTACCTTCAACAAAATTCATTACACTCACAGGACTTGATTTGAATTTAGCACACGCTTTACGTGTAACTTCAATATCTTTACCACGTAACTTTGGATTCTTCTTTAGCTGTGTCGTGCTGTAACGGCGCATAAAAGGGAAGTCTAACGCCCACCAAGCGATACCTAAGAAAGGCACAAAGATAAGCTCTTTCTTTAAGAAGAATTTTAAGAACGGTATTTTTTTATTTAATACGCGCTGTAAGATCAGGATATCAACCCAAGATTGATGATTAGCCAGTACCATATACCATTCTTTTTCAGACAGTTCGATGCCTTTGCTGTGTAGATGAATATTCACAGGGTGAATAAGGCGCTCTATTATCACATTGACTCGTATCCAACTGCTTGCGCAACACACTAATAGCGAAGAACAAATTGATTGTATATTTTTAATTGGCAGTAATTTAATGGGGCTTAAAATAATGATGGGTGTGGCCCAAAACAACAAATTTATAACCCAAAAGGTAAAAGCTAAACAGCCTCGTATAAATGACATAATATTTCCTACACAGTAAAAATACATACTTTCAAATAAGCGTTCATATTACTGCCCGAAGCGTCAGGTCTCAATATATAAATGTTCGTTTACGCTCAAATGGCCTGATTTCGCTAAACATCGGATCAGTTAAGGGCTAAAATAGAAGAATTCGAGTGTTCTTACCCTTATTTTTGATGATATTTATGGATTCAATATCTAAATATAGATATAAAATTAGACTTTATTTGTCATTTATAGGTATTTTTACTATTTGAGAAGGTTACAATAAGGTATTGTTTGTTTAAATAAACAATACAGAAACGTAGGTATTATCAACACTGAATTTCAATATCGGAATTCGTTTCACCCAATAATGATTTAATGGTTGCAAAGCAACATCAAATACTAAGGATACACATTTATGGAAACTGCAATTGGTATACTATTAACCCCCTGGCTTTGGATCTCAGTTGTGGTCATATTCACAATTCAAAGGGGCATACTCTTTGTTCCGCAAAATAGAGGTTATGTTATTTATACGTTTGGGCGCTATAGTGGCACGTTACAAGCGGGTCTTAATTTTATCGTTCCGTTTGTACAAAGGGTTGCTGCGGATCGTAACTTAAAAGAGCAATCATTAGATATATCTTCACAACTCGCTATCACCAAAGACAATATTTCATTAGAAATTGATGGCATCTTGTTTATGAAAGTTGTTGATGCATCTGCTGCAACGAATAATATTACCGACTATAAATTAGCTGTTATTCAGTTAGCGACAACTACAATGCGTAATGCAATTGGCTCGATGGAACTCGATCAATGCTTCCAAAATCGCGATAATATTAATGCAAGTATTTTGGCTGCAATGACGGATGCAACTCAACCTTGGGGTGTTCAGGTTACGCGTTATGAGATTAAAGACATTACGCCTCCCACTTCTATCAAAGAAGACATGGAAAAGCAGATGACGGCAGAGCGTGAAAAACGTTCCGTGATCCTGACTGCTGAAGGTGTTAAAACCGCAGCGATTACCAAAGCTGAAGGCTTGAAACAAGCAAGGGTTCTCGATGCTGAAGCTGCAAAAGCAGAGCTGGTATTAGCAGCTCAAGCGAGTAAAGAGTCACAAATTTTGGAAGCGACAGGTAAAGCTGAAGCAATTCGATTGGTCGCGGATGCAGATTCTACAGCACTAAATGTGATCGGTGCAGCAGCAATAACGAGTGAAGGGCAGCAAGCTGTACGTTTAACGCTTGCTCAAGATGCGATAGCGGCACACAAAGCGATTGCAGCCGAAGGTTCTGTCATATTAACGGACGGTAAAACCAGCGAGAATATAGGTAATACCGTCGCGCAAGCGATTGCTGTATCAAGTGCATTAAAACTGTCTGAATAATATGCTTGGTTACCCATTGAATGGAGTTTAAGAAATGGATACATTAATCGACTACTTACAAAATAATCATGATCAATTGCTTTATGTTATTGGTGCGATTGCGTTAGTCGTTGAACTGGGTGTGATTGGTTTAAGTGGTCCGCTGTTGTTCTTCAGTCTTGGTTGCCTTGCGACTGGCTTATTGGTTAACTTGGGCGTGATTGCTGGATGGGAACTTGAAGTTCTATCTGTGGGGTTATTAACAGCGATTAGTGCGCTGCTTTTATGGAAACCGCTTAAGCACTTTCAGGGAGATAAGCTTGTACAAGATACGAGTAGCGACATGATTGGTCAAATGGTACCTGTAAGTGAACCTGTCACTATCAATAGTGGCAAAGTTCGCCATTCTGGAATTAACTGGAATGCACGTTTAATTGAGTCTTCGACTGTTGAAACCAGAGAGGTAGGTCAACGAGTTAAAATTGTCGCAGTGGATGGCACTGTTTTAATTATCGAGTAGTTATTAAGCAGACTAAGCAAGACATAATTTAGACATTAAATTACTAGGTTAAGTAAACTAATCTATATGATATATAGCCCTTATCGCATGTTTTTTATGAACAATGTGAGAGGGCTTTTTTATAGAAAAAATTCTGTGGTAACGCTATTTTTTACCTATAGTTGAGTATGTATACTCAGAGTTGCAATATTTGGTAATAGAACTTAGGTGGCAATAGCGATGAAAGGAATACACAGAAAAGAATTTGTCCATATCATTTGTACATTAATCAGTAATCATGAATATATATTTGGTGCTGTTAGTATAAGAGAGGACTGTGGTTATTTAATTTGTATCAGAGATTATGTAACCCAAAATATAATGTTCATGGCTGATACTCGTTTTAGAAGTCGTTCAGACGCTCTTTATGATTTCGGACTCATGTGGGACGATGCATTGGCTAAAGTACACTGTGATAGTTCACCGTTGGTAACATCGGGGTAGTGAGATCGTCTTAATAATAGGGTAAATACTCCATGTATTTATCAGCTGTTATGCTCATCGGAGCAGATGAGGTGTTCAATACATAACTTATAAAATGATTGTGCTTGGGGCGAAATTGTATGCTCTGCAAGTCTAAAAATACCAATTTGGCGCTCTAAAGACGGATCGATGAGTGGTAGCCAGACTAAATCGGTTTCATTTTTGGGGAATGCCAATTTAGGTAGTGTGGTTATACCAATGCCAAGTTTTAATACTGAAAATAAAGAAGTTATATTTTCTACTGAATAAAGCGCCTTCTCAATGAGAACCCTTGCTGGAGTTGGCTCTAGCAGCCTGCAGGTACCATTATGAATGAATGCTTGGTCCAATAATGCTCGCCATTCAACACCATTAATTTTACTCGCTATCGGATTATCCTTTAAGCAGACTACGCCGATTGGATCTGAAATCAGCGGTGTAAAATCAATAGCTTCAGAATCTAGGTTGGCACAGTTTCCCAGCGCTAAATCAACTTCTCCAGAAATCAATCTAGCCTCGACCCCCGCGGCGTTATCATCAATTAAACTGACCTCTACATTGGGGTACTCCTTACAAAACCGTCCCAGCACGTTGGGGATTAATTTTGCTGCAACTGATGGTACGCTGGCAATGCGAACACGTCCCTGCTGGCCTGCTGCGGCAGCGTGTAGATCGTTATTTAATGTCTTGTAAATATGCAGGAATTGCGTGATTTTTGGTAAGCAAATTTGACCAAAAGGCGTGAGCGTCGATTTATTACCTGATTCAAAAAGTGGTTGTTCTAAAGTACGTTCAAGTTCTTTGATTGAGGTCGACAGCGCAGCCTGAGAACGGTTTGCCCGATTCGATGCCGCACGAAATCCACCTTCTTCGACGACTAAAACAAAATGTCTCAACTGTTGTATTTTAATATCCATATCTTTAATGCCCTATAAACATATTAGTGATCACACTTTTGCAGGGTGATAAATTTTTCTTATCAAACGAACAGAATTTACCGTTAGATTTATCAAGAGTCAAATGTCAGTATTCACAATATTGAAACAAAGCTGTTACAAAGTGGATGTAAACATGAAAACTCAAAGTTACCCTGTACAAACTGAATTATTTGCGTCTAAGGCCCCCCTTGAATGGGCTATTGTAAATAATGGCACCTTATATACCGCGCAAATCCCAATTGATCAAACTGGCGTTGTTGTTGATGGAGGTATTGAAGCTCAAACTCGTCGAACGCTCGATAACCTAGTTCATACTTTAGAGTGTGCAGGCGAATCACTTAATTCTGTACTACAAGTTTTAATCTACGTGACCGACCGTAAGTACCTTGCAACTGTTAATCAAGTATATGCTGAATATTTTAAGGCTCCTTATCCAAATCGTGCTGCAATCGTGGTAGCCGGGCTCGCCCGTGAAGAAATGTTGGTGGAGCTTGTTGTCTACGCAGCGGTCAATGCCGAGATAAACCAAAATTAAGCCTAAACTAAGTGCAAGCAAACCCGAACTATAATAACGAATATGATCTAATTTAATGCATAGCCGAAACAAGGAAAGTCGTATGACAACTCAAACACTGCGTATTCAACCAGAAAACTCACTTTATATTGGCGGCGAATGGCAAGCCGGTGTCAGTACTATCGTTAATATCAATCCGTCTGATATTAGTCAAAATCTGGGTAACTTTGCACAAGCGAGTGCTGCGCAAGTACAACACGCTATCTCGGCAGCAAAGCATGCACAGCCAACATGGGAAAAAACACCATTAGAGCAGAAACAAGCGGTACTACAAGGTATCGGTGATGAGTTGATCGCACGCTGTGATGAACTCGGGCGTTTACTATCAAATGAGGAGGGGAAACCTTTCTTGGAAGGTCGTGGTGAGATTTATCGTGCGGGCCAATTTTTTCAGTATTTTGCCGCTGAAGTATTACGTCAAATCGGCGATAGCGCGGCGTCAGTGAGACCGGGTGTCTCTGTTGAGGTAACACGCGAAGCCGTGGGTGTCGTCGCTATTATTTCACCGTGGAATTTCCCTACTGCAACAGCCGCATGGAAGATTGCACCAGCGCTAGCATTTGGTAATAGTGTTATCTGGAAACCAGCTAATTTAACGCCTGCAAGTGCCGTAGCATTAACTGAAATTATTCACCGTCAAGGTTTACCGGCAGGTACGTTTAACTTGGTACTCGGTAGCGGTTCTGAAGTGGGTAATGTATTAATCAATTCAACCGAAGTTAACGGCGTAAGCTTTACTGGTTCAGTTGATACAGGTCGTAAAATAGCGGCTGCAACAGCATCTAATTTTGTACGTTGTCAGTTAGAAATGGGCAGTAAGAATGCGTTAATTGTTGCCGATGATGCAGATATTAATATCGCTGTTGAAGCGACTATTGCTGGTTCGTTCTCTGGTGCAGGTCAGAAATGTACCGCCTCTTCTCGTTTAGTTGTTATGGATGGTATTCATGATGCGTATGTTGAAGCGCTGATTAAACGAATGAGTGAGATTAAAGTGGGCCATGCGTTGGAAGATGGTGTGTTCATGGGGCCTGTTGTTGATGGTAAGCAATTAGATGCTAACTTCGACTGGATTGATACTGCACGTGAAAGTGGTGGAGAACTGGCGTTTGGTGGTGAACGTTTAAGTCTAGAACATGAAGGTTTCTACATGTCTCCGACACTGTTTATTAATACTCAAAATAGCTGGTCAGTGAATCAAGAAGAAGTATTTGCGCCAATGGCGAGTGTTATTCGTGTAGCTGATTTAGAAGAAGCAATAGCGACAACAAACGATACACGATTTGGTCTAACCAGCGGCATTATTACTCAAAGTCTACGTACTAGTGCTTTGTTTAAGCAGCAAGCGCAAACGGGCTGTGTGATGGTTAATTTACCGACAGCGGGTACGGACTACCATGTGCCATTTGGAGGTCGTAAAGAGTCTAGCTTTGGACCTCGTGAACAAGGTCAATATGCAAAAGAATTCTATACCGTTGTTAAAACGGCTTACCAACGTGCTTATTAAGTTTTTGAAATAGTCACTGAGTTAATGAAAAGTGAGGAGTCGGTATGTTTCACCAAGGGATTGTTATTGACGGGTTGCAGTATTGCAATTGGGATAGAGAGTACTTCCAGACATTAAAAAACAGTGGTATTACCGCTGTTCACGCAACGATTGTTTATCACGAAACGGCGCGTGAAACATTAAGTCGCTTTGCGGAGTGGAATTTAAGGTTTGAACAAAATGCGGACTTGATCATGCCGATCCATTCTGTTTCTGATATTGAAAAAGCGAAGGCGTTAGGCAAAGTAGGTATTTTCTTTGGCGCGCAAAACTGTTCATCGATTGATGATGAAATTGGCTTAATTGAAGTAATGCGTCAACAAGGTCTGCTTATTATGCAGCTCACGTATAACAATCAGAGCTTACTTGCGACTGGATGTTACGAGCAGAATGATACTGGGATCACTCGGTTTGGTAAGCAAGCTATTACCGAGATGAACCGCGTGGGCATGATCATAGATATGTCACACAGTGCTGAGCGTTCGACACTTGAAGCCATCGACCTGTCGTCACGTCCTATTTGTATTAGCCATGCTAATCCGACGTTTGCTTTTGAAGCATTACGTAACAAATCGGATACCGTAATTAAATCATTAGCTGCGCGAGGCGGCATGTTGGGATTTAGTTTATATCCCTTTCATCTGCCGAATGGTAGCCAGTGTACTTTAGAAGATTTTTGCCAAATGGTGGCTAAGACTGCCGATATGGTGGGGGTTGCGCATCTTGGTATTGGCAGTGACCTTTGCCTCAATCAACCACAAGCTGTATTGGAATGGATGCGTAATGGTCGCTGGTCTAAAGCGATGGATTATGGAGAAGGTTCTGCGAGTAATGCGGGTTGGCCGGACTCATTACCTTGGTTCTGTGGTAGTGCTGGCATGGAAAATATTTATAACGGATTAATACGCTACGGGTTCTCAGAGTCTGAAGCGAGACAAGTATTGGGTGAAAATTGGTTTAACTTTTTAAAACAAGGATTAACGCCTATTTCGTGAACTCATCACTTATACATAGAACACCAGCTCATAATTAAACAATTGAGCTGGCGTAAATACACCTTTGCAATAGCAAAGAAAACCTCTGGAGTCAGAGCATGTCAGATTTAACCAAAAGCGTGAAAGCGGCGAGCTTAGATAGTACTGGTAGTAATACCTCAAGCTCTTCAAATAAAAGCGCAGTAAATAAAAATAATTCTACAGCAGATAAATTGGGTTTTAGTAACCCAGCTTTTTGGTATAGCGGTAGTTTTATTGCGCTCTTCGTATTCTTAGCATTATACGATGAAGCATTGTTATCCAGTCTTGTGAACACGGGATTCGCATGGTCAGTAAAATTCTTCGGACCTTACTGGCAATTATTGTTGTTATTAACGTTTATTATTGGCATAGGTTTAGCCGTTAGTCGTACTGGTAAGGTTGTTTTAGGTGGACTTGCGAAACCTGAAATGGACGGTTTCCGCTGGATGGCTATTATCTTCTGTACATTACTTGCTGGTGGCGGTGTATTTTGGGCTGCAGCAGAGCCAATTGCACATTTTGTTAGTCCTCCGCCCTTGTATGGAGCACAAGAAAATGTTCAGCAAACGGCTATCAATGCATTATCACAATCGTTTATGCACTGGGGTTTTCTTGCTTGGGCCATTGTTGGTAGTCTGACCTCTATCGTGGTTATGCATCTTCATTATGATAAAGGTTTACCGCTTAAACCGCGTATCCTACTTTATCCTGTTTTCGGTAAACGCGTATTAACTGGTCACACAGGTGCCTTAATTGATGCTTGCTGTATCGTTGCGGTTGCTGCAGGTACGATCGGTCCGATTGGTTTCCTTGGTTTACAGGTGAGCTATGCACTAAACGTATTGTTTGAGATCCCAGACGGGTTTACTACACAGCTGATCATCATCTTATTTGCAATTACTTTATATACTATTTCGGCATTGAGCGGCTTAAATCGAGGCATGCAAATGCTAAGTCGTTACAACGTTGTTTTAGCTTGTGTATTGATGGCTTATATCCTTATTTTTGGTCCAACTAACTTCATCTTTAATGGTTATATCCAAGGTGTTGGTAGCATGATTGATAATTTCATTCCAATGGCAACGTATCGTGGTGATGAAGGCTGGTTGAGCTGGTGGACGGTATTTTTCTGGGGCTGGTTCTTGGGTTATGGCCCGATGATGGCAATCTTTATTGCGCGTATTTCGCGTGGTAGAACCATTCGCCAGTTAGTGACAACAGTTAGTATTATTGCACCGTTAACAACCTGTTTTTGGTTCACTATCGTGGGCGGTAGTGGTTTAGCATTTGAAATCGCTGAACCGGGTTCAGTGAGTTCTGCATTCGAGGGCTTTAATTTACCTGGGGCACTGCTTGCGGTGACGTCACAGTTACCATTTCCGATGATTACGTCGATTCTGTTTCTTATCCTGACCACGATATTTATTGTGACGACGGGTGACTCGATGACTTATACCATCAGTGTGGTTATTAGTGGTGAAGAGGAGCCAAATGCCTTTATTCGTACTTTTTGGGGCGTGATTATGGGGATAACGGCCTTAATTCTTATTTCACTTGGTTCAGGAGGCATATCAGCACTGCAATCTTTCATTGTTATCACGGCAGTACCTGTTTCTTTAATTTTATTGCCATCACTTTGGAACGCACCACAAATCGCGACTCAGATGGCCAAAGACCAAGGTTTATAGTCTGTCGGAGTGAAAATAATGTGAAGCAAGGCGGTGAGCAAGCCGCCTAATTAAAATACTTATAATTAAAATGGAAGTTAATAATATGGATGCTCGTCCTTCAACTTGCGGTGGCACTTATATGCGTGATCCTGAAACCGTTATGGCGCCTGAAAGGCTTGGTGCAATGCATCAAAATCGAATTAGTTTTGTGCGTAGCTTGGTTCGTAAAATGGCGCAACAAAATTGGCAAGTCACTAAGTATGACTGGTAGTTATCACCGCAAGGTTTTGGCCACGTCATTTATAAACTAACGACGTTGGAACATGTTTATCATTTAGTTATTTTTTGTGATGAGATCGCGGATGAAGATCGTAATGATCGTGTTATTGCTGAAAAGTGGGACGTGACGTTTGCCCTTGTTTATGGCGATGTGGATGTTCATTTACTTAAACAATTACGTGCTAATGTACCATTGCAAGAAGCAGGGCGAAATCCGAATAAGGTCTTGGTATTAGCGAGAGCAAATAAAAGCGTAAGGGTGTTTGAGCATTTGGTTTCACACCTTGCAAAAGGTCAACAACCGAATGCCAAAGAATTAGCTGAAGTCGGTTATATTCTACGTACGACTGCAGTTTATGGTAATGGTAAGTTTGGTATTGCTGACTTCAGTTTACTTGAGCAGAATTCAGATTTTAATCAGTCATTCAGTGCGCAAATGTGTGCGGTATATATATTGCGTGAATTTAGTTTAGATTGGGTACATTACTTAGCCAACGAACAAGGTGGCGATAATGCGGTTAGTTTAGACCTGGGTTTACAACGCTATTTGGGTATTGGCAATGCGACAGGTCTCGGCATGGCTCCTTATCTTATCAATCATCCTTGTGTCGTTGATAAATGGCTATCGTCACGTGAGTCCGCGCTAACCGCCGTATTGAACTCTACGGTTTCGATTTATAAGCTTGAGCCATTACAACATTTATTACAAAAAGCAATTTTCCATTTAGAGCAAATTATAACGATTAATGAACATCAAGACGACCTCAATACAGTGGCAATGAATGAACTCGATGATTTGTTGAGTCAATTAGAAACCTTGCTCCTGCAGAGTACCACTTGGCATGAGTTAGTTGATTATGCCAATCAGTATAGTTTGGAAGCTCAAGAAATACTGCTTTCATGTTTAATGGAAATTCACCCTGATGTAGTGGACGATTATGAAACACAGATGAACTGTGATGAGGAATTGAACCTGCCAAGTGGCAAGCGCATTAAAGATTTATTAGCTGTCTTAAGAAGCAGCTACCGTTGGGCGCTTGAGATAGATTTTACGAAACCAGAAAACAATTATTGGTTTTGGTATCGCTCGCAAGATAAGGAGGAGCCCCGTTTAGGTGTTCGTGGCGAAGAGCCAGGGGAAAGTCGAGAGTTACCGCTTGATATTGGCCGCCAAGCTTACCGCCTTTATCATGGATTGTTAAAGTGCTCGCCTGACATGTCTTTGGCTGAGTTTTTAGTGTTATATCCTCAATATCGTGCGATTGCACGTCGGGTTTGGACTTTGGGTCATAAAGATATGGGGGAAATACAAATGAACGTGTTACATCGTTCATCACTACCTATGCATCTATTACGTTGTAAATTGGCTGTTTTAGGGGCGACTAAATTTGATCCTCGCTCAGAACGTTGGGTACGCGTTACCTTTTTCCAAGGTGCACCACTGTTGAATGAGATCCATGAGGGAGAGTGGCTTTTTCCATTGTTACCGAGTCACTCATTAAATCAAGCTGTAGCAGAAGGAGAGGCACAATGATCGTTTCACATAATGAATTAGTCTCGGTGGTGAATAAAGCCTTTCTTGGTATGCGTCGTACATGTGGTGAAGCAGATGTTATTGCCAGTATGGTTGCGGGATTACAAATCGTGGGGTTAAACGGAATTGGTCATTTCAATAATGCGGCGCAATTTTTAACCGCTGAGAAAGATTGCCCTGTTGATATATTTACGACTAATAACGGAGGTTTATTAGTCGACTTACATGGTTGTAGTCTAGCCTGTCATTTACCTGTGGTGATTGATTATGCGATTGAAAAAATGGTCGGAAAGAAGCACCTGACTATTGAATTAAAAAACTGTCATAACCGTTGGTTAGCTTATAACGAACTGGTCAAACTGGCTGCGAAAGGTCTGGCGTGTAAAGCACAATGGAATAACGGTTCTGCACCACATAACACCCTATATATTTTGAATCAGGGGTGCGTATCACCGGAACTTTTCTTATCTGATCATCTTGATTTAGAGGAGGGGCCATTACATGATATGACAATTCAATTGTCAGTGAGGAATTTTGATATCGCCAATTGTTCAGTTGGTTACACAAAGCATATTAATTCTTCAGTATTAAATCGTGCACAACGTGATACTTGGTATGACGGTATTCTGGTTGATGATGCAGAATGGGAAACATTAAAGAAAACAGCAACAGCTCTTTTGGTTGAAAATAGTGAACAATCAATTAAAGGTGCGGGGGAGTTGGTTTAATTACAGCCTCCCTAAAAATACGCTAATTAACCTTGTTGGTGTTTGGTTGTTATAGTGCCATACCCTGCCTATTGGCATCGCCGAGGTAGTTGATGAACTTCAATGCTCGGTGATAACTGCTTATAAATATTCAAGATATCCATTAAGCAATGATCAAATGCAGCGATAACACTTGGATCGAATTTGCTGCCGGATAGTGCTCGAACCTTATTAATTGCAATTTCAATGGGGATTGCTTTTTTGTAGCAACGGGGATGTATCATGGTATCAAAGGTATCGACAACCGCCACAATACGCGCGGATAATGGTATATCATTGTAGTGTAATTGGTTAGGGTAACCACGCCCATCCCAATGTTCGTGTAAGGTTAGTGCAATATCATGAGCCACTTTAAGCGTGGCTGATTCGGCATCTTGCAAAATTTTGGCACCGATAGTCGGTGCAGTTTTCATCACAGCCCACTCTTGCATTGTTAATGCTGCGGGTTTTGATAAAATTTGCTCCGGAATACCTATCTTCCCTAAATCATGCAGTTTTGCGGCAGCGCGTAATTCTTTCGCTTTATCTTTTGGCATGCCCATATTTAACGCAATAACTTCACAATAACGTGAAACGCGTCGAATGTGATTGGGTGATGAATCATTCTTATATTCTGTCGCAAGTCCAAGCCGAGTGATGGTTTCGGCATTGGTTTTTTCTAGCATTAAATGCAGTTGTTCATTTTCTTTGCGTGATGTAATTAAACTGTCGATCATATTATTAAATGCGTATTGCATTTGCTGTAATTCTACAAAGGTAGATTCTGATATATTCGTCTTAATAAATTGACCACAACGAATATTTTCAGCAATGACTTTTATTTTTCGGAGTGAATCGGTAATGTGATTGATGAAAAAGAATGAGGTTAAGCACGCGATGATACTGATCACCAGGCCAAATAAAATATTCAGTTTTTGATTATCGATTAACTCATTAAGAAAAAATTTCTCTGGCATATAAATAGCAATTATCCAAGGCCATTTGTGATGTGTAAACTCTTTAAACAAGCCATGGTATTTATTGTTATCGTAATTAAATGTAACGGTTGTCGCTGTACTTCCGGTTGAAAATAGCTGGGTTTTTTCTTGCAGCGCTTGCCACGCAGTTAAGGCGATTGGGTTGTTAATTTCATTGATACGTGGAAAACGTAAACTTTCATTTGCGGTATCTTGAATTATTTTTTGGTCTGGGTACGCAATGATTTCGCCAAGTCGATTAGTGACAAATGCGGTGCTATTTTCTCCGAGATCAAGGTTATCAAAAAATGATGAAATAGTGGCTAAGGACAGATCGACACCAACAACACCTATTAATTGGTTATCTTCGTCGTAGACTGGCATTGAACTAGTGATACCAGGCTTACGTGAAGAGAAAAATACATAAGGGTCAGTCCAAGATAAGGCATCGTTATCGAGTGCTTTATTAAACCAAATACGGTCTCGGGGATCATAAGTTTCTTTGGTTATTTCTTTTACGGAAAGTTGTGTAAAGTTATTATTATGGGTGTAGAGGTGTGATGATTTTAAGATGTTTTTGGTATCAACTATAATTGATTTTCGTGAGAATAATGGTTCATTGAAGCCTTGTTCACGTTGTACATGCACAAAGGTGCCACTTGTATTTGCAAAGTAGATCCCTGAAATATGTGGTGATTGTTTTAGTTGTTGAAAAAAATATAAAGCAAGATCTTCGGGTCGGTCAATCGATAACACATCTGAGCTGAGCAATTCACTGCTTAATAATGTCGTTGCAGCTGCAGTATCAAGAAAGCGTTTCGAGTTGTTAATAACATTGTCTGCATAATCAATCATTAACTTATGAGCATGAGAATTGAATGAGCGTTGATTCGAGATGTAGCTCGACACTAATAGTGTAGTTAGTGTGACAAATTGCAGTAGGATTACACCGCTAATAAGGGCTTTCTTTATGGTAATACGCAATGGTAATTCATCCTTGAATTATGCATAAGATATCGAGTCGAGCACTATTATAAACATCGTGATTTAACCGAGTCAAGTTCGTTAAGCTATTACACTCTATAGTTATTTAGTGTATTAATCACTTCTTCCGACTGACGTAAGGCTCTTAATTGGGTAAATAAGTCTGCTGCTTCAGGATACTGCTTACGTAGGTAGCTAAACCATTGTTTTATTCTGTTAGGCAGATATTTCTCTTTATCTCCACGGATCTCTAATTGGCAGTAGTTCCGCAATAACGTCACTACGTCAGCCCAAGGCATTGGTGCTTTGTTATATTTAACCACTTCACCTAAATTTGGTAAGTTTAATGCGCCGCGACCGACCATTAAGTCGTTACAACCAGTCACTTCTAAGCAACGTTGACCATCGGCATGATTCCAAATCTCACCATTAGCAATAACCGGAATTGAAACGTGTTGTTTAATTTCGGCAATGGCTTCCCAGTTAATTGCTGCTGCGCGATAACCATCGGCTTTGGTACGACCATGTACAGTCAGTTCATTGGCGCCCGCTTGTTGCACTGCATCGGCGATTTCTAACTTATGATTGCTGTCTTCCCAGCCTAAACGGATTTTAGCGCTGACAATGTGCTCCGAAGGTACCGCTTCTCGCACTTGTTTCACGATTTGATATACAAGTTCAGGTTCACGTAAACACGCCGCACCACCAGATGACTTATTGACTTGTTTCGCCGGACAGCCAAAGTTGATATCTAAGCCGTGAGAACCAAGGCCAATGGCACGAACAGCATTTTCTGCCATCCATTCTGGATGTTGCCCTAATAATTGAATGCGTACAGGGGTGCCAGCCTGTGTTCGGCAACCATTGTTTAATTCGGCGCAATAACGGTAAAAAATCTTCTCTGGTAATAGCTGTTCGACGACTCGAATAAACTCGGTTACGCACAAATCGTAACCACCTTGCGCTGTCAGTAACTCGCGCATCAAATTGTCAACAACGCCCTCCATAGGGGCTAAAACTACGCGCATGTAATTGTCCTGCGTTGGCAAAATGAGCGATTAAAACAGAATTAACCATAATTGCCAAATATATCGTATAATAATTTCTTCAAAAGGGGGGTTAATCTTAATACTCGCTTGCATATCAACAAGCAGTTACATAAAATTTATCCCTAATATTATTTTTATATGAGCACATGTTTTATACCCAAGTCATTTGGTGATATGACATATCGCTCATCAAATTAACAGGTTGAAACATGAACCAAGATACACTCGGGTTTATTAAAAACAGTATTAAATCAATTCCAGATTACCCGAAAGCAGGCATTATCTTCCGTGATGTAACAAGCTTAGTTGAAAACGGTCCTGCATTTGCAGCGACAATCGACTTACTTGCTGAACGTTTTAAAGATGCTGGTTTTACAAAAATTGCCGGTACTGAAGCGCGTGGTTTTATTTTCGGTGCTCCGCTTGCTAAAGCACTTGGTTTAGGCTTTATTTTAGTACGTAAACCAAACAAATTACCGCGTAAAACTATCGAGCAAAGCTATGAGCTTGAATACGGTACAGATACGTTACAGATCCATGTAGATGCTGTAGATGCGGGTGACAAAGTTCTTATTGTTGATGATTTATTAGCAACTGGTGGTACTGTTGCTGCGACGGTTTCTTTAATTCGTCAGCTTGGTGGTATCGTTGAAGATGCTGCATTTGTTATCTCATTACCCGATCTTGGTGGTGAAACCGTATTAAATAATCTTAATGTTAATATTACCAAATTAGTTGATTTTGACGGCGAATAATCCGCTGTCATTGTCATAACAGTAATAATTGTAATTATCATGATTAGCTGGTGGTCAACTGCCAGCTATTTTCATTCCCGAGCATATTAGTGCTTATCAATATTAAGTAATCATTGAACTGTTATGAGTTATCAAGTTTTAGCGCGTAAATGGCGCCCGCATAATTTTCAGCAAGTTGTTGGTCAACAACATGTGCTGACCGCTTTAGTTAATGCGCTAGAGCAAGACCGTTTACACCATGCTTATTTGCTCAGTGGTACTCGCGGTGTTGGTAAAACAACGATCGCCCGCATTTTAGCGAAGAGCTTAAACTGTGAGAAAGGCATTACCAGTAAACCTTGTGGCGAATGTTCAACGTGTGTCGAGATTGATCAAGGTTCTTATGTTGATCTACTCGAAATCGATGCGGCCTCACGTACCAAAGTTGAAGATACCCGTGAGTTACTTGATAACGTGCAGTATAAGCCTGCTCGTGGTCGTTTTAAGGTGTACTTAATCGATGAAGTACACATGCTTTCTAAGCACAGTTTTAATGCGCTATTAAAAACGTTAGAAGAACCACCTGAATATGTGAAGTTCTTGCTTGCGACAACCGATCCACAAAAACTGCCTATTACGATCTTATCGCGTTGCTTGCAATTTCATTTAAAAAGTCTAACGACTGAACAGATTTCTCAGCAGTTGGTGCATATTTTATCGCGCGAACATTGCCAATATGAATTATCAGCATTGAACTCAATCGCCAAAGCGGCCGATGGCAGTATGCGTGATGCATTGAGTTTGACTGATCAAGCCTTGTCTCACGGTGCAGGTGAAGTATTACACCAAACTGTGTTAGATATGTTGGGTACGTTAGATCACAGCCATATGTTGCAACTACTGCGTTTAATTGTCAGTGGTGATGCGAATAACTGTATGGCGAAGATTGCCGAGGTGAGTTCGCTAGGACCTGATTTTGACCAATTACATGTAGAATTAGCAAGTTTGTTACACCGTATTGCAATGGCGCAAATTTTACCGTCATCAGTGGTTGATACTGAACATGCCGATAAAGTGAAAGCATTGTCTGATGAAATGTCTCCAGAAGATGTGCAGCTATATTATCAAATAGCATTGACTGGCCGTAAAGAATTACCACTTGCACCTGATCCACGTAGTGCGTTAGAAATGACGATATTACGTATGCTAGCATTCCGTCCACAAGGACGTTTACAAGCACCAGAAAGGGATGTTACGCCTGCACCTGTAGCAATCGCACCAGCTGTGACTGAAACGTTGGTTACGGCACAGATTGAACAAACGCCGAAGCAAGTTCAGCAACCTGTAGCACCAGTTGCTGGGCCAACTGATGAAGCGGTTACGAATTTAAACCTAGAGCAAAACGAGCTATTACAAGCTGCGCAAGCGATGGGCCATGTTGAAGCGCAAGCTTTTGAACAACAAACTGCTGAACCGCAGGGCTATACAGCGCCACAAGTTGAGTCACAAAGTATTGCTCCACAGGGGGATGTCACGCCACAGAGTAATATCGTGCCGCAAAACAGCTTTGAACAACAGAATAGCGTTGCACAAGAAAATAACGCAGAAGCAGAATACACGCCACAACCGATGGATATGTTACCGATACAAACCGTACCTATCCAGAATGAGCAAGTAAATACAACTCAACAGCAGCAACCGCAGAGTCAAACTCCTGCGCAAGCGTCAGTAGCTGAAAACAGTGTCGATCAAGGTCGTAAAACACGTAACTTCTTACGTAGTCGTTTAGGTACAACTGCAAAAAAGTCGATAGCGACGAAGAGTGAACAGGCTCCATCGTCGTATGTACCGCCGAAAAAAGCGGTAGCACCTGTTAGACAGAATACACAAACTGGTCAGAATCGTTTTAACGAACAGCCAGTGAATCAAAATATGCAACAGCAGCAGTCACCGTCTGCACCTGCATGGCAAGATCTACCACCGCTAGATTCATATCAAGATCAAGGCAGCTACCCAGATCAAGGGCAGGGCGATTATCATAACCAAATGCCTGATCCGAATACTTATCCACCGCAAGGCTTTGCTGAACCTGTCGTTCGTCAAATCGATCGCTTTAGTCAGGTTAAGGTTGATATTAATGATTTGTCACCAGCGTTTCAGCCACAAAAGTCAGGTAAATCAACGGAAACGGCACCGCTAGATAATAAGTTACGTGATGAAACAGACCCGTGGTGTTGTTATATTAATCAGATGAGTTTAGGTGGGCGTGTCCGGCAATTAGCGCTGCACAGTGTGATGGAGCAGGAACCTGGTCGTATTACTTTGACCATGAGTCCAGACCAACGATACTTTGCTAATGACAAGTCGCGTCAGCAACTAAGTGAAGCGCTGCAACAAGTGTTAGCTGAGCCGGTGGAATTAGTGATTAACTTTGGCGAAAACCCAAACAAATCAACGCCAGCACAACTAGAAGAAATAATTTATCAACAACGTTTAGCGAATGCGACTAAAAACTTGTATGATGATAAGTATATTCAGTTCTTTATGAACCGTCTTGGTGCTGTTGTTGATGATAGTTCAATTGTGCCATTATAAAGGTTTAGTAACCTTGAATTTTTTCAATGATACCCATATAGTATGGGTATTCAGTGCGAAGCAATCGATATTTATTTATTGTTGTTCGCGACAGTCAGATAGAAAGAGAGTTTAATATGTTCGGTAAAGGCGGAATGGGCGGGCTAATGAAGCAGGCTCAACAAATGCAAGACAAAATGGCTAAAGTTCAAGAAGAGCTAGCTAATATGGAAGTAGTTGGTGAATCAGGTGCTGGTATGGTTAAAATTACTATGACTGGTAGCCATAACGTACGTCGTGTTCAAATCGATCCTGAATTGATGGAAGACGATAAAGAAATGCTAGAAGATCTTATCGCGGCTGCTATCAACGATGCTGCTCGTCGTGTTGAAGAAGAAAACAAATCAAGAATGGCTGACGTTACTGGTGGTATGAAATTACCACCTGGTATGAAAATGCCTTTCTAAGTTGACTGATATTTAATATCGATCAATTAGCCTCGGCTTTTCCTTTCAGGTTAAGCTGAGGTTTAGTTAACCCATTTCTAGTTAATTTTAGTAATCAGTTACACCACCTCTGATACCTACCTTTGATCATTTTTACGACTTACATAGCAATAGTATCCGATGCAATGATAAGGTTGAACAAACATTATTATTACTGATTAATATTTTGAATTTTTTAAGAAAATCAGTCCGAAAATATTTAGGTACTTCTATGTCAAAATTATCACTAGAAGTATAGACCTTAACCGCGCCAGACTTAAAAATTTTGAATAGTTCTTCATTAGTCACATTATAAGTAAAACTATGCGCTTTAATTGTGGAAGGCGTTAACCCTGAATATAATAGCAGATCTTGAAATTGTTCTTTTGTTTCTAAATGTAAGCAAGGAAACTTGAAATATTGGTATAACTCGGGGAAATGCGTATTAAAAACTTGTTCTACAAGTACTATTATTTCTTCGCACCATAAGTCTCTGTATGGTGTTTGAATTGCTACAACGCCATTCGGAGCGAGCAAATCAGCAATTCGACTTAATGCAATATCATGTCGTTCCCACCACTGAAAAGATGAATTAGAAAAAACTAAATCATAGTCATATTCAGGTATAAAATCTTCAATTTTTTGGCATATAAAACTTAATTTTGATGATGAATAATTATTCTTTGCAATATTAATCATTTTTGATGATGGGTCTATGGCATCAATTGTTGCATTTGGATATTTTAAGTTTAATTTATGAGTTACATTTCCACTACCGCAACCGATATCTAGAATTCGTTTTGGTTGGACATGATCAATCATATTAATCAGGTAATTCGCAGCATCTTGCTGAACAATATTATTAATTGAGTACTCTGTTTCATATTCCATTATTGATGCCTCGACTTAAAAATATAATATCATACCATTGTATATCAATGTTTTATAACAAGATTTAAGATTGGACTTTGATAGACTAAAAATTATCGAGGGTATAAAAAAGCAGGAATACCCGATTGGATATTCCCGCTTTTTATTATTCGTTAATCCTGTGAATCTTTATAGATATCACATCACGATATAGACTGGCCAACCTAACAAACCTGTTAGCCCTTCTTTATATTCAAATCGCTCTAACCGCTCTGGACTCGCATCTTTTAAGCGCAGTTCTCGATAATTTTTAGCAAACGTTAACGTGCGCACTAGACCTGATGTAAAATACTGACCCAGCTCAACCTTTATGGTCTCGGCAAGTGGTGATGGCAACTCGGATAATGTTAGCTTAATTTGTTGATCAAGATATTCAATTGAGAACCAGGCGTCTTCAAGTTCAATTTTTGCTATGCGTTGCTTAAGATCTGGTCTCACTTTAACGGGACCAAAAAATAAACGGTACAGAACCACTTCCGCAAACACGCATTCGAGGCTTAAAAAGTCTAAAGGATCGTAGCTTGTTTGGGCATAAAACTGCTTTAGTAAGCACACAATTGACTCTTCACGGTTAAACTCTAACAGAGCATCTTGATAGCTCTGCCAGCCTTGCCATTCATCAGCATCACTCGGGGTTGATATTTTATCGAGTAATGTAGGATCTATATCTCCATATACTGACTTACCATTTAGCTTATACTTGCTGACACTGCTTAGCATGCTCCAACCTTTTTGGAAGGATTTAACAATACCGTTTGGTGTCACAATGAGTTTAAGTGCTTGCGCTAGATCGTGATGACTTAGTGACATTAGCCCTAAGCTTGTCACGCCGATCACATCGTAAGCAGCGTTCTCTAGCAGATGCATCTTGTGCTTATTATAAAATTTATCTGCCAGTTTAAGGCTCATCAACACCGCTTTGTTTTTAATCTCGGCAAGTTGTGCTTCATCTAATAGCGCTTCGGCTTGACCATAATCCAGTACTTTACTTAAAAAAGGTCCTTGGTTGCTGTCTCTTAGTACAATTTGCATTAACGGGATCCTTAATCAAGAAAGCTAAACATGTCATCTACTTCAGCATATTCATCAGTTACTTCGTTCTTCTCTTTTGCTTGAAGCACTAATTCATTAACGAAACTGTCGATGATAGCCACCCAGCTTGAATTTTCACTACGCAGTAAATTCTTAATTGATTTTTCAACATCAGGTGCAAGTTCACGGATCAAAGCGAGTAAGCTACGTGGATCATCAATACTTAAGCTGTGCGCATCTTCTTCTGCACTGCGACCTGTATAACCGACGGTTTCACCATCATCTTCATCATCATAGTTATCTGTGATGTGGCTCTGCTTATCAGCCTCAACCGTTGGTGCTAATAGATATTCAATAAAAGGAATCGACAGATAAAAAAGACCTGCTTGGTCTTCTGCAATGCACTCTAAAATAGCAGTTTGTTTCGCTTCACTATTTTGGATACGGATAAGATAAGTTAAAAAATCAAACGTGTGCTGGATTAATTCATCAGCATTGTTTTTAACCTTTTCTTCCCAGTATAGGGGTTGCTGGCAAACAATATCGCGGATTTGTTCAGGAGTCATTAGCTCAGACATGATAGAAGGGCAAGAGATATCATGGTGACTGTTTATCTGCGTTAAAGTCACGATATCCATTTGTTCGATCACTTCAACTAAAACGTCATCAGTCATGGTGTTAGCCATTAACTCAAATTTCTTACTTGCCTGTTGAGGTTCTACATCGGCAAGTTGTTTGATTTCGATTACGGCTGTTTCAATTAAGCTATTCATTATTGCTCTTCCTCTTCCTCATCAAATTGATTGTAATAGCCTTCTTCTTCGTGGTAGTCATTATGATCTTGACTAGCTGGAGTAGACAGGTTCTCATTTGATAATAAGAAGAGAACAATACAGCTTTCTATTAATAAAGTTTCTGAGTGACCACGAGCAGCTAAAACAAGCGGTATATCAGAGTTATTAAAGGCAACAGTTGTTTTAAACTCATTCCATTCAGGTAGAATGCCTTCTTTTATCCATTGAGCCCACTTGATCTTTGCTTCAGGTGGGAACTTTACTTTATCATAAAGTGCAATCGGCAGATACTCTGGCACAGATGCGAGTAACTTAGGATCTGCTAGTAAAACAGCCTTCATTTGGCTAGTAAACTGCTCGAGTGCATTAGGAGTGTCGGGATCGTTATACGATTCGATATTGCTATATGCGTCTTCTTTTAATTGTTCAATACGTTCGAAATCTATTGCTGTTGTCATGAGTGCTCAGAAATTAACTTATAGAATAAAATTGATCCCACAGCTCGCGCATAGCGGCAGCAGGGTCGGTCACAATAACGTTACTGAAGTTTTTTACAAAATCGCGTTTTAGCTTAGGATTTGAAAGTACTTCATACGCGTTTCTTACTCGTTGCAGCTGAGCTTCAGCATGCACTTTTTCATCGTTTGATGCACCGAGTAATTTATCAGGGTGAAACTTATTCGATAGACGCTTGTAGGCTTTCTTAACGTCGTCTTCATTTGCGTTCGGCTTGATACCAAGCACACTAAAGTGGTTAATCATAATGTTACCTGTGGCAGATTAGCGCAATCAATAATTTGGGAGGCAGAAGTTTAACGGCTGAAAGGTCAGATCACAACACAAATCCGATATTGTTGTGGCTTAATAGTCCTAGCTGATCGCTAATGAGTTGTTCTCGCGTTTGCATTCTGCTGTATTGTACCCTTTGAATTTGTGTTTATAGTCTTTTTAATGGTACTTAAAGAGTGACTCCGTCCAAAACATGTGAGTCACGTAGGAGACAAAATTATATGCTAAAGCATCAGATTTAATGTAGTATTGCGCTCAATATAGATGCGAAATCCAGCTTGAGCAGGGTTTCTTTTTGGAGTTATCAATGAAGTTCAGTCCCCTGTTAGATCAGCTGATTAATGATCTACAAATTTTACCGGGTGTCGGCCCTAAGTCTGCACAGCGTATTGCTTTCCATATTTTAGAACGCAAGCGTGATCATGCTGTCTCTTTGGCGCATTCTTTAGAGAAGGCAATGATTGAGATTGGTCACTGCCAGCAGTGTAATACGCTGACTGAATTAGATATCTGTGTTATTTGCGCCAACCCTAAACGTCAAACTGAAAGAACGCTTTGTGTTGTTGAAGGTCCCGCTGATGTCGCAGCGATTGAACAAACCAATCAATTTAGTGGTCAATATTTTGTATTAATGGGTCACTTATCACCATTAGATGGTATAGGACCGGATGAAATCGGTTTAGATAAGTTATCCGAATTATTAGCATCTGGACGCTATGAAGAGCTTATTTTGGCAACGAATCCTACAGTTGAAGGCGAAGCTACTGCCTATTATATTGCTGAAATAGCACAAGAGTATGGCGTAAAAGCAAGCCGTATTGCGCATGGTGTTCCAGTGGGTGGTGAATTAGAATATGTAGATGGAACGACCTTGTCCCATTCATTACTTGGTCGGCAGCTAATAAGCTGATTGTAAGTCGATACTGTTAGTAAATTCAGTTAGTTGATTGATAAGTAGAGAACAGTAAACATCATTGTTGCTGGGATAGATAATGTTAATATTGCTTTGAACGTATTACTAAAATTCATAGAGACCTCGGTCTTAAAAGTTAAGTAATAACATCCTTGTCATTAATCTAATGAGATAAAGCATAGCAATTTAGCATTAGTAATACTAGCCTACTTACAAAAAACCGATAGTGCATAATTTGCACTATCGGTTTTTGTTATAGTCTAATATAAGACAAACCTAGGACTAACAGGTTAATTAAGCTGCGAAGTTAGCGGCAGCGAAATCCCAGTTAGCTAGTGCCCAGAAACCTTTAAGGTAGCTAGGGCGTAGGTTACGGTAATCGATGTAGTAAGCGTGTTCCCATAGATCAACAGTTATTAGCGGCGTAACACCAGCTTCTGTGATAGGAGTACCAGCGTTAGAAGTGTTAACGATTTCTAATTCGCCTTCAGCGTTTTTAACTAACCAAGTCCAGCTAGAACCGAAGTTGTTAACAGCTTTATCGTTGAATGCTTCTTGGAACGCTTCAAAAGAACCGAACTTAGCGTTGATAGCGTCAGCTAGTGCGCCTTCTGGTTGACCTTTTGCATTTGGAGTAAGGCTGTTCCAGTAGAATGTGTGGTTCCAAACTTGAGCTGCGTTATTGAAAACAGGACCTTCAGAAGATTTAACAATTTCTTCTAATGATTTTTCAGCAAGAGGTGTGCCTTCGATTAGACCGTTAAGCTTAACCACGTAAGTGTTGTGGTGTTTGCCGTAATGGAAAGAAAGAGTCTCAGCAGAGATATGTGGTTCAAGTGCATCTTGTGCGTATGGTAAAGCTGGTAGTGTAATACTCATAGGTATTTCCTTATTTATTGATAGCTAAAAGCTATCTATTGCTCATTATTGATTTAATTATGGAAGGAATACTAACGCTAGCGTTGAATATATTCAAGTATTTGACTGCAATTGTATTGCTCAATTAATAAATTGTAATGAGTGAATTCATTTTTTAACAATTAGGCTAAATATAAAACAAAATAACCCTACAAAATAACGGTGTTAACCAAGCTATAATTAGCATAAAATGGCTGCGAAATTTGTATTTATATAATGCATCCTATGGTTAGAGTTTAAATAACTAGATTCAAATAATAACTACAATAGATGTAAACGCTAAGATTTGTGAGGACACAATGGAAACTTTAGATAAAATCAAACAGCAACTTGCTGAGAACTCAATCATCCTATACATGAAAGGATCTCCAAAACTACCTAGCTGTGGTTTTTCTTCACAAGCATCACAAGCAGTAATCAATTGTGGTGAGCAATTTGCTTACGTTGATATTCTACAAAACCCAGATATCCGCGCTGAACTACCTAAATATGCTAACTGGCCTACATTCCCACAGCTATGGGTTGACGGCGAGCTTGTTGGTGGTTGTGACATCATCATGGAAATGTTCCAACAAGGTGAGCTTCAGCCATTAATCGCAGCAGCAGCCGCAAAAGCGAAAGCTGAATAAGGGTTCATCGTTGTTAAGTATTCGTTGTGTTATAAGCGATAATTAATCGTCATAAGCATAATCAGAATACGAAAAAGGGAAGCAATTGCTTCCCTTTTCTATATCTGTGATTTAATCATCGATTGTTTAAACCACAGATTATTTAGAATCGAGAGTACCGATATTTAGCTTACGGTACTGCCTTATATCCTTTACAGCGTAACTGCTGCTATCCAACCAAAGATAATAAGTGGAATATTATAGTGGATGAACGTTGGGATCACTGAGTCTCGAATATGATCGTGTTGACCATCAACATTTAGACCTGATGTTGGACCTAATGTTGAGTCTGATGCTGGTGAACCAGCATCACCAAGCGCGGCCGCTGTACCAACAAGAGATGCCGTTGCTAATGGTGAGAAACCAAACTGCAAAGCAAGAGGGACATAGATAGTCGCAAGAATTGGAATTGTAGAGAAAGATGAACCAATCCCCATCGTTACCAATAAACCTGTTACTAGCATTAGCAATGCAGCTAGACTTTTATTGTCACCAATGACGTCACCGATTGAGCTCACTAATGATTCAACACCGCTTGTTGCTTTCATTACTTCAGCAAAACCAGATGCTGCGATCATAATGAAACCAATCATTGCCATCATGTGTACACCGCGAGTGAACATATCTTGTGTTTCGTGGAATTTGATAACACCACCAAGTGTGAAGATAATGAAGCCCGTTAATGCACCAAGAATGATTGAATTATAAGTTAACTGTAAGCTTAATGCCGCAACAATTGCAACCATAGCAACAATGATGTGGCGAGGGTTAAATTCAACTGGTTTATTTTCTTTAGCGGTTAATTCGCTTTCAACTAGATATTCACGTGGTTTACGATAGGTAAATACTACCGCCGTAATTAAACCAATAACCATACCTAATACAGGTAAAGCCATTGCTGCTGGTAACTGCTCTGCAACAACATTCGCACCGTTATCATTTAGATTTTTAAGTAAGATGTTGTTTAAGAAGATGCCACCAAAACCAATAGGTAGGAACATATATGTTGCAGTTAGACCAAAAGTGATCACACAAGCGACAGCACGACGGTCTAATTTTAATTTAGTCATCACACCAAGTAGTGGTGGGATAAGTAAAGGAATGAAAGCGATATGAACAGGGATAACGTTTTGTGATGAGATAGCGACGAGTAGTAAGGTGAAGAGTAAACCGTACTTAAAACCGTTAATTTGGCGTTGTGAGTTACCATCACCTAGACGGCTAACAATTTTAGCTGCAAGTAAGTCTGTAATACCTGACTTTGAGATTGCAACGGCAAATGCACCTAACATGGCATAGTTTAATGCGATTGACGCACCACCACCTAAGCCTGAGTTAAAGGCTGAAATAACTTCTTCTAAAGGTAAACCACCAATTAAACCACCTAAAAAGGCACTAATTGTTAGTGCTACAACCACATTAATCCGCATAAAACTGAGGATTAACATAGCTAGCACTGCGATAACTACAGGATTCATTTATCTACTTTCCAATGTTAATAATTCTATTGAAGGTAGTATATAAAACTATGATACATAAGATAAGTGAATTTTAAGTCTATTTATGGGTAATTATGAAGATGTAGTGAATTATTGCCGTTAAAAATGAAAATTCTTAACTATTTGATCGTTATTTTTATATTTATCATTTGTTGCGAAGAGCATTTTGAGTGCTAGCATTGATTTATGCACTTGGGTTTTTATTCTTTAATTCTTGTGTTATCAGGTCCTTTATAGGACTTTAATTAACCATATCTAGCGTTAACACCTAAATTGTACGGTAATATGTTATAAAATAAATCTGTAATCATTAGATTTTCATGGTGAATTTTTCGAATAAGAGTTGGTGTGTTTAGGCTGCATTGTTAGATTTTTATGGTGTTTAATAATTCATGATTAATTTAGCGAAAATAAACAACAATAAAATCAATATTATTTTAATCAGTACTCGCTTTTATAGGTATTTCATTCCCTATTCGGCTTATGTGAATAAATCTATCCGAATTATACATCAATTGGTTGGGCTAGTTATGCCACTGTGTCGATGTATATTCTGGGTTTCACTCATAGTGATTTCTACTTCTGTAAATGCCGGAGGTATAGAAAATGATAAACAGAAACATTTTATTGCCGAGACGGTTATTTGCGGTACAACTATGATGTACACAGAAAGTTGGTGGCAGACTATTCTCGTTGGTTTATCTATTGGAGTTTTGAAGGAAACGTATGATGCGAGCCAAGAAGGGAATGAGTTTAGTAAAAA
Source organism: Moritella viscosa (assembly GCA_000953735.1). NCBI lineage: Bacteria > Pseudomonadati > Pseudomonadota > Gammaproteobacteria > Alteromonadales > Moritellaceae > Moritella > Moritella viscosa. The sequence goes on along the minus strand of LN554852.1, from coordinate 3,257,225 downwards.
TGACATGGTGGCAAACGTATTAGGGTGTCTGGCTGGAGTAAGCTATGGCGCGACAGTGTTACATTTTCATTATGAAAGTGATACAAATACGACGATCATCGGTATTAAGGGGAAGTTTTAAGCAGTGATACTCATATTTTATATTTTGCCCCTATTATAGTCACAACATACGGTTCACGAAAGGTTCGCGATATATTTGTTGTTACAAAGGGGCATAATGATTTATTCGCTTTCAGTTTTTAACGTGGTATCACTTACTGTATCTAGTTCTGTTTCTTCTTCTGTTTCTTCTTCTGGAACAGGAAGTGGCCAACCGCCCATATCTTTCCATTTGTTCACAATATAACAAAACAGTTCTGCAGTTTGTTCCGTATCGTATTTAGCAGAGTGTGCTTGTTTATGATCGAAAGGGATACCTGCAGCCATACATGCTTTAGCAAGTACTGTTTGACCTACGGCTAGACCAGCAAGTGTCGTAGTATCAAAAGTAGCAAAAGGATGGAAAGGGTTGCGTTTAATCTTTTCTCGACTGGATGCCGCACTTAAAAAACTATGATCAAATGCTGCGTTGTGGGCAACCATAATCGCACGGTGACAACCTGTTTCTTTTAAGCTTTTACGCACGGCTTTATAGATTTCGGTGATCGCTTCGCGTTCAGGTACGGCGCCACGTAGTGGGTTTGTAGGGTCGATACCGGTAAAATCTAAGGCTGCTTGCTCTAAATTAGCCCCTTCAAACGGTTCAACGTTAAAGTGTAAGGTATGCGAAATTTTAAGATAACCATCTTCATCCATTTCTAGGATTGAAGCTGCGATCTCTAACATAGCATCTGTTTGTGCATTAAATCCCGCTGTTTCGATATCGATAACGACAGGGAAGTAGCCACGGAATCGTTGGCTAAAAGCTGATTTTTCAGTTGTGCTCATGTGATCATTAATTAATGTTGACTTGAATAGGATTATGCCATAATAATTGCTTGTCCTCTAATCAACTTTACTAATTTGTTGTTAGTTGTCGGCATAATCAACAGGAATCAATTTTAGGCGTTTTTACTTTTTAAGATATTTTAAGATATTTATAGAAAAGTAACTCAAGTTATCTAACCTAATACCGATAAGTTAATATGGGCTTCGCATAAACAGGGTTTTGAACCGTATGATCAACTGCCAACATTTTATAATTGCTTCACTTGTTGCTTTTGGTTCAGCAAGTGCTTCTGCTAACATGAAAAACTATGCGGCCAATTACGAATTCTCTCAATGGGAAAATAGTCGTTCTACGCCTGTTCAATGTAGCCTGAAGCATGATATTCCTCGTTATGGCCAAGCTATTTTTACTAGTCGCGCATCGAAATTAATCAACCTTGATTTTGAATTAGATATGAAACGTCTACCTGCGAAAGCTGAAATGGCTTCATTACGTTCTGTCCCACCAAATTGGAAGCCAGGGAGTGCAGCCCAAGATCTTGCTGATGTGAAACTGTATCGCCAATTTACTGGTTATGTAAGTGAGCAACCTGCTTGGCGCATGCTTGATTCATTAGATTCGGGGGATTATCCAACCTTTTACTTTCGAGACTGGTACCGTGGCGGTGAGTTTATTAGCGTCGGCCTGTCTTCGGTTAACTTCCAAAATAAATACCAAGAATTTCTAGAATGCGTGAGTAACTTATTACCCTATAGCTTGGATGATATTGCTTATTCAGTGCTGGATTTTAATGTTGCAAGTGATGAGTTAACACAGCAAAGCCAGCAACGTTTAGCTATGATTAGTGAATTCTTACGATACAGTCCTGATATTAATGTTGTTGTAGTTGATAGTTATACCGGTAGCTATGGCGACGAGCTACAAAATTTACAAACTTCCTCGTTACGAGCTGAAAACATTAAACAATATTTTTTAGACAATGGTCTTAAAAACTTAGAAATTAAAACCAATGGTTATGGTGAGAAAAGCCAAATAGCATCCAATAGTAATATTATTGAACGACAAAAAAATCAACGCGTTGTGATATCATTAGGGCAACCCATTCTTTAATAGCATTCATTTTTCAGTCTATATTGATATTTTCTATGTAGACTGTCTGTACAAAATAATTATAAATAACGTTGTACGCAGAACCTTCTGCTAAATTTTAAGTATTATTTATTTGAATTAATCTATATTTTTTCTGTAAGGCAATGTATTCGTTTGTAAGACATTGTAATAAAGTATTTTATGGTTTTGTTGTGTTCTTTATAATCATGCTGAATTAATCGTTTCATGTAGAAATGGAACGCAGTTTTTAGCGAAAGGACATTTAATGCTTAACTCTTCAAAACGACGATTGGGTGTATTTTACCCCATTGTTACTACATTCCTTATTTGCCTCATTATATTAAACATTTCCCGCCTAGGGCTAAGCCTCTGGCAGGCTGACCGTGTTACTGACGTTAGCGGTTGGGGGACGATTTTTCTTAGTGGTCTACGGATCGATATAGCGAGTTTGTCTTATCTGTTGGTATTACCAGCAATGCTGACGTGTTTTCTTTCTAACGATGGTTTGGTTGGGCGGATTTGGCATGTAATACTTCGTGTTTGGATCGTTGCAGGCTTGTGGTTTGTAATGTATATGGAGCTAGCGACACCTTCATTTATTATGGAGTATGATGTTCGCCCGAACCGTCTGTTTGTCGAGTACTTGGTTTATCCGAAAGAAGTGTTTGGCATGCTTTGGAGTGGCTATAAGCTCGAGTTATTTATTGGTATGGTTGCGTCAATTATAACCGTGCTGGGTGGGTGGAAATTAAGTGGTCACCTTGTTAAAGGGCTAACATTCCCTAGTTGGTACTGGCGTCCTGTATTAGCGTTGTGTGTGGTAGCTGTTTGTGTGATGGGGGCCCGTTCTACTTTGGGGCATCGTCCGATGAATCCTGCAATGATTGCGTTTTCAACCGATCCTCTGATGAATGATTTGGCATTGAATTCGCCTTATTCATTATTATTCGCCGTGAAACAAATGCAGGGTGAAGATGATGCGTTTAAATATTACGGTAAGATGGATACGCAACAAATTATTAATTTGGTCCGTGAATCGACAGACCTTTCTGCCGAGCAGTTTGTATCAAACGAACAACCCAGTCTTGCTATGCGCAAAGCGACTTATCAAGGAAAACCAAAAAACATTGTTATTTTGTTGCAAGAGAGTTTAGGTGCGCGATATGTCGGTGCTTTAGGTGGATTACCATTGACGCCAAACCTTGATGCTATCATACAAGAAGGCTGGAACTTCAACCGTATGTATGCAACTGGTACGCGTTCAGTACGAGGTATTGAGGCTGTTACGACTGGGTTTTCCCCAACGCCAGCCCGCTCTGTTGTTAAATTAGGTAAAAGCCAAACTAATTTCTTTACAGCGGCAGATTTATTAAAGAAAAAAGGCTATCACACCCAGTTTATTTATGGTGGTGAGAGCCATTTTGACAACATGAAAAGCTTCTTTTTAGGTAACGGTTTTGCTGATATGCAAGATTTCCCAACCTTTAATAACCCTAAGTTTGTTGGTGCTTGGGGCGCATCAGATGAAGATTTGTACGATAAAGCTGATGAGCAATTTGCCATGTTGTCTAAGCAAAATAAGCCATTCTTTAGTTTAGTGTTTACTTCATCGAATCATAGCCCGTTTGATTATCCTGATAATCGTATTACAGCATATAATACACCGAAGCAAACTCGTGAAAATGCAGCTAAATATTCAGATTACGCATTAGGAACCTTTATTGATAAAGCGAAAAAATCGTCGTATTGGAAAGACACTATTTTCGTGGTGATTGCGGATCATGACTCGCGTGCTTACGGAAACCAACTGGTACCTATTGATCATTTCCGCATTCCAGCTGTGATCTTCGGTGGTGATGTGAAGCCGCGTCAGGATGATCGCTTAACAAGTCAAATCGATCTGCTACCAACATTATTGTCGCTGGCTGGTATTGATAGTGTAACGCCAATGATTGGTCATGACATGACACATGATATCGACCCATCTAAGTTACGTGCAATGATGCAGTTCTATAAGAACTTTGCGTGGATGGATAATAATAATGATGTCGTTATTTTCCAACCAGAAAAGCCCGAATCTAGCTACCATTACGATGCAAATACTACGAACTTGATCAGTAAGCCAGTATCGAAAGATATGGTCATTATGGCGAAAGCTAATGCACTATGGGGTAGTTTAGTTTATAAGAATAACTTATACACACCAGTAAATTAGTACTAATCTGTGCAGGCTTAAACTTGAGTTTGAATAGCTATGATATAAGGCGTTAAGAACGATATTCTTAGCGCCTTTTTATTTGTGGTACCATTACGGCAACCATTCTTTAATATCTCTCAGCTGTATAGGACGTGTTATGCAATTCTTACATACGATGGTTCGTGTCAAAAATTTAGAAGCATCTTTAGACTTTTACTGTAATAAACTTGGTTTAATTGAAGTTAAACGTAATGATTATGAAGCTGCACGCTTTTCCCTTATCTTTTTAGCTGCCGCTGGTGATGCGGAGCAAGCGAAACAAACTTCTCGTCCAACCCTTGAACTTACGTATAACTGGGATGAAGAAGTGTATGAAGGTGGTCGTAATTTTGGTCACTTGGCTTACGAAGTTGAAGATATTTATACTACATGTGCAGATTTACAGGCTGCTGGTGTCATTATCAACCGTCCACCACGTGATGGGTATATGGCATTTATCCGCTCACCGGATGGCATCTCTATCGAGTTATTACAAAAAGGCGCTAAATTAGCACCACAAGAACCTTGGGCTTCAATGCAAAATATTGGTGAGTGGTAACCAACTCATTACTGGGTTGTAATTACTCGCTTGTCAGTGTGATTTATTAAATTTAATTATCGTTAATAAGCCACACTAAATTAATTATTTGACTATTTAACTTTAATAAATCTAATATACTATAAAGTTATATTAAACTACGAATTTAGTTTTAAAACATATAATAGATGCTTTATATAACTGATTGGAATATACATTGGATTATTTATAAATAAAGAGAATAACTTTTGTTGAATTAATTTCAGTTGCTTTATTTAAATGAAAATAGAGTGTATACATTCCTCTCTTTATTTTAATTTAACAATTCACATATGGCTAAGCTTTGGATATCAATGGTTTGAACTTTAATGTTATTGCTTTAATGTTAATTGTTAAATGATTTAACTTTTTATTTTAATTTGTTTTTATTGTTTACAACGTTACAATTAAATTATATTTGTGGTTTTGTTGATATTTTAAACTATTAAAAATTGCCCTGTTAGAATTATTAATCTACAATCGCCGCCTCTTTATATTCGACAGGTTTTATAATTAATGTCTAAACAACTAGCTAATCCAGCACCACTGGGCCTAATGGGCTTCGGTATGACGACCGTTTTATTAAATATCCATAATGCGGGTTTTTTCCCAATGGATTCAATGATACTTGCAATGGGTATTTTTTACGGTGGTATTAGCCAAATTATTGCGGGTATTTTATGTTACAAACGTGGTGATACGTTTGGAACAACTGCCTTTATCTCGTATGGCTTTTTCTGGTTAACATTAGTTGGTCTGATCTTAATGCCTAAAATGGGCGTAGCGGCGAGTCCTGCACCATTCATGGCGTGGTATTTGTTATTATGGGGCTTATTTACTGCGGGTCTATTCGTTGGTTCATTACGTTACCCACGTGCAAAACAAATCATATTTGCTTCATTAACAGCATTATTTTTCCTTTTAGCTATTCGTGACTTTAGTGGCAGTGCAGTAATTGGTGTAATCGCTGGTTATGTTGGTATTTTCTGTGGACTAAGTGCGATGTATTTCAGTATGGCACAAGTACTGAATGGCGAATTTGGTTATGAAATATTACCTGTTGGCAAACCTGTTTTTAAATAATCGCAAAGCCCGTTTCTACATAATGGGCAAATAAGCAGAGATTAAACAGTGAATACTAAAAAGGCGCATTCAATAACTTGAATGCGCCTTTTTGATAGCTAGTACAGTCTATTTTTAATTAATACCGAAACTGCTTTTCATATACCAGTACCAGTTATTCTTCAGGATATATTTTATCTTTATATTCACAAAGATCTTCAATTAAGCAAGAACCACAACGCGGTTTACGAGCGATACAGGTATAACGACCGTGTAAAATTAACCAGTGGTGCACATCTACTTTAAACTCAGCAGGCACAACTTTTAGCAGTTTCTCTTCTACTTGGTCAACGTTTTTTCCCATGGCAAATTTAGTGCGATTCGATACGCGGAAAATATGGGTATCAACAGCAATTGTTGGCCAACCAAATGCGGTGTTCAAAACAACATTTGCAGTTTTCCTACCAACACCGGGTAGCTCCACTAAAGCATCCAGATCCTCGGGTACAATACTATTATGTTTCTCTAATAATATCTGGCAGGCTTTAATGACGTTATTGGCTTTAGAGTTGTATAAACCAATGGTTTTAATATAGGCTTTTAGTCCTTCAACACCTAAGTCAAAAATAGCCTGTGGTGTATTAGCAACAGGAAACAGTTTATCCGTCGCTTTATTCACGCTCACATCTGTTGCTTGAGCTGACAGCGTCACAGCGACGAGTAACTCAAATGCTGAAGAGAAGTTTAACTCAGTTTCAGGATGGGGATTATTATCACGCAGACGCTCTAAAATAATACGGCGTTTATCCTTGTTCATATCTTGATCCTATATGTGTTCATTTTCTGATGAAATGATTGCTCACTTATTTAATGCCATTGGTATAAAAAGCCATACTGATAATCATAATTCAGTATGGCTTAAGTTGTTTACTATTATTTAAACTACGATTCGAGCTCTGGAATAATAGCGTATTAATTTGTTGCTGATTCAGTTTTTGTCGCGGGTTCAGCTTCAGGTTTAACTTCAATAATAGGTTGTGCTTTACGACGTTTATCTAGCTGTTCATCGATTATATGTTTAATTGCCATCAAAAATCCCATGCCGATGAATGCACCGGGCGCTAAAATTGCTAGCAAGAAGCTTGTATCCGCATGAAAGACTTCAATACGTAATACGCTTGCCCAGTCTCCTAAAAGTAAATCCATGCCGTCAAAGAGCGTTCCTTGACCTAATACTTCACGAATTGCACCTAATACAATTAATACACTGGCGAAACCTAGCCCCATAAAGAAGCCATCAGCGGCAGAGGGTAAGACTTTATTACGTGATGCAAATGCTTCGGCACGACCAATAATAATGCAGTTGGTTACAATTAACGGAATGAAAATACCAAGTGATTGATACAATTCATAAACATAGGCATTCATAAGTAATTGTACTGTTGTTACAAATGAGGCAATAATCATGACAAAAATAGGAATCCGGATCTCTTTTGGTACATATTCACGTATCAGAGATATCGTTATATTCGAAGCAACAAGTACTAACAAGGTTGCAAATCCTAGCCCCATTGCATTGGTGACGGTTGCCGTTACTGCAAGTAGGGGACAAAGTCCTAAGACTTGTACTAAACCAGGATTATTTTTCCATAATCCTTGATAGATAATATCGCGATATTGGCTCATGATTTACTCCAACAAGAAGGCGCACTTTGTAAGTTAGAAAATTGTTCTGACTGATAAAAAGTTAGTATATTTTTTACTGAACTCACCACTGCTCTAGGTGTAATAGTGGCGCCAGTGAATGAATCAAAGTCACCGCCATCTTTCGTTACGGCCCAAGTATGTGCATTCTCTTTAGTCAAGGTTTGATCAACAAAGTCATCTAGCCAGTTTGATTTACGATATTCAACTTTGTCGCCTAATCCCGGCGTTTCATTGTGCCCTAGAATACGTACACCTGTTATTTTACCGACTGTATCCACACCGGCAACAAGTTTTATATTACCACTATAGCCCTTTGGCGCAATCCCTTCTATTGCGTAGCCTACGGGCTCATTATTTTTTGTTGCAGTGAAAATACGCTGAGGTTCGGATGTGCCAAGCAGTGCTTCATTTGTCATTAATTTACAACTTTGAAAAATATTATTGTCATGACCACTTTCGGGTAATAACTGGTTAATGATTTTCAATAGTTGGGTTTGTTCTTGTTCTGCAATTCGGTCTTTTGTCACCGCATTTGTGATCGCAACAACAGAGGTACAAGCAAAAGCAAATAGGGCGAGTATTGCACCATTTTTTTTCATTGATACTAACATGGTGATCTCCTATTTATGACCGTAAACACGGGGTTGAGTGTAATAGTCAATTAACGGTACGCACATGTTTGCGAGTAATACTGCAAACGCCATTGCATCAGGGTAGCCGCCCCAAGTTCGAATGATATAAACTAATGCACCGATTAATGCGCCGAATATGAGTCGACCTTTTGGTGTTGTTGATGCTGATACTGGGTCGGTGGCAATAAAGAATGCGCCTAACATGGTTGCACCGGAAAATAGGTGAAAGATTGGCGAACCAGCAGCATCCGGTTCCCACAGGTAACCAATAAAGCTTATTACAAATAAACCACCTAATAAACCAACAGGGATATACCATAGGATCGCACGTTTACTCAGTAAATAAACTCCGCCTGCAAGGAAGGCTAAATTAATCCATTCCCAGCCTAAACCTGATAACCAACTAAATTGCTCTTTGGCTTGGATTTCGCCAACTGTATGGCCCATAGCCAGCCCCGTTTTTAAGGTATCAAGCGGGGTTGCCATCGTGATACCGTCAATATTTTGCATCAACTGATGCGCGGTATGGCCGTCTAAGGTAACGCCTGAAAAAATAACGTTAAAGACATCCCATAATGATAATTCATAACCGGTGATTTCACTCACTGGAGGCCAGGTTGTCATTTGTAGTGGGAATGAAACAAGCAGCATTACATAAGCGACCATGGCAGGGTTAAAGATGTTTTGACCTAATCCACCATAAAGATGTTTTGCAATACTAATGGCAAATACTGCACCCATGACACTGATCCACCAAGGAGCAAAGCCAGGTATTGAAATACCGATTAATAAACCAGTTAACAAAGCACTGTTATCTTGTATTCGGCTTAGTATTGGTTGCTTACGTAACTTCAAAATTACTGCTTCAGTAATAATTGCTGCCATACAGGCCAAAACGATATGGATGAGGTTACCGGCACCAAAAAAATACCATTGTGCGGCAATACCTGGGATTGTCGCCAGAATAACGGTACGCATCAGGTTACTGGTGCTGCTACCACTGTGATTATGGGGAGAGCTTGCTAATCTAAATGCCATGTTATTTGTCACCAAGTTGGGCTAGTTTCTTTGCTTTCGCTTTTGCTATCGCCGCGGCAATAGCTGCTTTTTTCTTACCGACAGGTTCGGTTAGTTGAGCCTCGTCGAGTGAATTGCTTGTTTGCGCTGCGGTTTTTTTAGCTTTTGCACGGGCAACAGCAGCTGTGATGGCTGCTTTTTTGTCATTAACCGCTGACGTAGGAGATTCTGTTGCTTCTGTAGATTCAACAACGTTCGCTTGTGCGGCCGCTTTTTTGGCTTTGGCACGAGCAATTGCAGCAGCAACGGCGGCTTTCTTAGGATCAGCAGCAGGCGTTGGTGTATCAGTTACGATTTCGCCAGACTGTGCAGCCGCTTTTTTGGCTTTAGCACGAGCAATTGCAGCAGCAACGGCGGCTTTCTTAGGATCAGCAGCAGGCGTTGGTGTATCAGTTACGGTTTCGCCAGACTGTGCAGCCGCTTTTTTGGCTTTCGCACGAGCAATTGCAGCAGCAACGGCGGCTTTCTTGGCATCAACCGCAGGCGCTGGTGTGTCAGTTGCTGTTTCGCCAGACAGTGCGGCCGCTTTTTTGGCTTTCGCACGAGCAATTGCAGCAGCAACGGCAGCTTTCTTGGCATCAACTGCTGGCGCAGGTATGTCAGTTCCTGTTTCGCCTGACAGTGCAGCCGCTTTCTTGGCTTTTGCACGAGCAATTGCAGCAGCAACGGCAGCTTTCTTGGCATCAACTGCTGGCGCTGGTATGTCAGTTGCTGTTTCGCTTGACTGTGCAGCGGCTTTCTTGGCTTTCGCACGAGCAATCGCATCTGCAACAGCTGCTTTTTTCGCTTCAATCGCTGGGCTCGTTGTTATTTCTACTGGTTGTGAACCTTCGGCTTCTCGTTTAGCTTTAGCGGCTGCTTTTCTCGCTTTTCGTTCTGCAATGACAGCTGTATTATCTGGAACCGTAGTATCAGTGGATGCGATAGCGGCTTTCTTGGCTTTAGCGCGAGCAATTGCATCAGCAACTGCAGATCCTTTACTTGTTTTTCCATCGGCCGCTGCTTGTTCAGCAGCTTTGGCTTTTTGGATGCGTTCCATCGCTGCTTTAACAGGATCTTCACCCGTTGTGGCTTTCGCTGCTGCGCGGCGTTTTTCGGCAGCCTCTTTTTGGCGTTGTTCACGTTGCGCTTTTTCTAATGCTAATCGTTCATTACGCTTCTCAAAGCGCTCTTTCGCAATAGCTGCTGCTGCAAGTTCTGCATCACTTTCACGGACTTCTACTTTGGCAATCCGGTACTGATGAACAAGTGGTATTTGGCTCGGGCAAACATAGCTACAGGCGCCACATTCGATACAATCCATTAGATTATAATCGGCAAGTTTAGTGACGTCTTTTGCTTGGCTATACCAATGTAATTGTTGCGGTAATAAATCAACAGGGCAGGCTTCTGCACACTCTCCACAACGGATGCAGGCGTCAGGTTCTCTTACTTGGGGAATTTCATCTTTGATAGGGGTTAAAATACAGTTACCTGTTTTAGTCAGTGAAAACTGGCCGTGCGGTAATGTAAAGCCCATCATAGGCCCACCATAAATAATTGCAGCTGCTTTATCTTCATCGCATTTAAATTCACGGAGTAATGCACTGATTGGCGTACCAATTAACGCTTCTACATTACGTGGTTGTGGGAATGCTTTGCCGGTTAAGGTAACAATACGGCTTAATAATGGCTGGCGATCTATGATTGCTTGTTTGACGGCATAAATAGTGCCAACATTTTGCATGACGATCCCTGATTGTGCAGGGATCTGACCTTTACTGATCTCTTTACCCGTTAACACTTGAATTAACTGTTTTTCGCCACCGTTCGGGTATTTTGTTGGCACTTTACGTACGATAATATCAGCACTTAGGTTAGTTGTTTTTATCGCTGTTTCTAACGCATTTGCGGCATCAGGTTTATTATCTTCAATGCCTATGATGCAAAGTGCAGGTTTGATCATGTGACGTAATATCTCAATACCTTGAATGATATCGTCTGCTCGTTCACGCATGAGTACATCATCAGAGGTGATGTACGGTTCACATTCTGCTGCATTGATTAACAAAAATTCAATTGGCTGTTTATCACTTAACTTTACCGCTGTCGGAAAGCCTGCGCCACCCATACCAGCGACTCCCGCTAGGCTTATATGTTGTTGTAATTCAGCTGTTGAAAGTTGTTTATAATCGAGTGCTGGTAGATTTTCGAGTGCTTTATCTTCTTGATCACAAATTAGTTTTATTGCAATTTCAGGTGTTGCTGATGGGTGAGTACTTGGATATTGTGCAATATGCTCAATGGTACCTGACGTTGGGGCATGAACCGGTACAGACATGAACGAATCAGATGCTGTTAGTGGTTGGCCTTTTAAAACTTTGTCACCTGGAGCAACAATTATCTGACCACCTTGGCCAATGTGTTGCTTAACGGGAATTATCAGGTGTTTAGGGATATTCGCCATCGTAATTGCTAAACGCGTTGACTGGGTCTTATTCTCTTGTGGATGTACACCACCAAAGTAGCGCCACAGTTTACCATTTTTTATTTGTTCGATTAATGAAATCATGTGACCTACTTAATATTCACTACAGGGATAGAGTCTAATTGCCACTTCCATGCAGCTTGTACTGGTTCCATCACGATACAATCGGTAGGACATGGTGCAACACATAATTTACAGCCTGTGCAAGAATCAACTATCACAGTGTGCATTGCACGTGTTGCACCTGTAATGGCATCCACAGGGCAGGCCTGAATACATTTAGTACAACCAATACAGTCTTCTTCAATAATACGTGCAACCATTTTGATGCTGGCGTCGTGTTCTTGCTCTGCAATAGGCTTGACTTCAACACCCATGATATCAGCAAGTTTTTCAACGGTATCTGCACCACCTGGAATACATAAGTTTACTTCTTCACCGTTCGCTACGGCTGTTGCATAAGGTTTGCAGCCTGGATAACCACATTGGCCACATTGTGTTTGTGGTAACTCGGCATCAATTTGTTCAACGACAGGGTTACCTTCAATTTTAAAACGAATAGCTGCCCAGCCGAGCCCGAACCCAAACAAAGCAGCGAGAATAACAAGGGTAATAATTGCAATGAGAATAGTAGTCATAGTTATCAACAGTTAAAGTTTAACCAAGCCCGTAAAGCCCATGAACGCAAGTGACATAAGACCAGCAGTGATCATGGCGATTGAAGTCCCCTTAAAAGGGGCTGGGACGTTTGCTGCTGCGATCCGTTCACGCATAGCGGCAAATAATATAAGAACTAATGAGAAGCCAACTGCAGCACCAAAGCCATATACAGCACTTTCTATAAAGTTATGTTTTTCATTAATATTGAGTAATGCCACACCAAGTACCGCACAGTTAGTCGTGATGAGTGGTAAGAAAATCCCTAATAAACGATAAAGAGTAGGGCTGGTTTTATGTACAACCATTTCAGTAAATTGTACGACAACTGCAATAACGAGAATGAAACTAAGTGTTCGTAGATACTCTAAGCCGAGCGGCGTTAAAATATAGGTTTCAACAAGGTATGAAGACATTGCAGCAATGGTCAGTACGAACGTTGTTGCAAATGACATTCCTATCGCGCTTTCTAGTTTGCTCGAAACCCCCATAAACGGGCACAAACCAAGAAATTTGACTAGTACAAAGTTATTTACAAGAACAGTGCTTACTAGCAGTAAAAGATATTCGGTCATGATGAAGTAATACAGTTACTATGGGAGGCCATATTATCGGGTATCTGTACCATTGTTACAATAGGAAAGAAGTAAATTGGTAACGTAAAAAGGCTAATAATCAGTTAGTCTTCTTACCTTATCTGGGTTTTTACTGTTTAACAGGCTATTTTACTTAATGGTGCAGGTTTTGAGATGAGATAACCCTGGATCCCGTCAACATACATGGACTCGAGTAATTGTTTTTGCGCTAAGTCTTCAACGCCCTCGGCAATAACTTGGCAACTCATGCGATGAGCAACATCAACAATCATACGTAAAAATTGTTGACTTGCATTGTCATCTGTAATTGACTGAATTAAGCCACTGTCTATTTTTATGTAATCTGGTTTTAGTTCTCTAAAGAGCTTGAATGAACTAATGCCATGACCAAATTTACTAATTGCTGAGCGGCTACCAACACGGCGTAGCATATCTATTACACGTTTGCTTGAGACGATATTTCTTTCTAGAATAACCTCATCAATTTCAAAAACTAAATTGGTTGCGATGTTTGGCTCACGTAGCAATAAGCGCTCTAGCCAGACAATAAATGCGCTACTTTGCACAGATTGTGACGTTAGATTAACTCCCCATCGACTGGAACCATCCATTTGTGTACGGCTATTGCTAATAATATTTTCGATAATAATTTGGTCAAGTTTAACGGTATAATCTAAGCGTTGAGCCATTGCAAACAAGGTGTGAGTTGGTAGCATTGCATTGTTGCTACCAATAAAACGAGTATAAATTTCTTGGTAATTTTTCATGTTACGGTGAATGGGTTGAACTGGCTGGCTGAGCAACATCAGGCTGCGTTTATTGATAATCTCTTCAATCACATCTTTCCAATAAGATTGCCCTTGATTTTCTTGTTGAGCATCTTGTTGTTGAAATGCCCAGTGATTAGGCCCTTCGAGTTGCGCTTTCGCTAATGCAGTATCCGCACGCGCTAATACTTGTTCAGGCTGTTGTCCTGAATGAACCGTTGTTATGCCTATATACGCAACATTCTCTAAATCATGAAGTGATTGATAATCATCGAGGTTAGCTTTTATTTCTCGCGCCAACTTATGTGCGACGGCTGCAGTCATATTCGGAATGATAATGGCGAAATCAGGGCCTGAAACACGGTATAACTGACTATCGGGATAACGTTTTGTACATTGCTTTAGTATATTGGATATATCTTTTAGGTAAGTATCGCCGCGTTGAAATCCTCTGTGTTTATTGGTATGTCCAAGTGCTGTTGCACGAATTAATGCGATAATTGCAGATTGAGATTCATTTTTTTCCGACAAAATATCCACAAGCTCACCACGAAAGTAAAATCGATTGTATAAACCGGTTAAATTATCCATGTTAATTTGTTTTGAAAGGGCTTCAATTTTATCATGTTGATCTTGTAATTCTTTATGATGATCTGCTTTATGCTGTGCAAGAAGGCGGGTGATAGCTGGTGATGCATGGTAATTTGGTTTTGTCGTGTTACCAATTTCCTTAAGGATGTTCCTTTCTAACTTAACTAATAATCGTTTCACGGATGCAAGGCATAATAAATAGGCGATAAAGAGTGAAACAATAAAAGTGCTTAGTAATTTTATCTGCGCGTTATCCTTGTCATTAAATCTGAGTTTAAATTTATAACTAAATAAGTCTGTAGCACCTGAAAACTTTTTAGCGAGCTGAGGGAAGATCAACTGGATTAAAGTAGGGTAGTTGATATTTGAGTCCCAACTGGAAGAAATCGATTCTGTTTGAATAAATAATTGGCTTAGCCCGAGGCGCTCTGTTAATAATTTAGCATTATCATCCGTAATTGAATCAAGGCTTATCTTTTGGCTCAATGCGTCATTAACAATACTGCCTTGTATGGCTAATGATGAATTTAATGACTGGTAACTAAAACCTAATGAACTGATTAGCATACATAAAAAAACAAATGTGATAGAAAGATTGCAGCGAAAATAATCCGTCATTTTCATTATCCCTATAATATTTTTACATCCCTGTGTGGCTAGATTAACCTGTTTCGAACAATAAAAACACGTATGTGAGGGGCTTAGGTATAGATTATGCGATAGCGGGCACTATTTTCAGTAATAATTAAACTTTAGTAGGAGAGATGTTTTAGTTATAAATATTAATTTTGTCGTTGAGAATATTATTGGACAGCTTGTTATGAGGTGGGATTATTAGATATTAAAAGAAATGGCTCCCCTTGCTAGACTTGAACTAGCGACATATGGATTAACAGTCCACCGTTCTACCAACTGAACTAAAGGGGAATTATTCGTTTGCTTCTCTTGAAGCTAATAAGTTGTGTGCTTCTAATGAAGCCAATTAATGATGTAATAAATCACTAACTGTTACTCTCTCTGTTAAAGAAAGAAAATATGGCTCCCCTTGCTAGACTTGAACTAGCGACATATGGATTAACAGTCCACCGTTCTACCAACTGAACTAAAGGGGAATTATCTACCAACTGAACTAAAGGGGAATTATTCGTTTGCTTCTTTTGAAGCTAATAAATTGTGTGCTTCTAGAGAAGCCAATTAATGATACATACGCTGTAGATTAATACAGTGTAATAAATCACTAATTGTTACTTTTTCTGTTAAAGAAAGAAAATGTGGCTCCCCTTGCTAGACTTGAACTAGCGACATATGGATTAACAGTCCACCGTTCTACCAACTGAACTAAAGGGGAATTATTCGTTTGCTTCTTTTGAAGCTAATAAGTTGTGTGCTTCTGGCGAAGCCAATTAATGATGTACATTATATAATAAATCACTAATTGTTACTTTCTCTGTTAAAGAAAGAAAATGTGGCTCCCCTTGCTAGACTTGAACTAGCGACATATGGATTAACAGTCCACCGTTCTACCAACTGAACTAAAGGGGAATTATTCGTTTGCTTCATTTGAAGCTAATAAGTTGTGTGCTTCTAGCGAAGCCAATTAATGATGTACATTATATAATAAATCACTAATTGTTACTTTCTCTGTTAAAGAAAGAAAATGTGGCTCCCCTTGCTAGACTTGAACTAGCGACATATGGATTAACAGTCCACCGTTCTACCAACTGAACTAAAGGGGAATTACTTGTCTTTGTTTCGAAGACGGGGCGAATATTAAGGTTAGATGATTCTACTGTCAATAATAAAACGGCTAAAACTGTTATTTGCTTTTTTTTTGTCGAATAACTGAACGATGATGCCTAAGAAATATTGATAGCGTAGTTTTAGTAAACAATTGATTTTTACGACAAGCATTTAAATATTGCAGAATTTCGATGCCGGAGAATATTGTACCTACCTTCTATACTCTAACTTCTTTCTATATAGCAGAGATATTTAATAATACCGAATTGATTTTATAAATATGGGCGATACTAAACAAGTTTAATTTTTATTTTATACACAAGGGTATGTTTCTTTTTTACTGAGCTTTGTGAATATGACATTTTTTATTGAGTTATCCACTAAATCTGTGGGTAACTCTGTTGATTAAATCTGTAAAAGTAAAAAAGCAACTAATTTAGGGATTTTGAAAAGTAGCTGTTTAGTTAGTGGTTTCTAATTTAATTAGATTAAAATCAATGTGTTGGGTGTTTTTATTTGAGTTTAAGTCTGTTGATAACTTATCAATTCAAATGCTTGTATCAAAAATAACCATGAAAGTGCAGAATTTTAAAAATCTGTTGATAACTGCTTGACATTTTTATTTTTATATTAAATTTTGATTTTGTGTGCGCATTATCCATCAAACTATCAAGAGGGCAGATAATACTTATGGCGCACTAAGTGTAAATTGGTATTATGGGGATATATAAATTAAAAAGCCGAGTTGTGATCTTAAATAATGACGATTTTATTCGATTTATGTTCTGAATATACCCCGAGTGGTGATCAGCCTCAAGCGATTGAAAAGCTGGTTGATAGTTTTAATGCTGGTGTCGCCAGTCAAACTTTATTAGGCGTAACAGGTTCGGGTAAAACCTATACTGTCGCGAATATGATTGCGCAATTAAATCGTCCTACATTGCTTATGGCACCAAATAAAACGCTTGCCGCACAGCTTTATGCCGAGATGAAAGATTTTTTCCCTAATAATGCGGTTGAGTATTTTGTTTCTTACTACGATTATTACCAACCTGAAGCGTACGTACCAAGCACTGATACCTTTATCGAGAAAGATGCAGCTGTAAATGCACACATCGAACAAATGCGCCTATCAGCGACAAAAGCATTGCTAGAGCGTCGTGATGTGATCCTTATAGCATCTGTTTCAGCCATTTATGGTTTGGGTGATCCTGAGTCTTACCTCAAAATGATGTTACATGTGTCTGTGGGGGAAATTATCAGCCAACGCAGTATCATTCGTCGTTTAGCTGAATTGCAATATACGCGTAATGATATGGACTTTAAACGTTCGACATTCCGTGTACGTGGCGAAGTTATCGATGTCTATCCAGCAGAATCAGATAAGCATGCGGTGCGGATTGAGATGTTTGATGATGAAATTGAACGTATTAGCTATTTTGATCCATTAACAGGCGCTATTGAGAAGACTGCTGAACGCGCGACTATTTATCCTAAGACGCACTATGTTACGCCAAGAGAAAAGATCTTAGATGCAATTGAACACATCAAGGTTGAATTGTCAGAGCGTAAAAAACAATTATTATCAGCAAACAAGTTAATTGAAGAACAGCGCGTGAGTCAACGTGTACAGTTTGATATCGAGATGATGCAAGAGCTTGGTTATTGCTCCGGTATTGAAAACTATTCGCGTTACTTATCTGGACGTGTGCCAGGTGATGCGCCTCCTACCTTGTTGGACTACTTACCTGCCGATGGCTTATTAGTGATTGATGAGTCTCACGTAACCGTACCGCAAATTGGGGCTATGTATAAAGGTGACCGCTCACGTAAAGAAACATTGGTTGAGTTTGGTTTCCGTTTACCGTCAGCGTTGGATAACAGACCACTTAAGTTTGAAGAGTTTGAATCTATTTCACCACAAACCTTATATGTGTCTGCAACACCAAGCCAATATGAACTGGATCGCTGTGAAGGTGAAATCGTTCAACAAGTCGTAAGGCCGACGGGATTATTGGACCCGATTATTGAAGTGCGCCCTGTTGATACTCAAGTCGATGACCTACTTAGTGAAATTAATATACGTGTAAAAAAGGGCGAAAGGGTACTTGCAACAACATTAACTAAGCGTATGTCCGAAGACTTAGCTGAATATCTTGCTGATCATGGCGTTAAGGTTCGTTATCTACACTCTGACATAGATACCGTTGAACGTGTCGAAATTATTCGAGACCTACGTTTAGGTGTATTTGATGTACTGGTTGGGATTAACTTGCTGCGTGAAGGTCTAGATATGCCTGAAGTTTCTTTGGTTGCTATCTTGGATGCTGATAAAGAAGGTTTCTTACGTTCTGAGCGTTCATTGATCCAGACCATTGGTCGTGCTGCTCGTAACTTAGAAGGTAAAGCTATCTTATATGCGAACAGGATCACAAAATCGATGGATAAAGCGATCAGTGAGACTGAGCGTCGTCGAGCAGTGCAGCATGAGCATAATGTGAAAAATGGCATTACACCAAAAGGCCTAAATAAGAAAGTGGGTGATTCACTGAGAATTGGTAGAACACCAGAGCAAGAAATGATGCATATAGCAGAGCAAAAAGCAACGTATGCGGTATTTACCCCAGAAGAACTCAGTAAAGAGATCGTGCGCTTAGAAGAACAAATGTATAAATATGCACAAGATTTGGAGTTTGAAAAAGCCAGTGAAACCCGTGATAAAGTGGCTAAACTGCGTGAGCAATTAATTCAATAGTTGTGAACAGCTAATTTAATAGAAACGAAAAAGCGAAACCAATGACTGTAAATAACGTCAAATCGGTTTCGCTTTTTATTTTATCTAAAAATTGTTCTATCAAAGTAGATTATCAGCGGTCGATCGCTAAACCAACTGGTACATGCCTGCTTAGAATAACGAATCAGATAGATCAAATAGCTCTTGATTGAATGGACGTTTCATATTGTTGATTGTATACAATCTTAAATTAAATGACTACTACACGGCTATATTAATTAAATGCTATTTAATTTACTCATAATATTTTAATTAACGTCTAATTAACAGTTGTTATAACTATAGTATTGATTGTTCGGCCTGTTGGTTGGTAGGTGATGTGTAAGTGATGCGGATTTTTTACGCCGATTGGATAGGTATTTTACCTTTTTGCGTTTTGGTGTACGGATGAATATAATATTTTACATTTATTTTTCATTAACTTAAAAGACATCCGACCATGAAAATCCGAAGCGTTTTATCAGTAGTTTTATTACTCAATTTTATTGTAGGTTGTGGTGGCGAAAGTTCGTCATCAAAACCTGCAGAACGTGAAGTAGGACATATTTCAGGCGTCGTTTTTGATGCGGCTGTATCAAAATCAGTAGTGAGTGCTTACGAATTTAAAAATGGTCGTGTGGGTAAATTATTAGGCTTTGTTCAGACTAATTCGAAAGGTGAATATAGTTTGGAAATAAAGGCAGGTTCAATGCCTGTGTATATTGAATCTGTAGGCGGAGGGTATTTAGACCCTTATACGAAGACTCCTGTCGATAGTTCCAGCGTTAATGGTCCGCTTAAATTGATTACGTATATCAATTATTCTGAGGGTAATAACCATAATGTGATGGTTACTCCTTTGACTAATTTTAGCGCGGGACTCACTGAATATTTAATGGATTGGAATAAGGCTGATGCTAGTGCTGCTATAAGAGATTCTAAGATTAAAATTTCGGGACTATATGGCTTTGACGTATTTTCAACTAGACCTTTCGATCTAACTCTAGAAGGGTCAAGCGGACAAGTGACAGAACAGCATAAATATGGTGCTCTTCTTGCTGCATATTCTTCATATGCATATGAAAAATTAAATGAATCCACCCTAGGTGAAAAAAATATATACAGTTCATACAACCTATCAGTCTTACAGTATCTAGATGTTAAGTCAGATGGTATTTTAGACGGCAATATTTGGGATAATAATGGATTTGTACAAACAATTTCATTTGGACATCAAATCGTTAAGGCTGAACTATATACAAATAAATTAGCTCAACATATGTTGCGAGTCGTTAATGATCCTGAAATAAATAAATCTGGAACGTCTGCAGATCAATATAATGAATTTTCTGAACAACTAAATAATCCAGACTCTGAGGTTATTTCTGGGACAGGTGGATTGTCAATTGATTCTGATGTGCCAGTCGTATCGAAACGAGGGGGGGGGATATTATCCTTAATTGATCGCATCGAATTTGATGTGTCTGATTATATTGGTATAAGAACTGTTTCACTGGCATTTGAATATCAGGATTCACAAGATGAATGGCATGTTATTTCATCCTGTAATGATGAAGTCGGCGGCTTATGTTATTTTGACTCATCATCATTTGTTGAAGGGCAGCAAGTATTTTATTCTTATGTTGACGTAGACACTCGCGAACTTGATTTTGATGGTATAAATGTACAAAAAGCGAGAATATCATTTTTTGTTTCTGATGTATTTGGTAATAAAGGCGATAGCCAGTCAATAGAGTTCTTATGGGATAATTTAGCACCTGAAATTGAGATAGATAAAGATGTGTCACCAACCCTTTACAATCCAAATGCTGATGGGAGTCTTGATTATATATTAGCGGGAACTATTAAGGACACAGAGACCGGTATAGCAAAACCCGTAAAATTATCTGTAAATTCAGGCGAGCCAGAGACTCTAGCATGTGTTGATAGTATATCTGACCGTGGTGATAATATATGTAGATTTAGTGTATCAATGCCTAAATCGGTATTTAAAGGTAATGGAACTACTGGCTTTAAAGTTGAAGTTAAAGACAATAATAATAATAAATCATCAATAACTTATAATGTATTTTCTGATGAAAAGTCACCAATTAAGACGATTGAATTTCCAAGTAAGCAAATGAATTTTTTAGATTTGACATCTGGTGGTCCTAAAGAATCTGAGGATTATTTAGGACAAGAGAGCTTTACCGATATGGGGGTGGAAAAATACCTAAAGATCGATTATAAGTATGCAATAGCAGGCTTAACAGCAATTGATGGTATTACGCCCGATAGCTTTCTTGATTTTAATGCTCAAATATTAGACGACAATAAAATACCTTATATTAAAGTCACTGTGAGCGATGATTTAGCTGATAATACAGGTACATCGGCAGAAAAATTAATTTTGACAGTAAAGTATGAAGCAGGTAAAAGCTTTGATAAAATCACAACAACACATACAATTACAAATATCGATCAAGATAAAAAACATGTTATTCCCCACAACTCAATCGGAAAATTAAATGAAGGGGAAAAATTAGAACGGCTTACTTATTATATACCATTTACAAAAGATATATTTGGAAGTGGATTTAAACATGCATCGGAAGGCTATGTTCAGCGAATTACAGTGTCTGTCAAGGATGAATCGGGTAATAAATCAGATCAGGTATTTACATATTCATTTAGAAGTACCTTTGCGTTACCTGTGGTAACTGTATTTACACCATTTTTAGATGCGAAAGCGACCCTGTATAGAATCGTTGATAAAGGAGCATTCCAAGCTGTTAGTAGTTGTGATTTAAAGCCTGTTGCACTTAAAAATAACCCATCAGCGAAAGCCACAGATTTAGCAAGTTGTTCTCTTCAGACTTCTTATGATGGAGAGGTACATAAAATATCATTGTCAGGAGGTAATGTTAAATTTTACCAATGGAGTCAAGATGAGCAGATTGGTGTTAACTTAGATCCGGATACAGGTATTGGCCCCTACGGACCGATTAGTGGCTATACGTTAGTTAACGGCTCTAATGATATTTATCTCACTGAGCTTTCAGTTTTTCAATCGGGTTTCTTTGATTCGCTTTGGAATGTCTCTGACAAATCAAGCGAAAATGCGCGCGACATATTAAAGTTAGTAAATAATTTGTTTTTAGGTACCGGTTCTTTTTTCCACTTCAATCCAATATTGACGAGTTATGCGACCAATGAAGATTTAGAAGATGGAGTACCTTCTGGGTACCCACTGCCATATCAGCACCGTTTTATTGTTGAAGCATTAGGGGAAATGGAAAATTATTACGCACCGAGTCATGGTAGTAGTGTTGATTTCGCCAAAGCGTTTTATGCTGATTTTTCAGATGGTCTTATTGATGGTGAAAATAATGGTAAGCAAATAACTTATGGGGGAAAGGAGCTGGGACCTAAAACGTATCGAAGTGATTTAGCTAAATTTTATTTTAATTTTGTGCATGAAAAATTCGGTGATGGCAGCAGTGAAAGTTACATCAATGATATTACGCTTATGTATTATGCGAACTCAATAGCAACTGCATACCCTACATTAAACGGTGATCCATTATTTAAAGATACGGGTGTATCTATTGATGAAACCAAACCTCTTATTAAAACCACGATTAAAACAGCTATTAATGCTATCAATAATGTTTATAAGGATGGACGCTGGTATATAAAAGATGTGGTTGATGTTTTAGTTGGCATCACAGATCCATCAGGTGTAGTATCCTCAGAATTTAAGTTCTTTTGGGCTAAGGACTCATCTGAAGCTGCTACGCAAGAATTAACATCAATAACGGTTGTTCCTGATATAGTTGGGCGCTTTGAAAAAACATACCAGTTTAACTTTGATTCAATTTCAGGTAATTATCCGAATATTCAAAGAATGGAGATGTTGATTAGTGCATCTGACGAGATTGGTAATGCCTACAATGAATTAAAGGGTAAACACAGTACAACTTTTATCGTTGATAATTCCCCTCCTTTTTATAAATATACGGCTCCTTATGATGAAAAATATTCTAATGATACATATATCAACCTTAATTACCGACAAGTATTAAAGTTTGATATTTCAGATGCAGTAGGTGAAGATTCTCGTAGCTTACGTTTTAAAGATGGTGATAAAAAATATCTTATTACTGAAATGGAGACTAAAAATAATAAATTTTCAATATCGTTATGTAAAACTAAGGTCTGCTCCAGTGATGATAGATCATCACATTCTTTAGATGACGGTAAGTGGAAGCTATCCATAGCAGGTACAGATAAACTGGGTAATGCTATTGGTCATAAGGACACTGGCGTGCAAACGTTTAATGTGTTCATAGATTCGACACCACCTGTCATTACATCTAATGAATCTGCTCCTATCACCTTGGGCGGTAATGAGATTTGGCTTGCTAACTCGGTTATTAATTATGGTACGAATGTTGCGCATTCTGATGCTGGTAACGTAGTTATTACGTTATATGGTGATAAAATCGCCCCATATAATTTAACTGTTTGTGCTGATTTGGAAGACTGTAGCGACAGATTTGCATACCTTATCGGTAGTGAAATTGATACTAAAGTGCAATTAAATGCTGAACAATTAGACCACGAAGGGAAGTATCGATTTGATATAGCAGCCGAAGATAGTGCATATCCAGCAAATGTCGGTAATGGTGAGGTTCACTTTATTATTGACAAAGAAGGTCCTTATGTAACGTTTGATATTCCGGCTATTATCGATGCAGTATCGCCTTCAGATACTAACGGAGTTGTTATTGTTGGGCGTGAATTTTTTGTTAATATTTTAAATATGACAGATGACTCCAGAATTTCAAATATCAGCTTGTCACAGAAATTAGATGATAATACCCTTTTCGAAATCATAAAAAGCTTTAAGCCTAATCAAGTTGATAACTTGAGTATCGAAGTAAACACAACAGCTTCAGATAAAATAACCCCAAGCGATAATGATCGAATTAGATTAATCGTTACAGCTGAAGACGAACATGGTTTTATTAGCCATACTGCGCCGATCACCGCTATTTTTGATAATAAAGGGCCAACTATTACTTTAGATGGTCATAATAAACAAAATTTTTATGCACCAGGTTATATTTTCGACTTTTCCATTACCGATATTGGTAATGATTCCATTGAGGCCGGTTCGGTGAAATATTGGGAATATCAAGGTGTTCCAGATGGAGTCGGGACTACGCCAACAGGAACCCAGATCGTCACAACATTAAAGGATTATTTTAACCTAAAAATAGGGGCTAAAGATGTCCGAGGTAATTTAAGCAATACAATTTTTGATGTTAAAGTTGATTCTACGCCTCCAACTGGCACGCTTGCAATCAACTATCCAAATGGGGATCTAATACCTGAAAACGAAGTAATTAGTCAGCAAGGGGCATTATCGTTAGTGCTTAATGTTGATGATCCAGAAAGTGGAGTGTCGAGGATCGAAGCGATACTTAAACGCGGCGATGAGGCCGAAGGGAGTAACTTAACATTCGTTCAAGACTCACAGGATCCTACACTCTGGACGACTCTTTTAACGTTAGAGAGTGATGGTAACTATAGTATTGATATCAATGTATACAATGCGACTAAAACTAATTCAGGGCAAGCAAGTCAATCTACCCGTATATTTAGGACTGTCGTTGTAAAGCGTGGCGGCTACCAGCTTAGTGTAACTGAACCTGCCAATTTCTCCACGTATCGTGCGGGTAAAAATATGAATGTTGAATTTTCTGTGGCAGGGGATGACTTCTCGGGTTTACAGAAGCTTCAATGTTGGATCCGAGACAACTGGACTGAAGACAAAATACCTGAAGGCAAAGTACCTAAAGACACAGATGCCCCTTATGTTAGCTATGAAGGCGCAAGTTCCCCTGTATGTAAATTTAAGGAGTTTACACAGGATCTCGATGGGCAACCTCTGGTTCTCATCACTAAAACAACAGGTGGAAATGGTACCGAGGTTATTCAGAAGTTCTCATTTGAGATGATTGATGTTACAGCGCCAACAATTAATAACAATGACAACTTTATGTTAGATTCTAAGAGTGTTTTCATTGAAAAGGGAATAAAGAAATTACGATTTACCATTGAAGTTAATGATGCGCTGTCAGGCATTAAATCTGAGATAGTACCGCGCCTCATTACTCATAACAACTTTGAAGGTTTAGAACCTTATTCTAAATCTAATAATGGCGAGAAGACGTTTAATTATCAATTTGTAGAAAACTACACTGCTATAATTAAACCAGGCGCCACAACACATACCGTTAGTTTAAAAAATGTAACAGATCAAACCGGTAATGTTACGCTTGGTGATAACAAAGTCATTAAATTAAATGTTCCGGGCGTAGTTCCACTTGTGAATATAACTAATCTAGTAACTAATCAATGGGTTATGGGGACTCAGATTGCATTTAATTTTAGAACGAAATTGGCTGAAAACTCTGAGTTACTTGATGTTAAGGTGCAGTTAAATAATACGACTTACTCATTCTTAACTGACGACACTAAATCTCCTAAATTTTCTAAATTTATAATATGTAGTGATGATAAAGGTGTTAAGTATCGATGCAGTACTTTCACATCTGCGATTCCTGATGATTTGGCAGGGCATAACTTACCTATAACTGTATCAGTTTTTGATTATTGGGATAATATCGGTTCTGACAGTATTAAGCTTCAGGTAGATAATGAAAAACCAATTATTGCTGATGAGCATACATCGTTAACACGAGAGGGCGAGGATATACATATTGGTTTTGATATTTCAGATGGTATGAGCCAAATTGCGAACGTTCGCTATAGATCTAATATTGGTAACACCACTTACGATGTAACTAAGAATTCAGACGAAAATTTTCTCGTCATGAATATACCGATTAGCAAAATTGGAGATGCGGCCTTTATCTATGTAGATGTAACAGCAACAGATAACGTTGGTCTGAAAACAAATAAAAAGATAAAAGTACCATTAGGAAAGCCTGAAGTAACAGTTACATTTGAAGAATCTAAAATTATAAATTATAAATTATTACTAGAAAAACAGAACCAGCCATTTTCAATTACGGTTAAAACTGATGAAAATTCAAAGGTTAAAGCTGAAAGATATTCACTATCTTTAACGCCTGAAGATGGTGGAGACGCGATTATTTCGGCGGGTAATATTGATGAGACTATCAATGGACATTTAAATTTCATCTTTCCCAATCAAGGGTTATATCAACTAACGGTTAGTGTGTTTGATAATATCGGAAGAGAAATATCGACCTTCTCGCTTAGTGATAAGACATATGAAGCAGCAGGTATTGCTGCGATCATTGATATGGAACTACCTGTTATCAGTGGCATATCAATGGAGCAGCCATTTGAAGCACCTGATGGACAAGATCGATATAGATATATCGTCAGGTCTACTATTAGTGATAGCAATTTAGACGGTAATTCTATCATCGCTAAATTGACACAAGGCTCTAATGTTATCCAGGCTAGTAGCACGACTCGACCTTATCAACCTAGTGGTGAGTATATTTTTGAATTTAGAGCCGGAGCTAACCCGGGTGATTATAAACTGAGTATTAAAGCGGAAGATTTCGCTAAGAGACTTGCGATTAAAGAGAATATAGCGGTTACGGTTGTTGATTTTCCAGCACCTACCCTAAAGATAACTGCTGATGGAAAGGAAACTGTCACACTAGAGGGTGTTAAAAAGTCTATTCTCTCGTTTCAATTTTTGGAAGATATTGAGGGATTTGATATTTCAGATATTAAATTATACTCACCTATTTCTGGTGACGTCGGTTTAGTGAGTGACTTAATGATGGTCGCTGGCGACAAGAGTAAATGGACCGCTAATTATACGATTGAATCTGGCGTTGACGACGTGATTACAATTAAAGTTGATGATGGTTCGTATGTTAATGGTGCGGGTATAAATGGTACAGGAGATGTCATCATGATTACCATCCAAGGAGCAGCACCGGTTGCCAGTAACATCAACATTGATAAGCTGTCACCGACAGTGGGTGAACTGCTGACGGGTACCTATGACTTCACGGACATAGACGGTGATCTTGAAGGTATCTCGACGTTTAAATGGTATGCGAATAACACTGAGATCTTAGGGGCGACGGGATTAACGTATACACTGCTCAATACCGAGGAAGGCAAAACTATCACGTTTTCGGTAACGCCAGTGGCGTTAACGGGTACCCCATTGACAGGAACTGAACAAAAATCACAAGAAACAGATCGAGTCGGAATTTAACCTTCAAAAAATATTAACTATCGATAGTTAATATTTCTACCTTACCTATTGCACTTCACGTTATATTTATTTAAAATCCTTTCAAACCAAATCGTTATTAAGTCTAATCAGCTTAAATCACTGCAACTTATTTAATCATTAGGTTGTGGAGATACAATGCAAACGCTTTATAAATTTATACCCAGCTCCAAGTTAACCCATAAAGAGCTGGCGTTCCTGCAGCTGCCTAATGAAGTTATTAGCCAGCTCTCGCGTGTACGCGATATTAAATCCGTGCTCAGGCCACTACCTAGTCAATTTAGCACTTCTTTCGGGCAATCTAGTGATCAACA
Source organism: Moritella viscosa (assembly GCA_000953735.1). Taxonomy (NCBI): domain Bacteria; kingdom Pseudomonadati; phylum Pseudomonadota; class Gammaproteobacteria; order Alteromonadales; family Moritellaceae; genus Moritella; species Moritella viscosa. Next base: position 3,229,671 of record LN554852.1, on the reverse strand, counting down.
GATCTTAACGATAATTCAGCGACTATTGTCAAATGGTCAGTGGGTTGCAATCGGGTTGAACCCAAGAACTGTGCCTATTACAGCGTCCCAATTTGCCTCATTCCCAGTGATAAAACAGCATGTCGACAGAGTTAAAGCCACGGATAAACCTAAAGTTGTTAAAGCAAATTTCACCGCAGTAAAAGACGATGTATACCTGGCTCCGCAAACATCATATGTTCCTGTAGAACCTATTCCTGAGCATAAAATCGTGGTGGAGTTAGCAGGGCAGGGACCAAGAGGGAGTGCGACATTATATTTAAGTAAAAAAGAGATACTGAAAGATAAAATTAGCCAATCTCACCATGATGCTATGCATTCTCATCGCAGCTTAATTGAGTTTAAAAGTCTAGAGCCAGATCCGAGGGACTTGTATCTCAATATTCTAATGCAAGGACACCCGAATCCATTAAGTCTGCTATTGGCTAAAGACATCACACCAGTCGTTAAAGATACGGATATGCCAGAGTGGGATAATGTATTAGTGCCTGTCATTCCAGTCTTTTATCATGATGCTGAAAAAAACAGGTTAGCGTCATTTACAAAAGGTTATATTTATTTGTTTTGGCAGGATAAATTATGGCGAGAGATTAAGATTAGTGATAAAGGATGCTTTAATGATGTCGATATTAATTATTATCGCACAGCGAGCCCTGCTAATTCCAAACAGAGTCGTTATCTTGATATTGTGATTGATGATGAATCTGGCGATACTATTTATAGTTATGAACCGTATCAAGTTTTCCAAAATGGTAAGAAAATACTCGATGCCGAATTAGATATGTATGGAAATGCGCGCGTATTTGGTCTAACGGAAGAGACTGTTGATGTTGTATTACCCTTACTCGATATGCGCATTACTTTTAATACAGTTTTAAGTGTATTGAAACCAAATAAAAGCGTGTTACGAGAAGCTGAAGGATTTCCTCTCGAAAACATTTGGGTTCCCCATAAGATTAAGGGTGAAGAGCAAGACGTATTTGTGATTCACAGGGATGAACAATTACCATTATCTGAAATATCTCGTTTAGAAGATGAACATAAAAATGAAGCGTTGAAATTAACAGGCATGTCGAACTACAGTGCGCAGCAATCGTTTGAGGGGGGGACTGATAGCGACAATGTACAAGCGTGGAATGTATCTCAGTTATCTGATTTTATTCATCAAACACAGAAAAAAACACTGAGCTATCCCAATGTTGGGGTGTTGGTATTGCCACCACCAGCTCCGATTATTAAGATTAAATATCCTCAATGTCCAGGTATCGATCAGTCCGACGATTATTTTGAAATGCGTGCGGTTGACCAAGAGTGGTGTCAGAAAGTGGTATTAAGAAGCGCAGAAATAGTCGATGGATACAAAGAGCTTTATTTTTCAGGGTGGCCAAGCGAAACAACGCACGTGGACTTAATACGCATATGTAAAGGATTTGAATATGCAGACTCGATAATCGAACACGTTATTTATAAAGAAATTGAAATCAGTTGCTTATTAACAGCATAAAACACAATAAATTGATATTACAAAAGAGTAATTAAATGAAACGTCAAATGTTATTCGTATGCTTCGCACTGTTATTAAGTGCTTGTGACAGCAGTACTAATACGGTAAAAGTTGAAAAAACACCTGTTGAACTTAAAAATGAACAGCAATGGGAGGATGACCGTACTTATATTACCGAGAACAACTATGTTCGTTATGAAGACAATAATGGTCGCCCTCGGCATTTTATTTTCAAAGCTAAAGAGTGGCCACGTGAAGATTTAACCGACAGTGCATCTTATGATTTACCACGGGTAATGTTTAGATGGAACAATGTGCGTTGGACTCATGAAACCACCGAGGACGAAAAATACGAAACACAGGATAAAGTGTGGAGTATTAAAACAGACGGTACAGATTTACGTTTAGTTACCGATGATTTTTGGGGGGCGGTAAGGGTGATGCGCCGTTCACCGGATAACCGTTATTTAGCATTTGCTTATGCTAACACTAATGGTGTTTTTAAAGCCTTGTTTGATTTGAAAACACAAAAAACCGTTATTTTAGGGGACCAATTTAGTCAATCAAAGTTTTTATGGGCTGAAGATAGCAGCTATTTTTACTACGCAGACGGGCGACAGCATTGGAAATACGACATTGCCACACAGACTGCCAGTAAAGTGGATGTCATGATGTCCAATGAATCTGTTATTTATCAAGGTAAACGGTATGTTGTTTTACATAGCGGTGTGCAGGTTTTTGATGAAGTAACCAATAAAATGTTATATGCGGTCGTGCCAGACCCAACAAGCAGTGTGAACGATGCTGAATTTAGAAAAAAATCAATTAGTCCTCTAGGACGATATGTATGGGCTGAAACAAAATATTTTCGTTACCTTATCGATACCCATGCGAAGACGTTTAAACGAGAGGATGTTGTTGAGCGTCAGGTAGGGAAGTATTCTTATTTCCGTTTGCTAGGTTTAAATGCTTCATATGCTTATACTGGACCAGCGGGTGTGGTTTTATTTAAATTAAATACTGAGCATCAAATCGATTCATTTGAAAAGTGGGGCCAAATAGGTACGGGACAAAGTGCATCAGAAGCTGCCCTATATAATGCATTCGCTAACGAAGGTCGGTTTGTTAAGGAGGCTGGTAATGAATAATCCTAAGACATTAGAAAATTATTATCTCTTGGGTTGTCATTTTCCTCTATCTCGTGAAAATGGTAGTATTACATTTCCAACATGGCACCTAACTGGTGATGTAACAGGGCTAGAAGAAGTAACAAACGTGCGACCTATTTTATTAACGCCTGTGATGGCGAATATAGAAGGGGATGCAGGGCAGTTGTGGGCATCGAACCGTGCTGGCTTGTTGTGTAATTTGGGCCCTGGTGCCCATGAAGCTAATTTGAATGACAGCTATGAAATATTGCGTCATAGCAGTCCTGTACACAAGTTAACTGAAGAGCAATATCAGCTTAGCTTTCCACCACTGGCAATATTGGCAAGGCTTGCTCAACACAGTCAAGACAATAAAGTACTGGGTAAAAAAATAGCATCCGTGCTTAATCAGATGAAAGGTACAGGGTCACTTGGCAGTAAGTTCAATGTTACCACGGTCGCATTAAAGCAACTGGCACCTGCGTATAAAAAGAAATCTGACGACAGTTTAACGCAAGAGCAGCAGTCATATAATACGTGGCTTAATGAAGTTCAGAACCGTGGCGAGCCGATTAAAGGATTTTTGTTACCAACGGTAGCGACATGCGCCGTCATGTTCTCACATGCTGACTACACTAATGCGCAGGTTACCCTGCAACGGTTTGACGTCAATGAAGATGCAGCCAATAAAGACATCATTAATAATGGACAATACACAGATATTGGCTCACCAACGTTTGCCACCGTATTACCCGATAGCGATAGTAACCACCCTTGTGCTTTGTTTAATGTCGATGCGGATTCCTTTGAAAACGGGTATTATAGTATTAAAGTGCTGTTTGATCCTGACTTTAATGATGGGAGAATACCTGATTCTATTAAAGAATCTAATATTGAAAAAATATCAGATACAGTTAAAACAATGTATCAATACGAACTACGCGAATACATTGAATTTAATCAGCAAACACCAATGGGTAAATTTGCGATTGTCAGTGGTGATATGATTTCGTTAGAAGAAACACTCATCTATCAATTTCCACAATATTTAAGCGGCATAAAACAATATTTAAATGGCCAGCAATCAGAGTCAAAAGCCATTAATAGCCCTGCGTTGACAAGTCTGGCGACCTTAAATGCGATTAAAGATGCGTCCGGCCAGCTTGGCATGAATTTACTGAGCGGCAGTATGAATCCCGACATCGAAAAAGGTCCCAAAGCCGTAATGAACAATGTAGCCAAGCTATATTGGGAAAAAGTGAAAAATACCGAGCTACCTGATGCCATGGTTGCCACGGGCGAACTGTATTTTGGCATCCAAAATGTCACCGCAGCATGGACAGAATTAGAAAAAATGTTCACTGGTCATGGTACCAGTGAGCTTGGTAGTCAAGCATTGATTAAAAATTATTTGTGGGATAGTAGTAAAATATCAAAGCAACTTACCGACCTTAAAACAGCTTGGGTAGATAAAAAGTATACCGTCGTATCAGGAACCCTTGCTAACACTTGGTTTGGCGGTGTTGCGGGCTTGGCGGGTAGTGGAATCGGATTGATTGGTACTGGTCAGAACTTATATGATCTTTATAGTAAAGCAAAGCAGATCGACGGACTGCAAAAGAAAGCCGCTTCAGCAAATGGCAAGCTAGAAGACATCGCCTATGACTATCTGGATAATATTCCTGTATGGAATGTACATAATAAAGACAAGGTAAAGGCCATTGATGACGCGATAAGTGAAGGTAAAAAAAAGTTATCGACCGAAAAAGGTGATTTACTTTCCTTTATGAATGACGAACGCGGTGCTGGTATAAAGTTATTATTTCATTTCAATTCAACCGAAAAAGAAATTAACGATAATAAAGCCATTATCGATATTCTTAGCGAAGCAGTGAAAAATGAACCAAATCTAAGAATTAGGATTGAAGGGCATGCTTGCCAAGTTGATAATGTTGAAATCAATTTAAAAGTGTCTGCGGCAAGGGCTGAAAATGCCAAACAAGCATTTCCTGAAGCCTTACACACTCGCATTGAGGTAGTAGCCTTAGGCGAAAGCCAGCCTGTGGTTGAAGCCAAAGGTGATGCTATCGACCGAAATAACAAGGCGTTACAAGCTAATCGACGTGTTGAAATCAGGATTTATTTACCGACGTTAAATGTTGTGTTCCATCCAAGTAGAATTGGTTCTCAAACCATGGAACGGGCACGGCTGGCTGCGATGATAGCCTTAAACACGCAAAACAAAGCGGAAGAAGAATTAAAATTAACGGTGCTGCAAGGAATAGTTGATGTTGCGAGTTATTTACCTCTCATAGGGCCTGCAGCCAGAGGTGTACTACTAATACAAGGAGGCGGAACAGTTATTAAATCGGCTGTATCCTCTCTTGATGCGGCATTGTTTGATTGCTCTTATGCAAAATTAACCGAAAACCTTAATCGTAAAAAAGAGCTTGTTAAGTTATCTCGCATACATTTGGATATGTTACGAGAAGTAAGGAACATTGATATTACGTTGAATGTAAATGTAGACAGCTACCAAGCTTTAGCTGAGTTTCTATCATCAGACAACACCAAAAAAGAATTATTAAAACGTTATAAATTACGTGCGTTAGCGACTAACGGCCTAATGATCTTGATTGCGCACGTTGCAAATAAAAGTCGATCAGGCGATATAAAACCGGCTTTAGAAAGATATGACGTTAAAGGATATATTAACCGTTATATCGCCCGAGATGATTGGAGTATCGATCTCCTGCACGGCAATAACATTGCGACAGAGTGGATCAATCAACACGATCAAAAATCAAGGATGGCATTAAAAAACAGTTTTTATAACCGACGTTCCTTATTTACACCGCAATTGGAAGCGCACAGTAAAAAGATGAAACTGCACAGAGAAAATAATGCTGAATTAACATCAGGGCAGTTTAACCGCGTATTCCCGATTCAAACGAATTTATTCTCGAATGGCGAAGCAAAGCTGTTTGAAGAGTTTGCTGCTAATTTTACTCCAACTCAGCATGACTTAACAAACGATGAGATAGGGTTCTGTCGCATTTTGGTTGCTGAACCAAATTCCAATAAATGGCAAGTACTTACTCAGTGGATGAGCAAAAGTAAAAGCAACCGGGTCACTGCATTTCATAAATTTAAAGTCCAGCTTATCTTAGATAGATTGGATCAACTCGTGTTTCCTGCCGAAATTGGTTATAACCGTGTTGATGGTATCGATATTCAAGGGCCTAAATTTGAACTATTATTTTCGCCTATGCGATCAAGTGATTTCTGTTGTGATCCGGATAATGAAATAGCTAACTATTTTAAGCATAAAGCCGAAAAACCTAATCAGAAAGTAGAAGAAACTGCATTAACAGCAATTGAATTTGAGCCTAGTTATTATTTCGGCCCTGTATCTATATCGGGTGTTAAACCCATCACATCCAAAGCTAGAATCGAGTCATTAAAAGCGATCGGCACTCTGGGATTATCATTAATTTTCGGTGATGCAGATGCTAACTACACTGAATATGTTAAACAAGGTGGCTTTAGATACATGCGCTATGTTTTTCATATTAGTAATCTTAATTTACCCTTGCATTATTCAAACTCTGATGAAAATTCAGATTTTTATAAAAATGAATTCTCGGTTGGTGTCCATGGTGAAAATTCGGTGACAATCCCGTTTTATGAAGGTTTGAATGAAAGTACAATTAAGGTGTCAGAAGTAGACGTATTAGCCATTCCAGAATTTGTTTATGCAAGGAATACTGGTAAAGCCGTTGTAAAACCGGTTATTGATAACATCGCGCATATGGTGGTTGGGCTAGACAGTAAAGAAAGCGGTCTGAAATTACTGTCTAAAACAGGCCCATTAGTTAACTTTGATTGGCATAATGGCTCTAATTCGAGTGGTGTGATTGACTTCCAGTCTGTAAAAGATAGTCCAACGTCATTACAGGTATTTATTATCGGCGAGAGTAATAAATCGGATTATGAGAAGACGTTGAAATTAAACTGGAAAAAGGTAAATATGTTGTTGCAGTTGGGGATGGATTGTGATGATAAAAATACAGCAGGACCAAGCTATAACAGCGATATGCACTATATTGGAGATGTTAAATTTAGTCAATATTACGCTAACATGAATAAAACGACGAATACCAATTATAGTGAATGGTTAATCCCTAACGTCAGTGATTCAATTATTGCTGATAATGATGAGCTTGATCTTAATCGCGTTGGCAAAGGACTTAGCCAGATAGTCCATGATTTGAATGCCGGAGTGACTAATTTAGATAAAGATAAAACCTATGCTATTTATTCTATGAGCTTTGATTTAGCGTATGTTTCACCCACGGGAGCTAAAATTAATGGGCTAAGACCTTTTGGTAATTTGCTATCTTCAAAGACACCTAATTTGTACATATCGCAATTATTACAAACAAATATGCTACAAAAAAATGTAGGACAAAATACATCTTATCCATTACCGACGCTGAAAATGGCATTACCTAAGTTGTATCATGGCATGACCGCTGTTCCTTGGATGCGAGTAGGCGAGCTTAATGCTGATAATATCGATAAGCAGCTGGCGAATGAGTGGCAAGCTTATAGTGCGAAGGAGAAAAGAGAGTTGATTAAAGATTGGATAGAAAATCAATCCACTGTTGTTGATTCTCCTTATCCATTGCATGTAAAGATGAAATAAGAGGCTAGCAGCGTAGCGTGCCTAACACGCTGCGCTGATGTCATACTTCTTCATCTTATGACTAAGCGTACTGACAGGTAAGCCCAGTTCGTCTGCGACACGCTTGGTTTGCCAATTGTAAGAGTTTAAATACTTAAGTAACACTTCACGTTCATAATTGCCCACAACTTCTTTTAATGATGTCGATGCATCGACGGCAACGTGCTCAAATTCCGCATGAACAATATTGTCTGAATCGAATGATTGTGGTGCTATTTCATCATTAATTTCGATATGATCAATAATATCGAAGTCAGAAAGCAATACCGCCCGTTCAACGATATTACGTAACTCTCGAACATTACCTGGATATGCGTATTGGGTAAGCTGTTTACGTACACGTGGGCTCATTACTGGTGAATGCTCAAGTGTTAGCTGCTTGCTCATTAAGGTGATGAAGTGCTCTGCTAGAGGTAAAATGTCTTTGGTGCGCTCGCGTAATGGTGGTAGCGTAACGGGGAATACATTTAAGCGATAAAACAGATCTGCTCGGAATCTATTTTGCTTAATCTGTTCCATCAAATTACAGTGTGTTGCTGCAATGACCCTAACATCGATGTGAACTTCTTTGGTACTCCCGATCGGGCGTAAGGTTCGTTCTTGTAAAATACGTAATAGTTTAGCTTGTAACAATAATGGCATATCACCAATTTCATCTAAGAAAAGAGTGCCGCCATTTGCTGCTTCAAATAAGCCTATTTTATCTTTATCCGCCCCAGTAAACGCGCCTTTTTTGTGACCAAATAATTCTGACTCTAACAATTGTTCTGGAATCGCAGCACAGTTTTGTATAATAAACGGTTGCGAAGCACGGGTTGAATTTTCGTGGATATATTTAGCGACAACTTCTTTACCTGTGCCCGTTTCTCCACGTAGTAGAACATCGACTGGAAGGCTAAGAATACGCTGTAAGCGAGACAGTACCTGCTGCATTTCATCACTTTCTGCAATAGGGCCCGAGTGGTCATTGGTTTTACGTTGTTTAAGCTGCTTGTTTTCTTTTAGTAGCGCTTTGTTATCTTCAGACAAGAGGTTGATTGTTGCATTGTATTGCTCTAACAGTACTGCTTGATGAATACTTGCCCCTGCTAATTGAGTGAACGAGGTTAAACTTTTCTCGTCATCAATCACTTGCATATCCAATAACACAAGTAAGCCAACGGTTTGCTTTTGGCTATTAATTAAAGGCCATGCCAATAGGTTTTGACTTTGCTGCCTTGTTATAAGCTCTACCTCATAAATATGGCTGCAATTGTATCCATTATATTGGTATAACTCATTCACCAAAACAACTTCACCTGTTTGTAATGCATAGCTAAAAGGATCATTGTCTTGCAAGGCATTTAAGGTCAGTGGTTGCCAAGCATGCTCGGTTTGAGTCTTGCCTTCGTTGTGTACGGCTGTTGGAATTAATGATTTTTTGGTTTGATCTAAAACATAGATAATGCCATGTTTTGCCATCGTTAACTGACGTGCGGCAACCAAAATAGCGTCGAGTGTCGACGCTAATTGGCTGCGATCAGCCAAAGACTGGCTGATCGCAAAGAGAGCATTATTCAGTTCCTTCGTATTAGCTGAAGGCATACTGGATGATTCCTTGTTCATCGACATTCACTGTCACTTTAGAATCATTTTCATTTTTACCGTGAGCGAGTAATTGATTTGATAGTTGTGGTAGCAATTGCCTATTTATCACAGCATCAATATTACGCGCCCCAGTTTCAGCTAAGCGGCAGTTGCCCAATACAAACTCAACAAGATCATCATCATAATCCAAGGCCAGTTTATGATGACTTTCTAAACGTTTAGAGACCGTCTTTAATTTGTGATTAATGATATCTGTCATCGCTTCATCTGTTAATGGTAAATAAGGCAACACATTCATACGCGCTAATAGTGCAGGTTTAAAATGATTATTTAATGTTGGTCGAATTGCTTCGGCAATGGTCCCTACTTGAATATCAGCAGATTGTTGAACCAACGAGACAATTTCGTGGGTAGCGAGATTACTTGTCATTAAAATAAGGGTGTTCTTGAAGTCAATAGTACGACCTTCACCGTCATTTAACGTGCCTTTATCAAATACTTGATAGAATAAGTTAAGCACTTCAGGGTCTGCTTTTTCAACTTCATCAAGTAACACGACAGAGTAGGGACGTTGACGAACCGCTTCGGTTAGCATGCCTCCTTCACCGTAACCAACGTAACCAGGAGGTGAACCAATTAAGCGTGAAACGGTGTGCTTCTCTTGGAATTCAGACATGTTAATTGTTGTCATGAAGCGTTCACCACCAAACATCTGATCCGCGATTGCTCTGGCTGTTTCTGTTTTACCAACACCACTTGGACCGACAAGTAAGAATACACCTGTTGGCGCATCTGGATTCACAAGCCCCGCTTTCGCTGTTTGAATACCTTCTGCAAGTGCTGAAATAGCATGCGCTTGCCCTTTGATCGTTTCGGTTAATACTGATTTTAAATTTAACGTCGTTGCCGATTCATCTTGCAACATCTTACCCATTGGAATACCTGTCCAATCGGATATAACAAGACTAATTTCATCAGGGCCTACTTCGAAATGGACGAGTGGCTGTTTACCACGGCATTGATCAAGTTGTTCCTGTAACGCTTGGATAGCAATACGAACCTCTTGTTCGTTCATTTCGATGCTATCAGTAGATTGTTCTAGGCTTAGTGATGTTTCACTCGTATTTTCTGTGTCTGTATTCTTGCTATCTATCGCTGGCGTCGTTAGTACATGCAAACGTTCGCGTAGTGCTAACATTTCAATAATTAACGTTTTTTCTTTTTGCCATTGCAGATCGAGGATTTCAAGTTCAGTTTGTGAATCTGTAATCAATTGTTCTAATGCAGGAATTGTAGCGAGACGATGTTTGTCGCCTGTTTGTTGTAACTTATCACGTTTTAAGGCGGATAACTCGCGCTCAGCAGCAGCAATTTTTTGCTGTAACGTTTCAATTGGTGCGGGAGTCGAATTAAGGCTGATGTTAACACGAGCACAAGCGGTATCTATAATATCAATGGCTTTATCGGGTAGCTGTCTACCTGTTATATAGCGATCTGATAAGGTTGCTGCAGCCATGATGGCATCGTCTCTTACATATACATTATGTGATTTTTCATAAATCGGACGTAAGCCACGGATGATGAGTGCAGCCTCTTCTGGTGATGGCTCTTCAAGTTTTACAAGTTGAAAACGACGTGCAAGTGCTGGATCTTTCTCGAAGTATTTTTTGTATTCTGACCAAGTCGTTGCTGCAATTGTTTTTACTTCACCACGAGCAAGGGCAGGTTTTAATAAGTTAGCTGCATCGCTGCCACCTGCTTGATTACCACCACCAACGAGGGTATGGGCTTCATCAATAAACAAAATAATAGGGGTAGGAGAGCTCTTCACTTCATCTAATACAGCATTCAAACGTTTTTCAAACTCACCTTTAACGCTTGCGCCGGCTTGTAACAGACCCATATCAAGGCCATATAACTCTACGCCTTTAAGAATATCGGGTACATCACCTTGCACGATTTTTAGGGCTAAGCCTTCAACAACAGCAGTCTTACCAACACCTGGCTCACCAACTGCTATCGGATTGTTTTTTCGGCGACGAGCCAAAATATCAATGATTTGGCGAATTTCTTGATCGCGACAAAATACCGGGTCAATTTCACCTTTACGTGCTTTACCGGTAAAGTCAGTCGTAAACTTACTTAAGGCAGAACCTTCTTCTCTTGCTGACTCTTGCTCTGTTCTTTCGCGCTGGGATTCTATTGAATTGGTTGTTAACGCAGTAAAATTACGCTTGATATCTTCAGTATTAATCGATTCGAATAATGAAGCATAACCATGCTGACCGTAGCGCAGTGGGTTACTGACCAGTGTTAGTAATAATCCACCTGTTCGGATTTGTGTCTGTGACAAATCCAGTGAAGATACTAACCATGTCTCTTGTAACCATTCAATTAACAGAGCTGAGAACACAGGCTTACCGCCGTATCCTTTGCTTGAATTGTCTAATGAGGATTTAATTGATTGACGCAATAAATGTTCAGAACAATCGTATTGATTAAGTAATAGATCAAAATCACTATTTGGTCTTTCTAATAGGCTTAATAAATAATGTTCGATCTGAATTTCGGCTGATTGCTCAGAAACCGCCAACGCCGCAGCATCTTCCAATGCTGTTTTTGCGATAGGGTGTAAACGCTGTATTAATGAAGATAGATTTATATTTATCATGTGTTAATAGCTTAGTCTAGTTGTTTGATTTGATAGCTATTATACGTAAAAAATAAAATCACGTTTTAAGGGGAGGGGTTTTTGGCTCGTTTACTAGTTAGAATGCAGGCCTATTAATTCAATCTGAATGTAGAATGTGAGATTGTTTAGTTAAAATGATGTTTTATCACTCATAATGCCCATTGTGCTATTCGTAAAGCATTATTTTAAAACATATTTTATAGTTAAGTGAACAATTACAATTTATTGTTCATATTCACAATAAATTGTTGTGATTGAGAGGGTATTAAAATTGAAACATATATTCAATCTATCGTAAGGTTCTGTTTAATATGGTGTTTAATTTTATTTTTATAGTTGGCATAGCCTTTGCTATATCTAGTCTATATCGCAGTGATTAGCGATTTGGTTACGATAACTTAACCCTCTTTTATTAAATTTAACAAGGAAATACGAATGCCAACTCCAGCTTATATGTCTATCAACGGTGAAACTCAAGGTCATATTACTAAAGATGCATACTCTGCAGATTCTGTCGGTAACACATGGCAAGAAGCACATGTTGACGAATTCTTAGTTCAAGAACTTGATCACGTGTTAACAGTGCCAAGAGATCCACAAAGTGGTCAACCAACAGGTCAACGTGTTCACCGCCCAATTATTGTAACTAAACAACAAGACCGTTGCTCTCCACTGCTTTTCAATTCACTCGTAAGTGGCGAAAAACTACCTGAGTGTTATATCAACTTCTACCGTACGTCTATCCAAGGTAAGCAAGAGCATTACTATACAATTAAATTGATTGATGCGCTGATTGTTGATATTGAAACTCGTATGGCACATTGTCAAGATGATGCAACATCAACACGTGTTGTTGAAGAAGTATTACAATTAACTTACCGTGCAATTGAAGTAACACATGAAGTATGTGGTACTGCTGGTAATGATGATTGGCGTGCACCTCGCGAAGCTTAATTTTAGTTTTGCTGGTAGATGGGGACATTATTGCCCCATCTATACCTCGATTTATTCCCTCTTAATTAATCTACTTATTTCTAGAAGTTTTATTTGCATCAGGTGAAAGATATGGTTCGATTTGAATTTAAAGTAAATGACTGCGATCTTGAATTTAAAGTTGAAAGCTTTAACGTTATAGAAGAAACATCAAAACCGTTTCATATTCATCTATCATTACTTTCAACTGATGCTGATATTTCATTTGATACTTTGATACGGCAGCCTGCATTATTGAGTCTATATGGACAAGGTGAAGATGTATCAAAACAATTTCATGGCGTGGTCAGTGAAGTTCGCTATCTTGGAACAGGCAAAAGTGTTAGTCGGTATCAAGTAATTTTAGTGCCACAGTTTTGGTTTTTATCGCAACGTCAAGATTGCCGTATATTCCAAGAAATGGCAGTTCCAGATATTATTGATGAAGTGCTTAGCAAAGCGAGTATTAGTGATTATCGATTAGAACTTTCGTCTGTTTATTTATCTCAAGATTATATTTTACAATATCGAGAGTCAGACAGTGTGTTCTTACAGCGGTTAATGGCTGAGTATGGGATTTGGTATTATTTTGAGCACACCGAAGAGATGCATACTATGGTCATTGTTGATAGTAACGATGCCATTATAGAGTTAGTTTCTGATCATAACAATAGTTCTTACGAAGGGGCTATACCATTTAAATCTGATAGTGGTGGTACTGCTGATCGTGAGCATATTCTTAATTTAGAAAGTATTAATAGAGTTAAAACTGGCGCGGTTGTTCAACGTGATTACAATTATATTTACCCTAAAATCCCATTAGAGATGGAGAGCGCAGCTGCGCTAAATGATGATCTAATTAGTTTTGACTATCCTGGCCGTTATAATAACCCTGTCACAGGTCAGAAAAAAGTCACGGAGCATGTTGCCGAGTACGTTGTTGATAGTGAGCAGATAGAGTGCACAAGTAATGTTATGCGCTTAGCGTCTGGGTATAGTATCAACATAGATAATCACCCTAGAACAGCATTAAATCGAGATTTTACAATCTTAAGGGTTAGTCATAATGGCTACAACCCTCAGGCACATGAAAAAGAAAGTAGTGGTCTTCCGACTACTTACGATAACAGTTTTGTTTGTATTCCTCGTGATGTTATATATCAAGCACCAAAAATGCCATCACCTGTTGTTGATGGCCCACAAACGGCTGTTGTTGTTGGCCCTGCAAATGAAGAAATATATACCGATAAACTTGGCCGAATAAAGGTTCAGTTTCACTGGGATCGTTATGGCGAAAACGATGAAAATGCAGGTTGCTGGATCCGACTTGGACAAACTATGGCTGGCGCTAATTGGGGGGCTGTTTGTGTACCTCGCATAGGTCATGAAGTGATCGTTACGTTTCTTGATGGTGATCCTGATCGTCCTCTCGTAACGGGCGCTGTTTATAACAGTTTGAACTTACCTCCTTACTCGTTGCCAGAGCATAAAACAAAGACAACATTTAGAACCCAGACCCACAAAGGCATGGGATTCAATGAATTAAGCTTTGAAGATGAAGCTAACCAAGAAGAAGTTTATATCAGAGCTCAGAAAGATATGTCTACATTGGTTCAAAATAACCGTTTTAGAGATATTATAAATGATGAGTTTCTAAAAGTTGGGCGGCATCAAACTAACGAAATTAAAGGTGATCATAATGAAACCATTGATGGGTATAAAACTACAACCGTAAATAGCACCTTTACCGAAACCGTCGAACAAGATGTTACAGTGAAATATAATGCAAATGAAACACAGTCAGTTTCAAAGAATGTTGCTATTGATATCGGTGAAAATAGAACAACTAAAATTATTAAAAATGATGATGTAGACATAGGTTCAAACTATAACTTAACTGTTGGTGCGTCTCGTGCTGTGGATATTTCGGCTGATGATTTACAAACAGTTGGTGGTAATTTAACGGTATCTGTTACAGGGAATAATTCTTATAAAGCAGATGGTGCAACGCAAATTGTTAGTGCAGATAAAATTGTATTTAAAACAGGCGGTTCTCAGTTGGTCATGAATAGTGATGGCTCTATTAAAATATCTGGTTCTTCGATTATGATAGAAGGCAGCGATAAAGTTGTTATCAAAGGCGGAAAAGTGGCGGTTAATTAATGGAAAATAAACAAGTTGATTCATTTGATGTGCTGTCTAGCGAGTATGCCGAGGCACAACCAAGTGCTACTTTAGCCCGTTTTGGTCATCTGCTAGCAATACAAGAGTCGATGGACACTGTGCGTGTTGATTTTGATGGTAATCCGTATTCTCAAGGGTTAACTGCAAAATTAGGACGTTTGTTCACCTCGCAAGAGCTTAATTTGGCGATAGATAATAAATTGTCATGCAGAATCGAATTTGTTGGCGGCGATATTAATTTACCTATCGTTACCGATATTTTCTTTTCGTTAGTGGAAGGGCATGGGCAGTTAAAGCTAAAAGCGAGTTCTATTATTATTGAAGCTGAACAAGAGTTAACATTAAAAAGTGGTTGTACTTCGAGTACATACAGTGGCCGGGATGGAAGGTTGACTAGTTCTGCAAAATATATCACGACACAAGCAGAAAAAGCTCAACAAATTCGAGGTTCAACAATATCAATCAACTAGATAATTTATAATGAATGAATTACAGCAAATTATTAATAACGAAAAAAACCAGCTAGCGTTAAGCGATGAATATTTAGATTCATTGCGCTTAGAGCTTAACAATGCAGTAGTGCTGGTCACGAGTGCGGACACTCCACAATCCCGTTTTTGTATCGACAAGTCGACACTTGCTGCAGAAACGGCTTCTTTCTATCTTAAACAACGCCAACGTATATTCAATTCTGGCTTTCCTTCGTCTCAATTACCTTATTTAACATTAGTGACTCAAAAACTCACACAATTAAATAATGTATTTATCGAATTGTATAAAATCAATTCGGGTTATATTTATTTTCTTAAGGATACCTATCCAGATGTTGCTATATGGACGTTACTGTCTATTGGTGTGGAGAGAATAGATAAAAGAGCCTGTTTATTCGCCATCACTATGTCAGATGCCTTAGGTGAGAAATCATGGAAACGAATTGCGAGCTTGTCGGATAGTGAAGAGTTAGCTGCAGCATCGCGAACGTTGATACAATCAAGTTCTGTGTATGCCTCATTGCTGTTTGAGACATTACAGTCACTAGGGGCATTATCATCTAAGTTTGCGATGACATTGTTAAACTCGGATTGCACTATTAATAAAGAGATCGTGCATCGATATTTAGTTACTCAAAATTTACCTTCGAGTTGTGCTTGGCTTATTGAACAGCCTGTAACCCCTGTGAATATATTTGAACACTTATTATCCCGAGTGGATAGAAGTGCATGGTTTAGAATGACATATGATTCTAAGCAAGTTGAAATTACAGATGAGATGATGATATTTGGGTCTATCTTAGATATTCCTGAATATGTTGATATTCCTATCGATTTTGGTTTTTCGCTAGCGCCGATAATGTTTGCTTTAAAAGGTGATAGTAGTGCTGTGAATGACATTATCACTATGCTAAGCACAATAGATGAAGATACTGCGGAGCCTTGGATTGTAGCGCTGTATATTGTCTTTGGTGAACAATTACCTGTTTTACCAAGTCAGATCGGGAGCGATATTGATTACTCACTCGCTATTACCCAAATTCAAACTTGGTGGGAAAATAAAGGTAATGTTTTATTTTCTTCATGGCGATATGGAGAACCGCAAAGTTTTGATAATAGCTTAGAGTTATTAGCAAGTGTTGAAGTTACTGCTGATTTTCGGCTGTGGATATGGAAAGAACTGTGCATTACTTGCAGAGGATACTTTCCTTGGAACTCATTGGTTAATGCTGAGCATCAATATACTGTTTTAAGTAAAATGAAAGGCAATAGTATTGCTAGAGAGCGGTATAACTTGAGGGCTCAACATGCAATTATGGGATATTAAAAGTGAATTATCTTATTCCGTTGGAGGACGTTTTCAGCGTGATCATAATGGTTTAGAGGTTTGGGTTGCGACATTAAAAAAACGCTGGATTTTGGATGGTGGTATATGGGTCGAAGATTCTGAATGTGTGGAAATTTTAGATAACCCACTCTACCTGAATGAACCAGGGCTATCACCTGTTATATCTGATCATGACTTTGCTATTTATAAAAAAAATACCGATGTTGTCATACACGGTAAAGCTAAAACTTTTAAGAAAGAACCTTGCGTAGAACTGATTTGTCGCTTATTTGTTGATAAGCATATAGACAAACAAATCAAAGTTGTTGGGCATCGCGAATGGGTCGTTCAATCAGGCAGTATCATTCCTTCTATGCCGTTAAGATTTATAACTAGTGAGATTGATTATACTTGTGCTCTTGGTGGTCATGATGAGCGTAACCGTCTTGGATGTGGGGTCGGGGAAAATATGGCGGACTTACAGACTCAAAATGTACCGTCAATGTTTAACGTTGATGAAGATTGGAGCTTGAATTCAAAGAAAATAGGTGTGGTTGGATTTGGAGCGTTACCTACGTTTTTTCAGCAACGTTATTGTTTAGCTGGTTCATTTGATGATGCTTGGATTAACTCTCGGCGACCTCTTCTTCCTATTGATTTTGATACTGCATTTTATCAAACCTCACCAGTCGATCAGCAATGTTCAGGTTTTTTAATGGGAGGTGAACGAATTAGCCTTTCAGGTTTTTCTCATGAGGGGGTGATGACATTTATATTACCAAAACAGTGTTATGAAGCAAAAGTAAGATATTCTGATGATATTGTTAATACAGAGATAATGGATTTGCATACTTTATTTTTTGACACTGAAAAAGGCACTGTAAGCGCTACATTTACAGCTTCCTTTCCATGTCAAGGGCGTGAACATATGCTCATTTCAACCCTAATAAATAAGCGATAGGTAGTGTATGATTAATAGGAAAAATGTTTTTATTCTTCATTCTGATGCGGTTTTACCTACCGGTATGAACTTACAATTAGCGACTGTATTAGCTAAGGCTGATCTTGGACGTTTTGATGCTAAAAAAGATGAAAGTGATGGGTTAAATAAAACAATCGGGCACATGGATTTTATCCAGGGAAAAGAGGAAAGTGCGCGTATATTTGAAGTCTTGGATATATTGTTAAATAACTTACTTAATAAATTACATCGTTCATTGCAACCGCTACCATTGTTACTGTCACTACCAAACAATATATCAAAAAATATGTTCGATATCTGGTTAGCAAAGAGCCATCATTTCAAATTAATCTCCAAGGTTAGTTTATATCATGAAAATGGCTGCGTATTTATTGAAACTATGTTAAACGAAATGAAAAATTGTGATGCTCTTATATCTATTTCACTCGATAATCCTGTCGCAGATTTTAATCACTATGCAGAGAAGAAAGAACTGTTTTCATCAAGCTACCCATGGGGAATAATTCCTAGTGAGGGGGCTGCTGGTGTTGTTTTAATTAAAGCTAATTTATTAAATACATTAAAGTTAACTGCTGAATCTAAAATATTAGGTTATAGCGTTGACTATGACACAACAGATAGGCGGGGTTGTTCACGTTTAGTGAAAAAACACAGCGAAAAAACAACGAATTTCGGTAAGATTTACAGTGATATGACGAATTCTAGAGCGCATTCTGAAGATTATGGCTTTGCGATTGGAGCTCGAAGTGAATGCTTCTCTGAACCAGACAATGTAACGCAAATAAATGAATTTTGGGGTTACTTAAGAAATGCCTCAGCTTTGACGTGCCTTGCGTTAGTAAGTCGTGAGATTAGCATTGAACTAAATGCTACTATGTTCTTATTTGGTAGTGAAAAGGAGTGTTCAATTTTGAACTTGTCGTCACAATAATCTATTTAGTTAATTTAGTTTGGTTACTCGTTATAAATTGTAATGGTTATTCTGATGTTTTTTGTAGTCGGAATAACTTATACCGTAGTCAAAAGGCTCGTTTTCTAAAATGCTATTGAAAGTATATACTAAAAGAAATTAGTATTGCGCATACCTTTTTATAGTTATAAATGAGCATGTCTTGTCTGAAGTAAATAACGTTAAAACAGATTTTATTAATAGCGTTATTGTAAAGGCTATTGAAAAGAAAAAGAAAAAATCCGAGGAAATCGAACGAGCAAATCAGCCTAAATTAGAGGATGTATTGTCGGCTAAATTTGATATTTTGGACAAAATAACCTCTCCAACTTCTTCAACGGTTACTTATCATCTTGCTAAAAAAGGTCAGCCAGACAAACAAGTTTGTTGTAAAACAATTGCCAATACGAGTAATGAATCAGCTAAACGTCAGATTTTAGCTGAAGCTTCTTGCCTTGAAATTAGCCAGCATCCGACGGTTGCTAGGTTCATCAAAGTCGGTTCGGAATTTAATACGCCATATTTCATGTATGAATGGGTTCAAGGTGAGTCTATTGCTAAAAAAGTTAGTCGGTATTCGGGTAAAGGATTTCGTCATGATCATATTGCTTGGCTAATTTATCAATTGGCTGGTGCGTTAGAATATATGCATACTAAAGGTGTGTGTCATTTAGATATAAAACCGTCGAACATTATCGTAGATGAAGATGATGCTGTTAAATTGATCGATTTTGGCGCTGCACAATATGTAAACGAGAGTAATGGTTACGCTGAAGCAAGTCGAGGGTATGCATCACCACTTTTTATTGATTCAGGGGTTGGTGAACCACAGGATGATGTATATTCATTAGCTGTTGTGACCTATTATCTATTTGTTGGGGCAACACCTAATTCTAATCTATCAGACGATATTACTAATTTTAAGTGTACGGGTGACATTCCTCCACACATTTGGCGATTGCTGAATAGTGTGTTTTCATCACCTCGAAGTCATGGATTAACGCCAATTAATTTTGCTCAAAATTTAGCGAAAATAGACATTAATTCAAAATCTCTATCTGGCATGCCTATTTTTAATAGCTTGCGTAATGCAGATCTTGTTTTAACACAAACAAGCCGAGATGAAACTTATTTTTGGTTGAGTGGGCGCTATGTTGGGATTTCTTCGGTCCTTGGATTAACACTCTTACTTTCGATTATATTAAGTTATGGTTTGGTTGCTATTAATAATAAAGCCGAAAATGAGTTATATGAAAATTTTATAAATTTAGAAAATAGTACTCGTGATCGTATTGAAGCCGCGAGTTACTTAGAGGCAGAAAAACAATACGCAGATAATAAAAACATCATCGTTCAGAACCAATCATACCCAGTGGAACAATTACGAAAATTACGTGAAATTAAGCGGCAGGTTGTCGACTTACGTCAACAGTTTTCTGATCCTATAGTGCCGATACCTACTGTTGTTAATACATCACTTATTAAATTACTTGCTAATGTAAATACATTAATATCGGCGACGAGGGACATCAATGGTTCATTCGGCATATCGATTAAACAAGCTATAGGGTATTTAGAGAAAGGTGATAGTGAGAGTATTATTAGATTAAATCATGACGCTTTATTAAGTGCTAAAGTTAATAATTTCTATTATTCAAAAGAATTCCATAAAGAGTTAATTAAAGCTGTTATGGAACGGGTTGAAGAGCTTGAATCAAAATCTAAATATACGAGTGCTATTAAGCTATTAGATCAGATTGTTAATTATCTTGGTCCCTTTCAGATATTCACAGAAAAAAGACAGTCACTTATCATTGCTCGATCTGAATATATCTTATTTAAAACGGCAACTGGTAAATATATTTATTCCAATACTAAAATTAAAAAAGCATATGAAGATTTAGAGAAAATGTCTCCTGAACGAGCACTGGAAGTTCGTCTGCTTTTAACGACAATTGTAGCTAACACGTTGTCCAAAAAATATATATCTAAAGTTACTTTAGATGGGGCTTCGAATATAGATAAGCTACTTATTAAATTAAACAACAATGAGCAGACTCTGTAATGGTATCAACCGAATTTAAGGCATTATTAGAGCCGATTTCTAGTTCTTCACCAGCAGGACTGGATGCTAAATATGAGTTTTGTTATGAGGTAATGGAATCCGAAATTAAAAAGTTCGGTTCACTTTTTGGTGAAACTGTAGATTGGAAAGTTGTCGATGAAACGTCAACTGAAGTCTTGGTGTCGTATAGTAAAGATTTAAAACCTTTGTGCTATTTAGTTCGTTCAATGGTGGAGCAGAAGCAATTCGTTGGTTTGCGTGATGGGCTTGAATTATTACTTAACGCAATTTCAATATTTGGTAATGAACTTTATCCTCGACGTAAAAGAGGCCGAGATGGGGTATTAGAGTGGCTGTTAAATCAGTTAGACGTTGTAATACCGAAATTTGAAGTCGAAAATGATCAACAATCAATAATTTTTGAATCTGAGGCGTTGGCTAAATCTATAAGCTCAGAGCTATTTTCAATATTTGAAGACACCGATGTTAATTTTAATCGGCTAGCTAATACGCTAAGTCCTTTACTGTTAATGCCAGAGGCTGTTGAAGATGTTTACGTTGAAACCTCTAGTACCAGTACTCATTCTAGCATTTCCACTAGTTCTGAAGAAAAAAGTCCAGTCAGTGTTACGCCATTAGTTGCTGCAGCTAAAGAACCTGATATTGACTTTTCTACAGTGAGCACTCTTAAAGCATCATTAGGAACACTCTCTCATTATTTGTTATCTAGTCATGTGGGTTTTGGCTTAGCTTATCGAATTAATCGATATGTTACTTGGTGTGATATTGATGAAATACCATCATCAGACAATGACAATATCACTCTTTTGAGTCTTGCTATATCAACAGATAAATGTGCTGAATATCAAAAATCAGCAGATGATAATCCGAGTGTTGAATTAATTAAACAACTTGAAAAAACATTAATTAATAGCCCTTTCTGGCTTACTGGACATTTTATACAGTACAAGGTGTTGATGGCGTTAAATCATTCTAATGCTGCAAATGCAATTAAGTCAGAGTTACAAGAGTTTGCTACAAAATTTAAAGGAATCGAAACATTAAAATTTTCAAATGATATTCCATTTGCAGATAGTGACACAGTTGCATGGCTGGACACGAGTGAGAAACCAATAAGTGGTGCTAGCGTCTCAATGGTGGAAGACACTAAATTTGATGATGTTGATATTGAAAATATCGGTAGCTTTATTTTTGAAATATCTAAAAGTCTTGATAATGATGATTCAGGAAGAGGGCAGTTCATTAATTATTTACAAATCATTAAGGTTTACCAATCAGTAGGTTTATATCATTTATGTTTGCCCTATATCGAAAAAATATGGCCAATACGTTGTGAGATGAATTTAGTGACTTGGGAACCCGTTTTGTGTACACAGCTTGATTACTTGGTCAATTTAACTTTAACCAATATTTATAATAAAAGTGAAGATATACCAGATAAATATCAAGAGTGGAAATCTTAAAAACCTAAATAAATAATAAATAAGGATTGTTATGTCACGCGATGGCTCAGTTGCTCCAAAAGAGCGTATTAATATTCGATATGTTCCTGCTACAGGAGATGTAAGTGAAGAGGTTGAATTACCTCTAAGTATGATGGTTATTGGTGATTTTTCTGCAAAATCTGATGATACTCCAATAGAAGATCGTACACCAGTTAACATCAATAAAGATAATTTTAATGATGTACTTGAAGGCTATTCTCCAAACATTAAGGTTAATGTTGAGAATAAATTAAGTGGAGAAGAAGGCGGGCAAATAGGCGTTGATCTTACTTTTAATAGCATAAAGGATTTTTCTCCTGAATCGTTGGCTGAAAATGTTCCTGAACTAAAGAGCTTACTTGATTTAAGAGAAGCCCTCGTTGCATTAAAAGGACCTCTTGGTAACGTACCTGCTTTTCGTAAGAAAATTGCGTCAATTCTTCAAGACGAACCTTCTCGTAAGTTGTTGTTAGAAGAGTTAAATGTTGATAACACGGAAGAAGGATAGAAGCTAGTATGAGTTTAGATGCACAAACAGCAGAGCAAGACGTAAGTCTAGCTGAATCAGGTTCGTTACTTGATAGTATTTTGAATGAAACAAGATTAAAGCCTACAGATGAAGGTTTCAGTATCGCTAAACGTGGTGTTGAAGCATTTATTGCTGAACTATTAAGTCATAATGCCGTTGAGAAAGTAGAGCAATCACTTGTTGATTTAATGATTTCAGATATTGATGCTAAATTATCATCGCAAGTTGATGCTATTTTACATAATGAAGAAGTTCAAGCTATTGAATCGACTTGGCGTGGCCTTAAATATCTTGTTGACCATACTGATTTTCGTGAAAATATTCAAATAGAACTAATTTCTGCGAAAAAAGATGAAGTATTAGACGATTTTGATGATGCACCTGAAGTGGTTAAATCTGGTCTTTATAAGCAAATATATACGCGTGAATATGGCCAATTTGGTGGTAAACCTGTAGGTGCTGTAATTTGTGATTACCAGTTTGATTCTACATCGCCTGACATGAAATTATTAGAATATATGTCGAATGTTGGCGCGATGTCGCATGCACCATTTATTTCATCTGTGTCAGCTAAATTCTTTGGCGTGGATAGTTATGAAGAATTACCGAATCTTAAAGATCTTAAATCGGTATTTGAAGGACCGCAATATACGAAATGGCGTGGCCTTAGAGAGCATGAAGATGCGCGTTATCTAGGTTTGTGTGCTTCACGATTTATGTTGCGCAGCCCAT
Organism: Moritella viscosa; assembly: GCA_000953735.1. Lineage (NCBI taxonomy): Bacteria > Pseudomonadati > Pseudomonadota > Gammaproteobacteria > Alteromonadales > Moritellaceae > Moritella > Moritella viscosa. Next base: position 3,206,218 of record LN554852.1, on the reverse strand, counting down.
ATTCTGTAGAAGATAACCCGATTAAGTCATTTGATTATAATGAAACTGTTACTGATAGTCATAATAATTACTTGTGGGGGAATTCAGCATTCGCGATGGCATCGAAAATAGCAGAGTCATTTGCGAAATATCGTTGGTGTCCAAATATCATCGGACCACAAAGTGGTGGCGCTGTATTTGATTTACCTATTCATAATTTTGAATCTATGGGGCAAATTGAAACTAAAATACCAACAGAAATCCTTATTTCTGATCGCCGTGAATACGAATTAGCTGAAGAAGGCTTTATCGCGTTAACGATGCGTAAAGGTTCTGACAATGCGTCATTCTTCTCAGCAAACTCAGTTCAAAAGCCTAAAGTGTTTCCGAATACACCAGAAGGTAAAGCCGCTGAAATGAATTATAAATTAGGTACGCAACTACCTTATATGTTCATTATCAATCGATTAGCGCATTATATTAAAGTATTGCAGCGTGAACAGATCGGTTCGTGGAAAGAACGTTCAGATTTAGAAATCGAGCTAAATAAGTGGATACGTCAATACGTTTCTGATCAAGAAAATCCGCCAGCAGAAGTTCGTGGTCGTCGTCCGTTAAGAGCGGCTAAAATCAACGTGTCGGAAGTTGATGGCGATCCTGGCTGGTATAAAGTCTCACTATCAGTTCGACCTCATTTTAAATATATGGGGGCAAGTTTCGATCTGTCTTTGGTTGGTAAATTAGACCAAAGTTAGGCTGATTTATATTAATTTACATTTAATTTTAAGCGGTGAGCATGTATCACCGCTTAATTATAAGATAGCGTATGGAAAAAGGTTATAGACTGTTCGAACGTATTGAGCTGGGTGAAAGTAAAAATAGCTATGAAAAAGTGGTATCTCACAAACACTTAGTCGAATCTATTCATCAACATCTTGCTGACTTGCTTAACACTCACGCAGGTAATGCGATGATCTGTGTTGACTATGGACTACCAGATTTCAACGATGTGTTATCCAATCATACTAATTTAGTATCAAACATCCGCAAAAATATCATATATACAATTAAAAAGTTTGAACCTCGAATTAAACGGGTAAATGTACTATATCGCACGAATAATGATGATCCCCTTCAGCTTAATTTTAGCATCTCTGGAGATATCTCTCATAATGGCATGAAGATGCCATTATCGATAGATGTTCATATGGGAGTCAATGGACAATTTAACGTATGAATGGAGTATTAAGTGAGTAATATTAGGTACTTTCAAAGTGAGCTGACTTATCTAAAAGAAGCTGGTAATGAATTTGCTAAGCAGCATCCCAAACTAGCTAATTTTCTGTCAGAAAGCTCTCATGATCCTGATGTAGAGCGGTTATTAGAAGGGTTTGCATTTTTAACTGGCCGTATTAGAGAAAAAATAGATGATGAATTTCCAGAGCTAACTCAATCTCTAATGACATTGTTATGGCCTCATTATACTCGTTCTATACCTTCAATGTGTATTGCTCAGTTAACTCCAAATAGTGGTGGTGTAACAGAAAAAACACGTGTTTCCTCAGGTGTAGAAATGGCCAGTAAATTGATCGATGGCACCAAATGCATTTTTAGAACTTGTTATGACGTTGATATGTATCCAATCAAAATCAATAGTGTAAAACAAGAGAATAGTCGTTCTAGCTCTGTTATTAGTCTCAATCTCAGTGTCGAAAATGACCTTGAGCTTTCTCGTATTGGACTTGATACATTAAGATTTTATCTAAATGGTGAACGCCATATTTCAATGAGTGTATTTCTTTGGTTGTTCCGTTACTTGGATTATATCGAGTTGGATGCGGGGGGAGGATGTTGCAAGCGGTTACCAGCTTCAATGATTACTCCAGCCGGTTACGCTGATAATGAAAGCTTATTACCTTACGGTGAAAACTCGTTTGCTGGCTATCGGTTATTACAAGAGTATTTTTCATTACCAGAAAAATTTATGTTCTTTGATCTTCATGGGCTTGATTGGCTAAATGGGTTACCACAGCGGAATACAGTTAAAATATCATTTGTTTTTTCTCGCGCCTTACCTTTAGATGTTGTGATAAAAGATAAGCATTTCCAACTACATTGTACTCCAATAGTAAATCTATTTGATAAAGATGCCGACCCAATAAGAATTGAGCATAAACAAACTCAATATAAAGTTAGGCCACAAAGCCCTAATCAAGATCACTATGAGGTGTACTCGATTAATAATGTTGATAGTTGGGATAATAATGAACGAAAACGTAAACAGTTATTAGAGTTTGAGTCATTTGAGCATCAAATTAATATGTTTGAAAAGCGGGATTATTATAAATCGAATGTTGCAGAGCGAATTTCAGGTAATGGTTTTGAGCGTTATATTTCTTTTTACTCGCACCAGAATGAAATAACGAATCTATCGTCTGAAACCGTACTAATGAAGCTTACATGCAGTAATGCGAATCTTGCCGAGCGATTGATTATTGGTGATATTACTTATTCTACACAGAATTCACCAGGGTATTCTTCATTTACGAATATAACAAAACCAACTGCATCAGTTAGTCCTAATATTAACGGAGCACTTCAGTGGCAGTTAATCTCGAATATGTCATTAAACTATTTGTCACTTGCAAATATTGATGCGTTAAAGATTTTATTATCAACATATGATTTTAATGCGAATAGTGATCGACAATCTCAACGCGCTTCTCAGCAACGGTTAGACGGAATAAAAAATATAGTAACAGTACCTGTTGAACGTATTTATAAAGGTGTATCAATACGGGGTATGAAGCTAAAAATGGATATGGACTCGAATTTGTTTACTAATGAAGGTGATATGTTCTTATTTTCTTCAGTTCTTAATGAGTTTATACGATTATACGCAAGTATTAACTCATTCACTGAGCTTGAAGTTTTGAACATTGTGAACAGTGAGGTTTACAATTGGTCTGGTAAAGTAGGGCAGCAGCCGATTCTATGATGGATAATATAATAAAAAATGCGCATAATTACAGTTTCTTTCACTTAACCTCATTACTTGAGAAGAAATACCAACAGGATAATAGCGCTATATATAATGGAATTGGGACGAATAAATACACTATTGATGAGTACATTCGTTTTTCTGTTTCACCTGAATTATCTTACCCTAAGAGTGATATAAATAATATAGTCAGTTATCAGCATGGAGGTCGCGATTATATAAATTTAGAAGTTAATTTTTTAGGTTTACATGGTAGCAGTTCACCATTACCAAGCTCTTACGTTGAAAAATTAGCTGGGCGAGATGATGATAACCCTATTCGGTATTTCCTTGACTTCTTTCATAATCGATATCTATCGTTATTATACCAAACGTGGAAGAAATATCGGCATCATGTGCAGTATAAGAGTGGCGCCGGCGATACGTTGTCTGGTCACCTGTTTAATTTTATCGGCTTGTCTGAATCGATACAGCATTGTAATGACGTAAATTTAGATAAGGCTAAGTTGTTATCTTATGTAGGTCAATTATCGACTCGAACACGTTCACCCAAGCTAGTGTCAGGCATTATTGCACATTGCTTTGGGTTAGATAATGTGACAATAGAAGAGTGGGTTTACCGTCGAGTAAATATTTCGGATAGTCAAATTAACCACCTAAATCAACGGAACTGTATATTAGGACATGATTTACATATAGGTAAAACTCTCGCGGATCTATCTGGTAAATTTAACTTATGTATTAATGAATTAGATTTTTCTAATTACCTAAAATTTTTGCCTGGGCAAGAATTAAATACGGTCTTAAAAGAATTAATGAAATTCATTTTAATTGACCCTTTAGCTTGGGATATTAAAATAAAAGTGAAAAATAAGACGTTACCTAAAAATGTACTCGGTAGGGGAGAAGGGAATACATTAGGCCAAACGTTTTGGTTAGGAACATCCCACGACAATGATAATATTATTAGTATCGCGGGATGCTATTAAAGCATGCATTAAAAGTAATGATCGAATGTCTAGAGATTAAGGCTTACTTAAGCTCGCTATAGCAAATTGAAGACTTTCTTGAAAATACAACTCAAAAATATGACAACGTGATTTATTTTATCGATCTACTGATTGATATAAAACAACAGATGTTTGTAATTCGCTAATACCTGAAATATTTTCAATCTTGTCACATAAAATGTGAATTTGATATAAATCCGAAGCTTCTAGTCTTGCTATTATGTCGTATTCTCCTCCCGTTATGCAGGTATTCCTTATTTCAGGAATACCTTTTAATGTTTTAGATACCTCATTACGTTGGCCATTATGACAACTTATTAGCAGGTATGAGATAGCACGCCTTTCTTTACTATCAATTTGTAATTGAGCTGTGTAGCCCCTAATTGTCCCTGCTTTTTCTAATCGATTAATTCTTTCAGATATTGCAGTTCTTGATAAACCGACACTTCGAGACAAATTTGCAATTGATTCTCGTCCGTTAGATAGCAGGATCGATAATATTTTACGATCTAATTTATCTAATCTATCTAGTTTTGTTGTTTCTTCCATTTTTATGTTTTATCCATATTTTTATTTTTATTTTTATTTTTATTATGTATTTTTATCATTATTTATTTTTTTTGGTAATTCAAAATTGAACAACTCAGGTAGTGTAAATGGATTATTTGGTGTTGCAGGTCGTATTATTATTTTTAGTTCTCGTCCTGACACTTTTATTTCACTTGTAAACCCACCTTCTTCAGATGTCGTTATATTGGTATCGTCTAGTAGACGATATAAGGCCCATTGTCCATCTTTGCTTAGTACATGTTGTTTTCCTTCTTTTGTTATGTCTTGAATTGTGAAATTAACAGAAAAATCTCCACTTTTAGGTGGCCATACAAGTTCTTTGACTTTACTCGGGCCGTGATAGTAATTTAAAACCTGGCCTGCAATGTCAATCTTAGCTCTTATTGCACTTGAATCTAGATCTACAATTTTGATACTAAATGGAACTTTAAATGAGTTTGAAGTATTATCAATCAAGGTATCTCGGATCGTATTGAAGTTCTTTAGTTGTACCATTAATGCCTGAGATAGCTGTAAATACTCTCCATTTACACGTTTAGGTTGCCACAAGTTAATATCATAAAATGCAGATAGATGTTGTGTTATAAAACTATCGAGTATTCCGCCTTTCGCAAAAAAGTTATCAAATTCTTCTAACGAAATTTCTTCAGCAGCCTCTCGATTAAATGGATAGCGATTTGTTCCAATGTATTCAAACTTACCGTAAACATCACTTAACCAGAGTTGTTGTACGCCTTTTGTAGCCTCTTGGAGCATCATCGCCCATGTTTGATTTACGATATCTAATAACCAAGTTCTGATCGGTTCTGGTGATTTCTGCGCTATTTGTTTTAGTCGGATCAAAGGATCTGACTCTGTAATTTCCATTCTTTTTTTAGCGGCGGATAGTGCGGCCATTTGTCGGTTTGGTGAGTCTGTAATATCTTTCATGTAGGTTCTAACTTGACTCAAAGCCCTAATTATCTCGTCCCATGGTGTTGGAGAGCTATCTGTTTCTCTTATCTGTAATTGGTTAATTAAGAAGAACGCTTGCTCAACTCGACCCATTAGTAAATAGTCAGGTTTTAAGGTTTCTTCTGCGATACCAGCTGTTGCTTCTAGGGCTTTATTAAGTAATTCATTTTTTGAATTTAGTAACTTAAGTTCTTCTTTTGATGGTGAAAATTTGGTGTTTGTGTATAACTGTTTTAATACCGTCGTTAAAGGTGATGATGGCCCTGAAATAAGATCAATTGAATCGGTAAGTTCAATTATATTATTATATGGCTTTATTTTTAATTCACTAAGTGCGTTTCTCCATTGACTAATATAGTCGTCGGCGTATTTCTTCCGTACTTTGGTTTCAAAGATATTTAACTCTTGTTCTGTCGGTACGATATTATTTGATAATCCTAACACCCAGTCATCTGCAATTATTTTTTCAGATAAAAGCTCAGTTTGAGGTCGGTAAAATGTGCTAAATCCAGTTGAAGTATAAATTTTGTTTATGTTAATGTGTTGTTTATTTAAACGGTCACTAAAAACATTGTCAAAATCGAACCCAACAGTTCTCGCTATATCTAGCTTACCTAAATCAATACCTTTTGCTTGTGATAAAATGTCAGAGTAAACCATATCCACTTTAGATTTTGATAACAGATAACGACGGGTCGATCTAACTAAATCTACATTTATATCAACTGGGGGGAAATCAGTCTGAAAGTAAGTTGTTAAGTATATAGTAGATTTTTTGACATTATCTTGATTCGATATCATTGTCATTAATATATTTTTTGTTTGGTTATTTAAATAATCAATATCTCTTTTATCAGTTTGTTCTAACATTAAATAAGCTTTGAGTAATGCTAACGATTCGTTATAACGGTTATGTTTTTGGCTCAGCTGAATTGTGTAAACCTTTTCAACTAGCGGGATTAATTTGTTATTAATTTCAAGTATTAATCTTTTATAAGCCAGTTTAGTTGTTGTGTCTAATTTACTTAAATTAAGTGATGTAAATTCGTCATCAAGAGCATGATTACTTGCTATCCAAGCATCATATATTGGTTCTATGTTAGTGATTACTTTACTCAATTCTTTATTTAAATCTAACTTACGCTGTTTTATTGAAGACGAGTTATCAACAGTGTCAATATCAATTAAATTATTGATGACATTTATATTACTTATTAATGTTTCTTGTAGCGTGTAACCAGTTAAGAACAGGATTAAGATGCAGCCTGATAGGGTAAGGTAACTATTTCGTGTCAGCGTACGGAGGTAAGCTTTGTTTTCACCTGCGTAGCTCGCTTCTGGGAGAATTCTAGATTCGATCAAAAAACGGGAGAAATAAGGTGTTTCATTTAGTTGCATATGTTCAGATGCGATCATTGGTAAATTGAAATAATTGCTACAACTTTTTGCTAATAGATTGTATTTTCGTCCGCCTTGTAATCCAGATGTGAAAAATAGTTCTCTAATATCAAGATTATAAATTCCTCGGTTTACCTGACTTAATTGATTTACTAGGCGCATTATTTCGGTTTTGCAAAGCTCAAATTGCTTGGGAAATGAAATAATAGCTTGCTTATCTTCGAAGTCATTACACTGAGAGGAACAGTCTAAAGTACTTTGTTCCATCGTTTTAACTATATTATCAAAACAGTCTAAGTAATATTCGGTAATTGCACCTTTAGCCTCTTTGAGCGGAATGCTTAAAAACTCAATATGTGACTTGAGAGGACTATGACTAATAAATTCTTTAAAGCCATTCAGTTTATCAATTTTAGTTATTAGTATGTAGATAGGTAGTGCACTAGATATTTGTCCTACAATAAATTCTAAACGGGATGATAATATATTCATTGTATAATCTAACTGTTCATTTTCATGAACAATTAGATATTCGATATCCCAGAATAATAAACAACCAGCAAATGGTTTTCTTGGATTTGAACGTATTAATTGTTTAATAAACGCTTGCCAAAGTTCGTCATCGTTAGCAGATTGTTCTTGAAAAGTAAGCCTGTGATTAGGCTTTAAAAAAATGGCACTATCAGACTCCATCCAAGTAAAAAAATCGTTGCTCACGGTTTTTTTCTTATCCAGTGGTTTTATTGTATTTGATGTTTCTAAAAAAGTTGATTTACCACTGGATTTATTACCTAGGACGATATAAAGCGGTTTCTTTCCCGATGTATTCATCAATGCTTTTAGCGTATCGGTTAGGATCTCAGCTTCTGTTTCAATATTATTTATTTTTGACGATTTTTTACGTTTATAATATAAAACAATATTAAATGCCAAGTATAAACTTATAACAACCGAGATTGGTAACCAAAATAATAATGAATTTGGTTGGATATCGAGCCAAAATACAATTGTGATAAATCCACCGATTGCTAAAATAGCAATCAATGATGAAATAAATAATGGTTTTCTATAAAACTGAAACATAAATACCTTTTACTAAATAATATAGTGCTATAAGATTAATTTCGGTCATTCTGATACTTTTGATGTCAGCGAATTAATTCTGAGTTGATAGACGTTGAGGATGTATTGTGCTTTTTTTATATCATTATCATCCATCGAGTTTTCTGCGTATTCAATGCGCGCAAGTAATGGGAATAATGTATTACTGAATTTATAAGACTTTGTGATCGATGATGATTGCGATGTTAATTGAGCATTCGCAATGATTGTTCTAGCACGATTAAATTGCTGTTTGATACCTGAGTAGCTATTTATCAGGTTATTTTTATCATTGTAAAAATTATGTTCAAGAGATTGATAAATAATTGAGTCTGAATATACCCCTTTAAGGGCGTTGATGATAGATGTCAATGTATTCAGTTTATTGATTTTGAGTGGGTCTTCAGACCAATTTTTGAAAAAAACAGTGCTTTTATTGAAGACAACTTCTTTTAATTCTTGTTGAGTACTTTTGGGGCTATGTGTTAGTTCTTGGATTAGGGAAGAAAAATCATCAAAATTTGCGTTTTTAAACGTTTGTAATAATTTCTGCTGCTGATAATGTTTGAAACCAAAGAACATTATAAATATAACGATTAATATACAAATTATTATGGGCTTTTTTTTATATACCACTTTTGGCTTGGGACGACTGACTGTTACAGGTATTTCTGCAATTTCTGGTAATGATGTTGTCGTACTGGTATTAACATCAATTATCGTTTCAAGATCTTCAACATTTTGACTTGATTTTTTCGCTTGCTGATCTTGTTTTATTTGAGTCTCTTTTAATTCTTCGATCCACTGAGATAAAATTCTGCGAATCGGGCTTAAAGAAGGGGTTTTAATCCCATAATGTGATTTTAGTTCTTCTTCTATTTTTAATGTTAGTCTATGTCCGATTTCGATTAATTGAAGATCGTCCACGTTGACAGCCATTTTTTTCTGTCGTTTCGTCGTATGCTCAATCATCCATTCAAAAGCACCAATCCTGGCTTTTTCTTTGTTGTACTCTGGATACGCGCTGTACCAATATACGAGGGTTAAATCGTATATTGCACTTAAACCATCGACAAGACCTTTAAGTCCATGAATATGGGTTGCTGCCGTCGTATAATAACAAGCACTCCGAAAATCTTTGCTTTGATTTGTTAAAATATCGACTGATAGTGAGTGGATCTTTTTCCATGATACATTCGATGAGATCCTATTAAGTTCGTTAACCTGTCTTTTGAGTTCGGTAAATGTATCGAGTTGATTAGTGTCTTCCCCCTCTGGCGAGGATTTGTCTATTGGACGTCTTGTAAAATCAGAAAAGTACATTTAAAAATATTAACTCCATTTTATCCAAAACCATTAAGTGCACATTTAAGGCTCAAAATAACTTGTAATAATTCAAAATAATTCACATCAATGCAACATATTGTACAACAGTTAAAAATAAGACACAAAGATTACAGTTTTTCCATAAGGATTACGGTAACTTGCAGTTGTTTACAGTTATTTACACGTGGGGGCGCAACTCTATCAGAATACTAATCTATAGGTAACTAATAATAGCTATGATATAGGATTTTAATTTCTAGGTCATTGGTCAAACTAACTGATTGACTAGGCATTATGACTATTGTGGTGTTTATTGTGTAAATAATTGGTTTTTCTGCCTTATTCTCTTGAAATTGAAGTTGTTGATGTTATCTTGCCACTAAATTTACCTAATTTTAATGATGTTTAAGGTGTGAATGTTGAGGTTATCGATTGTATTAGTATTATTTTCTTTTTGTATGGTTTGTGCAGAATCTGCTTTTGCCAAAGGTGAGCGATATGGAATATCGGCGCAATATTTCAATATTAACAGTGTGGAATTTGATGAGGGTAGTACAGAAGAAACTAATACTATTAAATTTGGATTTGCGCATACCAGGCCTATTGATGAAAATAATAATCGTTGGCGTTGGCTGTTTAACCTTAATTTTTTGTCAACAGAAATACCAGCACAGAGTAATAGCGGATCGAAAAGTGCAGATGTTTACGGCCTATATCAAGAAGTTCAAAGCCTTCAATTTAGGGTTATGCCTCAATATGCGGTAGCTGATTGGGGTTGGGTGACGCCACTTTTAGGACTTGGGATTTCTACAAGCTATAGCCAGTATTCAGAACGTTGGCGAGTTGATCCCGATGGTGTTAAATATGGTGACCAATTAGAGGACATAGAGGCATTTGAGTACGGTTTAGTTGCTAGTGTTGGAACGGTAATTAAGTTAGGTAGTAATCCAAATGCTCATTTACAGCTCGTTCCTGAAATTTTATATAACCATTCGTTTAATAATGGGCTAAGTGGTATAGAATTTTCTTTAACGCTTTTGTTCTAGGCTAAGTTAGTGAGTATTATGCAGTTAACATTACATATTATTAATTGCCCAGAGGAATATACGGGTAATAAACATATAGAAATGAATGAAAATGGGGGGACGGTAGGTCGAGACCCAAGTTGTAGAGTAACTTTATCTGATCACAATAAATATATTTCTGGTAATCACTCATTAGTTACCTTTTATGGCGGTACTTATTATCTTAGTGATACAAGCACAAATGGAACATTTATTAATGATCGTAAGATATTAAAAAATCAACCCGTTGCATTACACGAAGATGATCTGATCTTGATGGGAAGATATGAGTTTTCTGTATCGCTAGAAAATATGGTAAATAATATTGATATAGCGGTTGATATTGATGCCCGAGCTAATGATGATGATCCTCTTTCAAGCCTAGATATTTCTACGTCGGAGAATATCTCGGATAATCAGGGTGTGATTGAAGATTTATTTATTGAAACGCAAGGCGATGATGTTAATAGCGATGATCCTATTGCTCATATTGATTTTAATATGGAGAAAACAATTGGGTTATTGGATGATGAAATTCCGCAAGAAGTAACGCCTTCACGCACCGATTGGCAAATTCCAGATGACTTTGAAAGTGTTCATTCTGAGTTTGATCTGCCTAATATTATCCCTGAAAACTGGATGGCGGATACTACTGAAGATGTGACGAGTGAATATAAGCAGGCTCCTAGGTTACCTAAACCTGAAATCATACCAAATGTCGAAATAAGTGAGCCCGATCCAGAGGCAACTGCTTTGAGGTCAACTCTTTTACCTAATACTGAACAAGTTTTCCGCGATGTTGAACGAATAGAACCACCTGTTCAGACAAAGCAAGTTTTCCGCGATGTTGAACGAATAGAACCACCTGTTCAGACAAAGCAAGTTTTCCACGATGTCGAACGAATAGAACTACCTGTTCAGACAGAGCAAGTTTCCCATGATGTTGAACGAATAGAATCGCCTGTTCAGGCTGAGCAAGTTTCTCATGATGTTGAGCGAATAGAACCATGCGTTCAGATAAAACAAGATGCTGAATATAGTGAAAGTTTGGATGCTTTTTTTAAGGGAATGAGAATTGATGAGCTAGAATTACGAGATCAAACGCCAGAATTTTTTAATCAAATGGGCATTTGTTTACGTCTTTGTTTAGATAAAATGAATAATGACTTGAAAATAGTATCCTCGTTCAAAAACTCAGCTGAAGCCAATGATGAAAAATCAAATGATGACATTCTCAGACTCATGCTATCACTTAACCAGCAAAATGTTCTATCTCCTTCGGAGTTGTTACAACAAGTACTTGATGAATTAGATTCTCATCATAAAACGTACCATAAAGCAGTGACTAATTTTGTGGTTGCTCAGACTCATCAATATGATCCTATAGCCTTCTCTGATGTGCTTAAAAAGAAGCAGTTGTTGATATCAAAACGAAGAATTTGGAATGAATATATCCAACATTATCGCTCCCAATTAAATGATGAATTTTATTCTTCTGATGTACTTTTACATGAAAAATTAAAGGAACATTATTCAACAATATTAAAGGTAGAAAATGCGTAACCTAACGTCGATATTAATAATGTCATTATTATTACAAGGCTGCTCTATTTGGGAGCAGTTTAAAGAATCAACAGGTATCACGCCTGAAACTTCATCGATTGAATTGAAAGTTGATGCTGCGAGCCTAGTTAATTTACGCATAAATGGTCAACCATCTCCCGTTATTTTGCGTATGCATGAACTTACATCTCCGATCTTATTTCGTAGCTTAGATTTTTTTGCGTTATTTGAGAGTGATAAAGATGCGCTTGGTGACGAGTATATTAAGCGTTACGAGTTTGAAATTCAGCCCAATGAAAAAATTCATGAAATTATTCAGTTAGATCCAGCGACACGTGCTGTCGGTTTTTCTGTTGCTTTTCGTAAAATTGATGGTTCAGCATGGCGTAAATTAGAACTAATCGAAGAAAAAACCAATTATTTTTTGAAATTACATATCGAAGGTAGTGAACTCACTACAGACAGTACTCGTGGTATTGAACAAAATTATTTCTAAGGAATTACAGAATGTCTCTTTATAATCCCGTTATGTGGCAAGATGGAATGTTCATGAAGCCTCAGCATTTTCAACAGCTTGAACGACATCATGACAAATCTACGAGTATGCTTAATGTATTTTCAACACCTTTACAGTGGGGTGTTAAAAAGATAGTTGTGAATGATAGTTTACTTGCGCTGGGTAAGATTGGTATTAGCCATGCGGAAGGGATCTTACAGGACCGAACACCATTTGAATTACCCTTGCTTGCTGATTTACCCGATGTGAGAGACGTCGATTCATCTGTTGTGGATAAAATTGTTTACTTATGTTGCCCATTACCCTCTGTTCGTGCTGAATTATTTGGGGAGCCGGGTAGTAATGCGCGTTATATTCAATCTACACAAGATGCGGTTGATGCATGTTATGGCAGTGAAGATATGGCCAACATTATGATCGGTAAACTGACATTTAAATTAATGTATGATGATGAAGATAAGAGCGCTTATACATCGATCCCTATCTGTAAAATTTTAGAACTAAAACCAGATGGCACCGTTGTACTTGACGAGCATTTTATTCCAACGTGTGTGGATATTAAAGCATCGGCTGTATTAATTAAGTTTACAACTGAATTTGCTTCTATGTTACATCACCGTGCGGAGTTAATCGTACAACGATTAGGCGCTGTTGACCAGCAAGGTGTATCTTCTGTCTCCGACTTTATGTTATTGCAAACCCTAAATCGACTAGAACCCTTGTTCTGGCATTTCACTCATGTTGAAGGCATTCATCCAGAAACGTTTTATCGTTACTTGTTACAAGCCGAAGGTGATCTTGCGACATTATGTTCATCGACAAGACGCCCACGAGAGTTTGAAAAATACAATCACGGTGCATTAACCGAATGCTTATCAGGTATTCTACAAGACATTAAATTAACGTTAAGTGTAATGTCTGAGCAACGAGCAATTCCATTAACCTTGAAAGAACAAAGTTACGGTATTCGAACTGCTCCTATCCCAGATCCAAGTATTATTACATCTACAACACTCATACTGGCTGTTAAAGCGGATGTGTCATTAGACGTATTGCACACCAAGTTTGTCGCACAAACTAAGATTGGTTCAATGGATAATATTCGTGAATTGATTAATCTGCAGTTGCCTGGTATTAGCATGAAACCAATGCCTGTTGTTCCACGCCAGCTTCCGTATCATGCTGGTTACACCTACTTTGAATTAGACAAATCGAGTATTGAATGGCAAGCACTAACAAACTCTGCTGCAATAGCGATTCATGTTGCGGGTGATTTTTCTAATTTATCCTTGCAATTATGGGCTGTTAAATTATGAGTTATGTGGACGATGATATTACTGTTGTCCTGTTTCAACCTGCACCGGGTAAACCGATGGAGGTTATGCCCAGCCCTGATTTGTCTCGTAATATCGCGATTGGCGATTTAGATATTAAAAAAATTGGTATCAATCCGCTGATTGATGAGTTTTCTTGGCTTATCGCGAGTTTGTCATGCATGAAGTCGATTCCTTGGATGGATGACCTTGACCCATTTCGAGAGCAAGTAGGAAGAGAAATCCGTAAAGGTGAGCGAAAACTTAACGAAATGGAAGTTGACCGTGCCAGTATTCTGGTTATTCGTTATTGTTTATGCGCCGCGTTTGACGAATCGGTTTGTCGACAAGAATGGGGGGCAAACAGTAATTGGAGCCAAAACAGCTTGTTGTCAGAATTTCATAATGAAACGGCAGGTGGTGATAAGTTTTTTGTCATTTTAGAAAGGCTTAAAAACGATCCTAAAAAATACCGTTACGTCATTGAATTTTTGTATTTGTTATTACAGTTGGGCTTTAAAGGTCGCTATGGTCGTGAAGAGCGTGGTAATGAAAAATTAGTTGATATTGGTAATACTATTTATAACTTGGTCAAGAATGACCGTTTAGTTGAGCAAGAAGATCTTCAGCTGACTAATTTAAAAGCGAAGTATTTAACTAAACCGCTGAAAAAAGTATTACCGCCAAAAGTAATTATAGCTGTTACCAGTTTATTGGTTATTGGTATGTATGTTGCGACGTATTTAACGATTGATATACGCTTTCAACAGTTTCTCGACATTTACGGATAAAGGTGGGTAATCATGGGTGTAACGGTTAGTGCAGATGGACTGAGTGTTGTTCATTTGGGATCCGGAGGTAAGGCGAGTGCAACGATACCTGATGTTTGCTTAACCACAGTCGGGAATGCTGTCGTACCAATTCCTTATGGGAATAACGCTGAGTCAGCAGATCTAGCTGATGGTTCAACGACTGTTACAATGGACGGCGGCAACAGTATTGCAATTAAAGGCTGTAAGTTTGCTAAAAGTGCCGGTGATGCAGGAGGGGACAAGAAAGGTGTTGCCTCTGGCACTATTGAGGCCGAAGCTAAATTTATTACCGCCTCCGCAACGGTGAAAATTGAAGGTAAAGGCGTGTGTCGTTTGTCTGATCAAATGACGATGAACAAAGCCAATACCATGTGTATGGGTGGCGCACAAAATCCGTCGGTCACTGTGACTGCCGATGAAGAAGGCACCTATACGGTTGATTTATTCTTGTCTTATGCTGATGGTGATCCTGTTCAGGGGGCGACTTATAGTTTGATTGATCAAACTGGTGCCGCTTTTGAAGGTTCGCTAGGTAATGATGGTGCCGCGTCTATAGGTGGCGTAGCACCGGGTGGTTTTACCATTGAGTACGGTGAAGACAGTCGCGAATTTCAACCCAATGAACCAACCAAAACCAATCCTAAATTTAATCCTGGTGCGAATGCTCAAACCATTATTGAAGACACCAAACGTGGACAGCTCGGCTTTTGGGAGAACACTTGGCGTAAAGCATCAAGTTCTGCTAGTTGGATATGGGGTGTATTGTTAGGTGATTTTAATGATGATGCATCGGTAGAACAAATTATTGCGAACACTGCGTTAACGATGATCCCTGTGGTTGATCAAGTCGGTGATATACGTGATTTAACCGCCAATATCCTTAATATGATGGATGAAGAGGGGCGCGATAAGCCTGAAAATTGGTTAGCCTTGTCGTTCACCTTAATTGGTTGTATTCCACTGTTTGGTAGTGCGCTAAAAGGCACTTGTAAAGTGGTGCTTAAAACAGGTAAAGAGACCAAAAAAGACGATTTATTGGCTATCGTCCGTGCTTTGGGTAAGGGTGACCCTGAGAAGTTTTTGCTTGGTTTAAAGTGGGCTGAATATGCGAAAGAAACCAGTAAAATTTTATCTGATGTATTAAAACCTTGTATTGAAGTCGCGACAGAAATGGCGTCCTACGCAGATCGAATGGGGGCCGACGAACTTGCATCATATTTCGTTAAACTCGGTGACGAAATCAAAATATTCGACAAGATGTCAGTGGATAAACTAAAAAGTGCAATGGGCGAGTTTGACAACTTATTTGCACGTGTACTAGGTAAATCAGAGAAAGTTTATCCAGCTAAGACCAAACATCACACGGGTGGCACAGCGCAAGCGGGTAGTAATAAGACTAAGGCGAATGAGAAGAAGGATAAGAAACCTCAGCGTTGCCGGATTTGTAATAAACCACTCGGGAAAAAGAAGGGCATGTGCCCAGCAACGAATTTGTAGAGGTTTGAGATGTCACAAAAAGGGCACATTGTAAAAAATTCATCAGCTTTAACTGAAAAAGATAAATATAAAAAGGGTAAAATAGACCGTAAATCACTTGGTTATATTAAATTAGATAAACACCCATTGAGAGTTGCGAATAGTAAAAGCATAAAACTAGCAACACACCATATTCTTTCAATAAAAGCGACTGAATCATTAGCCAAAGTGAGGCGTAACCTACTAAAAATGAAAGCTTATGATGTGAATCATTTGAAGAATCTAGTTACACTTCCAACAGAGAAACAAGTATGCTGCCACTATGCGTTACCTAGACATGTCAGCGGACACACAGGTAAACAAATTGCAGTAGATTATAGCTTTGATGAAAAAACAGCAGAAGATAATTTAACAGCGCTACATAGCGCCGAAACGGATGAAACGTCCCTTAGCGAAGCAACATTAAAAGATGATATGCACAGAATGGATGAACTATTTGCTTATCATAAAATCTGTAGGATGAAATTAAGTATTCAGATTAAAATGGAGAAATTGAATTGTTCTTCTAAACCTGAAAAGGTTGTTAATTCGATAGATAAATTATCAACAAACTTATTGATTGATATTAGCCAGTTTAAATTGAACCTCTTTAATAGTGGTAAGTTTTATCAACATGATAATAAAGTGGGTTGTAAGCAAAAAGAAGGTAGGAATTGTTCATCAGAACGTGTTCATAATTATAACCAATTCAGTATGAGTTCTATGTACCTAATACCTAATAAATTATTAAAGAATGTTTATAGATTAAAAGATGAATTTAAGATTGAGTGTAATGCTCCTGCTAAATATAAGGAATAAGAATGGCGAAATACTACTTAATAACAGAAAATTTTATGAGTAATAATAGCTCATTAATAGCAAATGATCGTTCCGAATATTTTTGTGATCTAGGCTCTCCGCAAACGAGTGTAGCAAAAGATATTGATATAACAGAAGAATTATCTGTACAGTGCACAAGAGATTTCCACTTCATTGGTGAAATAGTGTGCAGTAAAGCAATCTCAAAAATAATCGCGCAGTTTAATCCTTATAAATGTTTGTTTCTACCTGCTGTAGTATCAGATGGACAGGATTCAAAAGGTGATTTCACACTGCTATCACTTGAAAATATACAGGCGTGTGCTGACATGGATAAAAGTGACATTATTCACGTTCCTGATATGGAACTAATCCATGTATCTGAGCTATACCTTGATTTTGAGGGGCTAGAAAAACGGCCAAAACATAAACGCCAGTTATTTATTATTGAAGAAACGCCAGACAGAATTATTGTATCAAAAGAGCTCGGTGAAGCGTTGTTAGCTTATCGGGAGACAGTTGCTAATTCGAGTTTAAGTGTTCGCCCTGTGTCAGATGATGGTCGCGTTCCGGAGATATATTAATGAGAAAGTTTATTGAATTAAGTGTCGATACATTAGCTAACTTCCCGGTGAAAGAAAAAAAAGGCATGTTACCTGTAGAGCCTGATTTGGTTTTTGATTTTTATCTTTTCCCGAAGATTTATATTATTGACGATATGGTGGGCAGTTTATCGCGTTATTTAACTCATAATGTTGAATTATCTGATGGCGCAGTTGAATTGAAAAAAGATGATTTACGTTCGAATTTCACACATGTCTATATCATTAGCGATTATTATACTGCAGTAGATGATATTAGTGATGGTATTCATATCTTTAGAAATAAAGATAACAGTGCATTATTTTTAAGTGAAGAGTTTGTTTCTGCGTTAAATAATTTAAAAACAGATTATATTTTGTATCGCTGGCATTAATAAATATCTTAATTTATGTTGTGATACCAAAAGCAAATATGGAAACGTATTTGCTTTTTTATTTAATACATTGAAAAATAAGGTGTAATAAATAGAAGTGTATAAGGAATGGTAAGTTGGATACAGAAGAATTGGCCACGTTCAGTGAAAATTTATTATCAAATGATATTATGAGTCAGACATTAGATAGCAGGGAATTCCTTTATTCATCCGAAGGTTTTGTGCCAATATCAGTGATTAACCCGATTATATGGGAAGCGGCAGGTGCTGATATGACGGGTATTCCTGATATTTTAGATAAAGGCGATCGCATTATTTCGAAAGTGGTCATGGAGGCCATCATGGCTTGGGACCCTTATGGTGTTGTTGTCATGCCTGCGGCTTTAAAAGTAGATGATGGCTTAGCTAAAGGTCGTTATTTACTGTCAGTTAATAATATTATCGATGTGATGGATACGGAAGAAAGCTTTGTTTATTTAGAAGATCGTTCTGATTATGATCTCCCTCCTGAACTCATTGTAGCGGAGTTATTCATTGATGCAGAAAAGTACCATGTAATCCCTGAATACAAGAAACATATTTTTCGAGTGAAAGGTTCGGATGATACGATATTCTTCTCCATGGAGTTGGTGACACACGTGTGGGATATTGCGATGCAGGCTGATTGCCAAGGTATTGTTTATACCCCATTTGATTTTGATGAAGAAGCGCCAATAATGTAAGGGATGGTTATGAAAACTGAATATCAAATATTGTCGAAGCAAGTGTTTAATTTATTCCCTTTTCAACAATCAGCAAAGCCAATCGTGCCTGTTGAACCGGATTTATTATTGGAAATGACATTTTCACCTAAGTTATTTATCATCGATGATATTTCACCCAAAGTTGAAGCCTTGGTTAAACACGGTGTTGAGTGGCTTGATGCCAGTGTTGATTGCTCTCCGAGTCAACCAGAAGATGATGATATCAAAGTGCATGAAAACTACCGTATGCCATACATTCATCAAACGTACAGTTTAACCAACGAAGAAAAACAATTTGGTAAACTAAACTGGCTTGATTTAGACAAGGTTGAACTTGATTTCACGCGTCTAGAATCAGTGCCATTAGCAGAACGCCTTATTTTCAAACTAGAAGAAGATTTCGGCGTTGTGATTATTCATAACAGCGTGATTGATGTATTAAAAGCTGCGCGCGTAAAAGACGTTTGGGTACGAGACGTGTAGCTGTTTACGCAAGTCGATGTATATTGAAGAGCAAATATGGAAACGTATTTGCTTTTTTTATTTGTGTTATCAGTATTGGTTCATCTGTAAACCCTGCACTCAATACTTATAAAAGGCAATAAAGCTTGTTGTAATGTACTTATCGGCAAAGGTAGACCCATTGTTACATCATGATTTTAGAAAAGGGCATGATGCTAATACTCGACTGGATTATTTATCTGGCCACTATAAACCTATGTTAGGACAATAACGAAAATGAACTATTATTTATTATTTGAAAGATTTACTGAGGGAGAAGGCTCTTTTAACGTACAAGCTCCTTATAATAGGCGATTTATGTACCCGGTACCACATCATAAATTTTTAAAAAAGAAACCTTCAGTAACCGTAAGTGACGCTTATGAAGAACGGGGGATGTCTGACTTTTTAAAAGCGGGGCACGGTTTTATGGCAAGCAAGAAAGTACAGCAAGTTTTCTTCGACAATGGGTTTCAGGGTATGCAGTTTTTACCTGTAAACGTCAAAAATGATGGCGACATTACCGGTTTTGCATTTACTAATCCTCTTGCGCACTATGATATTTTGGACCCGATTGCTTCAGATGCAGATGGATTTGAAGCATTACTAGGAGGGTACTCAGGTGCTAGTGACGAAGTCTTTGACCGAAAAAAGTTTGATGCTTGTGATTTTAAACATGATATTTTCACGCTGTCGAATTTTAAAGACCCCTTTATTGCCAATGAAAAAGTAAAAATCGCATTAGAAGAAGCGGGTGTTACAGGTATTGAATTTATTCCTTTGGAGTTCTCATCATGATTATACAGCAGTATCAACAAGAAGGGTTATTGGCTGAGAAACCAAATAAATCAATCTTCCCGATGAAGGCTGACTTGGTGTTGGTTTTTTTCCCATCGCCTGGCGTGTATGTCCGCGATAAATTAACAGTACCGTCGAATTATACAACCTATCCAGTGACTTTTTATGAAGCCGATGGCGAACCATTTGAAGATATGTATGTGTTTTTGCCTGCAGTGCTTAAAACACAATATGATTCAGGCATGAATGAAAGCGGCATCGTTTATGAAAAAGAAACACTGTATTTTGAAAAAGACTTAATAGAACATCTAGAGTCACAAACGGCCAACATTATTGAGCATCATTTGGGGTAAGGTTTAATTATCACTAAAAATTGATTTGAAGGCGCCTTATGGCGCTTTTTTATTATTCAGACAGGAAAGCACCGTGTGCATGGGGGGGCTCAAAACCCGTCTGTGTCGGAGACTGCCGATGAAGACAGTCGCGAATTTCAACCCAATGAACCAACCAAAACCAATCCTAAATTTAATCCTGGTGCGAATGCTCAAACCATTATTGAAGACACCAAACGTGGACAGCTCGGCTTTTGGGAGAACACTTGGCGTAAAGCATCAAGTTCTGCTAGTTGGATATGGGGTGTATTGTTAGGTGATTTTAATGATGATGCATCGGTAGAACAAATTATTGCGAACACTGCGTTAACGATGATCCCTGTGGTTGATCAAGTCGGTGATATACGTGATTTAACCGCCAATATCCTTAATATGATGGATGAAGAGGGGCGCGATAAGCCTGAAAATTGGTTAGCCTTGTCGTTCACCTTAATTGGTTGTATTCCACTGTTTGGTAGTGCGCTAAAAGGCACTTGTAAAGTGGTGCTTAAAACAGGTAAAGAGACCAAAAAAGACGATTTATTGGCTATCGTCCGTGCTTTGGGTAAGGGTGACCCTGAGAAGTTTTTGCTTGGTTTAAAGTGGGCTGAATATGCGAAAGAAACCAGTAAAATTTTATCTGATGTATTAAAACCTTGTATTGAAGTCGCGACAGAAATGGCGTCCTACGCAGATCGAATGGGGGCCGACGAACTTGCATCATATTTCGTTAAACTCGGTGACGAAATCAAAATATTCGACAAGATGTCAGTGGATAAACTAAAAAGTGCAATGGGCGAGTTTGACAACTTATTTGCACGTGTACTAGGTAAATCAGAGAAAGTTTATCCTGCGAAAACCAAACATCACACGGGTGGCACAGCGCAAGCGGGTAGCAGTAAGAGTAAGACGAATGAGAAGAAGGATAAGAAACTGAGAAAATGTGACGTTTGTGGTCGTGGTGTAAAGAAAGATGCAAAGAAAAATAGTAAGAAATATTGCCGAGGTCATAAATCATGAGTAAGAAAAATAAGGCCTCTGAAAAGAGAGGTGTTCCAGGAAAAGGAAAGCATGATCGGGGCTTAGCGTGGAATAGTTTAATGAAAAATGATACTGCTCGTTATCCAGAGAGTAAAGGTCAAAAGCAAAATCCAGCCAATCACCCTTGGTTCTATCAAAGTGGGAGCTTACAAGCTCATCATATTATTCCTATTCAATGTATGCAAAAGTCAATTAATTGGGAAAAAATAGCTAAGACAATAGGCTATGATATTAATCATTGGCGTAATGTGGTTATATTACCAGCGACTCCTGAATTAGCGTGTCAGTTAGGAGTTCAAATTCACAGTGGTCCACATTCGGCTGGTCGTTATGGAATACGGAATTATGTACAGGGTGTGAAACAAAGGTTGGATGATATACTCGATGATATAATGGATGGGGATTTATGCGAAGACAGTCTTTCAGATATAGTCATTTTGATAGATGATGAAAGTGAAGCCATTTTACGGAAGATAGAAACATTTAGCTGCACGATTTCTGCTAATGGTCATTATTATGAGGCAGGTAAATCAGGATGCCGAAATGCTTCTTTAAAGGAAAGTGAACATAATATAAATCGTGATAAGCCATGTGCTTACAGACACAATAGTGAAAATGGCTTAGGCAATAAGCATCTCTTAACTCACTTATTCGTGAAAAATAATGAGCCTTCGATGGTGATTAGTAAAACGGAATCTTTAGAAGTAGGGAAATAAAATGATTAATAATGAATATTCTGTTTGGGTGGCTGACTGTGAATTTGGCTTACTCGATTATACTGATAGATACTCCAGTGGCATTGTACACCGTAGATGTATTATGTCACATAAGCATATTATTAATGCACAGGTAAGTTACCCTGGTGAATCAGATCATTTACCAGATGTTTTATATATGTCTAGTCCATTAATATCTAAACCTTTCTATGATTTTATTTTAAACCTTAAATTGAATTATTTAAGTTTATCTGAAACTAAAATCGAAGGGATTGAAAGCAAATTTTTTTATTTTAAAGTAGCTAATTATTTATCTAATATT
This sequence comes from Moritella viscosa, assembly GCA_000953735.1. Classification (NCBI taxonomy): domain Bacteria; kingdom Pseudomonadati; phylum Pseudomonadota; class Gammaproteobacteria; order Alteromonadales; family Moritellaceae; genus Moritella; species Moritella viscosa. The sequence continues at coordinate 3,183,808 of LN554852.1, read as the reverse complement.
GATAAAGCTAATACTGACTTTAAAGAACGAAAAGGTAATATTAAAAGTATTGAAACGCTTAAGTTATGTAATTCACTTGGAAAAATACCTTTGAAAAAAAGATTGGTATTTAAGGTCGGGCATAGTTCTGTTATTGTCATCCACAACAGTCTTGTAGAAGAAATAATTAAATTAGGTTTTACAGGTGTTAGCTTTACCCCTGTTTTAGAGTGGGATTATTGGATAAATACCAGGAAATAACAAGCGAAATTTTATTGATTTAGGTGCTAGAGGTAAAAACGTGTATAAAAATATAAAAGATTATATTGAAAAAAATCAAAAGAAAGATAAATTTATTGCTAATTTAGCCCCTGATGTATTATTAGATTTATTACATCTTCCAAAATTAATTGTGCATGAAGATGTATTAAATGACATGAAAAAATATCTTGAAGAAGATATTCCAACGTTGGACATCTTAGTTGAGAAAGAAATTGATGAAGATGGTGATATTGAATTTCATGATGATCTTTTTTTGTTAGACTTACCTTATAATAAAGATGAAACCGCGGTCGGTTATATACTTGATGATGATGTGTTTTTACGGACTGAAATATGTGAAAAAGTATTAAGTAAATACAAAGATCTAGAGATCATTTCTGAATATGAATAATTGAACCTCAATATTCTTATTTATATTGTAAAATCATCTGTGGGAACTCGCAAGATTTAAAGCAAATATGGAAACGTATTTGCTTTTTTCGTTTTATGCTTTGGTTGCTCAGGCTATAAAGCACCGGATTGTTAGTCACGAAAGCATCCCGCGATTTCGAACGATTAGCCTAACTTAACTGATGTTAAAGCCAGATTATATAAATGCTCAGGTCTCAAAGTTTAAAGGAATTATAAATGAAAATAGCTAAGATTGATGAGGCGCTTTACGCCAGCAACGCGATGTTTATGGCTGATGATGCTAGAGCGTACTTGTACGAAGATATTGATTATATTCCTGTATCAATTGCAGCGCCTATCATTTGGACTGATGATAATGTTCTAGCGAGGCATGTATTTGACATCACTAATGCTGGAGATCTCAGTGTGACCGCTAAGGTAGCTGAAATTTTCATGAGCTTTGACCCTTATGGAATTACTGTGTTACCCAATAGGCTCGATTGCGCTGATGGTATGTCTAAGCAAGTACGGTATGTTATTGCTATAAATAATGAGATTGATGTGCTCGACGAAGACAAAAGCGAGATAGAGATAACCATGATACATTATGACCCTGAAGAGCATGGCTATGATCTACCTTTAGAGGAGAGAGGTTCATTCCTCAGTGAACGTATAGACGAATTATATTTAAGCGAAGAAAAAATGAAAAAAGTGCCAAAATGTAAGCGCCATATATTTCGCGTAAAAGGAGTTAACGTCTTTTTCTTTTCTAACGAAATATATGATGTTGTTTATCCTCTAACTCTAAATGAAACTATTTACGGTATTGACGGTGGTAGGTTTGATTTGTCTAACAGAATACCAAAACTTTAAGGCCTAACTAAATGAAAAACGAATATCACCTTTTATCAAAAACACAGTTCGCTCATTTCCCTTTTCAACAATCAGCAAAGCCGATTGTGCCTGTTGAACCTGACTTATTATTGGAAATGACGTTTTCACCTAAGTTATTTATCATCGATGATATTTCACTTAAAGTTGAAGCCTTGGTTAAACATGGTGTTGAGTGGCTTGATGCCCGTGTTGATTGCTCTCCGAGTCAACCAGAAGATGATGATATCAAAGTGAATGAAAACTACCGTATGCCATACATTCATCAAACGTATCGTTTAACCAACGAAGAAAAGCAATTTGGTAAACTGAACTGGCTTGATTTAGACAAGGTTGAGCTTGATTTCACGCGTCTAGAATCAGTTCCATTAGCAGAACGCCTTATTTTCAAACTAGAAGAAGATTTCGGTGTTGTGATTATTCATAACAGCGTGATTGATGTATTAAAAGCTGCGCGTGTTAAAGATGTTTGGGTAAGGGACGTGTAGTTGTTTACGCAAGTCGATGTATATTGAAGAGCAAATATGGAAACGTATTTGCTTTTTTATTATTCAGACAGGGAACACTTGTATATGGCGGGGTATAAAATCGAGTTCTGCTAGTTGGATATGGGGAACTTCATGAGAAGTCCAGCTGTACTTCAATGCATCGATTCTCGCTCTTTATTTCAATGTGCCCCCTATAAATTGAACTTAAAAGACAGATTAACAAACGCCTAGTTAAAACACCTATCGATTTAGTTAAAGCACCTATCAATTCAGTTAGTATTAAAAATAATCTTAATATACAATCGCTTACTGTTTTTATGTCTCGTTGTGGCTACAAGGGTTTTACTTTTTCTTAATTTATTATCATCTCAATAATCAGGGTGTATACATGGCATTTTTATTATGACGTTTAAAATACTAACTATTACTCTTTTAGCTTTAATTTCACTTAGTATGCGTGCGAGCGAAAATGTAGGTGGGTTTTACAAATCCAGAATAAGTGGAGTCATTGTTGCGCCATTATCAGCGAAGGTTAATGATACTGGCATTGTTAATGGGAAAATGTATACCCTTGTAGATGAAGCTATGTTGCGCAAGATGATTGTCGATGGTGATGATGTGACTCATGTTGTTACAACAAATATAAAAAATATGAGTAACCTGTTTAGAGATAACAAAACATTTAACCAAAATATCGGCTATTGGGATACATCTAATGTGACTGATATGTCACGTATGTTCTACGGTGCAGAGGCATTTAACCAAAATATTAGCTATTGGGATACGTCAAAGGTGACGGATATGGATAGTATGTTCGACAATGCTCTGGTATTTAATCAAGATATTGGTCATTGGGACACATCTAGCGTGACTTATATGACTCATATGTTCAGAGACGCACCTGCATTTAACCAAGACATTGGCAGTTGGGATACATCTAAAGTGGCTGATATGTCATGGATGTTCACAAGCGCTTATATATTTAACCAAGATATTAGTCGTTGGGATACATCTAAAGTGACTGATATGTCATGGATGTTCACAAACGCTTGTGCATTTAACCAAGATATTAGCCGTTGGGATACATCAAGCGTGAGTAAGATGGATTTGATGTTCTATGGAGCTAAGGTATTTAACCAAGATATTAGCTATTGGGATACATCTAGCGTGACTGATATGAGTTATATGTTCCGCTATGCCCGGGCATTTAATCAAGATATTAACCGCTGGGATATATCGAACGTAACAAATATGAGTTTCATGTTTTATTATGCTACAGCATTCGAGAAAATCTATGTGGATTCATGGGATTTATCAGGTGTAAATACGACTGATATGTTCGGTAGATAAGCCTGTAATAAAGCTAGTTTCTGGTTATAAGATAGAACAAGATACCGAGACAAATTGTATCTATTTTCAATTGATTAGCACAAACATTTAAAAATAGTTGCGCTAATCATGATGTCAGTGAAAATGTATTTTAAAATCATGTTGCCCTCGTTTCAAAGCATCGAGTTCTGCGATCTTGCTTGTCATATTATGACAATAAAAAAGCGAAACCAACTTACATCGGTTTCGCTTTTCATATTTGATTTAAGCGTGTTGAATCTAAAACATGCTTACGCTAAGTGTCTTTAGAATAACGAATCAGATAGATCAAATAGCTCTTGATTGAATGGACGTTTCATATTGTTGATACAATCAATAATGTCATGATGAACCATTTTTGAATTCATTAAACCGACACAACGACCGCCTTCACCATCTATTAATAGTTTAACTGCATATGAACCCATACGACTTGCCATAATACGGTCACGGGCTGTTGGTGTACCGCCGCGCTGTAAATGGCCTAGGATCGTAGCACGTGTTTCACGGCCTGTTTCAGCTTCAATATGTTTAGCCAGTGCATCTACATTCGTTACGTGCTCACACATCGCAATGATAGCGTGTTTTTTACCTTTTTCGATACCCGCTTTAATCTGAGACAGTAGATCTGCTTCATCATAGCCTTTTTCTGGGATTACAACGAATTCTGCACCACCTGCAACTGCTGCTCCCATGGTTAAATCACCACAGTAGCGCCCCATAATTTCAACAATAGAGATACGTTGGTGTGATGTTGACGTATCACGTAAACGGTCAATTGCGTCAACGACAGTGTTAAGTGCAGTATCAAAACCGATAGTGTAAGTTGTGCCAGGAATATCGTTATCAATTGTTCCTGGAATACCGATACATGGGAAGCCCATTTCAGTTAGCTTCTTCGCCCCCATGTAAGAACCGTCACCACCAATAACGACAAGTGCATCGATATCGTGTTTTTTAAGATTTTTAATTGCTTCTTTACGTACGCTTTCTTCTTTAAATTCAGGAAAGCGTGCAGAACCTAAGAAAGTACCACCACGGTTAATTACATCTGAAACTGATTTACGATCAAGTTTCTCAATGCGATCTTGATGTAAACCTGCATAACCATCGTAAATACCGTAAACTTCTAAGCCAAGATGTAAGCCTTCACGTACAACTGCTCGGATTGCTGCGTTCATGCCTGGTGCATCACCACCACTTGTTAAAACACCTATTCTTTTAATCATTGAAGCCTCAAATATATCAGTCGATGATACTTTATTTATTGGGTTAGAGTCTTGTACTTATCTAGGTAGAGTGTTGTTCTTATCTAGGTAGAGTACTGTTTCAGCAAGTGATAGCACGCTTGTTCATTTATTTAGCACACCAAATTTGGTTTATCTGTTGCTGTTATTTTCTATTTATCATAATTACTTTTTATTCATTTATTATAACTATGTATTCTATTATTTTCTGCATCTTTTTGACTGTTTTATCACTAAAGTAATACTTGGTGAGCTTTCATATGAAACTTTTAAGCGAAAAATAAAATAATACCTTGGTATGATTTTATTTTTTACAATATAAGTTTATAAGAAAGGGGTGCAGTAATACGTAATTACTGAGTCATCAGTATTACTACACTTTTATTTCTAATTCAGAGTAGAAAATCGCTCAATATTAGATTTTGGTAAGTACTATGCGGAAGCACCAGCAATAACTTTAGAGAATTCTACAGCGTCTAGTGAAGCGCCGCCTACTAGGCCGCCATCAATGTCTGCTTGACCGAATAATTCAGCCGCGTTAGCGCCTTTAACTGAACCACCGTAAAGGATCTGAACTTTGTTTGCTACTGCTGCATCTTGCTCTGCTAACCATGAACGGATGTGAGCGTGGATGTCTTGTGCAATTTCAGGTGTTGCTGTTTTACCAGTACCGATTGCCCAAACAGGTTCGTATGCGATAACTGCATTGTTTAGAGATGTGATACCAGATTTAGTCACAACCGCTTGAAGTTGCGCTTCAACAACTGCTTTAGTTTCGCCAGCTTCGAATTGCTCTAGTGTTTCACCGATACAAAGTACAGGTACTAGGCCATTTTCTTGTGCAACAGCAAATTTGTCAGCAACAACTTCGCTTGACTCACCGTGTATAACACGACGTTCACTGTGACCAACAAGCGTATATTTACAACCGAATTCTTTTAACATAACCGCTGAGTTTTCACCAGTGAATGCGCCAGCTGTATTAACGTCACAATCTTGTGCGCCGTAGTTAATTGCAGTGTCAGCTGTTAATGCTTCAACTTGTGGGATAAAAACAGCAGGAGGGCATACAGCAACTTCAACAGTTGCATTGTCTTTTGCCGCATCAACTAAACCGTTAATTAAAGCTTCTACAGATGCTTTAGTTGCGTTTAGTTTCCAGTTACCCATTACTAGTGCTTGTCTCATGTCTATCTCCGATATGGTTTAAAGCTATTTTTCTTCAACTTAAATTAACTGAGTCACAATGACTAAAGAGGCATAAGTTGAGAACATGGGGTGATTATAGAGTCATCTAGCGTCAGGGCAAGTTGTCACAAGACAATTTTTGGTAATAAAACTACATAAAATGCGGTAACTGTGACTTGAACCACGTTTACTTGCTCAGTTTAGACCTAAATGCCGTGTTAATTACAGAATAGAAAATTTATTGGTTATTTTTTAGCGACAACCAAGCTAGCCCTAACCATTCATGGAACACTATTTCACTTACCGCGAGATATCGAGCACGAGGGAAGTAATAGTGTAATGGTTGCATACCATTCACTGGTTTACTGACATGCGCAGTTGGTGCAGGGATAGGGGATAAACCTTGTTGTTGGAATATTTTCATGGCTCGTGGCATGTGCGTTGCGGAGGTGACCAGTACGAGGCGTTTACCTTGAGTAATTCTTTTGTTATCAATCGCTTCCTCTATTGTGTCGCGAGGGGATTCTAATAATATAATGGCTGATTTTGGTACGCCCAATGCAATAGCTAAACGCGCGTTCATTTTTGCATTACTGTTAATATCGCCACCTCCATAGCCACTGAAAATTAACTTGGCCGTTGGGTTTAGTTTATAAATACGTACGCCTTCTGTGGTCCGAGCAAGGGCGGCAGGGGTTAACTGACTGGTGATCGGTAAGCTGTCGACCGTTGTGTGCCCGTTACCCACTACATGGATATAATCAACGTGTTGTTGTTGGAAACTCGGGTACTGAGACTCTAATGTAGCAGCTAAACGGCTAGTGACAGGATCAAGGCTTAATAGCAATAATGTAATAAAACTACTACAAAACAGCACTTGGGCACTGCGTTTATGACGGGTGAGTTTATATAATAGTGCCGCAAGGATAAAAGCAGTGAGCAGTAATGGCAGCGGCATTAACCAGGTACCGATGATTTTTTTAAGTTCGAACATTAGGTGTAAGTGCCTTTATTATTTACTGAGAGGGCAATGAATATTACACTAAGTAAATCCCTCCTTTTACCAGCTTAGAAGATGTCTACACATCAACGAAATATGAGTATGCCATGTTTGCAGACTCATTTATATAAGACTGCCCTTGTGTAAAATGGAGATCGAATTTTAAGTCGCTTGATAATTATCAAGGCGATATTGAGTGTTCAGTGTAATGTTGTTATTAGATTGAATTTACTTATAGTGAAGACTCTATTGAATACACATATTGCTCCCCCTAGACGTTTATCTGGTGATCTCGCTGTTTGGATCTTTATCTTGGCTGAGGTAACCGTATTCGCTATATTCTTTTTTTCTTATTCTAGTATGTATTTTTTAAAAACTGATTTATTTGTAGAGGGTCAGCAGGCCTTACATCCTGCTGCTGGTTTGATTAATACGGTAGCCTTAATATCAAGTAGTTATTTTGTCGCAATAGCGGTGATATTTGTAAAGCAAAAGCAGAATAAACGTGCTCGATTAGCAATATTAGTTGCTCTTTTACTTAGCATGATTTACGTAATTACTAAGTTGTGGGAGTACGATATCCTTCTTTCTGAAGGCTACCGATTATCAACGAATACCTTTTTTATGTTTTATTTTTTTATCACTGGTTTTCACTTTATGCATGTTCTATTAGGCATGTTTATATTATTACTCGTGTATCGTAATTTAGCGCATCCAGAATTTTTAGAGAATAGTTTAAATACCGTAGAGTCTGCTGCCAGTTATTGGCATATGGTTGATTTGGTTTGGGTTATATTATTTCCATTGCTGTACGTCATATAGTGGGGTTAAGTATGCAAGATCATAGAAGTGTGAGAAAGCAAATAATTATAATGAGTTATGTTTGGTTGGCTTTGATTGTGATGAGTGTTGTGGCATTTAGTTTGTCTAAGTTAGGCATACACAAATCTTATTTAATTGTCGCTGTTATGCTATTAACGATAATGAAAGCAAAACTGATCACTGGTATTTTTATGGAACTAAATATAGCCCCCAAATCATGGCAACGTGGATTCAATAGCTATATTATAATCATACCAATTGTGACAGCGCTAGCGTATGGGCTCGCTTAATAAAGCTGAAATTTTATACTTGCGCCAATTAAATGTTCTTGTTGCCAACCTAATTGATGTTGATTCATTAAGTTTATATGGGCATGCCATGCTTGTGAATAAGCAGAGAGATTCAAGTAAGAGTTGCCGTGAGCTAGTTGAGGAAAAAATTTATCTTTGCCCGCTAGTTTACTAAGTTCGATTTTTGTTAATGCTGAGAATCGTGTTATATCTGGCAGTATGATGCCGTCAACCTGAAAGCTGTTGGCAATCGAAAACCCTTCGGGATCAAAATCACCGAAATAATAGAGGGGTAATATTGCTTTATATTTTTCGATAAAACAGTTAACTTCATCTGCACGTTTACCACTTTGGCTATCACCACGATAAATAATTAACGCATGCTTGAAGACTGGATTATTTTTTAGTTGATGAAGGTAGTACATAGGCGTGAAATTTTCACATATGATGATAGCATCATGTTCGATACTCGTGATCATACTATGACGAAGTTCTATACCTGCAGTGTGGATAGAGTTAAATAAAGAACTTACTTCTTGGTTGAGTTTTAATTTTCCGGCTGCGTTATTCACTAAAATGATATCTTGTGATGCATTTGCGCCGACCTTTTCATCATTGTTGCATGCTGCATTTGAAACTCGGTCACTATTCATGTAAGGATCTTTTAATACATCAAGACCCTTTTCTTCTTTAATAAAGGCTTGTAACTTTTCTGCTTCGCCAGCGCGTAGCTTGAAATATATTTTTTGTTTTGTTCTTTTAGTCGAAGGGATCACGTATTTATGGCCTAAGCCAGATAACGCCCATATTTCGGCGTTAATATCATCGTATTTTAGGCCTTGTTCATTCGATTTAATTAGTTTTTTACAGCGATTATATAGCGTCCTGCTAATCGTCATAATTAACCTCTCTGTAATTGAATATCATTAACGCGTAAATTACCTGAGATTAATATCGAACCCGGTAATTCAGTGGTGCTGGACTCTGGGAAGTCGATTGCCATCGCTTTTCGTACGGCGGGTGCGCATTTGTAGTATTCATTATAAAGAATACTGAGCCATAAATGTTTAGGTAAAATGTCAGTTAGTTGACCATCTTGCTGCCAGTAGTGTAGGGCAGAGAAACTGTCACCTTTATTACTGAGTACTTGTGCAAATAACGCTTCACACTGTGACAATACGTAGTCGGCTTCGAGTTGACGGGCCTTTTGTTCCAAGTCATCAATACGGCCACTGCTGCGTAAATCAATGGCTTCTGCATCTGACTTACTTTCTTTACGCAATGAGTTGTAAATATCGGTCAGTTCTTCTTGTTGTACCTGATTACTAATATCAACACTGGCTGATAATTGTAATGGTGCAACACGATTGAAGATAGCTGGTACTTGTTCACGCTCTGCGTAGTCATCTAATTCCCAAATAGGATTGTCTTTTAAGAATTTAGACATGGCTTTAAGACGGGCAACTTGCTCATTCTGCTTACGTAGTGTCATTAGCAGTTGGCGCATACGGTGAACGGCGCCTTCTAACTGACGATTAATACGGCGGTAACCATCAATAAAGAAAGTGACCTTACGGCTTAACTCGGCAGGCACATCGTCCCAATCTAACCAGGTGTATACGTCATTTAGGTTAATATCGGCTAACGCATTAAGCAGACCTTCGGTATAGGCGATGGCTTTTTCATTTTCATGAATTTTACTTTCTAAGCTATCAACAAAACCAAACTTACTGGTGATGGCAGCGAACAAACCGCTGACGCTGTCTTCTAATTCATAAACAATGCCGTAAAGCTCTTCGTCTATTTGGCTTAGATAGAAGGAAACTTCATTATGTTGGCCAGTTAATAACGCACGCTTATAGGATTTAATATCACCGTCAATGTGCTGCATGACTTTGGCGATATCAGTACGTTTACGGTAAGACGCATGACGTAATAATAACTTGTCTAAGATTCGCTTTAAGTTGATGGCAAGCATATAAGTGCCATCTTCTTCACTTGGACGGATTAGACCATTTTTGGTAAGCATTTCTAATAATGCGGTATTCTCACCATTATCAATAACACTGCCATCGAAATACGCTTGCGCTAACATGCTGCTGTTTGTTTTGGCAAACGAACTACGTATTATTTGGGCAATTTTTTCGACTTCAGAAGCGCTTTGCTGCTGTGACATTAAAACATCTCCGACTGTGAGTCATCGAAGATATGGTTATCTTGTTTTTCTAATTTCAACGATTCACTGTCATTAATAAAATCAATTAACTCGTGAATATAGTTCATTTTAGCGGTGATCTGATAAATGGTACTGCCAGTATCCAAACGTTGAACATAGCCTGCTTCATCTAATTTTTTTAAGATAAAGTTAAGTTGTTCAGAGATATCATTACGGCTGGTTTTGAAAATACCTTTATTGGTTAATAGCGCTAACTGTTGCTTTAACGTTGGTTCGTTTTCAATACCACGTAATAACTCAGATAAGCGAATAGTATCGCCCGCACGCATGGCGCAGTCATGCACTAGTGCTGTCATTGCCAGGTCTAAGAAGTTAACCAGTGGACGGAAAATATCACGTACTTGGCGTAACTGCTGACGAATATCCACGCGGTTTTCTTCTTCAATCGTGCAGTAACAAGCAACAAAGGCCAAACCGTCTTCGATTACTTTTACTTTACGGTTAATCAAGCGCAGGTAATCATTTACTTTTTCAAACAGGCTTTGTTCTGACAGGTAACGATATGCATCAGGTTGACTTACCTGACAAATGGTATGGCCCTGTAACAATAATTCAACGGTAGTTTGAAACATGGGTTAACTCTCTTCTTGCATAGTGGCTGGCGCTGTATTTACTGACGACATTCGTTCTGTATCTGATGCTAAGGCTTGTTTAGCGTCACCATTTAACAACGTCATTAGTGGGTCATCATCAACATTCATCTGGATCAGGCGTTTATTACGGCTGTCAATTTCGTATAGGTGATCGAATAATTGTAATACCGACTTATCGGTTGATGGTGATGCAGTCATGATCTGAATACCGTGTTGATTTAGCATATCGAGCATTGCCTGAATATTCTCAGAATGCAGTTCACCTAATTCATCTACTGGCCAAGTTATCACTGTATTTGCATCGGGGCGTAACATAGTTGTTAAACCGGTAAAGAAAGTGATTAAGGCTAAGTAAGATAGGCCTGTTGATGAGACATCTTCCAGCTCTTTCGGTGTTGTTGCACGGGTCGTTCGGCCATTTTCAACAATAGTGAATTCAATATCAAATAGTTCATTGTGTTGCATGTTATTGTTTTTCGGTAATACCGCTGACAATTCATCCAAGCTATCAATTAAGTCTTGGGGGATACTGCGATCATGCGTGAGTTCTGTATTCGCTTGATAGGCTTCAAATGCCTCGTTTACATTCTCAAGTTGTTTCCAGTAACCTAACTTGTCCATCTTAGTACGAATAGCAATTTTAATATCACCGAGGGCAGTGAAGAACTGCTTACCATTCATGTGACTAGACAGTTTACGGCCAGTACGGGTAATATTGCGATCAAAGTTACTTAAATGGGTATAGATAGATAAAATATCGTTAGCACGTAATTCAACTTCGTGAGTGGTTGAGGTTTGCAATAGTTTTGCATTTTTCAGTACATAGCTCAGTTGTTCACCGCTGTTGATTGCTTCTTCAAGACGGTAGTTCACCATCTCAGGGTCACTTTCAATGCGGTTTTCTAACCAACCGACTTGCAGTGTGCTTTTCGAATAACGTTTTAATTCACTGCTGATTTTACTTACTGTGCTTAATACATTGCTTTGCTGCTTGCCTAATAGACTTATTTGACTGTTCGTCAATTTAGAGATGTTGTTAACACTGTATTCTGGTAAATCGTCGTTAGCAACCGCTGGGTAGTCAGCCAGTTTTACAAGGCTGTTATCTAAGCCTTTTAATTGTAATACTAGATCTGTTACCTGCTTATCAAGGTGCGCTTTTTCTTGTTCTAGTTTGTCGGTTGACTGTTGATAGTCTTGTTTTTTATCTTTTAGTTGCTGCTGGAAGCGTTGGATTGCAGTATCTAAGCGGCGTAAACGTTCACGCCCAGGTTCAACTTGTGACCACGATGTTTCTAACCAGCTATTATATTTATCCGCTTTTTGTTGGAATACTTTGGCATTTTCAACTGCTTTCATAGTTTGTTTAATTTTAGCTTCAAGGGCATTAAAGATGCTGGCATTAATTCCGGCGTCGCTTAATGCCGCTTGCAATGCATCGGCGATACGCTGCATCTCAACTTGTGCTTCATTACGCAAGTTATCAAGCGATGCTTGGTAGCTGTCGATACGCTGATTATAGTCAGTCTCTAGCTGGCAATGTACGCCTAAACGTTCGTTGTTTAGTTCGTTATGACGACTTTGGTAATCAACTTTCGCTTGGCTTAACGCTTGTTGCGCTTGAACCAATAATAACTCAGCTTCTGCTAATTCAGTTTGCACTCGTGCAATCGCTAAGGCTTTGTATTGTTCTAGTTTACCGTCTAACTCATCTTCTTCATTGACTAAACTAGTCAGTAATTGATTTTGTTTAAACAGTAATTGTTTGCTCGACATTAATTGTTTATCAAGCTCTTCAACTTCTTTATTTAATTGTTCGAGTGCTTTTTGTAATTGTTCAAGCTCTGCTTTTTTAGCCCCTATTTGGGCTGAGATATGTTGTTCTTTTTCTGCTAGTGCGCAGTCTGTGAACGAGGCGTTTTCTAGGGCATTAAGGTTGATCTTGATGCCATAAAAATCTTGTACTTGGGTTAACGCTGTTTCGGTATTGGTATTTTTTACTGCATCAGTAAAAGCCGATAATAATTCTGGTTCAAGATGCAGGTGTTTAAGCAACTCTGGATTAATCACACGGCCGATATTGCTTTGCCAGTTTGGCACATGTTCAGCAAGGAAGGCATGTAAAGAACCTTTTTCTGGACTCAGTAATGCTTGTACATCACGGTGCTGCTGCGCTAAATGGTTTAATTCAATTTTTAAACGGTCATTGGCTTGCAGCGCTTGATGCTGTTTTTGGCGTAAGCTTTGTGATTCACCGCTAATGCGGTTATACGCTTCCTGACGTTCGTTAATATTACGACGGCATTGGCTTAAATTTTGTTGTAATTGTTGAGATTGTACAGCAAGTTCTGGTGCAATCTGTGGCTGTGTTAGCTGTAGATTAAGCGAGATCTTGGTATGCTCAAGTGGCGTTTTCTTTTCGTTTAACTGATCAATTAGCGTTTGTGTTTGCGTTCTTAATTCGCTTTCTAACGTTGCATAATGCAGTTTATTTTCACTTAACGCAGTTGTTAACTGCTGACGCTGAGAGTTGATCTCGTTTGTTAGCTGTTGCTCGCGTTTGTTAAAATCAAGCTCTTGTTTTTGTTGTTGTTCGGTAAACGTACGACTAAGATCGGCAGATTTTTCACTTAACTGGGTTTTTTCGTTGTTCAGATTGATTAAGCGTAAGGTAAAATCGGATAATTCAGAACCTCGTTGCTCATATGTCGCGGCTTCATCATCTTCAAAATCTATTTTTTCTTGTTCTAGCTTATCCAGATCGTGTTTAATTTCACGATGGGCTTTTTCTTCATCGTGACAAGCATCTTCAATTGCTAATACTTGCTGTCTGTGTGCTTCTTTTAAGTCGGTAAGCTCAAGTAATACATCTTTTAAACGTGTGCCGGCAGTATCTTGATCTTGATTACACTTTTGCTGATAGATGCCAGCAAGATGATGTAAGTGCTGTAGATCTTTTTTGATTTCAATAAGTGAATCAATGTCGGTTAATGACGATAAGATCTTGTCTTCTAAATTTAAGATTGCTTGTGATGAATGCAGGTCTGCTAACCAGCTATCAATATCGGTTTTATCAATATTAACCATATCAGTTACATTGTGGCTGAGCATTTCTGAACTGATAGCGTCTTGTGAGATTTCGATGATCATTTGTTTGATTACATCGAAATTAGAGATTTTGTTAAATACCGACGTCACGACTTTTTCAATGTGCTTAATTGGTGACTGGCTCATTGAAAAACGCTGTTGCAGGTTACGCAGTGATTTCTTACCACCAAGATCGCGATGATTTTGAATGACTCTTGCGTAATCATCTACGCTTAACAAGCTACTGACTTCGCAACGGTACTTGGTTCGATAATTACGTTTAATTTCGTCATCGGCAAAGATATTGCCGTTATCACCAAGGTACATTTTTATATCAAACGGGTGATCAATAAAGCGGTAAAGTAATTTGTCGCCATCGCTTTTAATTAATACGTGGCATAACTGCGGTGTGTCAGTGCCGTTTGGACGTTGGTAGTCAAAAACAATGTAGCTGGTTTTGCGTGGTAAGTAATAAGCTGCAAATGATTTCTTGTTAGCATTACGTTCAACAATACGCCCTGGTCGCGCGCCCCAAAACAGCATGGGTAGCTTAAGCAGCGTCGTTTTACCGGCACCATTGGTCCCAGCGACTTTGATATTACCTGTGTTATTTAGCTCAAGTAATTTACCCGGCCAGAAGCTATCAACAAGGTAAGTTGTGCGACAAAGATATTGTTGTGAAGAATCAGTCATGATCATTATTTTGCAAGAAATCGAACCGATTATTTTAACTGAATGGAGCACAAGATGTAAGAAAAAAGATAAGTTTAATAGGGTGATGGTCGGTTCTGGTCAGATTATCAGCAATCCTACGGTTACATTTGGATTTATGCAAATTTAGTGAATATTCTTGCATATGTAAAATAATATAATACAATTCGCCATATTGTATTATATTAACGAACGAAAATAAGGCTTCACTGGAATTTAATGTTGGTGGCTGGCATTTTTTAGGAATTATTGATGGAAAATAAACTCGGACTAGGCATGTTAGTCGCATTGGTATTCAGTACCATGGTCGGTGCCGGCATCTTTAGTCTACCGCAAAACGTAGCCGTATCGGCTGCACCTGGCGCAATTACACTCGGTTGGTTGATTACGGGTTGCGGTATGCTTGCGTTGGTGACGGTATTACGTAATTTAGTTGTTCGCTTCCCTAATTTAAACGGTGGTATTTTCTCGTACGCGCAAGCGGGTTTTGGTAACTACATCGGCTTCATGTCGGCTTGGGGTTATTGGATCTGCAATTTATTAGCGAACGTATCGTATGCTGTGGTGTTTTTTAGTGCGATAGGCTACTTTGTTGATACCCCTGAAAATCCAGTGATGGGTCAGGGCAATACGCCAATTGCAGTATTGGGCGGTTCGTTATTAATTTGGTCAATGCATGCGCTTGTATTACGTGGTGTTACGCGTGCCGCTTTAATTAATGTATTTGCGACGGTTGCGAAAATAATTCCTATTTTAACTTTCGTTTGTTTGGCTGTGATGGCGTTCAGTTTTGATAAGTTCACCCTTGATTTTTGGGGTGAGAAAACACCTGAGCTAGGCTCGGTATTAGATCAAGTTAAAGCTACCATGATGGTTACACTGTGGGTGTTCATTGGTATCGAAGGTGCGGTTATTCTATCTAACCGTGCTAAGGATAAACGCGACGTAGCGAAAGCAACTGGTATTGCGCTGTTCTCGGCATTAGTACTCTATATTGCTGTTAGCTTGTTTACTTTAGGTGTAATGACTCAACCAGAAGTTGCACAACTGCAAAACCCATCAATGGCGCATATCTTAGAAGTGATCGTTGGTCCTTGGGGCGCAATGCTGATTAATGCTGGTTTGATTATCTCGGTATCGGGTGCGTTATTGAGTTGGACCGTGGTCAGTGCCGAAGTACCTTTCATTGCGGCGAAAGAAGGGCTATTTCCGAAAGCATTTACCAAAGAAAACAGTAAAGGCGCCGCGACAACGTCACTGTGGTTCTCATCTTGTCTAGTTCAGTTATTTTTAATCTTAACCTTATTACAAGAAAGCTCGTATTTAGCTTTGGTAAACATTGCGACTTCGGCTGTATTGTTACCATATTTTTTAGTGGGTGCTTATGGCGTGAAAGTAGCGTTAAGCGGTGAAGGTTATAGTGAAATAGAAGGTCGTAAGAAAGATCTTGTTATTGCATTAATATCATCATTTTATGGTGCTTGGCTCGTATATGCAGCTGGTGCTGAGTATATGTTGTTATGTGCATTATTGTATTTGCCAGGTGTATTGATTTATAAGAAAGCACTTGCTGAAAAACAGCAGGCATTTAACAAGCAAGATTATGCTTATTCATTCGTGCTATTAGCAGGTGCTGCAGGTGCGGTTTATCTGTTATCAACAGGTGTGTTGTCACTTTCTTAGTATTTTAACCACAATTTTGATATTCTAATTAGATACTTAAAGTTTTCACCTTAAAATTCACACCTTAAAAGATAGGGTATATTGTAAAAAGGTTTATTTAGATGATTGTGGTTTTATATTTAATTTTAGGCGCTGCGGCTGGTTTGATCGCTGGCTTGTTTGGTGTTGGTGGCGGTTTAATTATCGTACCAGCACTGGTTTTCTCTTTCACCTTGCAAGAACTCTCACCAATAGTCTTAACCCAGTTAGCGATTGGTACTTCTCTGGCGACGATTATCTTTACTTCGCTTAGTTCGATTAAAACCCACCACAGTAAAGGGGCAATTGATTGGTCTTTGGTTAAACGCCTGACTATCGGTATTGTTATTGGCGCGGTTGCTGGTAGTATTTTTTCTGACTATTTACCAGGTGATACATTACAAATGATTATCGGTATTTATGCATTAACTGTTGCGGTTCAAATGGGCTTTAATTTAAAACCAAAAGCAGAGCATGAGCTACCAAAAGGTGCCGGCTTGAGTGTAGCTGGTGGTGTCATTGGTGCTATTTCAGCTTTATTTGGCATTGGTGGTGGTTCACTTACTGTGCCTTATTTGTCTTGGTGTCGTGTCGAGATGCGTAATGCTGTTGCTACGTCTTCTGCTTGTGGCTTACCGATTGCGGTGGCTGGTATGTGTACTTATATTATTACGGGCTGGAATAATCCTGATTTGCCGGAGTACAGCTTAGGTTATATTTATTTACCTGCTTTCTTTGGCATCATTATTACCAGTACAGTATCTGCTAAACAAGGTGCAAAACTTGCCCACTCACTACCAAGTCATATCCTAAAACGGTATTTTGCTTTGTTATTACTCGGTGTTGCTTCGAAGTTTATTTTTTTCTAAAACGAACATTTTATTGATCTAAGCTATAAATAGTTCGAATAAATACTCATTTAGTATAGGTTTGTAACTGGGTCTACCTAAAATATGTTAATTTCATCCCCTAAGTAGTAGTTTACTAAGGGGCCGCTTTGTTAATACTAGCAACTGCGATTAAAGCATTACAGCAACTGATTATTCATGCTCAGCCAGAGCAAACTCGTCTTTCGGTCGAATTACAGCCCTTGCATGCCACCGACCTGATTGAGTGGTTTGATGCTCAGATTTTATTCCCTCAATTCTATTGGCAATCTAGAGACTGCGATGAAGAAGTCGTCGCCCTAGGTCAGTGTTGCCATTTTCATGATCTTGATACAGCTAAAAACCAGCTTAATGAACAGCAGCGTATTTGGGGTGGTTGTGCATTCTCACATCAAGATTATTACTTTTTACCGCAAATTGAATTAACGCGTAAAAATAGTCGTTGGCAATTATCGGTGAATTTACCTGCTCATTCAGTGAACGTTCACGATGGTGATGGTGATGGAATAAAGAGTACACAGCAAGCATATGACAAAGCAGCATTGCTTGAAAGTCTTGCGCATTTAATTACACCTGCACCGACACCACTTCCATTGTCTTATAAGATTGAAGCGCGTAGTCATTATCCTGAATTTAATCAGTGGTCTCATCTTGTCACCAAAGCGTTGAATGCTATCGAACAACAAGATTTTGATAAAGTAGTGTTAGCGAGGAAAACAAAACTAACACTAAATCGTCCACTTTCTGCCGCTCAGTTTTTACAGCAAAGTCGTCTGGTTAATCAGCAGTGTTACCACTTTATATTTGCGCTTCAGGCTAACGATTATTTTGTTGGTTCAACGCCAGAGCTATTATTTTCACGAAAACAACGTCAATTAGATACTGAGGCGCTGGCGGGTACTGCGGCACGCAGTGATGATGCGGCGGAAGACCGTGGTTTAGCTCATTGGCTATTGCATGACAGCAAAAATCGTTATGAAAACAGTTTAGTTGTGGGGGATTTAATGGCGCGTCTAGACCCTCGTTGTGATTCATTACAGGTATCGGTGCAACCGGAATTAGTGAAACTGCGTAAAGTGCAACATTTAAAACATCACATCTCAGGGACCCTTACTACAGATGTTGATGATGCAGAATTATTAGCGAATTTACAACCAACCGCTGCGGTAGCTGGATTACCACGCCAACCGGCATTAAATTTTATTGTGAACAATGAGCCATTTTTACGGGGGTGGTATAGCGGTGCGCTTGGTTATGTTGGTCTGCAGCAAAGTGAGTTTTGTGTTGCGATCCGCAGCGCGCGAATTTTAGGGCATGAAGTACAGCTTTTTTCGGGTGCGGGTATTGTACCTGGTTCTAACCCGGTAAGTGAATGGCAAGAGCTAGAACGTAAAACCGCGACCTTGTTAACCTTACTTGAACCTGATTCGACAGTGAACTGTAATATGGACTGCGATGATATTCGCTTAAATGCATTTGTACCTGAGTTACAACGCGCATGATAACAAACCAATATCTTTTAAACATACAGGCCCCATTAAACCGTTTATGGTCAAGCTTAATGTTAGATGAATTGAGTCGTTTAGGCGTTCGTCATGTATGCGTCGCGCCTGGATCTCGCTCAACCCCCCTTGTTTTAGCGGCTGAAGGGAATGACAATCTGACCTTACACAACCACTTTGATGAACGCGGACTGGGTTTTTATGCACTGGGGTTAGCTAAATCATTACAAGCGCCTGTTGCTGTGATTGTTACATCAGGCACTGCGGTGGCGAATTTATTACCAGCAGTGGTCGAAAGTGGTTTAACCAAAGAAAAACTGGTGTTATTAACTGCAGATCGGCCTATCGAACAAATTAATTGTGGTGCGAATCAGGCCATTCAACAATCAGGTTTATTCTCAAGCCATGTTTGTCATGAATTATTATTACCTAGCCCGAGTTTGGCCATTACACCGCAATGGCTGTTGAGTTCCATAGACCAAAGCTTAGCGGTGCAGCAGCAAGTGGGTGGTTCGGTTCATATAAATTGCCCTTACCCTGAACCCTTGTATGGCGGTGAGGCTGATTTTAGTGATTATCTGGCTGGGATTACAGGATGGCAAGCTTCACAGAACACGTATTTGTCGATTAATTCATTAGGAGCCAATTCAATTGGCATCAATGGGCTAAACACTTATTTATCCGATAGTCATTCTACACATTGTCATTCTTTAGACTTGAAGGTGTCTGCTGATTTATATACCTCTATTTATACTAATATGCCCGTTGTAAACAAAAAAGGACTTGTTGTTATTGGCGCTATTGCAGTTGCAGAGATACAAGAGATTAAATATTGGGCGGCTGTTTTGGGTTGGCCTGTATTGGTTGACTCGCAATCAGGTGGCAGCAGTGAATGGGCGCATTATGATGTTTGGTTACAAAACCAAGCATGCCACGATAAGTTAGCGGAAGCTGAGATCTTGGTGCAATTTGGTGCGCGATTGGTCTCAAAGCGTTTAGGCCAGTTTATTGCGCAGCATGACTGGCAAGACTATTGGTTAATTGCAGATCAAGCGGGGCAGTTAGACCCTTATCATCATACTTGTAAGCAATTTATTAGTTCAGTTTCCTCTTGGTTAACATTATTTGTTGAAGGTCATTTGAATCGTCAGTTAAGCGAGCCATTGGTATCAATTAATGGAACGTTAGAAACAAATAGCCGTATATTCGCAGATATTGGTGCATCTCATTGTGATGCTAACGGTTATGAATGGGCTAAGATATTAACGTTTGCTAGCTGTAAAGTACGTCAGTTGGTAGAGACGCGTTACATTGATAATCTAACGGAAATTAGTTTGGCTACCATGTTAGATGCTTGCTTGACTATGCCGCCCTTAACCAATCCGACGAGTTTATTTATTGGAAATAGTTTGATTGTTCGTTTACTTGATATGTTTGTGACATTACCGAATGTGCCTGTATTTAGTAATCGTGGTGCTTCGGGTATTGATGGCTTGTTGGCGACGGCTGCTGGAGTGCAAGCAGGGCAAGAGCAAGGCATGCTTTGTTTATTGGGTGATACCTCTTTGTTATATGACTTAAATTCACTGGCGTTATTTTCGAATCCAACATATCCGAGTGTGATCGTGGTACTGAATAATGACGGTGGCGCAATTTTCGATATGTTACCTGTTAATGAGCAACAAAAAGAGCGGCTTTACCGTATGCCACATGGACTTAAATTTGAACATGCGGCTGCGATGTTTGGGCTGGATTACGTTCAACCTAAAACACTAACGGATGCACTGTCTGCTATTGATCATGGATTAAATCCAATAGGTGAATTTGCTGGGGAGATACGAACGCTGTTGGTGGAAATAGTAACGCCAGCCGGGGAAGCCGCCAAGCAACTCAAACAGCTGTTTAGCGAGGTGAAAAATGCAAGTTTTATCTAATATGATTATCTCTAAACAGACGCAATTACCTCTATATTCAGTCTTATTTGAGCCTGCTAATTATCGTGTTCAAAGCTCCGCAGCGAAACCTAGTTTGGTGTTCTTGCATGGTTTACTGGGTTCAACGGCAGATTGGCAACCGATAATTGCGGATTTATCAGCGGATTATCAGTGTATCTGTATTGATTTACCGGGACACGCGGGTAGCCAAGCTGTCACTGTGAATGACTTTCAACACGTTCAGCAACTCATCATTACTACGCTTGCCCAGTATCAACTCGATAATATTATTTTGGTCGGTTACTCGTTAGGGGCGCGGATTGCCATGACAATCGCGACTGAACAAGCGTCTAATTGGCTGTATACCATCGATGGGCTGCTGTTAGAAAGTGGTCATTCAGGTTTGAATAGTAGTGCTGAACAATTACAGCGTGGATTACATGATTTGGGTTGGGTAACACGTTTTAGCGAAGAAGAATTACCCTGTGTGCTTATTGATTGGTATCAGCAAGGGGTATTTGCATCGCTAACTCAGGCTCAAAAAAACGCTTTGATTAAAATGCGCTGTAAAACTCAAGCTGATAAAAATGGGTTTAACGGCGGTATGCAGATAAGCAAAATGTTGGCGGCGACCTCATTATCTAAGCAAGGTTATTTGTTACCACAATTACAAAATTATGAACCTCCTGTACGTATGGTTTGTGGTGAGTTAGACCCTAAGTTTGTGCAATTAGCACAAGCAAGTCAGTTGGATTATTGCCTTGTATCAAATGCAGGGCATAACGTACATGCAGATCAGCCAAATGTATTGACTCAGTTAGTGAGAGATTTCGTGAGTGAGATAGCAGTTAGCAAAGCGACGAAAAAGAAAGCGGCTTAAACGTGTTTTAAATAAAAACTTAACAGATTAGGAATTATGATGACAACAACCGTTGGTATTACAGAAGCAGAACTATACGCACACGTAGAATGGCAAGATTACACAGGTGAATACCAAGATATTCATTTTCACAAATCATTAGATGGTATTGCTAAAATCACCATTGCACGTCCTCAAGTACGTAATGCGTTCCGTCCACAAACAGTGCAAGAGATGATGCAAGCCTTAGCTGATGCTCGTTATGACTCAAACGTGGGTGTTATTATTCTAACGGGGCTTGGCGAGCATGCGTTCTGTTCTGGTGGAGATCAGAAAGTGCGCGGTGATTATGGCGGTTATCAAGATGATGAAGGTATGCATCACTTAAATGTGTTGGATTTTCAACGTCAGATCCGTACTTGCCCAAAACCTGTCATAGCGGCAGTGGCGGGTTATGCTGTTGGTGGTGGTCATGTATTACACATGATGTGTGACTTGACTATCGCTGCTGACAATGCGCAATTTGGTCAAACAGGTCCTAAAGTCGGCTCTTTCGATGGAGGTTGGGGGGCATCGTATATGGCGCGTATTGTTGGGCAGAAGAAAGCCCGTGAAATTTGGTTCTTGTGCCGTTTCTATGATGCACAAGAAGCAGTAGATATGGGATTAGTGAATACGGTTGTGCCACTGGTGGATTTAGAACGTGAAACTGTGCGTTGGTGTCGTGAAGTATTGCAACACAGTCCAATGTCATTACGTTGTTTGAAAGCTGCATTGAATGCGGATTGTGATGGTCAAGCTGGATTACAAGAGTTAGCGGGTAATGCCACTATGATGTTCTACATGACAGACGAAGGGCAAGAAGGACGTAATGCTTTTAATGAAAAACGACGTCCTAATTTCTCTAAATTTCCACGTAATCCTTAATCAATAAGCGGAGCATTGTTAATGCAACGGCAGGTTAACTTGTACTATTACCAGCTGCCTTTGGACTGTGCCATGATATTACGTGGCCAGTCTGTTAGTGTTCGTGAAGGCTGGATTGTTGAGTTACAAGAAAGGGTTGAATTGCAGGAGAGTGCTGAATTACAAGAAAGTACTGGACTGCATGCACGGTGCAAAAGCACTCATGTTAATAAGGTGGGGCGTGGAGAAGTTGCGCCTTTACCCGGTTTTAGTGATGAGACATCAGCGCAAGCAAAGCAGCAACTTGAAAGCATAATCAAAATTTGGCTAGAGCAGGGCGTCGTGGACCTGAGTATGTGCTATCCCTCGGTGGCGTTTGGCTTTAGCATGGCACTTTTGGAGTTAGACGACGAGCTACCGAAAATGACTTATTGCGACAATATTCATAACGACAATATTCATAATAGTCATAATCACATTAACAGCGCGCTACTATTAGCCGCTGATCTTAGAGTTATAAACCGCAAACATTTTCAACTTGCTGCGAGCTCCTTATGTAAGTTGAAAATTGCCACGCAACCTACAGCGAAAGGTGCCCGCCATGACGGTGAGGTTACCCGACAGTTACTACTGCGATACCCCCAATTACGCTTACGTTTAGATGCCAATCAACGCTGGTCATTGGATGCAGCCTTGGTGTTTGCTAAACAGATCCCTGTGGCGTTACGCCAGCGTATCGATTTCATCGAAGAGCCGTGTCATCGCCCAAACGATAGTTACTTGTTTACACGTGAAACAGGTATTGCTCTAGCGTGGGATGAAAGCCTACGGGATGCTTGTAAAAAACCGAGAGGGCAGGGAAATGGTGAGTTTATGAAGTCTACAATCGCGGAATGTAATGCTTCAGAAACTGCATCAATTACTGCAATTGTGATTAAACCTATGCTGACTGGTTCTATTATTCATTGCCGTAATCTTATTGAGCAAGCACATCAACTGGGCTTAACTGTGGTGATTAGTTCAAGCCTTGAATCAAGTTTTGGTTTATTGCAACTGGCTCGCTTATCGCAATGGTTAACACCTGATACTACGCCGGGATTAGATACCTTGCATGTTTTTAAGCAGCAAGTCGCTATGCCTTATCCGGGCTGTAATTTACCTTTGATAGCACTAGCTGCCTTACCCTGTCGTTGTTATTTTCAAGTTACAGATAATAAGTTACAAGATATAAATACAAGTCAGCATCGTATTGTGGAAGCCTGTAAATGATAGACGTTGTAATTGATGACATAGAGTCTAATGAAGTTAGTTTTAGTTGTTGGCCTTGGCAACATTGGTCATCACTTAATCCGAGTGCTATTGCCTTGATAGACGGTAAGTACTCATTTACTTGGCAGCATGTGAGTTCGCTGGTGGATGAATATGCAGAACAGTTAAACACACAAGGTGTACGACAAGATCATATTGTTGCTGCTGTGAGCGTTAATAACCCAGATGTATTATGGTTATACTTAGCTTGTTTACGACTCGGTGCTTGCTGTGTGGTGTTAGATCCGAAACAGAGTTCTGAACAGTTAAGTGACAAGTTTGAAGCACTCGACGCGCAGTTTTTTTGGGTATCAGCACCTAGATTTAATCGATCGCAAGGCATGCAAAGTATTAATAACACGAGAGAGTTAGTGTTTACTCCTCTCAGTGTCCCTTCGAAGAAAACGCTATCAATAAAGTCAAATATATCTATAACAGCGTCTACAGCTGCAACCAATTATGCAAGTACTGAGGATAGTATTAAGCTGGAATGGCAAGCAGAGCGGCTAGCCAGTATCGTCTTTACATCGGGTTCAACTGGGAAAGCCAAAGCTGTTGCACATAGTGGTGAAAATCATTTGTATTCTGCAGCGGGTTTGTTGTCGGTGTTCAACTATACGGCACAAGATAGTTGGTTATTGTCGTTACCTTTGTTTCATGTATCTGGATTAGCGATTGTTTGGCGTTGGTTATTTGCTGGTGGGCAACTGGTGTTATCGCCAGCGGATAACCTTGTTGAACAGTTATCACAAGTAACACATGCGTCTTTAGTGCCAACTCAATTAAGATGCTATTTGAATGAACTGGATGTAGATAAAAATCGTATTAGTCTTAAACGTATTTTGTTAGGCGGTGCGGTGATCCCCGTCGCATTAACGAATAAAGCAAAATCCCTCGGTATTGATTGCTGGTCTGGTTATGGTATGACTGAGATGGCCTCTACTGTCACCGCTAAACTTGCGGATGATAGTGCTGGTGTTGGTACTTTGCTCGCTTATCGTGACTTGTCCTTGGTTGACAAACAAATTAAAGTTCGAGGTAGAAGTTTAGGGATGGGTTATTACTATCAAGGTGCGTTACGTCCCATTACTGATGAAAGCGGTTGGCTTGTCACGGGGGACTTAGGCATGATAGCGCAAGGTGATGCGTTAGCGGATGAATTATTTATTCTTGGTCGACAAGATAATATGTTTATTTCCGGTGGTGAAAATATTCATCCAGAACAAATTGAGCGCATTTTACTTTCACACCCGTTCATTAATCAAGCATTAGTGTTCTCATGTGAAGATGCAGAGTTTGGCCATCGTCCAATTGCTGTTATTGACTCTGTTGCATACTTATCAGTCGATGATATGAATAAATTTTTACAAAATAAACTGGCTAAATTCATGTGGCCGATACATTATCATTCGCTACCAGACATTATAAATGTGAACTGCATCAAATTAAGTAGGGCTTGCGTTCAATTGTGGGTCACAAGTTTATACGAATAGTTGAGCTAAATGATAATAATTCTTGCTTGTTATAAATCTGACTTGGTGTTCTCTTTATTTTCTTGTAGTATACAGATTCCTCCTTATTCATCAGATGAATAAGGACATAGTAATGAAGGTTTACGATGTCATTTAGAGCGGTGTAATTAACAGAGATGTAGCATGCTAAATATTAATACTCAGGTTATTGAGATCCCGGAACCCATGTTTCGTGGTTGGCAACAAACTGTAGAGTTGATCGCTGGCATTATGAATCTGCCTGCAGCATTAATTATGCGCGTTCACCACAATGATGTTCGAATTTTTTCGTCAAGCGAAACTGTTAGTTCAACCTTGCCGTTATTATCAGATTCGAAGCAACTAAGTTGCTACAGTGCACAGGTTATTTATAACCGCACAGAGTTACTTATTGAAGACGCTACCCTCGATTCAACATGGACATTTGATCATAATATTAGCGCTGACATCATGGCGTATTATGGCCTTCCGCTTACTTGGCCGAATGATCAAGCTTTTGGTACACTTTGTGTCTTAGATACGAAAATCCATGAATTTGCACCACATTGCAAATTACTTATCGCACGTTTTCAACAATCGATGAATGCTGATCTCGCTATGCTCTACGAGAAATCCGAATTACTGCACGCTAACCGTAAATTACAGAGCTTACTTGCCAAAAAATCAATGGCACTAACCTTGTCTAATCAAGCGTTATTACATGAACAAGATAGCCGTTCGGCATTAGAATCGACCCTTATTTATCAGCAAAAATATGACTCGCTTACAGGTGTCGCTAATCAGTTTTCATTAGTTAAACAGATTGATGGCATGTTGGAATATGTTGATGATGAAAACGAACTTGCCGTTATTTATTTGGGTATCCGTAACTTCAAATCTATAAATAACAGTTATGGCTATGCTATTGGTGACAAAGTATTACTTGAAGTAAGTCAGCGTATTCATCAACAGTTAACGACAGAATACTTGGTTGCGCGTTGCTGGGGTGATGCGTTCGCAGTTGTTGTTCGTGATGATAACGTTGTTGAGCAAGCCATTGATTTGATAGCACGTTTTTCACAAGCCTTTGAATCAACGTTTATTATTGATGATTACGTGATCACAGCTCAGGTTTGCTGTGGTGTTGCGTTAGCGGATTCACCTGAAGACAAAGGTATTTCTTTGGTTGAAAGAGCTGAAGCTGCAATGAGTGCGAGTAAAGATACGGGGACATATTATAACTTCTTCACTGAAGAATTGAGTGCCGCGATTGGTGAACGTCACTATTTAGAATCGCATTTAGCCGAAGCGCTGGATAAAAATGAAATGTCAGTGCATTATCAGCCGATGATTTGTATTAAAACCCGCCGAGTAATGGGGGCTGAGGCATTAATTCGCTGGCAGAATCCAATCTTAGGTGCTGTTGCGCCAGATCGTTTTATCTATCTAGCAGAGCAAAATGGACAGATCTTAGCATTAGGTAACTTTGTATTACGGACCGCAATGGAACAAGCTGCTCAGTGGCGTAAGAGTTTTGGTGGTGACTTTTGTATTGCAGTTAATATGTCTCCGGTACAATTTCGTGATGATAACTTGGTTTCTCGTATTGCGCAGTTGCTGGCTTATTATCGTTTACCTGGTAGCTCGCTAGAACTTGAGATAACTGAGGGCGTTTTATTACAAGACGAGAAGAAAGCCGCGAAAGCCATTGCTGGATTACAAAATTTGGGTGTCCGCATTTCATTAGATGATTTCGGTACGGGTTATTCGTCATTAAGTTATTTACAGAAGTATTCGTTTGATACGCTGAAAATTGATCGTAGTTTTATTATGAATCTAATGGAACGAGACCAAGATAAAGAACTCGCGCGGGCGATTATTGCTATGGCGAAGAAGCTTAACTTGCAAGTTGTTGCCGAAGGTGTTGAAACCGCAGAACAAGATCAGTTTATTGTTGATGAAGGTTGTGATTATGGTCAGGGTTATCTGTATGGTAAACCTGTACCAGCAACAATGTTTATGGGTCAGTACCTTAGCAAAAAAGCTATTTAACTGACGCGGTTTCGATCGACTTGGTTGGATAGTGTGCAATCGGCGTTTGTAGAGAATAAAACTGCTATAAACGGTTGCAAAGAATCAGTGAATAGTTAATAATTCACTCGTTGTCAAGCACAACACGTTTGATGGGTGCCTTATGGGTCCCTCCGCATTGATACTCTGTGAACTCGGCCAGGTCCGGAAGGAAGCAACCGCAGCAGAGAACTCAAGTGCCGGAGTGAGGCTTGTAGGGTATCCTTCAAAAGTGTTGTGCTTTTTTTCGTTTGAACTAGATGTTGGCATAAGGCTACTAGTCATTGACATAAAACCCCCTACATTGACATAATCAACTTCTGCTCTAAGCTTATTTTGTAACATTACTACAAAATAGGTGTTACATGTATACTCGCAATATCGAACGCCCCTCACGAACTAAAAACGTTTTTAAATTCTCCAGTTTGAAAATGAGTCGAATTATAGCGGTTGAATCATCACTAGAGTTCCTCGCTTGTTTCCATTTTGAATACTCCCCTGATGTATTATCATTTAAATCTCAGCCCAAAGGCTTCTATTATAAATGTCATAATAAAAAACTCCCTTACACTCCTGATTTTCAAATTAAGCGAAAAAGCAATAATAAAGCGTCCTTCGTAGAAATTAAGCCTAAAGTTAAAGCATCCCATCCTGAGTTTATTGAAAAGTTTGTCTTAAGAATTGAAAAATCCGAATCTCTTGGTAAAGATCTTATTCTGTTAACGGAGAGAGTCTTATCAGCAGAACCCTATATTAGTAATCTAAAGCTCTTTCATCGTTACGCTGGCTTTTGTAATGGTCAACTCAAATCGGACACTTGCTTAAGCTACTTTTCTTAATATCTGCTGCTCAAATTCCATCGGTGATAAATACCCCAATGTTGTATGTGGCCGCTTGCTGTTGTAATAAGCAAGGTAATCCAAAATACAGCGTTCAGCGTCTTTCTTTGTTTTCAAGCGATAGTAATGCATATGCTCGTGTTTGAAGCTTCTAAAAAATCGCTCTGTTGGTGCATTATCCCAACACTCACCTTTGCCGCTCATGCTGGGTATCATCTCCATTTTCGAAAGCATTTCCTGGTACTTGCCGCTTGCGTATTGGCTGCCTCTATCTGAATGATGCATAACTCCAGCATTGGGTTTTCGTCGCCAGTAAGCCATCTGTAGCGCCTGCAAACACATTTCTGTTTTCATGTTGTCGGCAATACTCCATCCAATGATTTGCCTTGAATATAAATCCATTACAACGGCTAAATACATCCAACCTTCAAGCGTCCAAACGTAGGTGATATCAGTTGTCCAATATTTATTGGGCTGCTGAACATCGAATTTACGCTCTAACAAGTTATCTGCAATATTAAAATTATGCTTACTATCAGTAGTTACCTTGAATCGTCTTGGGTAGCGGGCTTGCAAGCCTAAGCGTGACATTAAACGCCATATTTTGTAATGACCAACATCAAAGCCTTCTTTGCGTAACTCATTGGTTAATCTGCGATAACCTAGCGTTTTTTTGTGTAAGTCGAATATCTCGGTAGCCTTAATCTCAAGCGCCACATCCCTATTAGGCGATGCTTTATTTGATAACCAGTGATAAAAAGCACTTGGGCTTACATCCATAACTTTACATGTAACTCGAATTGGAAATGTCTTCTTATACTCTGCGATGAACTGAAATCTTACTCGCTTTCCTTGGCAAAGAAGACTGCGGCCTTTTTTAAAATTTCTTTCTCCATCAGCAGTTTTGCATTTTCTTTACGTAGTATTTCAAGTTCATTACGTTCGGATAGGTTTAGGCCTTCTTGTTTGGTTCCAGGTCTAGCTTGCGTGCCGCTTTCTGCTTGAACCCAGCGTGTAATTGCACTTAACGATACACCTAAGCTAGCAGCGGCTGCTTGTCTGGTATATCCTTGCTCAGTAACGAGTTTTACTGCGCCTTGTTTGAATTCAGTTGTAAATTTCGGACGTTTAAACTTAGTATTCATGATCACCTCTAATTAACATTATACTTAAATGCTTTAGAAGTGTCCGGTAGAATTAAACCACATCATTTCATGAGTTTAACGATATCGATATCACTCTCCTTAAAACTATCAATAAACATCGAAGCATTATAGCAATAACCTAATAATTTCCCCACACTTCATGGTATGACATATTCAGCAGATTTCAGACAACGAGTGTTGTCTATAAAAGAACAAGAAGATCTCTCAATCCGCAAAACGGCGAAGCGTTTTTGTGTAAATGAAACAACCATTCAATACTGGATGAAAGGATGGACACCGAAGGGAACAACAACTAAAAAACCAACAAAAAGACATAATGAAACCTTGTTAGAAGACATCAAAAATTACCCAGATGATTTTCAATCAGAGAGAGCATTAAGGTTGGGAGTATCTCAAACAGGGGTATCTCACGCATTACGACGATTAAAAGTAACAAGAAAAAAAAGACGTTAGAGCACCCTAAAGCTGACAAAGATAAGCGGCACACACATCAAACATTAATGGCTGGATACAACTCAGTAGAAAAGCCAATAATATATATTGATGAAAGTGGCTTCACTTTGGATGCTCCAAGAGAGTATGGATATTCCGATAAAGGGACACGTTGCTTTGGTAAGCATGACTGGCAACCTGGCAAAAGGATTAATGCAATTGGAGCATTACTTGGTTCTAAATTGTTAACAGTTAGCTTATTTAATGGAAACATTAACTCAGATGTTTTTTATCAATGGGTTATTGATGATTTATTGCCAAAAATAAAGTCACCTTCAATTATTGTTATGGATAATGCAAGTTTTCATAAACGTTCAGACATTGAAAAAGCAATATCTGAGCAGGGACATCAACTTGTCTTTTTACCTCCGTATTCTCCTGATTTGAATCCGATAGAAAAGAAATGGGCCCACGCTAAAGCGGTAAGACGAAAGCATAGGTGTAATGTCGACGATATTTTTTCTCAACACGGATTACGAGTGTATTTTATATGGTTATTGCTATATGTTCACACGGTTTACCATACAAAAATTGCTCACGTGAAGACGATTTGTAGCCTGTTTGGATAAAATCAATGAAGCAATCTGCCATCGAATGTTGGGTGATAATCCCGTCATCTGGTTCTGTCGCAAACTGGAGTTTAGTGGTTCAAAATGAAAGGTGTGTTTTTCCTCAGATACAATTATGCTGCTAAAGAATAAAACTGCTCCCATGGCGTCATATTTTCAGACTCCGTCATCTGACCTTGCTTGAGCATAGAGCAAAGCTCAACACCTGCTAATGTTGATTCAGCACCAGCCCAAGACTTCCACCCTAAGCATTGATGCATTTTACCTTTCACTTTTCGATGGCTTTGCTCAACTATATTATTGAGGTATTTAACCGTGAGTACTTCAATCATTGAAAGCATATATCCAGACAACCAAAGACGTACATTGATGGTATCTAGCGCAGCGATATTTGAACCACTTTGGTCAATAACAACTTTATCTGGCAATCCACTGCTGCCTATCGCTTTGTCAAAGAATGCCCGTGCAGCGGGTTCATCACGTCGTTCACTCAAATAAAAATCAATGATAGCACCATGCTTGTCGACTGCGCGATAGTAATAGACTGACTTGCCTTTTATTTTTATATACGTTTCATCCATTCGCCATGAACTAGCCACTCGACGCTTCCTTTTTCTAAAGCGGGCTTCGAGCTGAGGTGCATATTTGATAACCCAACGATTTAATGTTGAGTTATCAAATCGGATATTTCGCTCAGCAAATATCTCTTCTATTTCACGATAACTTAACTTGTACGATAAGTAATAACGAAGTGCTTGCATGATGATCTCTTGCGGGAAATGGCATCCTGAAAAGTTAAGTGTCATGTTAATAATACTCCGTTATTGTGACGTTGCATTATCAACATATCGCTTTACGTCGTCAACTTTGCGACAGAACCTCATTTTCCTTGCATAACAAGTAGAGCAGCGTCGGCGTTATTTCTGCTGTCTACTTACACCTAAATTATATGACGAAACTACCGACCATGCAAGCATTATGTTTGTTTAGCTATGCATTGTGTTTATTTAACAGCCTCTTTTTTAGTTCGCATTAACTGCGCATAACGCATGTTATGTAAGATAGGACGGTTCGCTACGTGAAATCTAGCGAACTTACTCCCACCAAAAATTATTCTAGGCGCGTAGTTAGTCTAAATAGATATTACTAAGTAATATCTATTTTATACCACGATCAACTGCGTGTTTTCATCTTTATGTTCAATAGGTCGCTCAGGGGCTATTTTAGCCCTAGATCTAAAAAGAATCCGACTAAGAGGCCAATTTCAATGAACCTCTACAATTAAACTCCGAATGAGAAATGCTAGCAAGTGGCGCATGTTTCGCTAGTCGGTGGGGCTCAAACTTTATGGGATTTTTATATCTATTTCCTCCTCATTCTTTGTTGAAATCAAATTGTTTATTTTTTATACGTTTATCGAACGATAAGTACCACTTTAGATTCAGGTGCATATTTGGAGCTTTATACCAACAACACCAATCTAAATCGTAATTTTTATCGTTTAGATTATCATTCTTGGTTCAAACAACTTAAAGTGTGTAATTTACCAATAGATTATAATTACTCGTAATTATAATCTATTTATTTAAAATGAAAATAAATAGATTATAAATAAAAGATGTTTATCATCCGATTAATTGAATATAAAACAAAAACTTAAGATGAAATATTTATGGTTTTAATTTTACGGGTTAAGTGTAGGGATGTATGTATTTGAGCTTATCTTTTTATATTGGTTCAGTGAAGGTTTTAATATTAAGGTTCGTTTTTTTATTTATATTTTCATTCTGTTTTGTTTCAAATGTTTTTTCAGAAGGTAGAGCTGTTAAACAAATACTAAAGATTGAGGACTTACTACCTGAGAATAAAAAATGGACTATATCAACAGGGATGTATCTGTCTCAAAGGTATAGTGAATCTAGTCATTCTAGAATGTACTCATATGAAAATGAAGATGGTGAAAATATACCTTTTTCGTATTTTTATCAAAAGAAGAAAACTACTAATTCTATTAGTGGGTTTACTTCTATTCAGTATGGATTAACTAGTCGATTATCCCCTTTTATTTCTGTTGGGGGATCATATGATGAAATTGTTAGTAAGGTTAACGAGAAAGAAAAAGTAGAATACAAACATTCATTAAATATATTTACGGCAGGATTAAACTATCAATTTAATCACGTACAGCCTTTTGTTGTTTTAATGTCGTCATATTCAAAGCATGATGACTTTCACTCACCATCTATTGGGTTAATATCTAGCTGGATTTATGACCCGATCGTTTTGAGTATTACATCAAATTATAGATATAATTATTATTCCGGTAATAAACCATCCCAATATAGCTCTGATAATTTAATGATTGGAGCTAGTATGGCTTTTGCTATAAATCCTGATGTCACACTGAAATGGGGGGTTAAAAATAAATTTATATTAACAAAAAATGACAGAGCTAAATCTTATCTAAAGGGCCCTGAAGTGAACTTAGGCTTAGCAATGAATATTAATGAGATTACCACTTTATCTACAGGTGTGGATTTTGGTGTTTCGAATAATAATTATTACGGATACAAAATAAATTTTTCATTTAATATTTAATATTTAATATTTAAAAGGTGATTATGAAGAAATATCATATTATATTTATCATGTGTTTTTCGAATCCTACATTCTCAAATGTAGAAATGACTGAGAAAGAAAAAAAATATGAATCATTAGTATTATTAAACGCTGTAAATATGACAGAAGAAGAAACGGATAATACGAGTGGCAGTGCTGGTCCATTAATTACAGGAGTGATAGGTGGTGTTGGTTCTGGAGCAGCATCGGTCGCTGGTGATATTTCCGCAGATAAGCCTATTGATTGGACATCTGCAGGAATCAACGCTGTTTCAGGCTTTGTTGCGGGGGCTTCAGGGGTTGGTATAGCAGCTGGAGGCTCGAAAGCAGTGAAGATCGCATCTGGTTTAGGTGGTGCTGCATTAGGGATTAGCGCACAGGGTATGATGACGTCCATAAGAAGGTCTGGTGGTGGTGGTGGTTCTAGCGCAGGTGGCAGTGGCGGTGGCAGTTGTGATAATTGTCACGGATCAAATTAAACAATTTACAGATTTAATCCAGTAAATTATGTACTGGATTTTAATAAAGTTAACGTTTCAGTATATTATATACTTTTTGGACAATTACTCGTTGACATGTTTACACTTCCATGTAGTTCATTGACAATCATTAAGGTGGGCGAAGTTTAAGTTATGATGGGTATTATATTAATCAGTTTGTTTGTCGTACATTATTTTTCATTACGTAGAATACATTCAAACAGTTCTATCAAAAAAACTTTGATTTCAGTGGTTTTTCTCTGTTACATTCTTTATGTTTATATAGTTAATGATTATTATCAATCAACTATGATACTAATGGTTACAGTTATTATGGACGTTTTCATAGTAATTATGATCAAATTAAATTTTTCATACGTTATAAAAAATAGATATTATATTTTTTATGGGTTGATATATTCTCCATTCTTAGGGTTGATATCCCCTTTTCTTAAATATCTAGATGTGCAATGAAGTTTTTAATATTTATTTCTTGTTTATTTGTTTCAAGTTGCAGTATTGAAAAAAACAAAAAATATAGAGAGAATAACCATTTCAAATCTTATATTGATTTGAAATTCTCTGAAGTGGTAAGGCAAGATTTTGACGTTAGCTGTGGTTTGGCATCTTTAACTGGGGTGCTAATTGATGGGTATGGGGTAGATGTTACTGAAGGTGAGCTTTTAGATATAATTGGATTGAAAATAAATTATTCTTTTTCAGATTTAAAATATTTGGCTGGGGAGTATAATAAAATAAGTTTGCCATTGTGGATGACATATGAAAAGTTGATGTCAATTGAATCACCTGCTATTTTATATATAAAAAGAAAAGGTATTGATCACTTTGTTTCTTTAAATCATATAGATGAATTTACGATTCAAATAAAAGACCCAGCATGGGGTATGTTAAATTATACGAGAGAACAATTTGAAAGCTACTGGGCTATTGATAATAATGAAATGGGTAAAGTATTAGTATTTATTTCGCAATCAAAAAAAATTGAAAAAGAGCCTATTTACACAAAGTTTATTAATATAAATGATTTTATATGCGTAACTAGGGGCTGCGAATGAGAATTTGTTAAAAAGGACGCGATTGCGGGTTCGAGTGCCCCATAAGGGTTGTTAAAGCAAGTTAGAAATGTCACATAGTTTACCAAAGTAGAAATGTCACATTTGTTATTTATCCGGTTCTAGTGATTCGCGTAAAATAGGATTGATTTGTCGTGCTCTTTTTTGTGCTGTTCGCTGAATGGGTTCTGTCGCAAAGTTGACGACGTAAAGCGATATGTTGATAATGCAACGTCACAATAACGGAGTATTATTAACATGACACTTAACTTTTCAGGATGCCATTTCCCGCAAGAGATCATCATACAAGCACTTCGTTATTACTTATCGTACAAGTTAAGTTATCGTGAAATAGAAGAGATATTTGCTGAGCGAAATATCCGATTTGATAACTCAACATTAAATCGTTGGGTTATCAAATATGCACCTCAGCTCGAAGCCCGCTTTAGAAAAAGGAAGCGTCGAGTGGCTAGTTCATGGCGAATGGATGAAACGTATATAAAAATAAAAGGCAAGTCAGTCTATTACTATCGCGCAGTCGACAAGCATGGTGCTATCATTGATTTTTATTTGAGTGAACGACGTGATGAACCCGCTGCACGGGCATTCTTTGACAAAGCGATAGGCAGCAGTGGATTGCCAGATAAAGTTGTTATTGACCAAAGTGGTTCAAATATCGCTGCGCTAGATACCATCAATGTACGTCTTTGGTTGTCTGGATATATGCTTTCAATGATTGAAGTACTCACGGTTAAATACCTCAATAATATAGTTGAGCAAAGCCATCGAAAAGTGAAAGGTAAAATGCATCAATGCTTAGGGTGGAAGTCTTGGGCTGGTGCTGAATCAACATTAGCAGGTGTTGAGCTTTGCTCTATGCTCAAGCAAGGTCAGATGACGGAGTCTGAAAATATGACGCCATGGGAGCAGTTTTATTCTTTAGCAGCATAATTGTATCTGAGGAAAAACACACCTTTCATTTTGAACCACTAAACTCCAGTTTGCGACAGAACCATTTTTTATTCCCTTGTATATTAGTTAATCACATATTAAAGAACAGTCAAGACTACTGGTTTGAAAACTGGTTTTTTAACTATGGTTTGTGAGAGTTATGTAAGTGTGATTTATATAAATACACTTACATAATAAATTATAACTAGTTAGAGGTTAACGCTCTGTTCTTAACAAAAAAATCTAAAAATCTATTGGCCACTAGGAAATTACCATAACTATTAAGGTGCCTCGCATCAACAAAAGCACTCCCTTCATCATGATGAATAAGATTATCAAAAAAGAAAATATTATTATCACCCTTCCTCTTCATTTCCATAACGAACTCATATGAAGATTGATACTTTTCTCTTTGGATTTCTTTTAAATGTGGCGTAACAAATGGAGCCAAAACAATAATATTCATTGTTTCATTACTTTGTCTTACCAGGGAATAAAATTCAGGTAAAGACTTACGATATAATTCTGCAGAAGGGTTTGCCCAATAATCAAGAACAAGCACTTTTGGTTTGATAGTGGATATGTAATTAGCAATATCTAAATCTCCTAACCCATTACCTGAAAACCCCAAATTAAGTAACTCAAAATCTATCTTTTCGGCAATAATAGTGGGGTAAGCTAAACCATTATTAGACGCACAACACCCTTGAGTAATACTACTACCATAAAAAACAATTTTATCCTCTGGTTTAGGTGTTCGAGTAACTTTCTCACCTTTAGGGATCAAAATATCAAAATCTATAACCTTTCCATACGAAGGAAAGTAGACATCAACATCTTTTAAGTTGTTATCGACTCCTAACTTAACCGTATCAGATATTTTATTTACATTTTTAGTAGAAACGCTACCTGAATATTCACCATTCACATAAACATCAAATCCGTATTGCATAATTGATGTCATATGAGGAGCTGTTCTATAACCATTCAATAATGCTTTTATTTCTAATATATTTGCTGTGGTTTTAAAACTAGCCTTACCACCTGCCGAAAGCTCTGATAAATGACGAAGTTCTACCCTAGCCTGATCTTTCACATTTTTAGGTAATCTAAAATAACTACCATCTTCACTATAAGAAGGCAGCCCAGATATAGATATTAATTTCTCATCAATACTTACAAAATCTAAAGAGACTTTATTATCAAAACGAATATCATTATAAATTGCTAATAATTGCGGATATGGAAACAAACTCCGTGAGGAACTATAAACACCATACAAGAAGGAAAAAACAATAAGAATCAAAAAAAAGATAGAGCGAAACATAGTTAACCTATTTAAGGATTTAAGGATTTAAGGATTATCTCACAACCCCATAGAATCTCTAATTATTTTTAAATTTTCTCGTGCGTTATGACTGTCTCGTTTCACCAATTCACGATATTTTGAATATTCTTCATTAAACCAGTCACCCCAAAAATCACCGCTTTTATCTATATCCAATTTATCTAAATAATCCAAGAATTTTTCTTTTCTGGCGAACTTCGGATTATTAATATTTTTAGTTTTCCAAGGAATAGAATCATCAATTAATGGTAAAATTGATTTGTTGGTTGGTGCTGTTTCCAAGTAGTATTTTGAGAATACTAAAAAATTCATTGTTGTGAATTGTTGAAAATAATTTTTATTATTATCTACTAAAACACATAAAACATATTTAGCGAGTTCACTTTTTACAAGTCTTGTAAGTCCTGAAATCTGACCGCCAAAAGATGCCATTTGAGGCATTATTCTATTTTGAAACTCTAAGCCAAGATCCCAATCGGTATCTTTTCTCATTTCAATTTCATCAATAAAATCTTGAAGTATTTTGTTTTTTTCTTCATTTAATTTTCTAACTTTTACATAGCAATCATTCTTTATTTCAAATGCTATATGTAGCTTAACCGTGTCGTGTTTAAAATCTATCATTATTTAGCTCCTTATAATGGCTTTAAAAAGTGGTTTTCTAACCTATGTATATTAATGACATATTAAAAATATATGTCAAATAATATGACTATTTTGAAGCTTTCCAAGAATTGATAGAACGAATATAAATACCATCTTTTCTACGCCCAACAACTTGATTTTCTTCAAGTTTTTTTAATGCTCGTCTAAAATTGGCTGGTAATATGCCACAGGCGCAAGCCATTTCTGGATTTGTTAGTTTTACTGTCTTATCGCCCGTGTTTGGTTCTGTCGCAAAGTTGACGACGTAAAGCGATATGTTGATAATGCAACGTCACAATAACGGAGTATTATTAACATGACACTTAACTTTTCAGGATGCCATTTCCCGCAAGAGATCATCATGCAAGCACTTCGTTATTACTTATCGTACAAGTTAAGTTATCGTGAAATAGAAGAGATATTTGCTGAGCGAAATATCCGATTTGATAACTCAACATTAAATCGTTGGGTTATCAAATATGCACCTCAGCTCGAAGCCCGCTTTAGAAAAAGGAAGCGTCGAGTGGCTAGTTCATGGCGAATGGATGAAACGTATATAAAAATAAAAGGCAAGTCAGTCTATTACTATCGCGCAGTCGACAAGCATGGTGCTATCATTGATTTTTATTTGAGTGAACGACGTGATGAACCCGCTGCACGGGCATTCTTTGACAAAGCGATAGGCAGCAGTGGATTGCCAGATAAAGTTGTTATTGACCAAAGTGGTTCAAATATCGCTGCGCTAGATACCATCAATGTACGTCTTTGGTTGTCTGGATATATGCTTTCAATGATTGAAGTACTCACGGTTAAATACCTCAATAATATAGTTGAGCAAAGCCATCGAAAAGTGAAAGGTAAAATGCATCAATGCTTAGGGTGGAAGTCTTGGGCTGGTGCTGAATCAACATTAGCAGGTGTTGAGCTTTGCTCTATGCTCAAGCAAGGTCAGATGACGGAGTCTGAAAATATGACGCCATGGGAGCAGTTTTATTCTTTAGCAGCATAATTGTATCTGAGGAAAAACACACCTTTCATTTTGAACCACTAAACTCCAGTTTGCGACAGAACCAGATGACGGGATTATCACCCAACATTCGATGGCAGATTGCTTCATTGATTTTATCCAAACAGGCTACAAATCGTCTTCACGTGAGCAATTTTTGTATGGTAAACCGTGTGAACATATAGCAATAACCATATAAAATACACTCGTAATCCGTGTTGAGAAAAAATATCGTCGACATTACACCTATGCTTTCGTCTTACCGCTTTAGCGTGGGCCCATTTCTTTTCTATCGGATTCAAATCAGGAGAATACGGAGGTAAAAAGACAAGTTGATGTCCCTGCTCAGATATTGCTTTTTCAATGTCTGAACGTTTATGAAAACTTGCATTATCCATAACAATAATTGAAGGTGACTTTATTTTTGGCAATAAATCATCAATAACCCATTGATAAAAAACATCTGAGTTAATGTTTCCATTAAATAAGCTAACTGTTAACAATTTAGAACCAAGTAATGCTCCAATTGCATTAATCCTTTTGCCAGGTTGCCAGTCATGCTTACCAAAGCAACGTGTCCCTTTATCGGAATATCCATACTCTCTTGGAGCATCCAAAGTGAAGCCACTTTCATCAATATATATTATTGGCTTTTCTACTGAGTTGTATCCAGCCATTAATGTTTGATGTGTGTGCCGCTTATCTTTGTCAGCTTTAGGGTGCTCTAACGTCTTTTTTTTCTTGTTACTTTTAATCGTCGTAATGCGTGAGATACCCCTGTTTGAGATACTCCCAACCTTAATGCTCTCTCTGATTGAAAATCATCTGGGTAATTTTTGATGTCTTCTAACAAGGTTTCATTATGTCTTTTTGTTGGTTTTTTAGTTGTTGTTCCCTTCGGTGTCCATCCTTTCATCCAGTATTGAATGGTTGTTTCATTTACACAAAAACGCTTCGCCGTTTTGCGGATTGAGAGATCTTCTTGTTCTTTTATAGACAACACTCGTTGTCTGAAATCTGCTGAATATGTCATACCATGAAGTGTGGGGAAATTATTAGGTTATTGCTATAATGCTTCGATGTTTATTGATAGTTTTAAGGAGAGTGATATCGATATCGTTAAACTCATGAAATGATGTGGTTTAATTCTACCGGACACTTCTAAAGCATTTAAGTATAATGTTAATTAGAGGTGATCATGAATACTAAGTTTAAACGTCCGAAATTTACAACTGAATTCAAACAAGGCGCAGTAAAACTCGTTACTGAGCAAGGATATACCAGACAAGCAGCCGCTGCTAGCTTAGGTGTATCGTTAAGTGCAATTACACGCTGGGTTCAAGCAGAAAGCGGCACGCAAGCTAGACCTGGAACCAAACAAGAAGGCCTAAACCTATCCGAACGTAATGAACTTGAAATACTACGTAAAGAAAATGCAAAACTGCTGATGGAGAAAGAAATTTTAAAAAAGGCCGCAGTCTTCTTTGCCAAGGAAAGCGAGTAAGATTTCAGTTCATCGCAGAGTATAAGAAGACATTTCCAATTCGAGTTACATGTAAAGTTATGGATGTAAGCCCAAGTGCTTTTTATCACTGGTTATCAAATAAAGCATCGCCTAATAGGGATGTGGCGCTTGAGATTAAGGCTACCGAGATATTCGACTTACACAAAAAAACGCTAGGTTATCGCAGATTAACCAATGAGTTACGCAAAGAAGGCTTTGATGTTGGTCATTACAAAATATGGCGTTTAATGTCACGCTTAGGCTTGCAAGCCCGCTACCCAAGACGATTCAAGGTAACTACTGATAGTAAGCATAATTTTAATATTGCAGATAACTTGTTAGAGCGTAAATTCGATGTTCAGCAGCCCAATAAATATTGGACAACTGATATCACCTACGTTTGGACGCTTGAAGGTTGGATGTATTTAGCCGTTGTAATGGATTTATATTCAAGGCAAATCATTGGATGGAGTATTGCCGACAACATGAAAACAGAAATGTGTTTGCAGGCGCTACAGATGGCTTACTGGCGACGAAAACCCAATGCTGGAGTTATGCATCATTCAGATAGAGGCAGCCAATACGCAAGCGGCAAGTACCAGGAAATGCTTTCGAAAATGGAGATGATACCCAGCATGAGCGGCAAAGGTGAGTGTTGGGATAATGCACCAACAGAGCGATTTTTTAGAAGCTTCAAACACGAGCATATGCATTACTATCGCTTGAAAACAAAGAAAGACGCTGAACGCTGTATTTTGGATTACCTTGCTTATTACAACAGCAAGCGGCCACATACAACATTGGGGTATTTATCACCGATGGAATTTGAGCAGCAGATATTAAGAAAAGTAGCTTAAGCAAGTGTCCGATTTGAGTTGACCATTACAAACAACTCTAATTCTTCATAACGGTAATGTCTTGAATGGTTACACTCACCGCCACGTTTTGCACTTGTGCAAGTCAGATACTTTTGACTTCTTTTTTTAGTGTTTCCTTTATCAACATACTCCATTGTATTTCCGCATACAGAACACTGCAAAAAACCACGAAATATATTTGAAAAGCGATAAACACCTGTTTTACCTTTACCTATATTCCTTGATTGCATAGCCATTTGAGCTTTGAGGAAAGTCTTTTCGCCAATAATATCAGGATAGTAATCAGTGATTGGATTTCCGTATGGCTTTCGTTCTTTGTATGCTCCTGTATACATTTGCATCTCACCGATAAGCCTACGGTCGGATAGTAAGAGTTGTATGGTCGACCTTACCCACAAACCGCCCTTGCTTCGCTTTGATGGAGTCGGATATAGGTCTAATTTATCATTCAAATAGCGCAAGATTTGATTATAACCATTACCTGCAATGCAAAGTTCATAAATTTTATTAATCGCTCGAACAGCGTCTTCTTTGAGTGTAAAAGACTCCCAATCATCAGATAAAATTAACCAATGAGGATAAGAAGTAGCAAATTTTTTACCGTTAATTTCCTGTCTTTTATGTTCCCATGCATCTTTTAAGCGTTTCCGCTTCGTAGCACTTTCTTCGTGAGCACGGCTCATAATTAGTAGGCTTGTGATTATGTCTAAAACTTGAGAGTCGTTATCAATCTCATTGTTACTTGAATAAAATTTTTTATCTTGAAGTGTGTAGATATTCACAAAATCTAGCAAATGTAAAAATTGACGCATAGCTTTGTTGATAGTAGCACGGGATAGTCGATCCAAGTTTTCGACTATGAGTAAACTACCTTTTTCAACTTTTCCTGATTCACAGTCTTCTATGAATCGTTTAAGGTTCTCTTGTTCACCTTTAAATGCTGATTTCCCAAGCTCTTTATACACATTTAGATCTGTATCAAGTTCATACCCACTTTCCTTGCAAAACTTCTGGGTTTGTGCGAATTGTCGTCTAAAGCTGTCCCCTTTAGCTTGCTGTGGTGAAGAGTATCTTATGTATGAGTAAGCTTTTTGATTCATTCGAACACCTGAGAGGAGTTAAGTAACATCTTGATGGGGATTATAACACAAGTTCTTTTATGCTTACGCACCAGCAAAATTTGAATATCCAATTAACCGTTTCACGATGGAAGTGAAGCGTCAACTCGACTTATTAGACAAACAACTTGCTGTTAATAAATTTATAGCTGGTGATGAATATAGTATTGCTGATATTGCAATTTGGTCTTGGTATGGCAACGTGGTGCTTGGTAAGGCATATGATGCTGCGGAGTTTTTAGATGTTGCAAGTTATAAGTACCTGCGGAGTTGGGCTCAAAATATTGCAGACCGTCCTGCTGTGCAGCGTGGTCGAATCGTGAATCGTACATCAGGCGAAGCATGGGAAGCGTTAAGTGAGCGCCATAGTGCTGCTGATATCACTGAGGCTTTAAAACTAAAACCTTAACTGTATATCATGAAACGTGATTTATATTAAGATGACCAGCACAAGCCGAACAATGGTGCTTGTGATGGTCATTATTGTGTCTATTCCTATTCGTTAAATTTACGACTACTCGACTTTAAACTGCCCAACCAATACTTGCTGTTGTGATGACAGTTTTGCAATATCATGACCTATTTTTTCTGCCGTGGTAGATTGATCTAAAATTGATTGGCTTAAATCACGAATATTAGCAACATTGCCATTCACTTCTGTGGAGACTGTTTTTTGCTCGCTGGCCGCATTGACAATCTCACTGTTCATTCTTTGGATATCCGCAACAAATGATGAGATATCCGCTAAGCTATTTACGGCTTGCTTAACTCGTGTTGCAGTTTCAAGAGCTAGGTGATTACCTTCTGCTATTGCTGTAGTTACACTACGTGTTCCGGATTGTAAATCTTCGATAACCACTCTAATTTGATCCACAGAATCGTGCGTTCTGCTTGCAAGTTGTCTCACTTCATCGGCAACGACCGCAAAGCCTCTGCCTTGCTCACCAGCTCTTGCCGCTTCAATCGCAGCATTAAGGGCGAGTAAGTTAGTTTGTTCTGATATACCTTCAATAACCGACAGTATGGCACTAATATTACCACTGTTTTTTTCTAGTTCATCAGCAATCGGAACTGCCATCGCCATTCTCTCAACTAGCTCTTGCATTGTCTCTGCTGATTGTTGTACTACAACTTGGCCACCTTTTGCTGATTGCTCTGCTTGGCATGCCATTTCTGCTGCTTTATCTGCATTTTCTAGTACTAAGGCTGACGTTTGTGTCATTTCTTCAGAGGCGGTTGCGACCATATCCACTTCTCTAAATTGTGACTCACTGCCTTGGCGTGATAGCTCAGCTATTTCACCGGCTTCTTTAGACGTTTTACTGATGGCATCAGAGGTTTCAATCACATCTTTGATCGTACCTTGGATTTTATCTAAAAAGCGATTAAACCAAATGGCAAGTTCGCCCACTTCATCGGTAGATTTAACATCAAGTCGTTGGGTTAAATCGCCTTCACCGCTCGCAATATCTTGTAGACGAGTTGCAACATCTTTAATCGGCGCGACTAACTTAACGGCTGCAAACCAAATAATAAGCAAACCGAGTAGGGTAACAATAATCCCTGTAATAATTTGAATTTGAAGGGTTTCGTTTGCTTGATCTTCAATGAGTTGATTAAGCGCTAACGCGTCTGCCATCACGGTTTCTCGTGGCATGGTGATGACAATACCCCAGTTGACCGCGCTGAGTTTAATTGGCATGAAGACGGTTAAAGATTGCTGATCTGCACTCCATTGTGATTGTGTTACACCATCGGTTAGCCATTGCTTCAATTGTGGGTCTGCTATTTGTTTACCAATTGCAGCATTGTCATCATCAGAAGCAACCAGTTGTCCATTGTTACTCACAATACGAACTTTACCTGCGCCAGCAAATAAAGCTTGGTCTGCGCGTTGTGCATATTGCTGTAAAACGTCTATTTTGAGGTCTATGCCTGTGACGCCTATTATTTTACCTTGTTTGCGTAATGGAACGGTAATAGGACTGATTAAGCGAGTAGCACCATTCTCATTGTATAAATACGGTTCAATCACACACATACGTTTATTGGTGATACTGCAGCTATACCAAAAATTATTTGCCTGCCCACTAATGGCCTGCGTTGTGTTATTGATCTGCTGTTCACTTTTAATTGTTAAGGTGGGTTTGTTTTGATTATTCTTATACCAGTAAGCTGAAAAA
Source organism: Moritella viscosa (assembly GCA_000953735.1). Lineage (NCBI taxonomy): Bacteria > Pseudomonadati > Pseudomonadota > Gammaproteobacteria > Alteromonadales > Moritellaceae > Moritella > Moritella viscosa. The sequence goes on along the minus strand of LN554852.1, from coordinate 3,139,709 downwards.
CGACCTTGATCGTTAGAGCTGACATAATCTGCATTGGTATAATTAGCATCTTCACCATCTAACATGTCGGGGAGGACGGTGGTAAATGCGGCATGCATATTGTCGAAGTTTTGTACTGACCGCTTTAATAATTCTGAAACCGAGTTTCGTAGTTCATCACTGCTGGTGAAATTTTCTTCAGCATTAAACTGTAAAAATGCAATGCTCTCGGCTAACATTTCTGCGCGGTACGTTGCTTCGTCTAAATATTTTTGGACTATGGATGCTTGTGTATTTGCTTCACTCATCAGTAATTGTTCGGATTTTTCACCGACAGACTGGCTGCTTTGGACTTGTATTATTTTTTGATTGGATGTGGATGATAGAAGTGTAAAACTGATTAATGATATTGCGACAAGTAAAATGCAACACCCTGAAAGCAAAGTGATTTTCCACTGAACTGATAACGAACCCATGTTAATTCCCTTTAATACCCTAATATAGTTACATCAGTTAGGTTTAAATTTCAAATAAATACCTAACTAAGTATATTCACTATGTTTATAACAAGTTACGCGAGATTAATAAAGTGTTGCAAAGAAATTAAAGTTGTAACAAATGAAAGTCCTAGCCTAGGCTAATGCTAAAGTGCCACTTAGTTTATCGGTTATAACTGAGTTGAAACGAATTATTGAAGGGTGATCTCACGGTTATTCTATTATATAAAAATACGAATGAATCACATGTTATTAGTAAATATAAGGTTTTAAGCCGTTATTCTCTGCAACATGTGGGCATTAGATTTAGCCATCACTAGACTTAGAACGATTGAAATTATTTCTACGTTTTAACTTCTATGTGAGGGTTTCTAAATGAAAATGATCAAAGCGTTGAGTACTATTTTATTATCTTCTGCGATGCTAGCTGGTTGTACTGGTGTTTCGATGAAAACGCAAAACTTAAGCGAAAGTGAATATACGGTTATTGGCCCCGGAGAAGCGACAGCTACGGGGATCATGCTATTTAACTTTATTCCTATCCAACAAAATGATCGTTTTGTTCGTGCACAAAAGGCTGCCATTGCATCACAAGGCGGTGATGCAATGATTAATGTCGAAGTACAAGAAGATTGGTTTTGGGCGTGGGTGCTTAACGGGTATCAAACGACAGTGTCTGGTGATGTCGTTAAATTAAAATGAAGTAATTTATATATTTTTAATATAAATTCACTATAGATTCCACATTGCTACAATGCAGCGAATTTATAGTGCCTTAATTTTGTTCATAAATTGTGATTGTTATTCATCCATCTTAGGCTTGTTTTGCGTGCAAGTTCAAGCTTGGGCAGTTACAAAACCTTTCTCGTACAATCTCCGCTTGATTCTCACTCTTCTATACGGTTATCTTTAGTTATCTTAGGTTTAAACTTATGTGACAAAGGAATAAATATGTCTGAACAAAAATATCGATTAGTAACGCGCAGTGATTTTGATGGTTTAGTATGTGCAGTACTGTTGAAACAACAAGATCTCATTAGTGACATTAAATTTGTTCATCCTAAGGATATGCAAGACGGTAAAATTGATATTACCCCAAATGATATTGTGACAAATTTACCCTATGTTAAAAGTGCCCATCTGACGTTTGATCATCACCTTTCTGAAACTATTCGTAATACTGGCGAACGCGTTAATCACATTATTGATCCCGATGCGCCTTCTGCTGCACGTGTGGTGTGGGACTATTACGGTGGTCTCGACACATTCCCTGCGGAATGGATCGAAATGATGGAAGCGGTTGATAAAGGTGACTCTGCACAGTTCAACCGTGATGAGGTATTAGACTCTCAGGGCTGGAACCTGCTCAATTTCTTAATGGATGCGCGAACTGGGTTAGGGCGTTTCCGTGAGTTCAGAATCTCGAATTATGCCTTGATGATGGATCTGATTGATTATTGTAAAGATCATAGCATTGATGACATTTTGGCATTAGTGGATGTGAAGGAACGTATTGACCTGTACCGTGAACACGAGACGTTGTTTAAAGAACAGGTTCAGCGTTGCGCAACGATTCATGGCAACTTAGTGTTACTTGATCTAACTGACGAAGAGACTATTTTTGCCGGTAATCGATTTATGATTTACGCACTGTTTCCACAATGTAATATCTCTATCCATAAGATGTGGGGTTTTCAAAAGCAGAATATTGTATTTGCGACAGGTAAATCTATTTTTGATCGTAATTCGAAAACTAACGTGGGTGAGTTAATGCTTCAATATGGTGGTGGTGGGCACATAGCTGCTGGCACGTGCCAGATTGAAATTGACGAAGCGGAAGCTATTCAGCAAGAATTGATTACAACAATTACTGCAGACGGTTAGCAAAAAGCCTCCGAAAGCTATATTTAATATAGCAGTGGAGGCTTTTTAGTACTTATGGCTAATTTAGTACGTCTACTAATTTAGTCAAAAGTACTATTTAATAAAGCGTGTGATTATTTACCACAACACTTCTTAAATTTCTTACCGCTGCTACATAAGCAAGGATCGTTACGGCCAACTTTAGCGCCTTCTCTTACGATCGGAGCTTGTGGTTCGTGGTGGTGACTACAGCCTGGACCGTGTACGTGACCTTCTTCGCCGTGTGTGTGTTGGTTTGTCATTATTATTCCTTATTCGATATTGCTGCTTTGTTATCTTTGATGAAATTATATAACAAAGTTTATCGGTTTTGGTTAAAGTTATTGTAAATAAATTGCTCTGCGAACAAAATTAGCTAAATAAGCAGCGTTCTTGCTAATCAATTGAATTCAATTTCTCAATTAAGTTCGTCATTAATCAGATGGGTTGAGCGCTTCTTTGATTTCATCAGAGTCGAAACCTTTACGTGATAGATAAGCGTAAGCTTTCGATTTACCCGCGCTGTTGCTTGTGTCGTAACGTTTCTTATTTAATTCATCTAAGCAGCTTTGATAAAAGTCTATATCACCAGCCAGTTCAAGTTGGTCTATCACGTTATCAAAATCTTCAACGTCAATTAACTTGCTGCGCAATTCACTGCGTATGACGCGTTTACCTTTACCTTTACGGTATAGCTTCATGGTTTCTTGGCTCAAGTCTGCTTTTTCAGCTTTGACTTCGAGTTTGGATCTTAAGGTGTCTTTTTCTGGGTGCATGGCCAATGCATGATCAATCTCGGCACGTGAAAACCCTTTGGTGGTGAATTGCGAATACACTTTCTCTTTGGTTGTTGAGTGAAAGGTTTGAAATGTGCTTCTTAATCGTGATGCGGCTAACTCAAATTGGTCAATCTCCTCATCATCCATCACTTGTTCAATCGCTGCTGCTGCATCTTTTTCATCTACGCCTCTGGCACGTAATTTACGCAAGATGGCTGATTTACCTTGTTCATTATGAAAGGCGGATTCAGCAAAAAGAACAGCAAAATCAAAATCGCTTTTGATGTAATTTTTACTAACTAGATCGTCTAATACGGTTTCAATCCACTCTTGGTTATCTGTTTTACGTTCAAGCTTGGTGCGTATTTCTGCAAGGGTATAGTCCTTTTGAGCTAAATGCCAATATGCCGAGTTGTAGACATTATCAATTGATTTAGCCTGTCGTAGTTCTTTTTGCAGCATGTCTTTAGCCAGCCTGTGACGTATTATTTTTTGAGTGAGTTTATATTATACGCTTTATCTAGATTATTCATGCTGCTAATGCCACAAAATCGCGATGAAAATGGTCAATATACGGCTGTTTTTATGCAAGTGTTCTATGCTATCAAGATGTTAATTAATTAGTGTTCTAATATTTAAAGTTATGAAAAACACACGTGACATTCGTTAGCGCCTGCTGTCACAGCGTAATTGAATGATTTAGTTAGAGCTGTTATCATTTTAGCTCTAACTATTATCGGCGGGGTTTTGTAAGCGCTGGTACTGCTGGTATGCACTATCATGGATACCTACACCTTGATGATTAACAAATAAATCTGTTTTTAAGGGAGAGCTTGACCGTTTAAATACGAGTTCAAGCTATTATAAAGGATTAGTAATATGTCTTTCGTTTCAATGGAAACTTCTGGTGCAGAATTACGTCGACGCATCGCACAGTTTGATCATGAGTTAAATCAGAAATTTTATACTGACTCTATCCAATCACTAATGGAAAAAAGATCTGAATTTTTTGATCAGCTGCTTATTGCACTTTGGTATTCCTTTGAATTGAATGAATCAACGTTATCCATCAATGCGGTCGGTGGCTACGGTAGAAAAAGACTTCATCCCCAATCAGATATAGATCTGGCCATTATTAGCGATGGTAAGATGTCCAAAGACGTCGAAGAAAAACTGTCTTGTTTTGTCACTAAGCTTTGGGATTTAGGGACTGACATTGGTCACTCTGTCAGAACGTTCGAAGAAGCAATTCAATTGGCAGCTGAAGATATTACCATTGCCACAAATCTACTCGACATTCGTCCATTGCTGGGGCCATCGTCTCATGCGTCAATGCTCAAAGAAGTGCTTTTCCAAAACCAGGTTTGGACAAGTAAAGCGTTTTTCCATGCGAAGCTAATAGAGCAAGAAAGCCGTCATAAACATGCAAAAAACACGGCTTTGTACTTAGAGCCTAATTTAAAAAATAATCCGGGTGGGATGAGAGATGTGCAAACCATACATTGGATAGCACAAAAGCATTTTTTAATTGATAACCCGAACACGATAGAGTCGACAGGGTTTTTAACCTCAGAGGAAACCTCTGAGCTATTAGAGTCCTATGATTTTGTCTGCCGAGTACGCTGGGCATTACATTCGGTGGTTAACCGGCCACAAGAAGTTCTCCTATTTGATCATCAATCGGCAGTCGCTGAATTTATGCGTTTCGGTGGTGATGATAATAATCAACATGCGATTGAAAGCATGATGGGTTACTTGTTTACCGCGATGACGCGTATACGTGAATTGAATCAAATGCTCAGTGATTCTTTCCAATTTGATATTTTAAAGCATCAGCCCAAGAAGCCAGAACGTATTATTGATGAATATTTTATGGTTCGAAATAACCTCATTGAAGCAAGATATAAAGAAGTCTTTATCGACAAGCGTCAAGTCTTGAGACTATTTTTATTTTTTGCTAAACATAACGATATTAACGGAATAGCGCCTGAAACACTCAGATTATTGAGACAAACTCGGCGAACATTACTGGGTGAACTTAGCTGTTACCAAGGATGCCGAGAAGAATTCATAGCCCTTTTAAAACAACCTGACGGGTTAAAAACTGCGTTCAGTTTAATGCATCGATACGGTATTTTAGCGTCCTATTTTGCGCATTGGAAGCAAATCGAAGGTCAAATGCAATACGATATGCATAACGCTTACACCATCGATGAGCATACTTGTAAAGCGGTTCAAGCAATTGACAGTTTTAGTCGTGACTTCAATAATAAAAGTTTTATTTATAATGTAAATCAACATGTTAAAGATAGGGTTTCGCTTGTTCTAGCAACACTTTGTCACCATATATCAGGTAAGCAAGCTGTTGAAAATAGCCAACTTAGTGCCATTATTGCCAAAGAGTTTGCTGAAGTACACCAACTAAAACACTCAAGCATTAAACAGGTTTACTGGTTAGTCGCAAACCAAGATCTTCTTATTGGTACGATTCAAACCCAAGATATTAACGATCCGAATGTTATCAAGCAATTTGCGAAACAGGTCGGTTCTTTTGACAAGCTTAACGCGCTCTACGTATTTACCGTGGCAGATATGATCGCTACAAACGAGCAATATTGGAATGAGTGGCACGAGTGTCAACTCAAACAGCTGTATTTATCAACCCGAGATGCGCTAAGGCAAGGTATAGAGAATATATTCGAAGTTCGTACGCTTATTAGAGAAAACAGAAATGACGCAACGAGTAAACTAATTGGAATGGGATGGAGTGAACAAGACATCGTGTCGCTATGGATCACGTTACCGAATCATTTTTTTAGTAGTAACAGTGTGGATGAAATTATATGTATTACGGAGCAAATCCTAAAGAGCTCAGTGAAACAAGACATGATTTACATTTCCGATAGTTTATCGACTAGCGCAACCTGTTTAATCGTGTATACCAAGGACAGACCTAAGCTTTTTGTTGATATATTTAATACCCTAGCAACGGCTAAGTTAAAGATTAAAGATTAAAGATTAAAGATTAAAGATTAAAGATTAAAGATTAAAGATGCGCAGATTATGCAAACCAAAGACGGCATGGTATTAGAAATAATCAAATTACTTGATAGTAAGGATGAGCCGATAACTGACCAATTTAGGCTTGATAAGATTGTCACTCGAGTTAAAAAATCAATTAATAATGAAATGTCGAGCAGCAATCTGTCGACTCCAAAATTTGTGAAAAACTTTGAAAATACGACCGTTGTAGAGTTTTTAAAATCAAATAAAAAAAATAAGTCCCTCCTAAAAATCAACACATTGGATGACCCTTGTTACATGGAGGAAATCTGCTCTGTATTTTCACAAAGTAATTTAACGATTCATTCTGCAAAGATCAGTTCGCTTGGTGAATCGACAGAAAATGTCTTTTTAATCTCCAAGAATAGCGGGGAACAGATCACCAATGAAGAGCAGACACATTTAAATGAATTATTGGTATGTCGAATTGCGTAATACGCTACTAGCCCTAAAGCTTTAAAAACTAAGTTCACATCACAATGTATGACTCATTGTGATGTGAATTAGATTGAGCTAAGTTCTATATTTTGAAATTGCTTAATTCTCCACGCAGATTGGCCGCACTGTCAGTTAACTCGTTACTAATTATGACTGAAGCACTCATACCTTCCATTACTTCCATTGCGGTATCATTAATGCGTACAACATTACGGTTAATTTCTTCAGATACGCAGCTTTGTTCTTCTGCCGCAGATGCGATTTGATTATTCATATCGTTGATAACTTCAATTGCTTGATTGATCTCCCCGAACGCTTGTTGTGCAGCTTGTGTTTCTTGTTTTGTTTCAATAGCCTGTTGTTGTCCCTGCTGCATTAATGTCACAATGGACTGTGTTTCTTGCTCTAGCCTTGCCAGCATTTCACCAATTTCTTTAGTCGAAGTTTGCGTTCGAGTTGCAAGGTTACGCACTTCATCAGCCACTACTGCAAACCCACGTCCAGCTTCACCAGCTCGTGCAGCTTCAATCGCTGCATTTAAAGCAAGTAGATTGGTTTGTTCTGCAATACCACTTATTTCTCCGAGTATCCCTTGGATAGAGGTGCTTGATTCAACCAAGCTTTGAGTTTGATTTTGAGCGTTGTTGATTTTAACCGCTAAATTATCAACTGAAGATACGGCATTATCCATTCGGCCAATACCGCTTATACTATTCGTTTGAACTTGGCTTGCAGCTGTGGCAGCTTGCATCGCCGAATTAGCGACTTCTTGAGCTGTTACACTCATTTCATTAATTGCTGTTGCTAACGAATTAACTTCATTAACTTGAATGTCGAGTTGCTCTTTGGTACTGGCTGCACCTTGTAAGCCAGCGCCAGCCCCTTGATCAACTTGGTTTGCGCTTGTCATTACGGCACGTAACATTTCTTGCATACGCTCTAAAAAGATATTAAACCAGTGTGCCAGTTGCGCACTTTCATCCTTACCTTTTACTTCTATACGGTAGGTTAAATCGCCATCGCCTTGGGCTGCATCTTTAAAGCGTTCAACTAAATTAATCAGTACTTTACCAAGTGAATTTGCAATAAAACTCATTGCAGCAATACCAATAATAACTGCAATTACGCCTGCGAAAATACCTTGGTTGAGTGCTTCTGAATTTTGTTCATAGCTCCAACTTTCAAATTTTGCCACACTTTGAGTAAGTTGGCTGGTTGGAACCGATACCATTACAATCCAAGGTGCACCAGTCGTATAGATAGAAGTGATAGCATACTCATCATTACCAATAGTGATCATACCTATATCATTCTGAGTTGCTAAGTCTTGAATTTTTTTCCACTGCGATGATAAAGCTGATGGTACTTTTTTACCTACATGGTTGCTATCTTGACTATTAGCTAGTAAAGCGCCTTTCCATGAAGAAATAATGATATTACCTTTCCCATCAAAGAGTTTTTTAGCTAATTTTTGACTCTGGTCCTGTAGTTCGGTCAAAGAAAGGTCGAAGCCAAGTGAACCAATGATTTTACCGCTCAGTTTTAATGGCAGGCTAATTGTTGTTATCAGTTCCTTTTGGCCTCGAACTGGATACATATAGGGTTCCATTACGAAATTTTTCCCCGTTTCATAAGGGATTAAGTGCCAATCATCGGTTCGTTCGCCATTTGTGTTCAGAGCTGTGTTGTTAAAACTATCCATTGCGACAATATCAAAGCCGCTATGTGAGTTTGGTGAAAAAAATGGCGCTAAATAGCCTTCAGTATTGAATGCTTTTGCCACGTTAGATTCTGACTCTTGTGGCCACGTTTTTTCTTCCCATACCATATATCCAGCAAAAACAGCTTTGTCTTGTGCTTTAAGTGAGGCAATGAACTGCTTAACAATTGTTTCAGCATCTGCTCGGCTATGTGCGCTTAGTTCAATGATGGAACGTATTTGAATAAGGTTTGCTAAAACTGGGAATAGTTGATTCTCGATCGTTTTAGCTTGATTAGCTGCGGTCGAACGCAAATTCAAAGTGGTCGCATTCGTTAATTGTATTTTAACTTTTTCTGTTATTTCTTGGCTTACTTTAGTAAAGGCACTGGTTGTCATCCCCATCGCTATTAATAAGGTAAAGACCATTGTTAACCCTGCGCAAATGGCAATACGCGTCCGTATACTTTTAAACATGTTATTCCTTAATCATTCCCGAGCGGTGTTTTGTAACTGATTGTCATGGAATGAGTATACCTATATTGTTGTACACCTAATTAGGTGTTTTTATTTTAATGGTCATTTATTGAACAAAAGTGTAACTGCGCAGTTTAGTTACATAAATTGGATTTTTTAACTAGTGTTATTATTATATTAGGCTGAAAAGGTATTTGAAATTGGTATTATACGCCTGCTATCTTAGTGACGCAGTGAATAATTCTTTTTGTCAACGAAACATCATAAAACTGAAGGTGTATGTTTTAGTTTTTTATCATAAATAATTGATCTAGATCATCATTGTCGGCTACTGGTTGTTCTTTTAAAGTGAGTACAGCTAGCCTCCGATAGAGCAAACCGAAAGGAATTAGGTATATATCGATTAGCTCGATCTACTATTGAGTAAATTAACCATACAATTCCTGCACTATTATTTTCATTCCCTGCGTTATTTCGACTTCATTCATGGAAGCAAACCCCACCCGAATAAACCGATATTGCGATTTTTTTTGTTCGGTTATCAAATGCTCTGTTACCAAATTAAAGTCAACCTCGGTCTGTAAATATACATCTTTAGTCAGTAACGTTTGCTTTAGACCAATAATTGATACGCCCATATCCACCCACAGTGCCATGCCGCCAGGGGGGCAATCAAAAGTGATTGGCAGACCTTGGTGTTGATAATCCCGTAATAGGTTAACTAAAAAGTCACGGCGTTTATGGTAGCAGCGGGTCATACGTCTTAAATGACTTTCAAAGCCACCTTGTTGCATCCACTTAGCGACCGCCTGTTGCATTAACACATTATTTTTATGGTTCATTAACGTTTTGTATGCGGTTAACTCCGTGATTAATGCATTATTTGCTACCACGTACCCAATGCGTGCACCAGCGAACATTAATTTTGAGAAGGTTGAAATATAGATAACTAAACCGATCGGATCATTTGCCGCCATCGGGGCAATTGGTTGAGAGTCGTAATGAAACTCATGGTCGTAATCATCTTCTATAATCGCAACGCCGAATTGTGCAGCTAGCTGATATATCTGCATTCTTCTACTGACATCTAATGTCACTGTTGTCGGGTATTGATGTAATGGCGTCAAATAAATGAGTTTAATATCTCCCTTTCCAAGTTGTGTAGCTAGATACTCAGGGATAATGCCTTTATGGTCTTGTTCTATAACAGCCAGCTCAGCGCCTGAACTTTTAAAGGCTGCCCATGCTGGTGGATAGCCGAACTGTTCAACGGCCACTTTATCACCTGCTTGTAATAGTAGTTTAGATACCATGTACAGGCCTTCTTGAGAACCATTACAAATCATGATTTCTTTATCTGTTATGGATCTGACGCGACGTAAATATGTTGAAACTTGGGTGATTAAATCCGTTTCTCCGATATTATTATCATAGCCTAAATTGGTAAATTTCGGATGTTGTAAAAGTTGCGAAAAATAGTGTTTGAATTCATTAAATGGGAATAAGCGGTTGTCAGGCTGGCCCCCTGAAAAATTGTATTTATATGCAGTGGCCCCCTTAACAGTTGTAGTGGCAGTGGTTTTTTTATGTCGAAACTGCCAATCAAAAGTTTGATGCTCAACAATTAGGTTGCTTATCGTCTTACTTGTTTGAATGGGTAACTTATTAACGACCCGATATCCCGAACGCTCTTTGGCTTCAATCCAACCTTGGGCAACCAACTCTGCGACTGCAGCCATAATGGTATGGCGGTTAACATTTAACTGTGCGGCTAATGTGCGGGCAGAGGGAAGTGCCTCACTTGGAACTACCTGTCCTTGTTTAATTGCTTGTTTTAATGCATCGGCGATAAGTAAGTATTTTGCTCGGCGTTTTCTTTTCTGTTCTGTCATCTTTTGTTCAGTCTCGGCACTGGTTTGTGCCGTTATGTGCGCATTGATGGCAAGTGCTAGGCTAAGTAATTTCAAACTGGTCTACCATTTTTATAAATTCTGGTTGTAGTACTTATACCAAATAAACGCATAATTGGAAAATATTCAACATAGTGTATTCAGTACTCAATATTCAAAATAAGAATAGGAAATCTAACCTTATGCTAAAACCAATTAGTCTTGAAAGTGAATTGATTAAATTGGAGCCGATAACAATGGCTCATTTATCTGATTTTTATAATGCGGGAAACTTTGCTGAAGTTTGGCGGTATATGCAGTCAAACCCTTGTGAAAATATCGAAATTACACGAACTTGGATTAGTGGCATGATTGACGAAATGGACACCGGGTCACAAATTGCGTTTGTCATCATTAACAAGCAGAGCAATAAAATAGTGGGTTCAACGCGTTTGTTTCGCGTAAATGAAGTCGATCGCGCTTTGGAAATCGGACATACCTTTATCTCTCCTGAGTTTCAACGCAGCCATGTTAACTCCCATGCTAAATATCTGTTGCTTGAATATGTTTTTGAAACATTAGCGTTCACTCGTGTTGAAATTTGTACACATGAAGACAATCTACAATCACGTCATGCGATTGCGCGTATTGGTGGTCAGTTTGAAGGTATTTTAAGAAAGAATCGTCGTGCAAAAGATGGTCGTTACAGAAATACTGCCTTATTTAGCATTATTAACGACGAGTGGTCGCAAGTAAAAGCTAACTTATTAAAAACAGGCCAGTCTAAAGAGGTGTTTTCTTATGTATGAAATTAAGGAACACCCACTAGCGACACTGGTATTTATCGACGCTAAAAATATACTGAATATTAGCCATATCCCTTTTCATTTAAGTGCTGATGCGCGTTATTTAATTGGTCATGTTAGCAATCGACACGCATTAGCCAAAAAGTTGAAAGGACAAGCGTGTGACAGGGAAGGAGTCGATCTTAATTTAGTTTTCCATGGTGAGAGTCGTTACATGTCTCCGAATGATGTGGCGCCATGTGAGCGAAAACCTCAAACTGTTCCCACATGGAAATACTCTAATACTCATGTAGTAGGTGTGGCAGTTGAAATAGTAGATATAAAAGATAAGTACCAGCAAATGGTATTAACAAGTGCTTATTTTGAACAAAATCAAATGACACCTTGGACTATGGATAAAGTGCCCAGAACCGCCGTATCACATATGCTGAATGCTATTACGGTATTTAAAGTATCGATTATTGAGCTAAATTCAATTTTAAAAGTGTGAACGTGTTCAACTAGTCATTATTTATTATAGTTTATCATCGCATTCAACATGGATCGTTTTATGAGTTGAGGGACAAATGAATTTATTTCCACAGGACTTCTTATGGGGTGGAGCAATTGCTGCTAACCAGATCGAAGGTGCATTCCAGCAAGATGGTAAAGGTTTATCGACAGCAGACTTATTACCTAAAGGGATTTTAAGTGATCATCAAGAACGTGCAGATAAAACCGCGGGAATTAAAGATCTCGCTATCGACTTTTATAACCGCTACCCGGAAGATATCCAATTATTTAAAGAGATGGGCTTTACTTGTTTAAGATTGTCTATTGCATGGACGCGTATATTTCCTAATGGTGATGAAAGTCAGCCTAATGAAGCGGGTCTTGCTTACTATGACCGTATTTTTGATGAGCTAGCTAAACATGATATAAAACCATTTGTTACTTTATCTCATTACGAAATGCCTGTGGGTTTAGTTGATAATTATGGTGGTTGGACTGACCGAAAACTGATTGGATTTTTTGAACGCTATGCAATAACCGTGTTTGAGCGTTACCAAAATAAAGTGAAATTGTGGCTGACTTTTAATGAAATTAATATGTCGTTACATGCACCGTATACCGGTGTAGGTTTACCTGAAACCACTGGTGAACAAGCCATTTATCAAGCAATTCATCATCAACTCCTTGCCAGTGCCAAAGCGGTGACCTTGTGTAAACAAATCATCCCCGATGCTCAAATTGGTAATATGTTGTTGGGTGCGCTGAATTACCCTTATACCTGTAATCCCGATGATGTAATGGCGGCGGTACACGAGAATAACAAATGGTTATTCTTTGGTGATGTGCAGACCCGTGGTAGATATCCTGGTTATATATTGCGTTATTTCAGAGACAATAATATCGAAGTAAGAATGGAAGAAGGGGATTTGGAGACGCTATCTGAAGCGTGTGTCGATTTTATCTCGTTTAGTTATTATGCCAGCGGCTGTGCCAGTGCTGACCCGAAGCAAAAAGAAGTTGGTAACATTATTGATAGTGTACCAAACCCTTATTTAGAGAAAAGTCAGTGGGGATGGTTAATCGATCCGAAAGGTTTACGGGTATTATTGAATTTCTTGTATGACAGATACCAAAAGCCTTTGTTTATTGTTGAAAATGGTCTAGGGGCCCGTGATGAAGTTACTGCGGATGGCGAAATTATTGATGATTATCGTATTCAATATTTGAACGATCACTTAGTACAGGCAAGGGAGGCGATCTTAGATGGTGTTGAACTGATGGGGTTCACTAGTTGGGGGCCGATTGATTTAGTGGCTAACTCAACCGCTGAAATGGATAAACGCTATGGCTTTATTTATGTTCATAGTTCTAACACTTGTTTAGCACGATAATAACTTATAAAATAAAGACGTTAGAGCAAATTAACTATAGATTTATCATCCCCCTTTAAAATTCATAAGACGACAACTAGAAGCTAACTTGGTGTCAATTAGAATACGCCTCATAGGTAACACTTCATCAAGGACAAGTAATACTAGCACTCGTGACGTCCGCATCCTGACAATGCAAAGCATGAAGGATATAGGTTTTTATTAGGTGTATGGATCACGTTGCGAAGTTCATAATTCAAAGGTCTCAAATAACAAACGCCTAATTGATACGAGATAGAGTCGATTTAATCATTTGTTATTAAAAGAAAATTTGGCTATATTGTAATTTAATTTTAGTTATTGGATTCTGAGGTACGTGGGAATCCAATGTAATCAACAGCTAGGCTTAATTATAGAGTTTTATTATGCAATATGACCGAGACAGAGTAGTTTTTCATTCAAGCCAAGATATGGCTAGTGGATATTTTTTATCTAAAGGAGACGCTATTTTAAAAAATGAATTTATAGAATCTCCCAATGATATTAATGATGTATTAGAACTCTATAATATCAAACTCTACATCGACAATGGGGTATACTTAAAAAACTGGTCAGAATCTGATGTTGAAAAATACAAGAAAATAGTAGCGGAATACGGAAAAATTATTGGGGCATTCATAGCTAAAATTGATGATGGCAACGTTCTAACCTATCATAAAAAATTGGTATTTAATTATATAAAATCATTTTGGATATTAATCAATAATCAGAAAATATTCAAAATTATTTCACCTGATAAAATTAAACAGATCTTAATTCAAGAACCGCATCAAATAAGAATAATATTAAGACACAAAGGGCTAGTCGAGCGCTATAATAATGTTATTCGTGATTTTTTGTTAACCTATAATCAAAGTGCAGAGATATTACTTTCAATATATGAGGTTAAAAAAGACTTCAATCATGTTGACTTATTTTTACCTAAAAGCCTAACAAAACAAGAAAAAGAAAATATTATATCTAATTATATAGATTCAGAAAATTGCAACATCAACTACTTGCCAATGATAAAAAACTCTAAAAAATCTAACGATTTTTATATATCAGACAAAATAAGATTAAAAGCAAAACGTAAGCATCAAGAAAAAAACAATGATTTTTTTAATGATAAAACGAATAATTCGTTGATGAAGTATGGGGTTTCAATTAGTTATCCAGAAAACACTTCCAAGATAAAAGAAGTGAAACTAGAAAATTATATAGCGCATTATAAATACAGCTTAGACCATATCAAGAATGATAATAACCCTTATTTATTATATCTGAATTTTAAGTTGCTCTTTGAATATTTAGACCATCAGAATAGAATAAATTTGATAAATAAATCGAGTCAACTTGGAGTTCTCGAAAGAACAATTGGTGTACGCTCTCAAAATGAATATTACTGTGGGATGTCATTCCAAATTTCAGAAATGACATCTCAAGCACAGATATTTACGTATTCAAACGTCTTAAGTACATTAGATATCTCTTTAGAAGAAATTCTTCAATTCGCTTATAACTCTATTTTTTCGGAAAAATATGGTTTTGCAAACAATGCAAATTTAACCATGCCAACTTCCAGTGCTTCAGCTTTGGAAAAAGTGAGAACATTAGCACCAGAGCTGGAATCAGTACTTAAACAATATAAGCTATATGTTGAGGATAATAATATAGATTTTGAGTTGTTACAAATGTCATCTAGCCCAAGCTCAATGAGAGATATTCCTAGCTTAAATGAAAAAAAACATATTTATCTTGATATGAATAATCATGAAGCAATTTCAAGTAGTCACCTATTTTTTTCAGACCAAACATTATTAGCATATGTAGAACCTTTCACAGAAAAACGTTATCAGACTTTTTTTGAGCTGTTAAATAATGAGACAGATATTTACTTTAAAAATTACGAAGAGTATCAAATTCAGGATCTTAACTACTTATTAGAGAAAAACTATATATTCATAGACCAATACGATCATATTCAACTTACTAATATAAATAGAGTTTTAATACTAAAGGATTTGCATGAAAATGAAGTTGCTTCTTACCATCATTACCCTGCTGAAGTTCAAGAAGAAGTCATCAGAATGTCTGAAGAAGGTTTAATAAATTTTGGTAGTACTCTGCTGTCAAAACCTGAACAAGATTATTTTAATTATTACCTTAATAAAAGCGAGTTTACTAATGGTTTAGATCTCAGAAACAGTTACTTACATGGGACACAGGCGAATGCATCTGAAACGAATCTTCATGAGCACTCTTATTTACTTTATCTGAAGTTACTTGCACTTATTTTATTAAAAATTGAAGATGATCTGTTTATAAACAAAAATATTTATAATAATAAGTCATAATTAGTATTCTCCATTATTTAACTACGTTTAAATAGACTGTAAGGACTAATACATTATTGTCGAGTAATAGTTTAAGTGACCCTCACCAATAATATATTTATTTTGGTTTGCAGTATATTTTGTTATGCAATATTTACCAACTGATGAGAGCATTTTTATGAATAATAATACAGCTAGATAGGATTGTTTTATACATTGTCATTTGTATTTTTATGAAAACCGTTTCGAATTTAAATGAAAAACCACACAGTCCGTTTCATAGATAGCATTATTTATTACTTACAGTAAAATAACATTTCCCAGTAGTAATAATAGTAGTATATGAATTTTAGGTTCCTAGGAGTATATAATTATGAATAATGATCTCTTGCTTGAATATTTTAAAGTTATGCATAAAGAGTTGAATAAAATTCAATTTAAACTTGATCGGAAGAATAGAATCTATTTCCCACTATTTTCATCTTCAATCGATCATTGTATGTCGATATGGATACTGAAGAATGAATGCCTTACTTCCTCTATGTATGCACTCGCTAGACCTGCAATTGAGAACTATTTACGAGCAATGTGGGTTAAATATTGTGTAGACGAACATGAAGTAGATGATGACTTGTCTACGATGCATTTTCCTAACAAACTAGAATTTTTAATGACTGAGGTTGACAAAAAAATTCCAGATTTCAAAGAGTCCAATTTCCTTCAAACTAGGCTAGAACCACTGGTGAAGAATATACATGATTTTACTCATGGGGGGCTGCAAAGTATTTCTAGGCAATACGCAGATGGAAATACACTAACTAATATAAGAAATGAAGATGAAATTACATCAATGTTAAAACTTGCAGTAGTAATGTCATCATTGGCATATGCAGAAATAATACAGGATAATGTTGGACAAGAATTACTAGATTCTCAAACAATCAGCGAACTCTCTGCGACGTTAATTGAACTCTAAGTCATTTATGCCTGAGTTTAGTGGTATAGGTTACTTGGCCACAAACTAAGGGGGAAATATCACTGTAGATAACGCATGTTATGTTTAGTGGGAGTGAATGGAACCGCTTGATTACTTCACGACCCCTACAAAATCTAATGTGTATCACCTTGGTTAGTTTTATCATTCTAAACCGTGTGAACACCAAGGGACTCTTTCAGGTTCTGCTCATAACTGTTTGTCATACATTGATCATGCGATGATAGTTACTTTTCACATAACATCATTTACAAGAATGAACGGAAAACAGTGGCGAGTATTACTTATCGACATCACTGGCCTGATGATTCCACGGATTAAAAAGCTTCCCTATATCAATAATATCTTCTTTATAATCATATTTTTTAAATGTAATATACTTAAAAGTAAAACAATTTTAAATTTTTACGTGCAGATATGACTTCAACGTCTACTCATGTATATCAAAATATAAACTGGATAAATAATGAAGTTATCTTTATCTAAAGACACTACAGTAATCAGAAAGAAGAAAGTTACTTATGTTGTATCTGCTCAGGATAAACAAGATCAAGTAAAAAATATATCTTCAGACTTTTCACTTGAACTAAGCGAAGCAAAAATAGAAATCTCACGACTTAAACAAGAACTAGTTAATCAGAAAGTTAAATTACAAACTGAAATATCTAATAATTTCAAAGTAATAAGAAGAGATGAAATAAGAAAAGCAAGCGATATCTTTGAAGAAGAAAAGCGCAATTTAATTCGTAAGCTCTTACAAGAACATACTCAAAGAGTCCATGAAATTAATAGAGAACACGAACAAGCACTAAATAAAGCTGTGCTTCGAACGTTGGAAATCCCCCAAAATCAATCAAGAATTCGACATTATAACGAATCAAGGGATTATTCTGATGATATTTTAATGGAGCTAGACAATCAGTATGAAAGAGATAATGGACTTTTAGAGCCAGAACCTTATGACCCAGAGCTAGAATAATTTTAAAAGTAAATTAATCAGCCTTCATTCTACAAAATCAGATATGTATTACTATCTGTTAGAGCTGTTACTCACTCACAATCTGTCTATGTCTGTTTGCCATATATTTTCTCATGTGAAGGTTGGGCGTTACTTTTCGCAGCACATAATTTACAAGAATGAACTAAAAACAGTGGGCTATATTACTTAGCCACTACAGTTGAGCCTTCAACAATATAAACAAATTGTGAACATGGTTAAATTTAGCGCGGCTCCTTGGTTAACCTGTGATTGTGTTTATTGCAAAATAACTTTAAATTAAATAGCATAAGGATCAGTATCCTCGTTTTTCAGGGGATATGAAGCATGAAAAACAGTCATTCTCGTTTTTCCAGAAGCCGTGTTCAGGTAAATACTAAATCCGTTTTAAATTTAAATGATTAGCAGCATGGTGACTACTGGTCTGATAAGATAAACGCGCATGCCGAATATACAAACGGTAGGCGAACTAGGAGTAAGTTTTGAGTAAAGATCTTTTTAATGTAATTGTTGACGAAAGTAAGCAAGATTTATTGTTTAAACAAGTTTTAACAGATCCCATTTATGCAAAAACACACGTTGTTATTAATGAATGGGGAGAAGGCTTACTTGAGCGAAGTGGAGAAGCTAAAAAATTCATCAAAGAGTTTCAAACAACATTCAATTCGTCTTTTTGGGAATTATATTTAAATAAGGCATTTAAATCGCTTGGATTTGATATCGATTATTCTAAGGCTAGTCCTGATTTTAATCTCATTAATAAAGATAATCGACGAATTTCGGTTGAAGCTGTAACTTCAAACCCGTCAAAACCTCAGAAATTAGAAATTGATAGTTCAGATGCTAATAATGAAGATTTTTTAAATGAATCAACATTGAAATTGTCAGGGAAAATTAGAGATAAACATCAACTCTATTTAGGTGATGGAAAGAAAAAGCATCCATACTCATCTTTAGAGCATGTAAAAGGTAATCCTTTTGTATTAGCTGTTTCGCCATTTGATAGTAAATTAGCGCAAACTCAGAATAATACAGCTATAAATCGAGTTCTGTACGGTTTAGAACCGCCAAAGGATTATAACTTACCACAAGAAGCTGTTGAGTTTATATTAAATAGAAATGGTCAAAATGTTGATTTGGGTATTTTTACTAACGATTCTTATAAAGAAATTAGTGCTGTGATCTTTTCAACTACAGGGACTTTTGGTAAGGCTGTTGTTGAAGCTGGAACTGCTAGCCTTGTTCGAGCTACTCGAATGAGAAAAATTGGTATAGTTGAATTTATGGCTAAAGAGGGCTTGGATAAAATAGGACGTTTTAGGACTCAAATTTCAGATACGTATGATATTTTCTCTGAGCGCTTCTTTTCTGGGTATGATGTGTGTGGTCATGATATGTATCTTTATGAAGCCAGTGAACATACTGAAACTCATCTTGATGGATTACAAATATATCATAATCCTTATGCACTTTATCCTTTAGGTGAAGATGATTTTAATGGACATGAAATCATGCATTATTTCTACGATGTGAATAAGAAAAGTATGGATATCAAATATAATGATAATACTTTAGTCTCAAGAAATACGATAACATCGTTCGCCTAATAAGTAATTAAAGCAGGGCTGAAAACAGTTTGCCCGGTTCCGCTTCGCTACACATTTTAGCAAACAATTTTTAGCCTCTTAATGAGGGGTTAATCTCAACTTCGCTTTACTTACAGTAATGCGAAGCCTCCTAATTGAAACATAGCGCATAAGCACTAAACCTTGTCAACGCTAAACCTAATTTCCTCAAAGATTATAATGGCAACAGCTCATACACATACCACAATGTTATTTTGAAATATCAAAAATTATCCGAATGCATTATGCGGTTTAAGTTTGAGATCATCATTGAATGAGTATTCTAAAAATCAGGGATTAAGTGATGCTAAATCATTTTAATATAAATGAAGTTCGGTTGTTATTGGAAGAATAATCTGTCAATTTCAATAAATACTCAAATATATTGAAACTACGCTTTAACTCATATTTATGCCTGAGATAGAGTTAAGAACACCGTTAAAATAACAGACTTAGTGTATTCATTCATACTTTAAAACGCCTAGCGGGTTATCTAGGCGGCTTATTAGCTACACCTTTATGTAATCCGATACTTTCTCATAGAGAATAATACAGTGCCTTTCAATTTCTATAAATCTTCCAAATATAATGAAACTACGTTGAGCTACATTTGTACGATTACGGTTTTGTTTACATTGACCGTCGTGATGATGGCAGTGGTACTTTAGAACGTACCCGTAAAGAAAGTTTCTTCTGGTATAGGGATGTGATCCAAACGCGCGGAGCCTCACTTAACATTTAAGATTTAACCGTTGGGATATCTTACTTGCGCTAATGGATAATGGGCGTATATTTTATACCTATTAATCATTATCTTTACTACAAGTGAGTGTGCTTATGCCGACAATCCCAACTGATTTTGTTAACTACAAATCAACGCCCGTCTTTACGCCGAATAATATCCCTAAAATGTTTCTACACTTACATAATACCCGCGCAGGTGTTTACGGAAAAATTAAGGTTACTAGTGGCTCGTTGAAATTTTATGGTTTTACCGAAAGACGAGGTGCGATAGAGCAAGAAGTTGTGATTGAAAAAGGCGAGTCGGCCATTTCACCGCCGGAGTATTGGCATAAGGTCGAGTTTATGACGGATGATACTGAGTTTAGAGTTGATTTTTACGCGCAGAAAGACTCTGATATTGTTGCTGAAAACCGTTCTGAGCGTAATGATTAAGGGCACTTTCAAATGCTATCAGTAAAACCAATACTTTATTACGTTTATGATCCTATGTGCTTTGGTTTAGTTAGCGAAGCAGTTTGGTTTAGAGTCGGGTAAATTTGAAATTGCCTTTGCTCGTTCTATAGGACTGACGGTAGAATTGATAAGAAATGTTATTCGAGATGAGGAATAAAACAGCCTGATAATATTAAGCTCACATTGCTTATTAATGTCAGGCTGTTTTGTTTGTTATGCTTTTGCTAGTGCTTTTTCTGCAAGTAGCGCATCTTGTGCTTTAGTCATCTTAATTGCAGCCATTGGCCCTGTTAACAAGGTTGCGGCAATAAGTAATGATACTGGTACAGCAGTAATCACAATGAATGATTGCAGTGCATTTAAACCACCGTCACCCGCGAGTAATAATACTGCAGCAACACAACCCATGATAACAGCCCAGAATATGCGCTGCTTACGGTCGGGTTCATTATCGCCAGATACAACCATCGCTATCGAATAAGCCATCGAGTCACCTGTGGTTACAACAAACGTTGTCGTGAGTATTAAGAATGCAGGTAGCAAGATTTCGCTTAATGGTAATTGCTGTAATATTGCTAATAATACCGCAGGTAAGCCAGCTTCATTTAATGGGGCTGAAATGATACCCGGTGTTTGTAGCTCGAGGAAAATGCCTGTACCGCCTAATACCGAGAACCAGAAGTTTGTAGCAATCGGTGCTCCAATGGCAACAGCCAATACTAACTCACGGATACTACGACCTTCTGAAATACGCGCAATAAAAATCGCCATCATAGGTGCAAAACCAATGAACCAGCCCCAGAAGAACCAAGTCCACCAAACATTCCAACCTGGATTATCGCTAGTTAAACTCATCGCTGGTATATCTTGCAAATAAGTTGCAAATGCACGACCAAACTCTTCAAAAATGAATTGTGTGGGACCTAAGATCAGGATCGCTAATAGTAATGCGAACGCGCCAATGACATTTAAGCGGCTAAGCCACTGTAAACCTTTGTCCATGCCTGATGCGGCCGATAGCGCACAAATTAACACTACCACGGCTAATATCATCAGCTGAGAGTTCATGTCATTTTTAAGTCCGATTAGGACTTCTAGGCTATAGCCCATTTGCGATGCTAAGAAACCAATAGGACCAATTGTACCAGCTGCGACGGCAATAATTGAACATGCGTCAATGACTGCGCCAAACCAATGGTTTTCTAGACGATTACCAACGATAGGGAAAAGTAACGCACGTGGGCGCAACTTAATACCATGATGGTGATGTGCATACATCAATACAATCGTTGCGAGTGTGCCAAGCACTGACCACGCAAGGAACCCCCAATGCAAAAAGCTTTGACTTAGTGCTGGGACAACTGCATCAACAGTTGATCCTACAATGTCAGGATAGCTTGCTGATGGCGTAATGAAATGATAAATAGGCTCTGCAGCAGACCAGAAAACGCCACCACCTGCTAATAGGGTACACATGATCATTGCTAACCAGCGGAACGTACCTATTTCAGGTTTGGTTTTCAGGCCCATACGGGTTTTACCGTAACGGGTTGCCGCAATGCATAACGCAACAGCAAAGTTCGCTACCATTAGCCATTGCCAAAAGTAACCAAATTGTCCAGCGGCTGCTGAAAATAAGTCTTGAATTAAGGTTGTGAAACGAGGGAGGTCAATGATCGCAGACAATAAAAATAAGCTAATGAAGCCAATTGTTAATGCTGGAACCAATTTGTCGCTTTTGCGACGCGTTGAGGTATTCGGTATTACGGGTACTTCTTCGCCAATCTGGCATGCATTTAGTTGCATAAAATTCTCACTTAGGGTGTGAGGGGCGGTATATTACCAGTATTTTATTAATATTCCAGTTCAACATTCCTATCGATTATGTTTTGCGATATATTTAACCAATACGTTTGTTTTTTCGATATTTTAAAATCATTTTTGTCAGTGACTTAGGGCTTGCACTACCTCTTTGGTAATGTTTTTATGTTGGTTGTAGTTTAGGTGTGGTTGTTTTTTGATCTCGCCCTGCTTGTAACATATCATTAACATTAATATACTCAGTGACATACATACTATTTTATGGAGTACCGTATTATTAAATACCTCTGGATTATAACTTTCGCAGTTGTACTGATTTGGTCTGGTATTGATCCAAAAGATCAGTTTACTTGGTTCCTTGAAGTCGTACCTGCAATCATCGGCGCTGTTATTCTAGCGTCAACTTATAATAGTTTTAGACTGACGTCACTGCTGTATTTCTTCATTTTGGTACATTGTATTGTCTTGATGATAGGTGGTCATTATACGTATGCCGAAGTCCCTTTTTTTGATGGTTTATTTGGTGCTGAAAGGAATAACTACGATAAAGTTGGGCATTTCTTCCAAGGTTTTGTACCTGCATTAATTGCCAGAGAATTATTGATACGAAAGAAGGTTGTCAATGGTGATCGTTGGCGGGTACTGTTTATTATCTCGGTGAGTCTCGCGTTTAGTGCGTTTTATGAACTTATCGAATGGTGGGTAGCGTTAACTACGGGAGAGAATGCTGAAGCATTTTTAGGTACTCAAGGTTATATATGGGATACCCAATCAGATATGGGGCTTGCACTATTAGGGGCGATAGTCTCAGTATTATTACTCTCTAAGTTCCACGATCGACAGCTCAATGACATAGCAAAGCCCTAAATTTGATTAGGTGTACATAAAATCATGGATTTAAGGCTTTTATTCAATTTGAGTTGTTAGAAACTCGGTAGCATGTCTCTTGCAACAAGCTTATTGTGGGCCGCTTCTAGGAGCAGTTGATTAGCTTTGGCAATATCAGGCGCAAAGTAACGGTCTTTGTCGTAGAAATCGACACGTTCACGTAGCTCTGCTTTAGCCTGTTCAATTAACAGGGACGATTTTAGCGGCGCTCTGAAATCAAGTCCTTGTGCCGCAGACAGCAGCTCAACCGCTAAGATACCACGGGTATTTTCAGCCATGTCTTTTAAACGACGCCCAGCAAAGGTCGCCATAGATACATGATCTTCTTGATTGGCTGAGGTCGGTAAACTATCGACCGATGCTGGATGGGCTAAAGACTTGTTCTCACTGGCTAACGCCGCTGCAGTTACCTGCGCAATCATAAAACCAGAGTTAACGCCGCCATTATCAACAAGGAATGGCGGTAATTTACTTAAGCTACTGTCAATCAATAGCGCCATACGACGTTCTGATAAACTGCCAATCTCTGCAATCGCCAGCGCAAGGTTATCACTGGCCATCGCAATGGGTTCTGCGTGGAAGTTACCCGCCGAGATAATATCGCCATCATCGGCAAACACTAACGGGTTATCTGATACTGAATTCGCTTCGACTTCGAATATTTCAGCTGAATTACGGATTTGTTGTAAACATGCGCCCATCACTTGCGGCTGGCAACGTAGTGAGTAAGGGTCTTGGACTTTTTCACATGCCGTATGAGAATTTCCAATTTCACTGCTAAATTCAAGTATGTGACGATACATAGCCGCCGAGTCCATTTGTGTACGGTGACCACGTACACGATGAACGCGTGGATCAAACGGACGGCGACTGCCTAACGCGGCTTCCACTGTCATTGCGCCACATAAGGTTGCTGAAGCAAACAGATCTTCGGCAGCAAATAACCCTTCAAGGCCAAACGCAGTAGATGCTTGCGTGCCGTTTAACAAGGCTAACCCTTCTTTCGGCGCTAACGTGATCTTCTGCATGCCTGCAATCGTTAATGCTTCTTCACCCGAAATGACTTTACCTTGATAGCGAGCTTCACCTTCACCCAGTAAAACCGTGCTCATGTGGGCAAGTGGGGCGAGATCGCCAGATGCACCCACCGAGCCTTTTTTCGGTACGCACGGGTAAACTTCGGCATTAACCAGTTGCATTAACGCTTCAATAACCGATAAGCGGATACCTGAGAAACCACGTGCTAGGCTGTTAATTTTAAGCACCATCATCAATCGAACAGTTTCGTCGTTCATGAATTCGCCGATACCTGCCGCATGGGATAACACGATACTACGCTGAAGAGTTTCGAGATCTTCAGGCGCGATACGGGTGTTAGCAAGCAGGCCAAAACCGGTATTAATACCGTAAGCAATGCGGTCTTCTGCAATCACATTATTTACAATTTCTGTGCTGGCATGGATATCATCATAGCAGCGAGGGTCGAGCGACACCTGTACAGGGGCACGACTGATTTGACGAAGCTGTGCCAGAGTAAGTTGTCCTGGCTTAATTGTTAGTTGGTACATGTTTTCCTCCAAGATTATTTAAGCATCGGTAGGTCTAAGTTTTGTTCTTTCGCGCAGGTTTTGGCAATATCATAACCCGCATCTGCATGACGCATGACACCAGTGGCTGGATCGTTATGTAATACACGACTAATACGTTCATGGGCATCATCGGTGCCGTCACAAAGTATCACCATGCCTGAATGTTGAGAGAAGCCCATGCCAACGCCGCCGCCATGATGCAGTGATACCCAAGTAGCACCACTTGCTGTATTGAGCAGAGCATTTAATAATGGCCAATCCGATACGGCATCAGAACCATCTATCATGCCTTCGGTTTCGCGATTAGGACTCGCAACAGAACCGGAATCAAGGTGGTCACGACCAATCACAATCGGCGCTTTAAGTTCGCCATTTTTAACCATCTCGTTAAAGGCTAAACCAAGGCGCTGACGGTCTTTTAAGCCAACCCAACAAATACGTGCAGGCAGACCTTGGAATTGAATACGTTCGCGGGCCATGTCTAACCAGTTGTGTAGCTGTGGATTATCTGGGATCAGCTCTTTTACTTTTTGATCTGTTTTGTAAATATCTTCTGGATCACCAGACAATGCAACCCAACGGAAAGGACCTATGCCTTCACAGAACAGTGGTCGAATATAGGCTGGAACAAAACCGGGGAAATCAAACGCATTCTCAACGCCTTCTTCCAATGCCATTTGACGAATGTTATTACCATAATCTACGGTTGCTGAACCTGCTTTTTGCAGATCTAACATGGCTTGTACTTGTACGGCCATCGATTGTTTCGCGGCTTTAACGACAACCGCTTCATCTTCTTTACGCATTGATGCAGCGTGCGCCATGGTCCAGCCTTGTGGCAGATAACCATTAAGTGGATCGTGAGCAGATGTTTGGTCGGTAGTACAATCTGGAATGACACCACGTTTCACTAATTCAGGGAAAATATCGGCGGCATTACCAAGTAGGCCAATTGAAATTGGTTGCTTGCTTTTGATTGCTTCATCAAGTAGCGCTAATGCTTCATCAAGGGTTGTGGCTTTTTTATCGACATAACCGGTACGCAGGCGGTAATCGATACGTGATTCATCACATTCAACGGCAATCATAGAAAAGCCTGCCATTGTTGCGGCAAGCGGTTGCGCGCCACCCATGCCACCTAAACCAGCTGTTAATACCCAGCGACCTTGTGCTTGGCCGTCAAAATGTTGTTTTGCCATCGCCACGAATGTTTCGTAAGTACCTTGCACAATGCCTTGCGAGCCGATATAGATCCAAGAACCTGCGGTCATCTGCCCATACATCATCAAGCCAGCTTTATCTAGCTTGTTGAAGTGTTCCCAGTTTGCCCAATGTGGTACTAGGTTTGAGTTGGCAATCAGTACACGCGGGGCATTACTGTGGGTTTTGAATACGCCAACTGGTTTACCTGATTGTACAAGTAGTGTTTCGTCATCCTCTAAGCGCTTTAGTACTTCGACTATTTTGTCGTAACATTCCCAATCACGCGCCGCGCGACCAATGCCGCCATAAACAACCAATGCATGTGGATGCTCGGCAACATCAGGGTGTAGATTGTTCATCAACATGCGTAATGGCGCTTCGGTTTGCCATGATTTAGCGTTGAGTTGGGTGCCGTGAGGGGCAATGATAGTACGAGACGTATCTAAACGTTTATCAGTCATTAGGATTTCCTTTTCACTTAAACATGGCGCGGGTAATATCCCACGTTAATCGTGCTGCAAGTCTTGCAGTTTGATTGTCTATATCAAAATTTGGATTGTATTCAGCTAAATCAGCTACTCGCAATTTTGCTTGGCCTGCTGTATTTTTAGCGTTAAATATGGGTTGTAGTAATGCTTCGACACTTTCATAATTCACCCCTCGTGCAGCTGGTGCGCTAACACCGGGTGCAGTGCTCGCAGAGAACACATCGATATCTATGGTTAGATAGAGGTAATCCACGTTATCAATAAATGCGATTAATTCTTCGATACGCTCGGCAAGGTGATAAGAAGCCAGCTGGTGGTCTTCGCGATAATGCACTCCAAGTTGATCTGCGAGGGTGAATAACGCTTGGGTATTACTGGCGCGACTGACACCAAGGCACGCATAATTGAACGCCCAGCCGAGTTGTTGGCAGTGTTTCGCTATCTGATTAAATGGCGTGCCTGAGCTAGTAGGGAACGCTTGTTCGTCTGCTGAATAGGTGCGTAAATCAAAATGGGCATCAAAGTTTATAATACCGATTTTTGGCTTACTGATGCTAGCATTCTGAAAATGCTGCGCTAATCCTTGGAATGTCCCCCAAGCGATTTCGTGTCCACCGCCTAATACCATCACTTTGTTTTGTTGGTTGAGGGCTGTTTCGACATGATTAGCCAGTTCTTTTTGGCTGGCGGCTAAATCAGTATCGTTGCAATAGATATTACCTGCATCAACAAGGGTTGATGTGCTATTACCTGTATCTATAGCAACGGCATGATGCCATGCCATATTAGCCAGTGCTTTACGAATAAGATCGGGAGCTTGTACTGCACCAACACGGCCTTTGTTACGTTTTACGCCTTCATCGCAAGCGAAACCGAGTAGGACAACACCAGCTTGGTTTGTTAACTGATCGTTTTCTCCGATTAAAATGACTTTTTGATGAAAACGCATGCCTGTGTCACCGTCTTCGGCGTCAATTCGACCCTGCCAAATATCAGTATTAGTCGCGGCATGATTCATTATTTTATGTTGGGAGCCTGCGGGATCAGTTGTTTTAGTCATGACAAATCTCTCCGTTAACGATGCGAGAGTGTAATCTTGGTGTGGCTACTTCATAAGCCAACTGTGCTGGGTGTTCGATATTCCAGATTGCTAAATCAGCATCATAGCCAACTTGAATTTGACCGCGTGAATCTTGTAACCCTAACGCGCGTGCTGCATGGCAAGTTACGCCTCGTAATGCTTCCTCAGGCGTTAATCTAAATAAAGTACAGCCCATATTCATCATCATAGTTAACGATGCGATAGGTGAGGTACCAGGGTTAAAATCGGTTGCTAATGCCATTGGCACGTTATGTTGACGTAGAAGTTCAATGGGCGGTAATTTTGTTTCTCTTAAAAAGTAGAATGCGCCGGGAAGCAAGGTCGCGACAGTGCCATGTTCAGCGAGTGCTTTCACGCCTGGTTCGTCAAGGAATTCGATATGGTCAACCGAGGTCGCGCCCATTGTAGCGGCAAGTTTACTACCGCCAAGATTACTTAATTGTTCGGTGTGGCCTTTGATGCCCAATCCATAAGATAAAGCTGCCTCGAAAACGGTTTTCGTTTGTGCCAAGTTAAAACCAATGCCTTCGCAGAATACATCCACAGAGTCCACGAGTTTAGCTGCAACCGCAGCTGGTATTATTTCGTCACAAACATAGCGAATATAGCTATCGGCATTGTCTTTATATTCAGGTGGTACGGCGTGTGCGGCCAGTAGTGTTGTTGATACTTTAATACTTGCATGCAGCTCTAATTGTTTAGCTACGCGTAGCATTTTTAATTCGTCTTCCAGCGTTAATCCGTAACCAGATTTGATTTCAATCGTGGTAACGCCATCTGCGGTTAGTGCTGATAGACGTTGTAGGGCGAGTTCAACAAGTTGTCTTTCGCTTGCTGCGCGAGTCGCATTTACAGTCGACAGGATACCGCCACCTTGTTTGGCTATTGTTTCATACGGTACGCCTGTTAAGCGTTGTTCAAACTCTTTGGCTCGATTACCAGCAAAAACCAGATGAGTATGGCTATCGATAAGACCCGGAGTAATAAGGCGGTTTTGATAATCGATAATTTGTGTGTAGTCTGCTGTCGGGCACTGCTGCATCGGACCTATTTCGACTATTTTACCGTGCGCAATTGCAATGAAACAGTGAGGCTGTGTTTGGTAATCTGAATCACTTTGATTCATGGATACAATTGTTGTATTCGTTAGCAGTAAACTCATCAGAATCTCACGTCATTTAAATGTATATACAAATAAATAGACAATTTAGATACAAATGGCAAGTTTTAAATTAATTTGTTGTGACTAAGCACTGATTTTGTTAATGAAATGGTTTGATTTTATGATCGTGGTCGATTTAAAAAAACCGACACATTGTTTGGTATAATGATTTAAATGCGAGTGCTATATTTCGGCTTTTAGGCTGAGTTTGTATTTATCTGCTGGATGATAAAGTAGAGCAACACTGATTAAATCTTGCTTGCTCCACGTGCGACGATTGAGTAATAAACAAGGTTGTTGAGCGGTTAAATCCAAGTGCTGCTGGATAGAGGGGCTTGGCATTATAGCTTCAACAGTATGTTCAATCGAGCTTAATGGGCAGTTTTTGGTGAGGTATTCATTTGGGGTCGCCAAATTGAAGTTTTGCTCTATGTACTGCGGTGCAAACTCTGGGTTAACCCAACGTAGTTCCAGTTGCAAGGCGATACCGTCTTCAAAGTGAATTATTTCACTGAAAAAGACAGGTGTTTCCAGCTTCACGCCCAACCTCATGGCTATCTCGTCATCCGCTTGTATGGTTATCTGACGGAGGATTTTATTGCTGTAAGTTCGGCCTCGTTGGCGGATCTCATCAGCAATATTACGAATATCACTGAGTGATGATTCCACCTTTTTCTGGCAAACAAACGTACCTAATCGCGGCGTTCTTTCCAATAGACCTTTGTTGACCAAATCGCGGATCGCTTTATTTACCGTCATGCGACTGACACTAAATTGTTTGGTTAATTCGAGTTCTGTCGGGATCTTGCTTCCTGGCATCCAAACGTGAGAATTGATTTTTTCAAGAATGAAGTCTTGGATTTGAATATAGCGCGGCGAACTGTTCATAGCGTCTAACCTTAATAACGTCTAACTTTAATGCTGTATAATGGCGTAATCAATTAAACTTAATTGACTATACAAATGATCTATTAGTTAGCAATGAAATGCAAGTTATTATGTGTGAACAAAGCCTTGTTAGATTTATGACTCCAACAAGGTAAATAATGATTAGGAATAATGCATGGTCTTTAGTATATCGAAATAGTTACCAGCTCATGATTATCCGTCCTCTTCTGCCTTTTACTTGTGCACGTGCAATGGCCTGTTGATAATCAGCAAAGCTAAACTCGCTATCTATGACTGCTTTTAGTTTTCTTTCGGACACCCAGTTTGCAATGCGCGTTAGTTTGGTAACATCACCATGTGCAACCATCAAATAAGCCACTTGCGGATCCTCTAGCAGGCCACCATTTTCATCATCTGGTTCACCAGGAATAAAAATACCAGTTGGTGTTAACAGCGGTTTCATGTGTTCTAGTTTTTGCACATTGGTTAAATCAAGGATAACGTCGAAGGCATCGGCAATGTCGCCAATTTTGGTTTGATTGTAATCATAGACTTGATCCGCACCATAAGAGAGTAAGAACGCCTCTTGCTTGCTTCCGGCAATCGCTGATACATGTGCACCTAAAATTTTACCGATTTGGATAGCCTGAATGCCAAGACCACCTGACGCTCCATTAATCAATAATTTCATACCCGCTTTTAGATGCCCTAAATCTTGTAAAGCAACTAAGGTTGTCAATGCCCCAAGCGGAATTGCTGCGGCTTGAGAGTAGCTCAATTCACCAGGCATTAAAGCAACATAATTTTCATCAATGGCTATATATTCAGCATGGGTTTTCCACCCCGTCAGCATATGGACATAGCCAAATACATTATCACCGTGACTAAACTTCTCGCCATCACTTATCACAACACCTGAAAATTCCAATCCCGTCTTTACTTCTTTATCAAAACCATACTCAGCAAAGTAACCGTCATAAGTTCCCTTTGCACTCTCTAGGTCAAACGGATTAACTGACGCACTTTTTATTTGAATTAGTATTTCGCCTTGCTCTGCTATAGGCTCTAACAAGCTGTTTTTTAACTCGATATTATTTTCATTATTAACGACTAAACCTTTCATCTCATTCTCCAACATGGGTTATTTGAGATACATTCTACAGTCTCCTCATTAGGGTAGAGTCAACACTTGGCTAAGGATTTATTTGGTCATAACACGCGTCAAGGTTGGCTATTTTTTCCTTTATATCATCGATTTTATGAATTAACTGTTTTCTTAATTCAGCCAAAAATAGTTTTATCTTAGCCCAATCAACTTTACCATTATTGTAAACAATAACGCCCTTAAGTTGAGACAGGGTTACACCTAACTCTTTTGCCTCTTTAATTAGTAGAAGAAGTTCTATTTCTGTGTCTTTATATATTCTATATCGACCTATCCTTTCTGGCGGGCTGATCAATCCTATTTTCTCATAAAATCGAATAGCCTTGATAGATAAGCCTGTTTTTTTTGATGCTTCACCGATATACATAGATTAATAACTCACATAGATATAATGATTTTTTATTCACAAACTCACTTCTTACATAGAAGGGGAATTGCAAATTTTTTATGCTAGCACATGGAATAAGCATCCGATGCAGTAAAACACACTTAAGCCACTTTTCTTAATATCTGTTGCTTAAATTCTATCGGTAATAAATACCCTAATGTCGTATGTGGCCAGTTGCTGTTGTTATATTACAAATACTTTACAAGAAAATGGACTAACTGTCATGAATTAAAATATGCATGACTAAAAGCACTAATACGACAGAGTCGGAGGTCTAATTTAGCAACTTAACGATAATAAGATAACTGTTAAGCTGCTAATTGAATAACCAGAATTGAAGGTTAATTAAAAGAAACCAAGCGGGTTAACGTCATAGCTAACAAGTAAGTTTTTAGTCTGTTGGTAATGTTCTAAAGCAACCTTATGAGTTTCGCGGCCGACACCTGATTTTTTATATCCACCAAACGCTGCGTGGGCAGGGTACATGTGGTAACAGTTCGTCCATACGCGACCTGCTTGGATCTTACGGCCCATGCGGTAAGCTACATTCATGTCGCGACTCCAAACTCCCGCACCTAAGCCAAATTCAGAATCATTGGCTAATTCAAGCGCTTCTTCTTCGGTTTTAAAGGTGGTTACTGCGATCACTGGTCCAAAAATTTCTTCTTGGAAGATGCGCATATCATTCGTGCCTTTAAGCAGTGTTGGTTGGATATAAAATCCGTCTTCATAATCGGTATGTACTTCTTCAATATCGCCACCAATGAGTAGCTCTGCACCTTCAGATTTACCTATTTCAATGTATTTTAAGATCTTCTCAAATTGTTCTTTCGACGCCTGCGCACCAACCATTGTTTCCGTATCTAATGGATTACCACGTTTAATCATCTTGGTGCGCTCGATGATCTTAGTCATGAATTGCTCATAGATATCTTCATGCACTAATAAGCGTGATGGGCAGGTACAAACTTCACCTTGATTGAAATACGCTAATACCACACCTTCGATACATTTACTCAGGTACGCATCTTCATGGTCCATAATATCGGCGAAGAAGATGTTCGGTGATTTACCGCCAAGTTCGACTGTCGAAGGAATAATATTTTCGGCAGCACATTTTAAAATATGTGAGCCAACGGGTGTAGAACCAGTAAAAGCAATCTTAGCGATACGGGTGCTGCTGGCAAGGGCTTGACCTGCTTCAGCGCCGTAACCGTTGACGATATTAAGTACACCGGATGGTAGCAAGTCTTCTATCAATTCCATTAGTACTAAAATAGAGACCGGTGTTTGCTCAGCAGGCTTAAGGATCACACAGTTACCAGCAGCCAGTGCTGGTGCCAGTTTCCATGCTGCCATGAGAATGGGGAAGTTCCAAGGAATGATCTGACCGACAACTCCTAATGGTTCATGGAAGTGATAAGACACTGTGTTTTCGTCAATGTCCCCGATAGTGCCTTCTTGAGCGCGTAAGCAACCAGCAAAATAACGGAAGTGATCAACCGCTAAAGGAATGTCAGCAGCGAGAGTTTCTCGAATTGCTTTACCGTTATCCCAGGTTTCTGCTATTGCCAGTTGAGTCATGCTTTCTTCTAAGCGGTCGGCTATTTTTAGCAGAATATTAGAGCGGGCAGTAACAGATGTAGTTCCCCAAGCATCTTTGGCTTTATGGGCGGCATCTAGTGCAAGTTCGATATCAAGGTGATTCGAGCGTGGTATTTGGCAGATGACTTCGCCATTCACTGGACTAATGTTATCAAAGTAACAGCCGTTTTGTGGCTCTACCCATTGACCACCAATGAAATTTTGGTAACGAGGTTTAAAATTAATAAGTGCATCTTGAGTTCCTGGTGCTGCATAGATCATAACTCTTTCCTTTGGTTATTGTTTTTTGCGAGAGAGTGACGTTATCATGACGACGTGTCACGAAGTGCGCTGAGAATTCGCAAAATTTGACTGTCAGTCCATAACAAGGAAGTGTGTGATGCAGATACGATCTAATCGATACTCTAATAAAGATCCAGAATTTCAGCCACAAATCATGGTTGAAAACAAAATCAGCTACGACGGACCTGAGTCTCAGTTAAGTATTTATGATACGTTTCAAGAAGCTAAGCGAGTGAAATTAAAGTCAGACCAGCCCTTATTTTGTGCCATGCTCTGTGGTAAAAAAGTGATGCACACTCTGGATGCTAGTTATGATAGTGACTTTGTACCGCATGAATCCTTTGTATTAGCGCCCTGTCAAACGGTTGAAATCGATTTCCCTGTTGCTAGTTTAGCTGCACCGACACGTTGTCTCGCGATTGAGATATCAACGGACCGTATAACGCAGATAGCAGACAACTTAAATTACAAAGCAGAAAAACACAGTGAGTTTGGTCCCTGGCAATATCAGGCGCAGTTACTACACACTCATCATAATGCGCAGACTCAAGCATTATTGCAGCGCATGACTGAACTGTATGCCGATAACGATCCTGATCGTAGTTACATGATTAACTTAGCGGTATCTGAATTGACAGTACGTTTGTTACGCCAGCAAAGTCGCGATTTTATGATGTCATTTTGCCAGCGGCAGCCGGACCATAGCGGCTTAACGATGGCAATTGAGTTTATTAATCAACACTTAAATGAGTACATTGATATAGAGGTGCTTTGCCGTATTGCGTGTATGTGCCGGACCAAGTTTTTTAATCAATTCAAATTACACCTTGGCTGTACCCCCTTGGCATTTCAACAGCAGCAACGTTTGAAGAAAGCAGCTGAAATGATTAAAATTGGTATGCAGATCACACAGGTTAGTTTTGAATTAGGTTTCGTTAGTAGCAGTCATTTTAGTCGTATTTTCAAACGTTTTTACGGTATTAGTCCTAAGTCATATCAGCATCGTCATAAGACTATTTTGAATTAATCTGTGCACCAACGCGAATACAATATTCCATCTTAAGTCCAAATATACTTATTTAAACAGTGGGCGAAAAAAATTACGTTTGTAACTCTTGATGCATTGAGTTTGTGCGGCATAATTAAAAGCGGCCACGCATTCTAAATCTTTAAGAGACTCATTTCGGTATTCTTCATATTTAGCCAAACTTGGAAAAGTGAATAAAGCCAATGCGACATTGCTAGTTCCCTCCGACGGTAAAAAGTATCCTTGATGTTGGCCGCCAAATTTATTGACTAACGGGATCCAGAGTTTCGCATAATATTCAAATTCTTTAATTTTATTTGCATCAATAATATATTCAATAAAACAAGTAACCATTTAAACCTCTTAGTTTCAGGTGAGATAATAGCGACCACTATGATTAATCATGGTCACCTATAACTGATTTAGCGTTATTGTTGAACTTCGGTCACTCGACGGTTAACAGGGTAT
This sequence comes from Moritella viscosa, assembly GCA_000953735.1. NCBI lineage: Bacteria > Pseudomonadati > Pseudomonadota > Gammaproteobacteria > Alteromonadales > Moritellaceae > Moritella > Moritella viscosa. Next base: position 3,105,054 of record LN554852.1, on the reverse strand, counting down.
CGTTCAAAATCTTCCCAGTAATGAATACCACCAATCATTTCTTTTACCGCAAACCCTAAAGCTGATATTTTTAAGCCTGCTCTGGACGCGCCATTACAACCAGGTCCCCAGCAATAGACAACAAACAAAGTGTCCTTATCGTATTTTGCGAATGACTCACTATTGATTTCACTGTGCGGCATGCTCACAGCGGTTATCGCATGACTTTTATCAAAGGCTTCTGTAGAGCGTACATCTAATAATATGTAGTTTTTATTATTTGTTTTACTATTTTCTTTAATATGTGCATACACATCTGAACAATCAGTTTCGCAAGCAAGTTTAGTCGCAAAAAAGTCGTTAGCTTGTTGAACCAGTGCTGCTTGGTAAAAGAATGTGTTTGTATTGTTAGGCATAAACCTTCCTTGTGTTATGAGTTATTCATGATTGAATCAAACCGTTCGATTTCTATGGTGCTAATTTAGCGCGATTGGATTAAATGCGAAATTCGAAATTTCTGAAGTCAGTGTTCAACATAAATGAATGGTGAAATAATGACTTGAATCCAGCAGCTGGTATTATATTTGCTATATACTGACTAAAAATGCTGCACAGAATTAAATTGGACTGATTTAAGGGGATTTACATTGGAATTTTATCACTTACGTTCTTTCGTCGCTGTTGCTCAAACAGGTAATTTAACGCAAGCAGCAAAACGTTTATATACAACACCTCCTGCGATAAGTGCTCATATTAAAACACTTGAAGAAGAACTCTCTACGTCTTTATTTATTCGTTCCAGTAAAGGCATGTCGTTAACCGATAAAGGTCAGTTACTGTTAAAAAAAGCACAAACCACACTAGATAGCGCTTTGGATTTAGTGAATCTGGCTGCGAATAACCAACATGAAATAATAGGGACATTTCACTTAGGTATTAACTTAACTGCCAAACAAATTAAACTACCTGAATTAGTCGAAAATTTACAAGAAAACTGTCCAGGTATCAGCTTGGATATTCATCAACAATCAACGGGGAAAACCATCAATGAGATTAGAGAACATCAATTAGATGGTGGTTATATTTTTGGTGATATTCCCGATGACTTTATCGGTGTAGCGGTTATGGAACAACAGATAACGACAGTGGCTCCAGTGACATTTGATTGTCGTAAAATAGTGACTCAAGCAGACCTTAAGATTCACCAGTGGATAATGATGGGCGACTACTGTCCTTTTGATGATTTCTTGAAAGGGATACTTGGAAATGACATCCCTTCGGTATTAAAAACAAGTGATGATGGTACTCGACTAGAGCTAGTGAAAAGTGGTCTAGGGCTAAGTCTTCTAGAAATTGAAGAGGCTCTTTTGGCTGAAAGAGATAGCAAAGTTCAAATAATCTCAGTTCTCGACTTTCCAGCTACACTACATTTTGTGATTGCTAAAAATAGAACTCACGAGCCAGTAATAAGTACATTAATGCAAGAAATTAGAATCTTGTGGCGTTTGAAATTGTAGTGTATTAAAGAACTAAAGCTTGCCACTTGATAGTACCTCGATGCTGCTAGTCCTGTAAATAATGGTGTATTATTTCATCTCACTCATCTGGTTGTTGTTAGCTGAGTGCGACAGCGAGATCGCCCTCGACGGTACTTGAGCAGGCTAATCAGAGGATTTAGCAAAGTGGGTAGTACTTCACTGTCACCTACATTAACGAGGGTTATTTCAGCAGAAGTGATCTCATGAGTATCAACATCGACCGCAAGATGGATCTTGCGCCACGTTCGGCACGTGCTTCTTCACTTTCCATTCGCCTTCGCCAAAAACTTTTAAGCCCGTTGAATCGATAGCGATATGTCGGATAGCACCTCTCGATCGGTTACGATATTTAATTTCAACCGTTTTGGCTCGTTTACTAATACTTGAATAGTTGGGACTACGTAGTGGTACATTCATCAGAGAAAAATGGAATCCTCTACCACTCTTTCCATGATGTTTAGTGCAAGTCCATGCTTCTATGGCAGATTCATCTACCCAAAATGTAATCGAGCCGCGTTGAGTTAACGCACGATTATACTCTGGCCAATTTGTGATTTTGTTCTTCGATTTACCCATCAAGTGAACCTTTTAAAATCCGTGATAATGATCTGATCACAAGATTTACGAAAGGTTCCCTAATTTAGTCAACAACGCCCTTAACAACCATAGAATATTATCCTTTCGTGTAAGTGTATCGTTTTTATAATATAAACTAATTTGTGCAACTATATAAATATAGGTGCTAAAGGTAACTGCATTTCACTTTAGATCAAACAAAACCATAAAAACCTTATCTATATCATAAAAACTTTATCTATATCATAAAACAAGCATTTATCAATATTTTAAATTTTAGCTTTGTAGATTTTTGGGTTCTGAAGGCTTTACAATAACTGCGAATAGTAATGATAATCATTACTATCATGGTGTGGTCATATTTAATCACGCTAAAAATGTAATAAACCACTGGAGGTTATTGTGGGTAAAAAATATTTAGCTTTAACGATTTATATTGCATTATTCAGTTCAAATGTAATGTCTCAAGACATAAATAAAACGATAAGTACTATTGATGATATTAAGCTCGATAATAAAAATCAAATAAAAACAATTGGCAAAACTGTAATTGTGGCATCTAGATCAGCGTTACCGCCATCAGATATTGCAGGTAGTGTCGCGGTCATTAGCGCTGATGAGCTAAAAAAACAAATGACTAGCAATCTTGAAGATAGCTTTAAATATATTCCAAGCGTAACAATGAATAGTAACCCACGCTTTGGAGCTATGAATTTTAACGTCAGAGGTATTGAAGGGAATAGAATCAAAGTACTCATTGATGGTGTGGAACAGCCTGTCACTTATGCTTCAGGTGGTCGTGGTGAAACAAATGTATTAGGGAAAGGTCAAGGACAAGTAGAAATTGACAACTTAACAGCTATTGAGATTAATAAAGGCGCATCTTCAAGCCTTTATGGTAGTGGAGCATTAGGTGGCAGTGTATTGATGATGACCAAGACACCCGATAATCTACTCGATGGCCAAAATGGTCACTTAAGTGTTGATGTAGGGTATCAATCTAAAGATGAAAGCTACAAACAAACCATTAATGCAGCGGCGGAAATTAATAAAAATCTTAAGGCAATGGTAATTCTAACTCATCGTAATGGTAACGAACTGAAGACTCATAACAGTGGTGATGATGTTAATGGAGAGAAACGCGGTGAAGCTGATCCTTTAAATTATACTTCTGATAATATTCTTTCTAAATTGGAACTTCAAGCAAGTAAAAATAATCATCTGACTTTTACGGGATTATATTTTAAGAAAAAAACCGATGGGAAAGTACTTTCATTAGAAGACGTTTCTAAAGGATTTAATAAATATTCAAACTATCATTATGAAGATATGCAGAAACAAGCCCGCATTGGTGTTAAACATATTTGGACGGCAAATAATACTGTTTTTGATAGTTTAGATTGGCAGGTTAATTGGCAAACATCTGAAGCTATAAATACTACAAACGATACCTTAACCAAGGTTTTTCCCCCATTTACAAATACAGACCGCACAAGGCAACGAAACGCAAAAGATACCTCTCTACAATTAGAAGTGCAATTTAATAAAGCGTTTTCCCTAGGCTCATCTAATAATGATTTGATTTATGGTTCAACTATTGTAGACCGAAAATTTACGATGGAAACAAGCGATATTGAGAGTTCAGGAAAAAATACGAGTGGCGTAGTAGAAATGCCACCAAAAACGCATTTACAAAAGATGGGGTTGTTTGCTCAAAACCAAGCTTATCTATTTGATGATAAACTAATTGTTACAACTGGTATCCGTTATGATCAATATCAATATAGTCCCACTAAAGATGATCGTAAAATTGTTGGTAATTTAGGGGAATATAACAATTTTAAGGATGACGCCTTTACAGGGCAATTTAGCTTGTTGTATCACTTTACTGATTCATTAAGTGGATATGCTAAATACGCACATAGCTTCAAAGCCCCAACACCCGAGGAACTATACTATAGCTTTGAGCGTAACCCAATACCAAGCATGAACGTAATAGTACAAGCTAATCCAGAATTAAAGTCTGAAACGAGTGACTCTATTGATATAGGTATTCGACAAAGCAATCATTTATTAGATTGGGAATTATCAGGTTATTATAACGATTATAGTGATTTTATAAATACATCAACTTGGATGACATTTAAACGTGGTACTAGATCAATGTTTAGCAAAAATGAAAATCTTGATAGTGTTCGTATTTATGGCGCTGAGTTGTCAAGTACTCTGCAAATAGGCAATATCACTCCATTACCTATGGGGACTTATTTACGCTTTGCGGGTGCATGGTCTAAAGGTGAAGATAAAAACACCAAAAAATCAATAGACACTATAGCCCCGCTAACAGGCGTACTTGGTATGGGTTATGATAATGCGGCTGGTTCATTCGGATTAGAGACAACCATTATAGCTATGGCCGCTAAAAGAGGTAATGATTGGAGTGATAAAAAGAATCTTTCGGTGGCGGGATATGGTGTGTTAGATCTAACTATGTACGCTAAACCGATTAAAAATTTAACTATTCGAGGTGGTGTATTTAATCTGCTCAATAAAAAATACTTGAATTATAGTAAAGTTAAAGGCTTAACTAAATCATCTATATCGAATGTTGATTCTATATCTGAACCTAGTATCAACTTTGGCATCAATACTAAATATATATTCTAATATATTTAAATCTCAAAAATAGCAATATGTAATATTATTAACCATTCATATTAGACTGTTAATGGGATTAGAGAACATCAATTAGATGGTGGTTATATTTTGGTGATATTCCCGATGACTTTATCGATGTTGCGGTTATGGAACAACAAATAACGACAGTGGCCCCTGTGACATTTGATTGTAGTCAAATAGTGGCTCAAGCTGATATTAACTCCACCAATGGATAATGATGGTACTCGATTAGAGCTAGTGAATTCTGGGATTGAGGGATAGATCGATAATTAAATCGAGATACCGATAAAGCCTACCGCTTAATTATATCTCGATGCTTATCTTGTACTACTTTATATCGCTATTCACTAGCCGAGTGCCATAGTGAGGTCGCCCTCGACTGTACTTGAGCAGGCTAATACAAACCCTTGCTCAATTTCTTCAGCTGTGAGTGTTTCGGTATTGGTCGGGTTAACTTTACCTTTGGTTACTTTACATTTACAAGAACCACAAACGCCTGCACGACAAGCCCCAATAATTGGCACGCCATTATTTTCTAATAGTTCTAACAGTGATGAACCTTGTACAACCTTTTTCTCTACAGAAAAGTCAGGCTCGTATAACATAACAGTAGCTTTTGATGCATCTAATGAAAGCTGAACTTGTTGTTTGTTATCTTCTGCAGGGGTAAAGCTTTCTTGGAAAAAATGAGCCATATCAAAGTCACTTTCTTGGGCTAATGCCAATACCAGTTGGATAGCGGAGTAAGTATCGTTACATTGGCCTACATCTAATAGACGTGGGATACCATTGATATCGCCAAATTCTTTTTTGTTAAGTTCTGGATAACCGTGTGCAGGTAACATCTCACCGTTGGTATAAACATTGATCCCTTTACCTTCGGTTTGTTGCAGGATTTTTTCTAAATCATGTAAGTTATGACCAGACACCAGAATACACTTACCAGCAACTGGTTTTACGTTTACTTGAGTTGGTAGTGGGTGAGGGTGACCAAAGGTATCTGTTTCACCCTTGTCTAGCATTTCCATATACGCTGCTTCGGGTGTTTCTGTGCTTGGTTAAGCTGAAGCGTGTTTTAAGTTGCTTATAGCTATGTATAATATGCGCTGTTTAATAATAGAAATATAGGCGTAGTGCGTGATGACAAACAAAGGTCTTGGTTGTTCTAAATTTACTTTTGCTGTGTACCTAGCAAATATTCCCAATATGTTGGAGTACCAAGGTATAAATAGCGTTAGTTCAGTGGTGACTGGTGAAGTTAATGCCATAGGTCAAGCATGTGGCAATGGCTGGCGTAAAGTCTTTAACGTGTATGCTAAATTGTTGTATGCATTAAATCCGGATCATTTTTCGTTTGCGCAGCGGGCGCCTACTTGGCAAATGTATCGAGATAAATATTTGTTACAAGCGGGTAGTGAAACGGCATTGTTATTCAGTCCACCTTTGTTTGATGCTAATGAACAGATAATTCACATTATATGTGGACGTACTTATGCCAAGCAACTACTAGCATCCGGTGAATTAGAGGCTAACTTAATTTGGTTAGATGAAGAGTTTGCTATTGATACTGCAAAGCGTTTAATTGTTTGCCCTTATTTTGATTACCGACAGCTATCCAATATTAAAATTGAACGCCTGTCTGTGCTGTTAAGTCAATTAGTGAGCACCATCAAAACAACATGTAAATGATGGGAAAACCTATTTGAAGCAAAGTCATTCGCGCTTTTTTGAATCATTTAATGAAGGTTAAAATCGAGATTATTTAATTGTTTAGGTTGATTTTAGGCCTCTAACCACGGGATTAGGACCTAAAATCATTGTTGATGGCATAGATTCTGTGAATTATCTAAGCGCTTTTGTGATTGAAATACGCTCTGAACGATAATAACCAGAAAGCCGGGCTCCAGTTACTTCACTCGCTGTGGTCGCACCGCTCGGTAACCATTCTATATCGATATTAGTAAAATCTTCACTGATAGCATCGCTCTCTCCTATCGCTTGCAATAGGTGTGGTAGGGTCGTGGAATGTAACGAATTACCATTGCTAGTCATCCATTGCGTCAGTAGGTCTTTTGACAAAAACTGATAGGCGACTTTTATTGGTGAACCCACTATGTTGCCAAATTGAATGTAGTCAATGGTACCTGCACGAGAAATAATGATCTTATCGGTTAGCATGCTCATGCTATAGATTGATGATTTTGTGTAAGGTATTTCATTGGTGATACTGCGTGAAGCATTATCAATAAAATAAAGTTTACTTTGCGTCAATACGGCACTGTATCGACCGGTTGGATCGGACGCAATATACTTAACCATGCTATTCAGTGCCAGCTCCTTAATGGTCTGCCCCGAATTTTTAATGTCCAACCAAGATATTGCTGAGGTATTATTACTTACTAACAGTTCACTATCGCTATTGACAAAAGTTGCGTGCTGAATTGAAGTTCCAATATATTCACGTGGAATTAAAGTTTCAGTATCCAGTATTATAGGTCGTGTTCCCTGTAATACTAACAACTCTGATTCTTGTTTATTTAATATCAACTGTGGTGTTGTAGTTGAAAGTAGATATTTTTTGTTAATACTTGTGAGGGAGTCACTGCGAAGTAATTGCAGTTCAGCTTGATAAGAGGAGCCATTAGTAAAGACTGCTGCGGCTAGTTTTTTCTTAAGTATAGGAGTTACTGACTTGATATGATTATTACGACACCGAGCAGCAGAGGTTGGTTGCGTCGGTTTAATCAGTATTGGTGGTCTAATGTCTGAACCTGAACCTCCACCATAGCTATCGATTTTGATGTTTGAACTGAGCATTTTTCTGGTAGTATTTTTACCAATTTCAGATAAGAAAATACCGTTATTTAGTAGCTTGTTGGCTTTGTACCAGAAATTTATTAGTCTGCTGGGTGATGCTGCTGTACTCGATCTTACGCAAGCTAAATTGTTGGCAAAAGATAGTCTAAAACAAGCAAGTGATGCTGGCTTTAGCGTATTGAAAGCTGATGCTTTAGTTAGTACACGATTTGCAAAATTAGATGAACTAGGTCATTACCTACCTAGTGCTACAACGTACCAACAAGGTTGGCGCTGTGTTGAAGACACGCAAATAACCGGAAAACGCAGAGTCTGGAGTCTTCTAAAAGATGGATTGCCAAATGGTAAAGATGACATTGCTTACGATGCTTCGTCTGCAGGTATTCCAAGTGTGTTAGGTAGTAATGGATACCTTGAAAGTGAAAATACAGCCCAATTATGTGGGTTTAGTGATTGGAAAGTACCTCACTTAGTACAATTACTTTCAATCAAGACTAAGGATATACCTAAAAATTCGAAATTAACGCTAGATACTGAGGTTTTCCCTAACCATTTAGCCTTGTTACCAGAATACGATAAATCCGGTGGAGTACGTTTTTATTATTGGTCTAACATGGCATACCAAGGTGAACAATATGTCTTTACCTATGATACAAATAAGGCTAGTGAAGGAACTGCGGAGCAAAAGACGGATGGTTCTGAAGATCGTGTGGTTCTAGCTCGTTTAGTTAGAGAGGAAGCAAATAGCTATGAACTGCTGAATTCCAGCGGTGTGGTTGTCAGTGATAGGTCAAGTGCAGTATGTGCTCGTGATAACATTAGTGGCTTAACTTGGCAGTTATTTAGTGGCGTAGATAAAAACACACGTTTCAAAAAATATATTGATGCTCAGTCTTTGCTGGAAGATCAAAAACATAATAGTATTTGTGGAAAATCTAATTGGCGTTTCCCAGCTAAAACAGAATTTTACGGACTAGTACCAACCGATAATATTGTCTTCGCGTACAATGATGTTAAACATAATGAGTATAATTATAATCGTTATTACATCACCAATAATGCTGTTGCAATAAATATGGATACGGGGAAGGAAAAAATCATATCGACAAGTCAGTATGATTATTCTAAATATCTATTTAGATTTGTTGCAAATTAATCTTTAAATTAGCCTCTTATCGGGGCTTATTTTTATTTAACATCTCGTATACATCCTGTCAGTTGTATGCGGGATGGCTTATTTTTCTATTAATTATCGCTGACATTACAAATGTGAACCATGATTGAGAAACATGTATCGCTGCAAACGTTAAATTATCCCGTTAGTCCTCGCTTCGTGTTAGAATGCACGCCAATATCCAACTGTTACTTATTCCAATCCTAACAGTTTACCTATTTTACTTATTTATCAAATACCTGAGATTATAAATGCCATTTTCTAAGTTTGGATTAAACAAATTAATTACCCAAGCAGTAGCTGAGTTAGGCTACGAGCAACCAACGCCGATTCAACAAAAAGCAATTCCGGCTATTTTATCGGGCAAAAACCTGATTGCCGCTGCGCAAACTGGAACGGGTAAAACAGCAAGTTTTGTATTACCACTATTACAAATGTTCAGCCACAAACACACATTACGTGCTAAACGTATTCGTGCGCTGATCTTAACACCAACTCGTGAACTGGCAGTTCAGGTAGCTGAAAACGTTGAGCAATACGGTAAACATTTACACCTTACATCGATGGCGATGTACGGTGGTGTTGATATGGAACCACAAAAACAACGCCTTATTGAAGGTGTTGATATTCTGGTTGCGACGCCTGGCCGTTTACTCGATATGGCTCATCAACGTGCGCTTCACTTTGACGAACTAGAAGTGCTAGTTATCGACGAAGCAGACAGAATGTTAGACATGGGTTTTGTTAATGATATCAACAAAATCATCGAGCGTTTACCGCAGGAACGCCAGAATTTACTGTTCTCAGCTACTTTGTCTGATCAAGTACGTTTCTTGGCAAAAACAGCAATTAACTATGCAATGGAAATTTCGATTGAACCAGAGCATACAACTGCACAGCAGATTGACCAGTGGTTAACTGTTGTTGATAAAGATGTGAAATCGGCATTGCTTAGCCACATGATTATTGAAAATGACTGGAAGCAAGCGTTAATCTTTATTGAAACCAAACGTGGTGCAGCTAAACTAGTAAGCCAACTTGAAAAACGTGGAATTAAAGCTGAATCATTCCACAGTGGCCGTAGCCAAGCGATGCGTGAGCAGTTACTCGCTGAATTTAAAGCTGGTGATTTAGGCTTGCTTGTTGCTACAGGTGTTGCTTCTCGTGGTATTGATATTGATGATTTAGACCGTGTAGTAAATTACGATTTACCTGAAGAAGCAGCAGATTATGTTCACCGTATTGGTCGTACTGGTCGTGCTGGTGCCACTGGTGAAGCGATTTCATTTGTATCTCGTGATGATTTCCGTAACTTATGCGCTATCGAACAATTGCTAGACCATGTTATCGAGCGTAAAGAAGTTGAAGGTTTTGAAGCGAAAGTTGGTATCCCTGAGTCTATCTTAGGTTATGTACCAAAACGCTCACAACCACCACGTCGCCGTCGTCCAGCGAAGAAAAAATAACGCTTAAATAATAAGTGTAAATAAAGACTATAAATAAAAAAAGCGACTCTTAGAGTCGCTTTTTTAGATCCGTCCTAAAATATTAGCCAGCTAGCTGAGCATCAACATACAAATAACCGTTCGATGTTGACTCTAGTGAGGTTGTTACTTTGTAGGCTTCTGCCAATACTGATAATCCGAGTACGTCCTCTGGTTCTCCTTGAGTTTTTATCCGGCCATCACTTAATAGAGCCAGTTGATCACAAAATTTAGCCGCTAGATTCAAATCATGTAATGCTGCTACTGTAATTATTTTGTTCGCAATGGTGAGTTCTTTGACTGTCGATAGAATAGACAGTTGATAGTGCAGGTCTAAGGCACTTGTGGGTTCATCGAGAAGGATAACCTCGGGTGAACGAACTAAAATTCTTGCCATCGCTACCATTTGTTGCTGACCGCCACTTAAATCACAAATATCTCTATCGGCCAATGCTGAGATGGAAAGTTGCTCTAAGATTGCAGATACTTGAAGTAAGTCAGCTTGTTTTACCCGCCAGCTTGATTGGTGTTTTAATGACAATAGGATGCTTTCAAATGCAGTCAAAGATACATTAGAGTGGAAAGATTGCGGTAAATAGGCAATTTTTTTCGCTCGCTCTTTTCTGCTTAATGTTGATACATCTACATCATTTAAAAAAATACTGCCGGATGATGGTTTTACCAATCCAGCAATAGCCTTGAATAATGTCGACTTTCCGGCAGCGTTGGGACCAAGTAAGCAGGTGAATGATCCTGTGTTTAAACTTTCGATAGAAGCATTTTTTAATACTTCGTTACTGCCATAACTAACACTCAAATTATTTAATACTAAGCTCATTCGAATCGCTCCTTTGAATGACGGATTATAATAATCAAGAATACGGGTACGCCGATAAGTGCAGTGATGATACCGACTGGATAAATAATACCCGGTGTCAGAGTCTTACTGACAATTGATGTTATCGATAACATAGTTGCGCCGAGCATCGCTGACAAAGGTAAGAAATAGCGTTGATCTTCACCGACTAACATTCTTGCAATGTGCGGTCCGACTAGCCCGACAAAACCAATAATACCAACAAATGCTACTGCTGTTGCGGCTAATAGAGAGATGCAAATTAGGATCTCTATACGTAGTCGTTTTACATCTACTCCCATACTTATTGCACTTTCATCACCAAGACGAAGGGCTGTAAGTCGCCAGGTTCGAGACATACAAAATGGCATAATAATCACCATCATTAACGATCCCATGCTGAGCTGCTGCCAACTGGCACGACCGAGAGAGCCTAACATCCAAAACACAATACGTTGTAACTGGGTTTCTGATGCAGAATATTCCATCATTGCTAACAGTGCATTAAAAGCAAAAAATATCGCAATACCAAATAACACGATAGTCTGTGTACCAACGCCTTTAATGCGCGTCATGCCTAACAGTACAGCGCAAGTACAGAGTGCGAAAATAAAGGCATTTACAGTCACCAATAAGGAACCGACATTAGGGGTTAAGCCTACGCCCATCACGATAGCAAGTGCAGCACCAAAGCTGGCAGCAGACGAAATACCTAAGGTAAAAGGTTCTGCCAGTGGATTGTTTAAGATAGTTTGCATCAGGGCGCCTGCCATACCAAGCATCGCGCCAACGACCAGTGCGGTGAGCGCTACAGGCATGCGATAGTCCCAGATGATAACCTCAAGCTTAATCCCGTGTGAAGTTTTGTCCCAAATGACATCTAATACGGTTGCTAGAGGGAAATGTCCCGGGCCAGTGGCAATATCAAACAGGACACTTAAAAGCAGTAACCCCGAAATTAATCCGATGAGACGAATTTTTTTAACCGAGCGTTTCTGGTATTGATTAGTGGCGTTTAAACCGTTATCTATATAACTTAGTTGGCGCATTTTAGACCTTTTCTATAACAAAAGACGAGCTATTTTTGATAGCTCGTCATATATTGAAAAACTAATTTAATTTCATGATTAATCTAGTTTCGTCCAAAAAACACCCGTTAAGTCAATAGGTAAGAATTTATCGTGCAATTCTTTGAAATTAGCCTGAGGGTTTAAGTCTTTAAAATCCTCTGGGTAAAACCATTTTGCAAAGGCTTGTAAGGCGATAAAGTGATAAGGACTGTTATAAAATTGATGGTAAATAGAGTAAAACTCTTTGTTTTTAACCGATTTTAGTGCTGACCAACCTTTACGCTCTGATAGTGCTTTTAAGCGTTTTTGCGCTGATGCTTCAGTGGCTTCGTAACCGAATAACACCGCTGCTGTATTAGGATTAGCCTCAGCCCAGTTGGCACCGGTACCAATAATGATATCTGGATCATCAGTGAAAAGCGCTTCAGGATTTACTTTACCAGAGTAACCTGGGAATTTTCGACTTCCCCAGTTAATACCGCCAGCTTCATCAATTAGTTTACCTAAATTAGCATTACCGAACGTACTACAACATGCATCTGCATCGTAACCTGCGGCTTTCTCAATAAAAACAAGCGGACGTTCTTCTAGTTTCTTCGTCTGTACCACGCTGCTGACTTTACGCATTTGTTGAATATAGTAATCAACAAATTCATTGGCTTGTTTTTCTCTATTTAATACCTTACCTAAGAGTAATAGACTGGGAATTGTATTTTGTGTTGGACGTTGACGAAAATCGACAAATACAACTTTAATACCTGCTTTATCAAGTTTTTTTAGTAATCCACTTTCTTGTGCTTTTAGTAAGTTACCTAAATTCAGGATAAAAAGATCGGTATCTAAAGTAATGAGTTTTTCTAAGTTTAAATCGCCAGAATAGGGGCTACCTAGATTAGCTATTTTGGTTATTTCGGGAAATTTTTCTTTGTATTTTCGATAAGCATCTGGATCATACTTAATCAGATCATCTTTCCAACCAACGACCCGAGATAAGGGGGCTTCTTTATCCAAAACGGCCAGCGAGTAAGCTAAACGACCTTCACCTAAAACAATATGGTTAACTTTTTCGTTGTCAATACTCACTTGACGACCCGCAATATCCGTTACCGTGACAACCTCTGCCTGCAAGTTAAAAGCACTGCCTAATAATATGCACAGTAAACTCTTTTGCGCGATTTTAAGATTAAAACCTAACATCATTTTTCTCCGTTTGTTAATGATAGAGCTGCATAATACTAAAAATATGACACCTAGTAAATGCAAATGGTAATGATTCTCATTGTGATTGTCGATTAGCCAATAACAATCACAGATCGTAATTTTATTATCCAGATGTAATCCTGTATCAAAAAAATCATTTATGAATAGCATTCATGCTGGATTTATAATTGTTAATACGTTACAGGGCTAATTATTGCGCTTAAGTTTGGGGGGGATTAGTGTATTGAGAGCGTCGCTTTGTTTCCTTTGTTATTTCCAATCCAGAAAATAGATGTAATTTAGTAGCTTATTACAGGTGTAATAATTGTAAGTGTAATAAGCTGTAATATTTTTTAGAGCTCAAAAGTGGTAATCTGCATTTAAACTGTTTATATAGTTTGTTTTGGAAAATGGCATATAAACAGTGACGAGTCCCGTTATTATTTTAATAATAACCCGAGTAAAGTCAGATGCTTAATATGACTGACTTGGAAACAGAAGTTGGTGATAATAACAATGACAGCACACACTTGGTTATCGTATAAGTTATTTAATCTTAGTTTCACACATCCGCGACTGTTAAATATACTGATTAAATCAAAAGCAGCAGACAGAGCTTATGCGAATTTAGCGAGTCAATTACAATCCAGTCTAGATCCTGAAGTCTTGTTGGCTATTTTTAAGCAAAACGTCCGTGAATACATGCCTCTCTGTAACCTTGTTTTTCATGTTGATAATAATACATTGGCAGCTAAAACGTCTGCCCTCGGTAATGTTAATTTAAGGCTCGATTTATTTCGTAATGGTTATGCTTTGGGCCAGTTAGAGTGCAGCTTAGAACAACGCCTAACGATGGCACAGCAAGCGTTATTAGCTCTGTTATCTGAGGCGTTAAGTAATCCATTATATAATGCGATGGAATATCAGAAAATGAAATTATTGGCATTTGAAGACAGCTTGACTGGGTTAGCTAACAGAAATAAATTTGAGCACTGTTTTCAACAATTATCCGAAAATAGCCATAAAAAACAACTGGATTTATCATTACTTATAATTGATCTTGATGGTTTTAAACGCATTAACGATAAATATGGTCACCAAACTGGGGATCTTGTGTTAGCCAACTTTGCGCAACTATTATTGCAGTTCAGTGGTGAACGAGTACAAATTTTTCGATTCGCTGGAGATGAATTTACAATTTTGATTAATGATGTGGATAAATATTTTATTTCATGCTTTGCACAGGGGATTAAAAATGCGGTAACCATACATCATTCATTATCCAAATTTAATCTATCTTGTAGTATCGGCAGTGCCGAATTTCAATGTGATGATACATTGGACACCTTGTTTGCACGTGCGGATAAAGCTTTATACAGAGCGAAAGCAAAGGGGCGAAACTGTGTTGAATTGGCAGCTGGCACAGAATTATGTATGTAACGGATACGATTAAATTAATAATTATAGATGGAATTATTTATGGCCAAAATTATCAATATTAATACTGAAGAGAAAGTCACTTTGATGCCGCAACATCTATTTGGTAGGCAGTTTAATTCTTCGCACTCATTATTACTTGAGGCAGATAGTTCTCGTATGCATGCAACAATTTTTTGGAATGGGAGAGTGTGGGTACTGCAAGATTTTAGCCGTAATGGCACTTATGTTAATGGCAGGCGAATTCACCGAAGGCGTGAGTACCATTTATATCTGGGTGATCTGATTCATTTCGGTAGCCTATCTGGAGAAGCGTGGCGTATTGTTGAGTTGTCTTCGCCAAATTGTTTATTAATACTGGTTACACTTGGGTTACCGACTATGGTGCCAAAAGTGACGGAATTGGTTAGTCGGCGATCACAAGTATGGCTTTTTATTGGCGCTGGCTCTACAACAGAAAGGTTGCAGAATAATGTGTCTGATCTTGAAACTGTAGAACAAGTATCAATACAATTCATCGTTAGTCAAAATGAAGAACATGTTGCGATGAAATTAACGATGGGGGGGCAGGTGTACGATCTAGGACAACGTAATCATCACTATTTACTGTTAATCCTGGCTCGAAAACGTCTAGACGACGCTATTAAAGGGGTGAGAGCTGATGAGCAAGGCTGGATTGATAAGGAGTTACTGAGCAAGATATTAGGGCAGAGTGAGAACCATATTAACATTCAAGTATATCGTTTTCGTAAACAAATCGTTCAGTTATTGTCTAATTCATCTAGTTTACCGCAAGCTATTGAACGGCGGACAAGAGAAATCCGCTTTGCTTATGACAACGTAAATATCATTGGCGGTGCAGAGGTTATCCCAACTAAAGGTACATCAACGGCTAGACTAAAGAGAAGGTAATTAAAGAATATAATTTTTCGATAGTGTGTCGTTAATATTAGCGATACAAGCAAAGTGATATCTGTTCTGTGAACGTTTATAAAGGAGTAACAGTGCTATTAACCATTAAGGCTCTCTGCCACCAGATCACGGACGGGCATGGTCAACGACAGTTGTTGTCAGATCTATGCTTGGCTGTGGGCGAAGGGGAATGTATAGGCTTGATGGGGGACAGTGGTAGCGGTAAAACAACCTTACTTAATCTTATTGCTGGACTAGAGCCGATACAGCAAGGACATATCATGCTTGCTGGGCTCGAACTAGTACAAGCGAATGAACAGCAGCTTAGTGAGCTTAGAAAAAAACAGTTGGGAATCATTTTTCAACAATATAATTTATTATCGAGTTTGTCGGTTCAAGATAATATCGCCTTTAGCGCTCGTTTAGCTGGGCGCTATGATGCTTCGTTGTGCAGAGCCCTTGCACGACAGCTTGATATTAAAGTCTTATTAAATCAATACCCTTCGACGCTTTCTGGTGGAGAATTACAACGGGTTGCGATTGCCAGAGCGATGAGTGCGAAACCTAAATTATTGCTTGCCGATGAGCCGACCGGTAATCTCGATGACGATAATAGTAACCGTGTCGTTGAATTGTTAGTTAAATTGGCTAAATCCCACAATACCGCGCTCGTACTCGTTACGCATAGTCGCAATGTTGCGGCTAAAATGGATAAGATCTATCAATTAGAGGATGGTCAGCTAAGCTTAATCAATCACGTCTATAAATAGAGATTATCGAGTTGGGGCGGTAGAGACGATGATGGATAGCAATACGATCAGTTTTATCCGCAGAGTAGATTGGCAAGAATTGTGGCTGGTATTACAAACCCAGGTAGCAGAATATAATCATCATCGTCTATTACATTTGGGCTTAATTTTCAGTTTAGCCATCGCTACCAGCACCTTGCTGTGTATTTTGGTATTAAATCATGCGAGCAAACAACAATATAACCAAGCCAATGCACAGTTAACCAGTCCTATCGGTTTCTATATTGTCGCTGAGCAAGGTGGTCGAGTGAGTAAGAGTGACTTTGCTCACTTGCGCAGACAAGGCTTCACCCAAATTACGCCGGTATTAACATTTCGAAAGAATCTTGCGAATGGCGAACGTTTGAAGTTCCTTGCTATTGATATGCTGGGGCTGAGTATTGCTAATCCTGCCCAATTCAATCATCAAGCCGTTTTGTTCACTAAAGCGCATTTGGCGTCACTGGATGTTGATATCGATATCAACCCCGACGTTAATTCTGTATTGATATTGGCTGACAAAACCCCCATTCCTATTCGTTTAACCACAAGCGAACAATGGGGTCGGGTTGCACTGCTTGATATTGCACTCGCTTGGCAGTTATTTCCCCTGCAAGTTGATTTTAGCGCGTTAATGGTGGCGCCATTGACAGCATCACAGAAGCAGGCGTTAGAGGCTGCATTGCCCGCGCATTTATCCCTTAATGAACCTTGGTCATATCAAGAACGCAGTGGGTTCGCCGATGCGCTGCACCTTAACTTAATGGCATTGGCTGTTTTAGGATTTATTGTCAGTATGTTTATTGCGTTTCAGGCTGGTGAGCAGGCTTGGCATAAACGTGCTGAATTAGCGATGCAGTTACGTTTGTTGGGGCTTGCACTACATACGATCAAAATAGCCATGTTGCTTGAAGCGTTATTTCTGGTGTTTGTTGCCAGTATTGTCGGGGTATTGATTGCCGTCGCGCTAGTGACCGTATTATTGCCCTTGCTGGGACTCACGTTTAGCCAGATTTATGCACTGAATATGAGTGGTCACTTTGCTTGGCAATGGCAATACGCATTATGGGCGCTGCTTATTTCATCCGTTGCGGTATTACTGGCATTAGCAAAGCAATTTAAGCGGATCAGTACTGCTCATGTTACTTTTTCTACAAGCACGGTAAAAGGCTACCTTCCTCGATTGGTCACGTTAGCGGTAGCGGTTATTCTATTGCTGTTATTTAGTGGGTGGCCGAGCCAAAGTTGGTATCAGATCATGGTTAAGTATGGCCTGTTATTGATCGCGAGTGTGGTGTTTTTACCCCATTTTTTACAAGGCATGTTATTTCTAAGTGGGCTGTGTGTGAGGCCTTTTGGATTTAACTCTTTCCGGGTTAACTATATTTTTCAAGATGCCAGCAATCAGATTAGACGACGTTACTTACCTCTAGCGGCTTTTTATCTCGCGTTAACAACCAGTATTGCTGCCGCTTTAATGGTCCACAGTTTTGAGGGGGCGTTTGTGCGCTTTCTTAATCAACAGTTAAGTGCGGATTTACTTATTCGTTATCATCATGGTCAAAAAAAACAGGTGGAAGATTGGCTGCAAAATAACAATGATATTGATGAATATACTTTGCATCAGCATACCTGGGCAAGGATAGATATTGACTCAATTAAAGTGACCAGTTATCAATCATCCCAACAGCTGTCATCGCTATTATTAAAGTCGTCATCGACTAAGATTAAGCAGGGGTGCTTTATTAACGAACAGCTCGCGCTTAAACGCCAATTAGCCGTTGCTCAATTAATCCATCTTCGTCAGGGGAGATGCAATATAACTGTCGTATTAAAGGTATTTATTATGAATACGGTTATCCGGGGTTTTCGCTGACGTTAGATACACCACAAGCTAATCCGTTATTTACAGGCTGGGTTTATAGTGGTTTCGGCGTGTATTTTCGTTCCGGTACTGTTATCGATAAAGAAGCTGTGGGCTTGGCGTTGGGGTTGGCTGATGATCAAATATATGAGCCCTCACAAGTAAAAAAAATAGCGCTGAAGGTATTTGCACAGACCTTTGTATTAACGCAGTTGATCGCAGTTATATTATTGGTGATTGCTTGCTTTGGCCTGTTTTTATCGGCTAATGGTTTAGAGCTGGCACGTAAAGCCGATTTATATATTTTGTGCAGTTTGGGTTATAGCAAGGCCGAGCTGTTTGTTCATATGCTGATGCAATGGTGCTTACTTGCTGTGGGCTGCGTACTTTTAAGCTGGCCAATCGCCATGATATTAGCCCGTGCATTGGTGAGTCAGGCATTACCGGCTTCTTTTGGTTGGTCAATGCCACTGATGTTCAATGTGGGGTCTTTTGCTGTCAGCAGCATATTCGGATTGTTGTTCTTATTGCCAGCACTCGGTATCCCACTGTTTAAATTGAATTTAAGGAGTAGCAGATGAAACCACGTAAAATGTTTAAATTGTTCGTGTTTGTAGTATTAGTCGTACTCTTGTTATTGTCTTGTGGCGAACAAGTCAAAGCACCGCCTGAGCAGAATAAAAGTCCGCTTAAAGTCAGAGAAGGTGAGGAACAGCAATATGCGCAAGCCTTACCTGAAAATAGGCTTCGTTTTCCTCAAGCACATTCACCACATAAAGATTATCGTCATGAGTGGTGGTACTTAACGGCTAATTTAAAGAGTAACACTGGAATACGTTTTGCTACGCAATGGACATTATTTCGAACGGCGGTTAATCAGGCGCAGTGGTATTTTGCTCATGGTGCGTTGGCAGATACTAAGGTGCATCTTGCGGTGTTTCGCCAAGGTCGGGAAGAACTTACTAATGTAACGATTACCGAACAGCCTTTTACCGCTGCAATTGATGACTGGTTATGGCAGTCGTCGGCGGCATTATTACCTGCGCAACTCAGCTATGGTTCTGCACGTACTGATAGTGAAGCGTGGCAGGTAAAATTATCGCTAGTGACTAAGAGTCCATTTTTTCTGCAAGGCGAGCAGGGCTATAGTAAAAAGCATCAGCGTGAGGCGATCGCTAGCCATTATTACTCTCAGCCTTTTATCGACGTAGAAGGTAAAATATTATGGCAAGGACAATGGCTTAATGTGACTGGTTCAGCTTGGTTTGACCGCGAGTGGGGCTCAGCTATGCTAGCGCAAGATCAGCAGGGTTGGGACTGGTTTTCGATACGCCTGTCAACAGAGAAAGCCTTGATGATTTACCGTATTCGTTCTTCTGAACAGGATTTTATCTATGGTAGTTTGATGCATCGTAATGGCGATATTGATATTCTTGATGCGAATAATATCAAGTTGGTCAGTCATGTTAATGATACGCTAGATTATCCTTATGAATTTGACTTGCGAGTAGAAAAACAAAGTATTGGTTTAAATGTTGATTTACGCGTGGCTGTGATTAATCAGCAACAGATCATGCGCTTTGGTATTGAATATTTTGAGGGAATGGTCAGTTTTAAAGGTTCTCATGACGGAGAGGGGTTTGTGGAATGACTGGCTACGTTAACTGAGTAATTACCTGCGTGTTATTGATAACATTTAGCGCTTGTAGCAAGGCGTTGTTTGTAACGGCTGTGTGTGAGCACTAATGCAATGGATGAACCTGTGATTAAGTAAAACAAACCGAGATTCATTTGGCTATCAATAAAGTGCCTAATCAGAAACCCGCCAACAAGCCCTGCAAGACACATTTGTACAGACCCTGACAATGCAGACACTGCGCCTACCTGTTTACTGTGTGGTGCCAGCAACATGCTTATCGACAGTGGAGAGCTGATACCTTGTGCGATCGTTAACAGGGTAAAACCAAATATCAAATTGACTAACGACATATCATTAAACACTAGCCAGCAACCTGCAATCATCATAATAATCGATGCTAGGTATATCAGTTGATTAGTGGTGAAACGTTTATTCAATTTATTTAGTATTAAACTACCGACTAATAGACCCGCAGAAGGTATGATCATTACTTCACCGTAGTCTGCCGCACTGAGTTTTAATCCATCTTGTAATAAGAAGGGTAACAGTGACACGGATACCAGCGTTGATAAATAACCAATCCAGTTATAGCTTGCTGATGAGATCACTTGGTAGTTTCTTGATAAGTGCCAATAACCACGTAATGTCTTTTTTATCTTAAACTTCGTCACTGCATGAGGCAGGGTTTCAGGCAACACAAAATAGCCCAAAGTGACAATAGCCAAGAGATAAACCAGTACAAAGCTAAACACTGACTGCCAACCAAAATGCCATGCTGTCCACCCGCCAACGACAGGGGCAACAATTGGTAATATAGACGCTGTTATCGACATATAAGACAGCGCTTGTATTAATTGACTTCCGCTGTAACTATCGCGGATCACGCTACGAGCCAATACTGATGCACTACCTGCGCCCAAACCTTGTAATAAACGTCCCGCAATCAGTGCGGTATAACTGTCTGGCAGCAATACACACATGATCGTTCCCAGTAAATAAATACCTTGACCCAGAAAAAATACCGGGCGACGGCCGATAGCGTCTGATAACGGACCATAGAAAAGCTGCGACAATCCGAAGCCGACTAAAAATAGGGTGACAAGTTGCTGTACGTCCGCTTGAGAGACTCCAAGATCACGACTTATTAGCGGCAATGAAGGCAGATAAATACTGACACCGACTTGTCCTGTAGCAATGATCATCATGGCTAAGGCAAGTGGGATTTTGTTAAATGGCGTTTTATTTATATTCATGTAGCCAGTGTATATTAAGGCTATATAAATGATAATCTACTTTATTGGAATATCATTAAGTCTAATTGGGACTTAATATAGGCGGTATTTGTAGCCGTTAGTCATTCACAATATCGCCATGCCGATTAGGTCTAATGGGCGAGTGATATATAGCCTCCAAGCAGCTCAATCAATTATTTTTGTGATCTGTTACTTGAATTATTATCGACTCGGTAACGAGTACTAGGTGTTCTGAGGGCTGTAGCTTACTATTAATTGTTATTTTTCAATTGGTTGATTTATTAAGGGTGGAAGATGTTAAGAAGATTACCAATATGCATGTTACTGCTGATATCTGCGTGTTCTAGTCAACAACAAGAACAAAAAATAAAAATAAGCGTTGAACCGGAACCAGTTGAATTGCGACTTGCAGAGCATTGGCAATTATCCTATTTTGATGATCTGGTATTTAATAGCAAAGTTGCCGTGTTAGAAGCCGGTAACAAGCATAACCCGCCTGTCATTTTGATTCATGGGCTTGGCCAAATAGGTATGAAAGATTGGTTTAGTGTTATTCCAACTCTTGAAAAAAACTACCATGTGATAGCCATCGATCTACCCGGTTTTGGCCTTTCTGCAGCTAAGGGACGCTTTCTGTCGACTAATTATGCCCATGTTATTGCTAAAATTAGCAAGCAATATAGTAGTGAAAAGGCGATTATCATTGGTCACTCTATGGGCGGGGCGGTCGCTTTACGTTATACCGAACTGTATGCAGAGTTAGTTAAACAGCTGATTTTGGTAGATGCTGCTGGACTATTAGAAAAATCAGCATTTATTAAGCACATTGTGGCCTTTGAGCCTGGTGATGATTCATCTACATTTGTGCAACAGCAAATTGAAGGGTTAAACGAGGTTAGCTCATCAATCATAGAGGCTACGACCAAAAGTACTTTGATAACTAATTTTTTACAAGCGAATGATTATGTATGGAATTGGTTAGTATCCGACTCAAGCAATATGAATGCTGCGTTAAGTTTGGTTGAAGAAGATTTTAGTCAAGCGGTTAATCAGGTTGCTGTACCGGTTAATATTATTTGGGGTGATAAAGATAATGTCGCACCACTTCGCACAGGGAAAGTGCTTAATAAACAAATGAGCCACGCACGTTTACAGGTGATTAAAGGAGCAGGGCATGTGCCGATGAAAAGCCACCATGCTGACTTTATGAGTGCCTTAGAAACTGCACTCAACGAACCTATCACAGATAAATATAGTCTACCAAGCACAGAGAAAAACCAAGGCATTTTAACTTGTCAGGGGGAAAACGATAAAACTTATTCCGGTCATTATGATGCGATTGTAGTGAAAGACTGTGGCAGGATTCGATTGATAGACATCAGTACAGGAGGTTTGTTAATTAAAGATTCTGTAGTGGAAATTGAGAATTTAACCTTTTCCAGCCAAAGCAGCCCGCTAACGTTTGACGAATCGGTTGTTACCATGACCAATGCTGACATATCTGGGCATAACACAATGTTAATTAATGGTAGCCGTTTGGATATGGCTGGCATTTCTATTCAGGCGACAGGAGATGCGGTGATGGTAGGTAATGGGTCTCGAATCTCAGTGTCTCTCAGTGATATTAATAGCCCTAAATATAAAGGGGTGGTACATGGTATTTTTTATCTTAGAAATCAGCCATTGATAGAGCAATAATGTTGATTTTATGTCTGTGATTGAGATAGTTAGTGCAATATGACAGAAACTAATTATTCTCATTTCTATTTCAGATGGTATGGATATGGTGTAATCCTACTTAGCTGTTAATCATACTTATCTAACCGTATCTCAGTTCATGTTTCCATCCGTATCCTGCTGAGTAATTTCTATTAACACCTCAATGAATGCACGCGTATGGGCGATGCTTATTTTGCTTTCCGTGCTATGGGGAGGATCGTTTTTTTTCGTCGGTATAGTTGTGACAGAGCTTCCTCTGTTGACAATTGTGACCCTTAGAGTAGGGGTTGCTGCCATAACGTTATGGGTTATTGCTCTAATGATTGGACTGCGCCCACCCAAGAAACTAAGTGTGTGGGGGAGCTTTTCTAGGGATGGGATTGCTAAATAACGTGCTCCCATTTGCGTGATTGTGTGGGGACAAACTCAAATAGCATCTGGACTGGCATCTATTCTTAACGCTGCCGCAGGGCAAGTTACAGCATCCACACTAGTATTGTTTCCTATTGCCTTAACTGTAGATGGTCAACTTGATGTTGTTGGAATTAGCTTAGAAACATGGTCTTCGATTGCAGGACTTGCCGTTCTCTCGACTGCAATTACCTATGTTCTCTACTTCAAAATACTGGAGTTGGCAGGAGCAACTAATGTTTTATTGGTTACGCTATTGGTTCCTGTCTCGGCTATTTTGTTAGGGTAGCTGTTCCTAAATGAATCTTTGGGGACATAATCCGAAGGCTGTATATAAAAGTGTAACAAGGAAATTAACAGCGGCTGTTGTGGTCAAGTAAGCGGAGAAGAGCCCTTTATGTAATGTGAATAGTGTCTTTGAAGTCTCAACGCTAAGCCGACTTTACCTCCCAAGTGAGTTATAGACGTTTCTATTGCAAACTAAACTTTAAAAAATACCACACTCAAATTAAGACGAAAGACTTGTGCGCTTGTGTTGTATGGCTTGTTTTAAATATACCCCGATGACAATAGACATAACCCCCAGTACTTTGATGAATAATTCGCTGAGTGAATTTGTCGATGAGTCCAAAAATAATCCGAAGCACATTTGCCCCCCAATAACCAACACTATTGTATTAGTCGAGCCTAGATGACTCATGACAAGACTATTAATTGCCACATAAAAAGCGCCGATAAAGCCACCGAGATAAACTAACATACTTGAACCATTTGAAAGTTGTGGAGGTTCAAGTAATAAAATCATGACAATTGAGAGGAACACAAAACCTGTTATATGATTTACATATGAAGCCTTAAATGCACCATAATATCGGGCTAGTTGTCCGTTCCATATGCGACTTATTGCGATACAAAATCCGTTCAATAAAGCCAGTAAAATATAGAGTGTCATTTTTAATACCTCAGCGAAATTATGAGTATTGAACCGAAAACAACCAAGGAAACCGGAAGTAGCTCGATAAGTGTGAATTTACTTTTTTCTAGTCCAAATAGCCCTAATGTTTCGCAAAAAATAGAGCAGACTAATTGTCCGATTAATCCCAATGCTAGTGTTCCTGATAAGCCGATTACGCTATTAACGGTTATGGACGCTAAGATGACGGTAAATGCGCCAGGAAATCCACCTAAGTAGTATAATTTAGGTACATGACCTTTCATTAGAGAAGTTGGTGATTCGATAGCTCTCTTAGCTATATGATAAAGTAAGAATGCCAGTAGACTCCCTAGACCATGAGCAACCCATGACGCATTGATTGCGGATGTTTCTAAGGCGAGTTGGCTGTTGATATTAATCATTAACGCCAATAAGCCCCCACCGACAATAGCCAATATTGAATATCTGTTTATGTTCATATTTTTAATTATTCCTCTTTATTATTTGAGAGTACTTTAATTTATTACCAAACAAATGATAATATCTAGTTTAAATAATCATTGGTGAGTAAAAGTTGACAATATGAAGGGTGATTTTTCGGCAATACCAGTGTTTGTTGCTGTAGTAGAAAATGGCAGTTTCTCGTCAGCAGCAGATAAGCTGGGTATGACAAAATCAGCAGTAAGTAAAAGGATATCGGTTTTAGAAGACAATATAGGCGTGCGGTTATTTAATCGCACGACCAGAAGTATCACGCTAACTGAAGCTGGCGAACGATTCTCGGATTATGCTAGGAATGCTGTTGTTATGGCAAACGAAGGTTTTGCTGCCTTGCATAACCTGCAAGGCATACCTAAAGGCACCTTAAAAATAAACGCACCGATGACTTTTACACGCTTGCATATCGTGCCTTACATAAAGGAGTTCTTAGATTTGTACCCTGATGTGAAGGTTATCTTGAGTATGGATGATCGCGTTGTAAGCTTAGTTGAGGGCGGTTATGATGTCGGGATCCGAATAGGTGAACTCGAAAGTTCTTCGTTGATTGCCAAAAAACTTGCTGATTGTAAAAGTGTACTCTGTGCATCGCCAGAATATCTTAAAAAACACGGTACACCATCAAAACTAGAAGATTTATCTCATCACAATTGCATAAATTACAGCCTATTTCAGGGCGGAGCAGAATGGACTTTTTACAAAGATAGTAAAAAGCTAAAGCTAGAGCCTAAAGGCAATTTCATCGTGAATAATAGCGATGCTATTTTAGAAGTATTACTGAATGGATTAGGTATTTGCCAAATGCCAACTTTTATCGTTGCAGACCACTTGAAATCTCAAAGATTAATTACATTTATGGATGAATATGCTCTGCCAAAACATGCAATATATGCGGTGTATCCAGAGAGAAAGCACCTTCCTGAAAAAGTAAGAGTATTCATCGAGTTCATTAGCCATAAGTTAGGCGGTGGTGCAGGTTATTGGGATAAGTAAAAGGTTATTATATATATGTTCGTAATACTTATTTCTCACTATTTTTTCGTGCTACTACTGCATTATTAACAAGTAATGGTATTAAGGTCTTTAGTCAGCACCAGTTAACAGAAGCTAACAAGTCGTTTATCTCAACACCGCTATACTTTCAGTGATGCGAAAGGTTCTCTTTGAAGCATGAGCTCTAAGCCAATTGCTTCAAGCGATTTAGAACTTCAATTTATTCACAATATGGTTATCATGTATATCCTTCTTGTGTTATTGATTTTAAAAGTAAATTGCTATAGTAAGCTGTTGAGATTAGGGTATATATGAACATCTTCTTGCATAAGTTAAATGAACATGGAAAATTTGATGACCTTCTGACTAGGCTGGATAATCTTTTTGATAAAGCACTTGAATGTATTGGTGAAAAACTGCCTTTGGAAGAAGTAAATATTGATGTGGTTATTTCTGAAGGTAACTTTGTAATACCAGAATTTGGTTTTAGTGGATACAGTCCATCATCTGAACAAATAATGTTGTTCTTCGATTTGGATAATGACAACTTGAATACGGCGCTTAATACAGAGTTTATACCTAGCCTTGGGCATGAGATTCATCACTGCTTTCGACATAAAGGGGTTGGGTATGGAGACACTCTTCAGGAAGCACTAATAAGCGAAGGGCTAGCCTGCCATTTTGAAACAGAGCTTAGAAATGGTGATATTCCATTTTATGCGAAAGCAATAAACCAAGATATGATTGATGTTTTACATTCAAGAATGCTAAGTGAAGCGACTAATTTAAAGTACAATCATAATGCTTGGTTTTTTGGAGTTGAACCTGATTCAATACCTCTGCATGCAGGCTATACACTGGGGTATTATATTGTTTCAAATTACATAAAAAAACAGGGATACCTTCATCACAGTTGTGGGATATATCGGTAAGTGAGTTTTTTGATGTTACTTCGTTATAGGCAACAAGCGGTTATGTGTTTAAAGGCAATTCAACAAGAAGTTAGGTGTCATTGATGAGTCATTGTATGACGTTTTTCCAGCGGTTGGAACATTCAATTCTGTCGGGTAAAAAGACTGCGACGATCCGTGATAAGTTTGATAGTCATTATGCAGTTGGTCAGGTTCTAGATGTTCGTACTCACGAAGATAGTCGTAAAATATGCCAAATTGAAATTTTGAGTATTGAGCCTGTGAAATTTAGTGAATTAAATCGGACACATGCAAAAGCTGAAAATTTGCCGTTTGTGTGTATTCTTAAGTGGATCATTCGTAAAATTTATCCGGCAGAAGAAACTTATTTTTCATACGTTTTAGGGTTTTAAGTGACGGATAAGTTTGAATGTTCGGCGCAAGCTAGGCTTGTTGTTGATAGCTAGTAACAAGCCGAGCTATATGCGAGCGTAATATGTCTGCAAAATTCAGCTCAAATAACTGTAATGGTCCTTCTTTAATTACCTCTGCAACTGAACCCACTGAATGGCTCATGTGCCAGCAACCAATTATCACCTGCTGAACCTGTAATAACAGCTCGGTAGCTTGCTCGATACTCAGTACATAATGTGCACTTATCATCGCTGCATACTGCTCAATGAACTGTAATAATATATTTTTGAACTGACGCGCTTCGTCTAGTGTTAAGTTACATTGCAGCGCTGTGTGCATTATCGCACTGAGTTTACAAAATAATGGATGCTTTATTAGCGTATTACAAATTGAATCAGTCAGCGGTAGCTGATCCATTTCACCCACTGCTGTTTGGGCTAAGCATGCTATTTCTTGTGTATACACAGCTAGAAATAAGGTTTCTTTGTTTCTGAAATACCGATATAAGGCTGCTTTGGTGATCCCCACATCGGCAGCGATATGCTTTAGGTTAACGTCTTCATAACTGAGCGTTGTAAAACGAGCGGCGGTTACATCTATGATCTGAGTAAGACGTAACGCTTTTTGTTCTGGTGTCGTCGCGCGGCATTTAATAATACATTGCATTATGCTTGTAACCATCCAGCAATTTTACGGGTCATGAAGCGGGGGGATACTTTGCCAACCAATACGCCTACTTGGTTTTTGATACCTGTAACTACAATTGCACTGTGACGGTTTGCTAACGCTTGTTTTGCAACATCTGCTGATGTCATCGCCCCAGCTTTAAATAGGTTGGAATCGGTAATATTGGCTTCTGCAGCAAACTCAGACAAAGTTGGACCAGGGCAGAGCGCACTGACTGCAATACCTTGATGACGAAGTTCTTCGTGTATCGCTTCTGAGAAAGACAGTACAAAAGCTTTCGTTGCATAGTATATCGCCATATTAGGACCCGCTTGGAATGCTGCTGTTGACGCGACATTGATGATGAACGGCTTTTTCTGTTCACGCATGTTTGGTACTAAACGGTGGGTCAGTTCGACTAAGGTACTTACATTCAATTGGATCATTTGCATTTGGCGCTGCAGTGGTAAATCTGCAAAGTTACCACGGTCACCAAAGCCAGCATTGTTAATTAGGCCATTGACAGCAAGGTTGTTAATGCTGATCTCAGTCGCTAATATCTCACTTCCAGTTGGCTCTGCAAGGTCAATGGCAAAGCATTTAACATCAATACCATGTTTGGCTTGTAGCGTTTGCGCTAGCTCTTCTAACTTCTCTTTACGGCGAGCAACTAATATTAGGTTTTGACCTGTCTGCGCCAGTTGTTTCGCGAATTCACTGCCGATACCAGCACTTGCCCCTGTTATCACTGTATAACTCATTGCAACTCCTTTTGTATTTGTCATTAGAAAGTGTAAATGGATTAAATAACCCTGAGTTACTTATGGTATGTGGGGTTTTCGTAGTTGTAAATAATCCAGGGTTATTTACGTAGGGTGGTGCACATTAAAGTACAAATTATAAAAGGTGTAGACTATCTGCTAAGCTTAACCAGCCCCTTAATATTATTACTCCCCCCCCCCCATACTCACAAATTCAAAGTATCAAGAAACACCGGTACCTCACACCTGCAGATCATAATCAGTATTATTACCTTCTGCTGTCACTATCGATGCCGCTATTTCTGCCGCGGTTTAAAATAAAACGGCAACGGTATTTTGATGTTCAAACCAATGAATTGATGTGGGTAGAGTGGACTATCTTTGGTTAAGGCTTTTAATCATTATAAATAGGACTATTTATGCTAAATTAGGTCTTGTTAGGATTGAATGTTTACTTCAATAGCGATATTGCGAAAAGGTAGGTAGTGATGGACTGGATAATATGTGTGCGTAGTTATATCAAAGTCGTGGAAGAGGGTAGCTTTAACGGTGCAGCTTATCAGCTTAATACCACGGGATCAGCGATCAGTAAGCGTATAAACTGGTTAGAAGAGAAGGTGGGTGTGCAGTTACTTAAGCGAACTACGCGATCACTTGATCAAACCGAAGCTGGGCAGCTATTTTACCAACGGTCACGATTACAACTTGATCAGTGGATGTCGCTGGTGGACGAAGCGCGTTCGGTAAACCAAACGCCGACTGGGATATTAAAGATTGGTGCCACAACAGCCGTTGGCTCTAAGTTCATCATTAAATACCTCAATGATTTCTTACTGATGTATCCAAAAATAAAAATACAGCTGTTGACCACATCTCCGGGGCAAATGCCCGAGACTTATGTGGATGTTTTTATTAGTCGCGATTTGGAACAGTTAAATTCGCATAACTATAAAGCTATTGAACTGTTTAAAAACGACGCTAAGTTTTTTGCTTCGCCTGACTATATCGAGAAATATGGTAAGCCTGAAACCATTGATGATCTTGAATCTCATAACATGCTAATTTGGGGTGAAAGGCCAATACGAGAAGTGAAGCTATCGACGGGTAATCGCATTACGCTACGTGGAAACTTTGCTACGACCAATCCTGAGGCTTTATTTTATGGTGCCAAATGCGGTATGGGGGTCTTACTTGCAAGCAAGAAAATGCTTGAAGATTTAACCGAGGTAGGGGAGTTGCTTCCCGTATTGCCTGAGCTCACTGTCGATCACGGTTCGGTGTGTGCTTACTACCCGACCCTTGATTATGAACATACTCGTACGCAGTTATTTATCAAATATTTAAAAGAAAGGATACAGCTAAAGGGGTAGATTTTGGTTTTTCCTGCTGTGTTGCAGTGTTAAAAATTGCATAAATATGTTTTGTGGTTTTTTGATGTTGAAACTTTTGAATGGTCAATGTTTCATGCTACTAATATTCCTTTGTTGCATTAGGAAATATACATTTATGTTAGATAATTCAGCACGTTATTCATCCATTGCACTGGCTAAAGAAATTGAATCACCTGAGAATCCAGAAGGGCTAGAGAAGCGCGTTGCTTTGATACCGAGTGATGTAGGTCTGCTTGTTCAAGCGGGTATTAAAGTTTATGTTGAGTGCGGTGCTGGCGATGGCGTTGGTTTTAGTGATGACGAATATTTAAAACATAGTGCGATTATGCAAACGGCAGAGCAAATTTATGTGAATAAATCATTAATTATTAAATTTAAAGGTCCCGCGCTTGCCTCTGTAGAGCAAATAAGAGAAGGCTGTACTTTATTCTGTATGGCTCATTTTCATTCCTACCCAGACCGCGCTAAATTGCTGCAAGATAAACGTATTAACGTTATTGCGATGGAAGAAATACATGAGTCACCTAAGTATGAACCTGATCATAAGATCCTTGCTCGTGTAGCGATGAATACGGTATTAACCCCTTTTATCAATGCTCAAAGTATAGGTGATTTACAAGTCAGAGTTATCGGTTGGAGTGAACGATTACGAGGAGGTATAAAGCGAGCTGGAAATCGTTCACCGCGTTCATTACGGGTCATTCAACCGACACTTTCATATGATGAGCTAGATGTTGTAGGTCCTAATGCGCTGTATTTCTATGATAGTCAGACCTTTAACGATCAACAAGATATATTGCTACAGCTACACAATGCGGGCACTCATCTTTTTGATGTGACTGAATTTGAACGCGAGCATGGACAACAAGCAATGTCAGCTTACCGAGACAGCCATCCACCACTCGAATTTGGCTTACGTCGTATTAAATGTTTGCATGAAACAGGTCAAGCCGGTGCTAGATATGGGGTGTCGTTGTTGAAAGAGCATAAACCGTCTGTGAATATTCGCAATATTAAAGCCGTTATCCTTGGTTATGGTAATGTTGGGCAGGGGGCTTTAGATGAATTACATCAACAGGGTGTAAAACATATCCATGTGTTAGGTCGCGCGCAGACCGCAAAAGAGAGTATCGGTTATTGGCTAAAAGATGCTGATATCGTCATTAATGGTGCCGAACAGCCTTCGGAGCTTAGAGGCAAGAATTTCTTAATCAGCAACCAGCATGTGAAAGAATTAATACCTGACAATTCTGTCGTTATCGATTTAGTGGGTGGCAGTGCGACTAACCGTAGTCCGGTAGAACCTGTGATTAGCTGTAGCTTCTTGAC
This sequence comes from Moritella viscosa, assembly GCA_000953735.1. NCBI lineage: Bacteria > Pseudomonadati > Pseudomonadota > Gammaproteobacteria > Alteromonadales > Moritellaceae > Moritella > Moritella viscosa. The sequence goes on along the minus strand of LN554852.1, from coordinate 3,073,761 downwards.
TCAGCCTTATTTTATTCAAGACGGTGTTTTGATTTCATCTTTATGGGGTTGGCCAATGATGGGCATGATGCGTGAAACTGCGATACGCTACTCAGGTCAAATTACCGACGTATTGATTGGTCGTGAGAAATTGATTGATGGGCTCGATAAACTAACGCCAGGTGTGAAACGCGCTTTGGTTTGTGGCCCATTTTAATCACAAAACCCCACACGTGGTGGGGGATTGGTTATTATTGTGAATACAAACTGCGTATTGGTTCTAGTTCAACGTATTCAATAACAGTATTTTTGACCAGTTTTTGAATGGACAGATTATCTGCAAATACAATCAGGATATTACGCGTTGGTATCACATCAACGATAGCGAGATCATGTTTCTTCACTAGTGCTGTTGCTGCACCTTCCGCTCCTTTTTGGTATTTCACATAATACCGATTCAACCTGTTTTCCTTTGTTATTTTGGTTATACCTGTTAACTCTGTCATTTGCGTGGAATGATGTGAATAACTCACCGGAACCACGAGTACCAGAGCCAAAAAAATACCGACATATCGAAGTTGAAAACGAACCCCTTGCTTTGCCATAGTCACTCCTTATTGGAAGTTTAATCCCCAGCTTTCTAGGCTCCCAGTATCTCGAATGTCCATATCGACGAGTTTTAATTGCCAAAGACCATTTGATTCATAGCCTGAGAAGTCAACATCATAAGTCGTATTTAGATTTCTATCTGAACCACCGCTATTGTTGTGCAGTATCACTTTAGCACCTGTTGGTGACGTCAATGTTACTTTTAAATCACCAATGTAGCTGTGCTTGATATCTAGCTTAATATTAACCATTCCAGCATCGCCAGTGCGTTTAACATCTATGTTACTGATTACTCCGAAAAATGAATTATCTGGGATAGCGACTCTTGTACTATTAGTATAATTTTTAGCGCCGTCAGGACCATCACAGCCTGCGTCTAGATAGTCATTTGCCGCTGTCGCATTAATCAATCCATAGCCGGTTCTGTCGTCTCGGCCTACAACATCAATATCAGTGGCTGAAGCTTTTAATGCAGAACGAATCTGTGTAGCACTACATTGAGGGTGATAGCTCCAAACAAGACCCGCTACACCCACTGCATGTGGTGTCGCCATAGAGGTCCCGTTATAATATTGATAGTCTTCACCTGTTGTAGTGGAAACTGTGACGTCTTGTTCTAGCATTGCAGATAGTTCAAGGCCAAGCGCTCTATCGACTGAAACCGAAACTATCGGATAACTATTATTGCCATCTAACACAAACGGATTTTGCAAACCAGATAAGGCAGCATTACTATAGATTATTGCGGCTTGGGCGCCTGCATTATGACAAGCTTTTACTGGATCAATTTCTGGTCGATAACCAGTACGCTGGTTCTCAATTCGTTCAGTTAAACAAATTTTACCTGTCATGTCACCACAGTTATAATTGTTGTTTGAAATATCACAGCGTGCGAGTTGCCCTGTATAAGAACCTGCAACGGGACTCGACTGATAATTGCCAGTGCCATCCAGTGTTAGGCGGTTATGCGGTACAATGCCACGGTCAAAATAGCGTTGGTCGTTAATCATAATGTCAGATAGAACACCTTCGCCAACGGTTACTGTTGAAAGTATTGCAACCCCTGGTGCGGCCACTTCAACTTGATCGGTAGCTTGCGAGAATGCTGCGTGGTGATTTTGATTATCTACTGCTGCAATTGACATAACAGAATCGTATGAAGCTGGGTAGCTATGCGTGGTGTTCCCTGCGTTGCCAGCAGCTGCAATAAGTAGGACGCCATCATCAGACAATTCTTGCAGAGCATCCCTTTCTGTTCGGCTCGATTGACTTCCGCCTAAACTCATATTCACTACATTGGCACCATTTTGCGCGCAGGTATCAATGGCTTTGACCAGACTAGATGAATAACCCCAACCCGATTCATTGAATACTTTCACAATGTGTAAGTTTACATTTTGATTTGGCATTACACCTACAACACCGTCACCATTGGCTATCGCTGCTATGGTACCTGCAACATGGGTACCATGAGCATTATGATTACCTGGTGAGCTCCAACTGCCTGTGCCGCTATCGTTAGTACCAGCGACTTGATTACCGCTTAGGTCATTGTGAGTAAGATCGTAGCCAGAATCAATAATACAAATGGTCCGATTTCCGGTATTACTATCGTTTAACCCCGCAGCATTAATGGCACCTTGCCCCCAAGGAATGGACTCGCTTAATAAAAAACGTGGCGGGTCTAATTCTACGTATTCAATTTCAGCGTTGAGTTGTAAGTTCGCCAGTGCTTGTGGTTCAATCTCTACACTATAAAGCGGTTTACTTCCGAGTTTTTCTACTTTTTTGGCGTTTACTCGTTCGAGAACTGATTCTTGAAGTAGCTTGGCACCCCAAACGGGATTGAGCCCCATCATAGACGGTGCATCTGCGGCGGTGTCTTTGAATTTAACTATGTATTTCATTGGTAAGTCGTGTTCGTCAAACTGAGGAAAAGCATTTGCATAGCTAATCCCTAAGGCTGAAATAGCTGTCGCTATTGCCATTGAGTTTAATAGATAATTTTTTTTATTGATTTTATTTTTCATGTTGCTGGGTTCCTTATTGAGCGAGAGTTATTACCTGCTGCCAAATGGTCATTAACTTCCCTATTCGACTTTCAGAACCTGATTTATAGAATTATAAATTTAAATTATCAATGATGGGTATCATTTAAATAGAGCGTAATCGCATTAAATGCAAACGAAAATCATTTTTATTGACATTTATTATACCTATTTAGTAATATCTATTCGCGTGTGTTCTGTGTGTTTTTTAACCGCGCTGGTCAGATGAGTTCTCTTGGTATGTTGCTGATTTAAATAGTAAAGTGTGAAGCTTGATTAGGCTGGTTTTGTGATGTTGATCAAATGTTGATCAGGGTGAGTGGTTGTATTAGTGGAAGATTAGAAGATATGGAGGGGGGTAATTATGGTGAGAAGAGTGTACGTATCCCTAATTATTGACAGGTGATACGTACTTATTTATCTGTTTATCTAACAGTTATTTCCATAACGTTGTGTAATATAAGTCTCAAAATCATCGCATAACTGGCCATCAGAAATATGATTATCAGCAATGGTTTCGGCACCATCAACAATACTGATTTTAGCGTTTAATGCAGCTGGTTGAACTCGAGTTCTTTTTTGCGCGGCTTTGATTTTTGCTTGTTCTTGTAGCCAAGCTTGCTCACTGGTTTTATTACAGGTGTCTGCGAGGTAAGCAGCAGAAAAACCTTCGCCAGTTAAGCTGCGTAATGTTGCATCGTGGCTAATGCTGTTGCCCGGTTTCCAGTAATGTTCAGCCAGTAATGGTCCAATTGCAGGGTTGTCCGTCAGGTAGCCAAACTCTTTAGTAAAGTAAGCGCGAGTTTGATATACCGCCATGTGCGCGAGTAGATAGCCTTGGTAAGAGCAAGCGGCTTCTTGCGATAGCAAATGCGGAACAGCGAGTAATGGGCGTGGACTTGCTGCTAAACCAAGAATACGTTGCTCAGTATCACGCGCTAAAGTTGTTAAATATTCAGGTGTAAGTAATTCTTCATCACAGCTATATACGGCCCATTCGAAATAAGGCACAACCAGAATACTGCGTTCTTGATAAGCTTTGAACGGCTGTTTTGCAGCTATTAATGCTTGGATCACGTCATCGGGTACAACTTCGCCATCGGCGTTATAAGCATATTGTTTAAGCCAATCACCGTCGTTTAATAAGCTATCGCAGAACATAGATTGCGTTTCAGCATATGCCATTGATGTTGGTGCAAACTCTTGTGAGAAGCACGGAGAGTTTAATTTAATATTAGCAAAGTGAGCGGCATGACCACCTTCATGGAACAAGGTATTGATACCGTCATAACCACTACCTATTTGATCGGGCTTCGCGTTACTGGTGAAATTGATTTTACCCGCTTGCCACTTATCTTCAGCATAAAAGGATGGGATAGGACCGTGGCAGAAACCATTTTGGTATTTACCGGGACGGTCTAATAAATCGAGGGTCATATCGGCTTGTGAGTAATCTATATTTAGGCGACCGAATGATTCAATCCAGCGACGTAATGATTTTGAGAATGGTACGTAAGGGTCAAGTTGACGTGCTGCATCTCCAGCGTACATAAAGCTAAAATTATGACCTTGAATCGCGCTGTCACCTTTAGCTTCGGCTAAATTTTGGATGCTGCTAAGGTTACCTTCACGCGTGCGTAATTCAAAATCATCTAAAATAGTGAATAGTTGCTCTGGTGTCATCTGTTCGGTTTTATTTACTTTGTAATCAAAGAAGTTACGGAATCCTTGTTGACGAGCAAAGTCATTGCGCTGTTTAACCAGTTCGATATAACCATTATTTAGCACCCATTGCTCAAGATCTAATAATGCTTGATGTGCCGATTGTCTAACACCTTCGTTATTGCTGGTGCGAATATTCGCGGCGAGTACGGTTAAAGATGCTTGCTGCTTATCCCCGTTTTCATCATTACAATACATCAGGTAATCTTGGCGTTTAGTAAATAATGCCGATTCACTGCGAATGAGGGCGGCCATTTTATCTCTGCCCTCCGCGCTTTCAATTGCATTGGCATCGAAAAAGGCTAACCAACCTTTGAGTCCTTGCACCAGCTCATCATCTTCATCGGTTAATTGTAATAGCACGTCAAGGTTGCAACGTGTCGTTTGAATGTGACTTGGGTCTGAGATAAATGCGCTGAGTTTAGCTTCTGCCGCTGCAAAACCTTCGTGGTCATCGCTGGTGCCCATGTAAGTTCGCCAAAATAGATCTTCTTTACGGCGATGAAGTGCTAAATAGTCGTCATTAAGCTGGTTAAAATAATTTTGTGGGTTCACAACGTCTCCTTGTTAAAACTGCGTATGACAGTGGCAGTACTGGCAATGGTGCGAAAGGCACTGGATGAATGTATACGCTAATTTACTATATATTTAAAATGAAGCTTATTAAAAGCTATAGCCATTAAAATGAAAGGGAATATAGTCAAATATTAGAAAATTCTTGTTCCTTACAAGCAAAGTTAATACACTTTAGGTCTTTGCAAATAATATATATTATTAATAACACTTTTAGGACCACTATGTATACAGATGAAGACCTTAACCATGCTATAGATAAAGGAATTTTTACTGCTTCGTCCGTTGAGGAGTTTCGGCGTGATCAAGTGTTATCAAAACAAGTGACGATTGCGGATGAAGAAAATTTTCGTTTAATTGGCGGTTTTAACGATATTTTCATTGTTATTGCTTGTGCGTTGCTATTGTTCTCATCATTGTGGGTGGTTAAATCCATAGACCCTCGATTAGGTTTAGCGACGTTTGCTGGATTATCATGGGCACTTGCTGAGTTTTTTGTACTGAAAAGAAAAATGGCATTTCCCGCGATTATGCTATTACTCGCCTTTATTGGTGGTGTGTTTAAGTTATCAATGGAAGTATTTTCATCGCTTGATGAGCAAGCTATTATTGCTGCGACTGGTGTATCGGTTATTGCCGCTTTCTGTCATTGGCGTCGCTTCAATGTGCCAATTACGATTGCAGCGGGTACTGCTGCAATGATCGGCTTCATCGTGTCTTCATTCATATCAACATTTACGACGCCTGAAACGATCAATGTATTAACAGATTGGATACTGGTAGTGATATTTTCCTGTGGTATTTTGACTTTCTTGTTTGCTATGTATTGGGATTCTTCCGATCGTGAACGTGTTACTAATCGTACTGATACGGCATTCTGGTTACATTTATTATCAGCACCTTTGATTATTCACCCGGTATTTTTAAGTGTGGGAATTCTAAACGGCGAGGAAAGCATTAGCAGTATCGTGATTATTATTGCGTTGTACTTATTGATGTCACTTGTTTCTATTATTATTGATCGCCGTGCCTTTATGGTGTCATCACTGATATATGTATTGTATGCATTATCAAGCTTGATGAGTATGTATGGCGATGTAGGTACTAATTTTGCTATTACTGGTGTTGCGATAGGGGCAGCATTATTACTGTTATCAGCATTATGGCATCCTGTTCGTGGCATGATCGTAACGGTATTACCTAACGCGGTGAAACAATTAGTCCCTGATGAAAACTAGCTTTTAGTTGCGTTCAGTTTTATCGATGACGGTGAGTTAATGACTTAACTCACCGTATTTTAGTTATCAGTATCGATAATTAATGGTACAAAAACATACCCTGGATGTTCGTGGTAATATTCAATCACACCTTGCGCTATTTTTACTACATTATAAGCACTATTTAGCCCTGTAATGAGCATGTAGAAACCTTGATCTAGATCAATACCCCCGAATTCATAGCATTGACCTGCATATACAGGTAGAATGCCCCCTCAAAAAATTACAATAAAAGCAATAAGTGGGTTATTTCGCATGAGTAGAAAAATAGAATTATTGGCACCGGGTGGTGATGTAGAAGCGATTAAAGCGGCGATTGTAGCTGGTGCAAATGCTGTCTACTGTGGTTTGGATATGTTCAATGCCCGTAACCGTGCGTCCAATCTTTCATTTGATGAGCTAAATGGCGTATTACGACTTGCACACGAACACAGCTGTGAAGTCTTTTTAACCCTTAACGTCGTGATCTTAGAACACGAAGTTGTTAGCTTAGTGCGTCTGCTTAATAAACTGGTTAACAGTGGTATTGATGGCATCATTGTGCAAGACTTAGGTGTTTTCAATATTGTTAAAAAGCATTTTCCAACGTTAGATATTCATGCTTCTACTCAATTAACAACTCATAACGAAGGTCAGATCTTATTCTTACAGAAAATTGGTGCAACGCGCGTTAATTTATCTCGTGAGCTGAACCTTGGTGAAATTAAACAACTAACGACAGTTGCGCATGACCATGATGTACTCACTGAAGTATTCGTGCATGGCGCACTATGTATCGCGTTCTCTGGCCAATGTTACTCAAGCTCAGTAAGTGTGGGCAACTCAGGTAACCGTGGTCGCTGTAGTCAAGCATGTCGTGATGAATACGAAGTGACTGCAGAAGGTCATCGCTTCCCGCTTAACTTGAAAGATAACTCGGCATACTTTGATTTACCCCAGTTGGTTGACGCAGGTGTTGATTCATTAAAAGTAGAAGGCCGTATTAAAGGCGCACACTATGTTTACACAGTTGTCGATACATGGCGTAAACAGATCAACAACTTTGTTGAGTCTGGCAAGTTATTAGCTGACGATGGCAACCTGCATAAAGTATTTAACCGTAGCTTCACTAACTCATTCTTGCAGGGCGACCTAAACAAGAAAATGTTTACTGATAACCCACGTGATAACAGTGTTAATTATGCAGTTGAAAAAAGTGATGCGATCTCTGTTGTACAGATCCATGATGTGAAACAAGATCTTTATACGGATAAAAATGCATTAGGTGCAGAACTCGCAGAAAAGATTAAAGATCTAAGCATTGATAAAATCGGTCTTACATTAGTATTTACGGCGAAAGAAAATGGCCCATTAACAGTCAACATTATGGCTGGTAATACGTCGTTTGAAGTGAAAAGTGATTCTGTATTGCGTATTGCAGATGAAATTTCAATTACTCCAGAAACGGTTGAGAAACGTTTCCGTAGCTTCAATAATGCAACGTTTGATCTTGCGCCAATGAACTTTGACAACTTTGATAAAAACTTAACTGTGCCGTTTAAAGAATTAACAGAATTGAAAAACCAAGTGGCGTTTTTATTAAATGGCTCACGTGACGTGGTTAAACACGTTGATGTACCTGCATTACCTAAGCATCCTAAAATAGAACAAACACCTAAGTTATCACTGCTTATTGCTAACGTAAAAGATTTACACCTTGCTGATGTAACCGATGCCTATATCTACTTCAAGATCCCAGAGAGCTTAAAAAAGAACTGCCCTAAACACATTAAACTATTACAAGAAAATCCACGCTTAATTCCTTGGTTTCCAGCGGTACTGATTGGTAAAGACTACCTAGAGTCAGTGAAGATCCTTGAAGAAGTGAAGCCTAAGCGTATTGTGACTAATAATACTGGTATTGCTTATAAAGCATTTGAAATGGGTATTGAGTGGGTTGCTGGTCCGTTCTTAAATACAACCAACTCACACGCATTACTAACCTTACAAGAAGAGTTAAACTGTGCGGGTGCGTTTATTTCTAACGAGATAAACCGTGGTCAAATTAGAAACATCACTCGTCCAAAGAACTTTAAAATGTTCTACAGTATTTACCACCCAATTCTGATGATGACAAGTCGTCAATGTTTCTTCCAACAAACGGTTGGCTGTAAGAAACCTGCGATTGAAGATGGTTGCATGCTGAAATGTGAAAAAGCGACAACAATTACTAATGTTAAAGGTATTTCGTTTGCGGTTGATAAACAAAAAGGCGGCTACCCAAGCATTTACAATGACGAACAATTCTTAAACTTTGATGTAGTAAATGATTTCTCTGATCTGTTTGACGAATTCTTTATTGATTTAACTAATATCGGTGCAGGTTCTAAAAAAGAACAAGACAAAGTTGAGCTAATCAAATACTTTGAATCGTTACTCGCGGGTGATGACACGTCAAAAGTAGCGTTAAATAACTTAGTGCCTGTGGCAACTAACGCACAATATACTCAAGGTTTATAAAAAGAGCACTCAGGCTTTATAAGCGTTAACGACAAAATATAAGCCCAACAGCTTGAATATTTAATCTAAGCCAAGTATTACTAATTGTATTAAAATACATGATGTAAAACTTGGCTTTATTTTTATGCACTTAGTTATTTTAATTTTATATTGCATTGATAAAGTGGTCAATATTAGAATGTAATGCCTATAATTCCTATGTAGTGGTGGTTATCTGCGGATGTAAAGCGGGTTGCGGTAGGTAATTATGATATGAATATTTTACATATACACTCTGATTACCCCGATGGCCGCAATGATCAAAGTACGCCTGCTGTTAAATCACTATTAGACGCCACCTCTGGTATCTCCAATACCGTGTTTGTTATTCATCGTACCCCATGGCCTTGGCTGGTTCGTGTTATTCCGCATAATCATAAATTATATTCGGTTTATTATTGGGGATTACCTTTTGGTTTAGCGCTGACTTTATCTTTATTTCTTGCCCGTTACCTTCTTTTTAATCTTATCAAAAAGCAACAGATCAAATACCAGCTTATTCATGGCCATAAATTAGCAATTGATGGCACGTTAGGTGCTGCAATCGCTAATCAAATCGGCATTCCGTATTTCCTATCCGTTAGAGGGGGAACTGATGTACGTATTTTACAACGTAAATCATTTTTACGATCACGTTGGAAAAAGGTATTAGAAGAGGCGGAACATATCTTTTGGGTGAGTTCTTGGGCTAAAAATCCAATTAAAAAAATGCTTAAAAGTACGATTAATACATCGGCAGCTCAATCTAGTTTGCTCCCTAATCCCTGTGAAATGAGTCAGCTAGCAGATATCTGTAAGAACAATCGAGTTGCGCACTTTGTTACCGTATTTCGTTTTGAACAATATGAACGAAAAGGAATAATGCCATTACTTGCGGCTATATCTAGACTTAGTGTTGCATATCCAGATATTAAGCTGGATATATATGGCTCTGGTTCTGAAAGTAAGATTAAAATAGTGCAGAGTAAAATCAACGCATTATCGTTAAGTGAGAAGGTTACGATTAAAGGCTGCATTGATAATAAGCTTCTGCAACAAAAATTAAAACAATATGCCGCATTTTTATTACCGAGTAAGAATGAGTCTTTTGGGATGGTTTTTGTAGAAGCGTTATTTTCTGGCTTACCGATCTTATATCACGCGAATACCGGTATTGATGGCTATTTGGATGACATTGATGTGGGCATTAAGGTTCGTAATCAAGATATCGATGAGTTAGAGAATAAAGTCGAAGAGTTGATCGTGCGACATGAATTTTTTCAAAGTCGTATTAAGTGTGCATTAGAAACACATGCATTAGACATTTTCGAGAAGAAAACGGTGGTTAATCATTATCAAAGTTTAGTTGATGGCCTTAATCTGGAGTATCGAAATGCCAAATAGAAAAGTGCTTGTTATTGCATCGGCTGGAGGACACCTTACTCAAGCATTATGCGCTTGTAGCCATGTTAATGATATTGTATTAGTGACAACGATGTCACTCGTTAACGAGGATAAAATTAAGAAGATTTACACTATGTGGTCAACACAAAAAAATGCGTTTATTCACTTTGTAAATATTTTTTATGCCTTGTATGTGCTTTTAAGAGAAAGACCGCGGACAGTATTCACGACAGGTGGGCCACTGGTTTTACCTTTTGCGCTAGTGTGTAAGTTCTTACCCTTAAAATTTGTATATTTAGATACGCTGTCTCGCGTTGTTGAACTTTCTAATACTGGTAGATTTATTCATAAGTATAAGTTATACGATGAATTTATGTCGCAGTGGGAAGGGATAGCTAGAGAATATAACGTGGAATATGTAGGTAAAACATTTGATTTAGCAGGTAAAACCAACAAGGTTATCACACCATTACAGCCGCCTGAAAAACCATTGGTATTAGTGACAACGGGGACGAATACTTATCCTTTTCCACGGTTGATTACGGCAATGGCCAAGCTTGACATTTATAGAGATCCTAATGTTCGCTGGTTTATTCAAACGGGTGGCTTTGAGATTGAAGAAAAACCTGCGAATGGCGAGATTGCAGCGATAGTACCGAAGGATAAAATGGACGCTTTGGTAAAAGAGAGCAGCTTGGTGATTAGTCACTGCGGTGTTGGCAGTATCAACCATATGCTTACTTTTCAGAAACAGGTGGTCTTTGTACCTAGATTAGCGCGATTTGGCGAGTTTTCTGATGATCACCAATTACAAATTGCGAAAGAGTTATGTAACCCTAATATGAAGGTTGTTTATCCAGATGAATTATTGCCTGAATATAGCGCGGCAGACTTAATTTCAATACCAAGATATGACAAGGCAATAGATATAACAAATCATGCGTTTGCTTCTGTTATTGATAAAAAATTATTCGTTGAGCAAAGGGAAGATTCCTATGGCTAAGAAAATATTAATTTCTGTTGTTATTGTTGATTTTTTTAAAGCGGAACGAGTTGTAGATAATGTCGAAAGGATACTGATTCAGGAAGGTGATTTTGATATAGAAGTGATCGTTATTGATAACTCCATGGATAGTGGCAACCAACAAATACTGTCTCAGTATCAAAAGACGGATAATGTAACCTTGATTTTTAATCAACACAATAATGGCTATACCCGAGGCTGTAATCAAGGTGCTGATTTATGCCGTGGAGACTATTTGTTTTTTGTAAACCCGGATATTGAATGGAAATCTGTCACGACACTGGCTGATATTATTACTATATACCAATGTGATAAAGGTATCGGCATTGTGGGTACTCGACAACTTAATGATGATGGTTCGACCCCTGACACAGTACGCCGTTTTCCTAATTTAATCGCACAGGTGGTACGCAGAACATCACTTAGAAACTGGCCAATTTTGAAAGGGATCGCGGAGTATTACGAACATGTTGAATTTGACTATTTAAAACCGGCTAATGTGGATTGGATACAGTCATCTTTCATGGCAATCCGTCGTGACGTTTGGGAGAACATAGGTGGTTTTGATAACCGCTATTTCATTTTTATGGCAGATCCAGATATCTGTTATAAGTGTTGGGAACTCGGGTATAAAGTGCATTATGAAAGTGACATTGTCGTCGGTGCTGATGGACTACGTTGTAGTGCTGGTGGCATTTATGATGTATTTAGTAATCGTGTATTACGTTTTCACATTCGAGATGCCTGTATTTATCATATACAGTATTTATTGAAACCAAGTATACCTATTGCGCGAAAGTTACAGGTTCAGAGATCTTCAAGCGTGAATTACGAGTAGCATCAATATGAAGATATTAGTGACAGGTGGTGCTGGATTTATAGGTAGTGCTGTTATTCGACATATATTAATCGACACTGAGCATGAGGTCGTTAATCTGGACAAATTAACGTATGCAGGTAATTTAGATTCAATACCTGCGGAGTTAATATCATCTCGCTATGCATTTGAGCAGGTCGATATTTGTGATAAAGAGGCGGTGACAGGTATTTTCGAGCTGCATCAGCCAGATATTATTATGCATCTTGCCGCTGAATCCCATGTTGACCGTTCAATAGAAAATCCCCGTTGTTTTGTCGAAACAAATATCATAGGTACTTACAATCTGCTTGAATCGGCTCGAGCATATTGGTTGTCATTAGACGCTGAAAAAAAGGTGGGTTTTCGTTTCCATCATATTTCTACCGATGAAGTGTTTGGTGATTTACACAACCATGATGATTTATTCGTTGAGACGACAGCTTATGATCCCAGTTCACCTTACTCAGCAACCAAGGCCAGTTCTGATCATTTAGTACGAGCTTGGTTAAGGACTTATGGGTTTCCTACATTAATCACTAATTGCTCGAATAACTATGGTCCTTATCATTTTCCTGAAAAGTTGATCCCTCACATGATTTTAAATGCGTTGAGTGGATTGCCACTACCTATCTATGGAGATGGTAAGCAAATTCGGGATTGGTTGTATGTTGATGATCATGCTAAAGCACTCGTGCTCGTGGCAACAAAAGGAGAGGTTGGTGAAAGTTACAATATTGGCGGACATAACGAAAAACAGAATATAGATGTAGTACATACCTTGTGTGATGCGCTGGAAGCACTTGTACCCGATAAGCCTAATGGAATTGAACATTATCGCGATTTGATTAAATTTGTTCGCGATAGACCGGGCCATGATCTTAGGTATGCAATTGATGCGAGTAAAATTCAACGTGAATTAGGCTGGCAACCAGAAGAAACATTTGAGACTGGTATCAGAAAAACGGTGCAGTGGTATTTAGATAATACAATATGGTGGCAGCGAGTTCTAAGCGGTGATTATCAGTTAACACGTCGAGGAGAAAGTGCTAATGGGCGATAAAAAATACAAAGGTATTGTGTTAGCGGGTGGCTCAGGTACGCGTTTACACCCCATCACCAGGGCAGTGTCTAAGCAACTATTACCGATTTATGATAAGCCAATGATTTACTATCCAATCTCGGTGCTTATGCTGGCTAATATTAAAGATATATTAATTATTTCGACGCCTGAGGACCTACCACACTTTAAAGATCTGTTCGGTGATGGTTCGACATTTGGGCTGGATATTGAGTATGCAGAGCAGGCTAGGCCAGAGGGGATCGCGCAAGCTTTTATTATTGGTGAAGACTTTATTGGCGACGATAATGTTTGTCTGATATTGGGAGATAATGTCTTTTATGGTCAGCACTTTACCGGGAAATTGTTAAGTGCCACGAGCCGGGATGTGGGGGCTACGATCTTTGGTTATCAAGTGACTGACCCTGGCCGGTTTGGAGTGGTGGAGTTTGATAGTGAAGGTAACGCGATCAGTATTGAAGAAAAGCCTACACAACCTAAGTCGAATATCGCGGTCACGGGTCTATACTTCTATGATAACAGAGTCATCAATATGGCTAAATCATTAACCCCGTCGGCACGTGATGAAGTGGAAATAACGGATATAACCAATATGTATTTGAATGTTGGAGACTTGTTTGTTGAGTGCTTTGGCCGTGGTTTTGCTTGGTTTGATACCGGTACACATTATTCATTATTAAAAGCATCTATGTTTGTGCAGACCATTGAAGATAATCAGGGGCTAAAAGTCGCGTGCTTAGAAGAAATTGCATACTCACAAGGCTGGATCTCACGGGGGCAATTAGAAGATCAAGCATGTTTATTACAGAAAACGGAGTATGGGCAATACCTTTATGGCTTACTTAATGAGGACCTGTAGATGAAAGTCTCTAACACTCCCATTGGTGGTGCGTTGGTCATTGAACCGGATGTATTTAGTGATGACCGAGGCTTTTTTATGGAAACATTTCAAGCTGCACGTTATAGAGATGTTATAGGTGATGAATTTAACTTTTTACAAGATAACTATTCTCGCTCTATGAAAGGTGTTTTGCGTGGATTACATTTTCAAAAAACGAAATCACAAGGTAAGTTAGTGCGAGTGGTGATGGGTGAAGTCTATGATGTAGCCGTTGATATTCGGTTGGACTCACCAACGTATGGTCAATGCCATGGTGTGCGGTTAAATGCAGAGAATAAATTGCAATTTTGGTTACCCCCAGGGTTAGCACATGGTTTTGTCGTATTGTCTGAAATGGCTGATTTTGAATATAAATGCACGGACTATTACGATCCAAACGATGAGGGGTGTCTTATTTGGAATGATCCAGCATTAAATATACATTGGCCTTGTAGTAACCCTTTACTCTCTGGCAAAGACAAGATGGGAGTTAAGTTTAAAGACTTGTTTCTTTAAGGACATATTTATGGATCGACTACTTGTTACAGGGCTGAAAGGGCAAATCGGCCAATCAATAAAAGCCCGTATTGACCATCAGTTGTGGGACGTTTTACTTACCGATATTGATACTCTGGATATTACTAATGCAGAGCAAGTTTCATCATTATTTTTGCAATTTAGACCCGATGTAGTGATTAATACTGCTGCTTATACTCAGGTTGATAAAGCCGAAAAAGAAGTCGCTATTGCAGAAGCTGTCAATGCTTACGGCCCTTATTTACTTGCAAAAGAATGTCAAAGAATAGGTGCGCTACTAATTCACTTTTCTACAGAGTATATTTTTGGTGGCCACGATAAAGTGGGTTATTCAGAAACAGATAAACCTGCTCCTTTGAATGTTTATGGCAGAACAAAGTTACAGGGTGATCAATATGTAAAATCGTATTTGACCAATTATATTATTATTCGTACATCCTGGGTGTTTAGTGAATACCAACATAATTTTGTGGCGACTATGCTATCACTTAATCGTAATACGGATGAAATTCGTGTTGTTAACGACCAGCTAGGTTGTCCAACGTATGCAGGTGATCTAGCTAACTTGGCGCTTGATATTGCCAAGGATTACACGCTTGAAACTGGCCGTTATCAATTCGGTGAATATAATTTTTGCGGTGATAGAGGGGTTAGCTGGTTTGATTTTTCTTGTGCTATATTTGAAGAATCTGATAAATATCAACCCGATGGTCAACATCGAAATTTAAAAGCGGTAACGAGCGAAGAATATGCTTCAATCGCCAAACGGCCAAAAAATGGTATTTTAAATTGTCATAAAATATCGCCTATATTTAAACCGTCGGATTGGCGTGAAAAATTACAACACGTGGTTAAAAAATCAATTGCATAACCGTTCCATCGCTGGGGGAAATCGATGATAAATAGAAATCTATTAGACGCATATAAAATTGAGCATGGGAGCATTAAAATTGCCATTGCTGGTGCGGGTTATATCAGTAAAGGGTTGATACAACAGATTACATTACTTGATTTTATTGATGTTGTGTCGATTTATTCTAAAAGCCGAGCGCCTATCATTGCGTTATTAAAAGATGCCAACTTACCTTTATCTATCATTGCAGATGATATTTCAGAGCTCTGTGGAAGTGATGCGGATATTGTGGTTGAATTGACAGGTGATACCGAGTTTGGCTGTGAGCTTGCTCTCGCAGCGTTAGCGGCTAATAAGCATTTTGTTGTTAGCGCTGAAACTGACGCATTAGTTGGGCCTGTTCTTGCTGAATTATTCCGTGAAAAGGAGCTGATCTACAGTAATATGTGGGGAGATGAACCTGGGTTAATTAAGCATCTTTATAATTACGCTGATGTATTGGGCTTTGGTATTGTTGCTGTTGGTAAATTTAAAGGTTTTCACGATTCGTTTGCCAATCCTGATACTGTACTTCCTTGGGCTGAAAAGTCAGGGCAAAAACCGACGATGATTACCTCGTTTGCAGATGGATCTAAAATGTCGATGGAAATGACGATTGTTTCTAATGCCACAGGTTTGGTTGCTGATGTCCCTGGCATGCATCTCGCAAAAGGGACACTAGAAGATATTGTCGACTTGTTAAAATTAAAAGAAGACGGTGGTATTTTGAATCGAACCGGTGTTATTGAAGTTGTTTGCGGTGTTGAGCCCAGTGGTGGGGTATTTGCTGTTATCACTACGGACAAACCTGAGATATTACATTCTCTTTCTTATTATAAGATGGGGGATGGTCCAAATTATCTGTTGTATTTACCTTACCATATGCCCGGAATTGAAGCCTTATACGGCTTATATGTGAATGTTGTTGAACACCAATCTGTTGTTCGGCCGTTGGGGGCACCTGTGTCTGATGTGATCTCTCGCGCAAAGCGAAACTTGAAAAAAGGGGAGCAACTTGATTGTATTGGTGGTTATGATTATTACGGTGAAATGACCAGCGCAGAGTTATCCGTTGAACATAGCGCATTACCCTTAGGCTTAGCGACAGGGGCTAAGTTGTTAGTAGATATTAAAAAAGGTGAACCGATTTTATTTCAACATGTAGAAATAAAAGGTCATAAAGATGGCTGTAAATTACGAGAAAGGTTCAGTGAAATGGTGTTGGAAAGTAGACCGCTAGATATGGGCGATATTAAGCAGGTTAATTTAGGTTAGGTATTACGGCATAGGTTAACCGTAAAGCGAGTCAGGTTATTATTGACCCGCTTCAATCGCTGTATAACTTGATGGTTTTCGCGGTGAATAATGCTTTAACTTTACCTATTTTATCCACTAATTGTAATAATGGTTTTGCGTACTTAGATTGGCCAAAAGGTAATTTAATTAATACGATAAAGAGTAATACAATGAGTTTTATTAACACGTCGACAAAGTAAGTGAGTTTGTTTCTAATCGGTGCTTTTTGCATACGATAGCGTGTATAAGTTTCACCTATACGTATGGCTCTTTTTAATAAATAGTGTATGTTTAATCGATTACTTGCCACCTCTTCGCTGACATACGCTTCACTTGAACACACCAATTTACCGCCATATTGATACAGTCGATAAAAAAAATCGGCATCCTCACCGCCTGTTAAACCATAGTTAGAATCGAACTTGAGTTGGTATTTCTGTATTGCGGCTTGACTGACTAAGGTTGAATTAGTTGCGCCACTGGTGACTTCTTGGCCATTACTTACCGCAGGCCTATCAAATACACCTGATTCGATTATCCATTGTGGTGTGTGGTTAGGGTAGGTTGATTTAACGCGACCGAAAACGGCATCTGCTTGATAGGTTTGCGCCGTTGCTAAAAGTTGCGCTAACCAGTCGGGATCTGCAATTTCATCATCATCGATAAAGGCTATCCATTCACCCTTGGTATTATCAATTGAACAGTTACGTGCTAATGCGATATTTTTAGCCGTTTCTTGGCGATAAAAAACAGGCATATGCATGAGGGCTGCTTGTACTTTGACGAGTTTTTCGGCATAGCCTCGCTCATCGTTATCAACCACGATTACTTCAATTTTGACATATTCTGGTAGCCGCAGTGCTGCAATGCTCTTTAGGGTATCGATGACATGGTCTCTTTGGTATGTACACATGCAAATAGATATCAGCATTTATGTGTTCGCTTATTTAATTATGACCTTTTAATAATTGTAGTGATGGAAAAGCGGGTTTGCTTCAAGTTTACTCGGCTATCCACCATATTATATTCATTTATGATGTAGAATATAACAATGATAATAGTGGATCCTATCTAGTATATTGAATAATAACGGCCACTTCCAAATTTTAGTCGTGGCACGATAAAATTGTATACTGCTAATATTAAGCACTATTGTTAGTGTTAATTCTGTCATTATTAGGTCTATTATTTTGGGTAAAAAATTCAGGTGTTCGATAAATAACGCTAAGCAGGCCGTTATTGCTACATTTATTGCTTTAGCGCTGGTGGTATCTGGCGTTGTAGCGATTGCAACTCCGATTACATATGGCTTGGTATGGAATGCACTTTTTGATGTCGCGATGGAACAGAATGAACAGCAAGCATTGAAATTCAAGGCATTGGCAGATACGAGTATTCGTCAAGGTATTGCTCCTGAAGACGTAGTGAAGCAGTTTCAATCTATTTTCCAAGGTAGCAGTTATGATCCGAGTAACTATGTTTGTTTAATTAATGAAAATGGTGAAGTGATTGCCCATCCTGAAATTACTTATGTCGGTAGTGTTATTGATATCAGCTATCAACGTAAAGAAGAAGCATTACCTGAACTACGGTCATCGTACGTGAATATTTCACTAGCGAGGCCTGGACTAGATGGTGATTTCAGCGCTGATAACTTGCCTTCACGAAATGTGGTTAAGTACATGGCGAATGATAATATGGATGCCATTTTTCAATATCCGTTGCATGATATTGGTGCTACATTGTGGATCCATATTGATGTTGCGATATTAGACAAAAAAACAGAAAAGGTGATGATATCAATTGGTTATGTGATAATCCCTGCGTTGTTAATCATTATAGCGATTGGCACATTTGCAGTGAGGATTGTTGAAGGTTCGTTTGAATCAAAATTAGAAAAAAAAGCACATACCGATGGTTTAACAGGGCTTGCTAATCGACGTTATTTTGATGTTCAACTTAAAAAAGAATGGAAACGAGCGTTGAGAAGCGGCGGTTCGTTATCACTAGCTATGCTCGATATTGATTATTTTAAATTATATAACGATAACTATGGGCACCAAGCTGGTGATGATGCGATTAAAAAGGTAGCCGATTGTTTAAAAATGAAAGTGCAGCGGGCTTCTGACACAGTTGCTCGTTATGGCGGTGAAGAGTTTGCTATTGTGATGGTTGATTGTACTGAGCAAGAGGCTGTATTTTTCATGGAAAAATTGGTGCTGTCGATAGAAAACTTGGGTATTTTACATGCTAACTCAAGTTGTTCGAAATTTGTTACGTGTAGTATGGGGTTAGCGACATTAAAAGCATCACAGGATGTAGATTACTCACAGTTGTTACGACTCGCAGACAGGGCCCTCTATCGCAGTAAGGCCAAAGGACGTAACAATTTATGTCGTTAATTGTGTTATTACGCTGGATATAGACAGTTCATGAACCTTGAATACAGGCTTGCAACTGAGCAAGATTATGATTTTGCGTTTAACCTAAAAAAATCCGCTGAATATGGGCCGATTAAAGCTATGCTTGGTTGGGACGAAGTTCTACAGCAACAAATGCATGCAGAGGAATGGGCATCTGGCAAACCTATGCTGATATGTATTGATGGCATAGTCGTCGGCAGTTATAAAATTGAAGTTAACAGTGATCATATCCACTTTTGTCGCTTTTTCTTATTACCAGAACATCAAGGTAGGGGCATTGGTAGTAAGATATTAAGCAAGTTAATCGCACTTGCTAAAGAGAAACAACTACCTTGTAAGCTAAGTCATTTACAAGGTAATCAAGTCGGTGAGTTATATGCCCGTTTTGGCTTTGTTATAGACGACTGTGATGGCCAATTCGTTTATATGTCTAGAGCCTTATTGACTAACGCTTGAAACAATAACAACCTCAGCCGCCTCTAGTGCGCCTTCGATATAGCCCCCATTTTCTTCCGCTGCTTCTGTTCCCGCAAAGTACCAACCTTGTTGATGAACAGGTGCAAGCGCTGATTGAATATCGCGTAACCCATAATGTGGGTGAGCGTTGGGGGCATTTTTATCGGCATCCGTCGCTGTCATGTGTTCTTGACTCCAGTCGACTAACTTCACATCCATAGGTTGGGCGGCTTGTTTACCATAAATACGTACAAGTTGTTTTACTGCTAACGACTTAATTAAATCACGACCAGCAGATTGACGAGTATGTGCATCAACACCGACAAAACCAAATAACGCACCAGCGCCCACATTACTACTATTGGCGGTACTACTATCGTCGATAGCCCAATCCATTGTACTTGCATCATGTATTTCTGCTAACGGACCCACTTGGCTACTGGCTGAACCGGATAAACCCGTTTCACGCCAGAATGGCGTTTTATAGATGGCAAAAAATTTCGCGTGTGCTGCCATCCATGTTGCAGTCGATGCAAACTTATTCTGTACTTTAGTCGGTAATGCTGGTGATAGCGTAATGCTATTTGCAAGTAAGCGTAATGGCATCGCAAAGATGACCTGACGCGCTTGTATTGTTTGTTGTTCACCGTCTATTTCGGTTTTAACGATAGAATAGCTATCTTGATCTGTCGCAGTATGTGTTACATTCGAGACCCTGGCGTTGAGAATAATACACTTATTGGTTAGTTTCGCTTTAATGCTATCAACAACAGTTTGCATGCCACCTGCAACACGCATTGATTGTGGCGAACCGGCGTAACCAGCTTCATAACGCTGCGGTGGTTTGTTCTCGTGCTTATCAAACAAGAACGCACCTTTATCATGTTGTGGGAATACTGGTAAATGTAGAGCATTAATCAAGGTGGTAATACGTGGATGCATGCCAGGCCAAAACCAAGAAGGTCCCATATCAAACTGGTCTTCGGTATATATTCGGCCACCCAGTCGCGATCGACCTTCGAGTAAAATATAATCCTTACCAAGCTGTTCTAATAAATAAGCGGTATATAAACCGCTTAATCCACCGCCAATAATGACAAATTCTGTTTTCATATTTTTGAGTATCCAAGTTACCTTAATAAATGCAGGTTAGAGGCGGTAAGTGTGATGACCTGTCTTGATCCAAACTGTACAATTATTTGAAGTTGTGGTGGCATCTAACATCTCACCAACAGGTAAACGCAGCCAATCAAATTGTCGATAAATGTTTCCTTGATGGCTAAACTCACCATTAACAACAAGCACTTCAATACCACCTGTATTGTCTAGGCTGATACTTGAGTCATGTGTCCAACGTTCTAAACGTACCGTTTCTTGTTTGAATGTGTGTAGCGCTTTATATTGAACAGCAGTACGGCCTTCATCTTGGATAAAAGCTTGATTAGTGGTTCTGATTTCAACATCTTGAGTGTCACCGTCTTGGAACTGACCCAGTTTCACTATGATCATGCAGCCGTCTTTGACTATCGGTGCGTGCTCTGTACCGACAGGATTACGCTTATAGGTGCCAACAGGATAGTCACCGTGCTCGTCAGCAAATACACCTTGTAACACCAAGAATTCTTCGCCGCCGGTATGTACATGGTTAGTGAAATAGCTGTCTGCATCATAGGTAACCAGTGTTGTTGGCGTTGCTGCAAACTCAGCACCATCACGTTCTAGCATTTTACGTGATACACCTTTAAGTGGGGAGGGGAGCCAAGTTGATTCATTAAAGAATACTTTAGCTGGTTGGGTTAGATCGCTATTAATGTTCATATCGTTATTCCACAGATTAAGTGTCTTTATGTTGTAATTATGGATTTATTCTTTGCATATGACAAAGTACTACTTCTATACTGTCGATATAGTTTTTATTTAGTGGTTGATTTAAGGGAGGTAGTGCTATAAATGAAAAATATAGCCCATTTAAATGCAGTTCGTGCCTTTGAAGTGTCAGCAAGGCACCTTAGTTTTTCTTTGGCGGCTAAAGAACTGAATGTCACGCCTGCCGCAATCGGCCAGCAAGTACGTTTATTGGAAGAGTGGTTAGATATCACTTTGTTTATTCGTGCCACTAGCGGCGCTTCACGCTTAACGTTGACGGTTCAGGCTAAGCTTGCACTGCCGGAAATAAGCCTAGGCTTAGAGCATATTTCTCAGGGTTTAGCATTATTGCAAAAACCGATTATAAATAATGCCATCACAGTGTCAGTGAGTCCTGCGTTTGCTGCAAAATGGCTATTGATGCACGTTGATGATTTTCAGCTTAAGTATCCTGATTATGACCTTCGCTTAAATACTAATTCTCGTTCTGTTGATTACTTTGCTGAGGATATTGATATTGGAGTGCGTTATGGCAAAGGCAATTGGCCGGGGTTATCACAAATATTGCTGATGGATGAGGATATATTTCCGGTGTGCTCCCCAGATCTGGTTGAGCAAGGGCTGAAGTTACCGACCGACTTAGCTCATTATCCGTTATTACACGATCATTCTATGCCGATAAGTTCAGGTTTTCCGACTTGGTCTAGCTGGTTGAGTGAGCAGGGTATCGATGATATAGACACCAATAAGGGATTGAAAATTAACAACTCGGCATCGGTAATTCAAGCCGCGGTGGCTGGACAGGGGGTAGCATTAGGCCGCAGTGTATTAGTCAAAGATGATCTTGCTTGTGGGCGACTAGTGAAGCCATTTCCAGTACTGAATAGCAGTACAGAATTGGCTTATTATATCGTCTGGCGACCCGAACATGATGCGTTAGAAAAAGTTCAGACCTTTAAAGAATGGTTATTAGAAACCGCTGCCGTTATACAATGATGCCCACCATGATTGTGGTTTAGCGAATTGTTTCAACTCAGATTAAAATTTGGTTGGCGTTTTTCAAGGAAGGCGCTGACTGCCTCACGAGACTCTGGTTGCGTGACTAAATAGGCTAGTTTTTGATTTTCATATTCGATTAACGCGAGTAGGTTAGGACGAGCTGTTTTCATCAACATCGCTTTACTGGTGCGCATGGCTATTGGTGCCAGCTTTGCCAGACTTATCGCCTTTGCTGTTGCGGTATCATCGGCAGACGTGCATACCTCATTTGCAAAACCAAGTGTAACCGCTTCTGCTGCTAGCATGCGTTCACCAGAAAGTAGCATTGCTTTGGCTTTACGAATACCAATATGTTGTGACAGAAGCTCACTCGAACCCAGTTCGGGACATAATCCCATCGCGATGAATGGTGTTTGGAATACAGCAGTTGGTGCGAGGTAAAGAAAATCGACAAACTGTAGCAAGGTTGTGCCAACACCAATGGCGGGGCCATTAACGGCTGCAACTATGGGCTTGTCACAGTTAATTAAGGCGTGCATAAAGCGGGCACCGTATTGATCTTCTTGACCTTGTGACATGGCTTTAAAATCTTGCATGTCATTACCAGCACAAAAAATATCACTCATCCCTTTAAGTAAAATAACTCTAATGAATTCATCTTCCTGTGCTTGTTCTAATCCTTGGGAAAGTAATAAATACATGCCTTGGCTTAAAGCGTTACGTGCGCTGGGGCGATTTATTGTTAGGGTTAAAATATTATCTTTCACAAGAGAAGTAATGAAATCATCCATGTTATAAACCTTAAATTTGAGCTGGGCATTTGCATAATACCCATTAAGGTTTCACTCTAGCATAACTTAAATTACAGAAAAATCTCATTAATCGCATGTGTTTTGTCTGACCTTGATGATGATTCACTCTGTGAACTAAGGCTTCAATGATGTCGCAATTTAATACCTTGGGTCACAAATTTTTGACGTTATAATGGACTACTATTTATATCCGTTCCAATCAGTACTTGGTCATCGGGATTATCCGTTGTTTCATCTGCTATCCAAGGGGCAAGGCAATCACGGTCTTCGACGCAAGGATCTGTAAGGCTATTGAGGAAAGTCACCAGTTGCTCGATCTCATCGTTATTCAAGTTTATATTTGGTAATCGTGATGTCTCATCTTGGCGTTCTTGGTTAAGTTTATTTAATGCAAGTTCGCCATTTTCTTTCACGTTAGGGTATAAGTCGGCACAGTTTGCGATATTATTGAATTGGGCTAATTGACACCACTCATTGCTATTAACATAGTCATCAATACTGCGGGTTGGGTTGATATGATGGCGCAGTACTCTTTCTAATGAATCAAATGTACCGGCGTGTCCATAAGGTGATGTTACAGCAACGTTCAACAAGCTTGGTGTGCGGAAGTTATATCTGTCTTGAGCATCCCCTGTTACGCGCTCACGACCAAAATCATCATCCCCATTACTGCCGTCACCTTTACCAATGCCAATTTGTGGAAAGGCAATAATGTTATGGCGTTCGTCACTTAACAGCGGACCACTATGGCACGTTGAGCAGCCTGCACCATTGTCTTGAGGTGTATTAAAGAATAACAAGGCACCTTGTTTTTGTTGTGCTGTTAATGCGCTTATATCACCATTGAGATATTTACGCCATGGTGAGTTGATAAACAGCATGGATCGCTCATATTCACTAATGGCTTTGCCGATGTTTGCGAAAGTGACAAGTTCCTCTGGTTCGGCATCACTATTGAATGCGGTTTGGAATTCGGTTAGCCATTGATTACGGGTTAATTCACCAGCGCCTTCGTCATAATCTCCCAGACGAGCGGCAAGGTGATGGCGAATAACATCTCTGCTACTGCCATTTTCAAAATTAGCCGTTTTCATTTCGTGATTTGAGGTAATGGGAAATCGAGTTTGTGCAACAACCAAATTAGAACCTGCATTGTTATCTGTTACGCCAAAGCTGCTGTCTGGTGTACTAATACCAGATGCCGCACCATTTTGGTCAACTTCTTTCCCTAAACTCTCGACGCGAGAATCCCAGAATAAACTGCTGTCCCATAACGCGATATTAAATATGGTCGGACTATTACGTGGCACAAAAGGTATCCCTTCACTATTGCTACGCCCTTGGCCAAGCACTTGTGCATTTATAGATTCAACACCAATAGGGAGGCTTAACTCGTCTGCGCCACCGAGTGCTGGATGATGGCAACTGGCACAGGCGCTATCAAAATTACCACCAAGGCTTTGACTAAAGAATAATTTTTTACCTAGATTCGGAAGGGGAGACTCAATAGAAGGGATATCACGGTTTACAGTTGCTGAACGATCAAGTTTTTTTTGGTCAATAAGCGTCTGTAGTAATATGTCTAATTCAGTAGGTTGATTGGGTTCAGCTGGTTCATTGGGTTGGGCACTGTCGTCACCTGAATTATCATCATTACCGTGGCAACCTGATAACGTTAATGTGAGAGATAGCGTAATGGCTAGCGCTAATGATTCCTTTATTTTAAATATCATATCAGATCCCACTCACTTGTAATTTGTTTGTTGAATTACGTAGTCTAATTAATGAGTATGGAAGAACAATGCGATAAATAAGGAATAAATATCTAAAATAGTGCTAATTTGTAAAATTTATGTCGTTTAAAGGTGTGACTTAGTGATAGATGAAACTGTTAATTACCTTTTTTATCTTCACTTATCTAGATAACCAGACTATGGTTTGAGCATGGTTATATATTTCCGTGTGTTAATTACGACAGTTTTCAAGGCGGTAGTTACTATGTTAAGACACTATTATGTATCTGATGATCTTGATGAACTAGAGATTGTTGAAAAGGAGCTCGAAGCTGAAGGATTTACTGAACCTCAAATCCATGTATTAAGTCTTGATGATTATCATGTTGGGCAGCGGCATTTACATGAAGTTGAATCTTTGCTTAAGCAGGATGTTATCCGGGGGGGCGAAATAGGCGCAGGTGTTGGGGTTATCGTTGCTGTGCTTGCGTTAGTGATACCCTATATGATGAGCTGGACGAATGGCGCTGCAGGTTGGGTACCCTTTATCTTTTTGTCTGTGTTGAGCTTTGGATTTTGTACTTGGGAAGGGGGATTCATTGGTTTTCAAAAACCAAACGTACATTTTGTTCGCTTTCAATCGCTATTAATAAAGGGTAAACATATCTTATTTGTCGATGTGGATCCAGTACAGGAGCATAATTTTGGCATTATCATGCGTTCGCACCCTGATGTTAGACCTGCAGGCTGTGGCACGGGCTCGCCACATTGGGTTGTGAGTTGTCAGGATACATATAACCGGATGATGAAGTGACCACCTTAAACACGGCTTTAATTATTTAGCAAAGCAATTCAAATTTCTTGCGCTATGCTTATTAATTACACTGGTTTTCAGGTCACTAGTTAGTTTTATATTTTGTAAAACTGACAATAATCGATGGTTCAATTATGGTTATTGCGGTAGTAATTCTCTTACTGGTTATTAGCTCCTTATTGTTTCATTTCTTTAGTCCATGGTGGTTTACGCCTATCGCGTCGAATTGGACAGCAATAGATCAAACTATCAACATTACCTTCTGGGTCACGGGTATTGTATTTGTTGCCGTGAACTTGTTTCTCGCTTATGTGGTGTATCGGTTCCGTTATAACAAAAAAAGAAAAGCAGATTATGATCCGGAAAATCGTAAATTAGAAGGCTGGTTAACGGTATTAACGTCGATTGGTATTATCGCTATGCTTACACCAGGGCTGTTTGTTTGGGCTGATTTTGTCAATGTGCCAGCAGATGCGAGTGAAGTCGAAGTGGTTGGCCAGCAATGGCATTGGAGTTTTCGCTTACCAGGTGAGGACGGTAAACTTGGACGTACAGCCATTCCATTAATTAATCAGAATAATCCGTTTGGTATAGACCCTGAAGATCCACATGGGCAAGACGATGTGTTGATCAATAGTAATGAATTACACCTGCCTATTGAACGCCCAGTCAAAGTGTTATTGCGCTCTAAAGATGTGTTGCATAATTTCACTGTTCCTCAATTTAGAGTAAAAATGGACTTGGTGCCAGGCACTCAATCTTACCTCTGGTTTACACCAACGTTACTTGGTCGTTTCGAAATTCTATGCCTCGAGTTATGCGGTATTGCCCACTATACAATGCGTGGACACGTTGTTGTTGAATCTGAACATGATTATAAAATATGGCTTAACCAACAGCCAACATTTAGCCAAAGCCTTGCTCGAATTAGCCGTGATATTTCGGCTGGTCAGCAGATGTATACCACGTGTATTGCTTGTCATGGCGTTAATGGTGAAGGAAATAGAACGATCGGGGCGCCAGCATTAGCGGGTCAGGAACGTGATTACCTTAATCGGCAGTTACATTATTTCCGTAATAATATTCGTGGTGGCAGTGATGATGATGTTTATGGTCGTCAAATGTTACCGTTTGCAGCAATGTTAGCTGACGATACTGCGGTGGCTAATATCAGTCGTTACCTTAATTCGCTGCCGCCTGTGACCGTTACTCAGTCAACTGAACATCGAGGTAATGTGTCGGTTGGGCGAGAACTCTATCAGAATTGTGCCGTTTGTCATGGTGAACTTGCCCAAGGAAATTATGCCCAGAAAGCACCTAAATTAGCGGGGCAACATACAAGCTACCTCAAACGTCAATTAAAGAACTACCAGAAAGGTATTCGCGGTGCACATCCACAAGATATGTATGGGTCTCAGATGATTCTGATGTCTAAATTGTTGCACGACGATCGCGCTATCGACGATGTTCTCGCGTATATCGCTATATTACAGCCAGTTAAATAAGGTTTGGTAGGAGGTTTTAGTGAAAGAAATACAGCCTATTATTGCAGACGACCACCAACCATCGGGCTTCTTTGCTAAGTATGTGTGGAGTTTGGATCATAAAGTGATTGCGATTCAATATTCAATCACGGCTATATTTGTTGGCTTGATCGCTTTAGTATTATCTGCGCTAATGCGTTTACAACTCGGCTTTCCTGATCATTTCTCTTTTATTGACCCAAGCTCTTATCTGCAATATGTCACCATGCATGGGATCATTATGGTGATCTATTTGCTTACCGCATTATTACTCGGTGGATTTGGTAATTACCTGATCCCATTGATGATTGGCGCTAGGGATATGGTGTTTCCTTATCTTAATATGCTGAGTTTTTGGACTTATTTGGTCTCGGTTATCGTACTGATATCCAGTTTTTTTGTTACCGGAGGGCCGACTGGTGCAGGGTGGACCTTGTACCCACCACAAGCTATTTTACAAGGTACACCGGGGGCTGATAGCGGCATATTGTTGATGTTGTTATCGCTGGCCATTTTTATTATTGCTTTTACTATGGGTGGGCTTAATTACGTGACCACGATATTGCAAGCGCGTACTCGTGGTATGACCCTGATGAGAATGCCACTGACATTGTGGGGCATTTTCATTGCTACTATTTTAGGCTTGTTGGCATTCCCAGCGTTACTGGTCAGTGCGATTATGATGTTGTTTGATAAATTACTGGGTACCAGCTTCTTCATGCCTGCGATCTTATCTTTAGGTGAAAACTTAGATTACACCGGCGGGAGCCCCATCTTATTTCAGCATCTATTTTGGTTTTTTGGTCACCCGGAGGTATACATTGTCGCTTTGCCTGCATTCGGCATGGTGTCGGATGTGATAGCTACTCACGCCCGTAAAAATATCTTTGGTTACCGGATGATGGTATGGGCGATCGTCGCGATCGGTGGGCTTAGTTTTGTGGTGTGGGCGCATCATATGTATGTCAGTGGTATGAATCCTTATTTTGGTTTCTTCTTTGCCACCACCACCTTGATTATTGCAGTACCGACAGCATTGAAAGTCTATAACTGGCTGCTTACGTTGTGGCGTGGCAATATTCATTTTACAGTGCCGATGTTCTTTGCTATTGGCTTTATCTTTACTTTTACGCACGGTGGTCTAACAGGTTTGTTCTTGGGTAATGTGGTGGTTGATTTACCTTTGTCGGACACATTTTTTGTAGTCGCGCATTTTCATATGGTGATGGGGGTGTCACCGATCATGGTGCTGTTTGCAGCCATCTATCATTGGTTCCCGTTAGTGACGGGTCGTCTGTTGCATACGGGGCTGGGTAAATTACATTTCTGGGTCACTTTCCTTGGCACCTATGCGATTTATTTGCCGATGCATTATCTTGGTTTTCTTGGTGTGCCGCGCCGTTATTTTGCGCTGGGCGATACCGCTTTCATTCCCGATTCAACACAAACACTCAATGCTGGTATTACTGTTGCTGCCTTGATTGTTGGTATGGGTCAGCTGATCTTTATTTTCAATCTAATCTGGA
The DNA here is from genome assembly GCA_000953735.1 of Moritella viscosa. Lineage (NCBI taxonomy): Bacteria > Pseudomonadati > Pseudomonadota > Gammaproteobacteria > Alteromonadales > Moritellaceae > Moritella > Moritella viscosa. Next base: position 3,044,914 of record LN554852.1, on the reverse strand, counting down.
GTTTACGACGGGGTAAACAGGCCATTACCAACCCTTGGCAAGCGACGTCGTTGGAATGGCAGACGCCGCAATGCCCGCCTGAGCATGGCAATTGGGGGGATAACGTGCCTGTCGTTTACCGGTGGGCTTATGATTATAGTGTACCTGGACACAAAACTGATTTTACCCCACAAAATACAATGGATTCAGAGTGTTTATTAACAGACAAGGAAGGGCTCCGATAATGAACATTGTTCGTCAATTACTTAGTAAGCCTTGGTTATCAGACGATGCTGATATTTCCGAATCATATAATCAGACGCAATGCTTGAAAGTGACCCAGACCGAATCAACTAAAACGGCTCTGGTGTTTTTCTTGATGGTGGTGACCGTTGTTTTTTTATTGATTTCAATCACTTTTTTATCTCGTTCACAATATCCTGATTTTACGGCGTTAGCGGGTCCCCCTTGGTTACCTTTTAGTAATCCAATTACCCTTTGGGTGAACAGCGCGTTCTTATTATTAGCATCTATTTCTATTCGCTTTGCGGCTACCACTAAGCCGATTAACGAGAGCGTGGGTCATACACGTATGGTGTTGGCGCTATGCCTGACGGGGTTATTTAGTTGCTTGTTTTTAATCGGGCAATTATTAGTGTGGCAGCAGCTTGCTGCATCGGGTTTTGCGGTAAATGGGAATCCAGCCAACAGTTATTTCTATTTGTTTACGGGGATTCATGGATTACATTTGGCGGGTGGTTTCGTTGCATTAATTCGGGTTGTTATTACATTTGTTAAACATACTGATAGTGAAAGATTGACTGCTAACTTAGGCTTATGTGTTTGGTATTGGCATTATTTGTTTATTGTATGGATGTTGCTGTTTGCGTTGTTAACGGCAACACCAGATACCTACAAAACGATTGCATTGCTTTGTGGTTTTTAGGAGAACGTCATGAATAATAACAGCCACAATGATGATGAAAAGAAAGGTTGGCAAAGTGCAGTATCAGATTGGTCGAATGATCGCACCGTGTTTGATATGCCTTGGCCTAAATTTATGATGTGGGTATTTTTACTCAGTGATACTTTCATTTTTGGTATTTTTCTAACCGCTTATATGAGTGTGCGAATGAGTACGGTTGATGCGTGGCCTAATTCGAGTGAAGTATTTGCGTTAACGATCGCGGGGGAGCACGTACCCTTAGTGTTGATTGCTATTATGACGTTCATTCTTATTACCAGTAGCGGCACGATGGCGATGGCTGTTAATTTTGCCTATCAAGGGGATAAACGCAAAGCCAGTTATCTGATATTTATTACCGCTTTATTCGGAATTTCTTTTGTTGGTATGCAAGCTTTTGAATGGAGCAAGTTAATCTTTGAAGAAGGGGTTCGGCCATGGAGTAACCCATTAGGCGCAGCACAATTTGGTGCCACCTTTTTTATGATCACTGGGTTTCACGGTTTGCATGTGAGTATTGGCGTTATTTATTTGCTCGTCATTGCCAAACGTGTGCGTGCGGGTGATTATGAAAGTAAAGGTTATCAAGCGGTTGAAATATCGGGACTATATTGGCATTTTGTTGATTTGGTGTGGGTATTTATTTTTGCTTTTTTCTATCTTTGGTGAGGTGTGATTATGAAGTCCACACAAACACATAAAATTGGTCAAGTGCATCCTATTCGCCTTTATCTTAAAGCATGGTTATTGTTATTTATCTTAAGCGCTTGTTCTTATATGGTGGATTATTTTCAGGTTCAAGGCTATTTACGCTGGGCACTTATCTTGTTTTTTATGGTCATGAAAGCGGGGTTGATTTTAACTGTGTTTATGCATTTAAAGTGGGAACGATTTGCAGTGAAGCTACTGTTATTCATTCCCCCCATTGCGATATTGATATTCATTACCTTAATGAATATAGAAGCCAGTTATGTGTTTATAAGTAGGCATTTATAAATAAATTTTTATATTCCAGCTTGGGCTTAAGCATTATATTAATCTTTTTTATTATGTTGAGGTTCTTGTTCGGGTTGTATCAACCTCAAGCGGTAGCGAAAATTAATGGCATTGCTTTGAGTGAAGCTATGCCGATTACGGACTTTGTATTACAAGATCAACATGGCAATCGTTTTACTCAAGATGACTTGTTAGGCAAGTGGCATATCGTTGCTGCCGGTTATACGCACTGCGGCGATATTTGTCCGATGACGTTATTAGCGCTGAGTCAGTTTCAGGGGCATTTAGAGCAAAGCGCATTTGAGGATGATGTCGATATTATTTTTTATACCGTTGATCCTTTGCGTGATACACCTCAAGTACTGGCGGAATATTTAGCATTTTTCGATCCCGAAATAATAGGGTTAAGGCAAGTTGAGGGGCTGACTTATTTAGGGTTTGCTAATAGCTTAAATATTATTGCTATTTATGAATATGAAGCCACTAATGATAATTATAGCGTTAGCCATAGCTTCGCTTTTATGGTGATTAACCCTGAAGGGAAATTACAAGCCATACTCGAACCTGAAACCAACCCTTTTGGTGAAGCAATATTATCATCTCAGCTATTATTTGAAGACTTCAAGCAAGTACGGTTGCGTTATAACGATGTGAAAGGAGTTGACCAATTGGAATGAATCCTAGTTAAATATTGATTTTTAAGTTCATTTTACTCATTGCCTTAACCTTGTTTTAACAGGGAATATACATAAATATGAAATACCTATAAAGTATTAATGATTCACACTGTAACCCTTGTTTAATTAAGGTTTTTTGTTGTATGGTTGATTGAGATATACAACATAAAAGGTATTACAATGAGTAAATTAAAAGGTATTCAAATCACGCAAGCGGATGACCAACGTTTAATCAATTCCATTTGGCTTATTGATGAAAGTGCAGAGCAAGCAAGATGCATCGGTACTGTTGATGATGTGATCGCGCAAGATGCCGTGGTTAACTTAGCTGAACTTGGTAATTTTGAGTCTCGTGATATTGCAATCGAAGAACCTGCAAAGGTAGAAGGTGGTCAACACTTAAACGTGAATGTATTAACACGTGAAACACTGGAAGATGCGATTAAAAATCCAAGTGCATACCCACAGCTAACAATACGTGTATCGGGTTATGCTGTACGTTTTAATTCATTAACATCAGAACAACAGCAAGACGTTATTAGCCGTACATTCTCTAAAACAATGTAATGATATAAATATATCTGTTCATTATTCTCTCTTTAACCTCAGTTATTACTGGGGTTTTTTATCTTCGTATTTTCTCCATATGTTGAATGAATTATAAGCAATATTTTGTAGTTTATTGATATTGATTATAGTTTAAACTCGCTGTACTTCTTAATTTGCTATCAAATGTGTACTTTGTTATTTAAACGCGCTTTTTAAATATTCATTTAAAAGTTTTATTGCGACTTTATATTGAACCATCAAAAGTGATGAGTTTTATTCGATAAACTTAGGAAAAATGAATGAAGTATATATTCTGGATTGTATTGATCTTATCTGTGTCAGGGTGTAATGAAGGGGCCGGGGCTCAACAAAGTATTCCTCTACCTCGTCCTGAACCTGAACAGCCAGAAAAAGAAGTCATGGCGGTCGAAAATGTTCGATTAATCGAGACTAGTCAAACAAGTCTGACGTTAGGCTGGGATGATAGCCATAATGCTAATGGTTATATTATTCGCCGAGATGGTAATAAGGTCGCGACGGTTAGCCGTGGTTTATATCGTTTTGTTGATATAAACTTGCAAGAAAACAGAAGCTATGTCTATGACGTGCTGGCCTTGGATAAGGAAGGCAGAGAATCTGAGTCGCGAACTATAACCGCCTTAACAATGGCGAATGACAGCCCTGTTATTTCACCGATTACTGACATTGTCTTGTTAAACGATACCGCAACTGTCGGTGCGTTTGTGGCTAAAATAAATGCAAGCGATGCTAATGGTGATGCATTGCATTATCAAGTTTCCAGTGAACAGGCATTGAACTATTTTACTATTGATGAAGATGGTGCATTAACTGTGATTGCTTCAGTTAATAAACTTTCATTAAAAGTCATGGATATTTCTGTGGATGTGAGTGACGGTTTAAGTTCGGTAACTGTACTTCTTCATGTTGCATTTATACCTAATGCGGAAAAACCAGAAAACCAAGGATTGTTACGTAAGTATTATCAAGATAATCGAGTTAAAGGTAAGCTTTCTGAACTTAAAGCGTTACCAACGTTCCCTGATAACCCTACCTCTATAAATATTGAAACTGACTTCGAATCACCAAGTAATATTGGGAGTAGATATGGTCAGACTCTGGAAGGCTATATCGTCCCACCTGTCACAGGTGACTATCAATTCTGGATAGCTTCAGATGACGAATCTGAACTGTTGTTAAGTGATAGTGTTAGTACCAAAGGGCTAAGACGAATTGCTTATACAGAGCGGGCTACAAACAAACGTGAATGGGACCCTGTGCGTTATGGTAGCCAAGCCTCTGAAATCATTTACCTTGAAGCTGGCCAAGTATATGCAGTAAAGGCGTTAATGGCTGAAGGTTATGGATCTGACTTATTAGCTGTCGCTTGGGAAGGGCCGGAAATACCACGAGGAGTCATCACCAATCAATATTTGCGCTTACCTGTTGATACGATAAAACCTAAGCCTATATTTAACTTTAATTGGCTAAAAACGTCAGAAGACACAGTGATCTTACAATGGAATGCAACTACCGATAATGTTGATGTAAAGCGTTATTTAATTAGTGAAAGTAATAAGTTGTTAGCAACGACAAGTAAGGATAAGTTATCAATTGAGCTAACGGGTTTGGAAAGTGCAACTCGTTATGATTTTACTATTCGCGCACAGGATAAAGCCGGTAATAAGTCGATGGAAAGTGATCCTTTGATGATTGTGATTGATGATTTTATAGCCCCTTCGGTGGTGACGAATATTAGGGTTAATGAAAAGGGGACTAATTTTATAGATCTTGGTTGGGATGCCTCAACGGATGAAGATAAGCAGCAAATACTTTATCGTATTTACCAAGATGGGGAACTTGCTGCACAAACTTATAATACGAATTATAGACTTAAACAATTATTACCTGCCACAAACTATAATCTTACCCTTGAAGCCGTTGATATTGTTGGTAACAGTAGTGGTTTATCAAATGGACTATCGATACAGACTAACGCCTTGGTTGCTGATACTCCCGTATTCGAATATCCGTATTATGAATTTTCGGTTCCTGCTAATGGCTCTATTGGTAGCTCATTTGCAACATTGAGTTTTAATGAGCAGCAAGGATTGGCGTTTAAGGTAGTAGGTGGTGATGATGCGGACTTATTTGGAATCAATGAGAAAGGTCAGCTTAGCTTGAAACGTCATGTTCTTGAGGGAGAGTTGCACTCGTTTGATCTTGAAATCACGATAAATAAAGATAATAAAACAAGTTCTACGCTAGTCAAAGTGCATGTTTTACCTAGTGATGTATTACTTTATCAAGGTGTATCGCAGGAAGTATGGACTGGAATATCTGGCTCAAGTGTGGCGGTTATTAATACTTTAGCGCCTATTAATCAACAAAGTACATTAACAAACTTTAAATCACTCACTAATATGGGGTCTTCTTATGGCCAACGAGTATATGGTTATTTCACTGTACCTGTGAGTGGGGTGTACAATTTTTGGATTGCTTCTGATGATCATAGTGAATTACGCATTAGTTCTGATATGACGCGTGATAAAGCTGATTTAGTCGCACATATTACTGGTTATACGAGTGAAGATAACTGGCGTGATAGCAGCCAGGTTAAAACGAATATTAATTTAAATGCTGGTCAGTATTATTATATCGAAGTGCTTCATAAAGAAGGCGGTGGTGGTGATCACATGTCTGTTGCATGGCAGGGGGCTGGTATTCCTAATCGAACCTTGATGACAGGAGAGTTCCTGATACCTTATAACCGTTTTCACCCTGCAGCGGTAAACGTTGATACTGCAATACAAACTGGTTTTGACAGCCAAGGCAATCAAATTAAACTTAATCTGAGCGTAGATAAAAGCGCTGAGGGTTACCCGGTTTGGATCTATTATGGTGAAATGGATGCTGGTAGTAATACTGAAGGGTGGCAGTATCGCGTTAAGTTAAACGATTTGTTAGCTGGGGAGCATGACATTACACTGTCACCAATTGATCCCGGTAAAACGTATTATATTCGGACTGAGACTGTTGGGCCTACGGGCAGTCGCTGGAGCTCGAATGTGACTATCGTGCGTACGGTTATTATCGATAAAAATAAAACGGCTGGTGAATCATTGCCGCAAAATATTGATATCGACGTTAGTATCAATGATGTTGACTACGCATTAGAATTTACGAAACATTCAGTCCGGTCTCCTAATTTTCAATTGCTTACCTTCGACTCTCGTCGAGTCAAAGAATATGAATCTGTATCACCAATGCCGGAAATTAGAACTTACCGTGGCATTGTAACGAATAATTCTACGGTAACCGTTACTGGTGTGATCGATGCCTTGGGCTCGATTCATATTTCGGCGTGGAAGGGAGACATGTTATTTTGGCAGAAAAAAGTTGATGTTAGTGGATTTATAACGACAACAGCATTAGGTAATGATGAAACCGATACTCAAGAGTTAATCATTGATTTTGAGTTGCCTGCTATTGAGAATGGTCGTTTATATCAACCGCAACCTGGCAATGACTTCCATAATAGTTTAGCGCGGGTTGCTTTTAAATTTGAAGAAAACCAATTTGATAAAGGCGCTGGAAACAACATTATTAATGGTGTCGCGCAAATGGAAGGCCACATTAATGAACTCGACTATATGTGGGCACAAAAAACAGGCTTACGTTGGGATATGGGTAAAGCCGTTATCGAATTAAAAGACGATATCGGTAAGGCTACGCAAACTCGTCCGAGTGCGCCTGATGCAACTAACTTCAGTATTGATTTTCAAGATCCTGTGAATGGCGGGCAGTGTTGGGGTGGTGGTTATTGGGTTGGCTGTACCGCAGGTTATACCATGAGCTGGGGCTTTACTCATGAAATTGGGCATAACTTAGGGTTAGGCCATGGCGAACAAACCGATAATAATAATCAAATTCAAGAGCCAAGAACGCATATGGGCAATATGCAAGCATGGAATACGACGCGTCGGATTCAAAAAGGCTCTCGCTTTAAAGCCGCGAAGGCATTAACAGATCCTATGTTACCTGCCACATTCAAAGATTATTTAACGGTATATAAAAATGAATCTGGTTTGGTCAATCCATTGGCAAATGATTATGACGCAAATGGCGATCTATTAACCATTGAGAGCTTTGACGCGACAACATTAGCTGGTGGCACCGTTATTGTTTATGGTGATTCATTACGTTATACACCACCTGCCGATTTTGTCGGCGTCGATCAATTTAGCTATATTGCCACGGATGGAGAATATAAAACCCGTGGCCCAGTGATGATTCAAGTTGTAACACCTGAATTGGTCGCTGATTGGAATATGGATAACCTAAAAGATAATAAAGTGACGGACTCTTCTGTATTTGGTCATGACTTACAGGCCGAAACGACAGGTGTTAAATTAATTGAAATGCAAACTGCTGGGAGAACTGATCAAGGTATTACTATTCCATTGTTAGCAGCAAAAGAGATGGTTAATGATCCTTTAGGAGATAGCTTATTACCACATAAATTAGATCCGGGTCATAAAAGTTTTACTGCGGCTATGTGGTTTAAATATTCGGTAACTGACGGTGATAAACTACTTATTGGTAAATCGTCTAAGACCCCAAATAATATGAATTATGGTGGTTGGGAGATCCGCGCTAGTGGACATGATTTAGAAATTCAAGTTAATTTCCGCGACCGATTTATGTATCCGAATAATGTAACGATCACTCAACCTGCTGCAATTGTTGACGGCAGTTGGCACCATGTGGCCGTTGTCATCGATCGAGAAAATCAGCTGTTACTGGGTTATATCGATGGTGCACCGTTTGATCTACAAGGTGATTTACCGATGGGGAATAGCCCGATTATTGCCGCGATGAATACTTCTGGTTATGGTGGCGGCTCTCCATTTAAAGTGGGCGGGCATACGAGTGTTACCTGTGAAGATGGTGCGACCTCGGCAGACCCTAAAGTTTGTGTATCCGCATTGGAACAAGCATATGATAGTGTCAAAATTTATCATAAAGCATTGTCAGCAGCGGAAGTGAGTGCTTTGTTGACGGAATAAATCATCACGTTAGATAAGCATCATCAAAGTTCGAATTTGATGATGCGTCTATTCACAAATCATAAAACATGCATTTCCTATTTTTCCTCATTTGCTTTATATCTAGTTGATAGATTAATTATATTATAAAAATAAAGGAAGAAAGAGATGGATGGAGTCGGTATTTTATACCCGTTACTTGCGCATATATTTTTAGTTATATCATTGTATGTTTTATTGATAATACGTAAATCAAAAGCAATAAAAGCAAAAGCAATTGATTTTAAGAAAACGGCGTTAAATAACAAGGCATGGCCAGAAGATGTTGTTCAAGTATCAAATAACTTAGATAACCAGTTTGAATCACCTTTGGTGTTTTATGGCTTGTGCATCATCACTGTGTTGGTTGGGGCGGTGAATAGTTTTGCTATTGGACTGTCAGTTGTTTATGTGGTGTTTAGATATATTCACGCTTATGTACATGTGGGGACTAACTATGTGCCACATAGATTACGTGCGTTTTCACTGTCTTTGTTTGTACTGTTATTACTGTTAATTCAAACGTCAGTACATATAGCGATGGCTGCATAGCGACAAATAGAGCGTTATACATAGGTTTCATTATTTAGAATAAAAAATAGCCGCAATTAATGCGGCTATTTTGTTTGTATTATAGATTACTTTGATGACGCTAATTAGGTCATCTTAACTCACCTAAATTATGCTGGTGTTGCATCATCAGTTGAGATATTACCTGCTTGTTTACGTTTTAGTAATAGTAAACAAATCGCCGTGAACATACCAAATGCTGATACGCTCAGACCAATACCAAAGATCATTTGATACGCTTCAATTGCAGGATAGGTATCGATGATCCAACCGTTTAGTGCGTAAGCCCAGAATACTGATGCATATGCAGCGAATGAACCAACACTCATTGCTGCGCCACTGAATTCTTTCGGAACACCTGCTTCAGCAATCGGCGCTAAGATAATGCCTTTTGCTAGGAAGATACTAAACGAGAAGCACATTAGTAGAATCATGTTCATTACTAACATTTCAGCTGATTTTGGTAGTAAAATTGTAATACCTAAACAGATAACAGTAAGACCCAGTGCACACAGCATCATTTTAATCGATGATTTGAACACAAAGTCAGCAATTGAGCCAGCAACAAGACCGGCAACAACACCCATAGCACCAGTATTAATGATACCGAAGATAGCGGCTTCTGCAGTTGTTAAACCAAACACAGCTTGTAAGTATGGTACTGTGTAGATAAGCGTGATGTAAGTCCAGTAAACTGTTAGAGATGTTAGAGCCGCTAACCATACTGTTGGCATTTTTAATACATAGAATAAACCTTGTAATGCTGCTTTGTTTTTACTTTCGCCTGCTTTAACTTCTAATTGATTGTCTGGTACAAATTTCCATACACAGAATATCATTGGTAGGATAAGTAAGGTATAGAATACGATAGCACCTTGGAAAATCAAGATTGAACCACTCACTAATGCCATGATACCAACGATAATTGCGTTCATGCTCATTTCTGTTGCACGACGAATTGACTCTAATAAACCAAAAGCCATGCCTTTGTTGTCATCGCCTGACATTAAGTTAACGCCATTCACAACAGCAGGCCAGAAGATCGCATCAATCAGACCCCAAAGTCCGGCAATGACGATCAAGAAGGTAAATTCAGGTTGAAAGATGATGATAGCCATCATACTTAAGAATCGTATGAACATACTGGTCATTAAAATCGAACGTACAGAGAAGCGGTTATTTACCCAACCAGCAGGGATGTAGAAGAACATTGCTGAGCCGATTAGTGTAAATAGTACACCCATCTGCGTATTATCAATGTTTAATACTTCTAGTAGTAAATTATAAAATGTACCTTTAAATGCTTCGAAAGCAGAATAAATGATCTGTCCTGACAGTACGACAGATAAGAAACCGTAAAAGCGGCTTTTTGAGTCGAAGCCAATTTTTTCTAATAAACTCATTATTTATTACCTAACACTTTGTATTTTGATGGGAATTTATGGGCAACATCGGTACAAATACCGTCGACACCCCAGTTGAATAATTGATTAGCGCGCGCAAGATCGTTTACAGTCCACACGTTTACTTTAAAACCAGCGGCTTTAAATTTGTGAACCATTTCTTGCGTTAAGCCTTTGTCTTCTGGATGGATGTAATCTGCGTTACACCAATCTAAAATTGAGTTCCAATCGTCCCACAAGGTATGGCTTTCAAATAAACAAGCAACTTGGGTTTCTGGGCTACGACGTTTAAATTCGGTTAGGGCAAGGTGGTTGAAGCTTGATACGATTAATTCGCGCTCAGGGTTTAGCTCTTTCAAACCAATAATTAAATTATCAATCAGGGTATAGCTAAGTTCTGCACTTGCTGCGCATGATTTAATTTCGATATTCATGTTGAGCTCAAGCTCATTTGCTAATGAAATTAACTCTTGGAGCGTCGGTAGTTTTTCACCAATGAATTCATCTGCAAACCAGCTACCAGCATCGATATTCGCGATATCGTCATGACTGATTTTGCATAATTGACCACTCTTGTCAGTACAACGATCTAAAGTATCGTCATGTGAAACAATAATCGTACCGTCTTTTAAAATATCAACGTCACATTCGAACCATTGAATATTATTCTCTTTGCATAAAGAAAATGCGGCTAATGTATTTTCTGGTGCCAGCGATGACATTCCACGATGAGCAATCAATCTTTTCATTGTTAACCTTCTTGCAACTAAAATTGTGACGAGATAATAGGGGAGATTATATAAACGAAATGTGACATAGATACAATTATCACTATTCGAAAGTTAAAATGTTCAAATAAAGTTTTTATTTGTTTGAAAATTCATCAATCGAAACGTTTTTTAACTAGTATAAATACTTAAAAATAGTTTGGTTTCAATCGAAGGTTACATTTGAAGGTGTAAATGGATGTATTTGTGAGAGTGGTTAATTTGACGTTAAAAGTTGTGAGGTTAACTGTTTTGTTATTATTATGCTTTAGATTAGGTGATAATGACTTATAAAAGACTCATTATTCTTTAGCTATTTAAATAAATGTTATCAATAATAGGGCTACTGTAGGGTAACCCTAGCGTTAAATTATGTTCATTTTATCGGTTACTCAACCATAATGTCTGGTAGGGTTTGAGTGTTAATATTTGGCTAATATCCTCGATAGTATCCCCGGTAATTAAATCATACCAAAAATCGCTACTGATTAAGTTCACATTGGCTAGCGGTAATGTAAGTTGCGTATCTGAAATATTACTGATGCAAAATATGCTTTGGCTACGGTCTATGCTTTGTCGCCAAAATCCAAAGAGTTGTTCGCCTAACTGTAAGGTGAATTGAGTGGCATTTGGGTGAAATGCGGGTTGCGCAGTTCTTAATGTGATCAGATGATTAATATCATGTAATGAACGAGCATGTTGGCTTTCGGGGTTATCAAGTTGCTTTGTTAGTGAATTAAGTGCCCAGCGATGTCGATTGATAGAACGATTATGACTCGTGTGGTCGAGCTTTTTATAATCATTACTCGTGCCGAGTAAACTATGAATGTAGATCCCAGGGATACCTTCTAGTGCGAGCATGATCGTATGAGCACAGATAAAACGTGCATGCCCCCATTCGTCTTTACCTGCTGTTGTTCCTTTTAATGCATCGTATAAGGTGATATTTAACTCATAAGGCTTACGCACTTTTTTTTCTTCCGAATTCGAGGTGTTTTTAGTATCTGCCGTCACTGTTCGCCAAGATATTTTACCACCAAATTCTTGCATCGTAGTGACTAACTGATTTATCTCTTGATCTGACAATAAACCTTCTGTTGGTCGTAAGCCGATACCATCGTGCGATGCGATAAAGTTAAAATAAGCCGTGCCATTTTGGGCTGGTGGCATGCTCATCATCCATTGTTTTAAGTATTGGCAATTACCGGTGATCAAGGTATTTACCAATAAGGGTGGTAGGGCGAAATTGTAAATACAATGTGCTTCGTTGCCATTACCAAAATAGGTAAGGTTTTCTTTGTTGGGAATATTGGTTTCAGTAATTATAACGGCGTCTGAACGTGCATGTTCGATTAAGGTTCGGAGTAAACGTACAATTTCGTGAGTTTCGGGTAAGTTAATGCAAGGCGTGCCTGCTTTCTTCCACAAGAAGGCGATCGTATCGAGGCGGAATATCTTCACGCCATTATCTAAATATTGACGGATAATGGACACGAAATTGATGAGTACCTTGGGATTAGTAAAATCGAGATCGACTTGGTCATGACTAAAGGTGCACCACACTTGCTGTTCGCCAGAGGCGGTTTGTGTGCTTCTGAATAAAGGAGATGTACGTGGTCTTACGACGGCTTCTATATCGTGACGGTCGGTACTGCTATCGCCATTAGTTGAGACTGTCGCGTTTGAAAGTGAATAAGTTGAGTCGGTATAAAAATAATCATAACCAGTACCTTCGCCACGAATGAAGTTGTCAAACCATTTACTGCGGCTAGAGCAGTGATTGATGACTAAGTCAGACATAAGATGATGACTCTGTGCTATCTGTTTTATATCATCCCAATCACCTAATGCATCGTTTACACTGGCGTAGTCAATAACCGAAAAACCATCGTCACTGCTATACGGAAAAAATGGCAGAATATGCACACTGTTAATTGTATCTGCACAGTAATGTTGTAAAAAATGATGCAATGTCTGCAGGGGTTTTTCATCCTGATTGAGGATACTGTCACCGTAGGTTATCAATATAGTATCTTTTTCAGACCAATGATTTATTTGTGGTGTCGGCGTATGAAAGTGATCGGTTAGCCGCATTGTGCTGATCAATTCTGCAGCCAGCACTTCGATTGATACGGATAAATTAATATCCGCATAAATTGTACTGATCTGTTGTTCTACTCGCTGTAGTAATTCAATATTTGGATTTAACATCGTCACCATCCATTTTTTAATTTTGCGACTCTTATAGTTGAGCAATGAACTCAGCTCTATCTAGTTCAACAGCTTCCTTGAGGCGTTCTAATACGTCAGGCATTGCCGATATTACGCGGTTCCAGCTAGGCATAAACGGTTTTTCCATTGGGTTATCGAGGAAGTTCTGCCCTGCGATCATGATGTTCTGCGCAAACATTTCAACCGCTTCTTCTTCTGAGTGAATGTCGAGAGTCAGGCCATTCATGACTGCATCATTATAGTAAGTTTCAACAAAATCTAAGGCTATACGGTAATAGGTTGCTTTGATAGTGCGGAAATTTTCATTGGTGAAGGTATGACCTTGAGTCGCCAACTTACGGAAGAATGCCTTGGTAATATCAATCGACATTTTTGATAAACCGCCATTTTCATTATCCAATGATAGATCTTGATGTTTGTGATCGTATACATCAGCAATATCAGCTTGGCATAATCGATTATGGGAATAATTACGGTGCATTTCTGACAATACTCCGATCTCTAATCCCCAGTCACTTGGGATACGAATATCGTTAAGTACATCTTTACGGAATGAAAACTCACCTGCGAGCGGATAACGGAAACTATCCATGTATTCAAGGTAATCGTTATGGCCGACAACGCGTTTAAGTGAGCGTAATAATGGCGTAATGAGTAATCTAGAAACACGCCCATTAATTTTACCGTCTGCAACGCGAGCGTAAAAACCTTTACAAAATTCATAGTTAAATTGCGGGTTCGCAACGGGATAAATCAAGCGTGCGAGCAGTGATCTGTCGTAGGTTAGAATGTCGCAATCATGTAACGCCACTGATTCTGATTTCCCTGATGCAAGTGTGTAACCCATGCAGTACCAGACATTACGGCCTTTGCCTAATTCTTTGGGCGCTAAGCCAAGTTCAGCAAGTTCAGCATCAAGCGCTTGCAGGCGAGGGCCATCATTCCACAAAATACGGTGATGCTGTGGCAATGCGCCGAAGAATTTTAACGCGTGTTTATATTGTTCTTCATTAGCGCGGTCTAAGCCGATCACAATTTCGTTTAAATACGGGACATCTTGTAAATGATTAATAATATTAGGCAGTGCTTCACCTTCTAACTCAGAGAATAGCGATGGGAGAATTAAGGACATAGGACGCAGTTTTGAAAATTCAGTGAGTTCTGCTTCCATTGCTTCTAATGAACGTTGGTTTAGGTTATGTAGTGTTGTAATTACACCATTTTGATAAAAATCAGCCATGATAAACCTTCCTTAGTATTTGAATCGAAGTATTGAATTAATGTTTTAAAATTTAAACCGTTATTAGTTCAAGCTCAGGTAATACCTTGGGTAATAGTTTGGGTAATAATGTAGCTAGTACTTCAGCCCAGCCTGTTGGCCCTGTACTTTTACTTGTGATTAAGTGTTGTCTACGTTTTAATTTAGGTGGAATATGCACTGGAGATAAAATGATTGCGGCATATTGCGCAGCTTCTAACATGGCAATATCATTGTTACCGTCACCGAGTGCAATGGAGTAAGGCGTTTGCTGTGGATTAAATAATTTAAATTGATTCATTAACCAGTTCATTGCTTTACCTTTATTACAATCACCACAAATATGTAGGAAACGTCCGCCTTCTAAAATCGTAGCACCTTGTTTTTTAAAGTGTTGGATGAATATTTGTTTCTGAGCTGCATTACCTTTCCAGAGTATGGGTTCGCCATATTGTCTTTGACTTGCAAGTGCTGCACTTGCCTCATCTAATCCTGTCGCATCAACAATGTCGTTAAGTGTCATAGTATTCATACTGGTAAACAATGTGGTTAATTCTACAGGCACTGTCGGCAGCAGTGATAACCAATGGTCACGTGAATGTACTAGCGATTTAACCCAGTAACCATCTTGTTGTATTGTACCGATAGGCTGGTGGCTAAAGTAGTTAACAGGGATGTAAATGGCTGCACCATTTTCAATAATAAAGGGCCCATTTAAATCTAACTGTTTTCTTAGTGCGAGTAATTCGGCATAGGTTTTACTGGTATTTGGAATAACGGGGATTGCAGCGCGCTTTAATTTGGCGAGCGTACTTAATGCGGGAGTAAAACTGTAGCTGTCATGATCGAGCAAAGTACCATCAAGATCTGTAAAAATAGCAGGGTAATGATCAAGCTGCATTGATTGAGGACGGTATGAGTGCACTATGTTGTGGTTACTGTCCATTTCAAACACCCAATTGCATGATGCGGGTAATGTCGTTAATCCATGTTTGGTGAGCCGTTCGAAATACGCTGTAAACCGTTTAATATCAGATTCGTTCATGACTCGATCAAGCGGGGAATTGAGCGTCAGCGCTTGCTGCTTTAATTTTAATTCTTGCTCAAGTCGCCATTGGTAAACGGTATTAAAGCTCGGAGCTTTAAGCATGACTAACATATCAAGTCGTTCATAAAGCGCTGTGTAGTGATGTTTGATCTGATTGTTCACATAACGACGCCAAACACCGTATTTGTCTTTTGATGCTTCGAGCTGGTTGACGGGGTCTAATAGTGCCTCATCTGTTTGTGCCTGTACGCCTAAGCACCAACCTTCAAGAATAATGACGTCGACAGCGCCATGAATTACTGGCCATTCTGATTCTGGGTACGGGTTATCGGTAGTTTTATTAAACCGAGGCAGGGCAACTGGCGTTGATTTATTGTTAGCGGATTGCAGCTTATCTAAGGTACTGTGCGCGAGTGATAAATTATGTGTTCCTGGCACCCCCCGAGTTTGTAATAAGTGATGTTCATGCTCTGATAGGTTTTTACGTTGCTGGTGGCTATAATAAAAATCATCCATAGAGATAACGGCTACATTCATTTTATAGGCACTGGTTAAATAGGTCGCGAGATAATCGGCGAGTGTTGATTTACCCGAGCCTTGGCAGCCATTAATACCAATTAAAACAGATGCTTGTTTGTCATTTGAACGATCAACATTTGTTATCATACTGTTTATTGCACGATACTGGTGCGCTCTGATTGCAGATATGAGCCCTGTGTACCATTTTGCTGCATCGGTTAAATAAGCAGTCTCTAGCTTATTACGTTCAATAAATGCGGTTAGTTGTGGGTTTGTCATCATAATAGCCATCCTTGAATGAGCGAGTCTTACAATAAATCAATCAATAACTGTGCCAGATATTGATTAACCTAACAAAAAACTACCTCCAAGGTGTAGGGTTAAGCGTTTCAATAAGGGATGTTTGTTGAGCTAGATCAATTTTTCTGGTCGATATAGGGTATTTCTGTTAATATCGCCGCCTTAATCTACAGCTCTGGATTTACGTTCCAGTTAGCTCAATGGGGAATAACCAAATGTCAGTACCAATTACTACAAAAAATACCGCTCAAATTACAGTTTGTGCATTATACAAATTTGTACGTTTAGAGAATTTCGAAGCGTTACGCGCGCCTTTATTAGCAAAAATGGAAAGCCAAGATGTTCGCGGTACGCTGTTATTAGCGGCCGAGGGTATTAACGGTACAATTGCTGGGCCACAAGCAGGTATTGATGCTGTATTAAGCTTTTTATCTCAAGACCCAAGTTTGGGCGAAATCTCTTTCAAAGAATCTTATAACGATGAGAATCCGTTCTTACGTACTAAGGTTAAATTGAAAAAAGAGATCGTAACTATGGGCGTTGAAGGTATTGATCCTAACCAAGTTGTTGGTACGTATGTTAAACCGAAAGATTGGAATGCACTTATTTCTGATCCTGAAGTGATTCTGATTGATACGCGTAACGATTATGAAATTGAGATCGGTACATTCCAAAATGCTGTAAACCCGAACACAGCGACTTTCCGTGAATTTCCTGAGTATGTGAAAAACAACTTAGACAAAGAAAAGCACAAGAAAGTAGCGATGTATTGTACTGGTGGTATTCGTTGTGAGAAATCGACTGCTTATTTAAAAGAGCAAGGTTTTGATGACGTTTACCACTTAGAGGGTGGTATTCTTAAGTATCTTGAAGAAGTGCCAAAAGAAGAAACGATGTGGGAAGGTGAGTGCTTTGTATTCGATGGTCGTGTTTCTGTAAATCACGATTTAGAACAAGGCGAATGTGATCAATGCTTCGCTTGTCGTTACCCGTTAACACAAGATGAACTGCAAAGTGAGCATTACGTGAAAGGTCTTAGCTGTCACCGTTGTCATGATCAAGTGACAGATGAACAGCGTAGCCGTTTTGCTGAGCGTGAACGTCAAATGGAACTTGCTGAAAAGCGTGGTGAGTCACACATCGGTGGTGAAATTAAACACATCATTGATGAACGTCGCGTAGAAAAAGCAAAGAAAAAAGCTGAGCAAAACGCGAAGTAATATTTGGGTTATAAATGCTTAAATAAGTTAATAAAGGCTTAGAATAAAAACCGCTGGTTAGGTTACTTGGAATGGTAGCTTACTCGCGGTTTTTTATTATCTGCAGTTTGAGATTATTCTTTATAATTTGGGGTGTAGTCTACAATTAATGGAATGTGGTGAAAATATTCATTAATGAGGTGCTAAGTATGTTACAAAAATTATTGTTTATTACATTACTCCTTGTCGGATTTAATGCGTTTGCATTGAAGCAAGAATCGGGTAATTTAGCGCCGCCAGGTGTCGATGTATACATTATTAGTCCAGCAGATGGGGATATAGTTTCACAGACATTTAGGGTTAGGTTTGGTTTACGTGGAATGGGTATTGCGCCAGCGGGAATAGATCGAGTAAAAACGGCTCATCACCACTTGCTTATTGATACTAAGGTGCTGCCAAATTTGACTAAACCGTTACAAGCAACAGATAAAGTACGGCATTTTGGTGGGGGTCAAACGGAAACACAGCTAACACTAAAACCAGGTAAACATACTTTACAGTTACTGCTTGGGAATTATGCTCATGTCCCTCATGATAAACCGTTAATGTCGACGAAAATAACGGTTACGGTCAAATAGACTGTGCATTAATCAACTTAGCCTCCGTTGTTACTCGTTTTGTTTTTGGTTTAGAACCGCTATTTATCATTATCTATTTGTAATTAATCGTGTATTTGGTACTGTTTATGAAAATTAAACTGGAGTTCACGTTATACGTAATTCCGTATAACAAGCTGTTAGGTGAATAAAACGATGCCATACACATTATCACACGCTGTAGTTGCGCTACCTGTATCAGTCATTGCGCGGGGAAGGATTCCGCTTGCTGCGATGGTTGTAGGAAGTATGTCTCCCGACTTCCCATATCTTTTAGCACTTAGTCCAACAGAAGCTCCAGGCCATTCGGAGAGTGGGGTGCTTATTTATTGTCTTCTTCCGTCACTTTTGATGTTACTTGTTTGGTATCGATGGATTGAGGGGCCGACTCTTGAGCTATTTCGGTTACCGCGAAGGGAATGGTCATTTGGAAAGTCTTCGTATTTTTTAGTCGTGCTTGGGGTATTGATCGGTGCATACAGTCATGTATTGTGGGATGCGACAAGTCATTTTGATGGTTTGTTCGTTGTGAATAGTGAGTTCTGGAATAGAGAAATACTTTCGTTGCCCATGTACAAGTTGAACCAATACGGCGGGGGGATATTGGGCCTAGCGGCTTTGTTTGTGTGGTACGTGTTTGCAGTCATTAAAAATCGCCAAGAACAATATCAGGGTAAGTTGATCATAGGTGTGCTTGTGTATTCTATAAGCATTGTTTTTTTTGTCTTATTGGCAAATATTGTTCATGGCTCGACGGTTATTATTGAGTTCGCAGTTCGTTCTGCTATTGGTGGGATTGTGGGCGGTATTTGTGGAATGTGTATGTATGCATTTATGGTACATTTACAGGCCGATAAAAAATATTATAACGAATGAATTACACTCTTTCTGCGTCAAGTCGCGCTGGCTTGGAACCGAGCGCTCCACGGCTAACTCAAACTTGCCCTTATTCACAATTTAGTGTTTTAGATTTGCCTTACTTTTTCTTGTATGAAAAGATGTTGCCTGTTTTTCATACACTAGCGGAACACTCTTAATATAAGCGATAAATGGATGTTAACTCTATTATTGCGTACATAAAAGTGTATTTCGCTATGTTATTGGTATGATTTTTCTAACTTTTATTTGAAATTGAAGTAACCAGGAATCAACAGCATGCAGATAAAAATTGTGACGGTATTTTTGTTAACCGGACTACTAGGATTACCTTTAGGGAGCATGGCCGCTGATTTATCTAAGCCAGAAGGTGCCGTCATCCTTACTGTTAGGGGAAATATTAGTAATACAAATGCTAATCGTGAGGCCCTGTTTGATCGTCAAATGTTGGAACAACTTCCCCAAACCAAAATTACTACCCACACACCTTGGACTAAAGGGCTACATGTTTATGAAGGGGTGTTGCTCAATGACTTACTAGAAAAAGTGGGGGCTTCAGGGCATAAGCTAGTAGCGAAAGCTTTGAACGATTACCATGCTGAAATTGATCTGGCTGCACTCAGGGACTACCCAATACTTCTAGCAATAAAAACTGATGGGGTTTTCATGCGAGTGCGTGATAAGGGGCCTATCTGGATTATCTACCCTTTGTCTGATTATTCAGAGCTAGATACTATTAAGCGCTATGAGGAGATGGTTTGGCAGCTTACTAGCTTGGAAGTGTATTGATGAAAAGAGTCAAAATTTTCATTCTCACTTTTGTCGTACTTATGTTTGCTGTCAGCTCAGTTATTAGCACTCAACGTAATACCCAAGTTACGGATATTCTGACTCACTCGATGAAAACAGTCGGCTGGACGGCTTCTGAATTGGAGCTAGAAATGCTCAAATTCATTCAAGCATTAAGGAGGACAGCCCTAAATGATATGGGAGCAGAAGATTTACAGCTACGTTTTGAACTGCTTTGGAGTCGGATTGGGGTGTTATCGGTAGGAGAGGAAACCCGCGAATTTCGCAGCCAGCCTGGCGCAATTGAGTTATTGCGGAATATCAAACAGCGCTTGGTTGAAATTGAATCAGAGGTGCTGAATCTCAAAATGGGTGAGCAAAATGCGATAAGAATAGCGCAGGAGCTTAAGCCCTTACAAACGCAGGTGAGGGAGTTTAACATAAGGAGTTTCTCTGGGGATAGAGCTTGGGCTGGCCTGAAACATGTTTACAGTCTTCAGAATGACGCTAACATTTTTTTGTTCGGTCTATTGCTTAGTGGCAGTATTTTAATTTTTCTAGTCATTCGTGAGAGCGCTGTTAATCGTAAACAAGCATTACATGACAGCTTGACTGGCTTAGCAAATCGCCACTTCTTTCAATATGCTTTGGAAAAAACTATTACAAATTCTCAGCGTAATAATTCCCGTGCGGCTGTCCATATGATCGATATGAATGGATTCAAGGAGGTAAATGATCGACTCGGACATGCAGTTGGAGATGCGCTGCTTCAGGAGGTCGCATCACGTTTAGCGCAGAGTGTTTGTTCGTCAGATGTTGTCGCGCGTTTGGGAGGGGATGAATTTGGCATCATTCAGAAACACATCACAAATTCAGATGAATGTGTCCAGTTAGCACAGCATATTCATAAACAGATTAATTGTGAGATAAATGTGCACGGTTACAGGATATATCCAAATGTAAGTATAGGAATTAGTGTTTTTCCTGATGATGCTGAGTATCCTGATAAGCTATTAAATAATGCTGATACGGCTATGTACTTTTCCAAAAAAGATGCGGATGTGTGCTATCGATTGTTTGAGCAACAAATGAATGATAGTGTTTTACGTTATAGCATATTAGCAGAAAGTTTACAGGCAGCATTACGCTACGATCAGGTCCAGTTGGTTTACCAACCTATCGTTTGCCTCAAGACGAAAAAAATAATGTTGGTTGAAGCTTTATTGAGATGGCGTCATGAGCAATATGGTCACATCCCACCGCTTGAGATCGTTTCTATCGCAGAAGAATCTGGCTTAGCAGAGAAGCTAAATGAGTGGGTATTACGAAAAGCATGTTCACAAAATATGGTATGGAGGGAAGCTGGTCTACCATTGATTCAAGTTTCTGTTAATATTTCTCCAGCTATGTATACGCGGTATGATCTTGTGGCTATAGTCAGTCGTACGCTATCCGTTACAGGCTTACCAGCAGACCAGTTAGTTATCGAAGTTACTGAAGATACAACTATGCAAGATATTGAGAGCTCACCTGACATTCTACAAAAGTTACGTCGTTTGGGAGTCGAGCTGGCACTGGATGATTTTGGGACTGGTTATTCTTCGCTCTGTCTCCTCAAAAAGATGCCATTTCAGAAACTAAAAATTGATAAAGTCTTTATTCAAGAACTAAGTCATTTACCTAAGGATATTAGTTTTATTCGAACCATTATCAACCTAGCCCATGGACTCGGTATGCAGGTGGTGGCTGAAGGGGTTGAAACCACTGAAAATCACGAGGAACTTTATCTAGAAGGCTGCGAATATGGCCAAGGCTACCTGTTCTACAAGCCTGTCCCGAGTAATGAAATTGCATGCATTTTACAAGACAATTTTAGTTCTATATATTCTAGTTAATATAATATGAAGACACTCTTCAGGACGTTGTAATAAGTCAAGAGTTAACTTGTCATTTTTATCTGTGTATCTAAATCATATCTCGCTATCTAAATAATAAACTAGAGCCGATAACCATTAACATACAAAAAGCTATTTTACGCATAGTGTCTAAACTGATCGGTGGTGGGTAATGTTTGGCAAACCAACTAACGCCAAGTACGATAGGAATACATACAGCGGAAAAGAGTAGCATGTCCGATGTTAATTCACCGCGTATTCCAACCATAGTGAGACGGCTAATTGAGCTAACAAAAAATATACTTAGCAGGTATAAACGAATGAGGTTAAGGGGAAAAGGCTGACGATAGAAAATATAGACGAGTGGTGGCCCCCCCATACTAAACATCCCATTTAAGATACCCGATGCAGTACCTGCACAGAAAAACGCGGGTTCTTTAGAATGCTTACGGTCTTTATGTGGTGACTTTAAGATCATACTGATCCCTGCACCGATAATTGCAACGCCCAGTATAGTTTGTAATATCTCATTAAAAGAGCTGCTGAGGTATTCCAGTAATGTTAAGCCTATAAACATGCCCGGTAGCATGCCAGTTACAGTTATGATGACTATTCGCTTATTTAATTGCCCGAAACAGCCTTTAAGTATGAATATACTATTCATCAGTGTAACGCTACTAATTACAACGGATGTAAAAGCGATAGGTACTAGGTTAAAAGTTGTAACTGTCCCCATTACGATCATACCTAAGGCAAAACCTGCGATACTCTGTACGTAGGTAGCCACAGCAATAATCGCCATGAAAGGCAATAAAGTTTCAACGAGCATTATGTATTCCTAACCTAGGGGATTTATACGATTACGCGGTATTTACTCATGAAAATTAGCGTTAATGCGCTGTTATGTGTAATTACTTAACATTTTCGAAGGTAGAATATTATTGTACTGATAATGTAGCTATTACTCAATCACTCTACGCCGCAAGCGTGTAATTCCGCGTAGAATCGGGACGGATTAATGCAAACCTTAAATAGGTTTTAATTCTTTTTTTTAGTATGCTTACTTTATAAGTAAGGTCCGTATCGTTATAGATTGTTAATGTGGTATTGGTCGTGTCAGATTTGGAGAGGGAAATGAAACAACCAATAGTTGGTTATCACAAAGATGAAGAAGATGATTGGGTTGCCGAGCTGGTCTGCGATCATTTCCAGCATGTTCGTCACAATCCACCTTGGTTTTGTCGACCTTGGGTGGTTACACCGGAGGGGCGAAAATCAATGCTAGGCTTTGAACTTAACTGTAAAAAATGTGTTGAAGGAGCCCCTCGAGATAAGGGCTAAACCTTAAGTAACGGAGTCTGTAATGAAATTAATTTATACCCACGAAAATGGTTTTCTTGTTAACAATGTTAAAAATATTGTCGAAGCGAATGGTATTGACGTTGTACTTAAAAATGAATACTCATCTGGTGCAATTGGTGAAATATCGGCAATTGATGCGTGGGTAGAACTTTGGGTGATTCATGACACAGAATTTGATATAGCACAACATATTGTCGTTAACCTGCAAAGTAAAGCCAATGATCCAGAATGGCAATGCCGTGAATGCTCAGAAGAAAATGATGCCTCATTCGATGTTTGTTGGAATTGCCAATCTGAGAATGATGAACAAATGAACGTCTAGTCTTAGTGATTAAAATTGTTCCTCGGTATATTCCTATGGCATCGCTTAAATAATTAATAGTCGTTGGATATGCTCTGTCATTACAACGGCTTAAGTTGTTTTAATACCAGAATTAAAAGCACGAGTAGATACTCATACTAATGGTTTAAAAGTTAGATCGTTTATTCTATCCATATCAATATTTTCCTGTGATATCGGTCACTCTTCCACAGATATAATGGTCGGAACTACAATTTAAAAATCGTCTAAGTTGAAATATTGTTTTTATATAATTTGTTCGTTTGAAACTTAATGTTTATTTTACTCCTTATTTTAACGTTATCACCCATTTTTTTTACATTTACTTGTTGATTTATGGCAGTTTTACTTACTTCAAGCTGTTATATTTTAGTGATACATTAATTTTACTTTCAGATTAACCCGATCAACTGATTTTCTGAAACGCTGCAAGCTAAGGATGGCTTGAGACTGGATGAGAGTACGCTTTATTCTCACACATTTGCCAAGGATTGGATCACAAATGGACACTACAAAAAAGAAAATATTTGCAAATTACGTCACGTTAGATCGTCTCTCTATACAGCAAGTTAAGGATATGCATAATCTGTTTATTCAGTATTATCATAATGCTGACTTTTCAACATTTCTTGATGACTTATCTGAAAAAGATGGCTTGATATTAATTCGAGAAAATAAATCAAAGCGTATTGTTGGTTTTAGTACACTTAAAACATTACGTTTCAAACTCAAAGGGAAAGAAGTTAAAGGTATTTTTAGTGGTGATACGATCATCGAACGCAAATACTGGGGGTCGAGTAAGGCGATGATCTGTTTTGTTAAAGTCTTATTAAAAGAAAAGTTAAGAGATCCATTAACACCTCTGTTCTGGTTGCTCATCTCTAAAGGCTATAAGACCTATTTATTATTAGCTAATAACTTCCCTAAACATTATCCACACCATCAAGGTCAGTTTGATGAATTATCATCAGTTGTAGAGCAATACTGCCTGCACCTTTACCCGAGTTATTACGATGAACAGCAGCAAATTCTAGACTTTGGTGGCGATTATCAAAAGCTACGCGGTGAAGTTGCAGAGATAACCGCTGAAATGAAGCTAGGTATACCTAAAATAGGATTCTTTGAAGATCGAAATCCCAAGTGGCGAGAGGGTAAAGAGTTACCTTGTGTTGGGGAAATTAATGTATCAATGTTTACATTCTTTGCGCAAAAAGCATTACGTAAAAGATTACAAAAGAATAATATCAATTGGGATTTAGGCCTGATTAGTTTAACTCGACGTTTAGTTAAATAGGGAGCATGTTATGACGTTATTAAATGGCATCACCCGTAAAATGGCACATAAATTTACCCATAAAGCGGCGCAGAGCGTGAGTACCCGTGGTTACAAGCAATTTTGTAAAGCGTTAGCATACCCACAAGCGGTACAGCGTGAAAAATTAAAGTCATTACTTAAAGTGATTGCCCCCAGTGTATCGGGTAAAAAATATAATTTATCAAGTTCGCTGTTTTATGAAGAGTTTATTCGTCAGGTCCCTATTACTGAGTATGATGATTGGGCTCCGCAAATAGACAAAGCGAGAGCGGGCAGCCGTTATGAATTGAGTATGGAAACAAATGAACGTTTTCAACCAACAAGTGGTTCAACATCAAAAATTAAATGGATACCTTATACTCAGTCATTTTTGAATGAACTTGATGCGGCTATTTCGCCTTGGATGATGGATATGTATAAACATAATCCAGGGATGTTAAAGGGTACTCATTACTGGTCATTATCTTGGGTTCCAACCGGATTACGACGTACCATGTCTGGTGCTGTTAATGATGATTTGAAGTTATTACCTTGGTGGAAGCGAATCTTTATGGGATTGACAAGTGCAGTGCCAGAAGGTGTTTCCTTAGCAGACTCATCGGACGATTCTCAGTTTGCCACCTTGTGCTATTTGCTTGCAGATAAGTCACTCTCGTTTTTGTCGGTGTGGAGTCCGACTTTTGCACTGACATTGTTTGATAATATTATTAAACATAAATTGGAGCTTGTTTCTGTGCTTGCAACAGGAAAGTGGGGGGGGACGAAAACCAGCATTACTGGGTTTAAGATGTCCTAAATCACACCGAGTTGCTAAGATTTTATTACAATGGAAAGGGGGGATTTCAGCTGAGTTATTACAACTTATTTGGCCTAAACTCTCGCTGGTTAGTGCATGGGATACATCATCATCTGCTACGTGGGCAAATAAACTACAGTGTTTACTGCCGCAAGCTGACTTTCAAGGAAAAGGTTTATGGGCAACAGAAGGTGTGGTGACTATTCCTTTCCAAAATCAGTATCCATTAGCTATATGTAGTCATTTTTACGAATTTATTGATCTTGAAACGGAAGAAGTACTACCTGCTTGGAAACTAAAACAAGATCAACTGGTGCGTCCTATATTAACGACTGGCAGTGGCTTGCTGCGCTATGCGATGAAGGACAAATTACGTGTGAGTGGTTTTCTGCAAGATTGCCCTTGTTTTGAATTTTTAGGCCGCTTAGATGGTATTGATCTTGTCGGTGAAAAGATGAGCCCTGAGATCGCGCTAGGTGTGATGAAAATGGCAGAGCAAAACCAAGACTTAACCGCGATAACTGTTTTTGCTATCCCGGCTAATACGTCAAATAATAAACCATTTTACCTGTTACTTTGTGAACCGAATGCCGATATTTCTGAACTGGAAATTAAGCAGGTTGCAGCGAATGTAGAAACCGAGTTAAACACTTGCTTTCACTACCAATTGGCCAGAGACCTTGGTCAGTTGGATACTTTGAAAATATGTTGTAGCCAGAATGCCCGTGAGCTTTATTACTCACGCTGTGAAGCGCGTGGCATGGTTGTTGGCAATATCAAAATAGAGCCTTTAATGCTTTGGGATATTGAAATGCCAGATGTATTTTTAGAGGCAATTGCGGCGTAACCATGTTGTCGTGTGGCGCAATCGTAGTGCATGAAACTTCATAAGTTGTAGAGGTAAGGTAAATGGCAAGTCGATTTTATACAAGGGCTGCACAAGCAAGTGATTCAGATGAATTGATTGATTTAATCGCAGCTACGCCACAATCTGGCGCAATTACAATAAATTTTGAACGTACGCCTGATTTTTTTATGGCCACCAAAATAGTGACTCAAACACCGGATGTATGGGTCGCAGTGGAGCGTGAAAGCGAGCGTGTTGCGGCTATTTTTAGTATTGGTCACCGTGATGTTTATGTGAATGGTGAGCGTCAGAATGTACGCTATGGTAATGATTTACGTATTCATCCTGATTTTAAAAGTGGGCGTACTTTATTCAATCTTCTTAAATGCTATCGTAAAGTGATGGGCAAAGATTGGATGCAAACGGTAATTTTGAGCGATAACGAAGCATCATTAAATTCGATGGGAAGTGGGCGAAGTATTACCCCTACATATTATGACTTTGGTGAGATGACAACACATATGCTGTATTTAACAAAATCTCGCCCAAGTACAGGGCATAAGTTTCATATTCGTAACGCGCATCATAATGACATTGAACTGATGCAAACGTTTTTTGAGCAACAAGCTAAGACAAAGCAGTTTTATCCTCATTATGATTTTATTAAATTATTACACGGTGATGAATATTATCGAGGATTGGTGATCAGTAACTATTATTTGATGTTTGAAGATAATAAGTTAGTGGCGATGGCAGGTATTTGGGATCAGAGCAGCTTTAAACAGACCCGTTTTGTTGCTTATAGTAAATTAATGTCTGTGGCGCGTTTATTTAATAACCTTTATTCCCCGTTATTTGGCGGCATGTTGTTACCCAAAGCTGGGGGTAAATTGAGTTATGTTTCATTACACAGTTTGCTCGTTGTTAATGATGATGAACAGCTTTTTTCAGTGTTATTACAGCATATTTACAATGCCTGTTTAGCTCAAAATTATCAGGCATTAGTCTGCGGTTTACCTGCACTCGATAGACGTCAGCAAATTCTTGAGCGGTATCGTTCTAAGAGACTGCAAAGCAAGCATTTTATTGCCAGTTATCATGATGATCCTCGTGGCGAGTTTGATACTCAATATCCGCTGTATTTAGAACCCGCAAGACTGTAAATACGGCAGTATTGAATGAACCGTATTTAAGGCTCTAATTTCAGATTAATTATTTGAATGAGAGGAGAGGGACAGTTTCGATTTAATCGAGGCATTCAGTTTGGTTAACAAGGAAGCTAACCGATGAGTAGTAGCCAAAAGAAAGACTATATAGCTATGTGGTTTCAAGCGCGTAAAGCATTTGGGATCGGTGACCGAATGAATGTTGGGTTACTAAAAAAAACCACAGATGAAATTAATTGGTTTGAATTTTCACACTGTGAAATGGATGGGCTCGGTGGATTAACCACTATTTTACGTGAGCATGATTACCCGTGTGAAAGCCTACCAAAAACAGCAGACAAAATTGCGCCATCGCATTGGCAGAAAATCAAAATGATTTTTGCTGGTGGCAAATCTAAAACCCCAAAAATGATTCGTTGGAAAACGACTTATCCAGATTACCTGCAACAAATTTAGCTGATACTGAAAACCGTACTCAATACAGTAATGATGCGCCTATCGTTAATGCTTATTTTACTGAATCCGAAACGATTGAAATTAAGAAGCTAGCAAGGAAGCATCGAGTTGCACTGAATATTTATCTATTCTGGGCGTTAAACAGAGCTGTTGCAGAGCAACTGCTTGCCTCTCAGCAAGATTATTATTGGTTATATCCCGTTAATCTACGTGGCGCATTACCCAATACACCTGAAACGGGAAACTGCTCTTCTGGGATTAATGTATTGCTAAATAACACCATTGCGGCTCGTGATATTCAGCGGCAAGTGAAGCAACAAATCAAAGCGAAAAGTCATTGGCAACTTTGGTGGCAAGCACATATTGGTAAAATAATTGGTGAGAATGGTGTACGCCGTATTTATCAATATGTCAGTGAGCGCCAATTCTATGCGGGTTCGTTCAGTTTTTTAGGTAGTTGGCCACTTAAAGACGATAATAATCCACCCATTAATCAAGATGAACTGTGGGTTTGCTGTGGTATCGGCACCAAAAATTACCCTGTATCCACAGGTATTTTATTGTGGCGTGAGCAGTTGTCGTTAGGACTTAAATTACACCCTTATGTTGCAAACAATATTCAAACAACGCAAGCGACGATGCAGTGTTGGAAACAATATTTGTTACAAGGTGACTTATTGACGCCGAAAGAAACGGCTGCAACGATGATTGCCGAAGCTGGTAAAATAGACGCGAACAATAGCACTGATGAAAAGAGTGATAAAGCATCGATAGCAAGGTTAAAAAACGCAAAAAAAACGGGCAAATTAAAACAAGCACTGTTACCTAAAATGCAGCAAACTCAAATATGGTTAGCGCCATATTGGCAGCAGGGAAAGGCGCTATTTTCCCGCCATAAAAAAGTATCCATCCCACTTTCTATTATTGTGCTTACTTTTATCTGTATGGCTTTGCTATCAGCCATTCGGCCACAAAGCCAAATCAGTCCTGAGATTAATCGTTTTCCTTCTGTGCGTTATATGAATGTGGCGTTTGATGATGCCGTTATTCCTATTTTTAGCCGCGGGATAGTGACTGCAAAAACACAAATAAACCTTAATTCTGAAGTGACTGCAAGAGTTAAATCTGTTGCAGATAATTTCACCGCAGGTGGCTATTTTAATGCCGGAGATGTACTACTATCCATGGATGATGAAGCCTATAAACTCGAAGTCATTAAAAAGCAGCAAGCTGTTGATGGTGCATTATTACACTTAGCTGAAAGTAAAGCTAAAGCGCATGTTGCACGACGAGGCGTGTCGAGTAAAGCGACCAGTTTCGCCCGTCACATACCTCAAATTAATGATGCAAAAAGTCGGGTTAAAGCGGCAGAAGCTGATTTACGTTTAGCTAATTTAAAGCTAGATCATACCGTGATTAAAGCCCCATTTTCTGGTCGAGTTAAAGCGGTGAGTGTTGGGCGCGGTCAGTTAGTCAATTCGGGCGAAGTAATCGGTGAAATCTTCTCGTTAGATAAAATGCATGTGCGTTTGCCTATCGCCGACAAGTACTTAACGCTGATGGATTTACCACAGCAAATAAATGCGTTTGTTTATGATTCAAATACGCTTGTATCCGTTGTAAGTCCAAGAGTGACACTTTCTGTTAGCGTCAATAATAAACGTTATCAATGGCAAGGAACAATCACGGGAACTGAGGGGGGACTTGCTGAGAACCGATTGCAGTATGTGGTTGCAGAAGTGCTTAACGATCCTGAGCAACCGTTATATTTACAACCAGGCCGTTTTGTTAAAGCTGAAATCTCAGGACGTGAATTTGAGAACATAGTGATCATCCCTCGCTTGGCATTACGTAACGATAATAAAGTGTGGTTGTTAGATGAACAGCAACGCTTGCAGATTGTGAAGGTCGGTGTATTACATCAAGGTAAACACCAAGTTTATATCAATGTCGGTCTAGATAAGGGCGATAAGCTGATATTAACGCCACTTGATGTTGCGGTTAATGGTATGAAGTTAAACGTGATCCGCTTAGATACAGGGTTACAAAATGTGATTGTGCAGCATGAGGT
This sequence comes from Moritella viscosa, assembly GCA_000953735.1. Lineage (NCBI taxonomy): Bacteria > Pseudomonadati > Pseudomonadota > Gammaproteobacteria > Alteromonadales > Moritellaceae > Moritella > Moritella viscosa. The sequence continues at coordinate 3,014,779 of LN554852.1, read as the reverse complement.
ACGCTCATGAAAGTAATGATCGCTTGGTTTGCGCATAATCGGGTTGCAGCAAACCTGATCATGATGGTGATTGTCGCATTCGGTTGTTTAGCATTACCAGAAACACGTAAAGAGTTAATTCCTGGTGTGTCGCTAGAGCGAATTGCGATCTCGACCTTGTATCCAGGAGCTGGACCTCGTGATGTTGAAGCCATGGTTTGTACGCGTATTGAAGCGGTCGTTTATGATATTGAAGGTACACTCGATCTCACTTCATTCGCTAGTTCAGGCTCGTGTTACACCACCATTGATATTGCTGACGGTTATAGCACCAAGGCTGTATTAGATGAAGTCAAATCAAGAATTGAAAGTATCAACTCATTTCCGGATGAAGTTGAAAAGCCAGTCGTCAGCGAATTGATTGAGCGTTATCGCGTTGCCAAATTGATTATCGCTGGCGCAGGTGATGAATGGGCGTTAAAACGTTTGGCTGAAAATATCCGGTTAGACTTGTTAGAAGAACCTGTTATTTCGGTTATTGAACTGCAGAATACCAGGCCATACGAAATCAGCATTGCATTATATGAAGACAGTTTGGCGCAATATAATTTAAAGTTTGCAGATGTCGTTAATATACTCAAAGCGACAGCGATTGATTTACCCGGTGGGAGTTTAGCGACAGAGCAGGGCGATATACTGATCCAAACTTTAGGCCTGATTGAAAGTGCGGATGATTTTTCCAGTATTATTCTGCAAGCGGACGAAGATGGTGGGCGAGTTTTACTGAGTGATATTGCGACGATCACCGATGGGGTTCGTGATGAAGGTACAATGGCCCAGCTTGACGGTAAACGGGCTGTTTCTTTAGATGTATACCGTGTTGGTGAGCAAAATATTATCGAGGTTGCTGACGCGATAAATAAGTATGTACAAACCCCCGCAACTTATTTGCCCGAGGGTATCAGCTTGTATGTCTGGCAAGATGACTCTAAGTTATTTATGAGTCGTATCGATTTACTGGTTAGCAATGTGTTTAGCGGGTTATGTTTGCTGTTTGCTATTTTATTATTGTTTTTAAATTGGCGTTTATCCTTTTGGGTAAGTCTGGGTATCCCTATTTCATTTATGGGGGCTTTTTGGTTATTACCTGTGTTTGATGGCTCGATTAATATTATTTCGTTATTTGCATTTTTACTGGTGCTTGGGATTGTTGTTGATGATGCCATTGTTGTCGGTGAAAGTATTTATACTGAGCAAGCCGCAGGTAATAAGGGCGTAGAAGGGGCCATTGAAGGGGCTTACAAAGTAGCTAAGCCAATCACATTTGCCATTATAACAAGTGTTATCGCCTTTATGCCGTTGCTGTTTTTACCTGGACCTGAAGGTAAGCTCATGCAAGTTATTCCTGTTGTTGTGATCACGACATTGTTGTTTTCATTGTTTGAATCATTGTTTATCTTACCCGCTCATTTAAGTCATCAACCTGTCGAGAGTGATTCCAATCAACACTTTAATACGAAAAAACTAACCAATCTGCATGCCTCCAACAACAAAGCACTAATCAGTAAAATAAAAACAATCGGTGGAATATTAGAAGGAATACAAACTCAATTCTCTACCGCGTTAGAAATGTTTGTGATACGCCGATATAAACCTTTTCTCGATCATGTGTTGATGTGGCGTTGGAGCTATATTTTAGGGTTTGTGGGCTTATTTTTTATCTCTTTAACCTTACTTTCCAGCGGCTGGTTACGAACTGTCTTGTTTTCGGCCATTGAAGGGGATGTTGCGTATGCCAATGTCACTTTTGCAGAAGGCAGTAACCCTGATAAAACCAAGCATGCGATATTAAAGATTGAGCAGGAAGCATTACTACTGCAACAAGAGTTGACCGATGAAAGCGGGGCTTCTGCGATTGCGCATGTGTATTCTGTCGTTGCGCCAATCAGTAAATATTCACGTGAAGCACAAGCGGCTGCCGATGATCATATTGGCAGAGTGTATCTGGAGCTATCAGTATCGAATGATCGTGTGATGTCCGGCCATGACATCATTCGTCGCTGGCGAGAACGAGTTGGCGAAATTGAAGACAGTATCGAATTAAATTTTGTGTCGGATCTAACCCCGCCAAGTGCAGATATTAATATTGAGCTGTCGAGCCGTAACTTAGATGACTTAGCCCTGCAAGCAGAAAACTTAAAGCAAGTGTTAGCCCGATTTGAAGGTGTATATGATATTCAAGATTCTCAGCAGCGTAGTTCAAAGCAGGCGCAACTCGCGCTAAAGCCTATGGCGCGTGATATGGGATTAACATTGAGTGCGCTTGGTCAGCAAGTTCAGCAGGCTTACCTTGGCATTGAAGTGCAAAGCATGTCTCGTGGTGAAGATGAAGTAAAAGTGCAGGTGAGTTATCCAAAAGAAGCAACTAGCTCATTATGGCATTTAGAAAATATGTATATTCAACTACCTAGTGGTGAAGGGGTACCTCTCTTCACCATCGCAGATGTGAGTTATAAATCAGCCGATAATAATATTAAACGTTATGAGCGAAATCGGGTTATTTCTGTTTCAGCATTTGTTGATACAGGGAAGAACAGTACTAAGGCGGTTATCGCTGATTTGGAAATCGGTTTTTTACAGCAATTAACAGAGATTACAGCCGTTAAGTGGTCAAAGGCTGGCAAGCAGAAAAGTATTGTGGAGTTTGTAGATATATTAACAAGCAGTTATTTACTCGCATTGATCGCGATGTACTTAGTGATGGCTATTTTGTTTAGCTCTTATACGCAGCCATTATTAGTCATGTTTGCGATCCCGTTTGGTCTTGTCGGGTCGTTATTAGGCCATTTACTGTTAGGGGTCGATGTTACCTTGTGGTCTTTTATTGGCATGGTTGCCGTGAGTGGGATCGTGGTCAATGACAATTTAGTCCTGATTGACTATATCAACGAAAAACGCAGTCAAGGTGAAGACTTAGAAACCGCAATTACCAGTGCCGGTATTCGCCGTTTTCGCCCTATTATTCTTACCTCATTAACCACTTTTATTGGCTTAGTACCGATCATGAGTGAAACTAGCTTACAGGCACAGTTTTTAATCCCGATGGCTATATCACTCGCGTTTGGCGTGTTGTTTGCCACGCTGGTAAGTTTGTTATTAGTGCCTGCCGTGTATTTATTAATTCAAGATGTAGTGAACGCTGTCACGATACTACTTTTTAAAAAACAAAATGCTGAAGCCGAAGTGCTTGATGACCATCAAGATATGGCTAGCCATAATAACCGCGCGACAGATAGCGCAGCATAACCGTCGAACAGTTCAAGGAGGAACGATGACGTTTAAACGTAAACTTTCACCAACAGAGCGTTTTTATATTAGTTGTGATGATTTTAATGCCGAAGAAACCGCAACTTGTGTTGCTAACCAAATGGTACTTGAAGGCATTGGCAATATTGATATATGCGCGTGGCAACAAGCGGTCATTAAGGCTTCAGCTGTATTGCAAGGAACGCGGTTTAAACTTGCAGGTAAGCTTGGTTTTAGTCATTGGGCTGATGCAGGTCAAACGACAGTGCTTGAAGTTATCCGAGGGCTAAATTGGGATGGCATGAGCGATAAGTTAGCGCCATTTTTAAATCGCCCTCTCGATGTAAAAACCAGTACGGGTTGTGAAGTATTGCTGGTACTTGGTGAGAGAAATGATAAACACCATATTATTTTTAGAACGCATCATGCGGTAATGGATGGACGAGGTACAAAAACATTTGCTGATGAAGTATTACGGGCTCTGCGTCAGCAGTCGTTACGAGGTGATAATAGTTTTGTGCGTGATATTGATTTAGCTAAATCAGTTACTTCGATACCCGGTGAAAAAATTACCGATACCGTTGCTGCCCCAACAGGAGTTCCCGCTGGACAAGATTTTGGTTCCTCTTGGCAGCGTAGAACCCTACCAGGTGGTTATAAACAAATATTAGCTAACGCTGGTATTAGTATTGCTAAGTTAGCGAACCTGTATTCTGACTCGGCAGTACGTATTCAACTACCCGTTGATTTACGTATGCATGACGCCGATATTATCTCTACGGGGAATTTAACAGGTGGGCTATTAATGCAGGTATCACCAGAAACAACCACTGCCGATTGGGCTAAGCAAATTAAGCTGAAAATTGCGGATAATGAACACGCAAGAATGCCTCGTTTTGCCGGTGTGCCAACACTCAATGCATTAAGTTGGGTGCCATTGTCATGGTTGAAAAAATGCAATGACAAATTAGCGTTAAAGAGACAAAAAACAGGTCTGTACCGTACTTCCGCAATTATCTCTAACTTGGGTTTCCTTAAGGTTGATGAATACAGTGCTGCAGGTTTCAATTGTTCGAGTGTGTTTTTTATTCCACCTTATTTTAATACAACGGCGTTATTTTTAGTGTTAGCGGGTAATAAAGAGGGGGTTGAAGTTATTTTGCGTATACCAGACCAGTTAAGCAGTAATGGCCGTTCTGAGCACGCGTTATCGCAGATATGTCATGGTATTTGTTATGGGCATGAACAAGATATGGATAAACTTGAACACACTGTTAAGCAGGTTCGTTAATGGGTTACTATATGGTTAACTGGCAAATTGGTTGGAACGTGGTTTATATCGGGGTCATCCGCTGACTTTTATATTATGTTTCGATTGTAATTTTGAGAACCTATTTGATTAACATGTTTTTTTAAAACGCTGTGATTTCAATATCATTTTTTGAGCTGTATGTGCTTCATGCAGTAATTCATTGAGCTGTGGAATATTAGTATCCCATTCAATAAGGGTTGGAATTGTGTTGCAATGCTGCAAATAATATTCAAATAGCTGCCATACTTCGGGCGTTACCTTTTGGCCATGCTCTTGGTCGAAGGTGATGTGGTTATCCTTTAATTGTTTATTGCTACCAGATAGGTGGATCTCGCTGACAATACTGCTAGGTATTGACGCTAAGTAATCATAAGGATTGAATTCGAGCTGATGACTACTAATATGGACATTATTAATATCGAGCAGTATTTTGCAGTTCGTAGCGGCTTGTAGTTCGGTTAAAAAGACAGCTTCTGTCAGGCTATTATTTTTATATTGGCAATAACAGGCGGGATTTTCAATTGCAATTGTTTGACCTAAAATATGCTGAACTTGGTCAACCCGCGCAATTATACGCTTGAGGTTTTCTTCTGTGTAGGGAATTGCTAATGTATCACTATAATGCTGACCAGCAATGGAACTCCAGCCCAAATGTTCTGACACTCGAAATGGCTTATAACGGTCAACCAGTTTTTTAATATTATTAATGTGGATAGTATCAAGTAGCTCATTAGAAGAGAGTGCTAAACCAATACCGTGTAAGCTGATGGGATAGCGATCACAGGCTTTATCCAAATAATATGTCGCCTCTGAGTTAATCTCGAAGTGATTCTCACTGTGTACCTCTACCCAGCCAATATCTACCTGGCTATTAGTGAGTTTCTCATAATGTGCTGGACGCATACCGATCCCAACTAAATCATCTAACATAAAGTTGTCCTATTTTAAAGCCGTGGTACTTATACGTTATTGAAGTGCTTATACGCTATTGAAGTTTTTATACGTTATTGAAAGGAGTATGGGTAAGGTTCGTTCGTTTTGCAAAGTAAATCACATTCTATATCGTAAGCTATTGAGAGTTGGATTTTATGAGATGATAAAATGGTTGTTGGATCACAATATGAACAAGCCTTAACATAGTGGATATTGTTAAGACTTGTTATTTTAGGGGGGTTAATACACGCTACTTAATTAATAATAAGTATATTATGCTGAAACCGTTGTTGTCGCGATGACAGCAAGTGTTATGTCACTATCTGCTTTACAGCAACAGGGCAATATAGATCCCGCTGCAACCGCTGCAAGTGGTTCGGTTGTATAAGTAACCGTGCCACTTGAGAGTGTCGTGCGGCAAGCGCCGCAATAGCCTTGACGGCACTGATATTCAATTTGATGTCCAGTGCGTTCAAGTGTATCAAGCAGGGAGCTATCTTGTGTTGAAACTTGATATTTCCCTGAATGAGTTGTCAGCGTAATCGACATTATAGAACGAATGTACCTATGTCAGCGTGGTTGATTTCAGCGTTAATCTGACCAACTAAGTATGAGCTAATTTCTGACTCTTGTGGTGCAACTTGTACGTTATCAGATACTAACCAAGCATTGATCCACGGAAGTGGATTACTTTTGACTTCAAATGCCATTGGTAAGCCAACAGCTGCCATACGTGTATTAGTGATGTATTCAATGTAATCAGCAAGAATATCTTTATTCAAGCCAATCATAGAGCCATCTTTGAATAGGTATTCAGCCCAGTCTTTTTCTTGTTGTGCTGCATCAGTAAAGATTTGTTGTGTTTCTTGGAAACACTCGATTGAGATCTCTTGCATCTCAGGGTCGTCTTTACCGTCAGCCATCAAGTTTAAAATGTGCTGCGTACTCGTTAAATGCAATGCTTCATCACGGGCAATAAGCTTAATGATTTTAGCGTTACCTTCCATTAATTCACGTTCAGCGAAAGCGAAAGAACAAGCAAAACTTACATAGAAACGGATCGCTTCAAGTACGTTTACCGATACCATTGCGAGGTATAGTTTCTTCTTCACTGCACGCTGACTAACGATAATAGTTTCACCGTTAATCACGTGTGAGCCTTCACCAAGCAAGTGTAAGTGTTGCGTTGCGTGGATTAAGTCATCGTAATAACCCGCAATATCTTTAGCACGTTTTAGAATCTCTTCATTGGCAACGATATCATCGAATACTTCTGATGGATCATTCACGATATTACGAATAATATGTGTGTATGAGCGTGAGTGAATAGTTTCACTGAATGACCAAGTTTCGATCCAAGTTTCAACTTCTGGTAATGACACCAGTGGTAAAAAGGCAACGTTAGGAGAACGGCCTTGAATACTATCTAACAATGTTTGGTATTTTAGGTTACTGATGAAGATGTGTTTTTCATGATCAGGTAATTGCTGATAATCAATACGGTCTTTACTTACATCAACTTCTTCTGGTCGCCAAAAAAATGATAACTGACGTTCAATTAGTTTTTCAAAAATTTCATGTTTTTGTTGGTCAAAGCGGGCAACGTTTACAGGTTGGCCGAAAAACATTGGTTCTTTTAATTGATCATTTTTAGTTTGGCAAAAAGTAGTGTAACTCATTGGTCATCTCTATTTAATACATTAAATTGGCAGCCTAAGCTGCCAAATGAAAGGGGGTAGGTGGTATCGGTGTACGTAATTAGATTGTTTAGATCTTACATGCGCCGCCTTCACAGCCCTCGTCTTCTTTAACTACATCTACGTCTGATGCACCGTCACGTGTGTTATGGTAGTAAAGCGTTTTTAAGCCGTACTTATACGCTAACATCAGGTCCGTTAACAGCGTTGTCATCGGTACTTTTTGCCCCGAGAAACGTTGTGGATCATAGTTAGTGTTAGATGAAATCGCTTGGTCTACGAATTTCTGCATTAAACCAACAAGTTGTAAATAACCTGTATTACTTGGAATGTTCCAAAGTAACTCGTAGTTATCACGTAGATTTTCGTAATCTGGTACAACTTGTTTCAAAATCCCGTCTTTACTTGCTTTAATACTGATTAAACCACGTGGTGGCTCAATGCCGTTTGTCGCATTTGAAATCTGGCTTGATGTTTCTGATGGCATCAATGCTGTTAGCGTTGAGTTACGTAAGCCGTGTTCTTTAATTTCGCTACGTAATGTTTCCCAATCTAAGTGTAATTCTTCATCACAAATCTCATCTAACGATGATTTATAGGTATCAATTGGTAAGATACCTTGAGCGTATGTTGTTTCATTAAATGCTAAACATGGACCTTGTTCTTTCGATAGATTCATTGACGCTTTTAAAAGATAGAATTGAATTGCTTCAAATGTCTTATGCGTTAGGTTGTTTGCACTACCGTCTGAGTATTTAACACCGTTTTTCGCGAGATAGTATGCGTAGTTAATCACGCCTATGCCTAATGAACGACGCGCCATTGTTGATTTTTCAGCCGCTGGCATTGGGTAGTCTTGATAATCAAGTAAGCTATCTAATGCACGAACTGCCAGATCTGCAAGGTTTTCTAATTCATCAAGGTTTTTAATTGCACCAAGGTTGAACGCTGACAATGTACATAGCGCAATTTCACCATTTTCATCACCAGGATGTTGCATTGGTTTCGTTGGTAACGCAATTTCTAGACATAAATTACTTTGTCTTATCGGTGCAACCGCTGGGTTAAATGGGCTGTGAGTATTACAGTGATCCACATTCTGAATGTAGATACGACCGGTACTTGCACGTTCTTGCATAAGTAAAGCAAATAGTTCGCTGGCTTTAATCGTTTGCTTACGAATTGATGAGTCTTGTTCATAAAGATTGTATAGACGCTCGAATTCATCTTGATCTTGGAAGAATGCATCATACAAACCATCAACATCAGATGGGCTGAATAAAGTAATATCTTTATTATCAATTAAACGTTGGTACATTAAACGGTTAATCTGCACGCCGTAGTCAAGGTGACGTACACGGTTTTCTTCAACACCACGGTTATTTTTAAGTACAAGAAGTGACTCTACTTCTAAGTGCCATAATGGGTAGAATAATGTTGCTGCACCACCACGAACGCCACCTTGAGAGCAAGATTTAACAGCTGTCTGGAAGTGTTTGTAGAATGGGATACAACCTGTGTGGAATGCTTCACCACCACGGATTGAACTACCTAATGCACGAATACGACCTGCGTTGATACCGATACCAGCACGTTGCGATACATATTTAACAATAGAGTTAGATACTGCATTGATAGAATCTAGGCTATCGTCACACTCAATCAGCACACACGAGCTGAATTGACGAGTTGGGGTACGAACACCTGCCATGATTGGTGTTGGCAGTGAAATCTTGAAGGTTGACGTTGCCTCATAGAAACGACGAATGTAGTCCATACGAACCGATTTATTGTATGTCGCAAATAAGCTCGCAGCCACTAAGATATACAGAAATTGTGGGCTTTCGAAGATTTCACCAGAAATACGGTTTTGTAGTAGGTATTTACCTTCTAGCTGTTTAATTGCACCGTAAGAGAAGTTCATGTCACGCCAGTGATCAACGAACTCATTCATTTCTGCGAATTCTTCAACCGTGTAATCAGCAAGTAGGTGTGCATCATAGCGAAGCGCATCAACATTTAATTTTACGTGATCATAAAGCGCAGGTGGTTCAAATTTACCATATGCTTTTTTACGTAGGTGGAAGACAGCTAAACGCGCAGACAGATATTGATAATCTGGTGCTTCTTCACTAATTAAATCCGCTGCAGCTTTGATCATGGTTTCATGTATATCTTCAGTACGAATGCCATCATAAAACTGGATGTGAGATTTTAACTCTACCAGTGACACCGATACATTATTCAACCCTTTGGCTGCCCATTTGATCACGCGGTGGATCTTTTCAAGATCGATCGTTTCTTGTTTACCGCTGCGTTTTGTAACTAGTAAATTCTTATTCATTTAGCTGACTGACCTTAAAACAATGTAAGAATATTTCCACCAACACTAGTATTGATATTCTTGTTAATACACAAGATGTAGTGTTGTCCTGTATTTATGCATACAAGATAGTGTGATAATCACGTTTTGGCAAGTGGCACTAAACTGAACAACATGTGGATAATTTAGTGAGTTAGTGGCGACTTTCATTCTGGCCTCAGTGATCAATTACGATTAGCAAAAATCAATAGTTAAAGTGAAAAAAAAAAGAAAAAAAAGTGTTGCCAAGGTTGTGAGGAGATCCTCAAAAATTTTGATTATATTTACAGCTAATTCGTTTATAAAACTACCACGCAAGTATTAATTTATTATTTTTTTTGTGGTTGTTATTACAAACAATATTGTCATTTTATACGCAACAAGTTTCATATTACCCATAAAGTGGATAACTTTGCTTGCGCGTGTTGGTTAGAGCGAGCCGAGTTATTTGAGTTAAATGACAGTAAATAGCTATATATAGAGGGAGCGAACTTGAAGCTGGAAAGGGAAGTGGATCTATTTACCTAACAGCGAAGGCGGAGGTGCTGTTAGGTAAAAAGAGAATTATATTAATCGTTATATTAATCGATAAGCTGCGTGTGTAGCATATAGTTAACGTCAACATTCTCGCCTAGCTTGAACTGGTCTACTAATGGAATGTAATGCAGGCCTGTCATGTGGTGACAAAATAGACCTGATTGATCAACCCAATGTAATAGTTCTGATGGACGAATAAACTTCTTGTGGTCATGGGTACCGTTAGGCATCATTTTTAAGATTTTCTCTGCGCCAACAATCATAAATAAGTATGATTTTAAATTACGATTGATTGTCGAGAAGAATATGTGGCCGCCTGGTTTTACAAGACGCATGCAAGCGTTAATCACGGAACCTGGATCCGGAACATGCTCTAGCATTTCCATACAAGTGATCACATCAAAGCTGTTTGGTTGCTCTTCTGCTAACTCTTCAATTAATACTTGACGGTATTCGACTTCAGTACCAGATTCAAGCGCATGCAATTTTGCCACATTGAGGGGTTCTTTCCCCATATCAACACCTAGTGCTTTTGCACCACGGCGAGCCATGCTTTCAGTTAAGATACCGCCACCACAGCCAACATCAAGAACTCTCTTGCCAAATAAGCCGCCACAGCGCTCATCAATATAATCTAAGCGTAATGGATTGATTTGATGTAATGGCTTGAAGTCACCAGCTGGATCCCACCAACGACTGGCCATGGCTTCAAATTTAGCGATTTCCTGTTTATCTACATTCATACAAAGTCTTCTTGATACGTTAATAAGGTGAAAAATAAAAAATATGGACACAGTATATAACGAGAAAACGATTTCAGAAGTATTATTTATAGGTGAGTGAATAAATAGTTAATAAAATTGTATTCAAGTAAGTTAATTTTCTTATATATTGTATTTGCTGGTAAATATTATGCTAGAATGATTTCTCTAAAAAATATAATAGAAAGCACTTTAAAACTTAGGGGTAAAGGCTTATATGAGTAATTTAGCCACAGAAATCACACCTATCAATATTGAAGAAGAATTAAAAAATTCCTATTTAGATTACGCTATGAGCGTTATTGTTGGTCGTGCTCTTCCTGATGTTCGCGATGGTTTAAAGCCAGTTCATCGCCGCGTTTTATTCGCGATGAACGAATTGAAGAATGATTGGAACAAACCATATAAAAAATCAGCACGTGTTGTTGGTGACGTAATCGGTAAATATCACCCACATGGTGATACAGCTGTTTATGACACTATTGTACGTATGGCGCAGCCTTTCTCTTTGCGCTACATGCTTGTTGATGGTCAAGGTAACTTCGGTTCTGTTGACGGCGATTCTGCTGCCGCAATGCGTTATACCGAAATCAGAATGTCAAAAATCGCGCATGAATTACTTGCTGATTTAGACAAGGAAACGGTAGATTTCGTACCTAACTATGATGGTACTGAATTTATTCCGGAAGTTATGCCTACACGAATCCCTAACCTATTGGTTAATGGTTCGTCAGGTATTGCTGTGGGAATGGCAACGAATATCCCACCTCATAATTTAAATGAGGTTATCAATGGTTGTTTAGCATTAATTAAAAATCCAGACCTAAGTCTTGAAGAATTAATGGAATACATTCCAGGCCCTGATTTCCCAACGCACGGTATCATTAATGGTAAAGCTGGCATCGAGCAAGCTTATCGTACTGGTCGTGGTAAGGTTCATATCCGAGCTCGCGCCGATATTGAAACTAATGAACGTGGACGCGAAACAATTGTTGTTCACGAGCTACCGTATCAAGTAAACAAAGCGCGTTTAATTGAACGTATTGCTGAGTTTGTAAAAGATAAGAAAATTGAAGGCATCAGTGCCCTACGTGACGAATCTGATAAAGATGGTATGCGTATGGTCGTTGAAGTTAAGCGTGACGCTGTAGGTGAAGTTGTATTAAACAACCTTTACGCTCAAACGCAAATGCAAGTTGTATTCGGTATCAACATGGTTGCACTGATCGACAAGCAACCAAAGATTTTTACCTTAAAAGAAATGCTAGATGCGTTCTTGCGTCACCGTCGTGAAGTTGTTACACGTCGTACAGTATTTGAACTGCGTAAAGCCCGTGAACGTGCTCATATCCTTGAGTCGTTAGCGATAGCATTAGCAAATATTGATGACATTATTGCGCTAATTAAGCAATCTGCAACATCTGCAGAAGCAAAACAAGCCTTGATCAGCCGCGGCTGGCAGTTAGGTGATGTTGCTTCAATGTTAGAACGTGCTGGTGATGACGCTGCTCGTCCTGAATGGTTAGAGCCTGAGTATGGTATTCGTGAAGGTTCGTATTTCTTAACTGAGATACAAGCACAAGCGATCCTAGACTTACGTCTACACAAACTAACAGGTCTAGAACACGAGAAGATTCTTAACGAATACAAAGAACTACTCGAAGTTATTGCTGAACTATTACATATTCTTAATACGCCTTCGCGTTTACTAGAAGTTATCACTGAAGAGCTACAAGCTTCAAAAGATGCATTTGGTGATGAACGTCGTACCGAGATTTCGGCAAGCAGCGCAGATATTAATTTAGAAGACTTAATTGAACGTGAAGATGTTGTAGTAACACTGTCTCATGAAGGTTATGTTAAGTATCAGCCTCTTACTGACTACGAAGCGCAGCGTCGTGGTGGTAAAGGTAAGTCAGCAACGAAGATGAAAGAAGAAGATTTCATTGAACGCCTGTTGGTTGCTAATACACATGATCATATTCTGTGCTTCTCAAGCCGTGGTCGCTTGTACTGGATGAAGGTATATCAATTACCATTAGCGAGTCGTCAAGCCCGTGGTAAGCCAATTGTTAACTTACTACCACTGGAAGAAGGTGAGCGTATTACTGCTATCCTACCTGTGTCTGAGTTTGAAGATAATAAGTTTGTCTTCATGGCAACGGCTAACGGTACAGTGAAGAAAACAGCACTAAGTGCATACAGCAAGCCTCGTGCTGGCGGTATCATCGCTGTGAACCTAAATGAAGGGAATGAACTAATTGGTGTTGATATCACTGATGGTACTAACGACATTATGTTGTTCTCGGATGAAGGTAAAGTAGTACGTTTCTGCGAGTTTGAAGAAACACCTGTACTTGATGAAGACGGTAATCCGGTTCTAGACGAAGACGGTAAACCTGAAGTTAAGTTCAAAGGTGTACGTCCTATGGGTCGTACAGCGACGGGTGTTCGTGGTATCAAACTTGATGAAGGCCAAAAAGTAGTATCGCTAATCGTACCGAAGAACGATGGCGCTATCTTAACGGCAACAGAAAACGGTTACGGTAAACGTACAGAACTTGAAGAATACCCTGCGAAGAGTCGCGGTACTAAGGGTGTTGTTTCAATTAAAGTAAGTGAACGTAACGGTAAAGTTGTTGGTGCTACGCAAGTGCTTGACGGTGATGAGCTAATGCTTATTACTAATGGCGGTACGCTAGTAAGAACACGTGCTTCTGAAGTCTCTACGGTTGGTCGTAACACCCAAGGTGTTCGTTTGATCCGTACTGGTGAAGACGAGCTAGTTGTTGGTTTACAACGTATCGATGAAGTTGAAGAAGACGAGAACGCAGTTGTTGTTGATGCAGAAAATGCAGAAGCACCAACAGAAGTTCCAGCTACTCCAACTGATGCTGCAGACAGCGCAGAAGAAGCGACTGAAGAGTAATTAAGGGGAGTGCAGTAATGTACTAAACGAGATTAACTTCATAAGGCCTGTTACTCCTAGAGTAACAGGCCTTTTTTATAAAAATCGTAATGTATCTATTGGACTTGGTGTACCAGCTCGTTTATTTCCGATCACATGGGTATACAGTTCTGTGGTTTTGATGTCAGAGTGACCTAGCAACTCCTGCACTGTTCTTATATCACTACCAGAACTGAGTAACTGCGTTGCAAATGAGTGACGGAATGTATGTGCTGTTACGCGTTTCGTTATTTTACTTGCGACTACTGCTGCTCTTAATTTTTTTGAATAGGCTGTATCATGAATGTGATGACGGCAGACATAATTATCGTGTGGGTGGATACACCTTGTGGTTGAAGGGAATAGATATTGCCAAGTATATGTATGTAATGATGACTTATATTTTCGATGCAATGATGTTGGTAAAGACGTACTTCCAAAACCGTGAGATATATCCTTTTCATGAATAGCTTTTGCGTGTTCCATCTGTTGCTTTATCATTGGAATTAATGATTCTGGTAATAGCGTATAGCGATCTTTATTCCCTTTCCCTTTGAATATAAATATAGATTTATTTATTAAATCAATATCTTTGATTCTAAGTGATAAAGCTTCATTTAGTCTGAACCCACCTCCATAAAGTAATGCTGTAATTAAATAGTACTGGCCTGACATATGTTTGAGGATTTTTTCTACTTCAGAGGGAAATAATACAGTGGGTAATCGTTTTGGTTTTTTTGTAAAGTCGTATTTTAAATCTTTAATGTCTTGTTTTAATACATGACGATACATAAAAATAATTGCACAAAGAGCGATGTTTTGCGTGGACGCACTTACTTTTCTTTTAACCGCCAAATAATTGAGGAAGCCTTCAATTTCGGTATTTCCCATCGTCTCAGGGTGTCGTTTATTGTTAAAAATAATAAATTGTTTAACCCAATAAATGTAAACCTTCTCTGTTTTATAGCTGTAATGGTTCGTTTTTATTTCTGTTCGTATAGATTTTAAGAAAGGTGATGCTGTCATATAAAATACGCTTTTCAACTGGTGTTATATGGCTCTGTTCCCTTTTAGTGTTGGCAGTTTTAGCTATACTTATAGTAACCGCAATATCATGAGGTTACCGCTATGAGTAAAGTAACTTTTGCAGCTTTTCAAGAAAGTATTGAAGACCTATCTTATGTTGAACTAAAGCGCTTAAATCATCAAATCGACTTCCACCTATCTAAAGACGAAGTCGGCCAAATCCTTGCCAAATATGAAAATGAAATATCAAACTGCCCTCATTGCAATGGTCACGTGCTATCTCGATGGGGAAGTACCATGCAAGGAAAACAACGTTATCGCTGTAATGCTTGCCATAAAACATTCAGCACCCTAACGGGAACAAGTCTATTTAGAATGAAAAAACCTGGCAAATGGCTGAAATATATAGAATGTATGTGTTTATCTAATAGTTTGAGATATGCAGCTAACAAGTTAGATATTAATTTAAAAACAGCATTTAGATGGCGACATCGTTTTCTAAAAAGCCCTTCTGAGCACAAACCGACTGAATTACTTGGCATTATTGAAGCAGATGAAACTTTTGTACCCGAGAGTTTCAAAGGTTCCAAAAAAATGCTGAGAGAATCAAGAAAACGAGGCGGCGGTAATCCCCCAAAAGTGCCTATTTTACTGGCTTTAGATCGCAATGGAACAATAAGCCATCAGGTCTTAAAGCGAGATACTAAAGAAGAACTTAGCTTAGCGCTAACACCA
This sequence comes from Moritella viscosa, assembly GCA_000953735.1. Taxonomy (NCBI): domain Bacteria; kingdom Pseudomonadati; phylum Pseudomonadota; class Gammaproteobacteria; order Alteromonadales; family Moritellaceae; genus Moritella; species Moritella viscosa. The sequence continues at coordinate 2,999,184 of LN554852.1, read as the reverse complement.
CTTTTATCACCTGATTCTGTGCTATGTACCGATGGTAATTTATCTTATCAAAGCATCGTTAAAGAGCTTGGTTTCAACATCGATCATAAACGGCTTATCAGTTTGGATAATCAAAAGGTTATTGATAAAATATATCATATTCAGACACTTAATAATTTCATGATGCGTTGGAAAACTTGGATGAAACGATTTTATGGTGTTGGTACTGGCTATATGGAACATTATATTGCTTGGTTTATCTTTATGGAAAACAAAGCGTCTTGCGAAAACAAAAACTGGCTTAATGAAGCTCTTGAATAAACCAACACTAAAAGGGAACAGAGCCTGTTATATACAGTTATAGCGTGTGATTATTTATATGAGGAGCAATATGAGGTTTTAACGGAGTGAAATTGGCTTTCTTTGAAGCTTGTCATATTTTTAATGTGTTGATTATTTTATTTTTATTTGTACTCGTAATTTACTTTTACGGACCCGTATAAATAATTCCATTCTGTGTATGTCATACAAGTTAAATCGCATTAATTGTTTTGTAAGTAATTGTAATCAATAGACTATACTGTTATTATTTTAGTTCTTTGATTAATTTAAAAAAGTGTTTTACGGAATTCTGTAAAATACACTGTTGAACATGCCGGGCACAGCCCGGGGAACGCTAGATTTCAGCAATGACTTTAGATAGTGCTGGTTAAATAACCAGTGGTGAACTATCTTTATGGCTATGCAAAAATGGACCGTTCAGCGTATCTTTCAAGAGTATAGTTTAAGCCAATTAAATATTGGCTTTCCGCTGTACCAGCACAAAGCATTCAGCTTCATTCGTGACTGTCGGACAGCAAAAATGGGGGCTCACAGTCAGCATTGTTCTCAAGGCCATTTTTGCGGCGTTCACTACAATTCCTGTCGTCATCGAGGCTGCCCACAGTGCCAACATGTCGTTAAAGAGCAATGGTTAAATGACTGGTCAGCTCGTCTTCTTAATACTCAACACCATCATTGGATCTTCACATTCCCACATGAGTTACTGCCTTTATGGCGCTTTAATCGTAGCTGGTTTCAAGACGCGTTATTTAAAGCCGTCAGTCAAACGCTAAAACAATTAACCAATGATGATAAACACCTCAAAGCCAAAGTTGGTTGCATATTAGCGTTGCATACTTGGGGGCGAAATTTAAGTGAACATCCGCACATCCATTGCTTAATATCACACGGAGGTTTAAATAAAGCTGGAGAGTGGTGTAACCCGAAGCGGAAGGGATTATTTCCGGCTGAAGTAGTAAAACGATTATTCCGAGGAAAGTTTTTAGCTGCAATTAGGCAAGCGATAAAGAGTGAACAGTTGCGTTATTCAGGAGATAAAGAAGCATCATATTGGGTTCACATGGCAAATAAACTTAGTCGGGTAAAATGGCAAGTTTTTGCTTGTAAGCCGTATAAGCATGGATTAGGAGTTGCTAAATATCTTGCCCGTTATATGCGAGGCGGGCCTTTACATAATAGCCAGATCCTAGCCGTTAAAAATGAAATGGTTAAACTTAAATACCATTCACATCAAAGCGGGAGAGCAGAGAGAATTAATTTTAAAGTAGATAAATTTGAACAAAAAATATTAACGCATATGCCGTTACCAGGTAAACCAACGGTACGATATTACGGGTTATATCATCCAGGTGCGCAAACAAATCTCAATATAGCGAGAAAAAATTTAGGACAAGCGGCTTATAAATCGCCCAGTAAACCAGATTGGCAAGCAGTACTAAAAATGCTTGGAGTAGAATTGATTTGCCCTGTTTGTGGCTGTAATAATATAGAGGTTAAGTCAGAAAAATTGAGTTGATGAAACGGAGACATATATCGCGTTTTCAGAACGTTTGGCATCGTGCTGCCTGAATTTCATGAAATGTGATTTTAGTATAGGTAAGTCAATGCCTTAAGTGTTATGGTTAAGGGATGTAAATGACTGTTTTAGTCTCGTAGTACGAAAGACATTTCCACATGGTGGACGGATGTCCAACAAAATAGATGAAGCAGACTAATTCAGTATTGAACCTCTCAGAAGGTTCTTTTTTTGCAGCCTGAATTAGCTGCTTATCTAAAACGTTAGTTACCAAAGGAAGCATATGCTAAATCTGCGAGTTTTATTTTTAGTCTTTGCATTTATGGGCTTTAGTGTTGAAGCCTTAGAGAAGGGAAATCAATTGAATCAAGAGCAATACATTCCTCCGGTTATGCCTGAATATCCTGAGTCATATAATGATGTCATGAAGACATTAGCACCTTATTACCAAGAAGAACGGCCATTAGATTACTTTTTTGAACTCTACGTTATTAGCACTCTGAACAAGTTACCTAAACAGACGGAAGTGGCACTTAAAGAATTCAATGATAAACACCCCAGCTTTTTTGAATCAACTAATGGTGATTGGAAATCTTATGTCAAAAAGCAGCTTCATTTATCAAATACAATAGAAGTAGCAATCTGGGATCTTTGGGTTAGTAACACTATCAATGCAGAAAGTAACGGCTGGGAATATCACCCTTGGCATTATGCTCAGAATTTCCTTGATAATTATACTGCCGAGGGTAGTAAAGTTGATATATGGGAAGGTAATTCACTTGAGCTAGCAAAACAAAGAATCTTAGAGTATCGTGCAAATGGTAACTAACAAGCTAATAAATAAGGACAAAAAACAGTTTGCTGTTTTCGTCCCTCAACATTTTAGCAAACAATTTTTTGCCCATTATTAGGGCGTTAGGTGCTATTGAATGAAGTTAACCGCAATAAATAAGTTTGCTGGAAATATAAATAAACTGCTCAATGAAGAAACTGTTGATCTGTATGAATCAATGATCGATTCTCATTTTGAATATATTGCAGCGGAAATATTAAGCTCTCAACTTCAAAATGGTATTTGGTTCGATGGCACTGGAGATCTAAAATTTAATCTGGTTAAACCAAGTCAGATAGAATTCTCTGGGAATATGCTAGTTTGCCTGAATCAAGAGAAGCGTTGGAAAGAACCATTTTTTGCAATCGTTTCAGATGAAAGGCTGCAAGGAAATGGAATGCCTATATTTGTTCGTGTGGGTGAGCATGAAGGTGAGGGGGACTTGTTCAATATTGTTTGGTACTACAAAAATACCTAACAATTCTACAAAGCCTGATGCTCGAACCTCTCGTGGCTAGTGGAAAACGTTAGATACTCAAATGTTCATAATGGATATACGAATTTTTTGTAACATGTAATGGGAATATTTAGTGATGGATATTAAGCAATTAAATTTAGATTTTATTGATCATAGAACCCTCAAGTCATTATCTTTAACAACGGATTTAGACTCTAAATATTTTGAAAGTAATCTAGTTCTTTGTTTATGCAAAGATGAATACCTTTCTGATAATTATGTTTGTGTTGAATTTATAGGTATTTCAAATCTTAAAATGCAAGACATAGGTGGTGGTCTAACTCAAATATCTCATCTGAATGTTAGTGATGTAAGCTCAAGTCAATTAGATCGAATAAAATATATAGTTACTGATATAGAGAATGACATGATATCGTTTGACTGCTCTGATATTAATATCCGTGATATGAAAGGCACCTAACAAGTTGCTGAATTCGTTCGTAAACTCACTAGGATGTGCGAAAGTCGCACACCTATTAGCTAGGCGTTATGCGTAATTTTGGAGTGGACAGCAATTTGAAAAATTTGATTTCGTTATCAAACAATTCAAGATGGATATCATTGTTTGAAGATTTGAAAAACGTTGATGAAATGATCTTGTTTCGGTCTAAAAATGTTGATGGATCATTTTTTCCAGACGAAGAATTTAGTTATACACATACACCTGAAATTGAACAATATTATGGTGATTTTAAATCTATGATGTGGTTTGAAATTGTCACTAAATTAGAAAAACCGGTAGGCCAGTTAGTGAAACCTGATCTAATCGATGTAACCGAGAAAATTATTGGTATTTGTCTGACTAATAAGGTAAAGTTTACTTTAACTAATTTTGGAGTCAGGGTTTGGGGTTATGTCGAACATGGCTATTCACAAGAGTTTTACACATAACAAGTGCCTGCATTTGACCTGCGGCACATGAGGCAGGCGTTATGTTTCAGGGGAAGTATGAACGCTAGAATCATAGATATTATTTTAAGTATTAGCCTAGGCCTGTTAGTTATCTATGCCTCTCATAATTTTCTAATCGTGGACTCCTGCTTGGATATGGGCGGTGCTATTGATCAAAAAACTGGATCATGCTTTGATGAAAACTACCACGAGCTATACATGGTAGTCACACCAGCTCTTACCGCAATTTACTTTGTAATTGGCTTGCTGGTTTCATTGTTGTCCATATTTACAATAAAACGAATAAAGCGAACTAAAGGTGCTTAAACTGCAAAAACATAACATATAAGAATAGGTGTCGCGCAGCCGACACCTTATTCGAGTGTTGAGCAAGCCCGAGCCCTTCTTTATATAGTAAATTACGTGTTTGATCTTGGTGGGGACTTCGTCTTGGGGTTAAACCCAAGACGAACGAAATCGAGATAAATAACAGACCTGTTATTTATCAATTAACTAGCTAGTTGTACCATAAATTTAATATCTCCAACCTGTCATGTTAATGCCATTATTCCTATTATGTTCGCCTTTCGGCTAGGTCGTTCGTGTTATACCAACGCACTTCATTTCATGCTGGCAGCAAGGATAAATTCTGATGACTTTCGCAGTGAACGTTGCGACGAGTTTAGGCATTTTCCAATTGAACAGATACAGTAATATAGCTTGAATTCGCACTCTCAGCCGTTTGGTATTACCATGTGAAAAGTTTGTTTGATGGCTTTCTGGATACCGCCTTTGTCCATCGGTGAGTTCATACCATTTCCCTGTCCTGGGAAAATCAGTCGCGCATGATGATGCGTTTGCCAATGACTGCGTAGTGCGAGTAAAGTTCGTTTAGGTAATGGCACCAACCTGTCTTTGCCACCTTTAGCTTCACGGATATGGACTTGCATAGTCTGGCTATCAATATCATGAACAGTCAGGTTTAAGCCTTCGCTTAATCGTAGTCCCATGCTGTAAAGGGTGAGAAAAAGCACTTGGTAGCGTTGCTTCTTGGTGCCGTTAATGACTTTACTTATTTGCGTAGGAGTTAAAATATCAGGCAGGCGCTTAACTTGTGGTGGTTTAACGATGTTGAGCCACTCCCATTGTTTGTCGAGGGTGTAACGATAGAAAAATTGTAAGCCGTTACGGTCTATTTTAACGGTACTCCATGAGTGCGTTTGGATAAGACTGTTAAAGTAATCCTTTAAATCAGCAGTAGTTAATCCATCGGGAGACTTATCAAAGTAAGCCGAAATGCGTCGAACTGCACGAGAATAGGCATCAATGGTCGCTGGCCGTTTACCTTGTAGCCTTAAATTGGTAAGGTGTTGTTCATAAAGATAATAAAATCGTTGCTGTTGTGAATGATTCATACGAATAACTCCAATAAGGCACCACCATAATGGTGATGCTATTGGTTAGTATGACTGGTAGGGCAAAGACTCTGCCGCGCAGCGGCTTCGTTCAACAAGTCATTAAAGCAGGACAAAAAACAGTTGGTTTTTGCTCCTGCGTCGCTTATTTTAACCAACTATTTTTTGCCTCTGAATGAGGCGTTACGTGCTAAGGAGTCATCGTGTCATCTGACGATTGGTACAGAAATGAAGATTGGAACGAATCAATCGAAGATCATTTCTACTCGAAGTTAAAGCGAGCAAGAACGCAAAGAGATCAGTATTTGGTAATCCAAGCGCTAACCTTGACTGACAAGCACCCAAAGGTATCACTCCGTTTGGTTGATGAATACTTCGAGTCGAGGAAAGATCAATTCGATGACGTTCGAGCTTTATTGGCAAAGGCGAATGCCTTCATGGCGCTAGGCGATCTTGAAGGGTGTATCGTCACTTATAAAAAGATACTTCAGAGAGAAATAGAATTTCCAAAACACCAAACAGGTGCGTATCTTGATTATTCATATTTGGTGGCTACACAAAAAATAGAAAACGAGTTCGCCAACGCGCTTGATGTTTTAAATGAGAATGTTGATAGACTCACGTTTCCGCTGGACTATTATAAGTGGCATGCTTCTAAAGCAATAATAAGTAATGATGGCTCCGAAGCAACAAAAGCACTTGATGCGGCAAAAGTTAAAAGGTCAGGGTTTCGTTTTCATCAAGACGTTGGTTTGGTAGGTAATGAGCATGAAAAAACAATCAAACAGCTGTGTAAAATCAGCACGTAACAAACGGCTGCACCTGACAGATTTCCGCTGTCATCTTTTGTGCAAAAACACGCAAAAAAGACGCCATCATAAATTTGCTCGGTGAGCCGAGCGTTAGCTGACGTAAGGGTTTTGCATGAAAATCGAGGACGTGGATTTTTCTGATGAAATAGTGACAGGCTTTAGCTATGACTCTATCAATAAGCATTTATCAGTAACGTTTCAGTCCGTTTGTGTTTTGGGAGAGATTATTTATACTCCTCATGATCTAAATATTGACTGTTGGTCTAAAGCTGAAAGTTGCCTTTATAGAGACTCAAAGTCTAGTGAGTTAGATGCTCATTTAGGGGTTCCGAGCTTATTATTGGCTTTTGAGGTTCAAGATCGCTTCTGCTCTCTAACCATTAATACTGTTGATGATCGCTATATCGAGTTAAGGTTTTACGACGCAGAGGTTAGCCTTGTCGAAAATATTATCAACTAACAAGCTGCTGAATTCAGACTCACCAAGTCTGTCATGCCATTTGCTGCGCAAATCGCCCGCCAGTATTCGGTTCACTTATTAGCAGGGCGTTATATTTTCACACAGTCAGCAATAAGGAAATTAGTTTGAAGCTACGAATTACATCAATAATTCTTTTACTCCTATTTACTGGTTATACCGCATTTACGATGTCAATTGCTCAACAGTCATTGTTAAGTTTTGGTTACCAGTTAATTTCCAGTCCTGATACGGCTCAGGTTTTCTTTGATTTATATATTATGGCATTCTTAGCTATGGTTTGGATGTACGATGATTGTAAGAAGTTAGGTAAATCAAATTTGTATTTTCTACCGTTTGCGTTGCTAACTTTGGTGTTTGTATCAATTGGACCGTTACTGTACTTAGGTTTAAAGCCAAGTAAAGTGGCATCAAAAATATAACATATAAGAATAGGTGTCGCGCAGCCGACACCTTATTCTAGTGTTGAGCAAGCCCGAGCCCTTCTTTATATAGTAAATTACGTGTTTTATCTTAGTGGGCACTTCATCTTGGGATTAAACCCAAGACGAGCGAAATTGAGATAAATAACAGACCTGTTATTTATCAATTAACTAGCTAGTTGTACCATGATTTTAATATCTCCCACTGTAATGTTAATGCCATTATGCCTATTATGTTCGCCTTTCGGCTAGGTCGTTCGCGTAATGCCAACACACCTCATTTCATGCTGACAGCAAGGACAAATACGGATTGCTTTTGCTGTGCTCGTTGCAACGAGCTCAGGCATACTCCAATTAAACCGATGCGTAATATGACTTGAATACGCACGCGTAACCGCTTTGCATTACCGTGCAAAAAACCATAATCCCGCACTCGCTGTAACCCTTTCGGCAACCCATGCTGCAAGATAAGCCAGAGGAATTGCAATGTCGGTAAGGCTCTGGTTTTCGTTGCTTGAGTTTGTCCGTCTTTATATCTGAAGGTAACGGTATTATTGGATGTGTCGATGATGTCTTTATCAGGCAACACTCCGCGATACAAATAGCGAGATAGATATTGTAAAGCGGGAAGACCGTAACCAACCTTACGGCAATCAACGACCCATTTAGTGGGTAATGTGTCAGTGTTCGCCAGCGATAAATCAGCGTGCTGATTGATTGCATCAATCATTCTCGCTCGCCAGACTTTAGCTAGTGCAAAGGCGTTATACAGGTAATTATTCTTACCTTTATGCCATTGGTTTCGTGTTTTACAACTGAGCATGGCGTAGATTGCACGACGGCTTTCATGGGAAAGTTGATTACCAAATTGACGCTCAAACTCGCCATGATGAATGCGCAGTAAATCAATGAAGGTACTCATTTTAAACTCCAATCTAGCGCTAACTTATCAGCGAGTTGGTTAATGGCAACGGCAGCATCCTTTTGTTTTAGTTGGGTTAATTGAGTATATCTAGCGGTCGTATTTAACGAGGCATGACCGAGCAATACTTGCAGAGAGCGCAAATCCAAGCCGTTTTCCAATAAATGAGTAGCAAAGCAATGACGTAGCGAATGCGGGCTAACGAGTTTATTGATATTACAATCACGTAAAACTTGTTTGATGGCTTTTTGAATGCCGCCTTTGTCCATTGGCGAGTTCATACCATTTCCCAATCCTGGGAAAATCAGTCGCGCATGATGATGCGTTTGCCAATGACTGCGCAGTGCGAGTAAAGTTCGTTTAGGTAATGGCTCCAACCTGTCTTTGCCACCTTTAGCTTCACGGATATGGACTTGCATAGTCTGGCTATCAATATCATGAACAGTCAGGTTTAAGCCTTCGCTTAATCGTAGTCCCATGCTGTAAAGCGTGAGAAAGAATACTTGGTAGCGCTGCTTCTTAGTCCCATTGTTTATCAAGCGTATAACGATAGAAAAACTGTAAACCGTTACGGTCTAATTTGACGGTACTCCAAGAGTGGGTCTGGATTAGGCTATTGAAATAAACTTTTAAATCGGCAGTAGTTAATGTGTCTGGGGACTTATCAAAGTAAGCCGAAATGCGTCGAACTGCACGAGAATAGGCATCAATGGTCGCTGGCCGTTTACCTTGTAGCCTTAAATTGGTAAGGTGTTGTTCATAAAGATAATTAAATCGTTGCTGTTGTGAATGATTCATACGAATAACTCCAATAAGGCACCACCATAATGGTGATGCTATTGGTTAGTATGACTGGTAGGGCAAAGACTCTGCCGCGAATCGGCTTCGTTCAACAAGGCGCAGAAGCCAGGACGCAGCAAGCTGCGCCGTTTTGCTTGGCGTTATTTCACGGAGGATTCAGGTTGTCATTTCCAGTTTTAGAGACAAATTGCTTAAGGTTAGATGAATTATCTAAAGAAGATTCAAATAGCTTATTTGAGTTGTTCTCTGACAGTTCCGTTGTCGAATATTATAATTTGGAAGCTTTTACTAATATTTCACAAGCTAGCAACTTAATAGAACTCTTTAACTCTCGCTTTAAAGAAAACTCTGGAATTCGTTGGGCTATTCGCCTGAAAGAAACAAATGAACTTATTGGTACTTGTGGCTTTAATACTTGGGACCACAAAATGAAGAATGCTGTTCTTGGATACGATTTACTACCAAAATATTGGGGGATGGGGCTTACCACTGAAGCAGTTCATCGAATAGTAAAAGCTGCATTTTTAGGTGAGTTATCTTGCAGCAAACTTAATCGTATACAAGGCGATACTGTTCCGGGTAACTCCGCATCAGAATCACTTCTTCTAAAGGTTGGATTCAAAGAGGAAGGTATTAGGCGTCAAAGTGGTTACTGGAAAAATCAGTTTCATGATCTTAAATGCTTTGGCTTAATTAAGTCCGAGTACTGTGAAATATAACATATAAGAATAGGTGTCGCGCAGCCGACACCTTATTCGAGTGTTGAGCAAGCCCAAGCCCTTCTTTATATAGTAAATAACGTGTTTGATCTTAGTGGATACTTCGTCTTGGGGTTAAACCCAAGACGAGCTAAATCGAAATAAACAACAGACCTGTTATTTATCAATTAACTAGCTAGTTGTACCATAAATTTAATATCTCCAACCTGTCATGTTAATGCCATTATTCCTATTATGTTCGCCTTTCGGCTAGGTCGTTCGTGTTATACCAACGCACTTCATTTCATGCTGGCAGCAAGGATAAATTCTGATGACTTTCGCAGTGAACGTTGCGACGAGTTTAGGCATTTTCCAATTGAACAGATACAGTAATATAGCTTGAATTCGCACTCTCAGCCGTTTGGTATTACCATGTGAAAAGTTTGTTTGATGGCTTTCTGGATACCGCCTTTGTCCATCGGTGAGTTCATACCATTTCCCTGTCCTGGGAAAATCAGTCGCGCATGATGATGCGTTTGCCAATGACTGCGTAGTGCGAGTAAAGTTCGTTTAGGTAATGGCACCAACCTGTCTTTGCCACCTTTAGCTTCACGGATATGGACTTGCATAGTCTGGCTATCAATATCATGAACAGTCAGGTTTAAGCCTTCGCTTAATCGTAGTCCCATGCTGTAAAGGGTGAGAAAAAGCACTTGGTAGCGTTGCTTCTTGGTGCCGTTAATGACTTTACTTATTTGCGTAAGAGTTAAAATATCAGGCAGGCGTTTACCTTGTAGCCTTAAATTGGTAAGGTGTTGTTTATAAATATAATTAAATCGTTGCGGTTGTCAGGTCTTCATACGAATAATTCCAATAAGGCACCACCATAATGGTGATGCTATTGGTTAGTATGACTGGCAGGGCAAAGACTCTGCCGCGCAGCGGCTTCGTTCAACAAAACGCTAAATTAAGATTTACAAACAATGTAATGCCATTTGCGGAGCAAATCCCCCGCCAGCATTTGGTCACTTATTAGTGGGGCGTTAGTACTCTAGAGATCGTATGAAATTACCAATCAATTTTGAGACCGAAAGATTAATCATTAGAAAAGTTGAAGTTAGGGATTGGAGTGCGTTGTTAGATACATTTAACTCTAACGAGTTCCCTGCACGACTACCACTTTCTAGACTTAACACTGAGAGCAAAGTGCGAAGTTGGATTGATGATCGTAGCAAAGATTGGGATATGGATGCAGGCTTTGTATGGAGCATGGAGTTTAAACCTACAGGCATAGTTATTGGTCAGATATCACTTTTCCCGCGTGAGTCTGCTTATGCATTGGCATATTGGGTGAATCCTGAAAGCTGGTCTAATGGTTTCGCAACAGAAGCATGTGTAACCCTAATCGATCAAGTTAAACAAAGTGGCTATAACAGTAGATTATGGGCTGGAACTGCTGAATGGAATGAAGCAAGCTCCTTAGTCTTAAAAAAATTAAACTTTCGTTCAATAGGCACTAGAACCCATTTATTAGCGAATGGAATCGAAGAGAAGATAAATGAGTATGCTCTCGACTTATAATTCAAGTACTAACAAAACAATGAACTTCGTGCGTAAACACCGCTACGCACTGGGCTGAATCACGCTGGCGCGCAATTTCGCCAGTTATTTTGGTGTTGGTATGACTCCCCACGTCAAGTAAAACGCAGAGACCCTTGCTAAAAAATATAGCCATAAATTCACTTTCATTAAATAAAGTGAGTAACGTAAGAAATGAAGCAAGTATATTCGTCGGTTATCATGCTGATATTCGTGGATTACTTGTTTTCATAAGCAGCGCATACCTTACGACTCACACATCTTCAATATAAGCGACCTCAATAAATGATGTGTGTGTCCATGCCAATAAAAACTATGTTATGTTTACTCATGCTAGCCTTCATTTTATATTTATGATAAGTATATTATGACTCTGGTTTTAAAACTAAGCCACGATGTTAAAGGCTAGCACCTAGTGGGGAGTCATTATGTCTATGCACCTTTAGAGAGGTATCATGTTTACGTTATCCATTGTTGTTTTTGTTATTATGTTAATAGCTGCTGTTTTTCATTTTTACTGGGCCTTTGGCGGAAAGTATGGACTAAAATCTGCAGGCCCTGATTTAGAAAACGGAAAAATTTTTGTACCTAGTCGTTGGTTGATATTTATCGTGGCAAGTTTGTTATTTGGTCTTGCTATATTGTCTATTCAACTGTTCTCTCCTATGGGGCCGCTTAAAGGTTATGTTCATTACTTAGGTTATTGCGTCTCTTTTATTTTGGTTGTTCGAGCGATAGGTGACTTTAAATATGTCGGTTTTTTTAAAAAGGTATACAACAGTAACTTTGCTACCCTAGATACTAAATATTTTTCACCGGTAATTTTATTTCTAGGTATTTCATATGGATTACTTTCAGTCTCTGGTACATAAGAGGCTGCTCTGCGGGCAATGTAGTTCCCCCGCTTTAGTGGACACCTCCTCATCACGTTTTAGCCAACTACAATTTACCCGAATAAGGGTGTATGTAACAACTAAAACTATCTGCACAAATACGGCGTCAGATACAAAGTATTAAAATTCATCTTACGAGCTTGGTATAAACAATTATGACAAACCGACAGCATCAGAAAATATCCTCGACTATATCGACTATATCGACTATATCGACGCTCAACGCTCTTGCGAAGTTGGCAAATTATTCCCTCATGGACACGCTCAACTGTGATCCTGATGCGACAGAAAACGGTGCCGACCATGCGCCACGGCAAGTCTTCTCGGGGCATTATGTCCCCGTCAATCCGACTCCAATCAAAGACCCTGAGTATGTAGCGCACAGCAAAAACTTTTTTTCCGAGCTTGGCTTCGCCGACAGTATTGCAGAGTCCTCGGACTTCGTCCGCATGTTCTCCGGCGATATCTCTCAGGTTCCAGAGCCGATGCGCAAGGTAGGTTGGACGAGTGGGTACGCACTATCTATTTACGGCACAGAATACATCCAGCAGTGTCCGTTCCAAACAGGCAACGGATATGGAGACGGTCGTGCAATTTCTGTGTTTGAGGCCGTAATCAACGGTTGTCGCTGGGAAATGCAGCTAAAAGGTGGCGGTCGCACGCCATATTGTCGCGGCGCGGACGGTCGTGCTGTCTTGCGGTCTAGCATCCGCGAGTTCTTAGCTCAGGAGCACATGCACGCACTGGGCGTGCCTACATCACGGTCTTTAAGTTTGTATGTTTCAAAAACGGAGAAGGTAAAGCGACCGTGGTACTCGCAGGACTCTCGTTCGGAAAATCCCGACATGCTTATATCTGAAGCCGTCGCCATCTCGACACGTGTCGCACCGTCGTTTATCCGTGTCGGCCAACTCGAACTTTTCGCTCGCCGTGCTCGTAAAAACGAACACCTGAAAGCGATGGAGGAACTCGAGAAGATTGTACTGCACTTGATTGATCGAGAGTATGCTGATGTTGTCGATAGGCAGCTCAGCATCTCAGAGAAAGTGGTGTTGCTGGCGAGCGAGTTTTGTAGCCGACTCACGTCACTGGTGGCGAACTGGATCCGCATCGGTTTCTGTCAGGGTAACTTCAACAGCGATAACTGTGCAGTCGGTGGCTTTACACTTGATTATGGTCCCTTCGGCTTTTGCGATGTGTTTAACCCGTATTATCAGCCTTGGACGGGTGGTGGTCGTCACTTTTCGTTCATGAACCAACCAAGCGCAGCGCAAAGAAACTTCGGCATGTTTTGTTCGGCGTTACGGCCGTTGCTGACGTCGCATCAGGACTATTTGCAAGAGCTCGACGAGATTCAAAGTGGCTTTTCGAAAGTCATGCACACTAAAATGGAAGAGATGTGGGCTGCCAAGCTGGGTCTTAGCACTTTGAACGCAGCGTCTGACAAGGCACTTTGCAACGTGCTGTTCAGCGAGCTAGAAACACTCATGATGCAAACTCCTGTCGATTACACTATCTTCTTCCGCGAGCTCTCGTCGATACCCGACGACATTGGCCCACTCAAGAAAAGCTTCTACAATAATTGGTCAAATGATAAAGAGTCCAACGAGATGGACAAGCGCTGGACTGAGTGGCTCGAAAAATGGAAAACGCTCCTCAACAGCGCCTGTGACGCGAATGCTATTTCACCGCTATCCAGTGAGGAAATCTCTAGGCAGATGAAGCTCGTCAATCCAAAATACATTTTGCGAGAGTGGTTTGTTATGCCGGCTTATCAGCAAGCAACTGCGGGAAATTACGCTCTAATTCGAGAATTGCAGGACGTGATGACACAGCCATATACAGAGCAGTCGAAGGATGTAGAGGATAAATACTACAGATTGAAACCGCCTGAGTTCTTTGAGGTGGGTGGACTGTCCCATCTTAGTTGTTCGTCGTGATTCTTTGGACTCTACTTATTGAATATTTAGTCACGAGTATTGTCAGTAAACAGGGTTCAACGCTTGACGTTATATTACGAAAATAGTTAAGAGGATTTCATGGAAGAACAGCCGAAAATCTACTTGGATAAATATCTCAGCTCACTTTGTGAAAATGAGCGTAAAAAGTATCAATCATTCAGTTCAGACTATTTCTGTGGTGATGAGCATAATGCCAATTTATGTGCGGAACTAATCCGAATTGGTCAAAAGACAGCAACTTGTAGTCTTAATATTTGGTATGAGTCTGGTGAAGAACCAATGCCAACGATTGGACATTTACAAGTTGTCGTTGATTGGAATGGTAAGCCAATTTGTATCATTAAAATTGATTCAGTTGAAACCTGTAAATATAATGAAGTAACCGCTGAATTTGCTCACGCAGAAGGAGAGGGTGACCGTTCATTAAAATGGTGGCGTGAAGCTCATTGGCGTTTTTTTGTTACTGAATGTTCAGAGTTAAATATTCAACCTAATGAAGACATGGTTCTTGTATTGGAGCGATTTCATGTAGTTCATCAATAGGCAATATAACAGAGTAATCAACATAATACTTATCACATGTGGCATCGCGGCTTCGAGTAATTGGTTTAGAAGTTAAGGCGTACGCATGTGTTATTACGGGGTTATAAAGACTCAAGGGGAGAGTTGTGCAACTATCAGGTCAAAGAATAAAATTATCACCATTCGACGAAACGGATAAGAGCCTTTTTATTGAAATATCAATGTGTCCCAAAATGATGGAGCATGTTTATGAAACCTTCACATATGAAGACGCTGCAGCAGCGTTCGCAGTTAAATCACAGCCTTGGACTATTGAAAGTAACGGGTGGCTGTCATTAGGCATATCTGAAACCGTAACCGGTGAAAAACTCGGCAGTATAGGTCTTAAAATTGTTAACCATGAAGCCAAAATTGCAGTGGTTGGCTATATGATTAAACAGAGTGCTCAAGGAAAAGGGTTTGCAACTGAGGCATTGAACCTGCTTAAAGACTATGCGCTTAATGGATTGGAACTTAATAAGCTAACAGCTACATGTTCAGTTCATAATATGGGGTCATTTAAACTACTCGAAAAACTTGGCTTTGTTCGTGAGGGCCGTTTACAGCAAAACTCTTTAATTCGTAACAAGTATGTAGATGATTATATCTATGGTTTGTGTAGCCAGTATTCAGCTCACTTTTTGGCTGAGCGTTAGTTTCCTGAATGTATTGAGAGTATTGAATGAATAAAGTTTTAATTAGCGCTTGCTTGTTGGGAGATAAAGTTCGCTATGATGGTGAGTCATTATTTACATCAAGCGATATACTCCAAGAGTGGATAGATAAGGGGAGAATTATTTCTATCTGTCCAGAGGTGAGTTCTGGGATGAGTATTCCAAGAGCTCCTGCTGAAATAAATGGCGGTGATGGCTACGATGTACTTGAAGGGAGAATATCGGTTATTGAAAATACCGGTAATAATGTCACTGAAGGTTTCGTAAGGGGGGCTAATAACGCATTGACTTTATGTAAAGCGAACGAAATCACTGTTGCAGTTTTGGCGGAGTTTAGCCCTTCGTGTGGAAGCTCATCAGTATATAGTGGAGATTTCTCAGGACGCAAAGTAAATGGAGTTGGTGTTACAGCTGCATTATTAACAAGTCATGGTATTAAGGTCTTTAGTCAGCACCAGTTAATAGAAGCCAACAAGTCATTAAACGCGGACACGTAAAGGTTGCCTGTGTGCATATGTCCGACTTAGTGAAGAAGATCCGAATGTGTTCAAAATATCTAAAATGGTAGTGCAACCCAATATGCAAAGAAAGGGGTTAGGGACGCAGGTTCTAACTGAGCTAACTAAAACTGCATTTGAAAGGGTAAATGAGATCTATTTGAACGCTAGCTTACATGCGATATTAATGTACCAAAACTAGGTTTTTAAGTGTTAGGTGTTTAATCATATCAATGGAGAGAATTATGAAAACTATGACTTGTAATCAATTAGGTGGTGCATGTGATGAAAAATTCCAAGCTGAATCTTTTGATGAAATAGCAGAATTAAGTAAAGCACATGGAATGGAAATGTATCAAAAACAAGATGAAGCGCATCTTAAAGCTATGGGAAAAATGAGTGAACTCATGCAACAGCCTGAAGCATTAAAAAACTGGTTTGAATCTAAGAGAAAAGAGTTTACAGATCTAGCTGATGACTAGGCATTTTAAAAGTCGTGTATCTTAATGAAAGTATCGAAGGGGGAAGTGTCATCGTAAGTTCCTTTGGTATTAAATAGTTCTTTTCTGTTTTTACAATAATGGATGATAATGAAATACCTGACATTACCTAAAGCTCTATACGCTTACCCTGGAGTAAAAAAAATATTGTATGACAATCAGTCATGTATCTTATTTAAAAAATTAACTCATAGTTTATTAAGCCAAGAGAAAATAGCAACATCACACTGTTTTATGTATGTTTTATGTATGTTTTAGGTGGAGAAGTACAAGTACAAACTAATCAAGGTAACTTAATAACAACTCAATCTGGTGAGATGTTATTTATGCCTAGAGATACTTATCTTATTTCTGACTTCGTTACAGAAAATAATAGCGCTGAACTCTATTTAATTTTTATTGGCCATGAAATTGTGGATCGTTTTTTGAGTTCAGAAGGGGGAAATAATAAAAAAGTGAGCTCGACAACGCCTACTATTTGTAAGCTACATGCCAGTACAAGCATCAACTATTATTTTAATGCTCTTAGAGATGTTTATTCTGGAGTAGAAAACAGTGTTGAAATTTTAAATCTCAAACTCTTAGAGTTTCTGCATTTAATCAATATAGATAACCGCAATGATATTGTTAAAACACTTTATGTCTCTGAACAACAGAAAAAAAAGCGTAATATAGCTTCACTCATGCTTGAAAATTATAACAAGAATCTTACTGTTTCTGACTTTGCTAACCTTAGCGGTAGAAGCTTATCTACATTTAACCGAGATTTTAAAAGAAAATATGGGGAATCCCCTAAGCAGTGGTTGATAACGAAAAAGATGACAAAGGCCAATAGCCTATTAGCTAATGGCTCAAATGTTACAAGCTGTGCACTCGAAGTTGGTTATAGCAATGTTTCACATTTTATTAGAGCTTATAAAGCGATCTATGGAAAGACCCCAAAAGAAATAAAAAATAACAATCTTTGACATGAAATGAACACTTTTGACTTTTTGAGAGTAGTGGTATTTTTGTAAAGCCGTAACATTATGTTTTTAATTCCAAAGGGGAATAAAATGAGCGTTACAGTTATCTTAGAAGCAGATGTTAAACCGGAAAGTAAATCAAACTTACTTAAATTACTATCTGAGTATTTACCAGAGACTAACAAGTATAAAGGGTTTATTAGTATCTCTATTCATAGTGAAAAAGATACTAATAAGGTGGTTTTCTATGAAAAATGGCAGTCGATTGATAATTATCATGCTTATTTAAATTGGCGGACTGAAACTGGGGTAATGAATAAATTAGCTGACACCTTTAATTCACCGCCCTCAATTCGATACTTTAATACTGAAGAATTTAATGATAATTCAGTCTAATGTAGTGTGACACGATCTATTCATGATCGAGAGAGAAGGCTAGTTCTTGAGGGGGGGCATTTTTATCAACCCCCTTAAATGGGCTACGTTCTTAGGATGGAACTATGGTAACTCCAATAATAATTCTTTTTATTCTATCTTTTCCACTGATAATAGCCTTTGTTTATGCAAAATTAGGAAAGGTGCCTGTTGATATGAACAAATATGCTTGTTGGGGTTTAGGTCTAACGTTTATATTTTTCTTTATCGGTCACATCGTAAAAACAGAGGGAATGGTTGAAATGTTACCTCCTTGTGTACCCTTCAAAGTTACATTAATATATTTCACCGGTGCTCTTGAATTATTAGTTGGTATTGCACTTTTTAAGTCTAAGTTTCAAATTATGGCTGCAAAGTTGGGGATTTTTATTTTTGTGATTTTCTTCCCTGCGAATATATACGCAGCGTTAAATAGTGTTGGACTAGGTGGACATCAATGGGGTTCGGTTTATTTATTAATACGAGCACCATTGCAAATTATACTGATCGCATGGGCGTACTTTTTATGTGTAAAAATATAACGATAAAATAAATAATAGTTGGTTACGTTTTTCTACACAATATTAGCCGACCATTACTTAGCCTGTTATTTAGCATTACGCTTTAAAAACAATCAAATACTAACATGGAGTTAAAAATGAAATTAAGGTTTATTGTAATAGTATTATTTCTTTTTCTTCTTCTTTCTTCAATCGGCTTCTACTTAAGTCAAACTACATCTAATTTAGAAGAAAATAAAGAAACACTCGTTTTTGTACATGGTGCCCATTTAACAAGAGATTCTTGGTTTGATGTGGCTAAAACATTAGAAATAAAAGGGTTTAAAACTCTACTTGTTAATTTACCAGGGAGAAACTCTTCCGTTAATCCTAATGAAATAACGTTAAATGTTTCATCAAAATATCTGTGTGAAACAATAAAATTTATATCGACTCCGATAGTTCTTGTTGCTCATAGTCAAGGTGGTGCAATATCAAATAATGCGTTATCTATTTGCCCGAAGAAAAATATAAAAAGTATTATTTATATAGCGGCAGTATCGCCAAGTAACGGCGAAAAACCTTTTTCACTGTTAAATAAAGCTGATGAATTTAATTACCTTAAAGGAATTAACTATGATGATTCAGGCTGGATGGTTATCAATAATAAATCATTGTTCGTTAACTCCTTTACTAACAGTGAATCGAACGCAGTTAGAAATAAAATAATTAAAAGTTCGGTTGATGAACCCGCAATGATTGGTGAAGGAATTGTGAGTTATGACATTTCATATTTCGCTAAGATTAATAAATTTTACATATATACTAAATTTGATAATATTATATCTCTTGCTTCGCAAAAAAATATAACTAGGAATATGAATCTTAAGAATAGTGCTACATTAGAAACTGGACACCTTCCAATGATTTCTTCTGCTAAATTATTATCTAATAAAATTGAAGGGTTTTTGTATTGAATTAAACTCAATCAAACTATAGCAAGGCATCAACCGGACATGTTTACACTACCATTTTTGTACATTTTATTCGCAAGTTTGTACAAAAAATCTAGTGGAAACATGCTGGTTATACGATGTTATTTTATTTTTTTGTGTGTTTATTATGGATATCTATTAAATTCAAATTTTAGAGCCGTGTACTTATAATTGATTTTCTTAAAAATGGAGATTTTATGAATAAATTTAAAATATTGAGCACGTTTACTTCATTACTTTGCTTTTACTTATTTTACTTGCTTTTCTTTTCCGCGCATTCATTTTTGAATGATCTCGGTGTCGAAGGAACAGAGGCTGCTTACTTTATTTCCCGCCGTGCAGCTATATTAATGCTAGGTATTAGCGTGTTAATGTTCTTTGGGCGGAACATCCCTAACTCCCAAGCTAGGCAGGCTATTTGTTTAAGTATCGGTGTGACAATGCTTGGTTTAGCTTTTAGTGGAATGTATGAGTTAAATCGAGGGTTTGTTGGTCACGATATTATTGGCGCTATCGTCATAGAATCAATTTTATGTATTTCGTTTTTCTATATTTGGCTTTCTGGCAGACTTAAGGCTCAAAATATTTAAAAAATTAATAATGAAATCATATTTTTAGGTAGTTAGTCGTAACATAACGCCTCAATAAATCAGGACTCTTATTGAGGCGTTAGCAGGCTTTTAGGTTTAGCTATATTGTAAAATTTAGAGGGATAATGAATATGGAAGCATTTGGCATTAGTGGATACGAATTCGGTGTAATTGGTATGACATTTGGCATGTTCGGGTTCGTTGCATTTAGTAAACTAATTAGACTTGAGGAGCATCTCAAAAATTCAGGTGTTTTGGATTAATATTTTAAATAGGGTTAATACGTCATACTCCAATAAGATACCACCATAATAGTGATAGTATTGGCAAGTATGAACACAGGTTTGTTTATTCTGCCGCGTAGTTTCTTCGCTCAATAAGAACTTCAAATGGAAAATACAGTCGGCTGCTTTCACTTTATTCAATATTTTAGCCAACTATATTTTTCCACTTAAGTAAGCGTTAGTTTGAACTCTCTAACATCAAGCGGTAGACCTGCTAGTTACATTTTTAGCTGAAGCAGTTTGATGACAGAAAATATTAAAATGAAACCCATCAAAATAGTCGTTATTACTTTCCCTATCCAAGGGTCTTGTATTGCGAAAGCAGTGGCGTAGCTAAAAGTTAGGATGTTGGCAAATACAGAAGCAAAGTGTATTCGTGAGCTCATTGAGTTTTCTTTCAACTTGATTATATTTAGCATGCAAGACATTAAGAATGCTATGACCATACCTGGATAACTCATTTGGGTAGGTGTAAATTGAAAATTAAACTTAATAAATACTAAAGTACCGTAGATTAAGGCTATTGAAAAAACAATGTAACTTAACGTTAATTCGATTTTTGTTTTCATATTCTATCTCTGTTTTATTGGTGTTGAACTGCATGTTATATTTAATTAAAAGGCTTTGCGTCGAAATAGGCCAATATAGATTAAATATTTTACTTTTACGGTCAAGTGGTTGATTTTATATGTTTTATTTTTTTGTTGTATAGGTGTAAATAGACCGGGTTGGACATGTGAAAGATAAATTAAGGAGTTGTTTTGTTCAGTTTTAGTAATTTAGTTGCATTAGGTTGCATTCAAGGAATAATACAATCTATATACCTTTTTGCCTTTTCTGGGCCGAGTAGAATTCTTGCATTTTTTTTATCACTACTTTCAATTAATATGTGTGTTAGTTTTTATATTGATAGTGGTTTATTTGACTCCTCAATGTTATTAGTAACAATTTGGAAAAGCCTAAATAGTTACTTATTACTTGGCCCTGTTTTGATGGCTTTTATCATAAAAATGATAAATTCAGACCGTCACTTTAATAAAATGGACGCGATACACCTATTACCATTTTTAGTGTATTTTTGGGGGCATACTGCAATATCGCCTTACGAACTATCGTCTTTTTTCTCAATGCAAGCAGGTAATTTACAACAGGTATCAATGCTACCTTTCGATGATAGATTTTCTTTTATTCCACTAGCAACAGCAGTTCATTTTTGTGTCTATTTGGTGTTTAGCAGCTGGTATGTTTTTAAATTCTGGTTACAACAGCGAGATAAAAATAGTTTAAATCAACTCTGCTGGTTATTTACGGTGTTGATAATTTCTTATTTGATGATATTTAGTGTTTTTATTGTATCTATTACAGCAGTTTTAATGAAACTAGAAAAATCACATGACTTACTTGCTTTAAGTGATTTATCAACTGTGGCCGGAATATTTTATATAACCTATTTATTAATACGTATAGGAACACCTATTGGACGTTTAAATATATCGATAAATATAAAAAGCAATCCTACTTCAAAGAGTAAAGAGCCAAATACAATGGCACAGCAAAACTTATTAAAAAGGCTTGATCAAGAGTTAAATACAAATAAACATTACTTACGACCTGATTTTAATCAACAGCAGCTTGCAGAAAAAATGAAAATAAGTAGGCATCAGCTATCTGAGTTATTAACTTTTCATTCATCTGGTAGCTTTTATCAATTAATAAATCAATTAAGAGTTGAAGCTGTTATTAAAGAAATGAAAGAACGACCAATATGTGAAAAATTAATTAATATAGCTTATGACTGTGGTTTTAACTCTAAGTCTAGTTTTAACCAAGTGTTTAAAAAATATACGAAAGAAACACCGAGCCAATATCGAAAATTGATTAAAAAGGAAAATATTGAATCATTTTAGCAGTGTTTATATATGGAGAACAAATGGAATTGGTCAAAGCTTCGTTAGAGGAATATTGGGAAATTGCGTCTGATTTCCTACTAAAACAGTAGAGAGATGTAACAAAAATGAAACCCCTTTGTGGTCGCAAGATCAAGTCAGAACGACTTCACTAAAATGCGCATATCCGTTTGAAAGTTTGTATATCCTAAAACACAAAATGAGTTTGTCGGATGCGTATTTATTAGTTTTGATGTAGTCCGATACCAAATGTAAACAAGGCGTTCAGAGGGGGCTTCAACGCTCGGCGTTTTTGGTTAGATTTAGCTTAAATGTTTATGTTACAATGGATTAGATAGGGTACTTGGCGTTATGCTCATCATCATCGGTACAAATTTAATATCAAAAATGGAAAGTAAAATGAAAGGTTGTAAATTGTTATTGTGTTCTAGTGTTATGGGTTTAAGTGCATGCACCGTATTTTTAGGTGAGCCTGATGAACGCGTAGGGGGATTTAGTGATATTGAACTATGTACAGAATTAGCTAATAAGACATTTAAATATCATGCTGGTTGGCAATGGGCGATAGCTGATGAAATAAAAAAACGTAGCCTTGATACCTCAGAGAGATGTATAGCTTCATATGATAGTAGAAATGTACGCTTAATGAGAAAGATTAAAGCTACACCTGTTTCTTTTTCAGAAGCTTTAAATTTGAAGTAGTCGTTATCAATTCACATAATAAGTCCTTCAAAAGGACTCAATACAGCAGGCTGTTCGACCCATTTTAGTCCACTGTATTTGGCTTCTAGCTAAGCGTTAGGAATAGGGAGTATTTCGTGCACAAAGTCTTCGTATTTGGAACTTTGAAAGAAAGTTTCCCTAATTTTAAAACAAATAAAGGAATTCGTTATCGTCAAAATTTTGATACTAAGGAAAGTTATCCACTTTATTTGGTCGGTGAGCGTTTTTCGCCTTGGTTGATTTTAAATCCGGGTAAAGGCCAGCCTGTTAGAGGGCAAGTTTTTGAAGTGACAAACGATGAGCTAGAGTTAATAGATGTACTGGAGCGAATCAACGAACCTGATGGTTATCGTAAAATCACGATATGGGTTACTTGCTTAGAATCTGGTGAGGAACTGAGTGTTTTTGCTTATGGAAAGCTACCGGAAATGGTCGTTTCTGGAGAGGTTAAAGCTGAACTTGCAGGTGAGTATTGCATCGAACATGCTGAACTATATCGCAGCCGATATTCCTAATATTAAACTTAATAACGGAATTGTTTTTGTCATAAATCTTTTTATTTTGTTATTTATAATGATCCTTATTATATTCGCCTTTCGGCTAGGTGTTCGCGGACTCTAACTAGAATTGGATTAACATGGCCCACCTCTAAAGTGGTTGGTCTTGGTAGGTGAAATATGATATTGCTTGTGGGTATTTGGACGTTATGTACTAGGAGAGAAAATGGAATTTACTTTTGAAAAAGTGACTCACAGGGAGCTAGATTTGATCTTTGAATTAGGTGAATCAGTTAATGAAGAACATGTTGTACCTCTACTAAATGCAGAAGGTCAAAAAGCCATTAGAATTGCGTTTAAGGCTGATATCGAACAGGTGAAAAATCCCGAAATTTACTCGGCGGTTAAAGCTACTATTGGTAACGAAATCATCGGTTATATAGCTTGGCGGGAAGAGAACTACATCGGTCATCTTTATGTTAAAACTGAATATCATGGTTTTGGTGTCGCTAAACGACTAGTCGAAGAAATGAAACAAGTTAGTAGTGCAAGGTTGATTCGAGTCAAAGCATCAATTTATGCACTTGGCTTTTATGGGAAAGTAGGGTTTAAAGCTATGTCGGAGGAGTTGAGTATAAATGGCATTCGTTATGTGCCTATGGAACTTAATGTTGAACAACGGATATAGCCTATAAGAATAGAATTAGTTGAATAAACATGATGTTATGCGCATAGTGTTATTGTGTACTCATTAAGGACAGGTTATTGTACAAGTCATCTCTGTTCGGATAAAGGAATATCCATGTTATCAACGGAACACTATCTACTATTAGCAAACTACAATCGACGAATGAATCGTCAGGTTTATGAATCTATTGAGTTTTTGCAACCTGAAATTCTTATTGAAGATAGGGCTGCGTTTTTTAAATCAATCTTAGGTACTCTCAATCATATATTGGTGGGGGACTTGATTTGGCTTACACGGTTTTCATCATTTTCAACGCCCTACTTATCGCTGCATAAGCTATCAGAATTTCCTCGGCCAAATAGGTTGAGCGATATGTTGTATTCAGATCTGGCCTCTTTAAAGCAAGCACGCGAACTGGTCGATTTATCGATTATCGAGTGGTTATCACACGAAGTTAAAAGTGACGACTTTGAGGATACCTTGGTGTACTCGAATACAGCCGGTGTGGTTAGTGAAAGAAACCTTGGTGCCTTAGTTAGTCACTTATTCAATCACCAAACCTATCATCGAGGCCAGCTAAGTACCATTTTAAATCAGTTAGATATTGATGTTGGTGTTACTGATCTTTTAATCGAAATTGAAGACTTTCGAGCATAAGGATTTAACATGGATGAATTTGATTGGCATAAAGATACTATTTCTAGCAGTACTTTGATTACATCGTCTTATAAGAACACTCAAAATGTTCGTCGGTTCTTTAAGTTAAAGTGTGGCGAAAATTTTAAGTTTGATCGTAATTTCATGCTGTGGATGAAAGGTGCGCAAGGATTAACTATGGGTGACGCAGTCGGGGAGTGGCTAAGTAGGGAACCCTGGTATTAGAAGGTTAAGTTATTGTTTAAATTTCTACTTTTTAGGTTTGTTTCAATTGCTCTGTTAGCGTTGTGATGTACCATTTACAAGGAAGTTTTATGTTTCCATCAGAAGTTTGGCTTGCGTATACGCTCGCATGTTTACTATTGGTTATCTCACCAGGACCAGATAACTTGCTTGCGATAGGGCGCGGTCTCAGTCAAGGTAGATTAGCCGCTATTGTTTCGGGCTCCTCATCAGGCGTAGGTATTCTATTTCATGTACTGGCTGCAACGTTTGGATTAACGCTGTTACTTCAAACATCAACTATCGCATTTTATGTTGTGAAATTTATAGGTGCTGCGTATCTAATTTGGCTTGGGATTAAAGTGCTTGGGTCTCGAAATCTATTTTCGTTAGAGCCCGCAAAAAAGCAGCCATTAAAAACAATATTCTCAACAGGCTTTTTATCCGCTGCATTAAATCCGAAGCCGGGTATGTTTGTACTCGCTTTTATACCTCAATTTGTTAACCCTAATTTAGGACCTGTTTCAAGCCAAATGTTGGTTTATGGCGTTTGGTTTGCCTTACTTACCGCTGTTGGTTTCAGTGTGATGGGTATTTTCGCTTCAAAATTGTCAACTTGGTTAAAGCGTAAGCCAAAACTAGTTAACGGTTTAAACATAGGTGCTGGTATTACATTTGTATCTTCAGGACTAGCAGTGGCTTTTATGAAACAGCGATGAATAGTATGGCTGATATTGCCTCGCAATTGGAGTTCGGTGTTATACATTGGTAACGTAAAAAGTTCTACGGTCACCTAATGGACATATTTGCCAATACCAAGGAAGATGATGATAAATGGAAGTTGCCTCTGTGGCTTAGTTAAATACGAAATATCAGGAAAAGTCGGTGATATAGTACATTGCCACTGCAAGACTTGCAGAAAAGCGCACGGCAGTGCATTTTCGAGTGTGGCTGCTGTGCAAGATTGTGACTTCAATCTATTAGCTAAAGATAGTCTTGGTTCTTATGAGTCATCAGCAGGAAAATATCGTTATTTTTGCTCGAATTGTGGTTCTCAAATTTATGCAAAAAGGGATGGTGCAGCCCACGTCATTTTAAGATTAGGTTCTTTAGATAGCGATATTGGTTCGCAAGCAAAAGAGCATATCTGGGTATCAGAAAAAGCAAATTGGAATTGCACAAGCTCACAACTACCGGAACGTGAAAAGTTTGAGTAAATACATATCGAGGACTGTAACCGAACACCGCTAGTTGTGTCGGTGTAATACAGGCTAAAATCACTTTTAATAGGATTAAGCATGATCCAACTTAGACCAATGACATCAGATGAATATCCCGCGTATTGTGATTATTTCATTGACGATTACAGCCATGAGATTTCTAAAAATTATGGTCACTCAATGGACCGGGCTGTCGAATTAGCTCAGCAAGACCTAATACGTTGTTTTCCTAAGGGATTGGAAACCAATGAACACGAACTGCTGTGTATTGAATCAGAATCGAACCTTGTTGGCTATTTATGGCACTCGATTAAGGTAAGTGATAAATCCACATTTATTTATGACTTTTTCATATTCCCTAATAGCCGTAATAACGGCTATGGAAAGTTGGCAATTAAGGCGCTTGAATTACAACTGCAATCAATTGGCATTGAACAAATAAAACTAAGAGTTGCTTACCACAATCAAAGGGCTTTAAAGTTATATCAGGAAGTTGGTTTTGCTATTAGTGGTTATAATATGTCAAAGAAAATAAGTGAAAGTTGTTGGTAGTAGCACCTGCAGAAGATGTAGATACGCTGTCTTTGAAATAAAAAATTAGACCGTATTGAAATGAATGAAGTCCCCCCTTCTGCATAAGTAGAAGGGGGTATTAACTCAAATTCAAGTATGAACTTATCTATAAGTATACATATGTCTGTAAACTTAGTTTTTCATCACTCTTGTATTTAAGACCTTTCGCTATTAGAACGCGTAGGCAAGGCTTGCTTTGAAGTTACGACCGACTTCGTAGCTGGTGTATTTATCTGAGCCCCAAGAAATACCGAAGCCTGTATGTTCTGCATATTGCTTGTTGAATAAGTTGTCTACGCCAAGATTTATAGTTAGGTCTTTCGCAAACGTAGGGTTGTAGGCGGCCCACATGTTGTGAACACCAAATCCAGATCGACTAACCTTTTCATTTTCTTCATCGGTATATTCGTTACCTAGAACGAAGCGTGAATCCCAACCAAACACGATCTCTTCGCTCAGGCCATAATTGAAACCAGCTTTGATATTATGAATACCTGTTTTATTCATATGGCTAGTCGTGTTGTCTTTAAGGTTCTTCTGATCGCCATCTGAATATGAGTGGTTAGCATAAATGCTAAGGTCTTCTAATTTGTAAGTGAATACAGTTTCGATACCCCATACTTCAGCATCGTACTTGTTAGTTAAACTAGTGTTCTTAGTTGGGTGCATTTGGTTATCAAGGTTATACTTATACGCAGTGAACCCAATTATTGAGTCGTCAGCCCCAAGTAAGTTAGATAAATTGTAATCGAAGCCTGTTTCATAGTTGTTACCCGTCATGGCCTTTGTATCACCTTGGGTTACCTTACTTGGATCTCCTATCATTAAGGCTTCTGGTAATGAAGCACCTTTGAATAAACGACCATAGCCTACACGTAGTCGTAGATCATCTGTTGCTTGGTATTCCCCTTTGAATTTTGGAGAAAGTTGGTCAACCGTACCAGAATATAGACCACCAAGTTTATGGATATCGTAACGTAGTCCTGAAGTTAAACGGAAATCGTTAATTTCGAATGAGTCCTGGATGTAAAGGCCATAAGCTGTAATCTTACCGCCATCGAAACCATATTTTTTAGTTTCACCTTTTTGTGAGCCCGAGAGTACTTCGCCACTCTCGGCATCAATCCATTGTTTTGCTGTGTAACCGTCAACGCCATATGTTAGCTCATGATCAGCAATCCAAGATACGTTACGAATATCACCACCGATTGTTGTTACATTATATTCGCGATTTGGGATTGATACTTGACCATCTGTGATCCATTTTCCGTTAGCATCTTTTTGCCAAATGTCATCTGTCAGCGGGTCGCGTTTCATGTACTGGCGGTTGTAGTATAGATTGCTCTTTAGATTAACGAGATCATTGCCTGGGTTGTAGTGGTGTTGAAGCGTTACCGTATCTCGGTTGATAGAATTGTAATTATGCTCTTGGTCTGCATATAAGGAGCCGCTCTTTTCACCTGAAAGTTGACGTTTGATGTGGTTTAATTCTACCGGACACTTCTAAAGCATTTAAGTATAATGTTAATTAGAGGTGATCATGAATACTAAGTTTAAACGTCCGAAATTTACAACTGAATTCAAACAAGGCGCAGTAAAACTCGTTACTGAGCAAGGATATACCAGACAAGCAGCCGCTGCTAGCTTAGGTGTATCGTTAAGTGCAATTACACGCTGGGTTCAAGCAGAAAGCGGCACGCAAGCTAGACCTGGAACCAAACAAGAAGGCCTAAACCTATCCGAACGTAATGAACTTGAAATACTACGTAAAGAAAATGCAAAACTGCTGATGGAGAAAGAAATTTTAAAAAAGGCCGCAGTCTTCTTTGCCAAGGAAAGCGAGTAAGATTTCAGTTCATCGCAGAGTATAAGAAGACATTTCCAATTCGAGTTACATGTAAAGTTATGGATGTAAGCCCAAGTGCTTTTTATCACTGGTTATCAAATAAAGCATCGCCTAATAAGGATGTGGCGCTTGAGATTAAGGCTACCGAGATATTCGACTTACACAAAAAAACGCTAGGTTATCGCAGATTAACCAATGAGTTACGCAAAGAAGGCTTTGATGTTGGTCATTACAAAATATGGCGTTTAATGTCACGCTTAGGCTTGCAAGCCCGCTACCCAAGACGATTCAAGGTAACTACTGATAGTAAGCATAATTTTAATATTGCAGATAACTTGTTAGAGCGTAAATTCGATGTTCAGCAGCCCAATAAATATTGGACAACTGATATCACCTACGTTTGGACGCTTGAAGGTTGGATGTATTTAGCCGTTGTAATGGATTTATATTCAAGGCAAATCATTGGATGGAGTATTGCCGACAACATGAAAACAGAAATGTGTTTGCAGGCGCTACAGATGGCTTACTGGCGACGAAAACCCAATGCTGGAGTTATGCATCATTCAGATAGAGGCAGCCAATACGCAAGCGGCAAGTACCAGGAAATGCTTTCGAAAATGGAGATGATACCCAGCATGAGCGGCAAAGGTGAGTGTTGGGATAATGCACCAACAGAGCGATTTTTTAGAAGCTTCAAACACGAGCATATGCATTACTATCGCTTGAAAACAAAGAAAGACGCTGAACGCTGTATTTTGGATTACCTTGCTTATTACAACAGCAAGCGGCCACATACAACATTGGGGTATTTATCACCGATGGAATTTGAGCAGCAGATATTAAGAAAAGTAGCTTAAGCAAGTGTCCGATTTGAGTTGACCATTACAGTTTACCACCATCACTATAGTGGTTTATCATTAGCTTGAATTCGTTACTGTTATTTGGAATAAAAACGACTTTTGCTAAGCCTGATTTTAGCTCGCCTTGTTTGGAACTAATATCCTCTTTGTTTGGGATATACAGGTCGCCATCTTCTGAGTAGTTCGCGATACCCATAAACTGAAGCTTGTCGTTCAGCTTTGTGTATACGGCAACGTCAACGCCCGTTCGTTCGTATGCACTTTGATAACTCGTCTTGATACGAGTGCCAAACTTATCATCACCTTGAAGTAAGTCGTTTGGGTCTTTTGTTTCGTAGCTGAACGAACCGTTGATGACTCCTGAACCATTAAGTACAGAATTAGCACCGAGCTCAATTTCAGCCACTTTCAAAAGGGCTGGATCGATAGTTTGGTCGCCGGAGTGATGGAAAAGTTGACCTTCCTGACGAGCGCCATCAATAGTAACAACAGCGAACTTGTCTTCCATTCCTCGAATAAATACCTTACGTGAGTATCTGGCATTACCATCAACTGTAACACTTGGCATTGTGTTTAAAATATCTTTGATGTCGGAAGCTTGTTTTTGCTCTAATGTTTCAGCGTTAATCTCAGTTTGAACCAGCTGCTCTAAAGCTGTTGCTGTGACAACCATACTTCCATCATCTGAAATTGCTGAAAATGATGTTAGTGCAATGGCTATTGCCGAAGGTAATAATTTTAATTTCATATTATTATCTGTCTCGTTATGTGTTGTATATAAGATCCGCATTCTAACATTCAATATAAATAGGAATCGTTATCATTTACATTGTTTACATTGTTTACATTGCACTACTTTACATTGTTTACTTTATTTACATACTTTCTTGAGATCGATTTAAATATCAGCCGAGTTGGTTTATCGCTATGGAAAGGATATGAGATATATGGCGTCTATGAATGGGTTATCGAAAGAATAAGAGGGGATTTAAGAACGACTAATGAGAGTGATGGCCTACTATTCGCTGTAGGCTATCGTCAGATTTGAATCGGACTAACTAGATGTAGTCCAACGCTATAAATTTATAAAATTAGAATTTGTAAGACGCAGCTAGGTATAGTGAACTTAAAATAACATCAGTATCAGACTTACTAGGAGAATTAAGTGTGAAAGCATCAGCTTCATAACCTGCACGGAAGTTTATATTAGATAAATTAGCTGGTGTATATTCTAAACCGAGTCCCAAACGTGCGGCTGTGGCATTGTTATCGTCTATTTTTTTTGTTGTTTGGTTTAGGTTTAGTGATGACAAACCGATTGTAGTAAAAGGACGTAAGCCATTTTGGAAAGTGTAACCAAGATTAGCGGCTAGAGATATAGTACTGGGAGCCCATTTATAGTCATTTTCGTTGCGAAGTGGTGTTACATCTCCGTATTTTGTATATTGAGTTTCAATTGCAACGATACGGTTAAACTGGTAACCACCAATAAGTTTTAGTGTACTACCATGGGTATCAGAATAAAATGAACTGCTATCAGAATCACTAAATGTCGAGCCTAAACCACCACCAATGTAGAAGCCTGAGACGTCTTGGTTTGCTTGAACATGTGTCGTTAATACGATTGTAGCTAAAGCACCAAGTACAGTTATAGATTTCATTATTTACCTTTATATTTATTATGGATTATTTTGATGGGCAGATTATAAATGACACTAAATTTAAAACAATACAACTAGATTAAAGTATAGTAAGGTACTGTAAGTAAAGGTGTATTTTTGTAATGTCTTCTTTTTTAATTCGAAAGTGTTTATGTTGTTATCAAAAAATCCTAGTCGAACATAATTAGGTATTCACCAAAGGAATTAATCATGAAGTTATCATTAATGGCTGCAAAGTCTCAGAACGGCATCATCGGCAATGGCCCTGATATTCCATGGAGAGCCAAAGGTGAGCAACTTTTATTCAAAGCCATGACATATAATCAATGTCTTTTAGTTGGACGCAAAACTTTTGAGTCTATGGGGTCGCTACCAAATCGTAAGTACGCCGTAATATCACGATCTGATTTTGTTTCAGAGGATGAAAATGTAATGGTTTTCTCTTCAATTGAGAGTGCTTTAAGACAGTTAGATGATATTACCGATTACGATATTGTTTTCCCTGAAATTCCTGATTCATTTAGTTTAGCGTTTGAGCAAAAATTTGAATCGAATATTAACTATTGCTATCAAATTTGGCAAAAGAGTGAAGAAGCCATTGTACCGAGCGTTTAAGGATTTTTTGGCGTAGAAAGGTCAACGCCTGCTCGATGGTTAGAGAAATACTATTTGGTTAATTGCGCTACCGATTGTGAGGTTTTTACAGCACAGTGGACTGAAGAAGAAAAAAGCACGATTCAAAAATGGAAGTGGTGGTCTTTAGAGGAAATGCGTGCTGCAGGTAACGATAGCTTTAAACCTGAGTGGCTTCCTGCGTTATTAAATGAAATTATAGAAAGTAATGTAACAGTATGACAAATGACTGATAATATTAATGATTGTGTGCGAAGCAGTCATTTAAATTAGTCATGCGTTCAGTTTTAAGCTGGATTATCTTGTTTAGTTTTAGGGAAAAGTAATGAAAAGATTGTTTTTAACGTCATCGTTTACTGATGTAGTCGAGTTATTTGTTCAATCAGAAAAAACTGAGCTAAAGGGGAAGACTGTTACATTCATCCCTACAGCGAGTATTCATGAAGAAGTCACTTTTTATGTGGATGCAGGTAAAAAGGTGTTGCAAGATCTAGGTTTAATTATTGATGTGTTAGAAATTTCTACAGCTACAAAAAATGAAATATCAAGTAAGCTAGAAAGTAATGACTTTATTTATATCAGTGGAGGAAATACATTTTTCTTGCTTAAAGAGCTAAGAAGAACGGGTGCCGATGAATTAATAAAGGAACAAATTAACCGAGGTAAACCGTATATTGGCGAATCTGCGGGGTCAGTAATCCTGTCTCCAAATATTGAATATGTAAAAGAGATGGATGACTTTAACGCTGTTGCAGACCTAGTCTCTTTTTCTTCTTTAAGTGTCATTGATTTTTACCCGTTACCGCATTATACAAACTTTCCGTTTCAAGAAAGTACGCAAAAAATAATGTCAAATTACATGGATGCGATTAATCTTATCCCTTTCAGTAATGCGCAAGTGATATTGGTAGATGGTGACAAGGTAGAGTTGGTAAGTGTTTAACGAGGTTATATGGAAGTATATTGTAGAGTGTTGGAGGCTGAGGATAGCCGTGTATATCGTGAATTGAGATTAGAAAGTTTGAAATTGCATCCTGAATGTTTCGGTTCGAGATACGAAAAACAAGTTAAGTTACCTCAATTGTACTTTGAAAAGCTCATTGAAGAAGAAAGCAAAAATAGCGCTATGTTAGGTGCATTTATTGGTAGCGAGTTGGTTGGTTTGTGTGGACTGACTCCTTCAACATCGAAACAAGTCGAAATCATCCAAATGTACGTAGTAAACAAGAACAGAGGTCTAGGGATTGCTTTTAAATTACTTGATTTAGCAAAGCATCATCTCAAACTATTTAACTGTAATTCGCTTATTTTAACTGTGTATCAAACGAATTTAAGTGCAATAAAAACATACCAAAACGCTGGGTTCAACATAGTGAACAGTCAAAATAATGAAATAGAAATGGCTTTTGTGGCAGCGGAAATAGCACAGTAAAAATAAGAATTGTTCATCTATGGTTTCAAGGTTACGAGAATTATTACTTGCCACATTAAAAGAAGATTAGACATTATTATAAGGTTTGGTCGATCCACGGTAAATTTAGTTGTAGCAGAGGCTGCTCAAGGTTGCGCTTGTTAGCTATTGTTCGAGTGTTCACGAATAGGGTGTGTATGGACGTTTCATTAGTTAAAATTGAGAAAGAGCATCGAAACATATTAGAAAATTTATTTCATTATTACGTTTATGATATGTCTTATTTTTTGGCGTTGTCTCTGCATGAAAATGGTCAGTTCGGTTTTAATAAATCACAATTTGATGCTTATTGGGATAAGGATGATCACGTTCCTTATTTTATTTATGCTGGTTCGGAATTAGCTGGTTTTGTGTTACTTCGTAAATACCCTTCAGATTTATCTATTAACGATATCGAACAGTTTTTTGTTTTACGAACGTTCAAAGGCAAAGGTATCGGAAAGAAGGCTTTTGAGTTAGTAACCCAGTCATTCCCAGGGAAATGGCAGATTAGAGTGTTACTTGAAAATGTTGATGCGCTTCATTTTTGGAAGTCGTCAGTATCAAATATTGTGGAGCAAGATTACACATTGTCTAAAGATATAGACACCGATTTATTAATGTCCTTCATTCGATTTGAAATAGCCTGTTAATAAAGTCATCGGTATTAATTTTATAGGGAAGTTCTAAATATGTTGAAGCAAGTAGGGAAGGCTAAGATTCAGCCTAAGCATAAATTAACCTGTCATTGTGGTTCTGTTGAGCTTGAATTATCGTTACCTAATGGCATTGAAAAGCCTAGGCGTTGCGACTGTTCTATTTGTCGTCGGAAAGGTGCCATTGTAGGGTCTGTCGATCTTGGTGGTATTCGTATTATTAGAGGTGCTGAGGTTCTGCGCTTGTATCAATTTAATACCAATACAGCTAAACACTATTTCTGTTCTAATTGTGGCATTTATACACATCATCAACGCCGTTCGAACCCAAGTGAATATGGTTTCAACATTGGTTGCCTTGACGGGGTTAATCCTTTTGACATCGACGATATTGTCACGAATGATGGGGTTAATCATCCAGCTGATCGGAAGCTTGTATCTGATTTATAATTTAACTGGGCATTAATGTATTGGAGGAATTGATTATCGACGCACATATACTGAATGTATTTACTGGTGACAACGCAATGGGTAATCCCGCAGCTGTTGTTAAGCTAACATCGTGGTTACCAGACCATGAATTACAAACTATTTCACGTAACTTGGGTCAACCTGTTACTTCATTTATTGTTTATATCGAACATAGTTATGAGATCCGTTGGTTTGCGGGTTGTGTCGAAATTAATCTATGTGGACATGGTAGCTTAGCCGCTGCAGCCGCTATTTTCGAAATGGATCCTGACCATGATCTTGATATCCAGTTTGTTAGTAAGCACGGTGTGATTTCAGTCAAGAAATGTACTTATGGTTATACGATGACTATGCCAAGCTGGCAGTCAGAATATAATCCCGAATTGAAAAAATACAGTAAATTACTTGGTTTGGAAGCCATTGATATATTCAGCACAAGGGATTTGGTTTTAGTGCTGGATAGTGAAAAGCAAGTTCGTGACTTCGTACCTGACTTTGATGTTATAAAAAGTTTCAGTCAGTACCACGCCGTAATCATAACAGCTCAAAAAGGAGCAGGTGGTTATGTACTTAGGTATTTTCCTCCTAACATCGGGATTAATGAAGATATTGCCACGGGTTCCGCTCAATGTTCATTAGCGCCATATTGGTTAAATAAGTTATCTGTAAAAGAACTAGAGGTAAGTCAGCTATCGATCCAAGGTGGTTTTTTCCATGTTAGTCAGAGCCAAAGTGATAGCATTGAATTGACGGTGAATGTTTTACTTACGCAAGTTGTTAATTTTATTGACGAACTAAAAAATGAATAACTTTGTTATAAACATCATTTGAGTGAAGGGAGCCAGTATGGATAAAGAATTTAAGGCATTAGAATCGTTAGGTGCCGGAGATTCTAAGCATCTAAATGGTTCGTTAGAGGCGCATTTAAAAGGAACTGAATCAATACTTGCGCACTGGGGGGCTAATGGAATGCTGAGAACGGCCGGATTGTTTCATGCTGCATATGGTACCGCTGGTTTTGAAGACAGTATGGTTTCCTTATCACAACGTGAAGAGATTTCGGCTGTTATCGGTCATGACGCAGAGGCTTTGGTATATTTATATTGTTCGTGCGATCGCGACTATGTTTTCCCTCAATTTGGTAAGTCAGCAACCATTGAGTTTACAGACCGATTTACTCAATCTTCATTTATCTTATCCGCCGAGCTAGCTAATCTATTTTGCGAGTTAACCGTTGCAAACGAATTGGAGCTTGTATATGCCTGTGATGAATT
This sequence comes from Moritella viscosa, assembly GCA_000953735.1. Classification (NCBI taxonomy): domain Bacteria; kingdom Pseudomonadati; phylum Pseudomonadota; class Gammaproteobacteria; order Alteromonadales; family Moritellaceae; genus Moritella; species Moritella viscosa. The sequence goes on along the minus strand of LN554852.1, from coordinate 2,963,788 downwards.
TAAAAGTAAATATGGTTTAGAACTATTGGCATTGTTTGAGGGAATGGATAGGTACTTAAGTTTTGAGGCTCGAAATGCTTACAAGTCTGCACTAGTTGAATTTACATAGCGAATTTATTGGAATTTAGGTCATATAAAACTATTTACAGGGAGTTAAAATGTCAGAGTATTTTGCCAAAATTAATTGGGTTAGAGATAGCAATGAAAGTTATGTTGATAACAAATACAGCCGAGGGCATGAATGGATCTTTGATGGTGGCGTAGTTGTTCAAGCCTCATCTTCACCTCACGTTGTACCTTTACCTTATTCTGTCGAAGCAAATGTAGACCCTGAAGAGGCGTTTGTTGCATCCCTTTCTAGCTGTCATATGTTGTTCTTTTTATCTATCGCAGCTAAACGAAAGTATGTAGTCGATTCATATATAGATAATGCTGTTGGAATAATGGGAAAAGACAGTGACGGTAATATTTCAATGACAAAGGTAACACTTCGACCTTATGTTGAGTTTTCGGGAGATAAAAAACCGACGATAGCGCAACTTGAAAAAATGCATCATCAATCGCATCAACAGTGCTTCATCGCCAATTCGGTCAAAACTGAAATTGTGACAGAGATTATTACAGCTAAAAATTAACAAGTGGAATCAGAATGGAATTTGAACATAAAATAAGTATTAATGCATCGGCTGCTTAGAAGACCGATATTACAAAGTGTACTGGTTATTGAAGGAATATTTTTATAGACACTAAAAAGGAGTAAATAATAGTGAATGACATATTAGCTTTTAGCTTGATCGCGTTACTTTTAGTTGTATCACCAGGCCCAAATGGCGTGTTGATTTTAAAAACTGCGTCGTCACAGGGACAGCGAGCTTCCATCTTGAATATTTTCGGATTAACCACGGCAACCTTCTTTCATGGCGCGCTGTCTATTTTCGGATTTTCTGCATTATTGATGCAATCAGCAGAGTTATTTTTCATCATTAAAATACTCGGTGCTGGGTATCTGTTTTATATCGGTGTAAAGGCAATTATTAGCTCTTACAAAACAAAGAGCTGCGATACCGAAACGAATAAAAAAATCAATGCTCAGAAGAACGGAGTTGGTTATTTTAATGAAGGGTTCATCACTCAAATCCTAAATCCAAAAGTATCGATGTTTTACTTGGCAGCTTTTCCTCAATTTATATCACCCGACAATTTCTCGTATTTGAATGCATTTTCGTTAGTTTCAATTCATGCAAGCATCATATTCATGTGGTTTGTCGGTGTAACCTTAGCAATAGAGAAAATAAAATCATCGGCTAAAAATACCAGAATGGGAAATTGGGTTCAAAGGCTTTCGGGCACTGCCATGATATATTTCAGTTCAATGATTCTGACACAAAAATAAGGATTTAACATGACGTTTGAAAGTATGTCAGAAGCAGAATTGTGGGAGATAGCAACGCCTATCATGGATAACTTGATGGACGGGTCTAAATATTTAGTCGATCACGTCATGATCTTTTAATCATGATAATGGCCTTGAGCAAGAGTAAATAAGCAGACTTTATGGAAAAAAATGCAGATATTTGGCGTCAATATTACGAAAAGGCGTTAATACGTAAACATAGACCAAGCACAGAATCCGCGGTGAAGCTAAACACATCTAATTATAAAACAGCAACAGATTGTGGCTGCGGAATAGGAAGTGATATTCATTACCTGAGTGATTTAGGCTATCAAGTTTCTGGTTTTGATATTAATGAAGATGCGTTAGCAATTTGTCATGAACGTTTTGTTGATAATGCTTTGGTCGAAATATCACGTGATAGTTTTGAGGACTATGACTACCCAAAGAATGGTCTGGTTTTAGCTCACTCTAGTCTTTATTTTGCCGAACCTAACGATTTTCAAAACACATGGATAAAAATATCATCTAGCTTAGCCAAAGGTGGTGTGTTTGCTGGTGATTTTATGGGTGTAAATGATAGCTGGGCTAAAGGGTATCGTAGTGCAACAAACCCGATGAACAAGCAACAAGTCTTGAATTTGTTTGGCGAATTTGAAATTATAGAATTTCATGAGCGTGATGAAAAAGGGCAAACGGCCATAGGAAAAATCAAGCATTGGCATACTTTTTCAGTGATTGCGGTAAAGCATACTTAAATTTTGTTGATGATTTATAAGGACGTTCAATATGGAACCTGAACATTTAGCATCTCAACTTCGATGTCCGAGCGGAGATAAAGCGCTTGAAGTTGGTATTAGTATGAATAAGGCAAATTATAACCTTAATCGAGAATGCATAAACCTATTAGAATTAAATGACGACAATAGGGTGCTAGAAATTGGACCCGGTAATGGGGCATTCGTGCAGGAAATCTTGCAAGAAGCCAAAGGCATTAATTATGTGGGAATTGATATTTCAACAGCGCTCGTTGCCGAGGCTAGCAGGCTTAATGACTATCAGGTTAGAAAAGGGGTTGCCAAATTTGAGTGTGGTGACTCAGCGGATCTTCCTTTCGAAGCTGGTTACTTTGACAAGGTGTTTACAGTTCACACTTTATATTTTTGGGACAAACCTTATGAACATCTTTCTGAAATTCGACGAGTATTGAAGCCATCCGGCACTTTCTGTATTGCTTTCGGAAACCGAGAGTTTATGAAAAACCTTCCTTTTGTGAAGTATGGTTTTGAATTGTATGATGACTCTAGTGCTTGTAATCTTCTACGCGAAGTGGGTTTTAACATTGAAAGTGTCCATGAATTTACTGAACATGGTTTAAGTAATACTGGTGAGAGTGTCGATAAACTTGTGCATGTTATTGTATGTAAAGCTTAATATACCCTCTATCGTAAAGAATAAGCACAAAACGATTAAACGGAAAGGAGTGCATGATGGCTAAGGTTTATCTGTTTGATTGGGGTGATACCTTAATGGTTAATCCAGCGCATATGAAAGGTAAGATGTGTAATTGGGAGCATGTTGAAGCGATAAACGGGGCACATGATACGTTGGCTTTACTGTCGCAACAGGGTTGTAAACTTTATGTAGCGACTGGTGCTGCGGACTCAAGTGAAGAGGATATTAAAGCTGCATTTGAACGCGTTGGGCTTGCAGGGTACATATTAGAATTTTTTTGCCAATCAAATTTAGGTATTGGTAAGGGAACCGCGGCTTATTATCAAGCTGTGGTAGAAGCGCTTGGTGTTGATGCAAGCGACGTTACCATGGTCGGTGATATATTACATCGCGATATAGAGCCTGCCATTGAGGCTGGATTGAATGCGATTTGGTATAGGCCTGATGCATCAGGTGGAGAAAATACGGGGCATTATCAACAAATTAAACACCTCAGTGAATTATGTAATCTATAAATTTAAGGAAGAATGATGATCAACAAAGGAAGTTGTTTGTGCAATAAAGTGCAATACGAAATTGATGGCGAATTTGACGATGTACTCAATTGTCATTGTAGTATGTGCCGTAAATTACACGCGTCGGCATTTAGAACCAGAGCCAAGATAAAAACCGAGAGTTGGAAAACTCTTGAAGGTGAAACATTCATTAAGTTTTACGAATCTTCACCTGGTGAACATAAAGGTTTTTGTGCTGAATGTGGTTCGAGTCTGTTTACAAAATTTGATGCTTACCCTGACATACTTGGTTTCCCTTTTGGGACGCTCGATACCGATCCAAAAGTCAAAGCAACACGACATGTTTACGTGGGGAGTAAGGCTGCATGGCATGACATCACTGATGATCTACCTCAGCAACAAGAGTTTGATTGAATCATGAGATAGGGATGTAGTTACTCTAAGTGATAATACGAGGATGCCATCATTAAGTTACGGCATCCTAATGCATTATTTGATGATTACTTTTTTAACTATAATAGCTTCGCTCGGTACATCTTCATGACCTTTCACTGTTGTCGTTCTTGAAAATGCAATCATGTTAACTACATCCATTCCCGCGGCAACAGTACCAAATGCCGTGTAACCCCAGCCTGCGTTTGTCGTTGCGGTATGATCAAGAAAATCATTATCATCTAAGTTAATAAAGAACTGCGCTGTTGCAGAGTGTGGCGAATCGGTACGCGCCATTGCGATTGAACCAATCACATTTTTGAGGCCTCGATTAGCTTCGTTAGCAATGGCTGGACGAGTCTTCTTTTCCTGCATTTTTTCAGTAAAACCACCACCTTGGATCATGAAGTCTTTAATCACGCGATGAAAAATAGTGCCTTCATAAAAACCCTCTTTGCAATAGCGTAGAAAGTTCTTTGACGTGACTGGCGCTTGCTCCATATTCAGTTCAATTTCGATGTCACCTAAGTTCGTGGTAAAAATAATCATTTTGTTGCACCATCTTTGTATTAGTGTTGGTATTAATTTAATCGCGCAGTATACGCAAACATAACCCTAAACTGTAGTCGTTAATATTTAAAACTACTTTCATTTACGCAATTTGTTTTATAAGATCATTATTTCTAACCATCTGAAGTTAATGATTCCCTATGCCAGTTCAATTTATAAAAAATATTCCTGTTAGTGTAAGGTTCATGCTGATGTCAGCATTGGCTTTTTCGATTATGACGAGCTTTGTTAAATTAGTCAGTACTTATGATATTCCTGTTTTTGAAATTGTGGCAGCAAGAGCAATGGTTTCATTAATAATTAGCTACGTGGACGTGCGTCGTAAGCGTATATCTGTTTGGGGTAATAATAAACAATTACTCATGGCGCGTGGTGCTGTTGGTTCATTAGCCCTCATCTGTGTTTATTTCGCAGTGACGACTCTGCCTTTAGCTGAGGCCACTATTTTACAATATTTACATCCCGTATTTACGGCAATACTCGCCTTGATTTTTCTTAAAGAACGAATTCAACGCTCGACTATTATCTGCATTCTGTTTTGTATTATAGGGCTATTACTTATTGTTAGCCCAAGCCTGACATTTTCAGGGACTGCAGAGTTACCTTTATTCAGCGTTGCAGTTGCACTGCTGGGGGCGTTGGGGAGTGCGATTGCTTATGTGATTGTTAAGCGTCTTAGTAGTACTGAAGATAGTTCTGTGATTATATTTTATTTTCCACTCGTTGCATTACCCTTGTCATTAATCTTACTTGGTGATGACTTTGTTGTGCCAAATATAGAAGCGTTTGTATTGTTAATGTTTATTGGTATTTTCACCCAAATAGGGCAGGTGGGATTAACCAAAGCGATGCAAACAGAAGTAGCGAGCAAAGCGACGGCTTATTCTTATGTGCAAGTTGTTTTCTCAATTATATTCGGTTGGTTATTGTTTAGCGAAGTACCTTCTCTGTGGACTTGGATTGGAGGCAGTTTAATTATTCTGAGCGCATTAATTAATGTGTTTGGTAGCCTTAATCGAAGATCATTAAAACACAAGCAAGCAGGCTGATCATAAAGCATACTTGTCTAAAGACGTTCAATAATGGAGTAACGAATGCAAAAGGTATTTGATGATGTGAACGCTTTAGATAAGCGATGTGTTGATCTGTTTGGGTTAAGTGAAGATTTACTGATGGAGCATGCAGCTGCGTCGATGATGCAATATATACACGGTAAGTTTTCAAATAATGAAAAGGTACTTATCGTTTGCGGCTCAGGTAATAATGGTGCTGATGGAATAGCGCTTGCCAGACTTTTATACTCTCAATACGATGTCAGTATGCTTGTGCCGTATCATGTGAAATCTGCAATGGCAAAACTGCAATATAAAAGAGCCAGCCTTTTAGGTATTAAGATCATCGGTGGCTTATCCGAACTATCACTTGAACACGCGCCTGATGTCATAGTCGATTGTCTTTTTGGTTCCGGCTTAAACAGAGATCTGGATGACGAGTCGCAACGTCTGATCTCTCGACTAAACTCTCGGCCTGGGCATAAAATTGCTTGTGATATTCCTTCGGGGATAAACAAGCAGGGCGAAGTAACGACAGTCGGTTTTTGCGCTAATATAACCATCACTATGGGAGCGTTAAAAACGCAACTTTACAGTGACGTTGCGAAAGATTATACGGGACATATTATTGTCAGTGACTTAGGTGTGCACCGTAGTCTTTATGAAACGACAACTAGTACCTATCTTTTAGAACCCTCTGATATGCAATTGCCATTACGTACAAAGCAAAACTCGCACAAAGGGTCATTTGGGCATTTAAGCGTCATTTTAGGTAATAAAACAGGGGCGGGGATCATTGCAGCGGAAGCCGCTTTTGCATTTGGCACAGGTTTGGTCACTGTGATTACAGACGCAGATGTAAATATACCGTTTCATATTATGCGACAGCATACCCTGCCTGAAAAATGCACTGCGATCGCAATTGGTATGGGACTTGGCCAATTTATAAAAGCGGAAATAGAACAGATTTTAGATATTGAGATTCCAAAAGTTGTTGATGCAGATTTATTTCATGACGAAATTATTCTAACGGTTTTAAATCATGAGAATGTGGTGTTAACGCCACACCCTAAAGAGTTCTGCTCTCTGTTGAAATTAACCAATCTTGCAGAAATAACCGTAGCAGAACTGCAAAATAATCGATTTAAGTATGTAAGACTCTTTGCTGTAAATTATCCCAAAACTGTGCTGTTGTTAAAAGGCGCGAACTCGCTTATCACCTATAATAATATTATATACATCAATCCTTTGGGAAGTAACATTCTGAGTAAAGGTGGATCTGGATATGTGTTAACGGGATTGATTTCGGCATTGTTAGCGCAAGAATACTGCATAATAAATGCGACAATTACGGCAAGTCTCGCTCACGCTATGTCAGCAAAAACCTATACTAAGAATAATTACGCTTTAACACCAATGGATATTATCGAGGGAGTAAAAGGACTGTAAGTCCATGGCTATCTTAAATCATCATTATTTAAAGTAATCAATAGCATATTAAATTCGTCAATTTTGGAGTGTGTTATGTCAACAAGAAAACATAAACGTAAAGCAGCAAAGCATTCGCATAAACATCAAGGTTTAAAGGCATCGGCTAAACAGACTGATTTTGTTAGTACACATCCTCGTGTATCGATGTTCACTGGCTCATTACTTATTGTTATAGGTCTGTTTTTACTCATAATGGGAATAGGGAGTGACGCTCAGTTTGGATTGGCTATGTTATCAATGGCTATCGGCACAATAGTTATCTTTTTCGCGAGATCAGCTTTGCCTAAGAAGGCGATAAAGGTAATTAAATAATTGCTTTGAAAAACAACATTAATGGCTTACATTAGATAGTTATTCAATAAGGGTTTAAAACGTTTAAGCTGCTTTGTTAACAAGGATTATGGATATGAGTCAGACTTATAATTTTTGCGCTGGTCCCGCAATGTTGCCACATGCAGTGATGGAACAAGCCCAAAAAGAATTTATTAATTGGAATAATACCGGCGTATCGGTAATGGAACTCAGTCATCGTAGTAAAGACTACATGGCTGTCGCTTCTGCCGCAGAGCAAGACTTACGTGATCTATTAGCCATTCCAGACAACTACAAGGTTATCTTTTCACAAGGTGGCGGTCGCGGTCAGTTTGCTGCTGTGCCCCTGAATATCCTTGGTGATAAAACTGAAGCAGATTATTTATTAACTGGCCAATGGTCAAAATCAGCGGTTGTTGAAGGTAAGAAATACTGCCAGATTAATGAATCCAATATTCTAATGCCAAGTACCGATGGTATTGTTGCAGTTAAACCTGCATCACAATGGCAAGTATCAAGCAAAAAAACGGCTTACGTACACTATTGTCCGAATGAAACTATCGAAGGTATTGAAATTAATGATATCCCTGACACAGGTGATATTCCGCTTGTTGCTGATATGTCATCAAATATCCTTTCTAAACCATTAGATATTAGTAAATTCGGTATTGTTTATGCGGGTGCGCAAAAGAACATCGGCCCATCAGGTTTGGGGGTAGTGATTGTACGTGATGATCTGCTCGATAAAGCCAAACAAGAAACCCCATCAATCTTTAACTATAAGTTGATGGCTGAAAATGACTCGATGTTTAATACGCCGCCGACCTATTCTTGGTATTTAGCAGGACTTGTGTTCAAGTGGTTAAAAGCACAAGGTGGTCTGTCTGCTATTGAAGAAATTAATGCAGAAAAAGCCAAGCTACTTTATGGCTATATTGATAGCAGCGATTTCTACAGTAACAACGTAGCGACGGGTAACCGCTCAAAAATGAATGTGCCGTTTACATTAGCATTGAGTGATCTAGATGCTGCGTTCTTAAAACAATCTCAAGATGCGAATTTAATGGCATTAAAAGGTCACCGTATTGTTGGTGGTATGCGCGCAAGTATTTATAACGCGATGCCAATCGAAGGGGTGAAAGCACTTATTGGCTTTATGGAAAAATTTGAACGTCAACAGCGTTAATCGTGAATAGATAAGAAAGCGTTCTTAGCAATAGAACAATTAATACGTATTTAAAGGCAATGGAAAAATGTGTTGAGCATGATTAATGTCGATGACAAGCGTGCTAACTACATAAGAGTGCCGTCTACAAGGATTTATTATGAGTTGTGATTTTTTTGCTTTAGCAAATACAGGGGTACAAGGTTTACACCCTTATCAAGCGGGAAAACCGACTGATGAATTAGAGCGTGAACTAGGGTTAACAGATATTGTTAAATTAGCATCGAATGAAAATCCATTGGGTGTTGGTGAATTAGTTAAAGCTGCATTAGAGAAAGAACTATCGGGTATCACCCGTTATCCAGATGCAAATGGCTACTATCTAAAGCAAGCGCTAGCAGATAAATACGATCTTGCGCCAGGACAATTTACTTTAGGTAATGGTTCAAATGATGTGCTAGAACTTATTGCCCGCAGTTTTGTTACGCCTGAGCATGAAGTTATTTTTGCTGAGCATGCGTTTGTGGTTTATCCATTAGTGACACAAGCGATTGGAGCAAGGGGGGTGGCTGTACCTGCCAAAGATTGGGGTCATGATTTACCTGCAATGTTGGCCGCAATTACAGATAATACTCGTCTTATCTTTATTGCCAATCCAAATAATCCGACTGGTACGTTTTTAACAGCTGAAGCCTTGTATGACTTTTTGAATAAAGTACCAGAAGACGTAATTGTAGTATTGGACGAAGCGTATTTTGAATACGTAGATAAAGAGCTACAAGCACCGTCAATTACTTGGTTAAATACGTTTTCAAATTTAATCATTACACGTACCTTCTCTAAAGCCTATGGCCTTGCGGGTTTACGTGTCGGTTATAGCATGTCACATCCGGATATCGCGGATATTTTAAACCGCGTTCGTCAGCCATTTAATTGTAATAGTTTTGCATTAGCGGCTGCGCAAGCGGCATTGTCTGATCATGATTTTTTAACCGCGAGTGTGGCGTTAAATAATGAACAACGGGCTGTGTTAGAAACATTTTTCAGTGAGCAGGGTATTGATTATATTCCGTCTAAAGGTAATTTCATTACTGTGGAACTTGTTCAAGAACCGGCTATTGTGTACCAGGCATTATTACATAAGGGCGTAATTGTTCGTCCTGTTGCTGGTTATGGCTTAACAAAGCATTTGCGAGTGAGTATTGGTACTGAATTGGAAAATAAAACATTCATGCAGGCGCTACTGACAGTGTTGGCGGAGTTAGACGCATAGCAAGTAAGGCTAGCGACTATTCGTTGTATTAATTAAAAATTAAGTGAATAAATTTATGGAAAAATTAACATTAAAACCAATTAGTAAAGTATCTGGTACTATTAACTTACCAGGCTCTAAAAGTGTTTCAAACCGAGCATTGCTACTTGCAGCGCTGGCTGAAGGCACAACGCGATTAACAAATTTATTAGACAGTGATGATATTCGTCATATGTTAAACGCACTGACAAAATTAGGTGTGCAGTATGATCTTTCTGCATGTAAAACAATTTGTACAGTAACTGGCTTAGGTCGTGCATTTTCTGTAGATGAAAAACTTGAGTTATTTTTAGGTAACGCAGGTACGGCAATGCGTCCATTATGTGCAGCGTTATGTTTGAGCGAAGGTGAGTTTGAATTGACCGGCGAACCGCGTATGGAAGAGCGTCCAATTGGCAGTTTAGTGGATAGTTTACGTCAAGCTGGCGCAGATGTTACTTATTTGAAAAATGAAGATTATCCACCAGTACGTATTAAAGGTACTGGCTTGAAAGGCGGTAATATTAAGATTGACGGCAGTGTATCTAGTCAGTTCTTGACTGCATTCTTAATGGCTGCTCCATTGGCTGAGAATGATACGACGATTGAGATCCTTGGTGAACTTGTATCTAAACCGTATATCGAGATTACTCTTCACATTATGCAGCAATTTGGTATATCAGTAAGTCATGATAATTATCAGACGTTTACCATTAAAGGTAAGCAAACATACCAAGCCGCTGGTGATTTTTTAGTTGAAGGTGATGCTTCTTCTGCGTCTTATTTCCTTGCAGCAGCGGCAATTAAAGGTGGTAAGATCCGTGTAACGGGTATTGGTAAAAAATCAATCCAAGGTGATATCCAGTTTGCAGATGTGATCGCAGCAATGGGTGGTAAAATCACTTGGGCTGATAGTTATATCGAAGCTGAAGTGGGTGAATTAAATGCTGTTGATATGGATATGAACCATATTCCTGATGCAGCAATGACAATTGCAACAACCGCATTGTTTGCAAAAGGTACAACGGTTATTCGTAATGTATACAATTGGCGCGTGAAAGAAACTGATCGCTTAGCGGCGATGGCGACAGAATTACGTAAAGTGGGTGCAGAAGTAGAAGAGGGTAATGATTACATTAAAATCACACCTCCTGCGCAATTAATTCATGCTGCCATTGATACTTATAACGATCACCGTATGGCTATGTGTTTCTCATTAGTTGCATTAAGTGATACACCTGTAACGATTAATGATCCAGGCTGTACATCAAAAACGTTCCCAGATTATTTCGATCAATTTACAGGCTTAGTTCAAGCTTAAATTGAGCGTTGCCCAATTTGATGCTGTTATTTAGCATTGTTCTTAAATAGCGAGGTATCACTGAAGTGGTACCTCGCTATTTTTTTATTTGCGGTTATTATTTCATACTATTTTCATGAAGATCCGTTATAATCGCGGCCAGATCCATACAGCATTGTTTAAAGTTGTATGTTAGATATCGAGTTTGGAGAATTTATGACAGTAGTAGCACCAATTATTACAGTTGATGGGCCAAGCGGCTCTGGTAAAGGTACTTTATGCCAATTACTTGCGGCTAAGCTAGGTTGGCATATACTAGACAGTGGCGCTATTTATCGTGTATTAGCCCTAGCTGCAATGCACCATAACGTGAATTTAGACAACGAAGAAGCACTCACGGTATTAGCTGCAAACTTAGATGTACGTTTTGTACCAACTGATGATGGCTTGCAAGTGATCCTTGAAGGCGAGAATGTGTCACGTGAAATTCGTACTGAAGAAGCAGGTTTTGCAGCCTCTCGCACCGCTGTATATCCGGCTGTGCGCGCAGCGTTGTTACAACGTCAACGTGACTTCCGTGTTGCGCCTGGCTTAATTGCCGACGGCCGTGATATGGGGACTGTTGTCTTTACTGATGCCAATGTAAAAATATTTTTAGATGCTTCTGCTGAAGAAAGAGCCATTCGCCGGTTTAATCAGTTGCAAGACAAAGGCTTCGATGTTAACATGCCAGCCCTTCTGGAGGAGATCAAGAAGCGTGATCATCAAGATCGCAACCGATTGGTCGCTCCACTAAAGCCTGCAGATGATGCACTTGTTATTGATTCGACATCTATGTCAATCGAAGACGTAGTTGCTAGTGTGTTGGCTTTTGCTGAAGGTAAAATTTAAAGTAGTCGGTATTCTATCGATTATTTAGCGGTCAAGCATCAAGGATGATGATGACTTTTGATTAACAACCCACATTAGCCGGATTGCTTATGTGAACGTTTTATAAGTACAAATAACTCATTATGAATGAATCTTTCGCTTTACTCTTTGAAGAGTCACTACAAGAACTTGCTGCTCCTGGTAGCATCATCAAAGCAACTGTTGTTGCAATCGAAAACGGTTACGTTTTAGTTGACGCTGGTCTTAAATCAGAATCTTCTATTCCTGCTGAAGAATTCAAGAACGCTGCTGGCGAACTTGAAGTTGAAGTTGGTCAAGAAGTTGATGTAGCACTAGAATCAATTGAAGACGGTTTCGGTGAAACTCAACTTTCTCGTGAAAAAGCTAAACGTCATGAGTCTTGGATTCAGCTTGAAAAAGCATACGAAGATCAAGAAACTGTTATCGGTGTTATCAACGGTAAAGTTAAAGGTGGTTTCACGGTTGAAGTGAACACAATTCGCGCATTCTTACCAGGTTCTTTAGTAGACGTTCGTCCTGTACGTGACACTACTCACCTTGAAGGCAAAGAGTTAGAGTTCAAAGTAATCAAACTTGACCAAAAACGTAACAACGTAGTTGTTTCTCGTCGCGCAGTTATCGAAACTGAAAACAGTGCAGAACGTGAAGAACTTCTTGCTAACCTTCAAGAAGGTCAAGAAGTTAAAGGTATCGTTAAGAACCTTACGGACTATGGCGCATTCGTTGATCTTGGTGGTGTTGATGGTCTTCTACACATTACTGATATGGCTTGGAAACGCGTTAAGCACCCAAGTGAAATCGTTAATGTTGGTGACGAAATCAATGTTAAAGTTCTTAAATTCGATCGTGAACGTACACGTGTATCTCTAGGCCTTAAACAGCTTGGTGAAGATCCATGGGTAGCTATCGCGAAACGTTACCCTGAAAGCACTAAGCTTACGGGTAAAGTTACGAACCTAACTGACTACGGTTGTTTCGTTGAAATCGAAGAAGGCGTTGAAGGTCTAGTTCACGTTTCAGAAATGGATTGGACTAACAAAAATATCCACCCTTCTAAAGTTGTTAACGTTGGCGATTCTGTTGAAGTTATGGTTCTTGATATCGACGAAGAACGTCGTCGTATCTCTCTAGGCCTTAAGCAATGTATTGCTAATCCTTGGGAAAACTTCTCAACTTCACGTATCAAAGGCGAGCAAGTTACTGGTAAGATCAAATCTATTACAGATTTCGGTATCTTCATCGGTCTTGACGGCGGCATCGACGGTCTAGTTCATCTTTCAGACATCTCTTGGGATGCTACTGGTGAAGAAGCAGTTCGCGAGTACAAAAAAGGCGACGAAATCACAGCTGTAGTTCTACAAGTAGACCCAGAGCGTGAACGTATTTCTTTAGGTATCAAGCAAATTGATGAAGACCCGTTCAACGAATACCTAGCGAATAACAAGAAGAATGCTATTGTTAATGGTACAGTTTCTTCTGTTGACGCTAAAGGCGCGACAATTGAACTAGCTAAAGGTGTTGAAGGTTACATCCGTGTTGGCGATATCTCTCGTGACCGTATCGAAGATGCAAGCCTAGTATTATCTGTAGGCGAATCACTTGAAGCTAAATATGTTGGTGTTGATCGTAAAAACCGCGTAATTAGTCTTTCAGTTAAAGCTAAAGATGAAGCTGACGAGAAAGAAGCAATGGCTAGTGTAAACAGCCAACCGCAAGAGTCTGGTCTATCTGCTATGGCAGAAGCATTTAAAGCTGCTAAAGGCGAATAATCAGCCGGAGGGATGTTTATTCATCCCTCATTAGTACGATGTCGACAATATTCTTATATGGAGATTATATGACAAAATCAGAACTTATCGAACGTCTTTGCACTGCAAATTCGCAGCTGGCGACTAAAGATGTTGAATTATCTGTGAAAGCTATACTTGATCAGATGGTAGATACTTTAGCAACTGGTGATCGAATTGAAATTCGGGGTTTTGGAAGTTTTTCTCTACATTACCGTGAACCTCGAATTGGGCGTAATCCTAAATCAGGTGAAAAGGTTGAATTAGAGGGGAAATATGTTCCTCATTTTAAACCTGGTAAAGAACTTCGAGATCGTGTTAACGCTTCTTTATAGCAGTTGATACTTGTAAAAACGGCATACTTAGGTATGTCGTTTTTTTTTGTTTTTTTTCCACACTGACCCATAGTTTATGGATTACACCATATATTACTAGCACTTGGCTCATTAATTGGCGATAATCCTTATATTGCTATTTATATCACAGAGGACGTCGATGAAATCATTTATCTTTTTTATTATTATCGCTTGTATACTGGCGCTTGCTGCAGCATTTGCTTCGAGTAACGATCAGTTAGTTGATTTTAATTATCTAATTGCGCTAGATTCATTTAAATTATCTTCTCTGCTTGTTGGTGCATTTATTTCTGGTTTAGTCGTGGCTGGTGTATGTATGGGGCTGTTGTTAATGAAATTAAAATTATCACTGTCGAAATTGAAACGTAAATCAAAGCGTCAAGTTACAGAACTTGAACGATTACGTACTGCTGAAATTAAAGGTTAATTTACTGTATGTTTGAACTTTTATTTCTTTTACTTCCTGTTGCCGCCGCGTATGGCTGGTATATGGGTAGAAGAAATGGCCGCTATTTACAACAAGATAAGCAACATACCATGTCTAGAGAGTATGTGACGGGGCTTAACTTTTTATTATCAGACCAACCTGATAAAGCGGTAGACTTATTTATTGATTTACTTGATGTTGATAGTGAAACGATTGATACGCACTTGGCGCTAGGTAATTTATTCCGTCAACGTGGTGAAGTACAAAGGGCAATTAAGATCCACCAAAATCTAATTGCACGGCCTTCATTAACACATGAACAGCGTAATCTTGCATTATTACAACTTGCGCGTGATTATCTTGCTGCGGGTTTGGTTGATCGCGCTGAAGAGTTATTTTTAAAATTGATTGATGAACACGATCATCGTCAAACTGCTTTATCACAACTTATCATTATTTATGAACAGACCAAGGAATGGGAACAAGCCATTGCGATTGGGATTAAATTAAAAAAAATGGGCGATACGAAAGTTGAACGTAAAGTGGCACATTTCCATTGTGCGCTAGCAGCCTCTACATCATTAGTGAATGAGCCTAAAAAACGTTTAGCGAGTCTTAAAAAAGCCTTACAGCATGACAAGCAATGTGTCAGAGCTAGTATCATGTTGGCTGATTTTTACATTGAGCAAAACGATTATAAAAAGGCCATTGTCTGGCTTGAGCACGTAATGACTCAGGACATAGATTTTGTCACCGAAATTTTACAGAAACTAAAAGATTGCTACACTGAAATTAATAATGAAGATGGTTTTATTCATTTCCTTAATGATGCCCAAAACAATAAAGCGGGTATTAGTGTTGCGATTGCATTAGCTGATTTTACAGTGAGCAGTGTGGGGTTAGAGCCGGCTGAAAAGTTGATATTAAATCAAATTGTTCGCACGCCGACGATGAAAGGCTTTTATCATCTAATGCAGTATCAAGAACAAGCTGCAGAAGAAGGTAAGGCAAAAGAAAGTTTAGCTATGTTACGCAGTCTTGTTGGTGAACAGCTTAAATTGAAGCCGATTTATCGATGCAGTAAATGTGGCTTTAGTACTAAACGAATATACTGGCATTGTCCATCGTGTAAGCGTTGGGGCAGTGTGAAACCTATTCGAGGCTTAGATGGCGAATAGTGTAGATAGAGCAAATTTGTAATACGATAATGAGTAACTCGGACCTAGGAAAAAATATGTTGCAAGAGAGTAAAGTAGTTGTCGCACTTGATTATGCTGATGAAGCAAGTGCATTGAATTTTGTTGATAAAATCAATCCTAGCCAATGCCGTCTGAAAGTAGGCAAAGAAATGTTCACGTTATTTGGACCAGAATTTGTTCGCAAATTAGTTGCACGTGATTTTGATGTATTTTTAGACCTTAAGTTTCATGATATTCCAAATACAGTAGCAAAAGCTGTAGCCGCTGCTGCTGAGCTGGGTGTATGGATGGTGAATGTACATGCATGTGGTGGTCAACGTATGATGGAAGCTGCAAAAGCAGCGCTGGTTCCTTATGGCGATAAAGCACCGATACTGATTGCTGTTACCGTATTAACAAGTATGGAACAAGAAGATCTCGCACAAATGGGTGTTAACATTACCCCCGCTGAACAGGTTATCCGTTTAGCGACGCTAACACAAAAAAGTGGCTTAGACGGTGTAGTTTGTTCTTCACAAGAAGCATCAATGCTGAAAAAAGAATTGGGCGATTCTTTCCTATTGATCACGCCTGGTATTCGCCCAGCAGGAAGTGCAGCTGGTGATCAGCGCCGTATCATGACGCCTGTTGAAGCGGTTACTGCTGGTTCAGATTATTTAGTCATCGGTCGACCAATCACACAAGCTGAATCACCAATGCAAGTGTTAACTGAGATTAATGAAAGTTTAGCGAGCTAAATGATTCTTTAATTCAATATTCATATCGATAAGAGCGCTCAGGCGCTCTTTTTTTTATTTAGATAAACAAACAGTGGGGCAATGATTAATCCCGTTACAAGGCCATACAGGTGCGCCTCGGTCAGTACTTGCGCTTGAATTAACTTACTCATCTCTATCGGGCTATTGAAAAATTGTTCATTGATGATTTTGATGATTGTACCTGCAATTAAAACATAACCGGAATAATATTGTTTTGTC
The DNA here is from genome assembly GCA_000953735.1 of Moritella viscosa. Classification (NCBI taxonomy): domain Bacteria; kingdom Pseudomonadati; phylum Pseudomonadota; class Gammaproteobacteria; order Alteromonadales; family Moritellaceae; genus Moritella; species Moritella viscosa. The sequence continues at coordinate 2,947,154 of LN554852.1, read as the reverse complement.
ACGTCAATAATCGCGCCGACAATGATAATGCCATGGAGTATGCCTGATAATCCGACATATAAATGCGTGTTAGGCGATAGAAAAAATATACCTGCGCCAACGCCAATGGATAATATTAAAATTAAACCAAGGTAAGTCGTTTCACTATAATAACGGTAATGTAGTCCGCTAATAACAGCCAGCGCACAGACGTTTAGCAGTACATGATAGATATTTGTATGGTTAAAATTCCCCGTGATTAAACGCCATAATTCACCATCGAGAATCAATTCCCTGTTATAATCTAAGATGGTTATATTTTCGGTGGATAAGGCATAAATAATGAGGCATAACAGCCCGAGAATGAACCAGTTTAGCCATCTATGTTGAATTAGCATATCTTATTAATCCATAATATTTAGGTTTGTCGTGAGTAAAAGAAAAAAGTGTACTGTATGTGATAAAGCATTATCAGCCTGTATATGTCAGCACATAACGGTTATTGATTCTGATATTGAATTAATTATATTACAACACCCAGGTGAAGTTAAAAATGCGATCGGAACCGCCCGTATTCTCAATCTTTCATTACCACAATGTCAAATTATAATTGGCGAGAACTTTACTGATAATACGCAGTTAAATGACATATTGAATGATCCAACACGACAATGTTATTTGCTCTACCCAAGTGAAAAGAGTATTGATGTGGAGCGGTTGAGCATTGCAAAAAGCAGTGATATGGTTAGTAACAGTGCAATTATAAAACATAATATGAAGCGCACATTTATTTTATTGGATGGTACATGGCGTAAAGCATTTAAAATGTACCAAACATCGATGAATTTACAGGGTATACCTGCTGTGCGATTGAACGCTGAAGAAGAAAGCCAATATACAATTAGACAAACCTCGATCGAAGGAGGTTTGTCGACTGTTGAAGCCGGTTACTTATTACTTTCAACGTTAGAAAAAGATAAAATAAAATATCAACCTTTACTGGCTGCATTTGAATATATGATTAATTTTCAAATTGCGCAGATGCCAGCAGGTTTATTTAATAAAAATTATAAATAGGTGTGAACGAATAAATCGTGCGGCAAGTCAGATAAATAATTTAATGGTGTGATGTTTAATATTGTCTTTTTGCAAAATAAGTGCATTTACACTAAATAATTCGTTAATATGGATTTTATATGTCACAACAGCAGTTAATTGAAGCAATCAACACAGAAATGCCGTTTGGTAAATATCGGGGGCGTTTGTTACTTGAATTACCTGAACCTTATTTAGTGTGGTTTCACAGTAATGGCTTTCCTAATTCTAAGTTAGGGCAACAACTCGCGCTAATATACGAGGTGAAGTTAAATGGACTTGAATCTATGCTTGTACCATTACTGAAGCGTCCATCGGTATATTTAAATAATGAAGGGTGATCACTATTTCTTGTGTTTTTATAAATAATAATACCTAATAGTAACTAGTTTAGTTTAGTTTAGTTTAGTTTAGTTTAGTTTAGTTTAGTTTAGTTATATTTTTATGTTCTTAAGAAGGAATTCGAATGGCAATTTTAGTGACAGGTGGTGCCGGATATATAGGTAGCCATACAGTTTTAGAATTATTAACCGCGGGGCAAGATGTTGTCGTTATCGATAACTTATCTAATTCAAGTGAAGAGTCATTAAATCGTGTACGTGCAATTACAGATAAAGAGATAACTTTTTATTGTGGTGATGTATTAGATTCAAATTTGTTAACGCAAATATTTACCGAACACGCGATCTCGTCTGTGATTCACTTTGCTGGTTTAAAAGCGGTTGGTGAATCCAATCAAATACCATTAACGTATTACCGTAATAATATCGCTGCCACGATTAACCTTTGTGAAGTAATGGCTGCTAATAACGTTAAGAATTTCGTATTTAGTTCGTCTGCGACTGTGTATGGTGATCCTGCATCAGTGCCGATTGATGAAAGTTTTCCTACTTCCGCTACGAACCCGTACGGCCGTTCAAAATTAATGGTTGAAGAAATTCTTGCTGATTTATACAAATCAGATAATAGTTGGAATATTGCACGCTTACGTTATTTTAACCCTGTTGGTTCGCACGAAAGCGGCTTAATTGGTGAAGATCCAAATGATATTCCCAACAACTTGATGCCATATATTTCACAAGTGGCAGTGGGTAAATTAGCAGAGCTAAACGTATTCGGCGATGATTATGCAACATCAGATGGAACAGGTGTGCGTGACTATATCCATGTCGTTGATTTAGCGTTAGGCCATTTGAAAGCGTTAGAGAAATTAATGACAAACCCAGGTCTTGTAACTTATAACTTAGGAACGGGTCAAGGTTATAGTGTATTAGACATGGTGAAAGCATTTGAACAGGCTTCTGGTAAGACAATAGCTTATAAAATTGCACCAAGACGTGAAGGGGATATTGCGCAATGTTATGCTGCAACAGATCTAGCTGAACGAGAACTCGGTTGGAAAGCAACACGCCAAGTATCAGATATGACTGTTGATACTTGGCGCTGGCAATCAAATAACCCGAATGGTTATAGCAAGGGTTAATTTTATCTGCTGATAAATCCAGCTTTCAGCGTAGTTGATATGATAGTTATCAGCTGGGCTGCTTGCTCTGGTGTTCTGCTTATTGGGGGGAGTTGACCCCAAATAGGTTTTGGCCAACAAGCATCTTCTTTAAAACGAGCCACGTGATGAATATGTAACTGCGGTACCATATTCCCTAATGCTGCGATATTTATTTTATCTGCATATAGCCCATCTTTTAATAACCGACTTACTGCATTTGATTCAATTAAAAATTGAGCTTGCTGCTCATCCGTTAATTCATGAAATTCAGTGATGCCATTAATTTTAGGTACTAAAATTAACCACGGGAAATTACCGTCGTTTGTTAATAGTACTTGGCATAGCGGGAACTCACCAACTAAGGTTGTATCAGCAACAAGTTGTGGGTGTAATAAAAATTGAGTCACGCGAGTCTCTCTATATTAAGAATTCTTCAATTGAACCTTTCTCATTCATCACGTCTTGAAGTGGTAATGGCATACGGCCTTGGCCTGTCCATGTTTTTGTTTCACCATTTAGTTCATAAGCGTATTTTGCAGGACGAGGACCTCGTTTAGTTTTCGTTTTCTCAGTTGTTGAATCGGTTAAATTCATTAATTCTTCAGGGCTGATACCGTTTTCTTTAAGTTGCAATAATATCTCGTTCATCATTGCTTGTTTTTCTTGTTGCTTTTCTAATTCAGCGTTTTCTGATTCTTTTCTATCTTCAACAATTTTAGTGAATTTAATTAAAACATCTTCGAGTTGAACAACGCTTAATTCTTTTGTTACAGCGCGTAAGCTACGAGCATTTAAAAACACCTTAATAAAATCATTCATAATTAGTACCTAAATATAGACAGGGGGATTAATCAACTGTAATAAGATTAATATACTTTAATGTGGTTAATATACAATAGTTAAATAAATACCAATAATATATTTACACTTATTTATAAAACTTATCTAGGATCGATTTATTAAATAAATAGATTAATAAAGTAAAATAGATTTAGAAATCTAACTTTAAACGATTAAATGGTTTATTGCTTTAAGTCAATTTACTTTATTTAAAGTCATTTAATGGTCAATTATTTGAAGTTGATTTACTCTATTTTGGAAAAAATAATTAGTTTACCAATCAGCTCCTTATATCACATGTTGTTTATTTTATGAACGTTAACACCTATGTTGTCTTGAAGTGGTGAAATTATCTGCTATTATCGGGCTTCCTCCTAAGTAGAGGTGCGCAATTCATAAGTAGTGTTATTTAGGTAGCTCCAATAATAACAACACAAAAGGGAATTGCGCCGAAGAATGAATTTTAAGCTAAAAAAATTCATTCTGGTGATGTGTTCGAATAGAGACATCACTGTCATAGTCAATTTTATATTAACTATGGGGCGCTACTAAATAGAAGAGCATATGGGTTATCTTTACATCTATCATATTGTAAATACCCTTATTGCACATCTCATCTGTCTTATTTAGTCGTTCCCTATAAAAATTATTAGGTCAAAGGGATCATGGAACTCATTAATTATTCAGACTCAGCGTTATCGCTGGTTGTACCACTAGTTGCACTTACATTAGTAATTCTTACACGTAAAGTATTGTTATCACTTGGTTGTGGTATCTTACTTGGCGCACTATTTTTAACAGATTTTAATGTTGTTAATGCAGCGAAACACCTTTCAGATTTGGCATTGAGCTTAGTTTGGGAGTCGGGTGATGCGAGCAAGGGCTCATTCTGGAAAGTGGGTTCGTTCAATACTTGGAATTTGTCAATCATCGTATTCCTATTCATATTAGGTATGTTAACCAGTGTTATGATGGTAAGCGGTGCAACAAGCGCGTTTGCTGATTGGGCAAAACAGCGAATCACAACGCGTCGTGGTAGTACACTGCTGACAGCTTTTTTAGGTGTTTTCATCTTCGTTGATGATTACTTTAATAGCCTTGCTGTGGGTAGTGTGAGTCGTCCACTGACAGACCGTTATAAAGTTTCTCGTGCTAAATTAGCTTATCTGCTTGATTCTACCGCAGCACCTATGTGCGTATTAATGCCTATATCAAGTTGGGGTGCTTATATTATTGCTGTTATTGGTGGTATTTTAGCCAGTCATGCAATCACGGATATAAGTCCACTAGCAGCATTCGTTCAGATGATACCAATGAACTTCTACGCTATGTTTGCTATTGCAATGGTATTTGCGGTTGTTTGCTTCAATCTTGACTTTGGCTTGATGGCAAAAGAAGAAGAAGCGGCGAAAAATGGTGAACTGTTTGATGCTAAAAAAGGCTGCCCTGCCGGTTCTACGGTAGAATTAGAAGAAGCTGAAGGTGGTCATATTTCAGGCTTAATCCTACCTATTTTAGTGCTTATCTTTGCGACTATCTTCTTTATGATTAACTCTGGAGCATCCGCGCTCGCAGCTGATGACAAAACATTTGATATTTTAGGTGCATTTGAAAATACAGATGTAGGTAGTTCGTTAGTGTATGGTGCATTATCAGGTCTTGCTGTAGCACTTGTGCTAAGTCTTATTTCTGGTGTATCTATTTCATTACTCGCACAAGCAAGTTTCCACGGTGCTAAATCAATGCTACCAGCGGTTTATATCTTATTCTTCGCATGGGCAATTGGTTCGACTATTGGTTCTATGGAAACAGGTAAGTACCTTGCTGCATTAGTGGGTGATTCTATCCCAAGTAGCTTATTACCTGTTATTATGTTTGTCCTAGCAGGCTTTATGGCGTTTGCGACAGGAACTAGCTGGGGTACATTTGGTATCATGTTACCTATCGCTGGCGATATGGCTGCGGGTACTGAAGTAGCGTTAATGTTACCTGTGTTAGCATCAGTGCTAGCCGGTTCTGTATTTGGCGATCATTGCTCACCTATCTCTGATACCACGATCTTATCGTCAACGGGTGCAAACTGCCATCATATGGATCACGTAATGACACAGCTTCCATATGCGCTATCAATTGCGTTAGTAAGTGCGATTGGTTATTTGGTACTCGGTATAACAAGTTCTGTGCTATCGGGCTTTATTGCTTCAGCAATTGCATTTACAATTGTGGTTGCTATTATGTCGCGATTAAGTCATAAAGTATAAATAAGACATTAATAACACGCTGTTTATAATGAACAGTATTAATGTGAAGTAATTATATACGCCTGTTGATACAGGCGTTTTTTTTGAGGGTATAAAATGGCATCTTTGCATTTCAAATTTGCAGCAATGAATTCAGGTAAATCAACACAATTGATCCAAGCTCACTTTAACTATATTGAGCGTGGTATGTACCCATTAGCCATGACACCAGAGTGTGACAGTCGTTACGGCAAGGGTGTTATAGGTGCGCGTGTTGGCTTAAAACTAGAAGTTGATGTATTTGAGAAAGAGACCAATTTATTTACCACTATTTCTACGCGATTAGAAAATCAAAAGATTGATGTATTTATCATTGATGAAGGTCAATTCTTATCCCGAGAACAGGTTTACCAATTAGCTAATGTGGTCGACCAACTCAATATTCCAGTGATTGTTTATGGGTTGAAAACAGATTTTAAATTAGAGATGTTTGAAGGTTCATACCATCTAATGTGTCTTGCAGATAAAGTTGAAGAACTTAAAACCGTCTGTTGGTGTGGTAATAAAGCACACATGAATGCCAGAGTCAGTGATAGTGGTGTGGTATTAAGAGAAGGTGAACAAGTTGAAATTGGCGGTAATGAGCGTTATGTCTCACTGTGTCGTAAACATTTCATGAATGGTAATGCGAGCCGTTAATCGAATTAATTAACGTTAATTATTTCTAAATTAGGTTTATTAATGTCGTTTAGCACAATTTCAGGTTCTGCAAACAGATAGCCTTGAAAATATGTACTTTGGAGTTTTTTAGCTTGTTTAAATTGCTCCTCAGTCTCTATTTTTTCGATCAATATACTAATATCATGTTTTTCTAACAATGGTATTAATTCTCTTATTTCGTTAAATGAGGTGAGGGTAATATCAAACTTAATAATATCGACAACACCAAAAAATGGTAGCCAATCTTCAGAATAAATAAAGTCATCCAGTGCAATCGTAAACCCATCATCTTTTAACTTATTTAACGCTTTTAATACTGCCTGTGTGGGTGGAACATCTTCAAGCACTTCAATTACAATGGGTTTATTAATGAGCTTCTTGGGTAAACCATTCAGAATACTTTTCTCCGTGAAATTAATAAAGTAAGGTTTGTTATCAACAAGTTTATCGATATTGGAACTCAATAAATGCTCATGAACCAATCGCTCTGTTGCAATCTCAGCATTAATAAGTGGAAACGTATTTTCTAAACTATCCCGATATAAAAGTTCATAAGCCACTATGTGACGGGCACGATTTACGATCGGTTGCTTAGCGATATATGCGTGCATAGAGGTTACTTTATTTACAAAGACATCTATAAGCTTATGCATAATTATCAAAAAGGCGAATTAATTAGCAAATATGGGTAAAAACTCAATATTATGTGTGAGGGTTTAGTTGGTACTACGCGGAAATACTGCTGTATATCGAATAAATAAAGCCATAATAGTCTTACTAATTATTACGGCTTTATTATATCTTATCTCTCTTGGAATACCTTGGTGACTTTATTTAATTCAATCACATCGGCAAAAGGAATATTCTGCTCAGGGAAAGCTGCTTGTACCTTACTTGTTAGCGGCTTCGAGAAGGAGCGATAATTAATTTTTGCGATGACTGTGATTGGATAGCTGATATCTTCAGGCAGTTCAAATGATTCAACACGTGTTTCATCTGGAGAAATACGGGTATCTGCTAGAATTTTCTCAACGCGCCAAAACTTAAGGCCAACGGGTTCGCCATGCATGTAACCGGATTTTTTAGCAAACACACGGCTATCTTTTGGTAAGAAGCCATCGTTTAACTGACCGCTAACCAAACGTTCCACGCCTTTACTATCCGTTACTACGAGATCAACCCATACCTGACGACGCGCACCGCCTGGCATTTTATGGCCGGTATTATGGTTTGTTACTTTGACTTCAATATTACGGCCATCTTTGCTGGTTTCAACGTCGAGTAGTAGGGCGTTACGCAAGATATCACGACTGAGTTTTCCATGCTCTTTAGAGCGCATATCAGAGAAGTAATAGTTACCACCAATAAAGTTATGTGCAATCAAGTTGGGCTTAATTGGACCATTATCTGTGGCTTGTCCAGGTACCTTGTTATCAAAATCAGTCATATCTAAGCGCATGTGACAATCGATACATGTTTTGTTCTGCTCAGGGTTGTCCGGTGCGTTAAATCTAGATGCTTGCCATTCGCCATAATTGTTATTCACATTAGCACCTTGGCCGGGGGTGAATTCATTATGGCAGGTTGCACAATATAATGAGCTCTTGTACAGTTCTGGGTTTGAATAGCTGTCTTTATGCTGTTGTGGTGATGCATTTATCTGTGCTTCAGCAGCGAATTTTAGCACTGGGTTGTTAGAGAACTCAAACAGGTACTTAGCACGATCTTTTAAGTTAACTGTAAGGTCAGTATTACCGCCAGCGTCTTCCGCTTTGGTGATTCGATGACAGAAAACACAACTGGTGCCAGTTTCATCAACGGGTAGGCCTTCTCTTAGTGCATCACGTAGGCTCTGCCCCTCTTTTTCATACATGCTATTAAGGTGAGTTAATGGCGCTGTATTATTATTTAAAATGGTTTGTGGGGCATGACAACCACGGCATAAGTTTCTAAATGGTTCACCTTCTGCTTTTGCTGCTAGGTTTTCTTGGAAACGGTAATAGGGACTATCCATGTGCATACCATGGTTCGAGTCTGACCACTGCTTATAGAGGGTACTATGGCAAGATTCACAACTTGCTGAATTTAACCATTCAGATTTGTGGGTGAATTTACGTTCGTCATCAAAGCGTAACCAAGTTGATAAGTAAGGTAAATTTTCTTTCGTCGTCACGTACATATTCAATGCTGACATTAAGCGTACGATCTCTACAGGTGGTGATTTAGGATTAACTTTTGGTAGTTCTGGTTTTTTCGGGTCGGTTCCCATACCTCCTTGGGTTTTTTGAATCATATCGATATAGGCTTCAATAGGGTCACCTGCGATCATGGTTGCTAAACCTACATGTCCAGTCATGGCATTTTCTTTAACGTCTTTGGTACCGTCGGCTAATAAGTATTTGTTAGTGAAGTTAAAGCCGTCAACATGACAAGAGTTACAGCTCATCCAATAATCACCTGCCATAGCGCTATTTTCAAATTTATCACTATTTGCAAGATTAAAGAGGGTTTTACCCAAACGAAGTTCTGGTGCAATGGGATCTTGGCCAATTAACTGGGCAAATTGGGCATTAACCAGTTTTACTTTGGCGAAAGGACCTTGACCGCTAATATCAAAGCTCACTAAATCGTGCGACATGGCGTTTTGCACGTACAGAGTGCTACCTTTGGCAATTAAACTGCGCGGATTTGTACCTGGTATATGACGATAAATTTGTGTCGCTTTCACACCACCTTGTAATTTAGTACGGCGATGACGTTTAGATTTCTTACCTATTTTTCCTTGACGAGATAAATCAAACACAAGCAGGTCTTCTGAACCCGACAGGGTAATAAATACTTTTTTTCCGTCTTCACGGAAGGCCACGTCATGTGGGTTAGACACAATACGCGTGGTATTGTTGTTCTCAATAATGTTTATTTGTTTGAATAATTGTTTACGTTTATCAACTAGTTCTTTTTCTTTACCTGGTGTTAGATCAAGTAACGAAATTGTTGGGAAGACGGTTGATTGAAACTGGAAGTTTTGCGTAAACGACCACAATACATGGGGTAGCCAAGCTTGTGTGCCATCTGGGGAAATAGCAATGTTATCTAATACGCGCGGTTTACCTTGTGGCGTTGCACGAGAGGAATGTACTGGTGTATCAGCAAGTTGAATGATCTTATTTAATTGCAATGTTGGCTGTCGAGTATCATAAATAGATACTTGGCCAGTCATGCTATGGGTCACAAACAAACGACCATCGTTAGCTAATGCAAGACCACGTGGTGTATCAGCAGTTTGTGTTGTTGCGGTTATTTCACCATCAGTTGAAACGGTTATTAGCTGTTTAGCTTCAAAGAGTGTGACGTAGTATTGCTTGTTATATTCATCATAAACAATACCAAACGGGCGATAGCCTGTTTTGATTGTTTTAATTAATTTCAGGCTTTTAGCGTCAATGAGGTAAAGTTGATCAGCAAGATAGTCACTGACCAATAATTGATTATTTATTGGATCTAATGCAAGTCGACGTAAATCTTTACCAAGCGCTTGTTCTGTAATCAATTCACCTGTTTTAGCGTTAAGAATACTGACGCTACCGGCATCCATGTTTGCACTAATAAACTGCGTACCATCTACAGATAGTAATAAACTGTTACTTTTCGTATTTGAATAAATACTGCTGGCATAAAGTGATTGGCTTGTTAATAGTAACAAGGCGAACATTAGTTTAGGGAAAATATTTATATTCATAAATCTACGGCATCTTGGTGGGGGAAAATGATATTACTATTAAGAATCGTTATCATTATATCGCGTTGAAATCATAGTGCAATATTTGTAGCTATGATCGCGGGTTTAAATGATTTAGATCAAAATAATATAGGTGTAAACTTTGTTCGCCAAGAAAGCGGCCTCTAAACAATGCCACTAAATCGCCGTTAACGGGTTTATCAGTACTTCGTTTATCAATATCTAGTTTATTACTGCTTAGTCGCCAGTAGCCTTGCTGTTGTGCTTGGTAATTGCTACTGCTTTGATAATGACGGTCTAAAATTACATGTTGTGACAAGTTATGTCGTAAATTATCAATATTATAATTGCTGATGATGATTTGCTGATTATTTATTGTGTTAAAGAACTGTATTGCTTGAAATACAGGGGCATTTTTTTGTTGGGTGAATTGTTTGATACTGTGATAACCCAGTGTCACGAGCAAGATAATACTTAATATATATAGAGCAGGTCGAATACGTTGAGTTTGGTAAACGTGTTCCAAGAGTTGCGCGCAGATAATTGGTAGTAATAAGCTAAAAACAGCTAAGTGACGGATATTCTCTGGATTCTGGCCTCGGATGATCCAGGCAAACCAACTGCACACGAGAATACTTAATCCACGGGTTTTTGGTAGATATAAACCAATGGTTAGTATCGAGGTTAATAATATTACCCCGAGAGTGGAGTAGGTATTGGTTAATGTCGTTAGCCACTGACTCAACCGCGAATCTGTTGTACTGGTGGTATTACCCCAAATCGTAAAATGACCTTGGGTGAATCGCTGTCCTTCCTCAATATACGCCCAACCGTCTTGCATGAACACGTAAAGCGCACAAATGATGCCTATCAGGGTAATGCTTAATATCTGCCAACCGAGTTGCTTATAGTTTGAGTACTCCTGATTATTGTAAAAGAGAGCTAGCAGGAGTGCGCTGGCGACTAAGGGTAAATAAGACGGTCGAGTTGCTAAACATGCCGCTAATAATAACCCGCTAATAATCGCGGTGAATGTTTGTATTTGGAAAAGAGACTGTAATACACGATGTAATTTAGTCTTTAATAAAGGGGTAGCACCTAGCGGTAGATGAAAGCGGGTTAATAATAAATATAAGCTAAAAAACCACAGGGCGGAAGCATCTGATAAACCGTTTAAGGCTAATTCTGAAATGTTGCCTTGCAGTAAAAAAAACAGTACTGCGAATAATGCAAATGACTTTATTCGCATACGTTGATAGCAATACATAAAAACACTAAAGGTTAACGCTATTGCAGAAAGGAAACTGAGTAATACATTACTGTTGGGATGTGAACTTATTGCGCTGATAATGCGTTCTAACCAAACAAAGCCAGGATAACCGGGAAAGTGAGGGCTAAATTCTAATACTGAAAAATGGCTTAACGCACGCTGAAAATAAAGCGCATCATCACTGCTAATATCAAAACTATAATAGCTGAGCATACAAAAATAGCCTGCAATGCAGGCTATTGAGCTAATACAGACGGCTAAATCAGCGCACCAAGGTTTATTATTTTTCTGGTGCATCAGGTAATGTAAATTGTAATGCTGCTTGTAAATTAGAGCGATATTCGATGTAACGCGTTACATCTGCTGGTTTTTGACCCACACCAAATACTCCTGGGTTACCAATTGATGCAAGGGCACCGCGAATGGCAATATCGGCCTTTTGACGATTATCAGCGGTTAAATCGGCAGCCAGTAAATCAATAAACAATTTACTTTTTACCACTAACACTTTAGCTACTTGATAGTCATTAATGTTTTGTTCTGCACCGTCGAGACGGCGCATGACTTCTGCTTTGATCGTGGTAATTAATGCTATAGCTACACCTTGCTGATCTTTGTTGGTGATTGCTGTTTGCATTTGCTCATCGACAGCTAGTCCATGGTGTTCGTTGAAATAAACGAATTCTTTCTGCATTGAATCATAGGCAGTTTGTACCGCAGCATAATCATTTGCCGATAACGCTTTTAACAAGGCTTCTCGACCTTCAATTAATGGCTCTTTACCTGCCGCTGCATAAGAATAAGCGAAGCTTTGCGCACTGAATAACAATACAAAAAAGCTTAAGATAAATGATTTCACAGTAATTTGATTAATAAATTTAAGCGACATTTTTTTCCTCTGATATTTTTTTATCATCCATAATGCTTTGTACTTCAATCACTGTTTTTTCGTTACGGTGATCGAAGATCTGGCGACGATTATCTTCACCTTTAATGATGCCTTCAGCCGCCATTAAGCCCATTTCCATAGCAGTATCAGTAAAGATGTAACGGAAAGTACCTTGGCGACCAGTCATAACTAAATTATCAAATTGGTGAAGGTGCTTAATTGCAGCTTCACGTTTGGCATTATAACTTACATCCATCATAGGGTAAGCGTACTCGGTGTAAGTGGTAAAGAATTCACCCGTACTTACATCTGGTACATCTAGGTGGTTAAGATCTTGTTTTACACGTTTTAATAGCGTGTTGTTGTCCATGTTCCAAACATCGTCACCTTTGTTACAAGGGATCTCGATCATTACTGATGTTTGTCCTTTGGGAGCCATAAATGGTGAACGGCGACGAGGTTCTTGCAAACGCGTACCAATTAACTCTGGGTCAGACAGATACTGCCAGGTATTTTGTGATACGTTTTCTGTGGCCATCGGCATGTTGAAAAAGCGTAGCGCGCGATAAGTTAGGCCAGAATCAAATCCTGTTAAAGTACAAACCACAGGTAAAGGAATAGTTCCGACAACGTGATCACAGTTAATTGAGTGTGTCTCACCGTTAAGTTCATATGTAACTGCATCAATACAATTATTACCTTGATTCAAAGCAGTGATATTAGCGCCTTGAATAATATCGACACCTTGTTCTTGCAGTCTTTCTGCAAGTTTGGTGTACATTTGACCAAAGCCGAGTTTAGGATAACGATATTTTTTTGCGTAAGTACGCGGTGTTGCGCCACGCGTTGGGATTAAACGTCGTGCCACATCTTTTAAATCGAGCAAGCTAATACGTTGCGATGCCCAATCAGCAGATAATTGACGTGGGTCGATGCCCCATAGCTTACCGGTATAACCTTCAAAGAAATTTTTGTATAAGGTGGTACCGAAACGAGTTTCAATCCATTCAGCAAAGTTACTGGTGCTTTGTTCACTTGGGCGCTTTTGGAAAGGTAATTTAAATACTAAGTCTACAGCCGCACCGGCTAATAAACTGAGCGGTGCGTTACGTAATAAGTTACCAATTGCAAGCGGGTAGTTGTAGGTACGGCCTTTAAAACGGATCACACTGGTACGCTCTGCATACAGTAGATCATCAGTCATTAAGTCATCGATAAACTGTAATAGTTTCGGATTTTTAGTAATAAAGCGATGGCCACCGTAGTCAAAACGGTATTCACCTTTTTCACCTTGGAAGGTTTGCGTTGCGCACATGCCACCAACAAACTCTTCACGTTCTAGGATAGTCACTTTGTAACCAGCTTGATTAAATTCCCATGCGGCCATTAGTCCGGCTGGACCAGCACCTAAAATTACAATTTCTTTCGACATTATTTACTCAATGATTAATATGCTTTTTATTCTTACATGACGAACATAAAGATATTGTATTTATGTTCGCCACTCATTTTATTGTTTTGAATTATGCAGCAGCTGCTTTTGTTGGTGTTTGATAACCACGATGCCAGAACACGGTAAATACAGCTAAATATATGCCCCAGATAATCAATGGTAATAGATTAGGTGATGAATTATAACCAAATAAAGCACGTAGGAAAGTACCAAATACGCCTTGATCATCAAGGATATGGCTAATATCAAATACGGCGGTCTGGAATACCGGTAATACATCGGCGCTTTGTAGCATATTGCATGCTGAAGACAATAGACCTGCGGCAATAATGATGATTAATAGGCTTGTCCATTTAAAGAATGCCTGCAGTGGTACTTTACGGGTACCGCGCATCAGAACGACAACCAATACCAGAGAAGCAATTAAGCCCACACTAGCACCGATTAATCCATCTTGTAGTGAGAAATTGCCTTGACCTGAATACATTAACGCCGAGAAAAATAGGACGGTTTCAAAGCCTTCACGCATTACCGCAAGGAAAGCTAAAAATATTAAACCAAATACATTGCCTGTGGTTAAGATCTCGCGAATGTTTTCTTGCATGTTAGAGACTTGGGTTTTGGCTTGGCGTTGCATCCAAATGGCCATGTAGGTGAGTACCAAGGTCGCAAAGCCTAAAATACCCGCCATTAATAAATTGCGGTATTCATGTGAATCGAACTGGTCGACAACGAACTGGAAAATGAAAGCGACAATTAATGAGGCAATTAAACCAAGTGCAACACCTAGATAGATAAGTTTGTTGTGCTTTGATTGGCCAAGCTTTGCTAAGTAAGAAAGTATAATGCCAACGAGTAGGAAGGCTTCAAGTCCTTCACGAAAAGTGATTAAAAAACTGGCAAACATATTAAGACTTCCTAAAGAATTTGATTACAGTCCAGCGCCAAGCGTGGCGAAGAACAAGCGGGGCAAGCAGCCATGAGCTGTAAAAGTGGATATCTTGCATGAGTATACTGAAGTTATTACCCGTGTTACCCCAAAAAGTAAGGTAGACGCCGGTAAGAGTACAAACAATGAGTAAATATTCGATAATGGTACCGGTTTGACGTAAGAATTTCTTTTTACTGTTTTGAATAAGATTTCGGTGAGACAGCCAGAAACTACCAACAAAAACAGGGAAGATACTGATACCTGCAAGCATATGCATGAGTAGTACGGTACGTTCTACTTGCCATGGAATAGTGATAAATGGCCACAGTAAAAGTCCTGATAGGAACATCAAATATAATATCGCTTCGGCTTTCTTATGATGAAAAGCGAAACGTTTAAAATGAGACTGTAAACGTGACCAGATGTTATCACCGGTTGGGGTTGCTATTTGAACTGACATGATAAAACCTTATTCATATCGACGTAATGAAAACGCAAAAAGGGCTGAGTTAATTCTCATCCCTTTTTGCAACTTTTATCTTAGTTTCGCAACACTTTCATTAATCAATACATGTTAATTAACAAGTGTGCTGCGAGATGGCTTTTCATTGCCAAAAGAGTGAGACTAGTTTGCACTAACCGACACTTTTGCTGCCATAGTTTGTGCTGTACCGTATTTACCGCCAGCAGCTGTTACTTGTTGTACGCCATCATTATCTGAATCGGTAGTTGAACTGTTTTTCAGTAAGTTTTCACCTGAATCACCAACCCATTCTGATAATTGTTGACCACCGTTAACTACTTTCTTGAACCAAGCTGTGTAGCGCTCTGTTAAGTGTTGTAGTTCTAGTGCTGGAACATGCTCGCCTTCTTCATTGGCAAGGTGAAGTATAGTTTCACGTAAACCACCCGAGATTGCCGCAGCCGTTAACGGTGTGTGAATTGTTGCTTTACCTGGTGTTTGTGCCCATGTACCAAGCTCTGCATCAAACATGTTTTTCTCTACAGCTAGGAAGATAGAACGTGCTGCTTGCTTGTAAGTGTTATCTTGTGTTGCTAAGTAAGCAGAAACTAAACCTCGGATTGCAGCGAATTGTGCATCAAGTGATTGGTTTTTATCTACTGATTTACCAACTGTAGCACCATCGTATACTAGACCGTTTTTAGCGACTAATGTATTAACGATGTAATCTGCTTGTGCTTTGATTAAACCAAGCGCTTGTTTACCTTGAGGTGTTGCTAAATCAACATCACCGCCGTCTGCAGCTGCATAACCAACAGGTAGTGCATCTTGTGAACGTTGGTAAATAGATAGTGCTACGATGCTGTATGCAGCGTCAAATGTTTCAACTTGTGCATTTTGCTTGCCGTCGTATTTCGTTACAAACGTACCAGCTTTTTTGTTGAAGTGTAAATTTGCTAAGTTTTGGAACGATAGGTTAGCAATGTTGCTTGCAAGAGAGAATGCATCGTCAGCAACTACATTGTTGTTTGTTTTCCCATCGATATTTTGTTTCGGTGCTGCAGCAAATGGCTTGCCATCAAATACAGCTTTAAATGCTGGGTTCTGTGCAGTATTCGCTGTGCGTTGGTCAGTAAATGCATAGAATTCACTTACAGGCCATAATAACATCCAAGTATCACGTAGTGATGATGAACCATCTGTAACAGCTAATTTACCGATGTTATTTACGTTGTTCTTTTGTGTTTCTTTGACTGCTACTTTGTGTGCAAACCAAATTGGGTTTTTAGATGCATCGTAGTCAGGACCGAATTTAACACCTAGGTTCTTACCGTCAAAGCCAAGTTGCTGTTGAAGGATAAGTAGTTTGTCTATTGACATTTCAGTTAAGATCATGCCGTTGAAACCATCGGCAGCAGATACACCAAGACTGTGTTTACCGTCTTGATCCATTGTTCTTGATGTTGCTTCAACTTCTTCATCTGTCGTTGTAACGTGCATGCCACCTAGGAAATCTTGTGACCACATTACTTCTTTAAGGAAGATGCTACCGATTGCGCCTGGGTTTAAGGCTTTATCAAAACTTGCGTTGTCCCATGCTAACGTTTTGTAGTCACGGAAGTAAGCTGGAATTACAGTGTTATGTACCGCGGCTTTACCTGTTGCAGATAATACTTCTAATTCTTCGCCATTAACTTTTGTTGTATCTACTTTACCAGCAAATTCAGGGCTACCTGAAACGTATGGTACCGAGATTGGATACATGTTTAGTGGGATTTCTTCACTTGGGAAGCCTACTGCGCCAGCAAGTGAGATGAAGCGTTTACCTAAGTCAGCAAGAGAACCACCGCGTGCTTGGTTAATCGGACCATTAACTAGGTGAGGACCCATAGTTGATTGGTAGTTTAACGCATACATAGCTTCTTCAGAATACTCGTAGCTTTCAATACCCGCTGCGTAATCGAATGCAGTCGGTTGATCAACTTGGTTAGGATCTAAAACATCGAGGTCTAAGCCTAGTGATTCAGCAAGAGGTTCACCTGATAATTCAAATTCTGTATACGCAAGAAAGTTTGCAGCAGGAGAAAGTGTTTTATCAAGAACTTTTACGCTTGCAGCTTGTGCAGTAAATGCAGCAGACAGTAACGCAGAAGAGATAGCAAAGCAGAGAGCAGATTTTTTCACAGCAAATCCTTTTTATTTTTTATAATAGACTATGTCTTAATGAGAATAGTTCGTATTATCCATATAAATATGTTAATTGCAACTCTAATTGATAATTATTACTATTTATAATGATCTAGAACAATCTGATTTAAACTCGCGTAATAGTTGAACAAATTCTGCTGGTGCACGGTCGAGATCATCGTTCGGGAAGTAAATATCATAACCAAGCGTATTGTGGAGGAATTGCATTCGGTTAATAAACATGGCCTGTAATCCGAGGTATTTGTGGGTTACTTTTATGTCAGGGTAAAGCATATTATCGGCATTACTGTAGAGTGTTGCACTGGGATCTGTGAGCATGATAAGTGTCCTTTGTTCTAACAGCATGTGAGATAAAGTGGGTAATGAGGCGCTATTGATAAGGTGCTCTCGTTGTTTGAGCCGGATACCTATATAAGGTAATTCTTTTAACTCTAATCCATCATTTATCTTTGGTATATCGATGCGTTGTACATCTTGCCAGAGAATAGTAAAACCACCTCGTGAAGTGAAGTAATGAATCCCTTCTTTTGTCAGTGAGAAACGGTAATATACGTCATTAATTTTCACGATCCCAACAATTAACAAGCATATGCCAATAATAAGTGCGCCAGCTGACAGAGGGAAGTAAAGGTAATTATCTGTGTCTGCGGATGTTGTTAACAACGAAACTACACTGCTGAAAATGAACAAGACTGCAATAATCGTCACTGTTATGCCATTACGTTTTGCGATAGGCCGTATTAACATTAGGTTCCTCCTCGCTAAACGCTGTTATTTGTTTTCTATAGGTAATAATAGCTCAAATATAACGCCTTTATCACTGGCTAAGTTTCTTGCATTTATGTTACCAAGGTGGAAATCACTGATTAACTTAACAATATGTAAACCCAAGCCTAGGTGTGGTGTCTCAGATTGTTGGCGTATGGAGACCATTGAATCAAATAACAGCGAGACATTATCGCTACTAAAATGTGGACCTTGATTTTCAATCGTTAATTTTAGTTGTTTATCTTGCTTGGTTAGGACAAAAACAATGGCGTCATTTTCTGGCGAGAAGTCAACGGCATTACTGATGAGCTTATCAAGTAATTGTACGATGAGTTCTGGTGCCAAATTGATAGTATACTCAAGGTAATTATCATACTTTAATTGAAACTGATGACGGTTATAAATCTGTCGATAAGCCTCGATTAATTCTTCTAACATATCATCGAATGGGACGATTTGCCATTGCGCACATTCTAAGCTTTGCTCCAACCTATTAGCTTCACTTAGCGCATTTAATGTTTGGCTTAAACGGTTAGTACCTTGCATTGCGCGTGTGAGGTATTTTGTTGCTTCTGGATCTAAATTTGATAGTTCCAGATTTTCGAGTGATGTTCGAATGACAGCAACGGGTGTTTTTAATTCATGAGAAAGTTTGTCTGCTAACGAAGCGAGATAATTCGTGTATTTACCTTGATTGATGGTTAGTTGTTGCATGACACGAGATAAATCACCGAGTTCGTCGGGCAGTTTACTTGCTTGTGGCACTGCCATTATCTTACCGTCACAATCGATTGCATCGCGGTAGTTTTGTTTCATTTTAACAATACGCCAAGATAGTGAGGATGCAAATGCAAATAAACCAGAAACAATGATGGCGATAATGGTGAAAAGTAGCGTTAATAGCTGATTTAACGCCACGCTTGCTGACAGTAAACTCTGTCGTGAATCTTGCACTGCAACAAAATAAAAAGGTTGGCCATGGATATAAATGGTTTTACTGTGCAGTTGTTTATTAATCGGTGAGTCTTGGTACCAGATTGTTTTTTCTAATTGCTGCGGACGTCGCCAGCGGCCAAGGCTGGTAGGTTCTCGCCAATAAGGTAATGACCCTGAAGTAAATAATTTGTTGTAGATGGTGTGTGTTAACCAAGATGGTTCTTCTTGGATATCGTCATCTTCTAAACTATCGCCTGTTATTTGCTCTGCATTTACTTGCCCAACCAACCAATACTGACTATTAAGTAGATATAAACTGAGACCCGGTTGTATATAGTTTGCGAGTTGCTGATTTAAATCCGATTTTTCACGAACCAAGCTACGCTCGTACGTTGTCGCTGGCTTCGATTTAAAGTGTTGATTTTTTTGTTTGTTATTAAGCACGAGATCAAACCCAATCGCATTGCTTGCTAAGTTAATAGGTATTGCGATTTCAATATTATAATGACCATCTCGCCATAACCAGGTACCCGCATCTCGACTTGTTTTAATTGTTTGGCTCATGTTATGCATTTCTACCCTGCCTGAGCCTTGCGGATTGATCTGCCAACGTGAAATAAGCCCGGTATTATTGATACTGCGAATATTGAGCTGATCTGCGATCTTTTTTGGTTGCATAGGGTTAAAATAATGCGGTGTTAGAGCAGAGGTCTGAATTAAGATGTAGAGTAATTTATCATTTGCAGCTAATTTAAATTTAACTGCTGTGGATGGTTTAGCCTCTGTTGATAGCCCAGCCACGTAATCATAGGTATTAAGTTGAAACCAAGGTGTGGTTATATTTTCCCAATCACTTTCTTCACCATCAAACCCATCTAATAACATTTTACTGTCAGTGAGCGGGGCGTAATAGTTGCCTTGGTTGGTATTAAGGCTGGGATATTGTGATTGATTAAGCTTACGTTCTATTTGCTGTGCAGCAGTGGTCATTTGCACATCAAGTAACTGACTATGACTTTGACGTAAACTTGTTTCTAAAACGCTCACACTTTGGCAGCCCGCCCATGGTAGTAATAGCATTAAGCTGGCCACAAGTAGTAGTTGGGTTTTTAGACTAAAGTGAATTTTCACTCTATGACCCAGCGATAACCCATGCCGTAAGCTGTTTTTATGGCGTTGAATTCGCTATCAATGTGGCTAAATTTCTTACGTATTCGTTTGATGTGCGTTGTGATCGTATTATTATCTAATACCACATGTGCAGCATCCATGAGCTGGTCTCGGTTTTTAACTTGACCTGGGTGCTTAGCAAGTGTGTGCACAATCCAAAATTCGGTTAAAGTGAGTATCACAGGCTGATCTTGCCAGTAAGTTTCAATACGTTCAATGTTAATGCGCAATGAACCTCTACTGAGTACTTGTTCATCTGCGGATTGTGGCTTTTTTAGTGCTTGAATACGACGAAATAACGCCGAAACGCGCGCCAATACTTGATGAATACTGACGTCTTTTGTTAAATAATCATCAGCTCCAAGGCGTAATGCTGAGATCTCATCTAACTCGCTGCTACGCGCGGTTAAAAAGATAATTGGAAGTGTCTCTGATAATTGTCGTAATGTACGACAGAGGTCAAAACCGCCTTCGTATTCATCTTGTAAACCTACATCAATAATCGCCATATCAGGTAACGCAAGGGTAAAAGCTGCGAGTGTGTCTTGGCGGTTATGAAAAAGTGAAACCCGATAGCCAATGCGTTGTAATGCATCGCGATAATTTTCTGCGATATTGATTTCATCTTCAACGAGGGCAATATGTAATTGTTGTTTTATCATTCGGACTAACTCATAAATCGATAACAGGGAGGCACTTTTATATAATCCTATGTTATCAAGGATGAAAATATTAATACAGCTTTTAGCAAGCTTGTCGGTATTATCATCCTTGTTATGTTTTATTCATTCGCTGGCGGTTCGCTAATGTGATCGAGTTGTTGTGATTGTAGCTCAGGTTTAGTAATAATTTTACGTAGATTGAGAAGGGTATAATATGGTGTGTCGACGACAGTTGTCGTGGCGATCATGCTTGGTACACTTCCGGCTGGGGCTAGGAATAATTGGTAAGTAACTTCGACAATACCGTTATCTAGCGGTATAAATTGCCATTTACCTTGGAGGTCTTTAACACGTACATAGTTATCATCATTTGCTACTTTATCAAAAGCGGATGACAGGGTAATAGTGACTGCATAGTTGTCTTTATCTTGTTGTGTTTCACTATCAATAACAAAGTCGCGGTCTGTAACAGGCCAAGGTGCATTATTGATGCTATAAGACGTTTTTTTAATTGCGGATGCTTCATCAATAAATTTGAATTCAATACAGTTATACATCCATTCACACGCTAAATCAGCATTGTTGAGCAACGCGATAAACGGTGTAATTTGAGATTTAATATGGGTGGTTGCTTTAAATTCTTTAAAATCACTATTACTGTTTGGTTTTAATCGGGTATAAACTTTAATGTCATTTTCTTCGTCATACTTTTCTAATTCCCATTCAGAGGCTAAAACGCTTGTGGTGCTGAGAAACATGGTCATTAGCAGTAATATATAATATTTCATTTTATTTTCTCTTCTCTTCTCTATCAAATAATGAGTATGTATAACCACATAGTATGTCGTATCGATGGATATTAAATTGGCTTACATGACACTGTGTTATATCTTTTTGTTTTATTAGAAATAGAGAGAAATGTAGTAGGAAGATTAGTGAGGTTATAAATTAAAACCAACACAATAGTAGGGGACCACAGTGCTGGTTTTATCTATATTCATAAAGAGTATTAAGCTACGTCAGCTTGTCTTATCCAGCGTAAATGGTTATTCCGTTTTCTATCAACAATACCAAACGATAGAAACTCTTCGAAAGCGTGTTCGACTTCTTCTATACTTAACTTAAGTTTTTCCGCGATGTGTTTTTTTGAACATTTTAAATCTTGTTCTTGCGCGGCTTGTAAAATTGCAGAAGACCTTACTGACATTTGCTTTTCAATTAATAAGGATTGATCTTCTAATTGAGCTGGCGCTTCAATTTCAATATAGCTCTGTGTTGCTAAAAGACGTAAATGCTCAGCTTTATCCGCTTTTTCTTGTTCTTTTTTACGGCTAATTGAATGGCGGAAACGCAGTTCTTCACCGATTAAACCAACGAAGAAAGCAGCAAAGATATCAAGTAATACCGATAAAAATATGACTAACCATGATTGTGCATCTTCTGTTGTTGTATTCAGAATTTTCGCAAGGCTTGCGATCAAACTGATAACCGAACCTTTTTCAGAAACAGGAACGCTATCACGTTCAATTCTAAGTTGTGTTTGTTTTTCCCGTAGAGTTTGATTTTCTTTTTGGATTCGAGTCACACCAAGGGAAATCATTTGTAGCTCTAGGTATTTATCTGCGGCTTTATTATTAAGTGCAATTTCATCGTCGATCGCGGATATTTGCAGAGTAATTGCATTTACCCTGTTATCGCGTTGATCAACATACTGTTGTGCCACATTGGTTGCACTGTTAATCCCGCCAATACTGCCACCTATCGAAATAATGGCAAGGATACAATAGAATCCAAGTGCGATAAATGCGGCATGAAATGCTTTTCGTGCAATACGCTCACCAAATTCATACCAAGCAAAAAATTTACCGAGTTCGAAAATGACGGCCAAACTGCCGAATAAAATCTGCATGAGTAATTTATCATGGATAGATAAAAAGAGTAGCAGTGAGAATATTACCGACGCAGTGATGGCTGCGCCAGTAAAGGCATACAGGCTACACATGGCAAGTGTGCCTTTAGGGCGGCGTGTATATGTTAATGAAGAATCATGCATAACGTATCTTAAAGCAGAAAAGTGACTAATTTGCGGGAATACTAACACGGCAAATTTGTAACAGATAACTACTTTTAGTTATTTTAAGAAACGGGCATATTTCGACCATTTTGTGAGGGAATTCTATTAAAACTGCCAGAATAATCCCAAGCTACCTACTATGTATTCTTTATGTGTATCCTCTTCATAGTCAGGGCTCATTGCGACGACACTAAATTTCATACCGATATTATGGTAATAGGCAAGTAAACCCGCAGCAACTGTTGCTTGTACGTTATTTAACGTAATGTCCGGAACGTCATCTGGTGTATCACCTTCAATCGTAATATCGTTGAAACGATAACGAACCTCAGCTGTTGCATAAAGCATAATACCTGAGCTGTTTGGTGCCAGTAACATGCCTTGTAGCCGCTGAGGGTGTAGGCTTAGGTTATTATAGTTAACCCCTAAATCTGGTCCCCAGCGTACTGTCGAACCAAATGCCACTTCACTTTGAAAATTACCTACGGCTAAGCGTTGATACACTGACAGATCCGATTCACCAATGAGCATCAATGGACGGCCGATAAGTAGATCAGCTTCTGCTGTCACTTGGTAGACAACTTGATCTTCAATTTGATACTTCCAACCTTGAGGTGTAGCGGCTCCAACCAATTCATGGACTTTTGTTTGCGTATCGCCTGCTTTTGATTGTTCGCCGACTGTACCAAGTAATAATGACAGTCGGTAAGAGCTGACGGCGCTATAACCGAGTACGCTTGCTTCACCAAATAATAGCCCTGCGTATGGGCGTTCATCTGGTTGTGGTGTTGTGGCTGTTATATCGCTAGGAGTCCACATTTGTTGGCCAAATTGGTAATTAACTGCGTATTTTAGTGGGTTTGGATCAAAAAGCGTTAACGCTTGCCAAAAACGGTTATTTAATGCGGGTTCCTCAGTAGTATAATTGATGAAAACTGCATTAGTATAATTACCATCTTCTTTTGAGATCTCATCATTATGCATACCAAATAACCAGCCACTTGCAAAACTCGCGTTAATTTGGCTTAAAGTCAGTAAAATAATGCTGCATAACTTAAAACGCATGTGTTTTCCTTATTGTCATTTTTATGTCGTTATTTATTGAACATGTGAATAAATATAATTAAGCATTAATTATACCAGCATTGTGAGTTACGAGTTAATTTAATACTTGATTGGCGTGGGTCTAATGCATTTTCATTACTTGGCGCTAGCACTTGAGACTTGTTCGGTATGATTTTGGCTAAAAAAATTGCTTCGTATCAACATACAAAGACATACTAATGAGACAACAAGGACCGTTGTTTATTACTTCGTCCTAGTTACTGGTTTCTTGGATGGGGAATGAAATTGAAATCATTAATAAAATGCTGTGGTTTAATCACCTTCGGCCTCGTAACGTCGAGCGTTATGACAAATGTGAATGCTGAAATAAAAATAAAGGGTAGTGCGAGCTTAGAACAACGTATTTTTCTAGATCGTCCTGCACAAGCGACGTATCCGGTGAATGATAGTTATCCTTATCCTGTTTATCATCAAATATCAGCGGCTTTATCTCCGCATATAGAAGCGTCATCTAAAAAAAACAATATGGTGTATACAGCACACCCCTTTGTACGTATTGATGAACGTGATGATGGACGTACGCATATTGATTTGAGAGAGTTTAAAGCTGCGCTTGTTACTAAAAAGTGGGAAGCTTCTATCGGTTTTGATCAAGTGCATTGGGGAGTGATGGAAAACCATCATTTAATTGATATTGTGAATCAAACTGATTATCTGGAATCGCCAAATGGAAAGGATAAGCTAGGTCAACCTATGTTTAGGTTGGGTATCGATCTTAAAGGTGCGTTACTGGAAGCTATGTTGCTGGTGGGTTATCGTGAACCAGCATTAGCGACACCTGGAACACGGTTTAGTTTCGATAACAATTATAGCTATGAATATGCGGGTTGGGGCGAAGAATATCATCCAGATGTTGCACTACGCTACAGTAAAAGTGTTAAAAACATTGATGTGGGCGTGAGTTATTTCGGTGGACATACACGAACTCCCGAATTGAGAAACTCAGCTGTGGGGAACCCAATTTGGTATGTGAATTTAGTTGAGCAGATATCAATAGATATTAAAGCAGATTTGAACCGAGTTACTTTAAAAGGTGAAGTGCTATATAAGCTTATTGAAGATGAATCGACGCGTGCAGTGGTATTGGGGGCGGAGTTTAGCTTACTACAAACTCAAAATATAGGCGTTAACTTACTGAGTGAATATAGTTGGGATCAGCATGGTAAAAAAGCATTTGATAATAGTTTTCAAAATGACATATTTGCTGGTGCAAGGGTTACTTTGAATGGTTTAAATAATAGCGAGTTACTTATCGGCCATAATTATGATTTTGATTTTGGTTCTCAGCATGGTTTTGTTCAGGCAAAAGTGAATGTCACGAAAGCACTTTCTATTGGCATTGAAGGTTGGTGGTTTAATATCAATGATGATGACTATGCGAATAAAAGTTATAACGATGACAACATGATCCAATTGACTGGTTATTATAATTTTTAATCAATTTGAAGTATTTACCTTTGTACTCGTTACCTTAGCAATAGGGGGTGCTGTTAATTCGGCATTTTTTCGGTTATTCTGAGCACTAAAAGATTAGTTAATCGTATAAAAGGATTTTAAATGTTTAAGATAAATCAGTACTTTGATGGTCAAGTTGCTTCTATTGGGTTTAAAAAAGCGGATAAAGAAGCCAGTGTTGGCGTGATGGCTGTCGGTGAGTATGAGTTTGGTACAGCCTTAGCGGAAGTGATGGTTGTGATTACTGGCGCGTTAACTGTGTTACTCCCTGGACAATCTGAGTGGCAAACATTCAATTCTGGTGAACAGTTTAATGTACCTAGCGACAGTAAGTTTCAAGTTAAAGTAGCGCAAGAAACAGCGTACCTTTGCCAATACGGTTAATGGACTTGTGAAAAAGGGAGGGTAAACGTCAAGTTTACTCTCCCTTTTTAGTATTAAATTAATTACTTAGCGTTATTTTTTTGTTTCGCATTGAATGCTGCAAGTTGTTCTTCAGTTGCTGGAAGCTGGTGGTTTTCTTTCCATTCAGCATAAGTCATACCGTAGATTCGCTCTCTCGCTTGTTCATCTGTCACCTCTAGATCCAGTTCATCTGCCGCAGACTTATACCATTTGCCTAAACAGTTTCGGCAAAAATCAGCCAAGATCATTAAATCAATATTTTGAACTTGCTTGTTATCATCTAAATGCGCTAATAAACGCTGCAATACTTTCGCGTCTAACTGATTTTGTTGAATTTGAGTTAATTCTGATTTGCTCATTATCAATTCCTTGTTATTTCGCTGACTTAATCAGGCCTGTAATATGGCAACTAAAAACGATAACTGCAACAGCTAAGTAAATAGAAGACGCTACAATTAACCACTGTGGCATTGTAAACGATAAGAACTGCCAGTTAATTTCATCACAAAAACCGGTTGGGTTAAACAACCATGGTGCCCATTCATGGAGCGGTGCCCAAGTCGGGAAATTAGGGAAGAAGTCACAGGTTGAAAATGGCGAAGGGTTCAGTTGAATGTCGGTATGCTCAATTGCGAGGCTTAAACTGTAACCTGCGCTGACAAACCATAATGTAAAACCGCTTAAGCGTATCACTGGATTCGCAGGGGCTATCGCACCCACTAAGCCCGCAATAATAATGCCCATTATTGCTACACGTTCATAAACGCATAGTACACAAGGGCTTAATTCCATCACATATTGGAAGAAGAGGGCTGATGCTTCTAACCCCATGCCGGTAAGCGCGAGTAAAACCCAAGGTAGGCGTTGTTTTGGTAGGTTAGAAATAAACTGGTACATATACTGTCTCAAATGAATTTAATGACTATCTACTTTTATAACATATTGTGGCACTAGATATGAGATGCAGAATGTAAAAGTGTGTAAAAATAAATGCTTATATAAAGCGATTACTTATATAAAAAAACGCCGCAAATAGCGGCGTTTTATTATGTTTTAGCTAGGCTAGTGACCGGCTGATTTAACCGCTTCAGCTGCCGCGTCTGCATGAGCGGTAATTAAACCCATATCAAGCATCGTCGCTGTTGCTGGCTCTAAGAAGTAGATAATGGAACCAAGACCAACCAACGTCATTACAATCGTATATGGTAATGCCATAATAACCATGCGGCCATAGGATAAGCGTAACAGTGGTGCTATTGCAGATGTTAATAAGAATAAGAAGGCAGCTTGTCCATTTGGCGTTGCAACGGAAGGTAGGTTTGTACCTGTGTTAATTGCGACAGCAAGTAGGTCGAATTGATCTCGTGTGATAGTGCCGTTTACCAGTGCTGCTTTTACTTCGGTAATATAAACAGTACCAACAAATACGTTATCACTCACCATCGATAATATCCCATTAGCTAAGTAAAATAGTGGTAGCTGTTGATGTGGGTCTGCAGCAAGTACTGAGCTAATCAGGGGAATGAACAGCTGTTGATCAATAATCACAGCAACAATCGTAAAGAATACCGCGAGTAACGCAGTAAAAGGCAATGCCTCTTCAAATGCTTTACCTAATGCATGCTCTTCAGTGATCCCGTTGAATGCAGTAGCAAGAATGATGACAGATAAACCAATGAGACCTACAGCTGCTAAGTGCATTGCTAGACCTATGATTAACCAAACACCAATTGCCGCTTGCGTATAAAGCTTTACACGTTCACGTTGGCTGCGGTTTGCATCTTCATATTTATCAAAATCAACTAAAATAGTACGTACTGCTGTTGGTAATTCAGCTCCGTAACCACATATTTTGAATTTCTCGACAAGTACACATGTTAACAAACCAAAGAAAAATACTGGAATTGTCACTGGTGACATGCGCAATGCAAATTCAAGGAAGTCCCAACCAGCTTGTTCGGCAATGATTAAGTTTTGTGGTTCACCTACCATAGTACATACACCACCTAATGCAGTACCAACACCAGCATGCATCATAAGGCTACGTAAGAAAGCGCGATATTCATCAAGATCTTGGCGTTTTAGCTCATTCACATTTGCATCGTTGGTATGATCATGATCATGTTTAAAGTCACGGCCCGATGCCACTTTGTGATAAATACTATAGAAGCCAATCGCGACACTTATCACAACTGCAATTACAGTTAGTGCATCTAAAAATGCAGAAAGGAAAGCTGAAACAACTGAAAATGATAAAGCGAGTAATGCTTTAGATTTAATGTTAATCAATAACTTAGTGAAGACATATAATAACAATGACTTCATGAAATAAATACCAGCAACCATGAAGATTAATAATAATAATACTTCGATGTTACTCACAAGTTCGTGCTGAACTTGTTCGGCAGATGTCATGCCAATGGCAACCGCTTCAATAGCAAGTAAACCACCTGGCTGAAGAGGGTAGCACTTAAGCGCCATTGCTAAAGTAAAAATAAATTCGATAACTAATAACCAACCAGCAATAAACGGGTCAATTGAAAAAACAATCGGGTTAATAATGAGGAATGCAATGATTGCAATTTTATACCACTGAGGTGAATTACCTAAGAAGTTTAACTTTGCCGCCGTACTAAGGCTTATGTCCATGAGGGCTTGTCCAATATTTTGTGTAAGAGTAAGTTTAAAGAATTTGAAAACCGAGATATTCTAAGCATATTTAGTGAGGTGCGCCATCCTTTTTATTGATACAGATTATTGTTATTGCGATTAAAGTTATTTTACTATTAAAATCGGGAAATAATTATTCTAGTGATAGTATCTAATTTAAATCTGGTCGGACTTGCATCTGGATGCTAAGATTCGAAAAGACACAACCTGTTATATTTCCAAATGAGAAGTTAAATGGATATTACTGATAGTAAAACAACGAAGAAAACGCGTCGGAATGACGGTATTATTAAGGCGAAAAGCCCTGCTGGATTTGCCGAAGAATATCTGATCGAATCGATTTGGAAAAATCGCTTTCCTCCAGGTTCAATTCTTCCGGCAGAAAGAGAACTTTCTGAGCTTATTGGTGTTACTCGTACTACGCTACGTGAGGTATTACAACGTTTAGCGCGTGATGGTTGGCTCACTATCCGTCATGGGAAACCAACACAGGTTAATAATTTTTGGGAAACATCGAGCCTGTCTATTTTAGAAGATTTAGTGCGATTGGACCCTGAACGTTTACCTGAATTGGTGAGTGATTTATTATCTGCCCGTACTAATATTAGTGTTATTTTTATTCGAGCTGCGATTAAACGTGATCCTGAACGTGTTGTCGAAATTCTAAACGAAGCCGAAGAACTTGCTGATGATAAAGAAGCCTATACTGCGTATGACTATAGTATGCTGCATAAATTAGCCTTTTTATCAGGTAATTTAGTGTATGCGCTGATCCTGAATGGTTTTGATAATATGTACCGTATTTTGGGGAAAATTTATTTTGATTATCCTGAAGCTCGCGTATTAGCACGAAACTTCTACCGAGAATTGAAAGGTATAGCTCAAAATAACCAAGCGGATGAGAGCTTAAATGTTATCCGTAACTATGGTATGAACTCAGGCCTACTTTGGCAGCAGTACCGTGATGAAACATGGGATGATATTTGCGTCGCTTTTGAACAACGTATTAAATAATGATTACGCAATAATCTCATAAAAAAAACCAGTCATTGACTGGTTTTTTTATATCTGTGGGACAGTTAGACCTTAGGGCTGATACTTTGGCTGATAACCTCTGTATTCCCATTCGCTTGGACCTGCTCTAATCGAACATCAAAGCCCCATAATCGATGAAGGTGTTTTATTACCTCTTGTGCAGATTTCGCGTCTAGCGGTATCTCTTGGTGGGGTACATAACGTAACGTTAAAGAACGGTCACCTTTTTTATCGACATTAAATACCTGAATATTAGGTTCATTATTACTGAGGTTATACTGGGCTGATAGCTTATTTCGCAATTGTTGATATCCTTCTTCATTATGAATTGCGGAAACTTCAATAAACTTACTGCTTTCATTATCCTCAATTGAAAAAAAGTGCATATCTCGCATTACTTTTGGCGATAAATACTGGCTAATGAAGCTTTCATCTTTAAAATTTCTCATTGCAAAATGCAAGGTTTCTAACCAATCACTACCCGCAATATCAGGAAACCAAGCTTTATCTTCTTCGGTTGGGTTTTCGCAGATACGTCGAATATCGGTAAACATGGCAAACCCTAATGCATAAGGGTTCATTCCTGAATAATATGGGCTATTATAAGCGGGCTGTACAATGACGTTAGTATGGTTATGTAAAATTTCTAGCATGAATTTATCCGATACTAACCCTTCGTCATACATGTGGTTAGTAATAGTATAGTGCCAGAATGTTGCCCAACCTTCATTCATGACTTGAGTTTGTTTTTGTGGATAAAAATATTGACTAATTTTGCGAACGATACGAATTATCTCGCGCTGCCACGACTGTAACAAAGGCGCGTTTTTTTCAACAAAGTAGAGAATGTTTTCTTGGGGTTCTACTGGGTAATTTGGTTCAACTGGCTCTGATTTTTGATTATATTGGGGGAGAGTACGCCATAATTCATTGACTTGAGTTTGCAAATAATCGGTGCGTTCTTGTTGACGCCGTTTTTCTTCACTGAGCGATGGTTCACTTGGGCGTTTATAACGATCAACACCATAATTCATTAATGCATGGCATGAATCGACAATATTTTCGACAGCATCGATACCGTATTTTTGTTCGCATTCAGCAATATAGTTCTTGGAAAAGAGCAGGTAATCAATGATTGAATCTGCATCTGTCCATGATTTAAATAAATAATTGTTTTTAAAGAAAGAGTTATGTCCATAGCAGGCGTGTGCAATAACTAATGCTTGCATTGGTATGGTGTTTTCTTCCATTAAGTAAGCAATACACGGATTAGAGTTGATAACAATTTCATATGCTAACCCCATTTGACCACGTTTATAGCTTTGTTCTGTTTGAATAAACTTTTTACCAAAACTCCAGTGATTATAACCAATCGGCATCCCTACAGAAGAGTAAGCATCCATCATTTGCTCTGCCGTGATGACTTCAATTTGATTGGGGTAAGTATCAAGTCGGTAGTATTCTGCAATACGTTTAATTTCGACATGATACTCTTCTAGTAGTGGAAAGTTCCAATCAGGGCCATCGCTGAGCTGCTTCACTTCATCTCTTAACATATAGACTCTCCCTAAGCGGCTTGTTTTTTAAATAGTTCTCTGAATACAGGGTAAATATCTTCTAGCTCGCGAATATGCTGTAAAGCAAACTGAGAGTATGCTTCAGCTACTTTTTCATATTCTCGCCATAAAGTTTGATGGGCGCGATTGGTAATCTCGATATAGCTGAAATAACGGACTTTAGGCATTATTTTATCCAGTAACAGCTTACGACATAGTGGTGAATCATCAGCCCAGTTATCGCCATCAGAAGCTTGTGCTGCGTAAATGTTCCATTCATTCACCGGAAATTTATCGGTCACAATCTTATCCATTAGTTTTAAAGCGGATGATACAATTGTGCCCCCAGTCTCTTGTGAGTAAAAGAATTCGTGTTCGTCGACTTCTTTTGCTTGGGTATGATGACGTATATACACAACTTCAATCGTTTTATAAGTACGTGTTAAGAACAGGTACAGTAATATATAGAAGCGCTTAGCCATGTCTTTAGTTGGTTGGTCCATTGAGCCTGATACATCCATTAGACAAAACATGACAGCTTGGCTATTAGGTACTGCATATTGCTCAAAGTTGTTATAGCGTAAGTCAAAAGTATCGATGAAGGGCACTTTACTGATCCGTATTTTCAACTCTGCAATTTCTTTTTTTAATTCGTGAACGAACTGGCCTTCAATTTCTCCTTGGCTTCTTAATTCATCAACTTGCTGTTGGAGCGCTTTGACTTTTCTTTTTTTTCCACCGGCTAATGCAGTACGTCTTGCTAATGAATTTTGTAATGATTTAATAATCGAAATATTGCCGGGGTTACCATGTGAGGTATAACCTGCACGGCGGGTTTTCATTTCAACAATACTGTTAAATTGATTTTCTTGTAAATTAGGTAACTCTAAATCTTCAAATAACAGATCAAGGTATTCGTCTTTTGAAATTTGAAAACTAAAATCATCATTACCTTCACCACTATCGCTGGCTTCTCCCCCGCCAGAGCCTGAACCGCTTCCTGGTGGTGGACGGTTAATTTTATCACCAGTGATAAATTTGTCGTTACCAGGATGAACAATGGTACGTTTACCGCCTTTACCTTGATGAAAAATAGGTTCAGAGATGTCACGAGTTGGAATACTGACACTTTCTCCAGATGTAATGTCCTGGATACTACGATTGTTTACAGCATCAGATACCGCTTTTTTTATTTGTGAGTTATAACGACGCATGAAGCGTTGTCGATTAACGGTACTTTTATTTTTTCCGTTTAATCTGCGATCAATAAAATGTGCCATCTCATCCCCCTAAAGAATACGGTTATGATGATTTACGTACACGTAAATACCATTCTGACAATAGCCTAACTTGTTTCTGGGTGTAGCCTTTCTCCATCATACGTGCAACAAAATTGTCATGTTTTTGTTGTTCGTCTGTGGATGTTTTACCGTTAAATGAGATAACGGGTAACAATTCTTCAGTGTTGGAAAACATTTTCTTTTCGATCACAGTTCGGAGTTTTTCATAACTAACCCAGGACGGGTTTTTACCACTGTTATTGGCTCTGGCACGGAGTACAAAATTAACTATTTCATTACGGAAATCTTTAGGATTACTGATACCTGCTGGTTTTTCTATTTTTTCAAGATCATTATTTAATGCTTCACGATCAAATAGTTGGCCTGTCTCAGGATCTCGGTATTCTTGGTCTTGGATCCAGAAATCAGCATAAGTCACATAGCGGTCGAATATGTTTTGGCCATATTCAGAATAAGATTCCAAGTAAGCGGTTTGGATTTCTTTACCAATAAACTCCACATATTTGGGAATTAAATAACCTTTTAAAAATTCTAAATACCGGTCCGCAATATCTTGAGGGAACTGTTCTCGTTCAATTTGTTGTTCTAATACATAAAAAAGATGAACAGGATTTGCTGCAACCTCAGCATGATCAAAGTTGAATACTTTTGATAAAATTTTATAAGCAAAACGGGTTGATAGACCTGACATACCTTCGTCGACGCCTGCATAATCACGATACTCTTGATATGACTTTGCTTTGGGATCTGTATCCTTTAATGTTTCGCCGTCGTAAACTCGCATTTTGGAGTAGATTGATGAATTTTCAGGATCTTTAAGACGCGATAATACGGTGAATTGAGATAAAGCATCAAGTGTACCTGGTGCACATTTCGCGTTGTGCAGTGCACTATTTTCTAATAGTTTGCGGTATATCGATTGTTCTTCACTCACGCGTAAACAGTAAGGTACTTTAACAATATAGACACGGTCTAAGAAAGCTTCGTTGTTTTTATTATTACGGAATGTTTGCCACTCAGACTCATTGGAGTGAGCAAGTATAATACCTTCGAAAGGCAGGGCTGATAGACCTTCGGTACTGTTGTAGTTGCCTTCTTGCGTTGCAGTAAGTAGAGGATGTAGCACTTTGATGGGGGCTTTGAACATCTCGACAAATTCCATCATCCCTTGGTTTGCTCTACAAAGTGCGCCTGAATAGCTGTATGCATCAGGGTCATCTTGTGAAAAATGTTCTAACTGACGAATATCAACTTTACCGACTAACGAAGAAATATCTTGATTGTTTTCGTCACCGGGTTCAGTTTTAGCAATGGCAATTTGATGGAGTATAGACGGACGCACTTTTTCCACTTTAAACTGACTTATATCACCGCCAAATTCTTTCAAACGTTTGGCAGCCCAAGGTGACATTACATGACCAAGACAGCGGGTTGGGATACCGTATTCGTTACGTAGAATACTGGCATCTTCATTCACGTCAAACAAACTAAAGGGATGATCGTTAACGGGAGATCCTTTAATGCGATAAATTGGTAAATTCTGCATTAAGTCTTTTAATTTTTCGGCTAATGATGATTTACCACCACCCACAGGGCCAAGTAGATATAGAATTTGTTTCTTTTCTTCTAAGCCTTGAGCCGAATGTTTTAAATAGGCAACAATTTGCTCGATGGCGTCTTCCATGCCATAAAAGTCTTCAAAGGCTGGATATCGTGCAACAACACGATTTGAAAATAATCGGCTTAGACGAGAGTCGGTTGCGGTATCAACCATTTCAGGCTCACCGATTGCGTTTAGTAATCTTTCAGCTGCAGATGCATATACACTTCTGTCGTCACGGCATAAATTCAAGAACGCTTGAATGGTATACTCTTCTTCACGACTTTCTTCGTATCTTTGCTGGTAATGTTCAAAAATACTCATAGTTACCCCCAAAATGTAATTACTTGCATCCGCAAACATTAGCATCTACAAGTCTGAAGTATTTTTCACTTCTAATCTAAATTTAGACTTTGATTTTAAAATTGCGCAATTAAATTGCGGTTTTATAAGCGTTTTATTATTTTTTTATTATGGCTGAAATATATTATTTAAAAGGTAATCGTGCGTTTGTTAGTGAATGAGGAAATGTAAGGGTTGTTTTGCGGAATTTTGTATTATTATTTATTGATATAACGATATATAAACAAAGTATAGTCTAATCAAGATGTGATTAAATATTATTTAGAATTGATATTCACGAATTGTGACATCGCTATAAAGGGTAGGGGGCATTATCTTAGTGACAGGTTTACGTTAAGGGGGTTTAACGTAAACCTGTTTGATGAAGTGCTATACTGTTATCGTTTCATGGAGTAATTTATTTAACATACGCATTGTTGCTTGCACACCAGCGAATACTTGGTTGGAGCTTACACCACGGGTTCGGAAACTTCGATCACCTTGTTGCCAAGTAATAAAGCTTTCCGTTAATGCACTGGTTTTACCGCCAGGTGGAATGCGTACTTGATAGTTTTCTAAATTTGGATAATCAAATCCAACTTTGTGCATGATGGCTTGAATTGCCATACTAAAAGCATCAAAACCACCATTCCCCGATCCTGCTGATTTGTATATCTCATCGCCGATACGAATTCGGATACTTGCGGTGGAATCGACATTGAGTCCTGATGTAATTGAACAGTTGAGTAGTTCAATATGCGAGTAATCTTTACTTTCCAGTAAATCTGCAATAATAAAAGGTAAATCTTCAGGCGTGATAACTGCTTTTTGATCACCTAAAGTGACAATTCGCTCAAGTAATTTAGTCTTTTGCTCGGGGCTTAAGTCTATGCTTAACTCTTCAAGGTTCTTTTCTAGGGATGCTTTACCGCTCATTTTTCCGAGCGCATAAGTTCGGGTTCGTTCAAACCGCTCAGGACCTAACACCGTTTGATATAAGCCACCTTTATTATCGCCATCGGCATGTATACCACTGGTCTGAGTAAACACGTCTGCACCAATAATTGGCGCGTTTGCTGGCGTTATCTTACCCGAAAAATTCTCAATCATTTGGCTTATTTGATGGATGCGTTGTTCATTGATTGATGATTCGATACCGAGCTTATCTTTAAGGACCACTGCAACTTCTGCAAGTGAGGCATTACCTGCGCGTTCACCTAAACAGTTTACTGTGCAATGAATAGCGCTAATACCGACTTTCGCTGCTGCGAGTGCATTTGCTGTCGCTAAGCCGTAATCATTATGTGGATGAAAATCAAATTGTTGTTGAGGATAACGAGCAACCATATCAGATAGACTGACATGAACTTCATCTGGAGACATTACGCCTAATGTATCTGGCAGCATGTAATGTTGGATTGGTAAATCTGCAAGTTCATTGATCATATTGTAAACATAATCAGGATTGTCACTGTAGCCGTTAGACCAATCTTCAAGGTAAATATTAACCGTTAACCCTTGTTCTATTGCGTAATGAATGGTTTCTCTGACATCTGCAATATGTTGCATCGGGGTTTTACGGAGTTGTTCGGTACAGTGTTTTTTACTGCCTTTTGTGAGTAGGTTGATCACTTTGGCACCGCTGGATGTTATCCAGTCTACGCTTTTAGTGTGATCGACAAAACCCAGTATTTCGATTCGATCTGAAACTTGTTCTTGTTCTGCCCACTGCATTTTCGATCTGAAACTTGTTCTTGTTCTGCCCACTGCATTAATGAAGATACGGCATGTTTTTCACCAATAGAAACGCGCGCAGATGCAACTTCAATTCGGTCAACATTAAGGGATTGGAGTAGGGCTTTGGCAATACTGACTTTTTCGTCGGGGGTGAAGGAGACCCCTTGGGTTTGCTCTCCATCACGAAGAGTTGTGTCCATTAATTGGACTTGAGGGCGCACTATTTCCATATTTGCTACCTGCTTCAAATTGTAGGGAAAGAGCGGATAGAAGATGGCTATCCGCTTTTAAACCGAATCTTAGTGTGTTCTGTGATTTACTAAGACTGTGTTATTACCGAAAAGTTAGCTTGCTTCAGGCCATAGCCATGGAAACTGCTGCTTATTTTTAGCTTCGAATTCACTGATTTTAGCTTCATGCTTTAATGTCCATGAAATATCATCAGCACCTTCGATAAGGCTTTGTTTACGGAATGGGTCAACCTCAATATTAATAACAATACCACCCGGTGTTGTTACTGTTTGTGCAGGTAGGTCAACAGTAAACTCGATACCTTCGTTAGCATCAATTTCAGCCATTAATGCGGTGAGTTCTTCTTTGCTTACACGGATTGGTAAAATACCGTTCTTAAAGCAGTTAGAATAGAAGATATCAGCATAGCTAGTTGAAATAATGGTATTGAAACCAAAATCTTCAATTGCCCAAGGCGCATGTTCACGTGATGAACCACAACCAAAGTTATCGCCAGCAACTAAAATTTTAGCGCCTTTGAATGCAGGTTTGTTTAACTCAAACTCAGGATTTTCTGAACCATCATCAAGAAAACGCCAGTCATGGAATAAGTGAATGCCAAAACCAGTACGTTCTACTTTTTTCAAGAACTGTTTTGGAATGATTTGGTCTGTATCTACGTTACTACGATTCATTAATGCAGCAACACTAGTATGATTTTTATATGCTTTCATTTTAATTCCTTGATCACTAATGTGCTAAAGCTTATGCCCAGTTACGGATGTCAACAAAATGGCCTTCAATTGCTGCTGCTGCAGCCATTGCTGGTGATACAAGGTGTGTACGACCACCTTTACCTTGACGACCTTCGAAGTTACGGTTTGACGTAGACGCACTACGTTGACCTTCGCTTAGTTGGTCACCATTCATTGCTAAACACATAGAACAACCTGGTTCACGCCATTCCCAACCTGCATCAACTAAGATCTTATCTAGACCTTCTTTTTCAGCTTGTTCTTTAACAAGGTATGAACCTGGAACTGCAATTGCTTGTACTGAGGCGCTCACCTTTTTACCGACTGTTAATTCAGCTATGGCACGGAAATCTTCAATACGGCCGTTAGTACAAGAACCAACGAACACAAGGTCAATATTAATATCAGTGATTGCTGCTCCGGCTTCAATGTCCATGTAGGCAAGGGCACCTTTACATGCAGAAGCTTTAATTTCATCACTGAAATCACTTGGTGAAGGTACACTTGCGTTTACTGCTACAACTTGCTCTGGCGATGTACCCCAAGTCACTTGTGGTGCAATATCTTCCGCTTTAAGCTCGATAATAGTATCAAACACAGCGCCGTCATCAGTTGGTAGTGACTCCCAGTATGCGAGTGCAGCAGCCCAGTGATCACCTTTGGGTGCAAATTCTTTACCTTTAAGGTAAGCATATGTTGTTTCATCTGGAGCAATAAGACCGGCACGTGCGCCACCTTCAATCGCCATGTTACATAAGGTCATACGACCTTCCATTGTCAGATCTCGAATTGCAGAGCCCGCAAATTCGATTACATGACCAGTACCGCCTGCAGTACCAATTTTACCGATAACAGCAAGGGCAATATCTTTAGCTGTTGAATACTTCGATAATGTACCTTCTACGCTTACAAGCATGGTTTTTGATTTTTTCTGCTGTAGTGTCTGAGTTGCCATTACGTGCTCAACTTCAGAAGTACCGATACCGAACGCTAAAGCACCAAATGCACCGTGTGTTGCAGTATGTGAATCACCACAAACAGCAGTCATACCTGGGTGGATAAAGCCATGCTCAGGTACAACGATATGGATAACACCATTATTAACGTTTTGCATATCGTAAATAAGAAGGTCATGTTCACTACAGTTGGTTGCCATCGTATCAATTTGCTTTGCTGCAATTGGATCTTTAATTGGTAAATGACGGTCAACTGTTGGAACACAGTGATCCATTGTCGCTAGAATACTATGGCGATTACGGATCTTACGTTTTTGTACTTTTAAGCCTTCAAATGCTTGTGGACTTGTTACTTCATGCATCAAGTGACGATCGATGTAGAGTAGCGGGGTTCCATTCTTTGGTTCGTGAACTAAGTGTGAATCCCAAATTTTTTCATACATTGTCTTTTTCATTGCTTCCCTTCCCATCAAGCGAGATATTTATACTTTCTTATGCCTTGATACTATGACAATTGTGTGACCTTCTTCAAGAACATAATTTCATAAATAGTTGAAATTATAAATATCAGCTTCGCTATTATTTTGCTGTTTGTTTGAATTGTGGTTTATAAGTCTACTTAATTTCTCGTATCCAGTTTTAGATATTGTTGTATTTGCCATTTGCGGGGTTATTTGTTTTTTACAATATGTTTAATATTTTCATTTTTTAGTTTTTCAACGTGGTAAAAAAAGTAATTTAAACAATATTAAGGTCATGATTGTAGAAATAACCATATAACCTATGCTTAAAAGAAGTAATAACCATGTATTATTTTAAATAGATCAATGATTAAAGGAGTGAGGGAATGAATTCTTTAAAAGTATCTGACTATATGCAGTTACGACCAGTTAAATTGACTGCAGATATGCCTGTAGCAACGGCGGTAGATAGATTACTAAGATCTACTCATATTGGTGCACCTGTGGTGAATGATAGTGATATGCTCATTGGCTGGATTTCCGAGCAGGACTGCTTAGCATCGTTACTGGAATCAAGTTATTACTGTGAAGAGGTTGCGATAGTTGAAGACTTGATGAGAAAGGATGTGCTCACGGTCCGAGTGACGGATAGTATTATTGAACTCGCGCAGCAAATGCTGGAAGCTAAACCTAAAGTTTATCCTGTGATTGATGGTGAAGGTTTATTAGTGGGGATTATTTCTCGTCGAAATGTACTTAAAGCAATGGATAAACAACAACAATCTTGTTACCTAAATGCCGCAAATATTTAGTTAATGTCTATGCTAAAAAGGCTACAAAATTTGTAGCCTTTAAACTATTTACCAACAATATGTATTAACTATGCAATAGCTGCATCGTTTGTTTTGTTATTGTGGAATCGTTTTTCACCAAAATATGCGTAAATTAAGCAAATAATAGACGCGAAGCAAGAAGCGACTAGTACCATGAAACCGCCATCCCAACCGAAATGGTCCACTGTATAGCCCAGTACTGCATTCGCAGCAACCGCACCACCAAGGTAGCCAAATAGACCTGTTAGACCCGCCGCTGTACCTGCTGCTTTTTTAGGTGCAAGCTCAAGTGCGTATAAGCCAATTAACATAACAGGGCCGTAAATCAGGAATCCAATTGCAATTAACGCAGCCATATCGATTGCAGGGTTTCCTGGAGGGTTAAACCAGTAAACTAGTACTGCAATAGTCACTAGAGCCATAAATAGTATTCCGGCTGGCGCACGGCGTCCTTTAAATAATTTATCTGAGATCCAACCACAAAGTAGGGTGCCAGGAATACCCGCCCATTCATACAGGAAATAGGCCCAAGAAGAGCTGTCTACTGTGAAGCCTTTTGCTTCTTTTAGATAGACTGGAGCCCAATCTAAAACACCATAACGGATTAAATAAACAAAGGCGTTAGCAATTGCGATAGACCATAACAGCTTATTATTAAGAACATACTTGAAGAAAATTTCTTTTGCAGTCATTTCTTGTTCATGGTCTTTATTATAGTCATCTGGGTAATCATCTTTATATTCTTCGATTGATGGTAAACCGCAAGATTGAGGGGTGTCACGCATAGTGACCCAGACAAAGAAGGCAACAATAACAGCAAAGAAAGCAGGTACATAAAACGCTGCATGCCAATCGTCATTAAATGCCCACAAGCCAAGTAGGAACATAGGGCCGATTAAACCGCCACCGACATTATGTGCGACGTTCCAAACTGAGACTAATTCACCACGTTCTTTTTTAGACCACCAGTGAACCATGGTTCTGCCACAAGCAGGCCAGCCCATACCTTGGAACCAACCATTTAAAAATAGCAAAACGAACATCGCAGTAATACTGCTGGTTGCCCAAGGCATGTAGCCAAAAGTAAACATAACGGCAGCTGACATTAATAAACCTGCAGTTAAGAAATAGCGAGGGTTAGAGCGGTCAGAGACACTGCCCATCAAAAATTTAGAGAGTCCATAAGAAATAGATACTGCAGATAAAGCAACACCCAGATCGCCACGGCTAAAGCCTTGCTCAATCAGATATGGCATGGCCAAACTGAAGTTTTTACGGACTAGGTAATAGCCAGCATAGCCAAAGAAAATACCAAAAAATAACTGCCATCTTAAATATTTATAGGTGGAGTCAATCTGGTCTGCGGGTAAACGAGCAATGTGCTCTTTCGGTTTGAAAATACCAAACATTTATAACCTCGAGTTTCATCATGTAGGTGGTTTTAAATAACCACTTTTTAGGGTTTGAAGTTCGTTCGAGCGAAAATCGAGTGCATTTTATTTTCTTTCGCGTACTTTTTATGTGATTCAGATCGAATAAATATCTGTTTAAAATCAAATAGCTAAGGTATGTGGATAAACATATGTGAATGAGTTAATCGTCATTGTGTCTGTAAATAAATTGTGACAGCTTGTAAAGCTATATGGTTACTACCTGTTTGGTGGTATTTTAATGGTTTGTACGTATTATTAAGTCAACGAGTGTAAATAATTTGTGCCATATGTACTTAAGTTTATATTTGTTGAGTGTTGAACTAATAGCCTAAAAAATGTGCCATAACGATGACCAATCGAGATTATAGGGAGGTGACTGAAGTGCTTTTCATTTGAAATCCAATAATCATTTGAAATTCTATAGATACTGGCATAGTATTTCGCTTTTAAAACTAGAGTTAATGGGCGCTTTCTAACTATTATGCTGAGTATCTTAAAATCCCTGACGGCTGAACTAGCTAACTGTATGCATTCCGATCGTTTTCGTTTTAAACGTCGTTTGCAAACAGCGCAAAAATTACCTTCTGAAAAGCAAGAAAAAGCTATCGATAAACTGCAGCTGGATATTGCCGCATCGTCGAGCCTGCGTCAGTTGCGTATTGATAACTTACCAGTAGTCTCTTATCCTGAAGATCTGCCTATTAGTCAAAAGCGTGATGATATCGCTAATGCTATTTTAAATAACCAAGTGGTTATTATTGCAGGTGAAACAGGTTCGGGTAAAACCACTCAGATCCCTAAAATATGCCTCGACCTCGGCTTAGGCATTGATGGCATGATTGGTCATACGCAGCCAAGACGACTTGCGGCTCGTACGGTTGCGAATCGTATTGCTGAAGAGCTTGATTCAGAGCTTGGTGAACATGTTGGTTATAAGATCCGCTTTAACGATAATGTCAGCAAGAAAAGTTATATAAAACTGATGACCGACGGTATTTTACTGGCTGAGATCCAACAAGATCGCTTCTTAAGTAGATATGACGTGATCATTATTGATGAAGCCCATGAACGTAGTTTAAATATTGATTTTATCCTCGGTTATTTAAAGCAATTACTTAACCGTCGCCCCGATTTAAAAGTGATTATTACGTCTGCAACGATTGATCCAGAACGTTTTTCTAAACACTTTAATAATGCGCCGATGATCGAAGTGTCTGGCCGTACTTATCCTGTTGAAGTGCGTTATAACGCGTTAGCTGAGCAAGAAGATGGGCACGAACGTGATCAAATCCAAGGCATTGTTGATGCTGTCGATGAACTGCAGAGCGAAGGCCTTGGGGATATCTTGGTATTCCTTAACGGTGAACGTGAGATCCGTGATACTGCAGATGCGTTAAACAAGTTAAAACTTCGAAATACCGAAGTACTGCCTTTGTATGCGCGCTTAACGAATGCCGAGCAGAACCGTATTTTCCAAAGTCATGTTGGTCGTCGAGTGGTATTAGCGACAAACGTGGCAGAAACATCGTTAACTGTACCGGGTATCAAATATGTGATTGACCCAGGTACTGCGCGTATTAGCCGTTATAGCTATCGTACCAAGGTACAGCGCTTACCGATTGAAGCTGTTTCACAGGCCAGTGCAAATCAGCGTATGGGCCGTTGTGGTCGTGTTAGTGCGGGTATTTGTATTCGACTTTATAGTGAAGAAGATTTTAATAACCGTCCTGAGTTCACGGATCCTGAGATCCAGCGTACTAACCTTGCTTCTGTTATTTTACAAATGCATGCATTGGGATTAGGCGATGTTGCTAATTTCCCATTCGTACAGCCACCAGACAGCCGTAATATTACCGATGGTCTAAAACTGCTTGAAGAATTAGGCGCCATTGATATCAGTAACGCCGATCATAATAAACGCCTAACGCCTATTGGTGTTGCGTTGGCTAAACTGCCGATTGATCCACGTCTTGCACGTATGGTAATGGAAGCAAATACCAATGGTTGCTTGAATGAAGTTATGGTTATAACTGCTGCTTTGTCTATTCAAGACCCACGTGAACGACCAGTAGAAAAACAACAAGCGGCGGATGAACAACACCGTCGTTTTTATGATAAAGAATCTGACTTTGTAACGTTCCTTAATCTATGGAATTACGTCAAGCAACAGCAAGACGAGTTATCCTCATCGCAGTTCCGTCGCCTATGTAAGAAAGACTATCTTGCGTATATGCGCGTACGTGAGTGGCAAGATATCTACTCACAGCTGTCACAAGTGGTGAAAGAACTCGGCTTTAATGTTAACCCTGTTCAAGTTAACGAAGAAGGCGAGGTCAGTAACGGTGATAATATTCATAAAGCGCTATTGGCGGGTATGTTAAGTCACGTTGGTTTTAAAGATAAAGACCAAGATTATTTAGGTGCGCGTAATAGTAAGTTTAATATCTTCCCTGGCTCTGGTTTATTTAAAAAACAGCCTAAGTGGGTAATGGTTGCGGAACTGGTGGAAACATCACGTTTGTTCGGCCGTATCGCAGCGAAAATCCAACCGGAATGGATTGAACCGCTTTCCACACATTTAAACAAATCAACGTATAGTGAACCGCATTGGGAAAAACGCCGTGGTGCGGTTGTTGCCGCTGAAAAAGTAACCTTGTATGGTTTAGTCATTGTTGCGAAACGAATGGTGAACTACGGTCAAATTGACCCAGCATTATGCCGTGAAATATTTATTCGTAGTGGTTTAGTTGAAGGTGAATTTAATACTAAGCATGCGTTCTTTAAACACAATATGGCGGAAGTAGAGCGTATTCATGCATTAGAGCATAAATCTCGTCGTCGTGATATTTTGGTTAGTGACGATGATTTATTTGGTTTTTATGCTGATATTATTCCAGAACACGTTTGCTCTGCTCGTCACTTTGATAGCTGGTGGAAAAAAGAGAGCAAGCAAACCCCTGATTTATTAACGTTAAGCCAAGCACGCTTGATGAAGCATAATGCAGAAGCGATTACTGCACATAGCTACCCAGAGTTTTGGAGTCAAAACAGCTTTAAATTCAAATTGGAATACAATTTCGAGCCGGGTACTGTTGAAGATGGCATCACGGTTATTATTCCTTTAGCGATCCTCAATCAAGTTAATGAACAAGGCTTTGATTGGCAGATCCCGGCTTTACGTGAAGAGTTAATCATTACCATGATTAAGGCGTTGCCAAAAACATTGCGTCGTAATTTTGTACCTGCGCCAAATTATGCAGGCGCAGCACTAGAGAATATGGACCCTAGCCAAGGTGAATTAGCCGCAAGTCTGAATAAACAGTTATTACGCATGACGGGTGTCCGTTTAGAGCAAGATGTATGGGAGCACTTGACGCTGCCGACGCACCTTAAAATGCATTTTAAAGTGGTTGATGAAAAGCTAAAACAAATTAGCTTTGGTGATGATTTGAGTGTATTAAAGCAGCAATTACAAGGGAATATTCAAGAAACCTTAGTGAAGGTGGCTGATAAAGGTATTGAGAAGAAAGACCTTATTATCTGGGACTTTGGTCATTTACCAACTGAATTTAAGCAAAAGCATGGTGGTTATGAAGTTAAAGCATATCCCGCTTTAGTTGATAACAAAAAATCGGTTGAAATTAAGCTGTTTGATCATCAAGAAGACGCTGCTGTCGCTGCGAAAGCGGGTTTACGTCGTTTGATTTTACTTAATGTACCATCACCGATTAAATACCTTGAACAGAAACTACCAAACAAAGCGAAACTTGGACTGTATTTCAATCCGTTTGGTAAAGTGACTGATTTGATCCACGATTGTATTTCTTGTGCTGTTGATAGCATTATTGAAAAACAACCTGCTCCGAGTGATGCAGACAGCTTTGAAGCACTAAAAGAACTGGTTCGTGCTAACATCGCTGATGAAACGGTTGAAGTCGCAAAGCAGGTTGAGAAAATTCT
Source organism: Moritella viscosa (assembly GCA_000953735.1). NCBI lineage: Bacteria > Pseudomonadati > Pseudomonadota > Gammaproteobacteria > Alteromonadales > Moritellaceae > Moritella > Moritella viscosa. The sequence goes on along the minus strand of LN554852.1, from coordinate 2,902,358 downwards.
CACTGCCGCGCATCAAGTACATAAACAGATTAAAGGCAAAGTATCTCTTGATATGATCGTGGCCAATGGTGATATTAAAGCGCAATTAGCTAGCCTTATTTACAGTGGTTTTGTGACGAATACAGGTATTAAGAAATTAGCGGATGTACAACGTTACATTGCCGCCATTGAACATAGATTGAATAAGCTAAAGATAGATCCTATTCGTGATCGTGGTAATTCAGTTGAAGTCCAACCGTTATTGGAAAACTATATTGGGCTAACTAAGATGCCGCGATTAACACTTGCACAACAAAGTGAGTTATTAAAACTGCGTTGGATGTTAGAAGAGTTGCGAGTATCGTTATTTGCTCAACAATTAGGGACAAGTTACCCTGTATCTATTAAGCGCGTAAAAATCGCATTTGCAGAGTTTAAAGCGAGTTTGTAGTGGACTTAATTCTATTTAGGACTGGACTGTTATAATGAAAAAGGGAAGCCATATGGCTTCCCTTTTGTTTATATGACCCATTGGTCTCGGCCATTTTTTTTCGCTTGATATAATTTGTTATCTGCTTGCTGTATTAAGCTTTTTACCGTTATTTTCCTATCAGGGATTACACTGACGACACCAAAACTCATGGTGATTATGGCATGTTCATTGATTCCAGCATGTTGAATCTCTAATGATCTCACTACATTAACGAGTTTTTCAGCAACTAATTTAGCGCCTTTTGTATCTGTATTTGGTAATAACATACAGAATTCTTCCCCCCCATAACGGGCGACTAACTCAGAAGGTCTTCGCAGGGACTTGTTAAGTGTGGATGCGACTAATTTTAAACACTCATCACCTTGGACGTGACCGTAGTGATCATTGTATTTTTTAAAGAAATCTATATCAGCAAGGATAAAGGTAAGGGGTTGAGCATGGCGTTTGGCACGTGATAATTCTTTTGAAAACATAGCATCGAGGTGTCTACGATTGGCAATGCCAGTTAAGCCATCAAGCGTGGCCAAGCGCCCTAATTCTTCATTTGCCAATTCCAAATCATTTTTAGTTTTTAATAGCTGTGAACGCATTGTCGCAATGCGTTCCATCGCTGTCATTTTAGCGATAAGAATTTGTTTCTGAATGGGTTTTGGTAAGTAGTCATCACCACCGGCTTCAATACCAACCATGACATCTTCTGGTTCAGTTTTACCACTGAGAAATATAATGGGTACCCAATCAGTAAATTCTTGTCTAATTTGTTTTGCGACTTGATAACCGTTAATGCCTATCATCACAACACCCAGTAACACAATATCTGGATTACATTCTGAAAATAGTGCGATGCCTGTTTCACCATTTTTTGCGTCGAAGACTTCGTGATTAAGATGTTGTAGATAAGATCGAATAATCATACGTTCAATCTTGGAGTCATCGATTATAAGGATCTTCATCGGCAGTCCTTGCTTGTTCTAGTCGTTGCCCGATAAATACGGTTCTGATAACTAAATATAGCAAGTATCTGTTTAGTTAGTGTAATTTTTTGTTGCTTTGTATCACACACTTAGTGTTATAGGCTTTCATTGTTGCTTTTACTTGAAATATCTCGTCAGTTGTTAGCTCGTCATCCCAGGTTACAATGGCAGAAATAGTTGGGCTTTGAGCTGCTTTTAATAGAGTATGAAATTTGTTGTTCACTTTAGCTTTATGGATGATTAGCGCACTATCTGCGCTAATCCCATGCTGCCCTAGTAATGCGGCAGTCAGTGTCATTGGCGGTGCAATGATTGCTGTCCAGTGACCATGGCTATCTTCAATTACGGCTTCATTAACATGAATCAAAGGCTTATTTTGTGTAGAAGTATTCGCGTTATATATAAAAGATTTAATTTGCATGGTTGTCTGCCTGTTTTTATATCCAGTGGTTATATGTACAGTAGTATTTTGTTGTGATATTTGCAAGCATTTATTCTCTTTTAAATGAGTAAACTTGAAGTGTTATTACATAGCGTGATGATTATTAAGTGTTTTATTTATTTCTTGTTTTTTAGGTGGGCGTTTGAGTGGGTGTCGCACAGTAGTAACAAACTGAATATCGTTTATTAGTGGTGGCTTATACAATTCTATATACAGTACTTTTATGTGGGAGCACTCATTATTTTAGATCAGCTTATTGATGAACTTACAGTGGAAGATCAAACGAGGGGCTTAAGTGTGGGTTGGTTAACGGTAAGTTGTTGCGGTGATTCAACTGCATGAGTGCTGATAATAGGGCTTCTTCTTTTAATGGTTTTGTTAATACGTAGTCTGCACCAGCATTGAGCATGTCGGTACGTGTGTCTTCGTAGGCATCCGCAGTACAGGCAAATATGGGTAAGGTTGCAATATCGAGTGGTAATGCGCGTATGGCGCTTATCGCATCAATACCATTCATAACAGGCATATGATTATCCATTAATATCAAATCGTAGTGCTGAGTTTGTACTTTTGCAATTGCCTGAGCGCCATTTTCAACAATATCACTGCTGATGCTCCTGATTTTCAAGAATGAAGACAGGACAAGTTGGTTTACTTTGTTATCTTCGGCTATCAGAACATGTAAACCGGCGAAATCAGTAATGTCATGGTTAAGTGGAGTCGTAATATTTGATTCTTCTCCGCACTGTAATGGGATTTCGACTGTAAATGTTGATCCTTGTCCTTTAACGCTTTTTAGTTTGATATTACCGCGCATTAAATCAAGTAATTGTTTAACAATGGATAGGCCTAATCCAGTTCCACCAAACTGTCGGGTGGTTGAGGATTCTTCTTGTGTAAATGGGTCAAAAATTGCTGTAATTCGCGATTTATCAATACCAATTCCAGAGTCACTGACTGCAATGGAAATCGTACGTCTATTACCTTCTACTTTGGTTTCATTAAATGAGACGGTAACACCGCCTTGTTTAGTGAATTTAAGTGCGTTATGAACCAGGTTAAACAAGATCTGTCTGATTCTGGCTTTATCACCTAAATACCAACTATTATGTTCTAAATTATTAATTACTTTGAATGTTATGCCTTTTTCCATACCGAGTGTGTAATAAATACTAGCTAAAGAACCTGCAATGTCGGAGAGATTAAAGTTTGCGTTCTCTAAATCTAATTGACCTTCTTCGATTTTAGAAAAGTCCAGAATATCATTGAGTAATGCCATCATGTGATTACCCGAATCCATCATGGTTTTTAGGTGGTTGCTTTGTTCTTCTGTAAGTTGAGTTTTAGTTAAAATTTGTCCCATACCTAACACACCGTTCATTGGTGTTCGGATCTCATGACTCATATTTGCCAGAAAGCGTGTTTTTGACTTTTCACTGCGGCGGGCATGATCCACTGCGTCTTGTAATTCTAGTGTTTTATGTTCTAAAGAATGACTCATATTGAGTAATGCATTTCCGAGGGTTCCCACTTCGCAATTGCGAGCAACCTGTAATTTATCGATAAAATCACCTTTACCAATATCGTTCGCCAACTTAGTTAAGTTAGTGAGTGGACCGGTAATATTTTTAGCAATTACATAACTTATCCAAGCCACAATAGGAATACATAAAGACACAAGAAAGAGTAATTTATAAAATAGAGTAAATAGCGGAGCCATGATGGTGTCATAAGGCGCAGTGGCTAATAAAGACCAGTCGCCAGTCATCTCGGCACCGTATTCACCTAAATCGGCGTAACCAGAAATAACCTTACGATTGTCGGCATTACTGTAGATCGCATAACCATCCATATCCCCTTCGAGTTTGGCTTGTAGTGATTCAATTGCTAAGTCTTTGTGTGGGCTTAATAAACGCGTATTAGGATCTGTTGTGATCAATACATTACCTAGATCATCGACCAAATAGGCATATTCATTACCAATTGTTTGTTGATCTATATCAGCAACGATATCGAATAATTCAGTGACGTTAACCTCACTGATTAAAACCCCAATGACTTCCGCTGTTCGAGGGTCGAATATCGCACTTACAAATTTAAAATCAAAATGTCGTTGCTGAAAGTGATTATTAGTTTCACCACCTAAGTGCGTTAAAGGAGAAATATATGCATGGGATGGATCGGCGAGAGCCTTATTAAATTCATTCTTTATGTTTACAGCATAAGAAAAAATATTGTCGTTAATTGTATGGCTTTCTGATGCCGCAATGATTTTTCCTTCTACGTCTGCGTAATATATTGATTTATAATGAGGATAGGTGTCAATGATGTCGTCAAAATGATTACTTATTTCAACATAATCGGCAAGTGCGAACAGCGGACTTTTACTGAGTAGCTCAAAGTTAAGTTGTACTTTAAGCATAAAATTATCGACTTTATTTGCTGCGTTCTCCACATTATGTTGTAAATGTAATCCGGCATTTATCTCAAACTGCTTCTGCATACTAAAAAACATGATACTTGTGGTTGTTAACCCAAAAAATAAAATTAAACCGATAAATGATAATGCGATCTTATTCTTGAGTAACATTGCAACATCCACGTAGTTGGCATTGATAAAAAGCGAGTCAGATGATTTTAAATCGCGCGAGATCCTTATAAGTGTGGGTAGATCTGTAACTATAGCTGAATAATTTATACTGTAACTAGCCTATGTCTCAGGACCAATAAATGGAAAGTTCTAGGTCACATTTTAGCTTTCCATATAAGTACTAGCTCACAAGGTTTTTAAAAATGTTTATAATAATAGCAGGAATTATATGCATGACTTGGACCTGTAAAAATAATTAGTTAGCGTTGATAGTGAGTTTAACTCAGCAGTGAAAGACAAGGAATAGTGTCGGTTATGTTGTACGTGCTAATACATTATAAGTAATCGCAAGGAGTGCATTATGCCAAATAGCGTTAAGCAAACAGTGGTTAAAAAGGAAAATTTAGATCCCACAATATCTAAAATTATAGAGTCAGTATTGAAAATTGATGAACCGACAGCGTATAACGATTATGAAATTATCGGCAAGGTACTATTTGAAGCATTGAATTTTTTCCCCCCTTTATATACACAATCTATATTTGGCCCTATTCGTACTTGGATACCCCCACACAAAAAAGATTCTGAATTTAACATTATTGATTTTTGGCGACCAATAAGAACTGCTAATTATTTAGTTGATACCCTAGTGCCAGCATTTCCACATGGACCTGGTCCTTGGGCTAGGACATTATTACCACCTGTTGTACAAAATGTGTTTTGGCGACCAAGTCATTATTTTCAACAAGCAGACCCACTAGCAAGCGTTACCTCATTCATTAATGAACAGTGGATTTATGTTAATGGTATCGCGACGAACGAAGATGTCGCTATGATGAATGCTGAGCTACTCAGTCATCTATTCAAGCGCCCATTGACCGTTGTACATAATCAAACGGATTCCATGATTTTAGACCTTGTGCAGTGTGTCACAGGTAAAGTATTTAAAACTAACCCGAATCTTGATGATGAACAATCGATGACAGAACCAGCGGTTAAGGCAACAATTGCAGTATTGGAAGCATTGAAAGATCCGGCGAAAGAAAGGGTCGTATTATTGTGTCACTCACAAGGTACGATCATTACTGCGAATGTATTGCGGGCATTACAAAAAAGTATCAGCCAAATTAAAGTTGTGCATCAAGCACCTGAAATGCAGTTAACACTGCAGTTGAATCATTTAGAAAGGTTAGCGTTTGATCTATTTTGGATGGAGGCTATTTTTACCTTCACCAATGATGAACTTGATTCTTATTTGGTTAGCATGATGAAAAAGCTAGAGGTTTATACTTTTGCTAATTGTGCCGATAAAATGAATTATGTTTGTCACTCCACTAATAGCTGCGGAGAGTTGATTGGTTTACCTTACATTGAAAATTTTGCTAATCAATTTGATTTGGTTGCGAGGTTAGGCGTACTATCACCGCTGCGAGAGGATGGTAGCGATATTATTGAAATTGATGGTGCTGTATACGAAAAAATAGGTGGTGGTGCTTGGGGTCATTTACTTAATCAGCATTACTTGTTTGGTATGGTGGAATATCTTCAAAACAGCGAGAAAACAAATAATCCTTATGCCCTGAAAAGTGGTGAAGTGTCAGCAACACTACCAAGGTTATATCGTTATTATGAAGGTGCGAGACCTAGCGCTTATTATGAATAATAGCTGAATGACTTAGTTTTTATTGCATGATATAAACGTTTACTAGCCCTGTATACGCAGGGCTTTATTGTTTTAGCTGTTTGTAACTGTGCTGTGATTTTATTTTTTCGGCAACCACTTCTGCCCAATGTTGATAAATCACAGGCCCGGGATGAAATCCATCTTCAGCCATATCTTCTTTGTTTAATTTACCGTCGATATCAATCAGCTGACAATCACTTTGGTTTTCGACTAAGATATTTAATTTACGGTTGAATTGATTTGCTCTTGCCCCTAAATAATGTCGTAGTGGTTGTGGAAGCGCAGGGAACTGCCCCATTGGTGGGACTTGGGTAATAAGGATTTGTTGGCAGTTAAATTGTTCGCGTAATAGCGTGATCAAATCTTGTTGTTGAGTTAACCACGTTGATACTGCTAGTGTACCCGTGACATCATTTACACCTAATGAGGTGACGATAATATCGAAGGTTTGCTGCGGTTGTTCCGATAGCATTTTTAGGCTGTCTGATGTGGTATAACCGGATCTAGCCAATAATTGCCAATTAACCTGATAACACTTGGCCAATGCCGTAACCAAGTGTCCTGTTAATGCTTGTGACTGGTTATCTACACCAACACCTGCAGCGGCAGAGTCACCAATAATAAGCAGTCTTATTTTTTTTCCTTCACCTGCTGTTCCAGAGCGCTTACCTGCTGCTTCAGGTAGCTTTGGTGTTACTTTTTTTACATATTGTCCTTGCGCGATGATGATCGGTGCATAAACGGCTCTCGTTAATAATTTGTTTAATGATTTGAACATACCACCTCCTTGATTTAATCATAGTAGCAATACGGCGGCGATTAATTTGCGTACTTATACTCAAAGTCATAAATAGAATCAATTTTAGTAATCTTGTTATGGAATGTAAATATCGAACTATATTTACACTTAGGTTGTTTTATGATTAATTGGAGTAAGTTATGTCAAATCATCATACGTATAAAAAAATTGAAATGGTTGGTTCGTCAAAAACAAGTATCGAAGAGGCCATCCATAATGCACTTGCAGAGTGCAGTAAAACAGTAAAAAATATGGATTGGTTTGAAGTGGTTGAAACCCGTGGTCATATTGTGGATGGTGCTGTTGGGCATTTCCAAGTGACGCTGAAAATAGGTTTCCGTATCGGAGACAGTTAAACTTTCAATAAATTGATTTATTTATAAGGATGTAACGATGAGTAAAATATTAGGGGGCTGCCTATGTGGCACAGTTAAATTTGAAATTACCAATGATTTTAGCCAATTTCATTTGTGTCATTGCCAGCAGTGCCAAAAAATAACCGGCTCTGCTCATGCATCTAATTTATTTTGCCAATCCGAGCACATTACGTGGTTGGCAGGTACGGGTAAAACCAAACGTTTCGATTACCCTGATCGTCATTTTTCGCGTGTATTTTGTACTGAATGTGGAACTGGACTGCCGTATTTAGTTAATAAAGGTAAAACCTTAATCGTACCTGCGGGTTCATTGGATGTAGACGAAGAGACAGTGTTTAATGTTGCACCGCAAGATAATATATTTTGGCATGAGCGTGCGGCTTGGTATGATGCGGCTTTAGCTGCTCCGACGTTTGCAGGGTTTCCAAAGTAAGAGTTGATACCCAATTTTCGCTTATGCTGCGGCGCATACTAAAAAATTAGGGTTAACTGTTATTCAAGAATTTGAATATAACAATAATCATTATTATGAATTGGTTTACGGCACGTCAAAACCAGTGGCTGCATAATAACGAATTAACAAGTTATAACCGATACATTATCTGTTATAACTTGTTATTATCTATTTGCCTACTTATCTATCTAGTCAGAAACGATATTACTTAGTGTTAATGTCTGTGTTTACTTCAACATTATCAACAACATGGTTATCACCCAAGTCATGTGGCAATACTAAGTTAAGAATAATCGCCACGATACCGCATAGACTCACACCCTGAAGGCTGAAATCACCGATACCAAATGCCATACCACCAATACCGAATACTAATGTCACTGCAACAATGATTAAGTTACGAGACTTATGCAGATCAACACGATTAGTTATAAGCGTATTAAGACCTACGGTTGCGATTGTACCGAATAGTAAGATCATGATACCGCCCATTACTGGTACTGGGAAGGTTTGCAGTAACGCGCCTAGTTTACCAACAAAAGCCAACACAATTGCGATAACCGCTGCCCATGTCATGATGACAGGGTTGAATGCCTTGGTTAGTATCACTGCACCAGTTACTTCACTGTAAGTGGTGTTTGGTGGCGCACCAAACATAGAGGCCGCCATTGTCGCCATTCCGTCACCAGCAAGCGTACGATGTAGACCTGGCTTTTTAAGGTAGTCTTTACCTGTCGCATTCGAGATCGCGAGAATGTCGCCAACATGCTCAATCGCAGGGGCTAACGCAACCGGGATCATAAACAATATCGCATTGATGTTAAATTCTGGGTAAGTAAAGTTTGGCAGTGCTAACCAGCTTGCTTGACCAACTGGAGCAAAATCAATGATACCGTACGCAAGGCTTGCAATATAACCTGCGATTATACCCGTCATAATTGGAACTAGTTTAAGCAGACCTTTACCAAAAATGCTCACTATAATGGTGGTAAATAATGATATAGCAGCAATGATTATCGCAACGTCGTTATCAATTAACTGTATTGCACCATCACCGGTTTTACCCATCGCCATATTGACTGCAACAGGTGATAAACCAAGACCAATAACCATGATCACAGGGCCTACAACAACGGGAGGTAGTAGTTTATGGATAATTGCTACGCCACGGAGTTTAATCACAGCTGACAATAATACATAAGTGAAACCCGCTGCCATCAAGCCACCCATGGTGCTCGCGATGCCCCAGGTTTGTACACCGAACATGATCGGGGCAATAAAGGCGAAAGAAGAAGCGAGAAAAACAGGAACAGAACGTTTAGTAATAACTTGAAACACTAAAGTACCGAGACCAGCACCGAAAAGCGCGACATTTGGATCCAAACCAGTAAGAAGTGGAACCAATACGAGGGCACCAAATGCGACGAATAGCATCTGTAGACCTTGCAAAATTTGCATTGTTTTATCTCCATTTTTAAATAAACGGCTGGACGGTAGCATAAAGTTTATACCATTGATATTAAAAATAGATAAAACCCCTAATTTTTAGGTAGCAGGTTAGTTTGGTAATCGTGATGTGGTAACTTGTCACGCTTGTTTAAAACCAAAATCATGGCATTATGTTAGTTCTTATCATTTGTTTAACGCTATCCTCTGTATATGCAGATAACAACCGGATTTAAAAGTTGGAATTCATGATCACCGACAGTCATATTATTGATACAGTATCAGCACATCATTTGTTTTCAGCCCTAACGGATGCTGAGTTTCAACAACTCTTTAGTACCGCAAAAACATGTAAAATCGAACCTCTAGAGAATGTATTTCATCAAGGAGATAAAGCCAGTCGATTTTATTTAGTGTTACGCGGTCACCTTAAACTTTACCGTACCAGTCCTAGTGGGCAAGAGAAGGTTGTCGAAGTTATGCGTAAAGGTAATACCTTTGCGGAAGCATTAATGTTTAATAACAAACCGTTTTATCCTGTGGCAGCGCAAGCTGTATCAGAAAGTGAACTGATTACATTTGATAATGAAACTTACTTAAAAATACTGAAAAGTAATCCTGAAGCGGGTATCGCAATTATGGCGATGAGTATCCGTTTACATCATGACCTTTATGAAATTGAAATGTTATCAGTCGAAAACGCTAAAAACCGTTTACTGTTATTCTTGATGCAAAATATTCAAGACAAAGACGGTAATGAAGGTGTGATTGAATTAGATATACCGAAACGAACACTTGCTTCATTATTATCGATCCAACCAGAAACGTTTTCTCGTCTACTCAAAAAACTGGCTAAAGAAGGCTTGATCGAAGAAAGAAGAGGGCATATTCGTATTGTGAATATTGATGCCTTGTATGCAGCTTCAGATATACCAATACAATCAGTGACGGGAACAAGTTGTGAGTAACACGGTTCAGGTGATTTCTTTTTCTCATTTGGCCTTTGCCTTCATTCCAGTATTAGTAGCGCTGGCAATCTTGTTGCAATGGCGATTACCGGTTAAAAATGGTTTGTATGCGTTATCGCGTATGCTGATTCAGTTGTTGTTAATTGGCTATTTCTTGTCGTATATTTTTGAGTCTCATAGCGCTGGCATTGTGGTTATCGTGCTTATAGTCATGGTTGTCGCCTCCAGCTGGATTGCCTTAGGTGCCGTGCCTGACCAGCGTTGGAAAATGTATAAATCTGCATTAATCGCAGTGACACTCGGTGGCGGCTTTACCTTGTTGATAATGAGCGAGGGAGTACTAGGGTTAGATCCTTGGTATGATCCCCAATATATGGTGCCACTGGCTGGAATGGCATTTGCGAATGCCATGAATAGTGTCAGTTTATCTGCAGAACGTTTACATGCCGAAATGATACGAGGTGAAGATTATCTTATCGCGCGTCGCATCGCGTTAAAAGCGTCGTTAATACCAATTACTAATGCACTATTCGCTGTTGGCTTAGTATCTTTACCTGGCATGATGACTGGGCAGATTTTATCCGGTGTATCACCATTCATTGCTGTGCGATACCAAATTATGATCATGTGTATGTTGTTTGGTTCATCGGTGATTTCTGCCGCATTTTTTTTATCGCTGATAAAGCCAGTAATGCCAATAAAACAGTGAGTTACAAAATAAAATGATTATAAAACGTCAAGATATATGTAATACTTATGGCCATTTCGATAAACTCGATTATAAAACAGAGGTTTCAATGAAAATGGTTAAAATTTGTTATGTATTTTCTATACTGCTCCTGAGTGTCGTTAATATGGCACATGCTACATCGTCGGTATGGAAAGTGAGTAATGGAGAAAACCGTTTATATTTAGGTGGAACAGTGCATGTTTTAACGCTTGATGATTATCCGTTACCAGCAGAGTTTGATCGTGCGTATGCGTTAGCTGATATCTTGATATTAGAAACGGATATGACTAAATTAGAAAGCCCTGAATTTCAGCAAGTCATGCTAACTCAGCTTAGATATCCAGAAGGGCAGGATTTAACGGAAGACTTAACGCCTGAGACGTATAAATTTTTAGCCACATACTGTGAATCACGTGGTATTGATATGCATATTATTAATGCGTTTAAACCGGGTATGGTTTCGGTAATATTAACCATGGCAGAGTTAGAACGCCTTAATCTGACAGGTCTTGGTGTTGATCAATATTACAGCAATAAAGCGGTTATAAATACTAAAAAACTCGGTAAACTAGAAACAGTAGAACAACAGTTAGCCTTTATTGCGGGGATTGGTAAAGGCAAGGAAGATGAACTAATTCGTTATAGTTTAGAAGATATAAAAACATTACCAACTTTTATGCATGAGATTAAAGCAGCTTGGCGTCATGGTAATCGTCAAGCACTTATGAATCTTGGAATTACCCCTTTACTTAAAGACTTTTCTGATATTTATCAGTCGTTAATCGTGGATCGTAATAATAATTGGTTACCACAAATCGAAGCAATGTTTGACAGTAAAGATACGGAGTTCGTACTTGTGGGCGCATTGCATTTAGTCGGAAAGGATGGATTATTACAACGATTAGAAGCAGCTGGATACAAAGTAACGCAACTTTAGGGCGTAGATAGATAAAATAGTGGCATTGGTATCATTTTGAAGTAGTTGGGTATAGATGGGTATTGAGAGTTAGGATATGATATTGCTATCTGAATCTATATTTTGAAATGAACCTATGCTGAATTTTTTTCGTTCTAAACCGCTAATTGATGATGCCAGTTGTGAGTGGATATTTGACACATTTTCGTGGGCGTTAACACATTTTGATCATCAAGAGTTTTTTCTACGTACTCGGTTAATCCAACCAACGAATGATTTTTTTCCCGGTAATATTGATAGTCGCCACGGTATGGCTGAAACTATCTTTAATCATGTGGTTAAATATGCTGGATTGAGTCATTGGCCACTACAGTTACAAGCGCCCCAGTTTTTTAATGGCCAACCTCCTGCATTACTTTATTTATCCGCAGTACAACGAGATTCTTCAGCTGCGAATACCTTACCTGTGCTAGTTGCAGCTCAGCCTTTAGCAATGACTTATAACCCACAGCAAGCTGCTAAACCGGGCGATCTAGCTTCGAGTTATGCACATCATTTAGCCCAGCATGTAGTGGCACAATCACAACAACTTCCTTCTGGTGGGGATGAGTATTTTAATGCGAGTACCGAAATTGTCGCTATTTTCATGGGGTTTGGCGTGATGATGGCTAATTCAGCTTATACTTTTAGAGGTGGATGTGGCAGTTGCTATAACGCACAAGCAAATCGACAGGCCACCTTATCAGAAGACAATGTCATCTTTGCTTTGGCGCTGTTTTGTCGACTGAAAGGTATTCCAACAGGGGACGCGACACGTAATTTGAAAGGTTATTTAAAACGAAATTTCAAGCAAGCGTTAAAACAAATTGATCGAGAACCTGCGCGTTTGCAACAGTTATTGGCATTAAAGTAATATCACTACATTGTAAGTTATATATAAACGAGGGGGCGAATGATCAAACTTGGGCAAGTTAAATATCGATCGCAAGTGAAGTCTATGTCGAAATGGAGCATGACTTGTGTCATTGCGGTGCTGCTAATCGCGTGTGTAAGCGATGGTCAATATGACAGCAACGACAGTGAAATTGCATTACCGGATAAAGCGGTCGAGTAAATTATACCGCTTGGCTCAAAACCTAATAGAAGGCTTGCTCCAGAGCCAACCCCCAGTTTAAACGTAAGATGCTAGCCGCTAACGTTGGTCGTAACGACGGTTATACTTGCGGTATGGCATAATAAATTTCTACACGTCACTTTTTCTTAGCGATCCCTTATAGCAAAAGACCCTACTAATGATGTTAAGTAAGGCCTTCTATTGAACGAGTCAGTATTACTGACTATTCTGAATCTTGTTCTGTTTCTTCAACTTTCTTCGTTTCTTCTAAATCTTGTCCGCCGCAGCCACCACAACAACTCATAATAATATCCTCTTTAGTCGATTAACTTAGTGTTAAGTAAAATTACCTAGTCACTATAACCAAGTGTTTTTCTCAAGTAATTGACAAAAGTCATTTAGGCGAATAAATCGCTAGTTGAACCATACATTTTTAATCTACTTAACCTATTTAATTTATTTATAACTTATTGGTTATAATTATTAATTAGGTTAGGGTAGGACTTGTTTATTATTTAAGGGATTCGTAATGTCGCATTTTGTGATTAATTACTCCCTAGTTTTTTACACATAACCATGAATATTGCTGAGTTTGAAAAGCGACTTATTGTAATCGCAATACTATGTGATTTTGTCTCTTTAAACATGAATGAATAGGGCTGTCAAAATGAAAACAATTGGGATGTTAGGTGGAATGAGCTGGGAATCTACAGCCAGTTATTACAAAGCCATTAACGAAGGGGTTAAATCAGAACTTGGTGGCCTTAATTCAGCAAAAATCTGTTTATATAGCGTCAACTTTGATGAAATTGAGAAGTTACAACATCAAGGTGATTGGGACAAAACTGCGCAGATACTAACGCAAGCGGCTAAATCTGTCGAGGCTGGTGGCGCAGACTTTATTATTATTTGTACCAATACCATGCACAAAGTTGTTCCCGACATTGAACGTGAAATAGCAATTCCTATTTTACATATTGCAGATGCGACTGCGACTGCGAGTAAATTAGTTGCCGATGGTATTACGAAAGTCGGTCTACTGGGTACTCGCTTTACGATGGAACAGGACTTTTATAAAAGCCGTTTAGTGGACAATTTTGGAATTGACGTTGTTGTGCCAAATACCGACGAACAAACGATTATTCATGACGTTATATATGATGAGCTATGTCGAGGTATTATTCGCCAAGAGTCTAAAGTTCATTACATTAATATCATAAATAGCTTGTATGAGCAGGGTGCTGAAGCTGTCATTCTTGGTTGTACAGAGATCGCATTGCTGGTCCAACAAGTCGATACGCATGTGCCTTTGTATGACACAACCGAAATCCACGCGGCGCAAGCAGTACAGCTCGCTTTAAGTGACCATATTTGTGCTTAATGGAGTGTGCGGTGTCGTATATAGACGATGTAGCTATAAATGGTGCTAATAATCTATTATGTAAGTTATTATGCAGGAAGTCTTTTATGTATACTTCGTATCATTAGTCGCGGGTTTTGGATATCACACGTGAATGAGGTTCTACCATGCGTAATTCGTGTGTTATCCATTACTATAATATCTCCCTCTCCCAGAGGAAAACAAAGATAATATTCACCTTCCGCATCATATAAGGATTTTAATTGTGTTACGGCTTGTTGCAAATTAACAACTCTTTCAAAGCCGAATTCCCAATCTGCACTTGCATCAAAAGCTAACCGAATAATTTCGCGTTCATAAACTGGATCGTAGCCAAAAACACAGTCCACACATTCCTCATCAATACCATCAAATGCTGAGCGCCGTCTTAATGCATTTTTGTCCTTCAAACTATTAGATAAGGTTGGATCTTTACTTTCTATATATTTAATAGCGCCGAAGCCGTTAAACAAAGTTGTTTCGCCACCTTGATTTGCTTTACATAAACATAATAATAATGTCGTTTTAACTTCACCGAGTGGCGAAAAAGTACCATCAACATGCTGACCAAGCGATTTAGACTCTTCGAAAACAGGATGACTATAATCATCCTTTCTATCTAGGTTATAACCTATTGCAGCAACATTTTTTTCTGTCGTTTTATTCGGGAAGTATTTTTTATTATAATTAGATACGTACGGCTCATCCAATTGTAAGATACTGGCTAATTCAACTAACTTATCTTGTTTCTCCAGGGTGTTGCCATCCACAACGACAAAACCCTGACGGTAAAAAAGTTCAGATAAAAGGGTAACATTGTTAGCGCTTACAGAGTCGGTGACGGCCTTTTTGAAACTTATCATCCTATATTTTATCCTTATTAATCAACGAATGCTGAAAGTGAAAAATTAACAAGGAAAAGGTGAGCGAAGTACCGTAGCCAGATTCACAGACTCAATATCCCAATAGTCTACCAACATATATTTGTGAACAAGAAGCATAAGAAAGTCGCTTCCCATTTTCTATAAAAATATCCGATAAATGGTTTAGCATTTAAAACAGAGTAACCAAAAGTATTAAGTCATGGGGTTAATTTGATTTACTTCACAAAACAACCCTAAGGAACTAATTTATAAGCATATAACATTAAACTAAGTTAATTTATTACTCAATACAAAGAGTAAAATTCAGTCTTATATACGAGCGAACTCTCACGTCAGAGATAAAACGCTATAAACAAACGGATTAAGAATTTACAATGAGTAGGCCTACAAGACTAAAAACTTATCCTTAGTAACTCTCTGCTCACATATCTATATTTAGCACCGTCATTTTTGCAATAACGTTGTGACTAAATTCAATGCTAAAACGAAGCTGGAATGTATTGGACTGCACGAGAATAACCATCAATGTTCACTGGCCGTTTACCTTATTGCATTAAATTGGTAAGGTATTGTTAAAAAGGAAATAATTAAATGGGTAATCTAAATACCATTGAACTTAAAGCGTTTGTTCCAGCAAAGGATTTCGGAATATCAAAGCAGTTCTATTTAGATTTAGGCTTTACAAAAGCATCTGATTCATCTGGTATCGCTTATTTTAACTACGGGAATTGTAGCTTCTTACTTCAAGACTTCTACGAGAAAGTATTTGCTGAAAACTTAATTATGCACCTACTGGTAGAGGATATCGCTTCTTGGCATAAAGCCGTAAAAAGTTCAGGCGTCGAAGTAAAATACGGCATCACGCTTTCTGAAATTAGTGAGCAGCCATGGGGGATGTTAGATTTCGTGCTTTACGATCCAAGTGGTGTGCTATGGCGTTTCGGTCAAAATGTACAAGCTTAACAAGGCAAGCACAACGTTATGAGGCATATGGATATCAAGTTAGAATCAATATTAGAAGGTGAGTTTGAGTCGCTGTTTTTGGTGGTAAAGGAAGGCCTGTATTCTCATGTGGATTCGGTTTTTGGTTGGTGTGATGATTATCAGCGAAATCGTCTAATTGCTGATTATGAACCCAATTGGTTTTTCTGGGTTTACGTTGCATCAAGGCGTGTTGGAATGTTGTGTTTCAAGCCATACGATAATTCTTATCATGTCCACTTACTGATTGTTTTTCCTGAGTTTCAAAATCAGAAGCTAGGTGAGACGATAATGAATTATGTTCATAAAGTTGCACAAAATGAGCACAGAAATAGTATAACTTTATCAAGCTTTGTTCGGAATAATAAGGCTGTTAAGTTTTATAAAAGACTCGGATATGAAGTGGTTGAAAATGATGGAAACTTCCTATCTTTGTCGTTGACACTTAATAACAAACTGCCAAAAGGAATATAAATCAACATGGAAGTATTTGAAGCATCTGTTGAAGATGCGCCTGTAATTCTCGCAATTCAAAAAGAAGCATACATTTCAGAGGCTCAGCTGCATGATGACTTTGAAATTCCGCCTTTGACACAAACTTTAGCAGAGTTAGAGGCTGAGTTTGATAAGAGGCGAATCGTCAAAATTGTTATCGATGGCAAAATTGTCGCGAGTGGTCAGGCAACATTATTTAATTCAACCTGTCAAATTGGCCGCATGGCTGTAACACCTGAACTTAAAGGTAAGGGGATTGGTTCAACGTTACTTTCTGAATTGGAATTATCTTTTCGTGAAGTAAACCGAATTGAACTTTTTACAGGTATAAACAGCACCGCAAATTTGACTATGTACAGCCATAGAGGTTACAAACCGTTTAAGCAAAAAAAACTCGGTAGTACAACGGTAGTTTTTTTAGAAAAACTGTTGTAAATAGCTGACAAGAAATTAAAACGGACAATGTAGCACTGGGCGTATTACGGCTGTCATGTCAAAGTACATTACCTAGTGATGCTATGGAGCATCAACAGAAACATATTGACGAGGTGGTCGGCAGGGTACTGTTATTTAATACTTCGCAAGCTGAGCACGGACTTATATCCCATAAACATGAAAGGAATCAATTATGTCTGCATTGTAGTATTCAACTATAAAATATTAGATCGTTCTAAAATCGATGAGTTGACTGAATTAGTCAAACCTATCAATGCAAAATATGAAGCAGAAGTTATTGTTGGTAGTCCAGTAAAAACCGTTGAAGGTAGTTCTTTACCAGGTATGGTTATTTACAAATTTAAGAGTTTTGAGGCTGCCAAACAGTGGTATTATTCCGAAGAACATCAAGCGGTTTCGGTGTTTCGAAATAGTATCACGGAAGGCTGGGCTACAATCGTTCCAGGTGTGTCGGAAACAGATGATTTGGTGAATTCAGGGTACTTCGAAAGCCAATCATAACAAAGCGTATTTTAGCCAAGTAATTTATTCATTCATTCATATAAGGCGCCTGAAAAAATGGACTCGATTAGAAGTGTTGCGTGGTTACATGCTGAAAATAATAAGATTCTTTGTGTCAGAACAAAGGGTAAACATAAGTTCTATATCTCTGAAGGTAAATAGATCCGGGATAAATGTCGAAATGCAGTGCTTTTTTGCTCAGTACAGAGGCTCTATTTCCGATAATTCAGAGATAGAAGAAATAAAATAGGTTGTTTTCCAAGTGACGCCTTATGACGTAGCTAAAAATGGCGTCCGTGGAAAAATCAGCTATTTTTGTTAGCCGTCTTCGTATAGAATCCGCCATATAATTTTACTGATTAACATTTTCTAAAATTGGGAAATTCAAAACAATAAAGTTAAACTAGCAACATTTTCTTATCCCTTTCTAAAATGACATAAAAAATGAATGATAAAACGATAGTAACGCACAATGGTAAGTTTCATGCAGATGATGTTTTTAGTATCGCTGCACTTAAAAACATTTTGCCTGCTTTTAAGCTAGTGCGCACACGTGATTTAGAGATAATCGGCGAAGCTGATATTGTGGTCGATGTAGGTGGTGAATATGATCCAGATACAGGGCGTTTTGACCATCACCAACGTGGTGGAGCAGGTGAGCGCGAAAATGGTATTCCTTATTCATCATTTGGTCTAATTTGGCAGAAGTACGGCCTAGAAATATGCCAAGGTAACCAAGAAATCGCAGATGCTGTGGATGCAGGTTTAGTGTCTACGATTGACGCGGTTGATTGTGGTCATGTTGAAGGTGTTGCTCAAGGTATTAGCCTTAGCCAAACTATTTCAATGTTTAACCCTACTTGGGAAGAAGATAGTGACTTGGATGCATGCTTTGATGAAGCGGTTGCTTTTGCGTTGCGCATTTTAACGCGATTCATTGCATCTGCGGCTGGTGGCATTAATGCGAAAGATATTGTTGCTAAAGCAATTGATAATGCCGACGATCCAAGAGTGATTGTATTAGCGCAATATACGCCGTGGAAAACAACGGTTCTAAATTTAGCGCCAGAAGCTTTATTTATGGTTTACCCATCTCAGTCTGGCAAATGGATAATTCAAGCTGTACCTGTTGAGCTCGGTTCATTCGAAGACAGAAAATCACTGCCTAAACCATGGGCTGGTTTGTCTGATAAAGCGTTTAAAGAAGTGACTGGTATTGATGATGTTATGTTTTGCCATAATGGTTTATTTATTGCGGGTGCAGAATCATTTGAAAGTACAATGAAAATGGCATCCATCGCTCTTCAAGCTTAGTGAAACTGCTACCGAATAAAAACCCCATGTGCATACTGTATTCACATGGGTTTTTGCAACACACTATTCAGTGTTTTTAGCCATTGAGCTGTGTGAGTCTTTCTGTATTTTTTTGTTTAAACGATATCTCGGTTTTCGAGTTTGGCTTCTGCCATATCTTTAAAAAAAGCGCTAACGATGACAAACAACACCGCCGCTGAAATTACTGGCCATATTAAAATATAGAGAGATAGCATAATGTTGTGCTCCTAGTGTTTAATCATCAAAATGTTGAACGCGCTCATGGATCAGCGCAAAGTCAAATCGTTCATTGCTTGTGAGAGTCACAGTAGTACAAATCATGGTACTTGCACCGTAGGCAACCAAAGAACCAAGTAGTACAGTGTAGTCACGTAAGAAGTCGTGGAAATAGAATGCGCATAACACACCGACTATTGAACCCGCGAGCAGCGCAACGTTGCGATTTGTGAAGCCAAAGAACATTAAGCCAATCACAGTACCACCACCGACAGCAGCAATTAATTCTAGGCTAGAAGCCCAAATGCCGATTAGTTCGAACAATTCAAAACGAACCAAGCAAAATAGAATTAAACCACCGAGTACAGCACTTAAGAAAGCGCGGTTGGTCACTCTGTCCCAATAACAGCTAGCGATAACAGGGAAAACAAGCGTCCCCCATAATGCACCAACAAATACCAGCATGACTAGAATGTCGAGCGAGAAACTAGCGAGAATTAAGCCAAGGGCTGTCGCGACAATCATAGTTATACGGCCCAGTAACAGCATTTTCTTATTGTCGATTTTACCTTTCGCTAAGTTTTTAGCGTAGATATCAGTCATAACAATAGCAGAAAGTGCAGAGAGATCTGAATCGGCTGTTGATGACAAAGAGCCAATAACTAAGATAAACAGCATGCCTATAGCAAATGGCGGTAGGTAGGCTGAAGCAACTTGTGGAATTAGGTTGTTCAGGTCACCTTCATAAGGCGTTATTCCCATAAGCAGTGCCATCATACCTAGCATACCTAAACCGATAACGATTGAACCGTAGCCTAGTGTCGCCGTAATAAATGACGATTTGATGAGGTCTTTGCGTACCGCAAAAAGTCGTTGGGCAATTGTTTGATTACCGATGCCGTAGGCAAGAACGGCTACAAAGAATGGTGCGCCTTGCTCTAAAATTGCTTTAGTCGAGAAAAAGTTGGCTTGTTCAGCGGTGATTATACTGAAGCCTTGTGAAAGTGCCTCTGAACCGCCCATGTTGAAATAAATCCAAGGGATTAGCACAATAGCCACTAGCATCATTGCCACAACTTGTGCAAAATCGGTTAAGATAGAAGCTCGGAAACCTGACCATAGCGTATAAGATAAAACGCCAATACCAGCTATTACTACGCCAACTTCGAAAGATAATGGTGTTAACACAGATACCAATGCGCCTGCAGCGGTGAAGTTAACCATTAGGCTGATAACACTACCCACTAAGTTTGAAACGGCTAAGATAAGTTGACTTGACGAACCGTGTCTTGCTTGCATTATTTCGGCTAAAGTACGTGCTCTAGGGGCTAGTTCACGGAAGCGTTGTCCGTAGGGATAGATAAACAATATCATTAAGGCTCCCCAAAATCCGTAGTGCATAGCGCCAGATAAACCATATTGGTAACCTGAGCTTGCTGCGCCGTAAAAAGATGCTGCCCAAATCCAGGTGGCCGTCATACTTGCTGCAGCTATACCAAATCCTACTGCGCCATTGGCGACCATATAGCCATCGACACTACTCGATTTTTTTGAAGCTAAGGTTGAGAACAGAAAGGTAAGGCCGTAAAAGCCAACTAAGAGAATAAGGGTCGTACTTGTTGAGAATTGATAAAACACTGGGTCTAACATAGGTCTCCTTGGGGTTATAATTATGGCGAGAATTGAAATGCGCGGGATAAAAGCAATTGCATGTCCTATTTCTTGACTCTGCACGATAGCTATTCGCATGAACAAAGACTCGGCGGCTTACTTATACATCATACCCAATATAAAATCAAAGCTGTAAGCGGCCTCATAGGCTCTCTAACGAACTTTATTTATGGTTGATGCTCCATGATGAAGCTAACTTGGAACGTCAAGTAAATGTCGAATAAAGCCACTTTCTGATGCGTAATGGTTGTCATCGTATTTACTAAAACAAAAAAACAAACAAAGACTATACACGTGTTTCTTAGGTATACGCCCTATCATTAATTACGATTAAATGGAATGGTATAGTCATTAAAAACAGCAGGTTAGAAGTAGTTTAAATAGTGGGTAACCTTCAAGGTTTAAGGGCGATACGCTACAGGTTTAGGTGGGTGAATTGGACAATTATAATGGTTTGAATGGCGTAATAACGGGTTATTAAATGCACAATTAAATTTCATATTTTCGTGTAAATGTCGCATTAAATTAGGTGGATATGCTATCTGAAAATATATTTTAATATTTTATTTCATACCCCTGATATTTGTGGGTATTTTAGAATTGAATGATTGTTGTAGGGTTTAAGCTTGTTCCATTCGTAATACTTAATGGATGGTTTTATACCGTGTTATGAGTATTCTGGCCAAACAGTCAGGTTTATCTTGTACTGAAAATTAATATCAATATACTCAGGCTCATCATTAGTCTTGGGTATATAACTGACAAGATTAAAAAGTAATTTACAGGACGGTTCGTTTTATCAAATCGAGACGTCTACTATATAAATGTTAAGTGATGATTATTATGTTTAAAGCATTACTGGAAAAGCAGGTTGGAGAATAACTTACTATGTCTGATAGGTTACGAGTGAAAGAGGCCTCTGGTCTACTTATTTTCCTCAATACTCAGCTAAAAGGCTGGAGTCGAAAAAACATAAAACAGCGACTGAAAACAGGCTGTGTACTGGTCAACGATCAGCAGATCATGAAGCATGACCATGAGCTTGAAGTTGGCGACAATGTAGAGGTTAGAGCAGCGGGAAAGAACACGCAACAGGGTGTTCGCCGCCTTGAAATTTTGTATTCGGACAATGATCTTGTTGTCATTAACAAACCAGCAGGCTTGTTGTCAGTGGCAGCAGCCAATGAAAACAAACAGCATGCGCTTGCTATTCTTCGCAAGCAACTCTCACATGCAAAAAATTCTGTTGCTTTATGGCCTGTTCATCGCCTCGACCGTGATACATCGGGTGTGTTGATGTTTGCAACGTCTCGTGAGATGCGTGAAGCTGTTAATGAGGGATGGTCAGAGGCCGAAAAAACCTATCTTGCCGTAGTTGAAGGTAGCCCTAAGTCAAGTAAAGGACGTATTGACCAGCCCTTGAGAATGGACCCAGAGAAGTATCAAATGATTGTTGGTCCACATTCGGAAGCCAAAAATGCCGTTACGCATTTTAAAACGCTGCGAACTGTAAAAGAACGGACACTGGTTGAAGTTAAACTCGAGACAGGTCGACAACATCAAATCCGTGCCCATATGGCCTGGTTAGGACATTCGGTGATTGGCGATCCTCGCTATGGCACTGATGGTCCGCGTATGGGACTACATGCATTAAGCCTTAGTATTACTCGACCAAAAACGGGTGAGCGACTGACTTTTGAAGCACCCGCTCCAGTTGAGTTTCTCGACCTGCTACGCTAACCAAAATCTTAATCGTGAATACAGTCTACTTTTCGTTGTAGACTGTTTATTCGTAGGATATTTCCCCAACGTTTTAATCTGGTGTATAGCTCTGTCATCAGTTCATTCCTCTCCTAGATCACTTACCTCGTCTTGCTTGTTAGCGAAACCTGACTTCATCACCTATCTTAGTATTAGCAATCTCTCATAACGGTAATGCAATTAAGGAGATAACTCATGTCTGTTTTAGATGCATTTGTTACCAAACTCTGGCAGCAGTACAGTGTGATTAGCCCACAAGCAGTCGAGATACATCAGCTGTTTGAAAGTCGCGGTGAAGAGTTAGTGAATGACCATGTTGCTTTTCGTACTTTCGCCGACTCGCATATCAGCATAGATATATTAGAAGATGAGATATTAGCACTTGGTTATCGGCACCTTGACTCATACCAGTTCGACGTTAAAAAGTTAGATGCGCGTTGTTATATTCATGACAAGTCACCGACCAAAATATTCATTAGTGAACTACGCTGGCAGTCTTTATCCGACACTTCTCAGGCCATTATTCAAGACATTATCGAACAGGTAAAAGCGACATTAAAGTCGCCTTTACTTGAGCAATCGAGCTGGGGTCTTAGTCCATTATTAAGTGCAGGCAGATTGTGGTCGTTACCAAGCTATGCAGACTACCAAACCCTATTGGCTGAATCGGAATATGCCGCTTGGTTATCTGTCAGGGGGTTGCGTGCTAACCATTTCACTCTATTTGTAAATCAATTAAAAAGTTCCCCTGAATTGTCAGACGTTGTGGCGTTATTACAGCAAGAAGGTTATCAACTTAATGATGCTGGTGGGGTGATCAAAGGCACGCCATCCGATTTATTAATTCAAGCATCAACCATGGCTGATACTTGCACTGTTGATTTCAAAGATGCGGGCGAGCAAGTAATAAGCAGTTGTTATTACGAATTTGCGCAGCGCTTTAACCAAGAAACTGGCGGATTATACCAAGGGTTTGTACCAATGAGTGCAGATAAAATATTTGAATCGACTAATATGAAATCGATACTTAGCAGTGGCACCTCAGATGATAAAAGCTAGGCGTGAACAGCGTACTTATTTATTCGTAACTTTGCTTTATCAGAAAGGTGATTTCATCCGTAACGAGGTTGAATCAGTAAAAATGGAACACGGATAAGACTGTACTCATCTATCAATAAGAGCTCAGTCAAAGGGAGTTATAAATGGCAAAACGAATTGTTGTTTTAGGGCTTGGACGTATTGGTGGTGCAATTGCCAAAATTTTACATAGTCATGACGATTATGAGGTCACAGGGGCAGATATCAGCCCGAATGCAGTGGCTCGTTTTAGTCATCAATTTCCCACTAAATTATTATCAACAACATCCTCTGAAATACGCGATTATAATGACATTCTTGCAGGGCAAGATGCGGTGATCTCAGCGTTAACATTCAACGATAACCCTTATGTTGCGCAGGCTGCCTTAGCTAATGGTAGTAGCTACTTTGATTTAACCGAAGATGTACGTTGTACACAAGCGATTAAAGAGATTGCATTAGCTGCAGCGCCGGGGCAGGTATTCATGCCTCAATGTGGTTTGGCACCGGGTTTTATTGGCATTTTGGGTTACAGCTTTCGGCATAGCTTTGACCGTCTAGATAGCCTTAAATTACGTGTAGGAGCCTTACCTGAATATCCATCCAATCAAATGATGTACAACCTGACGTGGTCAACAGAAGGATTAATTAACGAATATGCTAATCCCTGTGAATCCATCAAAAATCATATACCGACATTAACAGAACCACTAGAAGGCAGAGAAGTATTTTCTATATCAGGTGTTGAATATGAAGCGTTTAATACCTCTGGAGGGCTGGCTAATCTTTGTTATTCCTTAGATGGTCAACTGCGAGAATTGACTTATAAAACGATCCGTTATCCAGGGCATTGTAAGTTGATGAAGTTCTTATTTCATGACTTACGGTTAGGGGAAGAAGGTAAGCGTCGAGACATGTTAATGGAGATATTTGAAAGCTCGGTCGCGACCACTATGCAAGATCTGGTGTTGATCTCTGTGGTAGCGACTGGTTATGTTGACGAAAGATTAAGGCAGTGTAGTCGTACTTTTTTACTTAGACATACTGCTGAACAGAGCGCGATCCAAATATCGACAGCCAGCGCCGCAGTGACCACGGTGGATTTAATTTTAAATAGTCGTGAACCAAGACAGGGTTTCGTTGAACAAGAGACGTTAGACATTGAAGACTTTTTGGGCAATGAGTTTGCGAAAGCTTATCGAGACGCGGAATTAAGTATTTAACGGTAATGACGAGGAGAATCACATGCATGAGGCAATTTTGAAAACAGTACTTGGTCGTTTTTATGCTAACGATAAGTGCTACGGTAGCGCTTATCTTGGTGGTCAACGTTTTGATAGCGATAGCCGTGTGAAGGTCGTTAGCCCTAATGATGGTCAATCATTTGTTTCAATAAGTCACGCAGAACCCGATGTGATCAAACAGGTCATTAGCAGTGCTAAAACCGAATTTTATTATTGGCGTAGTGTGCCTGCTCCACAGCGTGGTGAATTAGTACGACTGTTTGCCGAAAAAGCGCGTGCAGCAAAGCATCAATTAGCCACCATGATTAGCCTTGAATCGGGTAAGCCATTTCAAGAAAGCCTAGGGGAAGTGCAAGAACTGATTGATGTGTGTGATTTCGCTGTTGGTCTATCGCGACAGCTTTATGGATTAACCATTGCGACCGAAAGACCTAATCATAGAATGATGGAGCAATGGCATCCTATTGGCCCTGTTGTGATCATTACTGCGTTTAATTTTCCCATGGCGGTATGGGCTTGGAATGCCACATTGAGTTTGATTTGTGGTAATAGCATTATTTGGAAACCATCAAGTCAAACGCCACTCAGCGCATTGGCTTGTCATCAATTATTATTGTCAGCCATTAAACAATTTGGGGGGAACAAGGAACTTAGCAGTATCGTGTTCGGTGAGAAAACTCAGGTTGAACAATTGGTCGATCATAAGGATGTTGCCTTGGTATCAGCGACAGGGTCATGTGCCATGGGGCGAGCGGTTAATTGCCGTGTCGCTGCGAGAATGGGGCGTACGCTACTAGAGCTTGGCGGTAATAATGCCATGATTGTGTGTCCTAGTGCCGATCTTGAGTTAGCTATTCGGGCAATCACGTTTTCAGCATTGGGTACGAGCGGCCAGCGCTGTACAACGTTGCGTAGGTTGATTGTGCATAGCAGCCTTAAACATCAAGTACTAACCAAGCTTGAAGCTATTTATAACACAGTGAGTATTGGCGACCCCTTTGATGAACAAAATTTAATGGGGCCCTTGATTAATCAGCAAGCCATTGATGTGATGAAAGCGAGTATAAGTACAGCCATTGAGCAAGGGGGGGTACTCGTTACAGGTGGTTATGAACGACCTCATGTAATGAATAAAGATAAAAAAGAATGTGGTTTTTATATTACGCCTGCCATTATTGATATTGAATCGACAGCTGAAATTGTTCAGCAAGAAACCTTTGCGCCCTTACTTTATGTGCACAGTTATGATTCACTTGAGCAAGCCATTGTAATACAAAACAGTGTATGTCAGGGCTTATCGTCCGCTATTTTCACTAAAGACATAGCTGAAGCCGAGATTTTTATGAGTGTAAGGGGTTCTGATTGTGGGCTTGTCAATGTCAATATAGGTACGTCCGGTGCGGAAATCGGTGGTGCGTTTGGCGGCGAAAAAGACACGGGTGGTGGTAGAGAAAGTGGTTCCGATGCATGGAGGAGTTACATGCGCCGCACTACAAATACCATTAATTACGGTAGTGAGTTACCCTTGGCGCAAGGCATTAGTTTCGATATGCCAAAAGGTGATTAGGCAATGCATTATTCTAGAGGATAGCAATTTTGTTCAATACTGACTGTTAGTCAAACTGTATATTGTAAACATCAATTTATGTAGAGGTGTTTATGATTACAGTTATGTTATCGATGGCTATTTTTGCCTTAGTGGGATCTATATCTCCCGGGCCTGTTAATATTATTGCGACAAGTTCGGGCGCTTGTTTTGGTTTTCGCCGTACTGTTCCACATGTCATCGGTGCAGCATTCGCTTACACTTTGATCGTACTGTTGGTTGGTTTTGGTTTGAACCAATCGTTAATACAATACCCAGAAATAACTAACATTTTAAAATACTTAGCTGGTATTTACCTCCTGTACATGTCATTTAAAATTGCCACATCGGTTCCTTTAAACGTAACAGTCAGTTCAGGGGCTAAACAACCACCTTCATTTATAGACGGTGTATTATCCCAGGGGTTAAACCCGAAAGCTTGGCTTGTTTCTATGTCGGGAGTGAGTATATTTGTGTCCGTCCACACTGAGTCCACACTCTATTTACTTGTATTCAGCGTTATATCATTTACTGTGTGTTTTGTCGGTATATCTACTTGGGCAGCAATAGGGCATATTATTCAAGACAGATTATCAACGCGCTCACGACAAATAAAATTTAACATTATGATGGGGTTATTGCTAAGTATTAGCGTTATCTCGATGTTCTTTGGCCTGTAAGTCGTATGATAATTTAATGTATGTTGAATTGATAATAACGGCAATTGGAATTGATAAACACAAGGATGAAGGGAATGAAGCAGGATAAAACCGTATTCTTCAAACAAAGTAAGGCGTTGCCATTTGTCGAGATGCGGCAAACGTCACGATCGAGTGCCTGCTATCAGGGACATACTCACGATGAGTTTTCATTTGGTGTTATTGATACAGGGATTGCTGATTATAATAATTTAAAGCAATGTAACCGTATTGGTCATGGTGATACCGTGACGATTAATCCTGGTGATATCCATTCATGTAACCCTGCGGAAGGTGATTGGTCTTATCGTATGCTATTCGTTGATACGCACTGGGTTGGAGAGTTACAAGCTGAAATCAGTGGCATAGATAGCATTGATTACTCTCCTTTTACCAATCGTTATTTACGTAGCCAACAAGCGTATGGTAATTTTGACTTATTATTTACCAATTTATTACTCGAACCTAATGAACTGTCGGCAGAAGCGTTATTGATAGAATACATACAGCAGCATTGGTTAACGAAAGATCTAGAAAAATCAGAACTCACGCATATCCACAGAGTAAAAGAAATGATTGCCGATCAACTTGATATTAATCATTCACTCATCGATCTAGCTCAAGAATCAGGGTTAAGTCGTTTTCATTTACTTCGTACTTTTAAACAGACCTATGGTTTGTCACCGCATGCATTTCAATTAGATGAACGCATTAAGAGTGCGAAGATATTGCTTAAATCTGGGCACTCTATTATAGATACTTCTAATGCATTAGGGTTTGCAGATCAAAGCCATTTACAACGAAACTTTAAAAAGCGTTTAGCGGTGACGCCAAAACAGTACCAATCATTTTTTGTTTGATGATAGTCATAAAGATATTCTCTATTTGATTCCGACGTAAATTGAAATGGGGTAGCTGCAATGGACATTGCCTTTAATCAGTTCGGGGTTAAAGCCTGTGTTATTAATATCCACATCATCGGTAATCAGTTTCCTGATGCTAATTTTGCCATCAGGGGTAGGGAATGATGCTTGTAATTGTTGTTCAAGTTCGACATTAACTGTGTATTCTGATTTACGACAATCCTTAAGGCTACTTTGTGTAAATAATCGATTGAGTTCATCTACTGATAGTGCGTGAACGTGAGAGGAGTCTCTTAATCGTTCAATATGATTAAATATGTCTGAATATTTTGATTGAATAGCCACATCGGCAACCAATACGCATCCTTTTGGTTTGCACACTCGAATCATCTCTGACAAAACTTGCTCTGGTTTCAGGAAATGATGAAAGCTATAACGGGTGATCACTGTATCAAAGCTATTGTTTGATGCTTGTTCTGATTGATGAAATCTCAATCTTAGAAAAATCGTTATTATCATTACCATGGTCAAATAGAGATAAATTGAATGATATTCTATTTTCATTGACTAAAGAACCAAGTAATACTGACAGTATTGAACAATGGGCTAAGTCTATTTATGTTAGTCCAAGGACACTAGCAAGAATGTTCCAAAAAGAGCTTGGTATGACATTTACAGAATGGCGTATGCGAGTAAGGTTATTTTATGCTATTGAGCAATTACATGATGGAAAATCGGTAACATACATCGCACTAGAATTAGGATATAGCACCCCGAGTGCTTTTATCGCAGCCTTTCGTAATATAATGGGTAAATCACCATTAGAATATATTACGGTTTAAGGTTTTACATGTTTTTAAATGCTGAGAATTCATTATTTTATGCGTTTATATATCAGATTAAATACGTAAATTCAAAGTGTGTTAAGTTATTGTTTTTACATGGTATGCTTGGGGTGGTACGGTTGTTTTATTTAGGCTGTATATAGAATTATATTTCTAATTTTCCAGCTGAAAGTTAAAAAGGGCTATGTATGAAGAACCCCAAAGCAGATGCGTGCTCATATTTGATAACCATGATTATTCAGAAACTTGAAGAGGATAATCAAGGGTTAATAAATAGCCTTATTGAAGGTGTTGAAGCTGACCGTGCTGCACTACCTAAAAGAGTTCAAAGTAGAACTCATGTTGAGGCTATTATTCGAGAAACGTTTAAGATATTAGATCGCGCTAAAGCGGGTGCTGAACATAAAAATGAAAACGATACATAATAGAAAATTTATAGATAGGGATGATGATATTTATCCTTCCGCTTTAATTGCACAAATGAGAATTATTCTTATAATAGATTATCTAAATTCTCTTATTCTCCTCGGTCATTTGCCAAAGGTATTGTGCGTACGATGCAAAAAGAAA
Source organism: Moritella viscosa (assembly GCA_000953735.1). Taxonomy (NCBI): domain Bacteria; kingdom Pseudomonadati; phylum Pseudomonadota; class Gammaproteobacteria; order Alteromonadales; family Moritellaceae; genus Moritella; species Moritella viscosa. The sequence continues at coordinate 2,872,811 of LN554852.1, read as the reverse complement.
ACCAAAAACAAGTTAACCGTTTTACTCGCATCGGAAAGTTGTTGGATTTTATCAATGAAAACATAGACCAACCGTTATCAGTTGAGCTACTAGCGGATAAAAGTTGCTGGTCGCGTTGGCAATTACAGCGTGTATTTCATCTTGAAACGGGACTGAATCTTGCACAGTATGTGCGAGAGCTGAAGCTGAGTTTAGCGGCTGAGCAATTATTAGGCAGTAAAACTCGGATTGTTGATATCGCGTTGGCGTTAGGTTTTAGCTCTGAAGTTAGCTTTAGTCGTACGTTTAAAAATATGTTTTCGTATTCACCAATGGCGTATCGACGACGTGGTAAACGCCTTGGCTTGCGCACACCAATTAAACTCTGTTCAAGGGTATTAGATAGCTTTGATTTAGAGGCTCGATTATTACAAATTCGTATTGAAACCCGCCCAGAATTTATGCTTCACTGCAGATCTGGCATTATTTCAGGATTGTTTTCATTAACACCTAATTACCAACAGCAAGTCCCGCTAATTTGGTCTGAATTTGTTGAAAACTTGCCTGAAGCTGAAATGTTGTCCGTATTGAATGAAAGCTCATCACTGGCTGCGGATATAGAGTTGATTGGTGTTATCGGAGTGATTAAAGCCAATGATGATATAGATGCGATCCCTTATTGGGCGGGCAGTACCGCGGGTGCTTTACTCGGAAACACGTCACTAGATACTATAGATGTACCTGCACAAGAGTATGCCGTTATTCCATTTACAGGTCCGATTAAACAATTAGAACAAGTACTTGCTTGGTTATTTTCACATTGGATACCGGATTCAAATTATGACAGTGTTGATGGTTATGAATTGGAAGTCTATCCGGTAAATTATGACCCTGAAGATTCATCTTCTTATATGGAATACTGGCTACCAATCGAACCTCGTAGCTAAAATAATTTGAACTTTTTGATTATTGCACCAAATTGTTAATTTTTTCTCTAAATCTCTCTATACAATACAAACGATAATAATTATCATTTGCATAAATTGAAGTTTGGAGACCGAATGAAGCACCAACCTGCCCGTATATTATCCCCAGTGGCGTTTGCCATTATTTGCGCGTTATCGAGTTCAGCCTTTGCCGAGCAGTCTAGTCGCGATAATACTGAAGAACAAATGACTGTCTTTGGCAAAGCTTATCGAAACACAGCGACAAAAACGGCTCTAGCGCCGATCGATACACCCCAAGCGATTACTGACGTAGATAGAGAAACGCTTGATTTACGAGGGGTGAAGTCGGTAGCGGAAGCACTGCGTTACGTACCCGCAGTGAATACTGAACTAAGGGGGGGCGCGGTTTCTCGATTAGATTTATTTAATATTCGTGGTTTTATTAACTATCAGAATTTTTATGATGGTTTGCCGCTGATGTTTAATGGCTGGAATCTACAGCCACAAATTGATTCAATTGCACTTGAACAAGTCGAAGTGTTTAAGGGGCCAACCTCTGTTTTATATGGCAATATCCCACCGGGCGGGATGGTCAATCTCATTGCTAAATCGCCACAACAAGAACAGAGTACGGATGTGACCGTGACGGGGGGGGATTTTGATCGTAAAGAACTCTCTATTGATTCAACAGGTCAGATTTCTGATACAAATTTATCTTATCGTGTTGTTGGTATGGTGCGTAAGAAAGATGGGCAAGCAGATACCTCGGAAGAAGAACGTTATGTTTTTGCCCCGTCTTTAGATTGGCAGGTATCTGATAAGACGCTCGTTAATTTTAATGTTTATTACCAAAATGATCCATCAGCAGGTATTTACACGTCAGTACCTGGGGCGGGGAGTGTGTTATCAAATCCTAACGGGCAGCTTGATTCGAGTACTTTCACAGGTGATGAAAATTGGAATACCTATGAGCGTGAAGTATTGATGCTGGGCTATAAAATTAACCATGAGTTTAATAATAGCTGGGCCTTCTTGATGAATGCGCGTTACATGGATGCGGATGCTTACCAAGAAAATACCTATAACGGTGCGCTGCAGAGCGATATGCGTACCGTTGGCCGTAATGCGTATCTTACGGATGAGAAATCACAAAGCTTTGTTATCGACAATCAAATTTCAGGTCGTTTCAATACCGGCGTACTCGAACATAACGTGCTATTAGGGTTTGATTATCAGCAACTTGATTCGCGTATTATTTATAAAGATGCCAGTGCGCCATCGATTGATGTGTTTAACCCTAATCATCAACAAATTGACGGTAGCTCGCTTAATTTCACCTACACCACAGATTTTGATCTAGAAAGTAATCAAGTCGGACTTTATCTACAAGATCAGCTGGTATTAGGTAATTTGGTTGTCATTGCTGGTGGTCGTTATGATGAATATGAACAAACATCAACAGACCATGCTTCAGGGGTTGATACTGCAGCAGCCATTAAACAAGATAACTTTGCTTTCCGTTTAGGTGGTTTATATAGCTTTGATAATGGCTTAGCACCTTATGTTAGCTATGCGCAGAGCTTTGAGCCTGTAGTGGGAAAAGATCGCCATGGGAATGTGTTTGTACCATCGACGGGTGAGCAGTGGGAAGCGGGTCTGAAGTATGAATCTGCAGATATGAGTAAAAAGTTTGTTGTTTCACTGTTTAACATTACCAAGCAGAATGATTTAACGCGTGATCCGACAGGCACAGCATACGATAAAGTTCAAACGGGTGAAACTCAGTCTAGAGGTGTCGAGGTTGAAGCGAATACAATGCTAACCGACAATATGGATCTTGCGGTGAGTTATACCTATATGGACATGAAAGTGACTAAGGATAATACTGGGTTGGAAGGTAAAACGCCGATTTGGGTACCAAAACATGCAGCTAATGTGTGGTTAAATTATTATCTTTATAACGGAATGGCTGCTGGTACGACTATCGGTACGGGTATCCGTTATGTGGGTGAAACACAGATTGATGCACTGAATAGAGATCAAGTACCTGATTACACATTAGTTGATCTGTCAGTTTCTTATGACCTGTCTTATTTAAGCGACAGTTTAGATGGTTCAAGTATTTCTGTGGTAGCAAGTAACTTGTTTGGAACTGACTATTATTCTTGTTATGACACGGACAATTGCTGGTTTGGTGCTGAACGTGATATCACAGCTAACGTGAAATTTAACTTTTAATTGTTAATTTTGTTTTCAATAGGGCCAGGTGTCATGCCTGGATAATTTATGCCTCTAGATAAAGATACCGATATGCAGGCTAAGTATTATGCGCAATTTTTTCAAACCGCGTTATCCATCACTCCCTTATTAAATGGGGGATTGGATCAACCTGAAAAAGCGCATTTTAATCCGCAGCAGGATAGTCAGGTTGCGATTAATAAATTGTATCATTATTGGCAGGTGCAACATCCAGAGGCAGGCTCTTCGTATTGGTTAACACGGGGTTGGACTATGTTGATATGGCAACCGCTATACCTCGCGTTTATTGGCGTTTATGTGACCCATGCTGTGCCTAAATTAAGCTTAGTTGGACAGTATCAAGGGGAGAATGGACTTGTCGCTGGATTCACCTTACCAGAATACCGTTTATTTACCGGGGATTTGCGGGAGTTAATCACTTATTCTGGACAAGAACTGAAGTTATTATTTACTGCGTTACGAGAACAGTTTTCGCAGCAATATCGCTTGCGACCAGGTTTGGTTGCGCACTTATTAGCAGACAGTATTTTGATCAACCTTAGTGCACTACAACAATTACGTACTGACCTCGATGCCTACCAACAGGCAAAACTTTGGTTTGCTGCGCTTGATTTACCGAATAAACACTTGAGTGCGCTTTATAAAGTCCCCAAAGCTGAAACATGGTCAGTTAAACGTATCAGTTGTTGCATGCATTACCGCCGAGATGACGGTGACTTGTGTTCTAACTGCCCAAAGAATAAATAGGATTTAAATGTTTAAATTGAAAAATGTCATTATGAACCGTGATGGGCGAGATATCTTAGCTATTGATCACCTGCACATAGATAGTCATGAGTTTACGGTGATCCTCGGTCACAATGGATCTGGCAAGTCGACCTTAGCACAAGTATTAGCAGGTCAGTTAAAACCTGATAGCGGTAAGGTTGAGTTCTCGGAACAAACAATGAGCTCACTATCAACAAAACTATTAGCGCAGAATATTGCGTTCTTACCTCAACGTTTACCCGAAGTCGCAGGGTTAACAGTGAAAGAACTTGTGCGGTTAGGACGTTTTGCTTGGCGAGGTACCTTCGGGCGTTATAACCAACAAGACACGGATATTATCCAAACGGCAATGCAACAAACCGATATTGTTCAATTTTCCGATCATATTGCAGATAGCCTTTCGGGAGGTGAACGCCAAAGAGCGTGGATTGCGATGTTGTTGGCACAGCAATCAAAGGTATTAATCTTGGATGAACCGACATCTGCACTTGATGTTGGCCATCAATATGATTTGCTATCACTACTGCAATCCCTTAATAAAGATACTGGGCAGGGAGTGATCGTTATCCTACATGATATCAATTTAGCACTAAGATTTGCGACGCGTGTGGTTGCTTTAAAACAAGGGAAAGTGAGTTTTTCAGGTGATCACAGTAAGTTGTTAGATAGTGAAAGACTCTCTGCCTTGTATGGTACTGATATTAAATTAATAGCTCATCCGAGCCGAGATGAGAAGGTTGCTGTTGTATGTTAAAGAGAAAAAATGACTAAATTTGTTCAATTATTTATCGTATCGGTACTGCTAGTAACACCGTTATTCTCACAGGCCGGAATAACGGTAACAGACAGTCAAGGTAACAAGCAGCTAGCGCAATATGCGCAGCGTATTGTCGTGCTTAATTGGGATCTGGCCGAGCAAATATTAGAACTCGGTGTCACTCCTGTTGGTATGCCTGACATAGCGGGTTATAAGGAATGGGTAAGTAAGCCTGAAGTGCCCGCTGAAGTGCAAGATATTGGTACCCGAGTTGAGCCTAATTATGAAAAGATCGCAGCGCTGAAACCGGATGTTATTATTTTTGCATCACCGCAAGCTGATTTGCAAAGTAAATTGGAGCGAATAGCACCCGTATTATTTTATCAAACTTTTAGTGCATCTCATGATAATGCACAAGCAGCAATAGACAATTTTCTCAATTTAGCTGGTGTTGTGAATAGGCAAGAGCTTGCAGAACAAAAGCTTAAAGCAATGGCAGATAAGCTCGGTGATTTAAAGCAGCGCTTATTGCTGGCTTACGATGGGGAACTGCCAAAAGTTACGACAATGCGTTTTGCGAGTACAACATCTGTGTTTCTGTATGGCGGTAATTCGATGCCAGAATATGCCTTAAAGCAATTAGGTATAAAACCAGCGCTGGACCTGCCTGTAACCCAATGGGGTATAGTACAAAAACGCATCTCTGACCTTCATACCATTACGGATGGGACTGTGTTGTACTTTGAACCATTTGATAAAAAACAGGCATTATCTCGTTCAAGGTTATGGCAGTCGATGCCTTTTGTTCGGGGTAAGCGTGTTAATAGTGTTGCGACAAGTTGGAGTTATGGTGGGGCAATGTCAATTCAATACATTGCGGAAGGAATCACCGAAAGCTTATTAGCGCTAGCGGCTAAGTCGAATGAAATGTCCGCTAATTAGCGCATTGATTTTGTGGTATTAATCACGAATTTAAATAGAAACTTGTTAGAGCGGGAAGATAGATGTTGAGGTATTTAATGACAGTGCTGGCGTTGATGCTAGCGCTGTTTTTATCGTTGCAGTTACAAACTGAATTAACGATCACTGAGCAGTTAGCATTAATCTGTGGTTTAGAACCACGCGAGTTTGTTGAGGTTGATTTTGTTTACGCTATTTTACCACGTTTGGCTATCGCTATTTTGGTGGGGGCAAGCTTAGGTTTAGTCGGCAGTTTAATGCAACAGTTAACGCAAAACCCACTGTTATCGCCATTAACTTTTGGCACCTCTTCGGGTGCTTGGTTAGCCTTGGTATTGGTGGCGGTATTTTTTCCTGATTTAGGTATTGAAAATAGTAATATATTTGCCTTATTTGGGGCGTTATTGGCAATGGCGTTAGTGTTACTCATTACTGGACTTAATAACCTTTCAGGCTTGCCCGTTATTCTTGCGGGGATGGCGGTTAATTTATTACTTGGTGCATTGGCGACTGCGGTTATTTTACTTAATGATCAATATGCTAAAAATTTGTTTATTTGGGGCGCAGGTGATCTTGCTCAAAATGGTTGGGATTGGGTGTATTGGTTAATGCCACGTATGCTGGTTGGGTTGATTATTTTAGCGGTAGCACCACGAGTATTAACGTTAATGCGCATTGGTCAGCAAGGTGCGAGCGCTCGAGGTCTTAACATTATGCCGGTATTTTTGCTGTTATTACTAGTAGGTGTATGGCTAATCTCATCTGCAATTACAGCCGTTGGTGTGATCGGTTTTGTTGGATTATTAACGCCTAATATAGCCCGATTTTTAGGTGCAAGAACCGCACGTGATGAACTCTATTATAGTTTGTTATTAGGGGCGCTATTTTTAGTGTTAACGGATAGTTTAGCTGCATGGTTAAGTCAGTTTACACTCGATTTTATACCGAGTGGAACCGCAGCCGCAATGATTGGTGCACCTGCGCTTATTTGGTTTAGTCGAAGTGCCTTAAAGGCACAAGATCAAATGGTATTTCGTTTACCACAAGGTATTAGCCGTTTAAGTAGTCGGGTTTTTATTGCTATTTTAGTTAGTCTGCTGCTCTCTGTGACGTTATCAAGTGTCTTCGTTATGCAAGATAGCGCTTGGGCATTCGCATGGCCTGATGCATTTTCTTGGTCGATACGATGGCCGCGTATTTTAACATCTTTAGCTGCGGGGGCAGGGTTAGCGGTTGCAGGTACAATTTTACAACGTTTGATTCATAATCCACTTGCGAGCCCTGATATTTTAGGCATTTCAGCAGGGGCTATTTTTGCGTTAGTATTTGCGAGTATGTTTTGGGGTATTACTATTTTCGAAGCGGGTCCAATGGTTGCATTCGTTGGTGCGATGGGGGCGTTAGTGATTATTTTACTTTTAGGTAAAAAACATGATTATTCACCACCGAAATTAATTCTTACTGGTATTGCGCTAACGGCATTAATTGAAGCCTTTGTACAATTTGCGCTAGCGCGTGGTAATGATGATGTTTATGGTATTTTAGCTTGGTTGGCGGGTTCTAGCTACAGAGTTAGTGCAGATCAAGCTGTGATTCTTGCCGTGAGTGTCATGTTATTATTACTATTAGCGTTCTCACTGTCACGTTGGTTAACACTAATATCTGCTGGAAAAGAAATGGCGTTTTCGCGAGGGTTAAATGGTTCCGTGGCATTTGTATTATTACTCTGTTTGGTCGCGCTATTAGTGGCGTTTGTCACCGCTAATATGGGGCCTGTTGCCTTTATTGGTTTACTTGCACCTCATATGGCAGCTATGTTGGGCGCAAAAAGCGTCAAGCAACAATTGTTGGTTAGCGCGTTACTAGGGGGATTTTTAGTGCAATTTTCTGATTGGCTTGGTCAGGTTGTGTTATATCCGGCTCAGCTAGCTGCTGGTATTTTGGTTTCTCTTATCGGAGGAAGCTATTTTATTTTCTTATTGATTAAAGGTCGATTAAGTACCTAGGATTATATGTTGAATAACAATTTCTTAGCGTGTAGGTTAGGTATAAACGAACGGCTAGTACGCTAAGGATATTTAATGATAATAAGAAAAGCCAATTTAGATGATGTTAATGAAATTAGTCAGTTAATCGCACTACTTGTCGTTAAATACATTTTACCCACTTGTAGTAAAGAGGGTGGGTTGTTAATTCTTAATTCTATGGCGCCAAATTGTATATCTAACTATTTAGATGCAGGCTATGTTTATCATGTTGCAGAGTTAAATGGCGAACTAATTGGTGTTGTTGGGATGAAAGAAAATACGCATTTGTACCATCTATTTGTTGCAGACTCACAACAAGGGAAGGGGTTATCTAGAACATTATGGGAACTGGCGAGAGACGTATGTTTAGCTAATGGTAACGAAGGCAAGTTTACGGTTAATTCAGCGTTGAATGCTGCTGATGTGTATTTAAAATTTGGATTTGTGCCTGTGAGTGGCGTTCGGGAAAGAGCAGGTATTAAAGATATGCCAATGGAATTGACTTTATATTATTAAAATCTCTAAGTGGGCAATTATATTATGCTTTAGAGTATTGATTTATTTTGTTAACAAGTTAGAGTACTCATTCTATATTTATATCGTGTTTCCGCTTAAGCTAGAATGAGTTGATGTTATGAAAAACAATAACGGATTTACATTAATTGAATTAGTGATAGTGATCATCGTTTTAGGTGTTCTAGCCGCGACAGCTATCCCTAAATTTATTCATATGAAGCACGATGCAAGTAGTGCTGTAGTGCAAAGTGTCAGTGCGACGTTGAAAGCGGCAATAGGCTTGGTCAATGTTCGTAAAGAAATTGACGGGTCAGAAACGAGTGTCGATTATAATGGTAATACGGTCACATTAGTGGCTGGTAATCCTAAGCCAGATGCAAGACAGATGCGCTATTTGCTGAATATGGATCTACCGAGTTCAACTTGGACGCCAAGTTGGTTAACTGTACCTTGTGATAACTCTGCATTTTGTATTCTTGGTAATCGCAGTTATACGAATGAGCCGGCTATTGATACGGTTACATCAGGGCATGTTGTTTTCTTTTGGCCAAATGGGTATGTACTTGGAAGTTGCTTTGCCTACTACGCTAATTTAGAAATTGAAGGTTCTCAGCCTATTATTGGTTTTGAAGATTCGGGTTGTTAAGTTATTCTTCCTCGCCCATTGTTCCCATCAAATATCTCCAACTGATCATCATCCCGTGAAGATCGCTCGTTACTGTTATTGTAGTCAGCAAAATACTGCAAGTCAGTAACGATAATCTAGAGTTTTTCATTTGTAATGTCCTTGGTCATTTGTCTTTGAATCGTCATTAGTGTGCGGTATTTATACATCCAGCCTAGCTTTGAAGTATTTTTTGAATTATTTCATCGTTTCTGATGTCTGCATTAAGTATTTTATTCATGGAGGTGATTTTGTGCGCTTGATATATGCCTATAATGGATAAGTCGTTGTAAATACTATTTACAAGGCTATTATTGAATAACAGTTTGTGCGACAGTTTACCATATTTTTAGCGTTATTTGAAACACGTAAGAGTCTTATTGGAGATATTATATGAAGGGAATTCTAGCAACTACAGTTATTACCAGTTTGCTATTATCTGGCTGCAGTGAGGAACAGGTTGTAATACCTGAACCAGACTCTCGGCCTGTTAAGTTACAAGCGGTTGATGTCGGTATAAAAGATACATTTCGTACCTTTCCTGGTGTGGTTGAAGCAGACGACAAAGCGGTACTTGCATTCCGTGTTTCAGGTCTTTTATCCTCGGTCGATGCCAACCCCGGCGATAATGTTGTAAAAGGGCAAAAGCTTGCTAGTTTGAACCAAGATGAGTTTTTATTACAAGTCGAACAGGCACAGGCAAATTATGAATTGGCTTCGGTACAGTTTAAACGTGATGCTAAATTGCGTAAAACAAATGTTGTGTCTGAACTAGCATTTGATACTTCTAAGGCTAAGCGTAACCAAGCGCAAGCAGCGTTAAGTAAACAAGAATCCAACCTCGGTTATGCGACTTTGGTAGCCCCTTATGATGGTACCTTATCCTTATCTTTAAAGGAAAATCATGAATATGTAATGGCGAAAGAACCTGTGATGCATATTCAGCGTGCGGGTATTATCAATGTAACATTCCAATTACCTGAACAACTACTTACGCGTTTCAATAATGAATATAGTCGTAATCCTACCGTTATTTTCGATACTATCCCGGGCGAAGCATTTCCTGCTCAATTTAAAGAAATTGATACCGAAGCAAATGCAACAAACTCCAGCTATAAAGTAACCTTGTATATGGATCGTCCTGAAGGCAAAAACATTTTACCTGGGATGGCTGGTTCAGTCCGTATTGCGCTTCCAAAAGGCAGTGTTGGTTCGATTTCACCACAAGCGTTAATGAAAAAGGGGGATTCATATTTTGTATGGCAGGTTGATGATCAAGGTTTTGTGCGTAAGCGTGAAATCGAATTAGATGAAAATAGGCGTGTAACGAAGGGCTTGAATGATGGTGATAACGTTGCGATTTCGGGCGTAAATCAATTGCGCGAAGGTCAGAAAGTGAGACCGTGGGTCAAGGAACGAGGACTGTAACATGAGAAAACTTCCCTCTATTGTTATTGCGCTTAGTGCGATGACAATATTACAAGGTTGTGAAAAACCAATTGTTGAGCCAAGACAAAAAGTACAGTTAGTTAAAGTCGATACCGTGCAATTAGCGGAAGAAATGGCGAAGTTATCGTTTCCTGCAGTGGCTGTTGCGGCGGATAAGTCAAGTTTGTCTTTCCGGTTGCAAGGCGAGGTTACATCTGTTGCTGTTCGTCCGGGAGACCGAGTGACTCAGGGGCAAATACTTGCTCAAATTGATCCGACTTATTACCGTTTAGAAGTTGATGATGCAAAAGCGGAATACGCGATTGCAGATAGCCAATATCGTCGTTCGGCAAAGCTTGTTGATCAAGGTTATATTGCGCCGTCTCAATTTGATGAGCTTAAAGCGCAGCGTCGTATTGCTAAAGCAAGGCTGGATATTACCAAGTTAAATTTGAGTTTTACGGCGTTGAGAGCGCCGTTTTCAGGTGTTATTTCACATGTACCAATTCAGCAGTTTGAAAATGTTCAAGTGGGCCAGCAGGTGATGAATATTCACAGTACAACGACGGTCGATATTCAATTACAAGCACCGGACACTATTTATTCTAAAAGTTCAGCGGTACAAGTTGAAGCCTCTAGACCTGGCGCTAAGATTATTACGGCTGATGGCACTGAGTATGATGCACATTTAAAAGAGTTCACTACAGAACCCGATCCTAAAGTGGGCTCATTTGTCGTAACACTGACGATGCCAATGCCTAAAGATAGATTTATTCTTGATGGGATGGCTGTTGAGGTGCGTGCTGATGCTCAAAAGCTAAATCTTTATAAGACCAATGAACCGTTTATTCCGCTCGAAGCGATTTTAAATGAAGATGGCGATGATTTGAATTTAACACAAAAATTCGTTTGGATTGTGAACAGTGATAATACAGTGAGTAAGCGCCAAATTGTGACGGGTAAAGTGGTCAATGATGGTGTTCGTTTACGCTCGGGCTTATCAGTCGGTGAGAAAATTGTGGTTGCAGGTGGTAATCGTTTACGTGAAGGTCAATCGATTAAAATTTTCGATGATTCAATAAATAATTCAACACATACTGAAGAGGCTGGACAATAATGAAACAAGATATCGCCGCCTATTTTATTAAAAATAAAGTGATCAGCTGGATGATTACACTCATCTTCTTAATTGGCGGTACGATGGCCTTTTTTGGTTTAGGTCGATTAGAAGATCCTGCATTTACAATTAAAGACGCGATGGTCGTGACATCTTACCCAGGTGCTACGCCATTACAAGTTGAAGAAGAGGTCACTTATCCACTTGAAAAAGCTATCCAACAATTAACGTATGTTGATGAGGTGAATTCTATTTCTAGCCGTGGTTTGTCACAAATTACGGTGACGATGAAAAATAATTATGGCCCGGATGATTTACCACAAATTTGGGATGAATTACGCCGAAAAGTGAATGATATAAAATCCCGTTTACCGCCTGGTGTAGCTGAACCATCAGTGATTGATGATTTTGGTGATGTATACGGTATTTTGTTGGCGATAACTGGTGATGGTTACTCTTACAAAGAACTGAATGATTATGTTGACTATTTACGTCGGGAAATCGAATTGGTAGATGGTGTTGGTAAAGTATCAGTATCTGGCGTGCAGCAAGAACAGGTATTTATTGAAATGTCGATGCAACGTTTAAGTAGTTTGGGCATTTCGCCAACGACTATTTACAACACGTTGGCAACGCAAAACTTGGTATCGAGTGCTGGTGCGGTGAGGGTAGGCTCGGAATATATCCGTGTTCACCCAACTGGCGAATTTACCGATGTTGACTCGTTAGGCGATCTAATTATTACAGAAGATGGTGCACAAGGGCTGATTTATCTACGTGACGTCGCAACGATTAAGCGTGGATTTAAAGACGTACCCGATAACTTAGTCACCTTTAACGGTAAGGTCGCATTGAATGTTGGCGTGTCATTTATTTCTGGTGTTAATGTTGTCGAAATGGGTAAAGGAGTTTATCAACGTCTAGCAGAACTTAAAGAGCAACAACCGATTGGTATCGATATTGATATTGTATATAGCCAGCCAGATGAAGTTGATAAGTCAGTAAAAGGCTTCATTATTAGCTTAGGTCAGGCTATTGCTATTGTTATCATTGTTTTACTTTTATTCATGGGGGTACGTGCTGGTATTTTAATTGGACTAATCCTGTTGCTAACCGTTTTAGGTACGTTTGTATTTATGAATATGATGGCAATTGATCTGCAGCGTATTTCACTTGGTGGATTGGTGATTGCATTAGGTATGCTGGTGGACAACGCCATTGTTGTGGTTGAAGGTATTTTAATTGGGGTGCAAAAAGGTCGAACACGCTTACAGGCGGCAACTGATATTGTCACGCAGACTAAATGGCCTTTATTAGGTGCAACGGTTATTGCTGTTACTGCATTTGCTCCTATTGGTTTATCACAAGATTCAACGGGTGAATATACCCAAACGTTATTTAGTGTGTTACTTATCTCGTTGATGCTAAGCTGGTTTACGGCCATATCACTGACGCCATTTTTTGCCGATATGTTTTTTAAAGGTATTAAAATTGATGCGGAAAGTGAAGAAAATGACCCGTATAAAGGGGTTGTCTTTGTTGTTTATAAACGCGCATTAGAAGCATGCATGAAAAATGCGTGGATAACAGTATTCGCATTAATCTTAATGTTAGCGGCAAGTTTGTATGGTTTTACGCAGTTAAAACAAGCGTTTTTCCCGTCGTCAACCACACCTATGTTTATGGTTGATGTTTGGCTACCGGAAGGTACTGATATTCGTGCTACCAATGAAAAACTACGTGAGCTAGAAGAGATGGTCAGAGCCAATGACCTAGTATTACATGTATCTTCAAGCACGGGTAAAGGGTCACAACGCTTCATGCTAACTTATGCACCAGAGAAAAGTTATGCATCGTATGGTGAATTGATTGTACGCGTTGCTAGTTATGACGATGTAATGCCAATGCTGCGTAAAGTAAGCGGGGAACTTGATTCACTGCATCCGGATATTGAATATAAACTAAAACGTATTGAGTTAGGGCCTGCATCAGGTTCGAAAATTGAAGCGCGTTTAGTCGGGTCTGATCCAACGGTATTGCGGGGTTTAGCACAGCAGGCTATTGATATTATGCGTGCCGATCCAGGGGCGTTTAATGTGCGCCATGACTGGCGTGAACGGACTAAGGTGATTGAACCTGTGTTTAACGAAAGTCAGGCTCGTCGATATGGTATTACTAAATCAGACGTTGATGATTTATTGCAAATGGCATTTTCTGGTCTGTCTGTTGGTATTTATCGTGACGGTACAAACCTGTTACCCATTATTGCTCGATTACCTGAAAAAGAACGTGTGGATATCAGTACGGTTGAAGGTATGAAGATCTGGAGTCCTGTATTGAAAGGTTATGTGCCACTACAACAAGTGGTATTAGCGGTTAATATTCGTTGGGAAGATCCGATTGTTGTGCGTAAAAACCGTAAACGTATGTTGACCATATTTGCAGATCCCGATCCTTTAGGTGATGAAACTGCTGCAACCTTACAAAAACGGATTCAACCGTTAGTCGAAGGTCTTGATTTCCCACCGGGTTATTCACTCGAATGGGGTGGTGAATATGAATCGTCTTCGAAAGCGCAACCGTCATTATTCCAAACGATGCCTATGGGCTATTTGTTCATGTTTTTAATTACGGTCTTCTTATTTAATAATGTGAGAAATGCGGTGATTGTATGGGCAACCGTACCTTTAGCTATTATCGGTGTAACAACAGGGCTACTCGCGCTTAATACCCCATTTGGCTTTATGGCACTGTTGGGCTTCTTGAGTTTGTCAGGCATGCTGGTTAAGAATGGTATTGTATTACTTGATCAGATTGAAATTGAGATTCACAGTGGTAAAGAAAAGTATCAGGCGGTTGTTGATGCGGCTGTGAGTCGTGTTCGTCCTGTTTGTATGGCGGCAATCACAACGGTATTAGGTATGATTCCCTTGTTACCTGATGTGTTCTTCAAACCTATGGCTGTCACTATCATGTTTGGTTTAGGGTTTGCTACTGTTCTTACACTGATTGTTGTACCTGTGTTATATAGTATGTTCCACAGGTTACAAATAATAGAAAAATAGCGTGATGAGAAAATGAAGGAGGAGCCATGATAGGCTCCTTTTTTATTAGTATTTTTTAAATTGACTAATTAAACGCTGCATTGCTTCTAATCTATCAACCAATTTACGAGTGCCTTCCACTGCGTTTTCACCGTTTTCTGAGGTCGCTACACTGAGTTGAGTAATATGTTCAACATTACGTGAAATCTCATCGCTTACACCAGCTTGTTCTTCTACTGCCGACGCTATCTGGTGGCTGTTATCTGTGACCAAATTTAATTTATTATTAATTTTAGCTAAGCATTCACCAGTTTCAGCTGCTTGATCATTACATTGTCGAGATAATTCCACACCACGATCGACAGAGTTAACCGCTTGTTCGGCTGTTTGCTGAAGTTTTGCTATCATTTGTTGGATTTCGCCTGTCGACGCTTGTGTTTTTTGTGCTAAAGAACGCACTTCATCTGCAACCACTGCAAAACCTCGGCCCTGTTCACCTGCTCGAGCTGCTTCAATTGCGGCATTTAAGGCAAGTAAATTGGTTTGATCTGCTATTACGCCTATAACATCAAGAATCCCACCTATTTGTAGACAATCTTTTGACAATTCATTGATAACATTTTTTGAGTTATCGAGTTCTTTGTGTAGTACATGCACTGAATTTATCGTCGTTTCAACACTATTTTGACCATCGGATGACATTTGTTGTGCTTCTGATGTTAGCGAGGATGCTTGTACTGCACTTTCTGAAATATCACGGACAGATAGCGACATTTGCTCCATCGCGACACGGACCTGTTCTGTCGCATCATTTTGTTGCGCTAGATTGGTTTGTATTTGTTTGGTTTGAGAAAATTGGTTTTCTGCAGACTGTAGAATATCACCGGATGTTTCGCTGACTCTACCGACAATGGCGCGTAGCTCTGCTTGACGCATTTTTAACGCTAATTCGATTGTGGAAAACTCATCTTTTTTACCCGTATAGACATATTCCATTAACG
Organism: Moritella viscosa; assembly: GCA_000953735.1. NCBI lineage: Bacteria > Pseudomonadati > Pseudomonadota > Gammaproteobacteria > Alteromonadales > Moritellaceae > Moritella > Moritella viscosa. Next base: position 2,857,344 of record LN554852.1, on the reverse strand, counting down.
GGTTATTGTATGCTTTTTTAGCTAATTGAGTTAAATGCTTAATTCTATTTTGTGTGTACCAGATTATAGCTAAAGAACATGATGTAGTGACCGCTGTCGCTATGGTTAATAATGATATATTTGAAGTAAGTAATTGTGCAGCTAAAATAAGTAGGGTGGTTGCGGTTAGGCTAAATAATATCGTATTTTGTTTAAAGCGTAGTTCTGAGAGAGAGGTTGACTTACCTGTACTCATTTTTTTATATAGTACTGAGGCTCGATTGACCGCTTCTCTATCGGGTTTACTACGCACTGATTGATATTCAATTATTTCATCATTTGCATTTTTAATCGGAGTGACAAAGGCTGATACCCAGTAATGACCGCCATTTTTACAGTTGTTTTTTACCAATCCCATCCAGCTTTTACCGGAACTGATATATTGCCATAACTGAGAAAAGGCTTGTTTAGGCATATCTGGGTGGCGAACTAAATTATGCGGTTGGTGGTACATTTCATCTATTGTATACCCTGCAACGTCGGAAAAGTGTTGATTAGTGTGGGTAATATTACTTTGTGGATCGGTTGTTGAAATAAGATTTATTGATGCAGAATAGTCTACTTCAGCATCGTGTGGTTTGGCTTTAACATCAACTACAGGTATTGTCATAGCTATCTCTATTATAAAAAGTATTTTTTTAGCGTATCAAATAAATTAATGACAAACTTTGACCTGTGTTATCTTTTATTTGTTAATGTTAGTGTGTTGTTAGTTTATGTTGACACTGTGTTTTTGTATGTGTTTGTCCATCGGCCATGTGATTGATTTTGTTACCCTAAACTATCAGTCATAGATCACATGCTGGGTTGTTTTAAATGACGTCACTCGACTTTAACGGCTGGAGTTTTTATTATTTATGAGATATTCGAATGGAAATACTTAAAAGTTACTGGGGGAATAATATGAGAATCAATGTACAAGATACTGTATTTTGTTTGGTTGACGTGCAAGAAAAACTTTTTCCGCATGTGGTAAATAACGATGTTGTTGAGAAAAACCTGATTAGGTTAGTCAAAGGATTAAAACTGCATGACGTGCCTTTTATTATTAATGAACAATATAAGAAAGGCCTTGGTGGTACGATCCCCGCGTTACAGGAATTAGTTGAATCAGCCCCGCATTTTGATAAAACGTCTTTTTCATGTTGTGGTAATGAGGCTACGCTAACAGCAATTAAAAATACGAATAAAAAAGTAGTTATCGTTGCCGGAATAGAGACGCATGTCTGTGTACTACAAACGTGTTTAGATCTACTTAAAGAAGGGTTACAGCCTGTTCTTGTAACAGACTGTGTGAGCGCACGTTCTGAATTTGATTCGAAAATGGCAATTGAAAGATTAATGCAAGCGGGGGTTATACCGACTACTTATGAATCAATCTTATTTGAACTTACAGCAAATGCTAAAAACCCAATCTTTAAAGATATTAGTCAATTAGTTAAATAAACATAGTGTAATAATACAAGCAAGTCTTAACATATTTATTGACGCGATTCCTTTAGCCGGAAGTTTTCGTTTCCGGCTCAATTTATTTCCACGTTATTTATTCTCTAGCTCTGTTAATTTCTTCAATCGTTCATGCAAAAACGCATAAAAGCATTTGACTCGCGCACTGTGTTTTGAATCTTTATGGTAGACGAACCAAATGGCTTCTTCTGATTGAGGTGAATTCAACTGCACTTTAACCAGTGAAGGGTAGAATTTGGCTTGATGTTCACCCATAGGTCCAATGCCCATACCTTCAATTACTGCTTGGTTCACATCTGGAAAGTGATTGCTTTGAAATACAATTCTACTTTTATCTATATTATCCACGATATGACGGACAAAAGGGATTCGGTATTTGTCGGCAGTAGGTAAAGCCCAGTAGTGCTGATTATATGAACTGTTTGTTGTGGGTTTACCAAATGTTTGTATGTATTCTGCTGACGCGAAATAACTTGTTTTAAAGCGGGTTAATTCTTTAACAATCAAATCTGCACCATCTGGTTTTGGGCCAACTCGTAATGATACATGAGCTGCACCAGATTCGAGTGGTACGATATCGTCAGTTGAGAGTACCTTGATCCTGATCGCAGGGTGAATGTCTCTAAAGGCCTTTAGCGCTGGAGCAAGTTGTGCTGAATAAGAGTTGATGGTTGATATACGTAATTCGCCACTGATATTACTCTCAATATTTTGTAACTGATGCTCTAGCTTGCTAAATCTAGCAATAAGATCAGGTAATTCTTCTATTAAGATCGCACCAGCATCCGTGACTTTATAACCGCGTTGGTGGCGGAAAAATAACTTTATCTCAAGTGCCGATTCTAATTGATTGATGCGTCTTAGCACCGTCGCATGGTTAATACCCAGTGATTTACCTGCCTGACTTAAGCTGCCATCAATGGCGACTTGATAAGCTATTTTATAATCATCCCAAGAAATATTTTTCATATCTAAATTCTTTTAATTATGTTTACAGGTTGATAAATATTCAACTTAAACAGGTGGCTATATTGGCATCTGCCAATGGGGTTATTTAATTTAATGTAAAGGTTCTGTGCATATTTGCACAATAGTTTCGCATTAATCGTTATTTTTTAATAGCTAAAACCTGATTATTATATATCCACTGATTTGAAGGATGCATAAATGTTAAAAAATACTAAGACTGCTTATGGCTGGATATCGATTTTGTTGCACTGGGTTATGGCATTAACCATTTTTGGTATGTTTGGCTTAGGCTTATATATGGTCGAGCTAACTTATTATGATACTTGGTATAAAGGCTCGCTCGATTTGCACAAGAGCATTGGTATTTTATTGTTTGGTTTATTATTGGTTCGCACTGTATGGCGCTGGACCAATATCAGCCCAGATAGCGCAGACGAGCATGCGAGTAAATTTGAAATAACGAGCGCGCATTTGGTTCACCTTGGATTATACCTACTCATGTTTACATTAATGATATCGGGATACTTAATTTCGACTGCCGATGGGCGTGGCATTAATGCGTTTGAGTTATTTAGTGTACCTGCAATCCCATTCTCTATTGATAATCAAGAGGACATTGCGGGCGAAATACATGAAATTTTGGCATGGGGGCTAATTGTTCTCGCTGGTGTGCATGGCATCGCTGCGATTAAGCATCACTTTATTAATAAAAATAAGACGCTAGTACGTATGTTGAAAGTACGGCAAGCAGAAAACAAATAACAGTAGTGATTTTATCGGACCTTAAATATTAAAGGCAAATTCAAATGGAAAATAGAATGAAAAAACAAATTTTAGCCGCTGCTATTACAGCAAGTTCACTTTTCGCTTTAGTAGCGCCAAATGCCGCACAGGCTGCAGATTATAAAGTGGACGTCGATGGTGCTCATGCCTCAGTGCAATTTAAAATTAAGCATTTAGGTTATAGCTGGTTATGGGGCCGTTTTAATACTTTTGATGGTGGTTTTTCATATGATGAGAAAGCGCCAAGTGCGTCTAAAATTAATTTTGTTATCGATACTGCTAGTCTAAATTCAAACCATGCAGAGCGTGATAAACATTTAAAAAGCAATGACTTTCTTGATGTGAAAAAGTTTCCGAAAGCGACATTTAAAAGTAACAACATCAAATTTAGCGATGATGAAAATGGGACTGTAACAGGGGCATTCACCCTAAAAGGTATCACTAAAACAATTACATTCCCTATTGCTAAAGTTGGTGAAGGTTCAGATCCTTGGGGCGGTTATCGAGTTGGTTTTACTGGTGAAACAAGTCTTAAATTAACAGACTATGGTATTACTACAAACTTAGGTCCTGCGTCAGCTTATGTTGATATGATCTTGAATATTGAAGGCGTACGCTTGTAAATCGAACGTTTCCTTAATCTGAAAAAAGCCAGTTACTCGTTATAAACAGTGACTGGCTTTTTGGTTGTGGATGTTTAGTTGAGATTTGGTTGGCGATAAATCGTGATGCTATAGCTTTTTAGTATTTGTCGCTCAACAGCACTGGATAGAATGAACATCATCAAATAGCCACAACAAAGTGCCACAATAATCGCTATTACGTTGTCAGTAAATTGATTGAATAGCTCAAACGAAACGACCAAAGTGACGATACCGCTGATGCGAATACATAGGCTCTGTATGAAACGGCCATGTGCTTTTATGTAGCATAATTGATAAGCATTAAGCATAAGGAAGATGAAAAACATTGAAAAATGTAATAGGACAGGGATTGCACCATCATATTCTGCAGGGAAAATTGTTAAAACTAACGTATTGCCAAACAGCAGCATAACTCCGAAAAAGCTAATACTTACAAGGGCTGATATCTTAAATATCCAATTACGAATAAGCTTAATTTGTTGATGGTCGCCATTGCGCACACAAACCGCTAATTCAGGTAATACAAAACGGTAAATAGGAAAAACAAACAGTAATGTTAGATAGGTAAATACCGGTCGTACAACAACTTGGAAATCACCGAGTTCGTCAATACTAAAATGACGAATGGTGAGTAGCACGGTTATGTATATCATTAAAATACTTGCACCCGCTTCTAAAGATGCGGTAAAACTCTTTTTTACAAAATTGAGTAACTTGGGATCAAGATGTACACTCGATAACGGACGTGTAGAAATATCCTTACGACGATGTTTAAACATATAAACAGCAATCGCCAGTGATGATAACGTTAATCCTGAAAAGAGTGAAACAAGGGCATCTAGACCAAGTAGATAATAGCAAGTGAAGAACATGAACACATTGGCCAAGGGTTCTAGCCATACTACCTTATTGGAAATATTATACAGTCGATACATGGCAATAAGATTGGTGAAATATACTTTGAGCCCCATACCAAATATGATACCAACCAACTGGTAATAACTTACTTCAATATGCAGTTGATGTTTAATATAAGGAATAACCAAACCCCAAGTAATTAATACCATGGTGATTAAACTATATCGGAAGATGTTAATAATATCGCGGTCATTTTGGGTTTGTGAGTAAGTCACTACCATGGACGAGCGAAATCCAGTCATTAATATTAACGATAAAGAAATGATATCAACGACACTATGAAAGAGGGCAAGGTCGTCCTTTGGGATCCAGTGAGCCAACCAAATCTTAAAGCTAAAGCCGATTGCAATGCTAATTAATGTAACCCAAATGCCCTGTGTAAATGCATTTTTAACGCGGTTTAATGATGTATTTTCCATAGACGCCATAATTCGGAGTTAGTTTATATGAGCACTCGTAAGTGACGGAAGTTATCGAAATAAGAAATATTATAATCCAATTGAAAATCATTCGCAATTGCATTATTGATGTAAGCTTAATCATAGTCAAGGTTATGCTATTAACTTTTCGAGATATGTAGTAGTTTATTTTCAATAGTTTATTAATGGATATTTTCGGAGTGAGGGTATATGGCGAGCATGATTTGTTTTGGTGATAGTATTACACGCGGTGAAAGTGATGCTGACTATGGGGGTTGGGCAGACCGTATTAAAACTCGTTTAATTAAACAATTTGTGGAAACGGGTAAAGATAAGATTAGTGTCTTTAATATGGGGATTAGTGGTGAAACGACAAATGGTTTGATCCAACGTTTTCAACATGAGTTTTTGACCCGACAAGCCGTTGATAAACAGGATACCGTGCTATTTGGGTATGGTGCGAATGACCTTGCTAAGCAAGACGGTAGCTACCTTGTTAATATTGAAACGTATATTGACAACATAAGTCGCTGTATTGAGTTTTCAATTGAGAAGGGTGCTAATGTTGCTCTGATTAATATCACGCCAATTGCAGCCCAGCTTGATGGTATTCCGAATGTAAATAATCGTATTCGCAATGATGAAACCATCCGTCATTATAACCAAGCATTGTTGGCTTTGTCGGTGAAGTATGATGTTGATTTAATTGATGTTTACACGCCATTCAATGATCGTAAAGAAATCTATTTAACGGCCGATGGATTACACCCAAACAGCGCGGGGCATGAGTTGCTATATCAAGTAATAAGCTCGGCGTTGTTATCGTGACCTTAAATGTTTAAGCATTAAATAGGCAAAAAGTGTTTGTGTAATATACATTGCTGCATAAATACTGACCTATTAGACCTTAAGTGTTCGTTTCCTTAGGTTTTTTTTTGATCTACCCCTATTAACTCGGTTATTAATTTTGCAATATTCTTTGAAGCTCCTATGATGAAACTTCTCCTATTTAAGAAAAGCGAGCAATTATGACTAACAATTATTCTGATACACTGTTTGAAGAAATGAAATTACTGGCTAAATTCCCAACAAAATCTCATTTAGAAGGTATTAAGGTTCATAATGAAGCAGGCCCCTCTGTTGTTAGTGCTGCGAAATCACTTTTTGAAAAAGGGCTTATTACACGAGACGACGGTGGGTATTTAACCGATAGCGGTATTGAAATAGCAGATCATCTACACCGAGTTTTAGCACCTTTAAGCTAAATAAATAATGATATTATCTAAAGCAGTTAGCCGCTGTAATATAGGTTACTAACTGCAATTTCCTCTATGTTCCTATTGATCTAAGCTGTTTCACATAATCGAGAGTCTTCAATATCAATTTCTGGACGAGGGCTTAACATCGATGCATTGTTGGCCATATTACTAATTATTTCAACGCTTTCTTTTTTTATATCATCATTATGCTGTGAAGAGGATAATAGATGGATATGATCTGATACCGTCTCAATGGCGCTGTCTAGCACTTCATTCTCAAGTTCAGTAAAAGCATCATCGATGTAGCTTGCTAGTTCTGTTAAGTCTGGTAATGCAGAGCGACAAGCGACAAGACCAACATGAATAGAGCCGTTGTAGCTATATAGCGTAATGTTTAGCGACATACCCGGTGGTAGTACTGAAATTGGGAAGCATTTATCCATTTTAGCACCCATCATATATAACGCTTTGCTTGGTCCTGGTACATTAGATATGAGTACATTGCCCATTGGCGGTAATATTGTATCCAAGTTCAATAGTTCACTCGCAGCGGCTAGGCCTTGGCTTGCTAATGTATAACTCGTTAATGCTTCTTTGGTTAATAACCTCGTTTCATTTTTTAATTTGATGCATGACTCTTTGACTGTCATTAAACGCTCAAGTGGACGCTCACCAGCATAAGCTAATTCGACTAAACTAATTGCTACTTGGTTGTTAGACACCTTGTCTGAAGCATCACGTAAACTTATTGGCATTTGCGCTACTAATGGTTTTTTAAGTACTACGTTACGTGTTTTTAGGTAGTTATGGATAGCCATATCGCAAACAGTAATAACAACATCATTAATTGTGGCACCTGTTATGCGGCCAAGTGTTTTAACACGTGAGAGTGACAGTGATTTCATTGCGGCACGGCGTGCACGCTTTGGACTAACTGAAAATAGTGTTTTAGGCGCCATAAAAGGTGTCGGCATATCTGCTTTGTACATGCTTGCAGCTTGAAAAAGTAGTTTTGTTGTTAGCTTGGTTAATGATGGAATTGATTTCACATGGTTTGTTACAAGTTTTGAAGTATCAGATAATAGTGACAATGCTGTTTTTGTTATTCTTGCTTTTTGTGGGTGATCAATTGCCCAAAATGCCGTCATTGGTGATTCCACATTTTCGCTCAAATAAGCCATGATTAGTTGGTTTGCTTTAGCGCCGTCAGTGAATGCGTGGTGGACTTTAACGTAAATAGCAAATTTGTTATCAGCTAAGCCGTCAATTAAAATCATTTCCCATAATGGGCGGCTACGATCGAGCAATGTTTCATGTTGGTGTTCAACAAAACTAAGTAACTGATCTTCATTACCTGGTTTTGGCAGCATAGCGAAGCGTACATGATACGACAGATCGATATTGTTATCTTCTTGCCAGAAGTATTGACCCGTGATTTGTTTTTTTAGTTTGTTGTTAAATGGTTTTTTAATATCTTTCTGTGACATTAAATTATCAAATAGATCTCGGCTAAAGTTACCTGGGTAATTTTTTGGGGTTGAGAATATTTGTAATCCTGCTACGTGCTTTGGACTTGTAACTGTTTCGGTGTATAAAAAACCCATATCAACTAACGTGAGTGCTTCCATAGTCATTCCCTATTTTCTTGATGTGATTGATAGTTTGCGTCCGATTTAGTCGTACCGCGCATATCATCATATAGTGATGTTATGACTTGCTGTCACGGATGTTAAAGTTATATGTATAGTACACGGGTACTCACAAAGTGATATGTTATTGTGACATAAATTTACGCAAATGAAATATTTTCACGATTTATTATAGTACTTTAATTGTTTTTAACTTTTTGATTGTTAAGGTTTAAATATGTTTGTTAGATTCATAATTGAATGTTTGTAGCAGGTTGTTTTGTTGTTACTGAAGGTCGATTGGCATAATTAACTGTATATATTTGTCAACGATTACCTTGTTATCGTTAACTTTGTTGTTAGCTAGATTTTAATGCTATTGAATGATTTTAATAAAATGATGTAAATTCTTTGATTCTTTATTAATTAACTGGAAAAATGAAGTGTTAATAAATTGTAGGAATATTTATAATCTATTGAGATATTGACGTTTTTAACCCCTTTGAGTAGTAAGCTGGGATTTTTTTTAAACAGATGTCGTATTGTTTATTTCATTATTATGGATATTACTAGGGTATATGAGAGAAATATTAAGAAATAAAATAATCGCTGTTTGTGAAAACAAAATAGAAAAAAAAGGGACGAATGTTGGTCTCTCATTTTATGCGTTCTTCGCGAATAAGAATGATGATCCAGCGTTATTAATGGAAGCTGCACACTGGTGGATTATGACGCATAAGTTAGATCACTTTGAGAAAGCGGTAAAAATAAAAGCGTTGGTGGAATCAGAAATGACTAATTAACAAAGGTCACGGCATGTTTTCGAAATGTATTTAGGTGATGATTAATATTATTTATGGATCTATCTATCAAGGAAGATTAATGAAAAATACAAAAATTGCTGTCGCGCAAATCTCTTCGGTTGACGGGAATGTAACGGAAAACATAGCTGTTCATATGAATGCTATTGAAAAAGCTGTATCTGTAGGTGTTTCATATATTGTATTTCCTGAGTTATCACTGACAGGTTACCTGCCTGAATGTGCCTCCAATCTTGCTTTTACTGTTGACGATAAGCGTCTTCAACCACTCATTGATATTGCAAAATTAAACAAGATAACAGTAGGGGTCGGTCTACCGCTGTTAACGACGGGACTGCCGCATATTGGTTTAGCTATTATTTATCCAACAGGACGAGTAGAAAGCTACGCTAAAATGAATTTACACTCAGGTGAAGAGACATATTTTTCAGTTGGCGATAAGCGACATAGCTTTCAACTGAATAATATAACGGTCGCTAATGCTATTTGTGCTGATACTAATCATATTGAGCATGCTAAAGGGTGTGCAGCACTCGGTGCTGATGTATATATGGCGAGTGTGTTAATCACGGCGGGGGGTTATGACGCCGATACTCAGCTGATGAGCAGCTATGCTCGGGAGTTCAATATGCTCGTAGCAATGGCTAATCATAATAGACCTACCGGTAATTGGGATCCAGTAGGAAAGAGTGCGATTTGGACAAAGTCAGGTCAACTTATTTGTGCTGATGAAAGTCATAATGCACTTGTTATTGCTGAACGGAAGGATAATGACTGGATAGGCCAAGTCATTAACCTTTAATCCATCATCGAATTCACATCAGGACTAAATCTTGCCGTTTCAGTCGCTTTAATGAGTGGTATTGAATTAAAAAAACGCATTTTATAATCTGTATCTTGATTGTTATAAGTCGCGCGAACTGACAGTGCGACGCGGTGAATGTTGTTGGGATAAAACAACCAACTACGCCAGGTATTCGCATCGTCAATACGGTGAGCTGCAAAGCTTAATTTAATGTTTTCAATAGAGCTGATGTTTTTCTTCTGGTGGTTTTCCGGCAGGCTGAAACTAAAGTCTTTCAACGGGATCGACAAACCTAACCCCCATGCTTTGATGTAAGATTCTTTTAATGTCCAATAATCAAAGAAACGACTCGCTTGCTGCGCTATTGGTTGGGTGAGTAAATCCTCGACCTCAACTTGAGAGAATGAGTGCTTCGCAATACTTAATACATCACTTGTTCGGCTGGTATTTTCTACATCACAACCAATATCGTCATTAAGCATTACCGCGCAAATGATCATATTGTCGGTGTGGCTGATATTAAAACGTAATGGCAGGGGTGGGTTAACAATCTCGGGCTTATCTTTTTCACCTTTGACAAATTTCCAGTCTGCGGGTGGCACATCAGCATAACGTGATAACAAATCACGGACAAAAGCGCGGGTTATTAATGCACTGTGGCGATCTTTTTCAAAACGAAATCGTTGCTGTTTTGTCGTTTCTTCTGGTGCCAACAGGCGACTATAAGCACGTAATAATTCAGGTTGTTGGATTCTTTTCGGGTCTACTGACCACAGGTGAATTTCATTCGTAGCTAATGTTAGTTGATCTGTTGATGTTGAAAGCACTATTTATTCCATTGAGTGACGAGGTGTAAGCTAATTTAGCTATCTTATCATGATATATATAATGAACATAAATCAACCTTGATTTTGTGTTGCCCCCAATGCAGGTAATATTTATTGTATTGGAGGACGTTGGCTTAATCAAATTACGGCATGAGTAAAGGAAAATAGAGAGGAGAGAGCTAAAAGCCATCAACAGCTTTTAGCTCGTATTCGTTTATAAAAAGTGCTTATAAAAAGTACCTAGAAAAAGTACCAGCTAGAATGGATACCAGAACAACTCTGTTGCCATAACACGTTTGATAATGGCTAACGTCACCACCAAGGTAATTAGCCCCATCACTGCGTAATCTTGCTTAGTCATTGGTTTTAAGCTGTACCACGTACGCATCTTGTTATGACCAAAACCACGTAATGTCATCGCATTCGAAATCTCGTCTGCGCGATCTAGGCTTGAGAAAATTAATGGCCCTAAGATCTTGGCCACATTTTTAATACGCGACAGTACAGATACATTCTTTGATAAATCCACGCCACGTGCTTGCTGTGCATGCATGATATTAACAAAATCATTCTTCACATCAGGTAAATAGCGTAGCGTTAAACTTACCGCATAGGCAATTTTGTAGGGTACACCGAGTCGGTTTAAACTCGCGGCAAACTCTGTCGGATGTGTTGTAAACACAAATACCAAGGCAATTGGGAACATACTGAAATATTTCAGCGTTACCGTCAGCAGGTAATACAAGGCTTCCTGTGTCAGGGAATAATCTCCCCAGAGCGACAATAAAATGGTACTTGAACCAATATACTCAACGCCTTGCTGTGGTGCTAACAAGAACATGAATAATGCGTTTATAGTGAGTACACTTGCCGTGGCAATGAGCAAAGTTTTGTAAACCGGAAAGGGCACCTTAGTTAATTTAAGCAAGGTATGTAATGGTCAACTCAAATCGGACACTTGCTTAAGCTACTTTTCTTAATATCTGCTGCTCAAATTCCATCGGTGATAAATACCCCAATGTTGTATGTGGCCGCTTGCTGTTGTAATAAGCAAGGTAATCCAAAATACAGCGTTCAGCGTCTTTCTTTGTTTTCAAGCGATAGTAATGCATATGCTCGTGTTTGAAGCTTCTAAAAAATCGCTCTGTTGGTGCATTATCCCAACACTCACCTTTGCCGCTCATGCTGGGTATCATCTCCATTTTCGAAAGCATTTCCTGGTACTTGCCGCTTGCGTATTGGCTGCCTCTATCTGAATGATGCATAACTCCAGCATTGGGTTTTCGTCGCCAGTAAGCCATCTGTAGCGCCTGCAAACACATTTCTGTTTTCATGTTGTCGGCAATACTCCATCCAATGATTTGCCTTGAATATAAATCCATTACAACGGCTAAATACATCCAACCTTCAAGCGTCCAAACGTAGGTGATATCAGTTGTCCAATATTTATTGGGCTGCTGAACATCGAATTTACGCTCTAACAAGTTATCTGCAATATTAAAATTATGCTTACTATCAGTAGTTACCTTGAATCGTCTTGGGTAGCGGGCTTGCAAGCCTAAGCGTGACATTAAACGCCATATTTTGTAATGACCAACATCAAAGCCTTCTTTGCGTAACTCATTGGTTAATCTGCGATAACCTAGCGTTTTTTTGTGTAAGTCGAATATCTCGGTAGCCTTAATCTCAAGCGCCACATCCCTATTAGGCGATGCTTTATTTGATAACCAGTGATAAAAAGCACTTGGGCTTACATCCATAACTTTACATGTAACTCGAATTGGAAATGTCTTCTTATACTCTGCGATGAACTGAAATCTTACTCGCTTTCCTTGGCAAAGAAGACTGCGGCCTTTTTTAAAATTTCTTTCTCCATCAGCAGTTTTGCATTTTCTTTACGTAGTATTTCAAGTTCATTACGTTCGGATAGGTTTAGGCCTTCTTGTTTGGTTCCAGGTCTAGCTTGCGTGCCGCTTTCTGCTTGAACCCAGCGTGTAATTGCACTTAACGATACACCTAAGCTAGCAGCGGCTGCTTGTCTGGTATATCCTTGCTCAGTAACGAGTTTTACTGCGCCTTGTTTGAATTCAGTTGTAAATTTCGGACGTTTAAACTTAGTATTCATGATCACCTCTAATTAACATTATACTTAAATGCTTTAGAAGTGTCCGGTAGAATTAAACCACATCAGTACAGCCTGTAATGATTAGCGCGAGAATAAGGCGTAAATCAAAGGTCGTTAACACCACTGTTACCCAAGCTAAAAACAAGACGAACTTAGTGACACCATTAAGCTGATGCAGTGCTGAATTAGTATTGACATAGTTAATACCAAAATCGATTTTTTTAGTTTTATTAACGTTACTTTTATTCATATTGTTTTTATGGTTCGTGTTGCGCGTCATTATGAAGGCGTCACTTCAGATTTGATAAATTGCTGCATAAAACTATCTGTATTTTTGATACCAACAGCATTTGCAAGGGTATACAGGCTCGTTATTTTTAAATTTGCTCGGTCAAGTAGTTTGGGATTGCTAAAAACTTGTGAGACTGGTGCATTGGCAATTAACTTACTTTCTGCAATAACAATCGAACGGGTGGTGTACTCTAAAACTAAATGCATATCATGAGATATGATAAGAACAGTAATGCCAAGTGTTTTATTGAGTGTTTGGATAAAGGATAACATCGATGTGTAGTTACGGTGATCTTGTCCTGCAGTTGGCTCATCCAAAATAAGTAATTCAGGCTCGAGTACTAGAATAGATGCAATTGTTACTCGTTTTTTCTGACCATAACTAAGCGCTTCAATAGGCCAGTGACGGTATTTACTTAATCCACATAGATCAAGTACTTCTAATACTTTCGTTTCAACAAACGCTTCGTTATGACCACGGTTACGCAGCCCAAAAGCAATTTCGTCAAAAATCATGTGATTAGAGATCATGTGATTGGGGTTTTGCATCACAATACCAACCTTTTGAGCGCGCTCAAAGATAGATAAGTTGGCTATGTCTTCGCCATTAAGCTTAATATTACCTGTATCTGGTGCGATAATACCCATGATAAGTTTGGTTATCGTTGATTTACCTGAACCATTTTTACCTAAAATAGAAACAAATTCGCCGCGATTAATACTAAACGAAATATCTTCTAAGGCATTTTTTTCGCCTGTATAAGAATACGTTAAATCGTTAATTTCGAGTAATACTTCGCTGGTCTGTGGTTTGACCATCGGGGCTTGCGCATTAAACCAATTGGTTAATGGGGTTTGATATTTCTGTAGATCCATCTTTTCGATATAAGCTGGATTATCAGAAATCGAAATCGGACACTTTGCCGCTTTTAACGCAGTAATGTATAGTGGTTCACGAATACCGTGGACTTGTAATAATGGCGAAATAATTAATTCATCAGGACTCATATCTGCAATGATTTCACCACGTTCCATTAATATTACACGGTCGACATGGCGGTGCAGCACATCTTCAAGGCGATGTTCGATAATGATAACGGTTTTGCCAGTATCTTGATGTAATTGGTCGATAATTTCGATAGTTACTTTACCGGTTTTTGGGTCAAGGCTGGCAAGGGGTTCGTCGAATAATAAGACGTCAGTATCATCAACCAAAATACCAGCAAGTGATACACGTTGTTTTTGACCACCTGATAATGCATAAGGTGAATGGTCAAGTAAGTCCTCAAGGTCAACCATCGCGGCGGTCTTTTGCACGATAGGTAGCATTTCGACTTGAGATACCATATTGTTTTCAAGCGAAAATGCGATATCTTCACCAATGCTTAAACCGACAAACTGACTGTCGGTATCTTGCAATACTGTGCCTACAGTCTCGCTATAATCTTGCATGCGTAACCCTGATACCTGCGTATCATTGATGGTTAAGGTGCCAGAAATATCACCTTTTATCGCATGGGGGATCAGACCGTTTAAGCACTGTCCAAGGGTTGATTTACCACTGCCACTTGGACCAATAATGACGATTTTCTCTCCTTTCTCTATCCTTAGATTTATGCCTTTTAGTGTCGCTTTATCCTGCGAAGCATATTTAAAAGAGAAGTCAGAAAATTCGATAGTCATTGTTGATTAACCCTCGGTCAGATTACGGCTTTGTTTCTTACGTTTTGCAAATGCAGTCAGTAGAATGTAGCCAACCATACCGATTAATATCGTATTACCTGCAGCGATAATTGTTAATTGTGTCATGACTTTGCTGAATGGTTCTGCGTAAAGAATGGTATCGAGTAGTGCTGATACGCCATAGCCGACAGTATTACCGATTAAGGCAAGTACAACAAAGAGTGCCATATCCTTTATCGAGAATTGACCTTTTTCTAAACGACCTTTTGTCAGTTTAGGGAATAAGCCGATGATAAGACCAACAATACCTGAGCCTAATACCCACGTTAACCAAACACCCCAGCCAGAGAATAAATCTGTAACCCAATGACCAATAAAGCCTACTAAAAAACCAACTAATGGACCAAATAATACCGAGAAGAGAGCAAGCACTGCCATCGCAGGTTTAAGTGTGGTATTTGCAAATACCGGTATACCAAACATTGGTAACCCGCCGATGCCATATAAAGCACCACCAATTGCAATCACAACAACAGTTTTAGCTGAAAGATTCATATAAGCCTTGGATATAAATTAACACGGAAAATTTAAGGTGCGAATTGTACAGGAATACAGACTATTAAGGAAATAAAGTTAAAGTGGTTTTCTTTTAACCAGCGTTTAGGTTATTAGTTTGTGTGGGTGTGTACATTGTGCTTAATCGTTGCGAATCGCTACATAAAGGAAAATATAAACGGCGCAAGAGGCGCCGTTTAATTACATTATCTCAGGTTATCATGACGACTACCGAGTTAATTAAAAAGGATTAACCTTCTTTGTTAACGAGTTCATGTAATTCTTCTAAAGAGGCTGCGATTTTAACACCTGGAACATTTGTACCAATAGTTGCTTCAAAAGAACCTTCAATTGCTGAGCGGAATGAAGTGAATGAGATACGGTATACACCACGAACAAGTGCTTTAGTTGGGCTGCTTACTTCAGATACTTGACGTAACAATGAGTTATAAGAAGAACCACTTGGGTTAGCTGGTAATTCTGAAGTATCGTCATTATAGTTTAATGCTTGAAGTACTTTACCACCTTTATTGATTTTTGCTTTATCAACAATGTTTAGGCGATCAAGTGTAATATATGTATCAAAAAACTTATTTGGAGCAGATTGAAGACTTGCTTCAAATGTGCTCTGTACGAAATCGCCTTCAGCTGGAGTTGCTTCAGCTGGAGATATCATAGATACACCAATTTCGTCAATTACAGCAGGAACCCATGCATATAAATAATATGCTGGTTTACCTTTAATTTTACCATCTGGCGTTACGCTATCATCAACATAACCAAAATAATTAGTATAGTTAATATATGGAGCACGCATTTCCATACCAGCTATGCCTTCTTTATTGGAGCTTTTTAGGTGTGGACCAGTAGACATACAACCTGTAAGTGTAATGATTGCTAATAATGGTAATAATTTAGTTGCAATTCCTTTTTTCAAAATTCTATCCTTAAATCAATATATAAATGAGTCGCCAGTATATAGTGTATTTATTCAACATATTACGATAATCACTTGATTCAACACTAATTCAATACCAATTAATCAGTGAAAATCAGACTTGACGCAAATTTTCAATTTATAAACCTAACACTTGCTAATACCTCGGGATTAATACTAAATAGATATGTTAAAATAACGACTATTAGCATGCCATCACTTATTATCTTACGGGTAGCTTGGGAGGGGGGAAGACGTTATCTATCAGTGTATTTAGCAAGATAGAAATCGAAGTTATTATTAATGAAAGTACTGTAACCAACATAAACGTCGTTACCTTTACGGACGATACTACCTGTGCGTTGCTGTACTTCATATTCGGTGTTAGCAACCGCAATTAATACTCCATCATCAGTATACTTTTCATTATTACCATTACCGACAACAAATATACCCCCGTTATCATCAAGGTTAATTGCACTGATTTCACCTTGCTGATTGCTCACATGCCAAATAATATCGCCGTTCGCTTGCATCTTGATTAGATCTCTATTTGACGCATCTGAAAACGCGATAAATAATTCATCTTGCGCATTTTTTTGGAGGATAACAGGGCCAGGTAGCGCATAACTGTCTTGGTTACCATAAACGTTATTACGCCATAATAACTGTCCGTTAATATCAATAGCTTGAATCTGTAGATTTCGATCTTTGGTCATGATGATAGAAAGAACAGAACCGTCAGTGAGGATTGTTGTTGCTGCTTCTGCGAATGTATCTTCAGTTTGTAGCTGCATCCATTCTAATTGACCCGATGTATTGTATTTACTAATGCTTTTACGGCCTGAGACATACATATTCTTATCCATATCGACTGCTATATCCCAAGCTCGCTGTTCAGGTTGCTCAATATTTAACTGTTGTTCACCGTCAGTGTTAAAGATTTTAGTATTTAGCCCTGTTACATAAAGCTTGTTATTTTTAAGCTCAAGATCTCGAACGTCATATTCATTACTGATTATTTGTTCCCAAATTATGCTTCCATCGGTAGAAAACTTAGCGAGTAGTGATGCACGAGGCCCTAGAGCATTGTTTTGCAGATAGACTGTTGCAGTGATATATATATTGTCTTTATCATCGATAACCATCGCTGTTATATTTTCATCACTGCGTGATAATCCATAAGTAACATCATGTTCGACAGTCCAGATTGTATTACCAGATGTGCCGTATTTTACTAATAGTATGTTTTGAACTCGATCACTGCCTGTTTTAATTGTCTCACCAGCTTGGATTATATTACCGACACTATCGATCACTTGTGCAGACAACCATTCTACTGTTGTTTCTTCCGTTTTACTGTTGTCGTAAAATTTAACCCAGTCAGGCGTAATGAAAGTGACATCGCAACCACTTAAGGATAGGGCCGCTACTAATAAACTGGTTTTAAATATTGAATTTTTCATTGAAATGTCCTTGTTGAATTAAAATGTTGCATGAATTTATTAGTGTGACAACAAACAGCACCAAAAGAGTCTTTACTCTAAATGTTCGTATACGATAGCAATAAATGAGAGTTGTGACAATGACATTAAATCCATTTAAATCAAGTGGTTATGTTGTTTTAGATGGTTGTTTTGTATAAGGTGATGATGATGATCTTATATAGTGATCTGCGGTGTTATTTGTGTGAAAGTGACTGATTGGCATCTTTAATAAAAAATGTTGTAAATTGCATGGCGATTCACTTAGCATTTAGAAATAGTACGCCGCCATCTAGCTTTATCGAATATATAACAATGCATATTTTTACAATCTAATAGAGGGCTTATTTTATAAGGGGCAGTCATTATTTTGATTATTATTTGTTATTTTATAATATCTTAAGTAATTTTACGTATAAATGTTGTTATAATGTGCATTCTTAGTTTAGAGATAAATGGTAAAGGGAAATGAAGTTAAATAAGCAAAAGACAGCACTAGCATTATTGGCTGTTACAACGTTGTGGGGTTGTGCTCCAACTGAAGAAGAAAAAAAGCAAAAGGAAGAAGAAGAAAAGAACCGACCAAGTATTTCACTGCAATCAGTTGGTACAATCACTGAGCCTGTTAATGGGGCGACTTCATTTCCAACAACGGTCAGTTTATCTAAAACAGCGGCAGCTAAAGTGACTGTTCAATATGCTATTACGCCATTAACTGCAAGTGGAGGTAGTGATTTCGAGGTGAAAACTGGTCTGATAGAAATACCAGCTGGGACTTTGAACGCTGATATTGACGTTACAGTGTATGGTGATAACGTAGATGAAAATGACGAAAAATTTATTATTTCACTTAGTTCACCAACTAATGCAAATATGGGTAATGCCTCGCAGGTGATTACCATTATGGCTTAGACAGTACTATGTTATCGTTTGAGACTGATAGGGCGCAAGTGGCCGAAGGTTCTGGATTATATCGTATTAAAATTATCTTGAGTACAAGGTCTGAAAAAGTCATTAAGATTCCATTCACAATTGCTGGTTTAGCAAGTCAAGGTCAGGATTTTAATATTAAGACGGCTAGTCCAATAACGGTTCCAGCTAAAGCGAAAGAAGTTGAAATATTACTCGAGTTTATTCCCGATACCATTCCTGAAGGTGGGGAGTCCGTTGTATTAGATCTACAAACTCCTGAGAATGCAGAACTTGGTGAACACACCAAGTTAACGCTGACAATCCCTGGTGATGTCGGTCTAAATGATACCGGCGTTTTGTCATGGTACGATGGTACGGACTTTAAAGGTATTAGCGCCAATTCACAATACCCAGGGCAAGATGCTAAATTTGGTCGTGATACTGAAAATTTTGAACTGAGTGATGGTCCTGCTGCATTTAGTTTCACCAAATTAGATCGTGCGGGTAATACATTAGTAAGTAATGATACTAACGCGATCTGTGTTAAAGATAATCGAACGGGTTTAGTATTTGAGCTTAAACAGGGGGTTCAACCACTACCAAGTCTCGTTGGTGATGCATTAGAAAAATCGATAACAGACACTGTTGAAGATGGTTCTTATGCATATAATGCAGCCCACTCGAATTGGCGAGCTAAAAACTATCGCTATTATTGGTATAGTACTGATTCATCTAACAATGGCGGTGGTAGTGGTGCTCCGGGTACTGAATTTATTAATGAAAAATATCCTATTTCACGTAGTTGTGCTTTCCAAAAAGAAGGTTCGCCAGGCTATAAAATTACACATAACAGCTGTAATACGAGTGTTTATACAGAGCAGTTCAATAGTGTATCTATTTGTGGTTTCCAAGATTGGAAATTACCCACGATAGAACAACTACGCTCTATTTATAATTATCGTGCGATAGCAGCGCCTGTAGATGAGGTTAACTTCTTTTCTAATACTATTGATGGTGATTATATCTCTTCGACATCCTCTGCCGATGGTAGTGGTGCTGCTTGGTGTATGTCTTCGACGACAGGCCAAGTTCGTCTGTGTAATAAGCATTTACCAAACTACGTTCGTTTGGTACATGGAGGGGCTGAATAATGAAAACAACAACCTTATTTTTGACGTTTGTAACTGTAATGAGCGCACCTGTTTTAGCACAAATATGTAAACCTGCCAGTATCACACCCTCGAATCCGACTGGGCAGTATCTTGATAACGCTGATGGGACTATTACGGATATTGTAAATGAACTCATGTGGTCTCGTTGTTCATTAGGTCAGAATTATGTCGGTGGAAATTGCATTAATATTCCTACGAATTACCTTACTTGGAAAGAAGCTTTGCAAGCGGCTGAAAATAATCAGAATTATGCAGGTCATAGTGATTGGCACATACCTAATATCAAAGAACTTGGTTCGCTCGTTGAGCGTTCGTGTTTTGCCCCTGCGATTGATCTTGGTTTGTTTCCATCTACACCATCTACGCCTTACTGGTCTAATACTTTTGACAGTAAGGGGATTAACGCTGGCGCTGAAGGTCTAATTATTGACTTTCATGATGGAAGTGAAGTGATTAAAGAGATTAACAGTCACAAATTTGTTCGTTTGGTGAGAGATTTATCTCGAAAATAAATAGCCTTAAACTAAAAAACCTAGTGGATTAATTATCACTAGGTTTTTATTTAAGCAGTGCTTTAAAAACTAAGTTACTTAGCTAAACAAACTTGTTGCTTCAACAGGGTTTTGTTCAACTTCGTGTAAATATTTTTCTTTAGATTCGTGAGAAAAATAAGGTTCAACTAACATGATAATACGCAATACGATACGCTGTGTAATTTCTTGAAGATCGTAATCTTCTTCAGCTAATTGTGTATCTAATGAGTTAGTCGCAATTAAACAGATCGTATCAGCCATCGAGCTTTGCTGTGCTTCCGTCATCTTGATTTCACTGTTTTCATTTAATGACACGAGCATTTTTAAGAAAAAACTGTGATGATTATGAACTAAACGCATAAAACGTCGTTTTAGCAATTTGTTTTCATCAAAAATAACTTTCATATCACGATAGAAGAATGAGTATTGTTGAATCAAACCAACATACACATTTAAGTATGCCCAATAATCTTCAAATGCTTGCACATCATCTTCATAAAATGACATTAATTTATTGATTGCAGCTTCGTATTCGTAGAACAATTCGGTGAGTAACTGTTCCTTGCCATTGAAATGATAATATAAATTACCAGGGCTGATCTCTAAAGCATTGGCAATTTCAACCGTGGACACTTTGACGTGCCCGTATTGGCTAAACATTTCTAAACTACACTGTAAGATCCTATCGCGTGTTTTCATCACTTTTTCCTAAACTGATGCTGATACAGTTTTGATTTCTGTATCAGTAGAAATTATGTCGGTTGGTGGTGTATCAACACGACTGCTTTTTGGTTGCTGTTTTACTGGCGGAGTTTCGATATTAATTGTATTTTGTGTGTCAGCTAATATTTGTTCGATTACTGCTAAGCTTTCTTGCTTAATATCGGAGTTAGCATTTTTCATTGTTAATAGTGCTATTTGTTCTGAAACAGAGACTGATGCACTTTTTAGTACTTCGTTTTCAAGTTCAATAAATGCTTTACTAACATCATCAGCAAGATCTGCTAAATCAGGTAGGGCAGATCGGCATGATACTAAGCCAACATTGATCAATCCGTTGTAGCTATATAATGTAATGTTTAAAGACATTCCTGGTGGAAGTACCGAAATAGGGAAGCATTGTTCCATTTTCGCACCCATCATATACAGGGGATGTTGTGGGCCTGGAACATTTGAAATTAGCACATTACCCATTGGAGGTAATACAGTATCTAAATTGAAAAATTCGCTAACGACAGCGAGACCTTGACTTGCCATTGTATAGCTTGTTAGTGCTTCTTTTGTCAGTAAACGTGTTTCATTTTTTAACTTGATACATGAATCTTTAATTGTCATTAAACGTTCAAGTGGTGATTCACCATGATAAGCTAATTCAACTAAACTGATTGCAACTTGGTTGTTCGTTACAGTGTCGCTAGCATCACGTAAACTCATTGGCATTTGAGCAACAAGCGGTTTTTTAAGTTTAAAATTCTTGCTTTCAAGGTAGTTATGAATAGCCATATCACAGATGGTTACAACTACATCATTGATTGTTGCGCCAGTCATTTTACCTATGCGTTTAACACGTGTTAACGACAGTGCTGAAACAGCAGCACGGCGTGCACGTTTGGGGCTTACTGAGAAAGGTGT
Source organism: Moritella viscosa (assembly GCA_000953735.1). Classification (NCBI taxonomy): domain Bacteria; kingdom Pseudomonadati; phylum Pseudomonadota; class Gammaproteobacteria; order Alteromonadales; family Moritellaceae; genus Moritella; species Moritella viscosa. The sequence continues at coordinate 2,835,441 of LN554852.1, read as the reverse complement.
TTTCGGCGCCATAAACGGTGTTGGCATATCCGCTTTATACACATTAGCGGCTTGAAAAAGTAATTTGGTCGTTAGTTTAGTCAGTGATGGGATTGACTTAACTTGGTCTGTCAGTTTTTTGGACGTTTTTGTTAGTGACGAAAGCATGCTATCAAGGTGTTTTTCTTTTTGCTCGAGTTCAACATTCCAAAATGCTGTCATTGGCGCATCAGTATTCTTACTTAAATACGACATTAATAGCTGGTTGGCTTTTGCGCCGTCAGTGAACGCGTGGTGTGCTTTTAGGTAGATAGCAAATTTGTTATCTTCTAAGCCATCAATCAGAATCATTTCCCATAAAGGTCTATTTCTATCTAATAGTGTTTCATGCTGATGTTCAATAAAGTGAAGCAGCTGACTTTCATTGCCTGGTTGCGGTAGCATTGCAAATCGTACATGGTAAGAGAGATCAATATTGTCATCTTCTTTCCAGTAATATTGTCCAGTAAGCTGTTTTTTCAGTTTTAAATTAAATGGTTTCTTAATTTCATCCTGCGACATCAAGCTGTCGAACAGATCTCGAGTAAAGTTGCCTTCGTAATTCTTAGGTACAGTAAAAATTTGTAATCCGGCTACATGTTTAGGACTGGCAACCGTTTCCGTATATAAGAAACCCATATCAACTAGCGTTAGTGCTTGCATGTTATCTAATCCCTATGCAGTAAATTCATAAAATAGAGTGTTTAGATACTAAGCTCTACTTTTCCATACATCTATAACTATATGGGTATATGTTAGCTTCTTGTTTTACATTTGTAAATAGTGACAAAGTGTTAACTTAAACCTTAAGCGTATGAAAATAGTATTAAATGTACTATTTTTTGTGTTACACCTGTTTTTAAATTGGTGATTTGTTAAATCTTAATTTTGCGGTTATATACCACGAACGCAGTATACAAAAAGGGTTAGCTAGATAGTGGTGACTACATGATACAATGTTAACGCTAACATGTGTTGTCTTTGTAACATAACGAGGTGTCTGGTAAATATTGAAAATTATTTTATATAAATATATTGACGAACGGATTAAGTCTGAGAAACAGCCCGATCTATAAAACACGTCATAACTTGGTTGTTTTGAAACAATGAGTAAAGGTAGAATACGAAGATGAAGTGGGTTGTAATGGATGATGTGGTAGTGTTTAAGTCTTTTTGGTTCTCTATTTTGTTGGTGTTAATTTCAGGCTGTAGTCAGCAGGTAGCGATAAAATATTCAGAACCAAGGATTACAGTTAATCGATCAACAGCGGAACTTGACTATGTCCAACGTCAGCTACTAACGCAATATAAAGATTGGCATGGGACGCCTCATCAATGGGGTGGAACAAGTAAGAGTGGGGTAGATTGTTCTGGCTTAGTTAAAATTACGTTTAAACAGCAGTTTTCTGTCTATCTTCCTCGTACGACTGCCGAACAAGTTAAAGTCGGGTATTCTATCAAACGCCAGCAATTACGTACCGGTGATCTCGTGTTTTTTAAAACAGGGATTAATGTACGCCACGTCGGTATTATGGTTGATGAGTTACAATTTTTTCATGCTTCAAGCAGCCGTGGTGTCATCTTATCTCGTTTGGATAATCCATATTGGAACAGCCACTATTGGCAATCAAGAAGAGTTGATTTATAAATGATAGAACAAAAATTAATTAAAGTTGTTGTTGGATCTAAAAATCCAGTTAAAGTAAATGCTTCTCGTGTAGTGATTGCTGAATTGTATCCCGATCACGCTGTGCAATGTGATGGTATAGATGCTCCTTCGAATGTTCAAGATCAGCCGATGGATGCGGCTGAGACCCGTGAAGGTGCTATTAACCGCGCTAAATATTGCCAACAGCATGCAGATGCTGATTTTTATATTGCAATCGAAGGTGGTGTTGATTTACTCGCCGATGGACCTGCAACATTCGCGTATGTTGTTATTGCGAATAAAGAGCAACAGTCGGTAGGGCGAAGTGCTGCGTTACCATTACCAGCACCGATTTATCAATCATTACTCAATGGTGAAGAGTTGGGACCTGTGATGGATAAATTGTTTAAGACAGTCAATATTAAACACAAAGGAGGGGCGATTGGTTTGTTAACGAATGGGCATGCAACCCGCGAAAGTAATTATACTCAAGCGCTGACATTAGCAATGGCACCCTTCTTATACCCTGAACTTTATAGTCAGTGATCTTTAATCGCTCATGATCTGTGTCGCTAATATCCTTATATAAACAGTCACCTTTATATGCTGTCACTTTGGTTTAGTCATCATTTTAGATTGTTATTTAAACGCTTTGTAATTTAGTGTAAATAAACACAATAACCGCTATTGATAATCATTCTCAATTGAGGTTATTATGAATACATGGAGTTATAACGCGTTTATAAGGGACTAAATCATGTCTTCTAAGGTTAATTTAAGTATATCGAGTTCGAAACTTGCCGAATTGATCCGGGCGGGTCATCTTTGTGCAGCAGATTTAAACTGTTTAGATCCAGAGTCTAAGCAACAAGTGTGGCAACTTTGTTTATGGAGCTGTAATAAACGAGTTCATTGCACTAAATCATGTACGCAGCAGTGTAATAGTGGTTATTGTGAAGATATTAAAGATGACAAAGTGAGGACTGAAAAATCAGCACTAATTGAAATTAATGCTGATTGATAGTCGATGCTAAGGCTGTAACTTTTTAAACCATACCGATTTTATAAAAGGAGCGACTAATGGTATTACAACTCCTGTTATAATCAATGAAAATGCAATTATCTTGTTCATTCCTAATTGTTCGTCATAAAAGATGACCGATCCTATTAATGCAAAGATAGGCACTAACAGCTTAAACGAACTCATCATACTTAATGGATATTTGGTGAGCATTTTGTTCCATATCCAGTAACCTAACAATGTTGTTGGATAAGCCTGAAATAAAATAGAGCCAAAAGATGTAAGATTGAGTATTGTTAATTCGCTATATAGGTTAACCCCATTTACCACATATGCCATTGCAAATAACGGCAGCGGTGCAAATAGGCAAGACCAAGCTATAAAAGCAAACATGTCATTAATATCAATTTTTTTAACCATTAAGCTGATACTGCTAAAACTGAACGCGCCAATGAGGGCAAGAATTAAACCAATGGAAGTAACAGAGCCATCAGTAATATTGGCAATGAAAACGAGACCAAGTAAAGATAACGCTAATCCTATTTTTAAACTCATATTTATATGTTCTTTCAGAAAAACAACCCCCATCAGTACACTAATGAATGCACTAAATTCTAAGGTGAGGCTTGTGATCCCTGCGGATAAACCCATATAAATTGACATGGACATCATCCCCCAAACACCTACACCAAAAGTAATACCATATAGTGCAATGTAGCGCCAATCTACATCTGGTTTACGGACAAACAAGATCGCAGGGAATGCTGCAAAAGTAAAACGTAGTCCCGCTAAAATAAACGGATCTAGGTTATCCACTCCCGCCTTGATAACAGAGAAATTAAAGCCCCATAAACAAGTTACCGCGACAATGATGATTAAGTGAATAGGTGATATTGAACTTCTGTGCATATGAATACTCCGTTGTTTTATTGTTTTATTGTTTTATTGTTTTATTGTTTGACTAGTATGTTGTTTTCACAAATAATAAACAGATGCAGTTTTTGTTAATTTTTAGAGTACAGTTTGTTTTAAAGGCTCAAGTTAGTTTTGATAGATACAGTTTTCATTTTGATGGGTAGGGCAGGATGGCCGCACGTTATATTACAATTTCAGATAATATTATTAACGACATTGATAAAGGTATATTGCTTGTCGATAAACGAATGCCGTCGTTACGGCAGTTTACCCAGTTGCATAATGTGAGTATGACAACAGCCAACAATTGTTATCAGCGTTTACTCGACTTAGGTTGGTTGTATGCAAAGCCGAAAATTGGCTATTTTATAACTCAGCCTTTGAATAAACAAAATACCCCAATATACCCTCAATTCAATGCTCAAGTGGCGACGCCGAAAGTTGATCAATCCATTGTTCAAGGATTAAGAGGTCAATTTTATACCGCACAGTTACCTGAGGATTTGATCCCTCAGGATATTTTAAATCGTTGTTTACGACGCGTAAATCAACGGATCGGATCAGACTTGTTCGCATACCCAGATCATCAAGGTGATGTAGCTCTTCGTTCTGCATTAGCAAATCATTTTTCACAACAACACTTACCTCTAAAATCAGATAATTTGGTTATTACCAATGGTTGTATTGATGCTGTTCGAAGTGCTATTGAGATCACGACTAATCCTGGAGACACGGTAGCGATTTCATCACCTTGTTTTAATGGTTTATTGAACTTACTTGAGAACATGGGGCGATTAGTGCTTGAGATACCTTGTTATCAATCTCAGCTAGACTTAGATCAACTTGAATCTTTACTCAAAGATAAGCGTATTTCTGTATGTTTATTTAGCGCTAACCATATAAATCCACAAGGGTTTTGTTTAAGTAATCAACAAAAGCAACGTATTGCTGAGCTTGCTACGGATTACCAAGTGCCTGTCATTGAAGATGATATTTGTTTGGAATTAAGCTATTCGAACATTACCCCTTTATCAATTAAGTATTGGGATAAGTCTGGCTGGGTATTATGGTGTAGCTCGGTATCTAAGACTATTGCTGGGGGATATCGGTTAGGTTGGTGTGAGCCAGGGCGTTTTTTTAATGCATACTTACAGTTGCGCAGTGTGCAATTTTTTGGTGTCAATAATATCGTCCAACACACGGTATGCGAGTTTATTAATACGGGGCATTATTCAAAACACCTTAAAAAATTAACGGCAACCCTAGCGGCACATGCTCGGCAGTACCATAGCTTACTAAGGGAATTACTGCCTAAAAACACTAAAATCAGTGTTCCCGAAGGTGGTATGGTTATTTGGTTACAACTCGATAATATGGATAGTCAAAACGTATTAAATGAAGCGTTGAAAAAAGGGATTTCGTTTCGTGCGGGGAGTGAGTTTACCACGCTTGAGTATTATCAAAACTGCCTAAGACTAAACATAGGCTGGTCGATTGTTAAAAATGAGAAAGACAGCGCTGAGAAACAAGAAAAATCGTTAGCATTGAGAGCACAACTGATTTGCTTGTGTGGACTGATTAATGAAGATGTTACGTCAATTACGTTGCCCTTAATACCGAAACCAGAACCTGATGGAGTCAAATAACCCGATAACCAAAGTAACAGTATCAATAGCTAACTAATTTTATTTTACTTATATATTAATTCTAAACCTTGAATTCCCCAGAATTTAATACCCATTAAGGGGTGTTTGTAGGTCGGTTATATTGTTTTTTTTATAATCTAATCTCTAATTAGATTAAAATTCCACATTTAAAATATAGCGCTAAAAATCAAACTTTACACACAAATATCCCGTCTTAAATTATTGATCTTAATCACATTCATTTGTCGTGACTACCTGTAATGTTTATTTGCTTTTATTTGGTAAAGCTCAGTTCTGGCTGTTTGAACTGATTTGTTAACTTAAATCTAATAATAAGGATAGACAAATGAAACGGATTCTTGCATTTTTTACTCTATGTTTGATTGTATTTAGCAGTCAGGCTAAAGGTTTAACGAATAGTTCGAATTATAAGGGTTACACAGAAACGAAATATCCCATCGTTTTAGTCCATGGGCTTTTTGGTTTTGATTCCATGTTGGGTATTGACTATTTTTATGGCATTACCCGTGCTCTTAGTAAAAGTGGTGCTGAAGTGTATGTGGCTCAAGTCTCTGCGGCGAATACGACCGAAGTTCGTGGCGAGCAGTTATTAGCGCAGGTTGAACAGATTTTAGCGGCTACTGGTGCAGATAAAGTTAACTTAATTGGTCATAGCCATGGCGGGCCAACATCGCGTTATGTTGCATCTGTTGCACCACAATACGTGGCGTCTGTTACAAGTATTGGTGGTGTAAATAAAGGCTCTCGTGTTGCTGATATTTTACGTGGAGAGGTACCTGAGGGGTCAGTATCTGAGAAACTAATAGCTTCTATGGCTGATGGTTTAAGTAAGTTAATTACTTTTCTTTCTCGTGGAGGAAAGTTACCACAAGATACAGTCGCGGCATTAGAAGCATTAACAACTAAGAACTCGCTTAAATTTAATGAATCATATCCAGAAGGAGTGCCTATTACTGCATGTGGTGAAGGTGATTATGTTGCTGCAAATGGGGTCTACTATTACTCATGGAGCGGTAGTGCTAACTTTACTAACGCGTTAGACTCAATGGATTTGGCGCTTACGTTGACTGGTAAGGCTTTTAATGTTCCAAATGATGGCCTTGTTTCTTCGTGCAGTTCACGCTTAGGTAAAGTCATTCGCGATAATTATAAAATGAATCATATGGATGAAGTGAATCAAACTTTGGGTCTTCATCATTTATTTGAAACGGATCCAAAAACTTTATATCGTCAACATGCTAACCGTTTAAAACTACAAGGTTTATAGAAATGAAAAAGATCGTATTAACGCTGGTAGTTTTAATCGTAGTCGTTACTGCGATCTTTATCTATAAAAACAACACTAATAAGCAAATACAAGCGAAATCGTTCCAGTCAAAATCGCAGCAGGATACTGCTATTGATTCAACATTTGATCGCGATACATTTGAATATTTTTTATCGGGGCTAGGTGAGGTTGAGTTGGATAGTTTACAAGATAAATTTATACAGTTTAATTCGCAACGTCCTGCTGACTCACAAATAGATAAGGTACTATTTCAGCAATATATTAACTATAAAACCTATTTGCAGACACTAGAATCTAATGCTAGTTCTGCTGAGTTTGGTTTAGAAGATTTGATTGCGTTAAATGATCAATTACTTGCTGCTCAGCTTAAGTTTTTTACAGCAGAACAACAAAAAAATCTGTTCGAAGAAGAAAATCAATTAAGAATGATGACATTGAAAAAGCTAGAACTTCAGCAAGCTACAGCGTCAGAAGAGGAGTTTAATGTACTGTGGCAACAAGAATTACAATTACTTCCAGAAGAAGAACAGGTAGCGTATAAGAATGCGGCCTTAATGGGGTCGTTGGTAAATACAGAAGGCATGGATCCTCAAGAACAGTATTTGATACGCCAAGAACTGGTAGGGGCCGAAGGAGCACAACGTTTGGCTGAATTAGATGCAAAGAACGAGGTGTTTAACACAGACTTTGATAACTATTTAAATGAACGGCAAGTGTTAATGACTGATGATAGCTTAACGATGGAAGAGCTAGAGTCAGCGATAACAGAATTACGTGAAGCGAGCTTTTCTTCTCAGCAACAACGCCGTATTAAAGCGTTGGAACGAATTAATGATGCTAGTAAGAGCTCATAGTCATTAATAAATATAAGGGAGTGGTATAAATAAATGTTTTATTCATGGGGGTTATTCGTCGAGTATCCTATATATCAATATTTCTTTGTTTGTTGATGTGGTTTGTATAAACCTAAATTTGAACTAAGAACTTACGTATTGTGGCTTCGATCCTTGTTTCTTATTATGCTATTTGGTTGGCGTGGTTATCGCAAAGTAACATCGTCGATAGTTAGCTGATTATTTGTGTTGGATTCGTATTTTTTTAGATTTCTTGTTTAAGATCAATTAAGTTTAATAAACTAAATGTGACGGCTTTTGTGGGTCATCATGTTGAAAGGTTAGATTCTATCAGGCGAATAATTCAATGTTTAATCATTATTAAGCATAATTTATATTGATGGATGTCCGTTATATCTTATGTGTATTTTTCTTTAGCAACTCATTGAACTTCATCACATTTATTAATAATATCTCTTTATATTATGATTTTGTATTTATTTAAGTACAGCTCTGTTTTGGAGTTGAATTACTTGTTAATTTTAATTTGATAATTAGGAGTGAATAAATGAAACAATTTCTTGCATTTTTAACTATGTGTTTGGTTGCTTTTAGTAGTCTGGCAGCTGAATCGAGCGATAGAACCGAGCAAAAAGGTTATACCGAAACGAAGTATCCAATAGTTTTAGTTCATGGACTTTTTGGTTTTGATTCAATTGTTGGAGTCCAATATTTTTATGGCATCCCTCATGCGTTAACAAGAAGTGGTGCTGTGGTGTACGTTGCTCAGGTTTCTGCAACGAATCGAACAGAAGAACGTGGTGAACAGCTATTAACACAGATTGAACAGATTTTAGCTGCTACAGGAGCAGATAAAGTTAATTTAATTGGGCATAGTCATGGTGGGCCTACAGCACGTTATGTGGCATCGGTTGCGCCGCAATATGTGGCATCAGTAACCAGTATTGGCGGTGTTAATAAAGGTTCAATTATTATTGATATCATACGTGAAGAAGTACCAGAAGGTTCAATACCTGAAGAGTTAGCTGTTACGATCACTGCTGCTTTTAGTGACCTAATCAACTTCCTTTCTGGTGATAATGACTTACCACAAGATCCAATTGCGGCATTAGAATCGTTAACAACTAAAAGATCGTTAGAATTTAACCAATCATATCCAGAAGGTATTCCTACAACAGAGTGTGGTGAAGGTGAGTATCTGGCTGATAATGGTATTTATTATTATTCATGGAGTGGTTCCGCTAATTTCACTAATTTGTTAGACCCACTTGATGCGGCACTTGTTTTGACTGGGTCTGCTTTTAGTGAGCCTAGTGATGGTCTAGTATCAGCGTGCAGTTCGCATTTAGGTAAAGTAATTCGGGATGATTATAAAATGAATCATGTCGATGAAATTAATCATACATTTGGTATTCATCATCTGTTTGAGACGGATCCAAAAACCTTATATCGTCAACACGCTAACCGTTTACAATTACAAGGCTTATAGACATGAAAAAAATCGCATTAACGTCGGTAGTTTTAATTGCAGTCGTTACTGCGATTTTTATCTATTCGAATAACACTAATAAGCAAATACAAACGTCATCGTTACAGTCTAAATCGCAGTTGGACACGGCTATTGATTCAACATCTCATCGTGATACGTTTGAGTATTTTTTATCTGGTTTAGAAGAGACTGAATTAGATGCTTTACAAGATAAATTTATACAGTTTAATTCGCAACGTCCTGCTGACTCACAAATAGATAAGGCACTATTCCAGCAATATATTAACTATAAAACCTATTTACAGACACTAGAATCTAATGCTAGTTCTGCTGAGTTTGGTTTAGAAGATTTGATTGCGTTAAATGATCAATTACTTGCTGCTCAGCTTAAGTTTTTTACAGCAGAACAACAAAAAAATCTGTTCGAAGAAGAAAATCAATTAAGAATGATGACATTGAAAAAACTAGAACTTCAGCAAGCTACAGCGTCAGAAGAGGAGTTTAATGTACTGTGGCAACAAGAATTACAGTTACTTCCAGAAGAAGAACAGGTAGCGTATAAAAATGCGGCCTTAATGGGGTCGTTGGTAAATACAGAAGGCATGGGTCCTCAAGAACAGTATTTGATACGCCAAGAACTGGTAGGGGCCGAAGGAGCACAACGTTTGGCTGAATTAGATGCAAAGAACGAGGTGTTTAACACAGACGTTAATAACTATTTAAATGAACGACAAGCGTTAATGACTGATGATAGCTTAACGAAGGAGGAGCTAGAGTCAGCGATAACAGAATTACGTGAAGTGAGCTTTTCTTCTCAACAACAACGCCGTATTAAAGCGTTGGAACGAATTAATGATGCTAGTAAGGGCTCATAGTCATTAAATATAATCGTTCACCTTCATAGCGTTTCACTGGTTGCGGTAGTTGTAAATACGGCTGAATTAACGGCCGTATTTTTGTTCTTGATATAGAACAGATATTGTTAAGATGCTTTTTCTGCGGTCTTTTCTAACGCCAAGATAAGAATAATAGCTGCAAGCATTGCCACGATAGCATACGCTAATAATGCTGGCTGGCCCGTTACTTGCTCAAAGCTAAATGGTGAAAGATTACGTTCTAATAATGGCACTTCAAGGCCACTTGAATTCGTTCGCCATGTTAACGTTTCTTTCCATGGCCATACTTTACCAAGCGTACCTATCATTAGTCCGGTTAAAAACGTCAAAGCGATATCGCGGTAGTGTTTTAGTACCCACGTCAGCACGTGCGAGAAAGTCAGGATACCAATGACACAACCTGCGGCAAACGTACCTAGCGTGACAATGTCGATAGACTTGGCAGCCGCAAGAATTGGTGCATACATGCCTAACATCAACAGGATAAAACTACCTGAAATACCCGGTAAGATCATTGCACAGATCGCAATAGACCCTGCAAGTAAGATATTGATCGATGTCGGCTCAAGGTTAAGCGGTTGCAGCACGGTAATGCTATAAGCAAAACCAATACCAGCGATGACAGCTATAAAACGGCTTATTTTCCAAAATTCGATCTGTTTAAACATGTGGTTTACTGAGATGACGATTAAACCAAAGAAGAAAGACCACAGTGGAATAGGGTGCGTGTTGAGCATCCAAGTGATAACACGCGCTAACGTAAAGATACTCGTCAGAATACCCGCCAGTAACACGATCAAGAATGTGCCATTAATGTAATCAAAAGCCGCTTTTAGACCATCCTTTCTGATCATACCGATTAGGCTTGGAGTAATGCGACTAATACTGCCTAACAGAGTATCGTAAATGCCGGTAATGAAGGCAATTGTACCGCCTGAAACACCAGGGACAACGTCTGCTGCACCCATCGCCATGCCTTTTATAAAGATAGAAACTTTACTCATGATTCTCCGTATAATTTATTGATTAAAGGTCAAATTTAACCGCATTATAAACTGTTTGAGTGAAAAAAATGTCATTATCGTAAATACATTTTTCATTTCGTATAAATAATCTTACAGTCCTACATGTTATTTCTTGAGCGAAACTTATATAGAAAGTGATATAGAAAGTGATATAAGTGTGATCCGTGGTTAGTTTAAGGTGAAGTGATAAAGCGGATTATTTTTGTTCTTACTTTGGTGTTTATTATCAGCGATCACGCTTTTTATATATGTTTATGCTTAATTGTGATCCCAGCTAAATATTTAATATTATTGTATTTTAAATGTCATATTCTTAACTTAACCTCATATTCGCTGTAACAACAATCAAAGGATTTGATGTGAATATACTAAAAAATGTAATAACAACCACTTGCCTCACTTGTGTTATGAGTGCGTCTGCACTTGCCGACAGTGATATCTACCTTACTAATAACTCAAACCAAGCTATGTCGATTCAAGTTAACCATACCGGTTCAGATTTACTTGAAGAAGGCGCTGAGTGGCAACAACATGTACAGACACTTAAACCATGGGAAACTAAAATGGTATTAAGTTTTAATCGTTGGGAAGGGGTTAAGTCTGGTGATACTTATCAGTTTGAAACGCTTGTAACGAATGAAAATGGCGAGTCGCTGTCGTTGCTACAACAAGTGAAAGGATATTGGTATAAATCAACACTTGATCATGGTGCTAGTGCCAATGATGTTGCGCTAAATTGGGCGGATGATCGTGATACTTACCGTTATCAATCGCAGTATAACAGTAGCAGTAACACTACTGAAATCGCGTTTAAAGCGAGTGCGACTGGTCGTTATGATGATATTTATTACACTATCACCCCGCAGAAAATTGATGAGAAGCCTGTAGCTGACGCTGATACACTCAAAGTCATGTCATATAACGTCTGGGCTCTGCCTGTGATTGCAAAGCACATCGGTGACCGTTTTCAGGAAATACCGAAACATTTAAAAGGCTACGATGTACTCATGCTACAGGAAGTATTTGCTTCTGGTCGTGATGCATTTTTGCGTGATCTTGCTAAAGAATACCCGTATCAAACTAAGATGTTAGATTACTCTGGGATTAATGTTTACGATGGTGGTGTAATGATTGTGAGTCGCTATCCAATTGTTAATGAAGGACAGTATGTTTATCCTGATTGCTCTGGTACAGACTGCTTTGCAGATAAAGGCGTAAACTATGCTGAAGTAATTAAAAATGGTAAAGCGTACCATTTATTAGCAACGCATACCGCGTCGTTTGATACAGATACCGCACGTGAATATCGTCAACGTCAATTCCGCCAGATGCGTGATTTTGCACAGGCACAGAATATCCCAGCCACTGATACTGTCGTCTATGGTGGTGATTTTAATGTGAATAAGCTTAAATTCCCAACTGACTATCAACAGATGTTTATGAACCTTAGCGCTGATGAACCGCAATATGCGGGTTATACAGAGTCAACGTTCGACCCGCGTATTAATACCTATGCAGGTAGTGCTCTATCGGGTGGTGAAAACATCGAATATCTTGATTATGTTGTTGTTAGTAACGAGTTTGCTAAGCGAAACGAGAACATAAATACAGTCAAAATACCGCGTACAACGGTTGCTAGGTTATGGAAACATTGGAATTTATCAGACCATTTTCCTGTTAAAGCAGTGATTCGTTAATGCGATTAACATTACTATTAATAAGCGTTGCCTTTATTGGCAGCGTTTATTTTTTCATCATCAATGAAAATGAATTGAATGCAGAGAAGCAAGAAAGTTCGATACCTGCATCATCTGAAATGGTTCATTCAGCAATACAATCGACAGAAATTGCATCGAATCAAGCTAAAGAGCAGATGCAAGTTAATGAAGGTATGCCCGAGCAAGATACCTTATTGAAAGACGCACAAGGTCAAACGTTAATGACGGCGATAACGTCATTTTGGCAGCAATGTCGCAGGCATAACAATTGTGATGAGCTGTTAGCTAAACAGCGGTTGCTACTTGACGATGATCGTTATCAATTGTTAGTTAACTTTCCTGTGAAGCAGCAGGAAGAGCAACGTTTGATGGGGGAATCGTTAATCAGTCAGGATGCAAGTTTGGCGGATAAAATTGCCAATGTTAAAGCGATTAGAGAGCAGGTGTGGGGTAAGGATGCAGCGCAGTTATTTCAGCATCAAGATGCTTATTATGACTACCGTTTAGCGCTAGCAGACCCTGAAAATAGATTTAATCAGGCTCAGAATGCTGATGACTTTATCAATGAATATAATAGTATGTTGGCAGAGCGGGATGTTGACCTAGATAGCTTTGCGTTAAGTTCTGATATTGCGAAGTACGAAGAAGCGTTAGCGTTAATTCCACGGTCTATGCCTGAAGATGAAACAGCTAGAATTAAGGCTAAATTGGCTTCGCAATATCTTACTGCTAACGAGCAACAGTCCATTGTTAACAGAGATCAGCAAGTTGATAAGCAAGAGCAAGAAATAACGGATTATCAGCAAGGATTAAATGAACTTGAGGTAACACTTGCTAATGAACGAGCAACATCAAAGAAAACCATGAATGATGAAGATTGGCAGGTTTATAAAGCGGAACGTTTATATCAATATCGTCTTAACTTTTTTAGTTTTTAGTTTTTAGTTTTTAGTTTTTAGTTTTTAGTTTTTAGTTTTTAGTTTTTAGTTTGTATTAAAAAGCTTAATGAAAAAGTCATGTTTCTTTACATTATTTAAATTACCCAGAGGGAATATATGAACACAATAAGAATGTCATTTTTTATCGCCATTATACTTTCACTGGCAGGTTGTGAATGGGATGATAAGTTAGACGTTAATAAATCAGATATTAATGAACCAGATGTTAAACAACCAATTTATATAACAGGGCATTATTACGACAAAGGACATTTTGATAAAAGCCAAAATTATGAAAATGCCTTTTCCAATAACTTCACTGAAGAAAATGTAGAAATACATAGCTATGTAGTTATTGAATTTGACAACGAGGTTGATCCTGTTTCAATTACAGATAGTACAGTTCAAATTAAAAGGCTGCATATGGAAGATACCCCTTTTGCAGATTCTGAGCTAAATAATAATAATATAATTAGTGGTAATTGGGTGCTAAGTACTGACAATAAAAGTCTTACTTTTAAACCTGCTTATAAACCTTATTTAGATCGCTCGACATTTGCTTACTATACGGAAAGTAAGCCTAACTGGAATGGCCTAAAACCAGGCTATGAGTATCAAGTAACTATCTCTGAAAGTATAAAATCTGCCGACGGTGCTGTGTTAAGCACTCCAGCTAAAGAGTTAACATGGACGTTCAAAACTACGGATGTAGATTACGGTTTATATTGGTTTAAAAATTCAACGGATGCAGTTAAATATATCCCGGGGCGAGAAATTGATAAATCTTACTATGCTCCTGAAAATGATACTTTAATTTATGCTCACGGCTGGCAGCAAGAAAGTGTTGTTGCAGACTATAGACGGGAAGGTTTTAACCATTTTGTTAACAGTGAAACCTCAGGATTTTCCAGTGGAATGACTGAAACTATGGATCTCGTGAGTATTTGGAAAGATAAGAGCTGGAACTTTGGCGCATTCTATTGGAATCAGATAGCGGATGATGATGATAATGCAAAATCTTCAGTCGGAGCTGCTGTACCCTATAAGGCCGAGTCTAAGATTTGGAATACAATTCAAATGCGTTATGCCGTATCACCTTATTCACTAACGGGTTCTGCACGTCAGGATAAACCGATTAAGCCAGAGGATGTGTGGGAATATGATCGCCAAGACGTAAATAACCCGACTAAACCTATGTCAGTTATATTGGCGGAAATTTTGGAGAGTGCACTTGATGAAATGGATGATAATGAGTTTAGACTTGCAGGTCACTCTCTTGGAAGCCAGATGGTGCATGGGGCGGCTTATATTTTAAGTGAAAACAAGAATAGTGCAGCTTTAATTCCTGATAGGTTGGCGCTGATTGACCCATACTGGGCGGGGGCAAACGTAGCTGATGATTACTGGGATGAGCATCCGGCAAAAGCACTGGTTACAACGGCTACAGAGCATAGGGACACAGATAGAGAGGCTGCATTAGCCACAGGTTTATCTGGCTACTACAATCCTGGTTATTCTGGACAACCTTGGAATGAAGAGATCAACCGATCGATTGCCGAACAACTTGCTTTAGATAACGTTGCAATTGCCTTTTATGACGTATCTAGCACTAGTGACGGATTCTCAGGTGTTTCGGGTGTTTATTATGGTGGCTTAAATACTCCAGAGCGAGATATTGCAGCAATCAGTTATCTTAAAACGCCTTGGATTCATACAAATGAATATAAAAAACTAGGTCAGAAGCATGTGAATGGCCGACTTTGGTATTTATGGCAAATGGCGTTTGATGCTAAAGATATAAGTAGTGGCTTTTCTGCATCGACAACGACTGACTCCTTGATCGATTTAATGAATGCGAAAAAAACCGAAAAAGGTCGTTGGATAATAACTGCAGGACAAAGTACAGCAACACCTGAAGATGACGTATTTGAGTTAAGCCATGAACAAAAAGATCTCGGTAATTGGTGGTCATCATGGCATAACAGTAAATCATGGCAAGAGTAGCAATAACAACATTGTAAAAAGACTAATCACTCCATAAAACTTCAGCGATCCTACCGCCAGGCTATAATCCCTAATCTTGTTTAAGGTTGGGGATTATTTGTTATATTAAAATGCTTCAATCTACAGCGAGGGAGCATTGTTTTCCAACCAAGTTAAAGGGTGCTGCCATAGATGACAGGCCTTGCGACTAAAAAACTTCATGTGGCCGATTTCACTTAAATTACATGCTTCAGGTGATAAGGTCATTGTTTCTGCGTTCATATTTTCAAAAACGGTCAGCATATCAGCGACATTAGCATCAATGGCGATGTCATCATCGGTGGCGTTTACCCATAGGGAAGGCGTTGAAAGTGTATTGTACAGGTGATTATGTATCGATTTTCCAAAGGCTGTCTTCACATAACCTTGTCCATTACACCAATGACGCCATTGCTGGGCAACAGCTTTAGGCAAGGGTTCTCCCATGCCTAGTAACTGCGATTTTGTATGGCCGAAAATCAGGTTACTCATTGGGATGAACAGGTTCATAAAGAATTGTGCTTTTAAAGCATAAGGCATTTTCATATTCTTTAATCGGCCAGAAGAACTGGCAAAAGTGAAAATAGAGCTGAGGTCTGTTGCATTATGCATTAACCCGACTAGTTGCCCACCGGCGCTATGGCCAATCAGGTGATAAGCGCTGTCTGGATAGGTTGTTTTGAGAAATTCAAGGACTGCGGGCATATCTTGCTCGCCCCAACACTGCAATGATGCGGTACTGGCACTGATTTTACCCGATAGTGACTTTCCAATGCCTCGGTTATCAAAGGTGATTACTGCATATCCATGCTGGGCTAAAAAACTGGCGAAACTTTTGTAAAACTGTTGTGTTATTCCTGTAGCAGGGCCGATCAATACTGCCGCTTTCACCTCACTTTTGGGTTTGAAAAGAGTGGCGGAAAGTTTGCAACCATCTTGGCAATAAACGTCTACTTCATTTATTAAAAAATCATTCATTTCAAGTCCATATGCTTAGAGTAACATTTCAACAATATTGTACGTGAGGTCATACCAGTTGCAACACTTCATCCGAAAAATAAAGGTATTTAGTGTTATAACGGAAGGAAGGACTGAAGGTTGTTAGGTTTTTAATCCATGACACAAGCCTGATTGTCTGCTAAGTACTGGTGGATAGAGTTGCTATTTAGTTATTAATGTCACTATAATACGCTTTTACACTGCTTGTTTAGCATGTTGCTGAGACTTTTATTAGGATTCAAAAATGACGATTAATACTTTAATGGCCTTTGCTGGCATTGTTTTTTTATTGGCCATAATCCCTGGTCCCAATGCACTGCTCATTTTGTATACCTCATTGGCCCAGGGAAAGCGATTTGCGTTCGTTAATATAGTCGGTGTCGGTTTTGGTTTTCTGATTCATGCTTTTGTATCAGCACAAGGGTTAAGCCTGTTACTGTCACAGTCTGCTGTGGCTTTTAATCTCTTTAAATGGTTAGGGGTCGGTTATTTACTGTGGCTAGGTGTGAGTAATATCAAAAACGGCCTAATGCTGTCTGAATTAACATTAGATCCGAATAAACGCGCGATTAATCCGTCTTTACTCAGTAGCTTTACAAAAGGATTGTTAACCAATTTACTCAATCCCAAGATTGTGTTGTTCTATTTGTCTATCTTCCCCCAATTTATTTCGCCACAACATATTTTAGAACAAAGCATGATGCTAGGGCTTGTTCAGGCGTTGGTTGTGGCTAGCTGGTTCCTTGTGGTCATTCTTTTTGCTACGAAGCTTAAAGCGTTGCTGACAACACCTAAAATAGCGAAGTGGTTAAACTATGTCAGCGGTGGACTCTTTGTTAGTTTTGGCGTGAGTTTAGCCAGTACTCGGGTGTAATATTTTCTTTCTTGCTCCTTCGTTGTACGAAGAGTTATTCATTTTTTTATAAGCAAACTACAAATAAACAATAGAAATAAATGGGTGTTATCAAGTCTCTAAACGTGATTAATCGTGTGTCAGAGTGTGTATAAGATATGTATGTGTGTGTAAAAGTAAGAGATCTAATACAGAATGCTTATTTGATTTTTGATATTTTCATTTCGAATTTTACATAAACGAGAACACTCTTATGGGAATAAAAAAATCGAATATAGCCGCAGTGATTATTACTTTTTTATTAGTTGGCTGTAACACTAGTTCTAGTGCTAGTTCTTCATCACCAGGGATAGTAGTTGGTATTTCATCAGTACCTAAAGCGCTTTCAGACAAATATACGAAAGCGCTTAGGTTTGATCGATACACTTCTGTAATTGCACCAAATGGACAGCCAATACATATTATTGCTCAAGATCAGTTAAGCAATAACCAAATAGTCAGAGCTCGTTCAGTTCTAGCTCATTACTTAACGAATTATACTTCATCTAAGTATGGGAGTGATAAGTCTTCGGTTGCTAATAAAATGGCAGGGAATGGTGCGACGTTACTATTACTAAATGGAAGTGATGATGGGAAGAATCCGGCAGCTGAATTAGATGGTCAACCGCTCTATCAAAATGAGATACAAGTTGAAGGAGATGAGTGGTATATCAAGCAAGATTATAAACACCGAGATGCTACATTTGAAGAAATTTTGCATATGGTTCATGACACTGGTATTGGTGTTGACCAAAATGAAGAGTTTATAGGTTCACTACCTGCATATCAAAACGATATTCGAAGCGCACAAGTCGGGGCAATGACAGATGATATATGGGGTTTGGGCAATGACAATAAAGACTGGATTGTAGAACTCACAACAGAAAATAGTTTATCTCAGGAATATCTTGCAGCTGCTATCGACTCTTATTATGGTTTATGGGGCGCTTGGAAAAAGAAAGACTTGAACAGCGGAGGAATGTGGGGAATATATCTTGCAAAAACAAGGGCTGATATTAAAACAAAAGATCCTTTAGGTGCTGCTCTAATAGGGGATTTTTTTCACCCTTATTTAACTTACAATGCTCGAATAGATGGAAGTTTCGATGGGACATTCAGCCTTAGATATAATGAGTTAAAGCCTTACACAAACCATTCTCGATACCTAAAAGACGTCAGTTTAACGGGCAATAAAAACACGAATGTTGTTGTGAATGAACTCGACAATAATATTACAGGGAATTCTGGTAGTAATACCGTTATATTTTCTGGTGATGTAGGCAACTATACAATAACTAAATTAAGTGGTAACTCATATTTAGTTGAAGATCATAGAGATAGTGGTGATGGAAAGGTCACGCTTCAAAAAATAGAAAGCTTGAAGTTTAACAATGCGATTGAAAAATTGTAAATCCAAATTCTTGGAGGTAATATCTATCAATATTGATAGATATTACTCACTTTATTGTAGGCTCTCTTAAAGTTCGTTGAACTCATCGAGCCATTCGGTGAAAGAATTAGATACTTGCGTAACACTGCAAGCACCATAGTTAAAAAACCATACTGGCGCATCTGTTTGTTGATTTGCACAATCGCTAAGTTTGAAACAAAACATGTTGCCCTTACAATCTGACGCAAATAAAATATGGCCCTTTGGCATACCGCCCATTTCATATAGCTGTGATAGTGAAGCGACATCTTCCAGGCTTAAGAAATCTTGTACTTCAGAAATATCGGAATTCAAATTGCAAATTTTAGTTAATACATTTGGCGTGTGAACTAAGCCGTATGTAGATATTAAATATTTATATGAGTCAGGTAAAATACCCTGTAATTTTGATTCAAGCTCTGCAATATCCTGAGTATTTATTGGTACCATGGCGTTTTTACTGCCCCAGTTTTTTACAAATGTATCAATGCTATTCATTTAAAAATACTCCAAGCTCGCTAATGGCTTATTACCATTATTACGATTAAAATTGTCTTAATTTTATAATAAAAACAAGATACACATGATGATCAAATGATTCAATTTATTATTGATATATTCATTATTTGACAGGGAGTATTATTAAGTAGCGGTTAATTCGGTGCTAATGGTGAGGGAAGTAAGCTGATAATATGTCAAATTCACACTTTAAGTCTTGAGGTAAATAAAACTTCCATCCCTATAATTTCAATGCTACAGCGGTAATCTGCACCATCAGGTTCAGGTATGCCCATCCAAACCTATTTTTAGATGCTGCTACGCCGCATTAGCAACCCGTTGAATCTACAAGTATTTCTGGGGGAATACTGCTACTGCATGCTTCTTTATATTGAACATAACAAACGGATTCATCATAACCTACCTTAATAAACCAGCAATCTGGATCTGATCTGTCTTCGCTAAAAACTTGTATGTCTTCAGCGTCGAGGGATATTAATTCAACAATTCCAAGACCAACACCTTGTTCGCCTTTGCTTTCAGGGTATTTATACCATGAATCAACCGGTCCTAAATTAGTTTGGATAGCCCTTAGCGAATCTGGTCCTGTATCTGGCGTGTTCTGTATTATACCTTTCATGTGCACTGAAGAAGAAACACTTCTCATGCTCCCCGCAATTGACTCTAAAACACTAATACGCGCATCTCTTGAAATATCAATAAATTTAGGGATTGCCGTAGCGGTCAGTATACCCAAAATTATAATCACGATAACGAGTTCTATTAGTGTAAAACCCTTGCTGACATTTCTATTTAACATGTAGAAGACTCGTTTTTAAGTAATTATTGCTAGCTGTGTATTACACGTAATTTTGCCTAATACTTTTCATTAGTGTAACCATAATGAAAATTATGCTCCCTTACAAATTTTTATGGTATTTAAAATACAATATTTGTGCTTATTTGATTTTGTGTATACAGAATTACATGATTTTTGCAGTAAGCGTCGTTACGGCATTAACTCGAACGACTGGTCAGCCATAGACAATTTAGTATGGATGATTAGTTGCATTATTAAATTACATTCTTATAAACAATGAATGCTATATAAATTATCAATTGGACGATATGTATGGATTTTGGCAAAGTAGCGTTATCGGGTCTGCAAGGACTAAACGGATAACACATAAGGAAAAATACCATGGCTAATAAACAAGGATTTCATAACAAAAATTTACCAGATATGCGAAATGCTTTCAGTTGGGGATTTTAGTTATCACACTAGTCCAAATCATTTAAATTATTCCACTCTTGCTATATAGTTTTATCTATACAGTTTTATCAATCGCCGCATTGATTACCATTAGGATGAAAGTTTATTTATGGCTGAGTTATTTAAGGACGTTTATTGCACTGCATTTTATGAGCAATTCTCGGGTGTACTAACGAAGGTGTTACCTGACTTTGATTCAGTTAAGTTTCACCAAATGATCTTTAATGATAGCTTCGTGGAATATGAACTAAAGCAGCGTATGCATCATACGGCGGAAGTCCTTCATTATTTTATGCCCGTTGATTTTAGTGATGCAGTTGTAGTGCTTAAACGCATTATTCTCGAATTGAGGGCTGAGGGGATTAAAGAGCAAAGTCTTGAGTATATGTGCCTGCCTGCTTATATCGAAATGTATGGGCTTGATGATTATGACACTGCTGTTGATGGCTTTGAATTTGTAACTCAATATACCAGTTGTGAATTTGCGGTTAGGCCTTTCATTATACGTTATCCGACGCAGATGTTAGCGCAGATGTTGGCATGGACTGCACATGAGAGTCGCCATGTCCGCCGCTTAGCCAGCGAAGGTTCACGACCGAGATTACCTTGGGCGATGGCATTACCTGCATTTAAAAAAGATCCGACGCCTTTGTTAGCTATTTTAACTGCATTGAAACAAGATGACTGTGAAGTTGTGAGGCGCAGTGTGGCGAATAACCTCAATGACATTGCTAAAGATAACAGCGATGTAGTAGTACAGATAGCAACGCAGTGGCTAGGTGACAATGAACTGACGGACAAACTCGTTAAACATGCGTGTCGGACTTTACTCAAGCAAGCACAGCCAGAGATTATGGCGCTGTTTGGCTTTCAGCAAGATCAGATAAAACTCACCGCAATGGCTATCACCACGCCTGTTGTAAAAGTGGGAGATAAGCTTAAATTTAACTTCTCGATTGAAAATACCAGCCAACAACCTCAAAAATTACGTTTGGAATACGGACTATATTATCTCAAGAAGAATGGCAACTTAGCCCGTAAAGTGTTTAAAATCAGTGAGAGAATAATAGACACTAATGCACAAGAACAGATAGGCCGCCATCAAAGCTTTAAAGTGATCAGTACCCGTGTATTTCATTTAGGTATACATAAATTGGCCATTATTATTAATGGCCAAGAAAGCGAGGTCAATCCTGACAAAGGCGCACTGTATAGCTTTGAATTAACGGATTAAAAATCACTTAGTTTCCATGCATTAACTTCATTGTCCATCATCATCGGTGTGAATAGATATTGCTTGTTCACGCCTATATCCGCTAAACCCAGTTTTAAACTTAAAACCAATTTACGTTCTTTTCCTTGTAGTTTAAACAACTCACCTGAAAGCCAGTCACTGACATAGATAGACTCGTCCGTTGTCATAATAACACCATCGAGGTTACCGAGTTTGTATCCGGTTGGCACTGTTGATAATTGCTGTTCTGAAATGTTTAATCGTAATAGTGAACCGAGTTCGGCGGTCGAAAAGTCGCTGTTCATTCCTTTACCCCAGCTACCAATTAATAACTCACCTTGCTGTGCATATAAGCCGTTAGGGTGGGGTAATGCGCTGCTTTTAAACCAAGCTTCAAACTTACCATTCTTGAGACGATAAATTGTGCCTTCAAGTAAATCGCTCACATAAATCGTACCATCAGTAGTGGCCGTTACATCGTTTAGCATTTTAGCGTTTGGT
Source organism: Moritella viscosa (assembly GCA_000953735.1). Classification (NCBI taxonomy): domain Bacteria; kingdom Pseudomonadati; phylum Pseudomonadota; class Gammaproteobacteria; order Alteromonadales; family Moritellaceae; genus Moritella; species Moritella viscosa. The sequence continues at coordinate 2,813,116 of LN554852.1, read as the reverse complement.
GCTTTGTATGTATTTTCTACCTTGCCTGTGCTGGTATTTATCTTTACTAGTTTTTGCATATCAGCGACATATAAATGCTGACCGGATAGTGCTAAGCCTTTTGGCGCATCTAACCCTTTAAGCCAATGCTGATTAAGCATCTTACCGTTTGCATTTGCGATACTGATGTAACCTTGACCATTGAGTTCCATAGGCTGGCCATTAATATTACTGATATAGATAAATTGTCCATCAATACTGGTTACCACAGACTCTGGTTGATCTAAATTATTTATTGTCCATACGGGCTGTTTAGCATTAACTGCGTAGCTTGTTAGGGATGCTGTAATAATAGATAGGGCTAACGTTGTTTTCTTTATTTTATTCCAGTTACTCATGGCTCAGTTCCTTTAGTTTGTTGATTAAGTACGCTAATTAGGTTATCAATAGTTGAGCGCGACACAACTATTGCCTAATTGAGTATTAGGAATTGATACTTATTGTTAAGTTTAGGATCAGATTATGGATGAACAACGACAACGTACTGGGCTATTTAGTACGCTTAAGCAAGTTTTAAAGTCACAAGGGCTGCGTTATCGCGATCTTGCTGAGTTGATGAATACGTCAGAACCCACCATTAAACGGTTATTTAAAGATCAAGACTGTAAGCTAAGTCGGTTGATGGATATCTGTAAAGTGATTGGGGTCAATTTTACGGATTTAGTAGAGTTATCCAGTAATAGCCCTACAGAACCGACCGTTCTGTCTATAGAAATTGAATCTGCGCTGGTGGGTAATCCGGGTCTGATGTCATTTTTTATGTTGCTGGTGAGTGACTTTGACTTAAAAACGATAGCGTCACAAAATAATTTACAGCAAACGGATATATATTTATATTTGCGTGAATTAGAAAAACTGTCTTTGATTAGACTAGGGCAAGGTAATCAGTTTTACTTTGTTGTGAACAGACCTATTAAATGGCGTTCTGATGGACCAATGCTCCAAACATTAGTGAGGGTCAATAAGCGTTTTATAGCGGAGGCGATCTCTTCACATACAGGGACTAATTATCCATTTTATTCTGCGAGTCGTTTATTGAGTGAGACCAGTAGCAAGCAATTCTATCAAGAAGTCGATAATCTTTATTTCCGTTTTCAGCAACAAGCGACATTAGATCAAATGTTTTATCCGACAGAGGAGCTTAAACCGTTTAAACTCGTTGCTACTACAACACCGTTCGATCTGCCAAGCTACTTTAAAGTGCCAGCATTTACGCGTTAAAACATCTTAAATATGTTTATAGCTTGTTATTGCTCTGGTTGTTATAACTAAGTAATCTTGTATTTACAGATTAATTTATAATAAATGCGACATAAACTGCTTGCATCTAAATTACATTTAAATTACATTGTCGCCATTAAATCGAGCTCCTCGATTATTTTGTTTTTATATGGACTTTAAAATACAGTGATAGAAACCATTAATCACACATTTCGTATTTCCCTACCGTACTTCTGATCTCTGATTAGCGCAAGTGCTTTACCGCTTTGCCTAAAATTTAGCATTTTCTATCTGTTGCCCAGCGCAGCTTACCTGTTCGCTTGTTTAAACCGTTTTTAGCGTGATTTAGCATTCGAATATGCATTTTTTTATTTAAAATTTGAAGAATGATGAAAAACTCAAACCAAAACCAAAACAACGATTGGTCTGATGTATTTATACATCTAGATCCTAAAGCACAGCCGCATTACCTTAACGCTATCGAGCATTCAGCACGCGAATTATCAGCGATGTTTACTGCTATTGACGCACCGTATTCAGGGCTTGAACCTGCGCAATTAAATGAACAAATCATGGCAATGCCAATTGGTAAAGCACCGATTGCACCTCTTGCTGAGATCATTTCAAATAATGTGAATCTCATTGGTAAAAACGCAATTATTGTGCAACACCCGCATTGTATTGCGCATTTACACACGCCACCGTTAATCCCTGCTCTGGCTGCTGAAACGATTATATCTGCATTAAATCAATCTATGGACTCATGGGACCAAGCGTCTTCTGCTACCTATGTAGAACAGAAAATGACAGATTGGTTATGTGAATTGTTTGGTTATGATCTTGTGGAGTCGGCGACACATAATGGTGCTGATGGTGTGTTTACCAGTGGTGGTACACAAAGTAACTTAATGGGTCTGTTATTGGCTCGTGACCGTGCGGTAGAACAGATCTCCGGTGAAAGCGTTCAGAAGGACGGTTTACCAAGTTACGCGAAAAAGTTGCGGATTCTGTGTTCACAGACAAGTCATTTTACCGTGCAAAAGTCAGCCTCGTTAATGGGACTGGGTGAACGAGCCGTGGTTACTGTGGCGACTGACGAGTTTGGTTGCTTAGATATGAACGCGCTAACTGCAACGATTGCCGATCTACAGTCGCAAGACTTGATCCCATTCTGTGTGGTTGGTACGGCAGGTACGACAGACCTTGGTGCAATTGATGATCTGCAAGCGATTGCGGCTATCAGCGAACAGCATAATATGTGGTTCCACGTTGATGGCGCATACGGTGGTGCATTGATCTTGAGTTCACACAAAGATCGTTTGGCTGGTATTGAGCTGGCGGATTCGATTAGTACCGATTTTCACAAGTTGTTCTTCCAACCTATTAGTTGTGGCGCATTGCTTATTCGTGATAACCACAATTTTAAATACTTGTTACATCATGCTGACTACCTTAATCGAGAAACCGATGAACTACCAAACTTGGTGGACAAATCGATTGCCACGACAAAGCGTTTTGATGCGTTAAAACTACTAATGTCTATGCAGGCTTTGGGTACGGACAAGTTTGGTGCAATGTACGATCACCTAATCAGTCTGACTCAAGATGTGGCAGCGTTAGTGACAGCGACAGACAAGTTTGAACTGTTGGCGCAACCGCAATTAAGCACCGTATTATTTAGGTATAACCATTTATCTACAAACAGCGATGTAAGCATTGAGCATGAAGAAGAAATCAGCATGATCAATCAGCGTTTACGTTTAGATTTGTTAACCGCAGGGCAAGCTGTCTTAGGCGAAACTAAAATTAATGGTTATACCTGCCTGAAACTGACGATTTTGAATCCATGCTTGCAGTTAAGTGATTTTGAAAGTCTGTTTACCAAGATTGCTGATTTTGCTGCAGAGCAAGATTATATCAAGTAGACAACGCAAAGATAATACTGGTTGGCGTTTCTTGAATACGCCAATTAGTGACAGGATAGGCTGTTTAGATATTGAATCTAAAAGCTAATTAATAAATAACAAAAAAGAATAAGTTTAAGGAATAAATATGTCTGTATTACAAATTGGTGCTGGTGGTGTTGGTTGGGTTATTGCGCATAAATGTGCTCAAAATAATGACGTGTTTGGTGATATCACAATCGCCTCACGTACAATCGCTAAATGTGACAAGATCATCACAAGTGTTCATCACCGCGACAACTTAAAAGACAAGACTCGCAGCTTAGTATCACGTGAAATCAACGTTGATAACAAAGATGAACTGATCGCTCTTATCGAAGAAGTGAATCCAGATTTAGTCATCAACGCCGGTCCTCCGTGGGTTAACGTAGCAATCATGGCTGCATGTGTAGCAACTAAAACGGCTTACCTAGACACATCTGTTGCAACTGATTTATGCAGTGAAGGTCAACAAGTTCCTGAAGCTTATGATCCACAATGGGCATTCCGTGACGATTTCGAAAAAGCCGGTATCACAGGTATTCTTGGAGCTGGTTTTGATCCAGGCGTAGTAAGCGTATTCGCAACGTATGCATACAAGCACTTGTTTGATGAAATCGACAGCATCGACGTAATGGATGTAAACGCGGGTGATCACGGTCAACGGTTTGCAACTAACTTTGATCCAGAAACAAATATGTTAGAGATCTTAGGTGATTCGTTCTACTACGAGAACAAAGAATGGCATCAAGTGCCTTGCCACAGCCGTGTAATGGAATTTGATTTCCCAGTTGTTGGTCAACAAAAAGTTTACTCAATGGCGCACGATGAAGTACGTTCATTAGCAGAATTCATTCCTGCAAAACGTATTGAATTCTGGATGGGTTTCTCTGATAACTACCTAAACTACTTCAACGTAATGCGTGATATCGGTCTATTAAGCCAAACACCTGTTACGACAACTGACGGTATTACTGTTGAACCGCTTAAAGTATTGAAAGCGATCTTACCGGATCCAACATCACTTGCTGCTGGTTACACTGGTAAAACCTGTATCGGTACATGGGTACGTGGTACGAAAGCTGGCAAGCCACGTAGTGTATTTGTATACAACATCTGTGACCACGAAGAAGCATACAAAGAAGTTGAGCATCAAGCGATTTCTTATACAACGGGCGTTCCTGCAATCACTGCCGCACTACTTTATTTCCAAGGTAAGTGGAGCGATGCTGGTTTGTTCAACGTAGAACAGCTTAATCCAGATGACTTCTTAGAATTGATGCCACGTATTGGTCTAACGTGGGAAGTTCAAGAGTTGGATTGCAAATAATGTTGGCGTCTTTGAAAACACCTTATTTCATTATCCACGAAGATAAACTGTTGCGTAATCTTGAGATCTGTAAGCAGTTAAAAGATCTTTCTGGTGTAAAATTGGTGTTAGCGTTGAAGTGTTTCTCGACATGGGGAACCTTCGACACCATCAGTAAATATTTAGACGGTACAACAAGCAGTGGGCCGTACGAAGTTCAGCTCGGTCACGAAGCATTTCCCGGTGAAACACATGCTTATAGCGTAGGTTACAGCGAAGATGACGTGATTGCTGTGCGTGATATTGCCGATAAAATAATTTTTAACTCGGTATCACAACTCGAACGCATGCAGCCTTTGCTTAATGCCGCGAGCAGCGTTGGTCTGCGTATTAACCCTGAAGTGAGTTATGCGGGACAAGATCTTGCTGATCCTGCGCGTGCTTATTCTCGTTTAGGTGTTAAACAAGCGGGTCTTACTGTTGAAACAGTGTCTAAACTTGATGGTTTGATGTTCCACATGAATTGTGAAAATAAGGATTTTGTTGCTTATAACTCTATCCTGAACACAATTTCAGAACAGTTTTCTGCGCATTTGAATCAAGTATCTTGGGTTAGCTTAGGCGGTGGTTTGTTCTTCACTTATCCGGGTTACCCTGTGGCGGACTTAGCATTAGCGCTTAAAGCTTTTGCTGAAAAGCACCAAGTACAGCTTTATTTAGAACCGGGTGAAGCGGTTATTACTGATACGACAGATTTAGTTGTGTCGGTATTAGATGTTGTTGAAAACGATAAAAAAACCGCGATTGTAGATAGCGCAACAGAAGCACATCGTTTAGATACCTTAATCTATAATGAGCCTGCGAGTTTTGCTGAAGCAACAGAAGATGGCGAACATCCTTACATTATTGGCAGCTGTTCATGTTTGGCGGGGGATATATTTGGTGAGGCCAATTTTCCACAGCAACTACAAGTCGGCGATCGTTTAACTATTAAAGATTCAGCGGGTTATACCATGGTGAAACTGAACTGGTTTAACGGCCTTAAAATGCCAAGTATCTACTATAAGCGTATTGCTAGCGATGACGTTAATGGGACGCGTATTGAAGGCAAAATAGAAACCCTGAATCAATTTGATTATCAGGATTTCAAGGCCACGTTGGGTCAAGATTAATCTTGCCGAATGTAAGTAACAATATGACTGATACCTTTCACAAGGTGGCAATTATGAATAAAAGATCAGAGAAGGTTGGAAACGACGTGAGCGAAGTTTTAAATTATGTGACAGAAATGAATAATGATGAGTCAGTGATGCGTCCACAAACGCCTGCTGCGTTAAATCTTGCTTCGTTTCTGAGTCAGCCAGCACGTGTGCTAGCGACTAATAGCTATTTACAACGCCAAGAACAGCGTGAATCAAATGCACGCAGTTATCCGCGTCGTTTGCCATTTGCGTTAAAACGCGGCCAAGGTATCTTTGTTGAAGATACTGAACAACAGATTTTTATTGATTGTTTAGCAGCTGCTGGTACGTTAGCACTGGGTCATAGTCATCCTGATGTTACAGAAGCCTTGATACAAGCTGTGCAATCAGAAGTACCAATGCAAACGTTAGATCTGATGACACCTGTTAAAGATCAGTTTATGACGCAATTATTGGATTTGCTACCGGGTAATATGGCTGAAAATGCACGCATTCAAATGTGTAGCCCTTGTGGTTCAGATGCAGTTGAAGCCGCACTAAAGCTAGCTAAAATTGCTACTGGCCGTCGTTCGATACTGGCATTCTCAGGCGCTTATCATGGTATGACGCATGGAGCGTTAGCAATGATGGGTAACTTAGGGCCTAAATCAGCATTGAGCATGACGGGCGCGGATGTGCAAATTATGCCATTCCCATACGCACCTCGCTGTCCGTATGGCCTAGGTGAAACAGGGATTAAAGCCAGCCTTTACCAGTTAGAAACAATGTTAACCGATCCTGAATCGGGCGTAGCTAAGCCAGCTGCTATCATCGTTGAAGCAGTGCAGGGTGAAGCAGGTTCATTACCCGCAGATCCAACATGGCTTAAAGGCTTACGTGATATTACTAAACGTCACGGTATTGTTCTTATCATTGATGAGATTCAAGCGGGGATGGGCCGTACGGGTAAAGTATTTGCATTTGAACATGCTGATATTGAACCGGATGTGATTGTTGTTTCTAAAGCCTTAGGCGGCGGTCAGCCATTAGCTGCTGTCATTTATCACAGTGATTTTGATACATGGCAACCAGGTGCTCACGCAGGTACATTCCGTGGTAACCAGTTAGCAATGGCATCAGGATTGGTGGTAATGCGTCATCTTGCGCAAGAGCAACTGCATTTACATGCGGGTGCAATGGGTGCTAAGTTAAAACACGACTTAGAAGCGATTGAAAGTGACGTTATCGGTGATGTTCGTGGCCGTGGTTTGATGTTGGGTATTGAGATTGTTGATCCGAATGGCGAACGTGATGCGTTAGGTAACTTTCCACAAGATGGTCAACGTGCGAAAGACATTCAACAAGCGGCATTACGTCGTGGTTTAATTATTGAATTAGGTGGGCGTTTTGGTTCGACTATCCGCATGTTACCACCACTGATCATTCAGCCTAAAGAGATTGATGTGGTTGTCACTATCTTAACAGATGCGATTAACTCAGTTGGTTAAATAACTAGCACTAACAATTTAACTTAATAAAAAGGCCTTTAGTATTAACTAAAGGCCTTTTTTGTTCGTGTACTCTGAGTTTGTTACTTACAACGTCTTATTTCAGCTTAAACTGACCAACAATCGCGACTAACTGTTCATTTGAACTTGCTAAGTTACGTGTACTGTCCATGGTTTTCTCACCGTTATCGGTCAGTTGATTAACCATAGCTTGGATCATGGTCATGTTACGGTTGATTTCTTCCGTTACAGAGCTCTGTTCTTCTGCTGCTGTTGCTATTTGAATACCTAGATCATTAATCTGCATGACAGAGTTAGTCATTGAATCAAGGTTATCATTAACACTTGCCGTGGTCGTCGCTGTTTGCTGACAACTGGCTTTGGTGATGTCCATAGCACGAACAACCATGTCTGCGCCGTTACGTAGACGGGCTAACATTTCATTAATCTCAGAGGTACTTTGTTGTGTACGTGCAGCTAGCGTACGTACTTCATCAGCTACAACCGCAAAACCACGACCTTGCTCACCAGCACGTGCGGCTTCAATTGCAGCATTCAGTGCAAGTAAGTTAGTTTGGTCGGCAATCTCACCAATCACACTTAATACAGTGCTGATTTTATGGGTGTCTTCATTCATTGTTTGAATATTAAGCGCCATCGCTTCAACTTCATTCACTAAGTCTGCAACACCGTGTACAGCACCTTCTACAACCGCTTTTGATTTATGCGCTTCGTCTGCTGATTGCTGGGTAAAGGTTGCTGATTGTGCCGCATTTTGAGCAACACTGTCTGCGGTTGAACTCATTTCTGTTACTGCGACAACAACTTGGTCTGTTTCACTTGCATGATCGATTAATACCGTGTTGTTGTGTTCAGTTTGCGATCTTAATTGCTCAATGCCTGATGAAATATGATCTGTCGACTGTGATATCTCTAACATCATATCTTGTAAGTTGATTACGAATCGATTTACTGCTTCAGCTATCTGGCCTAAATCATCATTACTGTTTACAGCTAAGCGTTGTGTTAAATCTGCATTACCTTGAGCAAGGTCTTGAACTGTTGATTTTAATGCCAGAATTGGGCGGTATAATCGATTAAGTGCGGCATATACGATAGCGGATGCAACTATAATAAGTAGCAGGGCACTGAATACGCTGTCTTTTAATAGCTCTTGTACTGTTGCATAGTGAGCAGACTGATCAATAGTGATGAGTAAATGCCAGCTCATCGAGTCATCTAGCTTGATGGTTTCAAAGTAGCTTACTTTATCAGCACCATTAACAGTGAAGTTTATTACACCTTCATCTTTACTGAGCATTTCTTGTTGTAGTTGCGCATAACCCATTTCATCCGCTAGCTTGGTTTGTCCTGGGTTACGGATCTGCTCTGTGGATGCGATTGTGGTACCTTGGCTATCATGCAAGCTTGTCACTGCATTGGCAAATGCTGACGCTCGAACCATATCATTCAAAACACCTAGCTCGATGTCTGCAAGCAGTACACCTTCAAGTTGACCATTTTTATAAAACGGTGAAGCAATACTGATAAGCAATTGCTTGGTTAGTGCATCCTTATACATAGCTGTCACGATCGTGGTACGTTTTTGTTGTGCTAGAGTATACCAGTCACGAGTACGAGGATCGTAACTTGCTAAATCTCGCTTACCACTTGCAGCGCCATAAGAGCGACCATCAGCAAAACCAACCACGATGTCACTGGCTTTGGTGGCTGCGGTGATTTGTCGAACCATAAGGTGTAATTGCTCGTCATCACGAACTTGCGAAAAATCGGGTGCAGTCGCAATTAAACCTTCTTTAATGGTTTGAAACCACGTATTAATCTTTGCCGATGTGGTATCCACTTTTAATATAGAGTAATCGTTGATATTACTCGACATTGAAGAAGATAGCTGGCGATAAGAAAATAAGTTAGAAATAGTTAAGGTGATTATTAAGAGCAGAATAATGACAGATATTATTCGCCCTTTAAAACTTGATAGAAAATCCACGTGAATCAATACCCTTTAATAGTTAAAAGTTTTGCTATACAGCTGATTTGCCAATATATATTCAGATTATGGCAGTTTTTTGAACATCTTATCATTCACATGAGGGTTTCGGTAGGGTTTTGTAAGATTATGCAATGTTAGTTTGGTGGGAAGTTCTTGATTATGATGATATTGAAAACGTTGTGGCTATGAAATACCACAACGTTTAATATTTTATCTTGTGATTACTTTAGTTTGAATTGACCTACAATAGCCAATAATTGTTCATTACAATTAGCTAGATTACGTGTGTCGCCCATGTTTTGGATCATCGTCATGTTACGGTTGATTTCTTCCTTTTAAATTATTGCAGCTTGAACTGTCCAACAATGGCAACAAGTTGATCATTCGAGCTTGCTAGAGTATGCGTACTGTCCATGGTTTTTTCACCATTTTGGGTTAACTGAGAAACCATATTTTGAATCATAGTCATATTACGGTTAATCTCTTCTGTTACTGAGCTTTGTTCTTCTGCAGCTGTCGCAATTTGAATACCGAGATCATTAATTTGCATCACTGAATTTGTCATAGAATCAAGACTTACATTCACACTTGCTGTTGTATCTGCGGTTTGCTGACAACTCAATTTTGTTGTGTCCATGGCTTTTACAACGGTATCAGCACCATTGCGTAAGCGAGTTAGCATCTCATTAATCTCTGAGGTACTTTGCTGGGTTCTTGCCGCTAGCGTTCTAACTTCATCTGCAACCACTGCGAAGCCTCGACCTTGTTCACCTGCACGCGCCGCTTCAATCGCTGCATTAAGCGCGAGTAGGTTAGTTTGATCTGCAATTTCACCAATCACACTTAATACTGAGCTAATTTTGTGAGTATCTTCATTCATAGTTTGAATGTTTAACGCCATTGCTTCAACTTCATTTACTAAGTCTGCAACCCCGTTTACTGCACCTTGAACGACCGTTTTAGATTGGTGTGCCTCATCGGTTGATTTTTGTGTGAAGGTTGCACTTTGCGCAGCACTTTGAGCCACACTGTCAGCGGTCGAACTCATTTCTGTTACTGCGACAACGACCTGATCGGTTTCACTTGCGTGGTCAATTAATACAGCATTATTGTGTTCTGTATGGGATCTAAGTTGCTCAATACCGCTAGAAATATGTGTTGTTGATTGCGATATTTCTAACATGATTGTTTGGAGATTAGCAATAAAGGTATTTACCGCTTCAGCAATCTGCCCTAAATCATCTTTACTTGTTACTTCAAGTCGCTGGGTTAAATCACCATTACCTTGCGCCAGGTCTTGAACCGTCGATTTTAGTGCGATGATTGGTTGATAGAGTTTATTCAGACAAATGAATATTAACAAAGTCACAATAAGCGTCATTATAATCGCAGTGATAAGCGAATCTTCTAAGCTGTCTGAAATGATGGCGTGGTGCGCTTCTTTGTCCAGAGTGACTAATATATGCCAACTTAATTGGTTATCGAGTTTAACTGATTCAAAATAGCTAATTTTTTCTTTACCATTAACCGAATGAGTTAGTTTACCTTTTTGTTCTGCGAGCATTTGCTGCTGTAATTGGGTAAGTGCAGTGTTATCAGCAAGCTTTGATTCACCTGAGTTTTCGATTTTATCCGTAGACGCAATCGTAGTACCGACTTCATCGAATAAACTGGTGGTTGCATGATCAAACGCAGATGCTTTAACTATGTCTTCTAAGACATTAAGTTCTATATCGGCAAGTAGTACACCTTGTAGCTGACCATTACTGTAAAATGGTTCGGCAATACTGACTAATAAATTCTTTGTAAATGCATCTTTGTACATAGGTGTAATAATCGTTGTGCCTTTACGTTTTGCCTCTTCATACCAACCTCGTGCGCGAGGGTCGTATTCAGATGCATCATGTCTGCCGCTAGTCGCGCTATAAGATCGCCCATCTTCAAAACCGACTAGGATATCCGTTGCTTTCGTTGAAGCATTAATTTGCTGCACCATCAAATTAATCTGGTCATCATCACGTGGTAAAGAAAAATCGGGGGCGGTACCAATCAAACCATCCTTAATTGTTTGAAACCAAACATTTACTTTTTCAGAGGTACTGCTGACTTTCAGAGTTGAGTAATTATCGATATTCTCTTTCATTAACGAAGAGAGTTGGCGATACGAAAGAAAGTTTGATATTGCTAGCGTTGTAATAAGCAGTAACAAAATTACTGTAATTATCCGGCCTTTAAAACTTGATAAGAAATTCACGTGGGTACATCCTTATAATCATTAGTATCGGGAGTGTTAATACGCATAATAACGCGACAACACTATCGTAATTACATTGTTATTAGCTTATCGGCAGGGGAAATAGACATCGCATTTTTAATGCTCAATAGTTGATCTTGGTCACTAAATTTTAGTGTCTCTAATCATTAAGTATTAATGCATATGCTGGGTTGGATTGAGTCTTGAGGGACTTAGAGTGGTTATATTTGTGAGGTTTTAGCGGGCGTTAACAATGAATTAATGCGTTGTTCCAAAGTTGAATAAGGTTCAACGCATTACTTATACTATTTAAGTTTGAATTGGCTAACAATACCCATTAGCTGTGCATTGCTACTTGCTAAGTTATGGGTGCTACTGAGTGTCTTTTCACTGTTAGTTGTTAATTGCTGTACCATATGCTGAATCGTGGTCATGTTACGATTAATTTCTTCAGTTACTGAACTTTGTTCTTCTGCCGCTGTGGCTATTTGAATGCCAAGATCGTTTATTTGAAGTACTGATTCTGTCATTGAATCTAGGCTTTCATTAACACTTTCAGTTGTTTCTGCTGTTTGTTCGCAGCTCGTTTTTGTGGTTTTCATTGCTTGCACAACAGAGTCTGCACCGCTACGTAATCGGGTTAGCATATCGTTAATTTCAGAAGTACTCTGTTGTGTTCTGGCTGCTAACGTTCGCACTTCATCTGCGACGACGGCGAATCCACGACCTTGATCACCTGCTCGAGCAGCTTCAATTGCGGCGTTTAATGCGAGTAAATTCGTTTGGTCTGCAATTTCTCCAATGACGCTTAATACTGAATTAATTTTATTGGTATCTTCGTTCATGGTTTGAATGTTCAATGCCATCTTATCCACTTCTGTAACGAGTTCTGCAACGCCAAATACCGCACCTTTAACCACTTCTTTAGAACGTTTAGCTTCATCCGTTGATTTTTGTGTGAAGGTAGCCGATTGCGCAGCACTTTGAGCAACGCTATCTGCTGTAGAACTCATCTCTGTAATAGCAACAACAATCTGTTCTGTTTCAGCTGCATGCTCTAGTAATACATTATTATTGTGTACTGTCTGCGAACGAAGTGCTTCAATACCGTCTGAGATATAGGTTGTTGATTGTGATATGTCTAACATCATGCTTTGTAAATTAAGCGTGAATTTATTCACTGCGTCTGCAATCTGGCCTAAGTCATCATTGCTTTGAACATCGATACGGCGGGTTAAATCAGCATTGCCATTAGCAAGATCTACAATTGTTTCTTTTAGTGTGAGGATAGGGCGATATAAACGGTTTAAGGATAATAAGCTAATAATAGATGCCATAATCACGAGGATGAATCCAGTGATAAGTGCGCTGTTTAAACCCTCTTCAATCTCGATAAAGTGAGAAGATTTGTCTACTGTGATAGCTACTTTCCAAGAAATAGTATCATTAAGGTTTAATGTTGTGAAATACGCAAGCGTTGTTTTCTTATCTTGGCTAAATTCGAAAGTACCTTCTTCGTTACTTGAGATCATGTCTTTAAGTCGTGTCAATGTAGCATTAGCTGAGTCCATCGGCTTACCTACGATTTGACTATCATCTGTTGACGCGATGGTCATGCCTGTCATGTCATATAAATTAAGCGTGGTATCTGCAAATGATGAATTTTTAATAAAGTTACTTACTGTTTCTAAGCGAATATCAGCTAATAATGCCCCTGAAAATTGACCATTATAATAGAAGGGTTCAGCAATACTTATCATTAATCCGCCCGTTGTAGCATCACTGTAAATACCGGTAATGATTGTTGAGCCTTTTTGTTTTGCGTCTTTATACCAGTCGCGAGTACGTGGATCATAGCTTTCTAAACTTAGCTTGCCGTCTATCGCTGTAATTGCTTTACCGTCTTCATAAGCAGCCAAAATATCATTTGCGTCGGTAGCGAGAAATACTTGTTTCACCATGAGTAATAATTGTTCATCATCACGAGGGATTGCAAAATCAGGCGCTGTTGCAGCTAAACCTTTTTTGATATTTTGAAACCAACTATTAATTTTATTGGCAGTACTATCGACTTGTAGTTGCGAATATTTATCAATATTGCCTACGATAGAAGTAGATAATTGTCGGTAAGAAATAAAACTCGATATCACGAGTGAGGAAATAACGAGTAATATTACTACTGTAATGATACGGCCTTTAAAACTGGATAAAAAATTCACGTTAACTTAATCCTTACATAACGGTATTAATTGATAGTAGAAGTCGAGAGTGGTAGATTCGGTACCTGTCGGCATCGCCCGCAGGATAATATCCATATGGTTCTTTATTGTATATTTCTTTATATTATAATCTGCATCTAGATCACTTTAATTGTGGCCAGCTACCTATTAATTTTGTGATTGTAGTTATTTTCATTGCTTAATGACTAGGAAATTAGTAGGTAGTAGTGTTATGAGCTTATTTATCTTGGTGTTTTAGATTTCAATATTTGAATGAAAATTCGATGATAGTTGTTATGGCGCGACTTAATTGATCTATATCATGGTGAAAGTAAACCAAGGTAATATTATTCGACACTATCGACAATACAATACATTATATTCTCTCGAGCTTTCCAACTTATGGTCCTCTATTTATTATGAAATCTATCTTTAAGCCGTTATTATTCGTTTTTGTTTCTTTTTTTGCCCTTGCTGGTTGCAGCGAAGATAATGGCCCTAAAGAAGGAAAAGAATATTCAATCATTTCAACAGCAATGTCTGATATACCTGATGTTGTAGAAATATTCTCTCTTGCATGTGGAAATTGCCGGAATATGGAATCATTGATTCCTACAATTGAAGGTATGGCTAAAGTAGATATAGCTAAAACCCATGTAACATTTAATGAAAGTGCACAACGTTCGGCTTATGTTTATTATGCAGCAGCAAATCAAAATGGTGGTAAACCGAGTTCAGAGATGATGGCAGAACTATTTGCCTACACACAAAACGGTAGTGATGATCATGGGCATGGTGGAGAAGACGTTAAAAAAGAAGCTGCAGAAGTAATAACGCCAGCACAAAAAAAAGCACAGATGATTGCAATATTTGAAAAATACAATATGAAGAGCCCAATCGATTTCAGCGAAGCTGAACATGAAGCTGTATATCAGAAAATGGTTAAAGCAGAAGAAATTGTGACTAACGCTAATATCGCATCTGTACCTGTTTTCTTAGTCAAAGGTAAGTACTTAGTTAATTCGGGTGCACATAAAACATTAGAAGATTTGGCAGCGACTATTACTTATTTAAATGGTTTAACTCAATAGTATTAAATAAATCATTATCATAGTAATAACCACTAAAAGGGCTACATTTATGTAGCCCTTTTTTATATTACCTTTCATTCAAAACTATATTGTATTGTTTGTGAGCGCCAGTAATTACGTATGATGGTTGTTGGCTATTTGTGTGGCAAAATTGTTTTATAACAGTAGACATTATGTTTAATGAATTTTATTATCTCCAGCAATATTAGACAGAGAAGTATATAAAATGGCATTAGCAGCAATTGATTACCATGCAGAGAACTGCGGCGAAGCGTTTGTAAAATCACTTCGTGAAACAGGCTTTGGTGTATTAACTAATCACCCTATTAATCCGGCATTAGTCCAAGCTATTTACACTGAATGGCAAGCATTCTTTGAAACTGAAGAAAAGCACGATTTTTTGTTTAAACCTGAAACGCAAGATGGTTTTTTTCCTGCAACGGTTTCTGAAACAGCAAAAGGCCACAGTGTTAAAGATATTAAAGAGTATTTCCATGTATATACTTGGGGTCGTATTCCTGAGTCATTAAAAGAAAATATTCTAGCGTATTACGAGCAAGCAAATGCACTTGCTGCTGAGCTACTTGACTGGGTTGAAAAATTTTCACCAGCTGAAGTATCTGCAAAATACAGCATGCCATTGTCAAAGATGGTTGAAGAAAGTACACGTACATTACTACGTGTATTACATTATCCTCCAATGACAGGTAATGAAGAAGTTGGTGCTATTCGTGCTGCCGCGCATGAAGACATTAACATGCTAACTGTGTTACCTGCTGCTAATGAGCCAGGTTTACAAGTACTGAAACAAGATGGTACATGGTTAGATGTACCAAGTGATTTTGGTAACATTATAATTAACATTGGTGATATGCTGCAAGAAGCATCTGGTGGTTACTTCCCATCAACAACGCACCGCGTGATTAACCCTGAAGGCGCTGATATGACTAAAGCGCGCGTTTCGTTACCGCTATTTTTACATCCTAATGCAGAGGTTGTATTATCAGACCGTTATACTGCAGATGAGTATTTAACTGAAAGATTGCGTGAGTTGGGTGTTCTTTAATATTCTACTTTAAGTATGTAATAACGAAAACATCAAGTATCACTTGGATAGTTGATGTTTTCGTTTATTGTTTAGTTTGCGAATAAAGATTGATAATTCACAACACCTAGTTCAGATACTAACACTTGTGTTGCTTGTGCATGACTCATCTTAGTCCCTATTTCTTCAACTAATATCATCGCTTCTATATCTGCCAATTCATATCCCGCTAAATTCAAATTAATTAATACTGATTGCAGTGGCGATAAAGATGGATTAAATGCCGCATTTTCAATATAACGGCCACTAATCACTGTCCCATTCGTCGTTTTTAATGCAATGCCTGCATGGCAATGGCTGTAAGGTGCATAGCTCGTATTTGCGGCCTGTAGAGCCACATTAGCAAGCGTTGAATGACTATCATTAACTGCTGAGTTGCTATTAAATGAAAGTGATACCGCTTCTGCAGTAAGAAGGGGAGAGGTTACACCTAAGTCACTTGGGCCAAATGAATCGGGTAATAGGACTGACAGTGGTTTGCTACCGCTGGCTTCAAGGTTCACAATCAATTTGTTTGCGCAGCTTAATTCATTCATAAACTGGCGGCAGTGACCACAGGGGCTTGCGGTAATTGTAATATCTAAAATTTCTGTTTCATGGTGACTAAATACATTATTGATAGCGGCTTGTTCAGCATGAACACTGTTGAATAATGCTTGATTCGTAAATTCATAGTTAGCACCGAAATAGAGATTACCAGCTCCTGCTCGTGCAATTGCGCCGACATTAAACTCAGAGATCGGTGCAACAGAATAGGCTGCAGCGAGGGGCAATAAACTGAATAATAATTCAGGCGTTTCAAGTGCGGAGTGCAGTTGTAATAAGTCGACATCGTCAGCGCTAATGACACCTTTAAAATCAGGTTTAGAGATTATAGGTAGAATATGGCTTTGAAGTGATTTAGGTAAACTAGAAAGTGCTGTTTGAAGATTGTTTTTCATAAAAATTGGCCTTATTAAAAAGTGGCACTGAATAGAGAATTAAATTCTATCTGTGTGCCACTTTGCAACTAAATCCAATTTATTACAAGGTTAAAGCTCTAAATTATAAAACTTTTAGTACTAAACCGTTTAGATAATAACCTTCTGGATAGAAGCTAGCCGTTGGGTGATCACCTGCTTGTGATAAACGCTCAATGATATAAGCATCTCGACCAGCATCCAGTGCTGCATCCGCAACAATTTTCTGGAATAAACCATCTTCCATAAGACCTGAACATGAGAATGTTAACAGCGTGCCACCTGGCTTAAGTACTTGCATTGCCACAAAGTTGATGTCTTTATAACCACGACAAGCACCTTTCATTTGCGCTTTGTTTTCTGCAAATTTAGGTGGGTCAAGAATAATGGTATCAAATGTACGGCCTTCTTCACGGTATCTACGTAGTAGTTTGAATACGTCAGCACGTTCGAATTCTGCTTTTGAAAGATCTAACTCGTTGTGTTCCATATTGCGTTTTGCAATGTCCAGCGCAGGTTGCGATAAATCAACATTAGTGATTGATTTTGCGCCAGCTTGTAGTGCGTAAACACCAAAACCACCTGTGTAAGAGAAGCAGTTAAGTACGTCTTTGCCTTTTGCATATTTTGCAGCAGCTTGACGGTTATCACGTTGATCAAGGTAGAAACCAGTTTTGTGGCCACCTTTAATATCGACCTCAATTTTAACGCCATTTTCTTCGATGACAACTACTTCTGGTGGCTCTTCACCTTTAAGAACACCTTGTACAAGTTCTAAGCCTTCTTTTTTACGCACGGCTACATCTGAACGTTCGTAGATGCTGCATTCTGGGTAAAGAACACTTAATGCTGCAACAAGTGTGTTACGGTGAAAATCTGCACCCGCTGATAATAACTGACATACCAAGAAATCGTTATAACGATCGATCGTTATACCTGGCAGGCTATCAGATTCAGCTGCGATTAAACGGTAGCCAGTTAGACCTTTTTCTTCGATTAATTCATCACGTAGTGATTGTGCTTGTTTGATGCGCTTTTCAAAGAATGCTTGATCGATTTCTACGCCACGGTCGTAATGCCACACTCGTACACGAATTTGAGATTCTGGAGAGTAGCTGCCAGATGCTAGCCATTCACCACCCGCACTCATGATATCAACTGTGTCACCAGCTGCTGTTTCGCCTTTTACTTTTGAAACTGCGCCAGAGAAAATCCACGGGTGTCTACGTTTAAGTGCTTTTTCTTTGCCTTTAGCAAGGATAATTTGAGCTGTCATTTAAATCTCTTATTCTTCTATAGTAAATAGATAAAAAGGGACTCAGTGTGAGTCCCTTTAAAGTGAGTAATAATAATAGCGATGAAACACTATTTTTATGACTAAACCGTCTTACATTACGCGCATGCCAGGTTCAGAACCTTCATCCGGGTTTAGTACGAAAATATCGCTGCCGCCAGGGCCTGCGGCAAGTACCATACCTTCTGACATACCAAACTTCATCTTACGCGGTGCTAAGTTAGCAACCATAACCGTTAAGCGACCTTCAAGTTGCTCTGGTTCGTAAGCTGATTTGATACCAGCAAATACTTGACGCGTTTCGCCGCCTACATCTAAGGTTAGCTTAAGTAATTTCTTAGCGCCTTCAACATGTTCAGCTTTTACAATTTTAGCAATACGTAAGTCAACTTTTGCAAAATCATCAAATGCGATCATTTCATCAATTGGCTCATCTTTAAGGTGCTTATCAGAAGCAAGATCAAGCGGTGTTTCTTCAACAACAACTTTTTCTTCTTTCTCTTCTTCAGTAACCACTAAGTTTTGTTTAGATGCTTCAACCATCGTTTCAACTTTGTCCATTTCAACACGTTGCATTAACGGTTTGAACTTGTTGATTTCGTGGTCTGTTAATACTGTTTTGTAGCTATCCCAATTGAAATCATCGTTTAAGAATTTTTCAACTTCAGCAACCATTTCTGGTAGCACAGGTTTCAAATAAACCGATAAGATACGGAATAAGTTGATGCCCATAGTACAAACAAGGTGCGCTTCTGCTTCACAGCCTTCTTGCTTAATAAGTTGCCACGGTGCTTTATCTGCAATGTATGCATTTGCTTTATCAGCAAGTGCCATGATTTCTTTAATCGCTTTGCTAAAATCACGTGTTTCGTAATATTGAGCAATAGTATCGCCAGCAGCAACGAATTCAGCTAATAATTCAGGTTCTGAAATTTCGCTTGCTAGTTTTGCATCAAAACGTTTGTAGATGAACCCAGCTGTACGACTTGCAAGGTTTACTACTTTACCTACAACGTCAGAGTTTACGCGCTGTGCAAAATCTTCTAGATTTAAATCTAAATCAACAATCTTGTTGCTTAGTTTTGCTGCGTAGTAATAACGTAGGTATTCTGGGTTTAGGTTGTCTAGGTAAGTACGCGCCATAATAAATGTACCGCGTGATTTAGACATTTTCTTACCGTTTACAGTAACAAAACCGTGTGCAAATACACCAGTTGGCTTACGGAAACCCGTGCCTTCAAGCATTGCAGGCCAGAATAGGCTGTGGAAGTTAACGATGTCTTTACCAATGAAGTGATAAAGCTCAGTCGTTGAGTCTTTTTTGAAGTATTCATCAAAATCAAGGTCGTCACGACGATCACAAAGATTTTTGAAACTACCCATGTAACCGATTGGTGCATCTAACCAAACATAGAAGAATTTACCTGGTGCATCAGGAATTTCGAAACCAAAGTAAGGTGCATCACGGCTGATATCCCACTGTTGTAGGCCAGCTTCAAACCATTCTGCAAGTTTATTCGCGATTTCATCTTGTAATGTACCTGAGCGTGTCCATGTTTGTAACATGTCGCCAAATGCAGGTAGATCGAAGAAATAATGCTCTGAATCTTTAAGAATTGGTTCTGCACCAGAAACAACTGATTTTGGAGAGATTAAATCCGTTGGAGAATACGTTGCGCCACAGTTGTCGCAGTTATCACCATTTTGATCTTCACTCTTACATTCTGGGCAAATGCCTTTAACAAAACGGTCTGGTAAGAACATTTGTTTTTCAGGATCGAATAGCTGTGAAATTACACGTGTTTTGATATGACCATTGTCGCGTAGACGCGTGTAGATCATACTTGCAAGTTCACGGTTTTCATCACTGTGAGTTGAATGATAGTTATCAAAACCAACATTGAAATCAGCAAAATCAGCCATATGCTCAATTTTAGTCTGCGCGATCATTGCTTCCGGCGTAATGCCGCGCTCTTGCGCTTTAAGCATGATTGGTGTGCCGTGGGCGTCATCTGCACATACATATGTACATGTGTGACCACGTTGCTTTTGGAAACGAACCCAGATGTCAGTCTGGATATACTCAAGCATATGGCCTAAGTGAATAGGGCCATTGGCATAGGGTAATGCGCTTGTTACTAAGATTTTGCGTTCTGATGTCATAAAAATCTGATTCATCTTGTGGTGAAAAATAAAGTTATCCGATGTTACCTGATACGACCTATAAAGCATAGATGTTAGACTAAAAACCCTGCGATTTTTAGCGTATTTATTTGTGATTCTTTGCTTTATCATTGATATAGTAGATTAATAAAGTATAAATGCTTAAAAGCTAAACACTTACAAGCTCAAATAAAGAGGCGGTTATGGATATTGCAAAGATCACTCAGCTCGTTGGTATTTTTCAACCTAAAAGTTGGTTAAAAAATATTGGCGACAGTAATGTATTAGAAACGATTAGCAACAAGGATGGTTGTGTTGAGATTCAGATACGTTTGCCGTTTCCATCGTTGGATTTTGAACACGAAGTTAAAACTAAATTAGAACCAAAAGTAGCACTAATGAGGGGCGTAGAAAGCGTTCAATGGATTATAAAGTTAGACATTGCGACTTTAGCTCGTTGTAATGACGCGCCTGCGATTCATGGAGTGAAGAATGTAATTGCGGTTGCGTCTGGTAAAGGTGGCGTCGGTAAATCAACGACAACCGTTAATACAGCACTCGCATTGGCTAAAATGGGTGCGAAAGTTGGCATCATGGATGCAGATATTTACGGGCCTTCAATACCATTAATGCTTGGTGTGAGTGATTCTCGCCCAGAGCAGTACGATGGTAACAGCATGAAAGCTATTGACGCACATGGATTAGCGGTTAACAGTATTGGGTTTATTGCGTTACATGATCAAGCGATGATCTGGCGTGGACCAATGGCGAGTAAAGCATTAATGCAGTTGTTAAGTGAAACCCATTGGGGTGAACTGGATTATCTATTTATCGATATGCCGCCGGGCACGGGTGATATTCAATTAACACTGAGTCAAAACATACCAGTAACAGGTGCGTTAATCGTATCAACCCCACAAGATGTTGCACTTGCTGACGCAGCTAAAGGCATTAGCATGTTTAGACAAGTAAAAGTACCGGTATTGGGTGTTGTCGAAAACATGAGTACGCATATCTGCAGCAACTGCGGTCACGAAGAAGCTATTTTTGGTACGGGTGGTGTGGTTAAAATGGCGGCTCGTTTTGACACTGAATGTGTTGCTCAATTACCGTTACATATTGACCTGCGTGCGGATATTGATGCGGGTACCCCAACGGTTGCGGCACGACCTGATTCTGCATTTTCAGCAATTTATGCGCAGTTAGCAAATGATATTGTTAGTAAAATGTTTTTTCAAACGCACACAATATCAACAGAAATCCCAATTAGGTTAACTTAATATGGGTATATTGTGACTTAATGTAGATTAATTATAACTTAATATAGGTATTTTTCGGTTTACTCTAGAATGACAGACTATAAATTTCTATAATAACGAAGTCTTAAACCCTAACGGATCATTTTATAAATGAATAATACATCTAACTCTTGTGTGATCATCGCAATCGCAGGTGCTTCTGCATCTGGTAAAAGCTTACTTTCGTCAACAATCTATAATGAGCTTGTTGCTGAATTTGGTGAATCACAAATTGCAGTCATTACCGAAGATTGTTATTACCGTGATCAAAGTCACCTCGAGATGGAAGAGCGAGTTAAAACAAATTATGACCATCCACAAGCGATGGATCATAAGTTATTGTGCAGTCATTTACAGGGTTTAAGTGACGGCAAGGCAGTAGAAATACCTACGTATAGCTATACAGAACATACGCGTATGGCTGAAGCAACTAAATTGACACCCAAGAAAGTGATCATCTTAGAAGGTATTTTGTTACTGACAGATCCAAATATCCGTAACATAATTCACGCAAGTGTATTTATGGAAACACCGTTAGACATTTGTTTTATCCGTCGTTTACAGCGTGATGTTGCTGAACGTGGCAGAACAATGGAATCGGTAATTGAACAATACAATGACACGGTTCGTCCAATGTTCTTACAGTTCATTGAACCATCAAAACAATATGCGGATCTTATTGTACCGCGTGGTGGTAAAAACCGCTTCGCGATTGATACATTAAAAGCAAAAATTTGCCAGTTATTAAACAACTAAATGTCTTAGTATCAACGCGAAAAGCACTATAATTAATACCAACCACAATAAATAGATGATCACTCTTTCTGGTAAAACAGACTCTAACAGAGTTGTTAATTTTGTAATTAGAATAACTAGTTACGGTAATTAACGCCTTGTTATTGTCAATTTTCCCAGCGAAATAATTGATCACTTATTTAATGCAATTGGTATAACACTGCACTTATTAAAGAGAGAAAACATGCGCCTGTGTGATACAGATATTGAAAAATACTTAGATGATGGTCGAATTTCGATAGAGCCAAGGCCTGAGCAAAGTAAAATTAGTGGCGTAAGCGTTGATGTTACTTTAGGTCATGAATTTAGAGTCTTTCAGGCACATAATGCGCCTTATATTGACTTGAGTGGTCCAAAAGAAGAAGTTGCTACCCAACTTGATAAAGTAATGAGTGATGAAATCGTTGTTCCTGACGGTGAAGCCTTTATTTTACATCCCGGTGAATTTGCTTTATCTGTGACGTTTGAAAAAGTAACGTTACCAGCTGATATTGTGGGTTGGTTAGATGGACGGTCATCATTAGCGCGTCTTGGTCTTATGGTACATGTAACGGCACACCGTATTGATCCAGGCTGGTCTGGTCGTATCGTACTTGAATTTTATAACAGTGGTAAGTTGCCGCTAGCACTACGTCCGAAAATGACTATTGCAGCGTTAAACTTTGAAACACTGACCGCGCCTGCTGCACGTCCTTACAATCAACGTAAAGATGCCAAGTATAAAAACCAGCATGGTGCTGATTCAAGTCGTATTAACCAAGATGATAATGACAACCAAAGTGCATAATGGTTACTCAGTAATATAATGAGTAGCTTGGATATATAAGTTCTTGATACATCACTTAATTCAAATATAAAAATGCCCATCACCGTTAAAGTGATGGGCATTTTTTGTTTTATAATTCGTTTTGTTTTATTAGCTTATCGTCATTAGAAGATAAGATGTGCAACGCCGGTGATAATCGGCAGTGTTATGATTGTACGTAGTACGAAGATAACAAATAAATCGACGATGTTAACCGGGATTTTACTGCCTAACAGTAATGCACCTACTTCTGACATATAGATAAGTTGCGATACCGATACACCCGCAATGATGAAACGAGTCATGTCATTTTCGAGAGAAGTAGCAAGAATACTTGGTACAAACATATCGGCAAAACCAACCACTAACGATTCAGATGCTTGTGCCGCTTCTGGTACGTTCATGAATTGAAGATAATACATAAATGGTTTACCAAGAATCGCAAATAGAGAGGTGTATTCTGCGATTAACAAACCAATTGTACCTATTGCCATCACTACCGGTAAAATACCAAACACCATATGTACCGCATTTTTTAGACCTTCGATAAATACAGCTTGGTACGAGGTTACTTTTGATGCGCGCTCAATTGCTTGGTTAATACCCCATGAGAAAACATTATGGTCAGTAGGAATTGACTCTAAATCATGGGTCTTTTTAGTTCCATCGATATAGATGTCTTTCTTCCAGCATAACGGGGGTAATTTAGGTACGATGATCGCAGCTACAATGCCCGATAATGTAATTGCTAAGTAATAAGGTAAGAAGTATTGCTCTAAATTCACTTGTGCGATAACAACAAGGCTGAATGTTATCGATACAGCCGAGAATGTGGTGCCAATAACGGCCGCTTCACGCTGAGTATAGAATTTTTCTTGATACTGTTTATCGGTCAATAAAATACCAACGCTACCATCACCTAACCAAGAGGCGATACAGTCAACCGCTGAGCGACCTGGTAGATTGAAAATTGGACGCATAATCTTTGTACATAGCGAACCACACAGCTCTAGTAACCCAAAGTTAAGCAATAAAGGCAGTAGCAGGCCTGCAAAGATGAATACTGCAAATAGAGTCGGCAGCAAGTCATTAAGCACAAGGCCACCGGTATTTGCATTCCAGATATATTCTGGACCAATCTGAAATACAGTCGCGATAGTAAATGCACAACTGATAATTCGAACGGCTAGCCAGAGTGGTGTCGGCATGAATAACTCATGGAGGAATTTACTCTGAGTAATAAACTTAGGCTTAAGTAAAACCGCTAATGTTGATGCCAGCGCCATAAATGAAATGATGACGGT
This sequence comes from Moritella viscosa, assembly GCA_000953735.1. Classification (NCBI taxonomy): domain Bacteria; kingdom Pseudomonadati; phylum Pseudomonadota; class Gammaproteobacteria; order Alteromonadales; family Moritellaceae; genus Moritella; species Moritella viscosa. The sequence goes on along the minus strand of LN554852.1, from coordinate 2,788,614 downwards.
AATGATATGAAGCAAATAACCGTCGAGTGCTGCCATGAGTACTTTTGCTAACAACGCGACTGGAATTGTCATGTCACCTTCATAAGTCACCGGGGTCATAAATAAAAATAAGCCGATTAATGAAGGCAGTAAAAATCGTAATAATGATTTATTACCTGTGTGTTTCTGAGCATCTGTGTTTGTTTTATTTAGATTACGCGGTGATTCCGCGTAAATATTATTATCTTTCATTGAATTGTTCCCTTTTATAGGACTAATTACTGATTACCAGATCGATATAACAGTATTGTCACTAAGTATTCCATCTTCCATTTTTTTAAGATTCGGTGTTTTTAACTGCCGTAAACTTAATTGCTGGAGATAGTAACTGCGAACATACATGCGAGAAACATATTATTAACACCATGTGTCGGGTGTCATGAAAATAAAATCTTTTATGTTACTTTAGGTGTTTCATGTCACATAAATAGATTTTAATGTAGGCCGATTGTATTGATTAGTGTGATTTTTCTAGTTTTATATATCGATATTTAATAGATATGCAGTAAACGTGATTATATTTTCGTGTTTTGTCTGTATTTGTGAATAATGTGTAAATAACTAAGTTGATTTTATGTTCCTTTTTTAAGCTGATTTTTCGTATCACTGAATATATGAGTTATCTTCTATAATCTAAATGCACTTTGCTTACCTTTTATGTCGGCTCGGGCTTTTATTGGGTATCTTTCTGCCTTTCTGGTAATTACATGATATTCTTAGAGTCGATAGTGTAAACATAATCTTCTATGTGTTGTCTTAGTTGATTAAGATATATTTCTATAAGGTGGTTTCAGGATGAAAAAAGTACTCCTTGGTATTAGTGGGCTCATTGCGATTATTATCGTCGTGGGATTTATTGCAATTAAGTTTTTAGTTAATGAGGAGCTAATTAAAGATAACTTAATAACGCAAGCAAAGCAGTTCACTAAACAAGACGTCACAATTGAAGGTAATTTAAATTTAACTTTCTATCCACAAATTGGTTTTGAGCTAGGAAAAGTGACTTTATTCAATAAGCATGAATATGCAGATTCAAAGCAAGCTGAAGTTAAAAGCGTACAGGTTGCTGTCGAACTGATGTCACTATTTACCAAAACGATAGTGGTAACAAATGTGGAAGTGGATGGTTTGACCGTTAATGTCGAAACATTAGTCGATGGCCGTAATAACATGGATGAATTATTTGCCACATTATCACCACCAGAAAAGCCATTATCAAACGACGATATTCAAGCGATTAAAGTCACACCAGAAGGTGAAATTGCGAAGAGCGAATATAAGTTTGTGATTAAATCGGTGAATATCTCCAACGCACAATTATCATTGAATAACCGTCAAGATGGTACCTACCATAAATTATCTGACAGTAGCTTAACCGTCGGTGAGTTTGCCTTTGCTAAGCCTGTTGCGATTACGTTAGCTGCAAATTACCGAACCAATGACTTAACGGCTAAACTAAAAACAAGCATGATATTAACGATTGATGAGCAATTTAATGAAATAAAATTATCGGAGCTTGATAATAAACTCGCGTTAACGGGTAAGTTATTACCGCGACCAGAAATGAATATTTCATTGCAAGGTGACATGACATACGATAATGCTTATAAAACAATGAAATTGGCAGGACTTAAATTAGACGTTGATGAACTTAATATTACCGGCGATCTGTCTATTGATGTATTTTCAAAACCGAGCCTTGAATACAACTTAGCCATGAATAGACTTGTTATTGATGATTGGTTGCCTAAGACTGAGCCTGTACATAAAAAGAATACATCGAAAGCGACAAGTAAAAGCGTCACTCAGACCTCGACAGATAAGCAGGGGGAAAATTCCTCTGCAGACGTAGAACCTGACTTGAGTGCATTATCAAGTGTGAATCAAAAAGGGTCATTGACGATTACTCAAATTAAACAAGGCGAGTATGTCTTGGATAACGTTAAGGTACAGAGTAAGTTAAAAGACGGCATATTCCAGTTAACGAAATTATCGTCAGATCTTTATGAAGGTAAGTTAATGGTTAAAGCGTTATTAGACAGTAACAAGAAACCCGCTACATTTAATTTGAATAGTACGTTAGAGAAAGTACAGTCAGAGCAGTTGATTACGATCGCAGCAGGCAAAAAATTGTTAACTGGTTTGGTTGATGTTGACATGCGTTTAAGCGGTAAAGGGTTAACCCTGACTAAACTCAAGTCCGCGACGAAAGGGTCGATTAATACAAGCTTCTCTGACGGTGCTGTGCTAGGGGTTAATGTGGCACAAGAAGTGCGTAAAGCGATAGCTATGTTTGGCAAAAAACCTGTCGATAATACGGATCAAAGTGAACAGACTGATTTCAGCGCGATGGTTGCAAACTTTAAACTAAGTGGGGGTAAGTTAACATCGACAAAAATCGATTTGTCTTCACCCGCGATCAAGGTAGATGGTAACGGTTATGCGGATCTGATGCGTGAAAAGCTTGATTTTACTTTTGGTGCTTCGCTTGCTGAAAATATTGGTGGTCAATCAAGTTCAACAATGAAAGCTGTACGTGATATACGTCTTCCTGTTGAAGTGAAAGGCAGCTTTGCAACGCCAAGTATCAAGTTTGATTTTGGTGATATTACTAAACAAGTGATAGAACTTGAAAAAGATAAACTGATTGATAAGTATCTTGGATCAGATGAAGACAAGAATAAAATTAAGAATGAAATATTTAGAGGTTTGAAAAAATTATTCTAATCTGAGAATTAAGATAAGCAGTTTAAGTTTGGTTAGTTAGCGTAAAGCCTGCTAGTGAAAGATCACTAACAGGCTTTTTAATACGCTCATTTTAATTTTTTCGTTAGCCGTTATGCGCCAATTATTTTTTGACCATAAAGGTATAACTGTTGAAGTAGTTTCATTTTTCGCTCGTCATGGCTGTTTTCGATCGCTAATGCATCTAAACGTGCAAAATAGGCTGGGGCACTGTCTTCTAGCACAGTTCGGCAGTGGTCAAGCCATTTTTGTTGCTCAGGCATTGATAATAAATGCGGGAAGTTACGTGCTCGATAGCGGAAGAATAATTCATTAAAACGCGAATCACTGACTTTCAGTTGCAGTCCTGTAAGTTGCTCTGGTGCTGTTTCACGTAGTATTTCAAAGTTTGCTTTATCACCTGCACTAAAGAAACCATCGTAGATCATTGCATCCACATTGGTTGATTTTGGATATTCACGTTCTACTTGATAAACACCCACAACATTTTCACGCAGTGTTGCGCTTTCTTTTAAACGTTTTAGGTTTGCGAGGCAGGCGCTGCGATCAATCCCTAAACGTTCTGCGTTTTCAGGTAATAGAGTTTTCGCTGGCGCGAGTACTGGACACTTGTTGATATGAATAAGTTTCAGCGGGATAGGGGTTAAGTCACCGAGATCTTTCTTTGGCGTATATAAACGTTCGCGCAGTTCATCCGCGCTCAATTCTAATAATGGCGTAATGTCTTGGGCTAAGTCAGCTACAATCACAGCGTTGTTGTTGGTTGGGTGCCAAGCCAGTGGCACTACCCAGCTTGTGAATCCGCGATCTGCACCAAACATGCCGCTTACATGCACTAATGGTGTCATGTTGATGATATCAACCAAGGATTCAACTTTACGTTTGCTACGTAGGTTAAATAAGAAATCAAACAGCTTAGGTTGTTTTTCTTTAACTAGCTTCGCCATCGCGATAGTTGCATATACATCAGAAGTAGCATCATGGGCATTAGCGTGCTCAATGCCATTTGCGGCGGTTAATAATTCAAGACGCATACTTGGTAGACCATCATCATTTTCTGGCCATACAATACCTTCAGGGCGCAGAGCATAACAAGCGCGCATCAAGTCAATAATATCCCAGCGCGAATTACCATCTTTCCAGGTGTGTGCGTATGGGTCGTAGAAATTACGGTAGAAGATATTACGTGTTACTTCATCATCAAAGCGAATGTTGTTATAACCAATGATACAGGTGTTTTTTTGACTGAATTGCGCTTCAATACGTTTACTGAACTCTGCTTCACTTACACCTTCTGCTTGGGTCTTTTGAGGTGTTATCCCAGTAATCATGGCAGCTTCTGGCGAAGGAAGGTAATCATCTGATTGGCGGCAGTAAAACATATCTGGTTCGCCGATCACATTAAAGTCCATGTCGGTGCGAATACCAGCAAATTGAGAAGGGCGATCCAGTGACGGACTTAAGCCAAAAGTCTCATAATCATGCCAGTAAAAAGTGGGCAGATCTGTTGCTGTTTTGTTCGAATTGTTATCCATACTACGCCTTGTTCTTATTCATTTTTATCTAATTAGATGTTTATTTTGTTCTTGTTCTGCTTAGTTGGTTCATAAACTTGCATTACAATTTACATCACGTTTAATTTTCATTTCTAGTTGTTTTTAACACCGTAAAGAATGTCTCTAGGGTGATATTCAGAGATTAAGCTAAGCGAAGCGTGAGAGCAAGTTATTAAGCGTCGTAAATCTATGTTTGATGGTAATGACCGCAATCTTATTCAGAATAATCATCAATTCTAAATGTTTGATTGTGAGATGTAATATATAGGAGTGAACGTTGGATGAATATTCTAATTTATTGGCCTAGCATTGATGTGGCCAAGTGTTAATCGGAGGTACGAGTAACAAGCCGACGAAGAAAAGGTTCAGATTTTAAATTCCTGAGCAGTTAATGGGTAAATCTAAGGTGTATTGGTAGCCAAAACTTTGAAGTACTTCGGGTGTGATTACGAGTTTCTTTATTGAAGGTAGGTGAGATCCTACCTTCATGTCGAACATTAAATATTCATAAAATGACTTACTTTCCACAGTTGGAGGTTTACCATGTCTGCTGAAAAAAAAGCCTATTATCCTGAATCCGTAACGATAGAAGAACCTATAATTCCGAGTCAAGATAATTCACGTATTATTGAGCTTCCAGAACAGGATGCTAAATTACTCTCTGCAAGGGATATTAATAGCAAAATGGGTGATTTTGAAATCCATTTTGAAACGCTAACTAAAGATTTCTCTGAAGCTCAGGACGACTTGGGCTCAACTATTCGTTCATTACGAAGTCGCAACGCTAAACTTGATAAGAAGATTGAAAGCGTCGGTTCTAATTTAAGTCAATCTACTTTGGAACAAGTCAAGTTATCAGATGCCCTAGAACAGCGTATACAGACTAAACTGAATACACTAACTGGTGGATTTGAGGATGCGAATGAATCCATTATTGAACAGAGCGAGCAGCTCAAGCGTTTACTCACTGTTCAAGCTGCTTTTGAGGCAATGCAAAAACGGCTTGAAAAACATGCTGATGATGCTGACGAGGAACTACAAACACTCACTCGAGAATCTTATCAAAAAATTCAAGCTAACAAAGCCCACATAGAAGGATTGAAAGCACAGCATCAAGATCAGAAAACATCACTTGTCATATTATCCGAAGAACATGAATCACTAAAAAGCCAGGTTAACGATCTGGCTGATAAAGTCTATAGCATCGAGTTGAACGCGAGTCGCTTGAAGCGCTATACGCGAAAAGGCTTTAAAGTTGTTGCGGGTGTAGGTATTGGGGTGACTATTACTCTGGCCTCCGCGATAACGTTGCTTGAATTGAATCCTACCGCTGTCCCTGAGTTTGTAAAAATTGAATTGTCCGAATTGACATCATCGTTATCGACGCTTAATAACTCAGTGACCGAAATTAAAACTGAAACGGCACTGCAATCAGAAATTCGTAGCGAATTAATAGGTGATGTTGCAGATGTGAAGACAAAATTTGCTGAACTCGAAGCCAAGACTGAAACCATTGATGAACGACGTAGTGCAGAGCGCTTAGCATTACAGTCCCAGATAGAAAAGAGCACTGTTCAGCTAGGTCATCTCACAGCGACTCTTACATCAGTTCAAACGGATATGGATGACTTGAAGTTTCAAGTTGAAGGCCCAGGAAATAAAAATGGAGCAGTAACACAACCGTTAGTACCACTTAATAATGTTGGCTGGATAGCCCAGCGTAATCCTGCTCACTATACAATTCAGTTGATGGGTGCTTATGACGAAAGCTACTTAGTTTCTTATGTGAATCAAAATGAAATAGGATTGACTGGGAAATTACTTTCTTTTAATAAGAGCCTACATATTCAGCGTGATTGGTATAACTTGTACTACGGTGACTTTGCCAGCTTTACTGAGGCGCAGGCTGCAATGAGTATTTTACCACTTCGCCTGAAAACGAACTACCCATGGATCCGTAATTTTGATTCGATTTTGAAAAGTGCTACTAAGTAAAATTACGTGGCACGGTTGTACAGCAAAATCTTAGTCCATGTTTGAGTTAAGCACAGGTAGATGGTGAGTTATAATACTGTCTACCTTGCTTCTCTAATTGGTTAAGGATGATCGAGTAATCTAAAGTTCCAATTTTCGACGGTATTGGTTTCTAAGCATTTCCTTTAATAAATAAAATTTAGTCTGTCATAAGCACAGGGGCAATTCGAAACCTCAAGGAAAATCAGAAGAGTCTGATATAATCGATTCTAGAATCTTAATCGGCATCTACTAGGTTAAAAAATTATGTTATTATTTTTTAGTTTTTTCGAATACTAAAAAATTAATTTAGTCTAGTCTAAATAGAGCTGAAACTGCATATTTATGAGTTATCACATTATTTTTAAGTTTTTTTCGTAAATATGCTTTTAATCTCAGCGGCAAAGGTATAGAATCCCGCTCCTAATTTTTCTAGAAAGCTACTAAAATGTAGCTGGTTATCTGCAAGGTAGACAATGAGTCATTACACAGTTTTAGGTTTATCAACATGGTTCGAACTAGTCGAACGCATCGGCTCAGAAGCAGAAGCCAAGACGTATTTTTCAGAAACGAAACTGGTTGAGTATAACAACCGAACTTGCCTAGAGTTAGTTGAAGCAGGTATGTTAATGCATTTGAAGAATTGGTTAGCAGTACAATACCAAGAATTCAAATCAACAGGTGAACGTTTACGTCGTGAGCAAGTCTCACAGTCTACAAACTCTATCTCAAGTAAACTTTACTCGATAGAAGTGATTAGAACACGTCCACAAGTGGGTGGGCAACAAGTGCAACAAGCACAACAACAGAGACAACACGTTGCATCGTCACAATTTGCGACAAATCAGGTTCGTCCTGTACATGCAACTGCAACCCCTGCTGCTATTAAGCCGGAAGTTGCAAAACCTGTTGTTGCAGCTGCACCAGTAGTGCCACCGAAACCACGCGTAATTACGTCAAAAGCGCCAGCACCAGAAAAGAAACCTGCTGCTGCATCTATGGCTAACTTCTTTATGCGTCAGGTTCGTGCGACTAAATCTGAATTGGAAGATCGTAAGCACCATAATTAAGTGACGCTAGACGCGTACCTAAATATGTAAATGGCTCAGTAACAGGTATTATCCCACGACGGTGGAGATAGAACTTGTTACTGGGTCATTTTTTTATCTGCAATTTGGCAATTTATTTCTAAGTGGTATCACTTTATGCGCATTCATAATGTTCATCGATTAGCGACACAGCGTTTAGCTGACAGCACCAAACCTTTTAAAGCTCGTGGCGGTCGATTACGTCGTTGCGATTATTGCATGTTAGGCAAGCAGTTCTGTATTTGTGATCATCAACCACTCGTTAAGTCGACTGCTGGTTTTATGCTGGTGATGTTTGATTATGAAATGATTAAGCCAAGTAATACGGGCCGTTTGATTGCCGATGTGATTGAAGATACGTTTGCTTATCAATGGTCACGCACTGAGCCTAATCAAGAGATGATCGATATCATCAATACAGATTGCTGGCAGCCGTTCATTATTTTCCCTGAGGAGTATGTGGTTGAGCGTGAGCGGGTACAAACAGGGCCATTAATCATTGAATCGGGTAAACGTCCGTTATATATCCTACTTGATGGTAGCTGGCGTGAAGCGAAGAAAATGTTCAAAAAAAGCCCCTGGTTAGAAAGTATTCCGGTTATTTCATTTGATCCTGAGGTTGTTTCACAATATCAAATCCGTAAAGCAGCAAAAGACAATCAGCTAGCAACAGCAGAAGTTGCGTCACTTGTTCTCGGTCATCACGGTGAAGCACTAAATGCTGACATTCTTGCTTGCTGGTTTGATGTTTTCCGTGAACGTTATCTCGCAGGAACGAAACAGATTGACGTCGGTGTTGATGTGGCGCTTAAACGTTTGCATACATTAATGGCTTAGCTGTTATAGAACAGAATGGTTGTACGCATGTTGAAATGTGTACTGCCAATTTTGATACTTTCTACCTTTCCTTGTTAATTCTCTTTTCTTCTTAATATTAATAGCCTATATTCTTATCTTTGAGGTATTACACTCGATTTAACCCTTCATGGATAGAATATGCAGAGTAAAAATGAAATAATATTACCCATTCGTTGGGGAATTATCGGTTGTGGTAATGTAACTGAATTAAAAAGTGGTCCTGCATATCAAAAAGTCGATGGCTTTAAACTTTCAGCTGTGATGCGACGTAATTTTGACCTTGCTGAAGATTATGCCGTAAGACATAAGGTTGAAGCGTACTCATCAAATCCCGCTGATATTATTAATAACAATAATATTGATGCCGTTTATATTGCCACCCCTCCCGACAGTCATAAGTTTTATGCCTTGCAAGTTGCACAAGCAGGTAAACCTTGTTGTATCGAAAAACCGTTAGCACCAAGCTATGTGGATAGTCTCGAAATTTATAATGCGTTTAATGATAAAAATATTCCCTTGTTTGTGGCTTATTACCGTCGTTCATTACCCCGTTTTAATAAAGTGAAAGCCTTACTTGAAGCCGGCGCTATTGGCCAAGTAAGAACGATTAATGCATTTCTGAATAAACCCGCCAATGCATTAGATTTATCGGGGGAGTTTAATTGGCGAACAGATAAAGACGTCGCTGTTGGTGGTTACTTTGACGATCTAGCGAGTCATGGACTCGATCTGTTTGCTTATTTACTGGGTGAATTTGATATTGTTAAAGGCCTTGGTACAAATCAGCAAGGCCTGTATTCATCGTTAGATGCGGTATCAGCATGCTGGCAGTATAAAAGTGGTGTGACAGGCGTTGGAAGCTGGAATTTCGGTGGTTGTACAAGGGAAGATCGTGTTGTGATCTCTGGCAGCAAAGGTGAAATCCGTTTTTCTGTTTTTGATGAAGCGGCTGTTATTCTACAAACCCTTACTCAACGCCAAGAATTCATCATTGAGAATCCTGAAAATATTCAGCTCTATCATGTACAGAATATGAGGGAGCATCTTGTTAATCATATTGACCACCCATCTAGCGGTAAAACGGCTTTACATACCAGTTGGGTAATGGAGCAGATATTAGGCGATAAATAACTGCGTCGAATAAGAATTATTGGGTGTTACGAAGACGTAAATGTGGTGGGTAACTGGTAAGTAAGATACTTATCTAATTGTATACTAAGTAGTTTATTTATTTTGTTTGTTGTGTTTTTGTAGTTTTCTCTCGAAATAGAGACTCATTTTATTTTAGAGCTTATCACAAAACTACCTCTTTATTTCCATTTTTATATCGTTTGGGTCAAATTTATCATAAATGAAAGACTGATGACTTTTTATATATGTAATAGTCATATATAAACAAGACAGTGTGTTTATGTTTGGTTGCTCACGTCGCTTATATGGATAAATAAGGTGTCTAAATGGAATTGCCTCCCAAAGAAATTATGTTCGAATATGTGCCAACTACGCAGGAGGTGGAAACGTTATTACAACAAACCCCTGGTGCTAAAATCAACATTGCTAATACTAAGCATGCCTGTGATATAAGCCAAATCAAGCACCTGACACATTATGGCTATTGTATTAATGGTATTAATATCGAAATAGATATGTGTGACGAATCAGAGCTAGAGCCTTTATGGTCATTTCTTGAATTGGATTTTTTACGTATAAGCTTTATCAGTAAAGACGTGCTAGAGGATGATTTTAAAGGTTTTTTAACTTGGCTCGAAAATGCGGATAAATTGGAAGCGCTGTCACTCGAAACCCAACCGCTACATCATGAGAATGGGCTGCATTTATTGTCAATTTATTTTGCATCGTCTAAACAATTTCCAGTTTCTTTGTTTATCAAACATAAAGAGACAGCCATGGCAATTCCTGAATTACCGTCTTTGCAGGTGTTCCATAATGCCAGCGTAGAGATGAGTATCGGCATATTTTAGGTGACGTAAAAGTATAAGAGTGCAGGGGGATCGTAGTCTTGCACTGTTATTATCTTACGGCTCATGGGCCTCTAAAATACGCCGCATAAACGAGTTAAGTTGTTGTTGCTCATCTGGTGATAACACACTTAATACATTCCTTTCTTTTTGATGTAATTGCGGCATTACTGTTTCAATTAATTGCTTACCTGTACTCGTCAATTGCACCAGTTTACTGCGCTTATCTTCTAGGTTATCAACTCTTTCAATCAATTCTGCTTGGTTTAAGCGATGCAATACTTTGGTCAGTCCACCAGAGCTAAATATCATTGACTGAGATAGTGCCGTTGGTGACAGGCAATAAGGTATCGGGCTCCGTCTTAATGTCGCTAACACACTGAATTCTGCGCGTTGTAAATTATAACGTTGAACAAGCGTTTCCATTTGATTGTGAAATAGATTGCTGACTCGGAGTAAGCGTAATAATGCGGGAGAAACTGTGTCTGCGCATTGAGGCCAGTTTTCATCCATTGCTTCAAGTATGTCATTAATGCTATTCGTCATCATTCATCCTTATCTGTTTGATAGCCTCGATAATATATCTTGCTAGAAAGCTAAAGTCCAGTTACTATCTTTCTGGAAAGATAAGTTAGAGGCGTTAAAATGACAGAAAATAATGGTTCGGTACTTGCCACGAGTGAGATCAAAATTGATTCAATAGATAATACCGGAAAAATGAATAAGACACTGATTGTGACGTTGGCTGCGGTATTTGCGTTAACTCCTTTTACCATTGATAGTTATTTACCTGCAATGCCAACCATGGCAAAAGCAATAGGCGTTGATATTTCCTTGATGTCAGTGACAGTGAGCTTATACATCTTTGGATTGGCGATAGGGCAGTTAATCGGTGGACCTTTGTCAGACAAGAAAGGCCGTCGTTTTGCGATGATCGCAGGTTTAGTTGTGTTTGCGATTGCGAGCATATTATTAACCACAGCAAACAAAATTGAAGTCTTGTGGTTATGGCGTGTGCTGCAAGCTATTGGTGGTGGTATGGCCGTGGTTGGTGTCCCTGCAACAATTCGGGATACAACTAGTGGTAAAGAAGCCGCTAAGTTGTTTTCGTTGATTGCCCTCATTATGATGATTGCACCTTCCATCGCCCCGACAGTGGGTACCATTATTATGTCGTTAGGGGATTGGCGTTGGATCTTTTATATGCTGGCGATCATGGCTGTGTTGGTGGCTATTCTTGTTATGTGCTTTATGCCTGAACCAACGGAGAGCATTACACTTAAATCAGAGTCTTCAGATATACAGAAAAAGTTTGGGTTATTGTCGGTATTCAGTGAAAAACGTGCATTAGGTTTTATGGTCGCACAGGCGTTCGCCTATTCAGTGATGATGATATTTTTAACGAATGCGTCGATGATGTATATGGAAGTGTTTGGTCAAACGCCAAAACAGTTTTCAATGCTATTCTTTGCAAATATCTGTGGTCTGGTTGTTGTTAACCGCGCGAATACATTTTTATTAGCGCGGTTTGAACCCGAGGTTCTATTAAAAGGGTTTCTAAGCTTGCAAGTGTTGGGTGGCATAATATTAGTGACTGCATCTGTGATTGTGCCTGATGCTTTATATGTGGTTGTCGCCGGCTTTGTTATTGCTATTTCGGCAAATGGTGCGGTTATTTCAAATTCGAGTGCATGCTTTATGAAGCGTTTTGGGCATAATGCAGGGTCTGCTTCTGCAGTTTTAGGGGCAACTCAGTATACAATCGGTGGGACCGTGAGTGCATTATCTGCCTTTATTAGTCTGGGATCCATTCAGCCGGTCGTTATTATGATGTTGCTTTCATCTATGATTGCGCTTACAGGCGCCACAATTTCGGCGGCTTATTGTCGTAAAACTGTTTCATAACAGTATTGAACAATGGCTGGTAAAGGAACTACCAGCCTTATGGCTTACTGCAGATAAATAAACAGTGTAATTATTCATTTAGTAACTTCGCGCATAATTTTACAAAGTCAGATGAGGTTACAATACCAATTACTTTGTTCTGATTATCAATGACTGGAAGACAACCGAGTTTATTACCAATAAAGTATTCAACAACAATTTTAAGCGGTTCATCTTCGGTTAGCTTCTGAAAGTCTGATTCCATTAAATCTTCGATTAATTGACCACGTTCTTTTCTTGCTAGTATGTCAGTACCGTATTTGTTTATCATTGAAATAACAGTGCTGATCATTTTTTTATGAGTCAGAATACCAACGAGTGTGCCATCGTCTTCAGAGATAACGGGTAAATGGCGCACACCACGGGTTTGCATGAGTTCATGTGCATCTTTTAAACTGGCTTTATGGCTAATACAAATAATATTGTGTGCCATTATATCTCTTACTTTCATACATTCGTTCCGTGTTATGTTGTGCCGATTTATTTAGTATACCCAAATATGAATAGAATGCGATATTAAGATTAAAATAAGTATAAATTCATTCAATTTATCAGCAAGTTAATAGCAATCGTGTTGATGATTTAAATTTTATTTTAATAAGTTCGAGTGATAATTAACCAGAAATGTTAATTCTGTAATTTAATATACATATTAGTAATATAATATAATATAAATTGTTGTTTGCTTTGCTTTCAATAAATATAATGGATTTACAATCATGCATATAAAAATGTTAATTATTGTTTGGCACTAATATTTTCATCGTTATTTGTTGATTGCGTTTCGTCATGTAACTGTATGTCATTACGGTGTCGTTGTTGATAATTGTGTGATAATTTAATTACTTATATTTATAGATGGAGTTAGTTATGAAGGGATCGGTCCTTGAGTTTGATATCAGAAGTAAGAACGGCGTTATTTCTGGTGAGGATGGATGTCGTTATCGATTTAATATGGATCAGTGGGTGAGCCCACGACCTCCCCAGGTTAACAGGAAAGTTAATTTCACTTTAAACTCCGGTAAACTTGTTTCAGCAAGAATGACTACAATGGGGAAATCAAAGAAAATGGGCGCTGTATTATTGGCTTTTTTCTTTGGTGTATTAGGCTTTCATAAATTTTATTTAGGATACCACAAGCAAGGTATTTGCATGTTGGTATTGTTTGTATTTGGGTATGTGTTTTTAGCTTTACCTTCGATGGTTATTGCGATTATTGCTTTGGTTGAGTTTGTTATCTATTTGTTTAAATCAGATGTTGAATTTGAACAAGAATATGTATTAGAAAACCGTCCTTGGTTCTAATCATCAGAGTTATTATACCGCGGTTATTTTCTCAATAGTATGTCCCGTCAGTGTACCCAACACTGTATTTTTACGCTTATCCGAACGTTGTTTTCGCACCTGTGATGCAACAAAATCTGCGACTTCGTTTGCTTCTAGTGGTTCTTTCTGCACAACAATGATCGGTAATGGTGCTGTGACTGTTTTTAATCCCGTTACTTTTACAATATTTGCTGCGGGTTGTACTTTTACAGGCCGACGAATACGTAATGCATGCTCTGGTGTCGTGGCTATTTTTTGATATAGCTGCATGAGTGCTAATTGGTTATCTGGTGTCGCTCTTTCTTGTTCAATCGTAATTTGTGCTAATAACTTTACCTTATCTGGTTGGTGTAATGAATCTTTACGCTGCCAACTAAAACGCACTGATTTAACTAACTCCTCGTCTACACAATGTATCTTTCGATATAAGTGTACAGTCATCACTCTTGGGCAATTATCGTGTATCGCGCTGAACCGTGCTTGGCGAGAGTCATTCTCGCTGACAACTGCATGCTCTATTTTCGCTTTTATCGTATTGATTGCATTAATCTGTGTAACGATTTTTTCTGTATTTTCGTGATCGGGATGTAAATGAATAATACCGACATAACGGCGAGCTGATTTTTGCGAAAATGGGTGTTTAATGTGAATGTCTTTAAAGGCTTCTGCGGCTAACTTCATTGCCAACATATCAGTCGTTAACTCGGGAATGATTTCGTTTATTACAGCTTGTTCTTGGCCTTTTAGTACTGCAGGGATCCGACTGACTAATGCCTGTACTGGCTGCGTATTTGCTAACAGTTTTTTTAATCGTTCTAAATCTGAAGTGAGTTGATCAAATAAGCTTTTAATATTAGTCATGTTTAATCCTATTGTTCGTTAATTTATGCTATTGATAACTAGCATAGTAACGAGTAGACCATCATGCAATAGGCTAGGGCGCAGGGTGATCGTTATGTGATCATCGCTGATCATTCGTTGATCGATCTTGTGATGCTACCAACTTTAAAGGTTTCAGTAGGCTTGGTTTTCTCTTTGAAATATACCGTTATTCAGTATTTATATTGTGATTGTTGACTTCACAATTCCTTATTTTTATTTATTGACGTACTTGGGCTGTGTTCGTACTCAAATATTATTATATAACAATAAAATAGCAGCGTTTAAGTCGGAATATGTGCAGAAATTTGGATGAAAATAAATGAGATTTAAAGAATGTTATTAAAAATAAAGTGAATTTTAAAAACGCACCAGTGTCAGTTAGTGTCAGTTAATGTTAGCTAGTGTAAGCGGCGTTAACTAATGTCAGTTAAATCGTTATGTAATAAGCGGTTTAGATATTTTAAATACATTTAGTTATTAGCAATGAATAACTGAATTCCACTTTTTATGCTGAGTGTGAGCAATGATAAAAAATAATATAATAAAAATGAATAGAATGACTGTTCAATTATTGATGATTATGGGTCTTTTAATTTTAAATGTAAACCAAGTGAGAGCCGTTGGTGAAGTGTCTGGGATCACACTGATTAACGACGATGCGGTTGAATTCCACCTTGATAGTAATGACTGGGCAGATGTCCACTATAAGGTTAACGGCGGAAATCAAAGAAATATCCGTATGACGTTATCTAAGAATGGCAATAGGTTCCAGCTAAACAACTTATCTAGCGGGGATTCAGTTAACTATCGATTTACTTATTGGGGAAGTGAAGGATTTGCGATTGTTACTTCCGTTCAAAATTATACACTCCAATCTGAACAAGCTAAAGATACGGACAATGATGGTGTAGTTGATAGCATTGATCAATGCTCGGCAACTCGTCAAGGAACTACTGTTAATGACGTTGGTTGTGAACTTGATAGTGACAACGATGGTGTGGTTGATAGTTTAGACCAGTGTCCAAATACTCAAAGTGGTCAGGCTGTTGATACAAATGGTTGCGAATTGGCAACTGAAATGACAGGGATCGAACAGGTTGGCTCAGATACAGTTCATTTTTATGTGAATAACAATGCTTGGGCTGACGTTCATTTCAAGGTCAACGGAGGAGGGCAGCGAAATATTCGCATGCTTGAATCTGGAAATGGTAATCACTTTCAGTTAAATAACCTGTCTATTGGTGATTCGATAGTTTATAGCTTTACCTACTGGACTGGAAAGTCTGCAACTGACACTGAAAGTAAAACTTATACACTTGAATCTAGTTCTGTAAATGATACTGACGGCGATGGCGTAATTGATAGTATTGATTTGTGCCCTAATACTAGACCAGATGTCGTTGTTAATGAGGTCGGTTGTGAAGTCGAGCCTGAAATTGACTCTGATGGTGATGGTATTAACGATGCAATAGATCAGTGTGGAAATACGCCAATGGGTATTCCAGTCAATGAGTTCGGTTGTCCTATCAATGAAGCTGATATCACGCCTTTATTTAATGCTGACACAGTATTGGAACCAAGTGTTATTTCAGAGACGAATAATGCTGTGATAACCCGTTTTGCAGACCGTGGTCGTGACCGTCACGCAAAAGAAGATCATTTCCAAGCATACGATCATTACCTTTCACATTATTGGACCCACAGAACGGCTCGTTTTAAATTTGTTGATACTGTCGCTAAAGGCGGTAGTGATATTGAAATTACTTTTGTTACAGAGTGGAAACTGGGCGTTAAAGAGTTTAGGGCTTGGTATAGAGGAATTGGCACTGTAGCCGAATATCATGGTAATTATGAGAATCATGTTCAAGAAATAGCGAAAGGTAGTTTCGATGATAATTTGGAGTTGGTAAGTAATGATGGAAACCAATATAAATATCGACTTACTATTGATGAATACGTTGCACTTGATGGTACTCGACGTAATCGACGTAATTTAGCGGTCGGTCAGTATATGGAGATTGAAGTTAGTCAATTTCTTGATAATGCCCCAGAAGGTCGTGATAACTATTACGGCACAACTTACCTCTATCAAGTTGGTGCAGGCGGTATGGTTCCTTGGAAAACTGTGGGCGACTTTCTTGACCAGTCTTCTGAACGTGAAAATTCTAAACCTATTAATGAGTCTGCTTGGTTAGGTGGTAAAACAACGCTACCTTATCAATACACTGCCGAACCAGATAATCACTTTATGCAGATGGCGACAAATCTATCTAGCGTTAATGGCCAACCTTTTGTTTTAGGCCGTCGTGTTCATCATACTGATATGATTACAGGGATGCATGATGAGTCAGTAAAAAATGGTGTTTTTGATGCGCTTAAAAATATAGCTGGGACACATTACGTTAATAACTCATGTTCTTCTTGCCATGCCAGAAATGGTCGCGCACCTGTTGCTGAAATTGGCGAGACATTAGATAAGTGGGTGTTTAAGGTTGCTGATAGTGAGGGTAATTCACATCCACTTATTGGTTCTGTACTGCAACCAAATAATGTTGGCATTGCGGAACAAAATGGTGAAGGCTCGGTTACGCTTGGTACTTGGAGTGAATCTAATGGTTTACGTTCACCAAATTATGCGTTTTCTAAAAATAAACCAGCCAAATTTTCTGCACGACTTGCCCCCCAACTTGTAGGCTTAGGCTTACTCGAAGCGGTTAGTGAAGATGTTATTTTACAACGTGAAGATCCTCAAGATACAAATCAAGATGGTATTTCAGGTCGAGCTCAAAAGGTAACTGATCCCGTCACTGGTGAAACTCGTCTAGGTCGGTTTGGTTATAAAGCTGGATCGTCTAGTTTGAAGCATCAAATTGCGGGTGCTTTAAATACTGATATGGGTGTGATGACGAGTGTGCTACCGAGGCCTGATTGTGGCTCAGAACAAACAAATTGTAATAATAATCAAGGCGCTGAGCTTTCTGATGAGCATCTTGACAATTTAGTTAAATACATTGCTTTGTTAGGTGTCAGACCTCAGCGTGATATTGAGCAACAACAGGTCATCGTTGGTAAGCAAAAGTTCAATGCTATTGGTTGTGAAAGCTGCCATCGAGATACGATGAAAACAAGTTCATATGCACCATTTGCAGAACTTAGAGACCAAACTATTCATCCTTATACGGATCTGTTACTTCATGATATGGGGACTGGCTTGGCTGATAACTTAGGTGAGGGTCAAGCTACAGGATCAGAATGGCGGACTGCGCCACTTTGGGGGCTAGGTCTTTCAGCTTGTGTTACAGGCGGTGTGATTGATGTCGACCGCAATAAGCGGGGCGATGAAGTTTGTTCACCAGATGCAAGCTATCTACATGATGGTCGTGCAAGGACTATTGAAGAAGCGATTCTATGGCATGGCGGTGAGGGTCAATTATCTAATGAAAATTACCAAAACCTATCAACGGCTGATAGACAAGCTTTGATTGCCTTTTTACGCTCTCTATAGCTAGGGTTAAATAATGGTTAAAAGCCACCTAATAATGTTAGGTGGCTTTGACATCGTTTATAGAAATACAACTCCAACTTGTCCTCGGTATTATTTGATTTATAACCATTATTTTCCATTATCTATTTGTAATTAATGATAAAATTGTTACTATTTATGATAATTAAGTTAACGTGCTGTTATGCGCAATCAGGAGAATACGTGGAAATAGTAGAAGCAAGGTTAGCGGACTTCGAATTTTTCTTTGAATATTTAGGTATGCAGCTTTTAGATAATGCTTCCAACGACTCTCCGCTTTTTCAACCTATTGCCAAGGAACACTGCCAAGTTTCAGAACAACTTCAGTCTAAGTTTCGAGATGGTTTTGAATCTAGAGTTGGTCAACCTGGTTGGCGAAAGCTTTGGTTGGTCAAAGACGCTAGCGGACATATTCTTGGTCACATTGATTTGCGCCATCATAGCAATATAGTTTTCACCGTGTGTTGTTAGGTATGGGTATAGATCGTCGCGTAAGAAAACAAGGTTTAGGCATCAAACTAATAGAATCAGTCATCCAGTTTTGTCAGGAGACTAACGGTATTGATTGGCTAGATTTAAACGTCCTTTCAAACAATCTTCCTGCTAAGCACTTATATTTGAAATGTGGTTTCAAAGTCATTGGTGAAATGTCTGATTGTTATCGTATTGACGGAGAGTCTGTGTCAGAAATTACGATGATGCTGAGCACCAGCAATCACGCAGCCGACACCTATTCTTATATGTTGTAACTGCTAAAAAAGTATTTAAACGGAACTAAAAGTTGGTTATGTTCCGTGTGTTACACATTGTAACTAACAATTGTAGTCCGCTTAATACAGCGTTAGTGCGTCAAGCGAAGCTTGATGCATCTTGCAGGGTGCAAGTCCCTGTCAGGCAAGGTTTAACCAACCACCTGTATCGAGTGTTGCGCCTTTGGCGGAGTTTGAGATTAGCCGATGCTTTTCAGTGAGCGATCACAATCAAGCGAACAAAATTGGTGAAGCGTACACAGAGAATTATATAGGCCATAGGGGTTGTCGTGATCCTGAAGTACTGGTATCGCTCCGATAAATATTAGGTCTGACTGACGAGGTTTGTAACGCCATCGAAGTCCATGCAAAGCAGCCGTGTTGGTAAGGTTGTGGCGAGTCAGCGGGGTTATCAAGTCGTGGCATGTATAAAGAGATGTATTGAGAACTTGAGAGATCCAAAGGTGCTCCACAAGGATAGTGGTAGGGAAGTCTAGCCAAAAGCAAGACGAACGATGGCCCTCTGGAAGTCAGATCAGCCCATAGTAGTCGGAGCTGGGGAAAGCCTTGTACATGGCGAAGGAGCTGACAGTTATATTCTGTATTGAGCAGACACATAGTCCGGACAAAGTAGGGCTGGGATCACGATGACAACAACACTTAATACCATCGCATTTAAAGCACAAACCCACCCCAAGCACAGGTTTCAGAATTTATATGGATTACTAAATACTGACAGCCTGTATCAAAGCTGGGGGCAACTCAATAAACACGCTAAACCTGGTATTGATGGCATTACCATGCCTAAATACAAGGTTCAGCTCACTGAAAATATTGATCGTTTAGGTCAGCAACTCAAGCAGAAATGTTACCGAGTTAATGATATTAAGCGCATCTTCATCCCTAAATCGAACGGTAAGTTACGACCTTTAGGTCTACCCACCGTTGACGACAAGCTCGTGCAACAAAGTGTTAGCCAGATCCTGCAAAGCATTTGGGAGCAAGACTTTTTGCGTAACAGTTATGGTTATCGACCGAATAAAAGTGCCCACCAAGCTGTGCACAGTTTGACACTAAATCTGCAATTCAAAGGCTATGGTTATATCGTCGAGGCTGATATTAAAGGTTTCTTCGATAACCTTGACCATGAATGGCTGATGGAAATGCTTAAACAACGCATCGATGATAAGGCAATACTTAACTTAATTAACCAGTGGTTAAAAGCACGGATAAAATCACCCGATGGCGTCTTCACCAAACCAACGAGTGGCAGTCCACAAGGCGGCATTATCAGCCCTGTGTTGGCTAATATTTATCTGCATTACGCACTAGATCTCTGGTTCGAAAAGAAAGTAAAGCCGACAATGCGTGGCGGAGCAATGATGATCCGCTATGCAGATGATTTTGTCTGTGCATTTCAATTTGCGAATGACGCAGAGCGCTTTTATAAAGTATTACCGAAACGATTAAAGAAGTTCAACTTAGACGTCGCAGAAGATAAAACATCACTAATGCGGTTCAGCCGATTTCATGTTGGCTGAAAACGTCATTTTGTATTTCTAGGGTTTGAATTTTACTGGGGGACAGATTCAAATGGTAAGGCTCGACTCAGGCGGCGAACTGGTGCTAAGAAGCAAAAGGCAACGTTGAGTGAGTATTACCAATGGATCAAAGCCAAGCGCTCATATAAGTTGAAGCTCTGGCTGCCACAGTTAAGGCGCAAACTAATAGGGTTTAGAAATTACTTTGGTTTACCCGACAACAGCAGAAGTTTATCAGGTATGTACGACTACGTTTTGCATAGTCTGTATAAATGGTTGAACAGACGCAGTGGTCGACGAAGTTATAACTGGAGTAATTTCAGGAAGATGTTAGAGTATTTCCAGATTGAAAGTCCAAAGGTCAGCAAGCGTTTTGTGCTAATCGATTGGTACTAGGGCCGTGTTTTACACGAGCGAATATATAACTGAAGAGCCGGATGCGGTAGTTCCGCACGTCCGGATCTGTGTGGGGTCGGCCCAGTAATGGGTCGCTCTACCACGATTATTTACATCTATTCAAGGAAGACCTGATGATACCATTTGAAACACTAATGCTTTTTCTCGTAACTACATTTGTGGTTGTACTTTCGCCTGGACCTGCGGCAATTGCAGTAACAGCTGAATCTGCATCTAATGGGTTCAAGAGATCTTTTTTAGTCATTTTAGGTATCGCGATTGCAAACGTCGTATTTTTCGTTTTGTCTGCAACCGGAATTGCGGCGCTTTTAATTGCCTCACATACTCTTTTTTCCATAATAAAATGGGTGGGCGTTGCATACCTTCTATATCTTGGTTTCACCGCTATTTTCAGTAATGCGGGACCTTTCAGTATAAATGCATCTAGTAATACAAAAGGCAGTGGATACAAAGCGTTTTTAAAAGGGTTTGTTTTAGAGTTATCTAACCCTAAGGCTCTTTTGTATTTTTCGGCGTTGCTACCCCAGTTCATCGACATATCTAATCCAATTCTGCCTCAGTTAGCATTACTGTGTTTAATTACGCTTATTTTAGATCTTTGTTGCTACTCTTTTTATGGATATTTGGGATTCAAATCAACCCGCGTTGGCATAAAACCAGCAATGGTTAAATTTATTAATCGGTCTGCTGGAATGATGCTTATTTTTGCAGGCGTAAAAATGGCATCTATAAAAAATGATATATAAACGATGGCTTAATCTGAGCAAGAGCCTACAGATGAAAATTACCTGTGGCGAGAAGTAATATTGCACGATCCATCTGACAATAAAATTAAACTGTATTGGGCTGGTGAAAATAGGCTCAATCCGCCATGGCGCGTAGATAAACGCGCCTCACAAGAAAGTTAATCAGGATAAAAAACGGCGTTATGTGTTGTCATAATCCGTATTACGGATATTTTAAGGAAGAAATTATGCCATTTATCGCATTTGAATCAGGTCAACTAACTGACGATGTAAAAGAGAAGTTGATAGAAAAGTTAACAGATGTATCCGTCGAAATTACAGGTATACCAAAAGAGTTATTTCTTGTTTCAATTCGAGAACAGCCAGATGAAAATATTGCTGTTGGTGGTAAAAGCGTTAAACAGATCAAGAAAGACTTAGCAAAATAAATATAAAAAGCGCCTGCAATATGACTACTTGTCATTTGACGGGCGATATATCAATGGGAGTAATTCATGACGAGAATTGAACATTTAAATATCACGGTTCCAAATATAGATGAGGCGATAAAGTTTATTCAAATAGTCGCGCCTGATTTCAAAGTAAGAAAGGATGTAAAACCACCTTCTAGTTATCGTTGGACTCATATTGGTAATGATGAATATTATTTCGCCCTTCAGGAACCACACTTAGGTTCAGAACCTGATAGTCCACGAAAAACATATAAGAACTACGGTGTTAATCATATAGCCATTGTTGTTGATGACCTTTTGAAAGTCGAAAGTGATTTAGTGAAGCATGGATACAAACGAAGTATTGATACACCGATAGAAAAGCACCGCAAAAGATTGTATTTCTTTGATAATTTTGGATTTGAGTGGGAGTTAATTGAGTACAGTACTCAAGATCCTAGCGAGAAGTTTTTATACGAATAAAGGTATGTAAGTTGCCTAAACGTGAACGAGTGGATTCGTTCCGCTTGGCGATATTGTTCATGGTGAGCACATGTTTTGTTATAAATAATACGTCCTTGATTGGTCGTGTTCGGACGTATTATTTAACGGTTTTAATTTTTAAGTTAAATTTGGTTAATTAACTTTTTGTAGTGTGAGGTGTCACTGGGCTATTTACAATATGGCAGCCGTAATAAGAATGACCTTGACTACCATCCCAATATCTAGCTGATGCTAGATTATAGCCTTTTACTTTATAATGAGTTGTGTCATAAGTTCTCGCGGGTACTTCGTGAACTTTCTCTGGATTTTGAGGTGTCACGGTAAAGTTATTAAATAGCGAAGCAACTTCATATTCATATTCATCAGTACCTTCATGACGAGACTTTATTTTCTCATGAACTGACGGGTAATAAAGAGAAAATTCAACATCAGCATTATTTGTGCCGCTAAATAGTCTTATTGTTGCTTGATGAATACCTGAGACGTGAGAGCTTGTCGTATAAGATGAATGTGTAGGGGTCGCTAATGCATTGGTTGCAGTTAATTCATATCCAGCCGTAGAACTGTTGATGCTGAATGATACCGGTAGGTTTTCCACTGTATTATGACACTGAATGTCTACACCAGCCTGTGCAGATGTTGCGATAAAACCCGAAATACACAATAGCGATAATTTTTTAATCATTGTTAATCCTTTGTTGTAATGACAAATTTAAGTTCTTCTCCTAGAACATATTCATAATATCTTACGCCCAAATGAAAATAGTTATCATTATCAAAATTATTGTGTTTATGTCAATTAGTACTAGTTATTGATAGAGATAGATCGAGATAGAATGGGTTATATCTTATTTTTAGTGTTATGAATTAAGTTAAGATCTTATTTGGGTGTTTCAATTGACTAAGATTGAGATGATACTCAGTGAGGTATTGATTTTTAATCGAAAAAAACCACCGAGCAAAGCAGGGTGGTTTAGATATTTATCATTGTATGAGCCTGAAACTAGCCACTCTATTCGTGTGTATAGAGGAGTTCTAGATATTGCTTTGTACTTTCTTGCCAGCTGAAACGGGTTGATTTCGCGTTGTCTGTAATCTTTGCCCATGTTTTAGGTTTGCTAGCGTGCAGTTTGATTGCGTCGTTAAAGGCATTAATCAAGTTATTACTTTGTTCTTGCAGTGATGAACCGTTAAAACTGAAGCCATTTTCTAGATGCTGAACAGTATCTTTTAAACCGCCCACAGCATGGACGAGACAAGGCTGACCAGCTCGCATGGCTAACATTTGGCTGATACCACAAGGTTCAAATGAACTTGGCATTAAGAACAGATCACCATGTAGATACATTTGATCGGACAATGCTTGGCCATAACCGTTTAAGAATAAGAAATTATCGTGACTTGCCATTAACTGCATGAATTCAAATTCAATGCGAGTATCGCCAGAACCTAGAATTATCATGCGGCCGTTCACGCGTGCAAGATCATCAAGTAACACAGACAATACTGTTTTACCTTGATAAGGCTGACGTAATAACAGTGCTTTTTGATCAGTTAAACGACCAATGCTGGTCACTAAAAAATCAGTGAAAGGTGCTTGGATATTCCAACTGTTGATCTGTTCATTCGCAAGGTAATGTACCGTTTTTAAATGTTCAGACTGCGCTAACCAGCGCTTAACTTGTTGCTGTGCAGGGGCTAAAAAAGTACTTAGTACAGATGGTTTAGCACGTTTTTTACTGACTGTGTCTGTATATTCACAGCCATTTAAAATCCCGACTAAACGATTTTGCTGTTTTGCGTTTGCTAGATCTTGTTCTAGTCCTTCGCCACCAAAGAAACCATTGCTAGCATCACTGGCGTGTAATACTTCTTCCGCATAAGCCGGTGATACCACATGGACTTTGTTACACAGATTGATACCAGCACGCATTGGGTTATAACAATGCTTATACCGCGGATCGCAAATGGCATTTTTATCAAAATTAAGTGTTGGAAACCAATGTAGTAAACTTGATTCATCGCCTGCAATCGGACGGATACCTTGCAAGGCAATATTATGCACGGTGTAAACCGAGTGGATATTAGCAAGTTCTTTATATTGCGGTGCGTATTGGTTTAATACGGCGATTGTTGCACTGTGCCAGTCGTGTAAGTGTAATACATCAGGTAGGGTGAATTTCGACTCGATAAGAAGTTGGCACACAGCAAGATTAAACAAAGCATATTTTGTTGCGTCAGTAGCAAAAGGGCGGTTGCCTTCGTCATGGCTATAAACATGCCCACCTTGACCAAATAGAGGATGTTGCAGTACAAATTGACGTACTTTATTGGGTGTTTCCGGTAAGAACAGTTCGAATAGAGTAACGGTTTCGATTTGTGCTGCAAACTCAACTTTTACACTTGCAAGTTGGCGTGACTCAAACTTTTGTGCGTAATGACCATAATCAGGTATCACAACATCAACGCTTACATCATGGTTAGGTAAAGCTTTTGGTAAATCCCGAACGACGTCAGCAACGCCACCAACTTTAGCACCTGGTATCGCATCATTTTCGGCGGCTATCATTAAAACGTGCATGAATAAATTGTCCTTAAAAGCAGAATATTAAAGTTGTCTTATTGAAATATAATCGTGGAATTAAAGTGACTTATTGTTATAAAACAAAAATAGTAATAAGTCACTTAGTTAAGTGACTTATTACTTATAGAACATTGATTTTCAGTTATTGATTAAACGAGTTCTGCAGTTTGCTTAGCTGCTTTTTCTAGTGCTGATTTTGCGTCTTTTTCTGCCATTCTTTTAAGCATATCCGATGTTACCAAGGTAATTCCTTTTGCGGATACGCGGAAACCGTTTGCTAAGTCTTGTTCTTTATCGTGGCCTACGATTAATCCGGCTGGTAATACACATTTACTGTCGATGATAGTACGACGCAATTTACAATGTTCACCTATATCGGCACCCGGTAATATGACCGATTCTTCAATTGTTGAGTATGAGTGCACATGTACATTTGAAAATAGCAGAGATTTACGGATTGATGAACCAGAAATAATACAACCACCAGAAACAGTTGAATCAACAGCCATACCACGGCGCACATCGTTATCAAACACAAATTTAGCTGGTGGGAGTTGTTCTTGGTATGTCCAAATAGGCCAGCTTGAATCATAAAGATTAAGTTGTGGCTCAGGTGTCACCAGTTCCATATTTGCTTCCCAGAATGAGTCAAGCGTACCTACATCACGCCAGTACGGCTGTTGGTCACTATCCGGATCGCTGAATGGGAATGCAAATACTTGATGATCTTCAATAATTGCAGGAATGATGTCATTGCCAAAATCACGATCAGATGTTGAACGCGTCGCATCTTTTTCTAATTGATCAAATAAGAATTCAGTATTAAATACATAGTTGCCCATTGATGCTAAACATTGGCCTGGTTTACCTGGTATCTCATTTGGTTGAGTTGGCTTTTCGTCGAAACGCTTAACGCGGTTATCTTCGTCTACTGTCATTACACCAAACTGGCCAGCCGCTTCTTCTGTCGCGACTTCAATACAGCATACCGTCATGTCAGCCCCATTTTCTACATGCTTAGCAATTAGATCACCGTAATCCATACGATATACGTGGTCACCAGACAATATCATGACGTATTTTGGCATTTCTGCACGAATAATATCGATGTTTTGGAATACTGCGTCTGCAGTTCCTGAATACCAATCGTTTCCGTAACGTTGTGATGCCGGTAAGATCTCTACAGACTCAGACAATTCTTTCTTGAAATGTCCCCAGCCACGGTTTACGTGGCGGATTAATGAGTGTGATTTGTATTGAGTAGCGATACCAACACGACGGATCCCAGAGTTAATGCAATTAGATAATGGGAAATCGATAATGCGGAATTTACCACCGAAAAATACAGCAGGTTTTGCTCGCCAATCAGTTAATTCATGCAAACGGCTACCTCTGCCGCCTGCAAGTATCAGGGCATAAGTATCTTTAGTTAAGTTACTGATATAGCGATGTGTACCTTTTGACATATTACTTCTCCATAAGCTTTTGTCGAAATTCGGTTTAAATACGTTTTGTAAATAAGAGCATCAAGCGTTCAGCTGTGTTAGCTTCCAAATGTCTTGATTGTATTCATTAATTGTTCGGTCACTTGAAAATACGCCACTTGCGGCTGTGTTTAGAATGCTTAATCGTGTCCATGCTTCTTTATCTTGATAGGCGAGGGCGGCTGATTGTTGTGCGTTACAGTAGCTTGCAAAATCATGGGCAACTAACCACTGATCATGCGGATTTAAAATTGAGTCGATTAATGGTTGGAATAAACCATTTTCAAATAAGTTGAAATGACCACTGTTGAGTAATGTCATGACATTGTTGAGTTTGTCATCATTGGCAATGATATGCGTTGGGTTATAGTTCGCGCGGATATCTGCTACTTGTTCACTACGAGCGCCAAATAAGAAGAAGTTATCTGCACCAACAGCATCTCGGATTTCGATATTTGCACCGTCTAACGTACCGATTGTTGCCGCACCATTCATCATGAATTTCATGTTCCCTGTGCCAGACGCTTCTTTACCTGCCGTTGAGATCTGCTCTGACAAATCGGTTGCTGCGCAGATAGTTTCCATCGCGGTTACGTTGTAATTTGGTAAAAATGCAACCCGTAGCCAAGGTTGTGCTACGGGGTCGGCATTGATCGTTGCGGCAACGTTATTGATTAATTTGATCGTTAACTTAGCAATGAAATAACCCGGCGCTGCTTTACCACCAATTAATACACAGCGCGGTGTCATGCCGTCGGTATCACCGCGACGAATGCGGTCGTAAAGGTGGATAACATGCAGGATATTAAGTAACTGGCGTTTATATTCGTGCATACGTTTTACTTGCACGTCAAACATCATGTTGGTATCGAATTCAACACCACAGGCTTCTTTGACTAAATTGGCGAGTTGTTGTTTGTTGTGCTGTTTAACGTCTTGCCATTTTGCATGGAACTTGGTGTTGTCATAATAACGACGCAGTTTACTGATTTCGCTTAGGTCACGGGTCCAGTCATTGCCAATCTTGTCGCTAATCAGTTCGCTTAGTTTTGGATTACAATGCGCTAACCAACGACGTGGTGTTACACCGTTTGTTTTGTTATTGAATTTGTTTGGAGAAAGCTGATAAAAATCATTGAATAAACCTTCACTCAATAACTGGGTATGCAATGCAGCAACACCGTTTACCGAGAAGCTACCAACAATTGCAAGGTAAGCCATGCGGACTTGTGGATCATCACCTTCTTCAATAATTGATAACGCGCGTTGTTTGTCTGTATCACCAGGCCACTGACAAGCGACTTCAGTTAAGAAGCGTGCATTGATTTCATAAATGATCTCAAGCAGGCGAGGTAATAGGTGTGCGAATAAATGTACAGACCATTTTTCTAATGCTTCTGGCAACAGGGTATGGTTGGTGTACGCCATTGTAGACGTTGTGATCTGCCACGCGAGATCCCAATCTAAATCATGCTCATCCAGGAGTAGGCGCATGAGTTCTGCAACTGCCACACTTGGGTGCGTATCGTTAAGTTGGAATACGTGGTATTTAGCAAAATCAGTAAAATCACTGCCGTGTACTTTTACCCATTCTGCAAGGATGTCTTGTAAGCTAGCAGATGTAAGAAAGTATTGCTGACGTAAACGTAGCTCTTTACCGTTTTCACTGGCGTCGTTTGGATACAGCACCATGGTAATTTGTTCAGCTAAATTTTTACGTGCAACCGCTTCGGTGTAGCTACCAGCGTTGAATTCACCTAGATCAAATTCATCTGTTGCGGCTGATTTCCAAAGGCGTAGCGTATTAACGATACCGTTTTGATAACCAGGAACGGGCACATCATAAGGCACAGCGAGTACATCTTCGGTACCAATCCATTGATGGTGCGTGTGACCCTTTTTGTCTTGATAGGTTTCGACATGGCCAAAGAATTTAATACGGCGGTTATGCTCTGGCGCGGGGATTTCCCAAGGATGACCATCACGTAGCCAGTTATCAGGATGTTCGACTTGGTGACCATTTTCGATGCTTTGATTAAACATACCGTATTCATAACGGATACCGTAGCCTGTTACGGGTAGTGCTAAACTTGCACAACTATCGAGGAAACAAGCGGCTAATCGACCTAGGCCACCATTGCCTAAACCTGCATCGTGTTCTGAATCTGCAATGGATTCTAATTCACAGCTATAATGGTTCAGACCTTTACGAACACTGTCTTCTAAATCAAGGTTTAGTACCGCGTTACCTAATGCGCGACCCATTAAGAATTCTAATGAGATATAAGCCGCACGACGTGTCGGTTGCGTTTGCTGTCGTTTTTTTGTCGCGCGTGATTTTTCCAGTAAGCGGTCACGGATTGTTAATGCCAAAGCATGGTATAGATATTGTGGTGATTCACCGACTTCATCACGACCAAGGGTATAATGGAAATGACGTTTTAAATCTTCAGGCAAAGTTTTGACATTCACCACTGGCCCATTATTTGTCTCTAACGTACAAACTTTGTTTGTTTTAGATTTATGCTTTTTTAATGACATATTACTTCCTTTATTATGACATTTTGGCTAACTATTTTTTATTACTGTGGTTATTTTTTGCTATTCGTTTTGGGTGCTAAGTACACTGTTGATAGCGGTGGTAGCGCTATATAAATACTTTGTGTAAATCCTTGCCATTCAACATATTCGGGTGTGTAACTCGCTTGGCTTGCAAAACCGCTACCGCCAAACTGAGTATCATCGGTATTAACGATAACCTCATATTCACCGATACTCGGTACACCAATGCGGTAGGTTGAGTGGCATGAAGGTGTCATATTCGATACCACGACCACATGTTCATCTTTTGCTTTGTTATAACGTAAAAAACTAAATACGGACTGCTCGGCATTGCTTGCGTCGATCCAATCAAAACCTTGATGATCTGTGTCTAACTCAAATAAGGCATGTTGATGACAGTAACTGTTATTTAAGGCTTTTATGAGCGCTTGAATACCTTGATGTTCTGCTTGCTCAAGTAAATGCCAGTCGAGTGATTGATTATGATTCCATTCCGCACGTTGGCCAAACTCACAGCCCATAAACAGTAGCTTCTTACCTGGATGTGCCCACATGAAACCGTAATAGGCACGTAAATTAGCAAATTTTTGCCAATCATCTCCGGGCATCTTGTTAAGCAGTGAGCCTTTACCGTGTACAACTTCGTCATGGCTTAGCGGTAAAATAAAGTTTTCACTGAATGCATAAGCTAATGAAAAGGTCATTTCGTGATGGTGATGTTGACGATATAGTGGGTCGCAGCTCATGTATTCTAAGCTGTCGTTCATCCAGCCCATGTTCCATTTATAACCAAATCCAAGACCACCTTGGTCTGTGAACGCTGTGACACCTGGCCAAGCTGTGGATTCTTCGGCCACCATCATGATACCGGGATGATTTTTATAGCAACGTTGATTCACTTGCTTTAATAATTCAATGGCACCTAGGTTTTCACGGCCCCCATACTGATTTGGGATCCATTCAGCTTCTTTACGGCTGTAATCGAGATACAGCATAGATGCCACAGCATCAACACGTAGACCATCAATGGCAAAGTTATCAAACCAAGCAAGCGCATTTGAAATTAAAAAGCTTTGTACTTCGGCGCGATCATAATTAAAGATATGGGTTTGCCAATCGGGATGGAAGCCTTGACGTTTATCCGCATGTTCAAAAAGATGTGAGCCATCAAATTGTGCTAAGCCATGGGCATCGGCAGGGAAATGTCCTGGTACCCAATCAATGAGTAAGCCGATGTTGGCAGCGTGACAAGCATCAACAAAAAATTGGAAGTCAGCTAAACTACCGAAACGACTGGTCGGAGCAAACAAGCCAACTGGCTGATAACCCCACGAACCATCAAACGGGAACTCACAGATTGGCATCAATTGGATATGCGTAAACCCAAGCTCTTTTACATAAGGTACAAGCTGTTCAGACATGGCTTTATAACTTAAAAACTGATTGTTTTCGTCACGTTTCCACGAACCTGCATGCACTTCATAGATACTAATAGGTGCATTAATCGCGTTTCGCTCTGCACGTTCTGCCCATGCTTTTGCTGGTGATTTCTGCCATACGCCAGAGGTGGCTTTAGTGGGGACACACGATGCTGTTTGTGGTGGTAACTGCATTGATGAGGCAAATGGGTCGGCTTTTTCTAAGCGCTCACCACTTTCGGTAATGATACTGAATTTGTAATTATTGTCGGTATCAGAATCAGCAATATCGGCAATAAATATCTCCCAGATCCCCGCATCAAGGTGTTTACGCATTGGATGACGTGTTGGATTCCAATGGTTAAAATTACCTATCAAATTGACTGATTTTGCATTTGGTGCCCATACCGTAAAACGAACGCCTTCAATATTA
Organism: Moritella viscosa; assembly: GCA_000953735.1. Lineage (NCBI taxonomy): Bacteria > Pseudomonadati > Pseudomonadota > Gammaproteobacteria > Alteromonadales > Moritellaceae > Moritella > Moritella viscosa. The sequence goes on along the minus strand of LN554852.1, from coordinate 2,757,792 downwards.
CCGGTGATAGTCCAATGTGCACCTAAGTGGCGTTGGGCTTGCTCTAACGTACCTTCGTTGAATAAGTAAACGGCTTTTGGATCTAGGGTTGACGCAAATTTATAAGGGTCTTGCTCGTCTATGGTCGAAAATGGATATGCGATGGTGAGTTGATAATTAGCATTGTATTGTTTTTTTGATAAGCTAAGAACAAACAGGTCGCTAGTACCAACACGTTGATAACGTCGTTGGTGGTTTTTATCTTGATAAAATACCTGTTGCGCACCGGGGATGAAAACTTTAAGTTCGTACTCATCGCTTGTGATTTGGTGTGGACCTAAAAAAGAAAAAGGGTCATAGAGTTTGCCTTGATTTAGTTCATCTATTTGATGACTGAAGCGTTCTTCAAGGTTTGGCATTTTTGTTGCTATCGTCGAAATGTCAGTCATGATCCATCCTGGATTAAACGTATTGTTAGCTATCTATTGAGTACGTAACGTTGATACAACGCTGTTTTCTGTACCGTAGGTATTAGGTAAATATAAATCGGCGTTGTGATCGTTATGCCATTTGTTATTATTAATTAAGTAGCGAAAGTGAAACTGCCTGTTTTCGGGTAAACGAACCTTAGTGCGGAAAACGTTGTCTTTTTTTATGAATTTCATTGGAATTGCTTGCCAATTATTAAAATCAGCAAACAATTCGACAGTATCACTGCTAATCAATGTTGTAGTGGCGTCGCAGGCAAATTCAAAAGTCACATCGGCTTCGGCTTTTGTTTTAAAAAAACGTTTTTTTAACATGTTATCTTCCTTGTCATATGTCGTAGCTTTCATCGCTCAAGTCAAATTTCATTTACACGTTTGAATTAAGCTTACCCACTTAACTGGGTATTCATATATAGGTATTATTATGAATGTTCGATGTTATTTAAAGTTACAACCACATAAAACGCGATCTGAATCATCTTTATCTATTTCATTCGTAATAAGGTGTTATTTCTTATACATAAGTTAATATTTTGATATAGTTTAGCCAAAAACTAACCAATTAGTAATATTAATTGTCTGGACAGATGAGTGAGATGATATATATCAATGATTCGGAATTTAGCTTAGTTTTTAGTTTTACTCGATGATATTGGTATCTCATAGCAAGAATTATCTCAAAAGAAGGATCCCAATCGATAGTCATATGAAGTTGTTGAGGATGTATTAAGGACTATCTATCTAACAAGCTAAACACTTGATTAAAGTAGGTGTTTTTTTGATATTCACTTAGTGTAAAAATAGAACAATAATTCGTTAACTTTTACATATATAGTTTTAACCGTTTGTATTTCTTAGTTGATGGTTGATTTAACGATACAATGCGCTCATAAAAGTATTTAAAGTATTGTATATAATATGAAACCCATCACTTTCCGAACTTATATCTCAGGCATTTTCATTTTACTCTTTAGTATATTTAGTTTAACGACAATTCTGGCTTGTATAAACTATATGGAATCAGAAAAAGCGAATTGCACAAACGAGTATGTAAAGAAATATACCAGCAATTTACAAAGCCAAATTAAACTTATTTCGATCCCCGCGTTTACTTCACTTGATATGTTGATAGTCGTTAACTTGGTTGAAAATAATGACAAAGATTTAACATGGCTGGCGCCTATAACTACAACGTTAATTAAGAACCCTTATATCACCTCATTATATGCGGCGAATCAAGCGGGCAAGTCGGTATTTATTTATCGAATAACAGACGAAATGCGGAGTGCTGAACAGTTATTCCCTACGAATGCTGTATTTAATATTAACTTTAATCAGGTTAACGGGCAGCAACGCCGTGTATTTTTGAATCGAGAGTTACAAGTTGTTTCTTGGGAATATTATGATAATGGTGGTTTTGACCCAAGAGAGAGACCTTGGTTTCAAGGCTCAAAATTTGATGGTCGTATTTTAATTTCTAAGCCTTATCAGTTTTACCCCTCCCAGCATTTAGGTATCACATTTTCGCGTCGTTCATACGACGGTACGAGTGTTGTTGCTGCTGACTTTGACTATAAATCCTTATCGCGGCTCACCAGTGATATGGAATATTCTGAACATGCCAAAACATTTTTATTAACATCGACCCAAGATGTAATTGCAAGTAACCTTAAATTTAGTGATGCCGATCACTCGTATTCTTTAGCGGAAAGTGAACCTGACTTGGCTAATGCATTAGCCAAGTTGGACCATTTGATGGCTTTTAAAACAATCATTGAGCCAATGACTGATCGTGGCGAGCTCTCCCGATTGTTAATCACGCCATTAAGAATTGGTGATGATCATGTTATTTATGTAGTCAATTTACTGAAAGAGAAAGATTTTTTGGCCACTTCAGCTTATTTAAGCTCCAACTTTAATATTCAGAATATGCTATTTTTAACATTAATTTTTTTGATTATTAGTGTTTTTTCGACTCGGCGCATCGCTAAGCCGCTTATATATTTAAATGAATCTTTGGTTAATATCCAAACATTTAAGTATCGCCGTAAGGAATATAAACCATCAAACATTGTGGAAATTGATCAACTTAATGAAACCATGCTGTTGATGGAAAGTGTGTTAGTTGATTTCTTTAATAATCTTTATGATGTTGCACGATCGTCTAAGCCCGAGGAATTATCTGCTTCTATTGTGGCGCAGACAGAATCTATTTTGTTTGCAAGTAGTTGTCAGCTATTTATCAACAGCCGAAAAAATAGACAAAAGTTCAATCTTAACGCAAGTTCGGGAAATATCCCTGAGTTTGATTTACAGGCTTTTGCAGCTAATAACAAAGCTGTACTAGATAAACATGTGTACAAATTGTCAGAGCAAGACGGTCAAATTGTTTTTTCTGGCGGGCCCTGTAAAACAGGTTTTATTATTCCTTTAATGAATCGTAAAGAAGAGAATGTTGGTGTTTTAGTTATTGGTTTTAAAGGACAAATAGACAAAGCCGTTTATGATAGAATTCGCTTGGTTCGAAACTTTATTGGGTTCAACGAAATAGTGTTAGAGCATTTAGAGAAAGAACAGGAACAACAGGAATTATTCCATTCTTTTGTGATGATGACAGCGACCGCATTAGATAAAAAATCCCCTTACACTGGTGGTCATTGTCAACGTGTACCAGAAATTACCAAGTTGATAGCGGAAGCTGCTGAGTCTGATACTGACATATTTGCTGATTTTTCGTTAACCTCAAAAAATTGGGAAGAGTTATTAATTGCTGCTTGGTTACATGACTGCGGTAAAGTAACAACGCCTGATTATGTGATGGACAAAGCAACGAAACTTGAAACTATTTATGATCGAATTCATGAAATACGAATGCGCTATGAAGTATTAAAACGTGATGCTGATGTTGCATATTGGCAGTCGATAGCAAATGGGATGGATAAGTTTCGAGCCCAGCAAGTTTGTTATGAACTAAAAGCGGAATTAGATAAAGAGTTTGCATTTATAGCAAGCTGTAATCCTGGTCGTGATTTTTTAGTACCTGAAAAACAGCAGCGTTTAATCGAGATATCAAAACGTACTTGGTTAAGAACATTACCTGATGATATTGGCATCTCTCAACAAGCATTAGCGAAAAAATCAGGGGGGGGGTGAATAAGCTACCTGTTATTGAAAATGTGTTAGCGGACAAATTAGAACATTTATGGGCATGGGAAGAAAAGCAAAATAAGCACAGTGAACGTGATTTTAAAATACTACAACCTGCGCATCGCTTTAACCGTGGTGAGATACATAATCTCATCGTTAAGACTGGAACGTTAACAGAGGAAGAACGGTACCACATTAACGACCACATTGTGCAAACATATGTAATGCTTGATCAGATTATGTATCCTGAATACTTAAAGAATGTCCCTTTAATTGCAGGTAGTCATCACGAAAAAATGAATGGTGAAGGCTATCCTCTCAAATTAAAAAGGGAAGCGATCCCGATTGGTGGTCGAATGATTGCTGTTGCAGATGTTTTTGAAGCATTGACAGCATCTGATCGTCCCTATAAAGATGCCAAAAAGCTAAGTCAAGCATTAAAAATAATGGCATTTATGGTAAGAGATGAGCATCTTGATCATGATGTGTTTGATTTGTTTCTAACAAAAGGTGTCTACCAATCTTATGCAGATGAATACTTAAAACCGGAACAACTTGATTTTGTCGATGTTGATGGGCTTAGAGCTATTTATATTAGCGATGTGATACTTTTGTAATTAAATAACAAAATACTCACAATTATTTATTTATGAGTATTCGTATTGGTCGTTATGTTGTTTTTTAATTACATTAATGACGTTATATATAACTTTTCGTTATTAAATCCCATATGACGTTATAAAGTTACGTTTTAGTTCACACTTTTGATCTTGTTCACGTTAACTCGATAATAGAGTTGATCTGAATCATACTTATCACCTAAGTAATACCTCAAAATGCCTATATAATAAATATATAGGAATACTTATGAGCAAAGTTAGACTGGTTATTATTGGTAACGGTATGGTTGGTCACCGTTACATAGAAGACTTCGTAGAAAAAGCTGAAATCGAAAATTTTGATATAACTGTATTTTGTGAAGAACCCCGCGTAGCCTACGATCGCGTCCATCTATCTTCTTATTTTTCTCATCACACTGCTGATGAATTATCTCTGGTAAAAGAAGGTTTTTACGACAAGTATAATATCAATGTGTTAATTGGTGAACGTGCTATTAATATTAACCGCTCTCAGAAAATCATTTATTCAAACTCAGGCCGTGAAATCAAATACGACAAATTGATTATGGCTACGGGCTCAACGCCTTGGGTACCACCAATTAAAGGTAACGAAAGTAAAGATTGCTTTGTTTACCGTACTATTGAAGATTTAAAAACTATTGAAGCAACGGCAAAACGCAGTAAAAGCGGTGTCGTTGTAGGCGGTGGTTTATTAGGTCTAGAAGCGGCAGGCGCATTAAAAGCACTGGGTGTTGAAACACACGTTATCGAGTTTTCGCCAGTATTAATGGCTGAGCAGCTAGACCGTGAAGGTGGCGAACAGCTTCGTAAAAAAATTGAAAAGCTGGGCGTGCAAGTGCATACCAGTAAGAATACATTAGAAATTGTTGCGCAGGGTGAAACGGCACGTAATACCATGAAGTTTGCTGATGGTTCCGAGCTTGAAGTTGATTTCATCGTATTTTCAACCGGTATTCGCCCACAAGACAAGTTGGCTCATCAATCAGGCTTAGCAACTGGCCGCCGTGGTGGTATTACTATTACTGACCAATGTGTGACGAGCGATAACGATGTGTATGCTATCGGAGAGTGTGCATCTTGGAACGAACAGTTCTTTGGATTAGTCGCACCAGGTTACAAAATGGCACAGGTTGCTGTTGACCACTTGCTAGGGCATGAAAGTGCATTTGAAGGCGCGGACATGAGTGCAAAACTCAAACTGCTTGGCGTAAAAGTAGGGAGTATCGGTGATGCAAATGGCCGTACACCGGGCTGCAAGAGTTTCGTATACCTTGATGAAACAGAGGAAGTATACAAACGTATTATTATTTCTGAAGATGGCAAGAAATTACTGGGTGCAGTATTAATCGGTGATACATCTGATTACGGTAACTTATTACAACTTAAATTGAACGATATGGACCTACCTGAGCATCCAGATAGTTTGATTTTACCAGCGCACGCAGGCGGCGGTAAGCCAGTAATGGGAGCTGATTCTTTACCGGATACTGCGGTATTGTGTTCTTGTTTTGATGTTACTAAAGGTAAAATTGCAGCTGCAGTTGCCGATGGACACACAACAATAGGCGAAATAAAAGCAGTTACTAAAGCGGGAACAGGTTGTGGTGGTTGTTTACCACTTATCACACAGGTGTTGAATTTAGAACTGGCTAAATCAGGGATTGAAGTAAAAAACCATTTATGTGGGCACTTCGAATATTCTCGCCAAGAGCTATTCCACCTTATTCGTATTGAAGGTATCAAGACTTTTGAAGCGTTACTGACTAAATACGGTAAAGGTTACGGCTGTGAAGTGTGTAAACCAACCGTGGGTTCCATCTTAGCATCGTGTTGGGGTGACCACGTATTAAGTCGTGATAATGTTGGCCTGCAAGATACTAATGATAACTTCTTAGGAAACATGCAAAAAGACGGTACTTATTCAGTTATTCCACGTATGGCTGGTGGAGAAGTTACAGCACAAGCACTGGCTGTACTGGCTGATGTTGCTGCTGAATATAACTTGTATACCAAGATAACTGGCGCACAACGTATTGGTTTGTTCGGCGCTCACAAAGGTGACTTACCAACAATCTGGAAGAAATTGATTGCTGGTGGTTATGAAACTGGTCAAGCGTATGCAAAAGCATTGCGTATGGCTAAAACCTGTGTTGGTAGTACTTGGTGTCGCTTTGGTGTGCAAGACAGCGTTGGCCTTGGTGTACTACTTGAAAACCGATATAAAGGTATTCGTACTCCACACAAAATGAAGTTTGGTGTATCCGGTTGTACACGTGAATGTGCTGAAGCACAGGGTAAAGACTTAGGCCTTATTGCAACTGACACTGGTTGGAATATGTATGTGTGTGGTAATGGGGGCATGAACCCGCGTCACGCAGATTTACTCGCATCGGATCTAGATGAAGTAACATTACTTCAATATATCGACCGTTTCTTAATGTTTTATGTGCGTACAGCAGACAAGCTACAACGTACGTCGGTGTGGATGGATAACTTAGACGGCGGTGTTGATTACCTACGCGAAGTGGTTGTTAATGACAAACTGGGTATCAATGAACAACTAGAAACTGATATCAATAAACTGATTACTGAATACCGATGTGAATGGTCTGAAGTAGTCGAAAGTGAAGATCAGCAAAAACGTTTCGCTCATTTTATTAATAGTGATGCACAAGATAGTAATGTGCGCTTTGTGAGTGCACGTGACCAACATCGTCCTGCTTCCATTGCAGAGAAAGCAAATACTTATACAATCACAGTGGAGGAATACGCATGAGTAAATGGATTAGCGTTTGCCAACTAAACGATATCAACCCAAAAACAGGTGTGTGTGCACTGGTTAAAGGTAAACAAGTTGCGATTTTCCGTCCACGTGACAACGATGAGTTATTTGCTATCGATAACATGGACCCGTTTGCTAAATCAAATGTACTTTCACGCGGTCTTATTTGCGAACATGACGACCAGCTTTGGGTCGCAAGTCCGTTGAAAAAACAACGCTTCAACTTAGCAACGGGTCAATGTTTAGAAAATGATCTTGTATCACTGATTTCTTATAAAGTTCGAGTGAATAAAGACAGTGTTGAAATTAATATTTAATTAGAAAGGGCGTTTCTTCATGTATGCAGACACAATTAAAAAATGTTCAGCTAACGCTGCTCGAATCGTAAAGTTAGACAAGACTGATCCAATTAGTTTTCTTATCAGCGGTGCAATGGCCGGTGCGTATGTTGGTCTTGGTATTATTTTGATCTTCACGTTAGGTAATGTAGTTGATCCATCAATTCGTCCATTAGTGATGGGTGCAACATTTGGTATCGCATTAACCTTGGTTATTATTGCGGGTTCTGAACTGTTTACTGGTCATACTATGTTTTTAACTTTAGGCGCTAAAACAGGTGCCATTACTTGGGGTGATAACTTTCGTATTTTACCAAAAACATGGTTATATAACTTATTGGGTTCAATCGCAGTCGCCGCGCTCTTTTATTACGCGGGTGGCGGTAAATTATTAGGTAACTCAGAAAGTTTGGTACACAAAGTTGCGTTATCGAAAACAACAGCACCAGCAATAGTTCTACTATTCAAAGGTATCTTATGCAACTGGTTAGTCTGTCTCGCAATTTGGATGTGCCAGCGTGTTGAAGGTTCGAGTAAGTTTATCGCTATTTGGTGGTGTTTATTGGCGTTCATCGCTTCTGGTTACGAACATTCAATCGCTAATATGACTATTTTTGCAATGTCATATTTTTGTGATAGCCAAGAGGCATTCAACCTCGTTGGTGTTGGTCATAACTTATTATGGGTTTCACTCGGTAACTTCATCTCTGGTGCTGCATTTATGGGTTTAGGCTACTGGTACTCAACACCAAAAGCTGAACGTCCTGTGGTAAATCAAGCAACAGTCGAAACTACAGTATCTGTAAATAAAACAGCTAAAGCTTAATATACTTTCAAGCAGACTCGTTTAAATTAGTCTGGGTTAAAATTAATAAACGCCTCCTTTTGTATTCATAATGAATGTAGGAGGCGTTTTTGTTTGTGTATCTTATGGTGGTTAGTTTATTGAATATAAACACTAATCCATTAGTACCATTTACTCATGAGAAAGGTTGATTAGGCCTACTTTGGTTAGTATTAGTTAGCGCGGCTGTGTTATAAATCAACAATAATTTATTTGGTTAACATTATAATAATTAAGGGAATAATTATGAATAAAACAATTGGACTGATGGTTTTAGTTTTAGCAAGTTCTGCTGCGCATGCTAAGTTTGGCACGACTGAAGGCAGTGCTTCTCAACAATCTGCGTCAGTAGCCGTACAAGCAGAACAAAAAGTGAAAGGTTTCTATCTAGGTGTTGGTACTGGTACTACAGCATTTGATAGCCTTGACTTTGATGCTCCAAATTTTGAAGACGATGGTAATACTTTTAAGTTTATAGCGGGTTATCAGTTTAGCCGAGTATTTGCGCTTGAAGGTCAATATACCCAATATAGTGACATCGAAAATGAGTATACTCATTATGCTTGGTCACCATCGGCAATTTCAATCTCTGCAAATTTAGGGTATATCTTCCCTAATGGGTTAAGACCATTTGGCGTTGTTGGAATATCTTCTATCGATTTAGAACAGTCATACGAGACAAATGCAGAAGATAAGCAGCTTGGCGTTCGTTATGGTTTTGGACTTGAGTATGCACCTACAGCCTTGGGTGGGTTAAGTGCCCGTGTTGGATATGAAGTGGATTTATTTGTCATTGATGATGATGACTACGCTGAGTCAAATAGTTTTACGCTAAGCTCATTCTATGCCTCTATAGCATATAAGTTTTAAACTTAACTAATGCATTAAGTGATAGCCAATCGTTAAAGCGGTTGGTTTTTTTATATGCATAAATTCGCCACTAGTTCTTAAAATCATTGCTTTACCTACTTTACCTACTTTATCTGCAATCTTGTAATACTTCTGCTAAACTGCGCGGCATGTCGTTTTTGTTGTTGTATTTAGTAAGGTCATTATGGGTTTTTCTGCTTTAAATCTTAATCAAAATTTAATTAATACTGTTACCAAGTTAGGCTACGAAATGCCTACACCAATTCAAGCTCAAGCTATTCCAGCAATTCTGGAAGGGCGCGACATTATGGGTGGTGCTCAAACTGGTACTGGTAAAACGGCAGCATTTGCATTGCCTATAATTCACCAGTTAATGGCCCAGCAGTTAACTGCTAACTCAACCGCTAAAAAACAAATCCGTGCTTTAGTATTAACGCCAACGCGTGAATTATCACAGCAAGTACACAAAAGCTTTGTTACATATAGTGAAGACAGTGAATTAACAGCTGAACTTGTTTACGGTGGCGTGAGCATTAACCCACAAGTTAAAGCGCTTGTACAAGGTGCCGACATCTTAGTAGCAACACCAGGTCGTTTATTGGATCTATTAGATCGTGAAACGCTATCACTTGAGTTTGTTGAAAAGATCGTATTCGATGAAGCTGACCGTATGTTAGATATGGGCTTTATGGAAGAGATTCGTCGTATCCTGAAGCACCTACCGAAAAAACGTCAAACTATGTTGTTCTCGGCAACATTTGATGATGCGATCTTTAAATTAAGTAAAAGCTTATTAAACGATCCATTATTAGTGGAAGTTGATATCCGTAATGCAGCAGCAGAACAAGTTGAACAAATTGTTTATGCAGTTGATACCGATCGTAAACGTGAATTAACGTCTTACCTGATCGGTTCTCGCAACTGGCACCAAGTACTTATCTTTACTCGTACTAAGCAGGGCGCAGATAGCCTAGCAAAAGAAATGTGTAAAGATGGTATTAAGACAATCGCTGTACACGGTGACAAATCACAGGGTGCACGTGAACGTGGTCTTGAAGATTTCAAAAACGGTAAAGTACGCGCATTAGTAGCAACTGATGTGGCTGCACGTGGCCTTGATATCGAACAACTTAAACACGTAATCAACTTTGAATTACCGTTTAAAGCAGAAGATTACATTCACCGTATCGGTCGTACAGGTCGTGCTGGTTTATCTGGTACTGCTACGTCATTAGTGAGCATTGGTGAAAACTGGTTGTTAGAAGAAATTGAAACACTGCTTGATACTCGTTTAGTGGCGCAATGGTTACCGGGTTATGAACCTGACCTGAGCAAGCCTGCTGATGATGGTCGTAATAGTGGCGGTAAAAGTAAAGGAAATGGCCGTACTGATGACAAACGTCGTGCTAAAAACCGTTCTTACGGTAAGAAAACGAATAATCGCGCGAAGAAAGACGTAAAACCAAGTCGTTAATTCGATTGATTACGTTGAAATTATAAATAGATTCGTTCATATGAATGGCTAAGGTTGAGAGACCTTAGCCATTTTTGTTTGTCGCTTCTCTGCAAAACTTGCCTCGGTGATGGAATACGATTAATTTAATAACAGGACTCAAAGTCACTTTATATTAAGGTCGATACATGGACTCTGTTACACAAATCGTATTAGGTGGCGCTATTGGTGCTGCTATCGGGCATAAACAACTAGGCCGAAGTGCGTTAGTTATTGGCGGTATCTTAGGTACATTACCAGATTTAGATGTTTTTATGCCAGCGGCTGATGCTGTTGAGAGCTTCACCGAGCACCGCAGTTTCTCACATTCCTTATTTGTGTTGTTTCCTTTTGCATTTATCTGTTTTGCCACACTTAAGCTTAAATTTAAAACCGATGTCATTTCTAACCAACGGCTGTTTTGGCTTTGTTGTTTAACCTTGATTACCCATCCTATTCTTGATGCGTTTACCAGTTATGGTACGCAGCTATTTTGGCCGTTAGCGGGACACCCGATTTCTATCGCCTCGATATTTGTAATTGATCCCTTGTATACGCTGCCATTATTAGTCGGTTGTATTTATCTGTGGCGCGGTAAAGGAGATAAAGAGAGTAAGGAGCAACGAAAAGCAAGGCGAGTTAATCATATTGGCTTAATGCTAAGTAGTGGTTATTTATTATTGAGTGTCTTGATTCAAACGCAGATGCTTAACAAAGTTGAATTGGCTTTACAGAGTAAAGGTATTCCCAGTGATAAAGTGTTTATCTCACCGCTTTATCCAAGCCTTAACTGGTGGATTGCTATCGTGGTTGATAACAACGTTTATTATGATGTGACATTAAATGTACTGACTAATTCTCTCGATATGTCCCTGAAGCAAGAATTGGGATATGGCGTTGTTAAAGTGACAACGTCTGCTTTGGCGTCTTTAAACTGGTTTACTAATGGTTTTATTCGCCTAGAAGATGTAGATGGACGTTTAGTCGCCACCGACCTTAGAATGAAAACCGGCTCTGTTGGTTATGCATTTAAGTTTGCGCTGGCAGAAAAGGATACGGATGGTTGGAAGGAAATCTCGCCATTAAGATTATAATCTTAATTCATCTTCGGTTCAGCTGGTTTGGCTATAATCCCTATCTATAGTAAACTATTTATCTATAGTAAACTGATATTAATAGTAATCATTGTTCTCCTTCCTTTAATCATGAAGCAGGTATATGCGAGACTCAGACAAAAAATTTTCCAAATTAATGAATAAAGCATCCCGCAAAGCTACCTCTCTTAAAGAAGAAGGGCTGGCGAGTATTGCTAAGCTGCAGAACCGTTACTTTTGTATTGGTATTACAGGCTTAAGTAAAAGTGGTAAATCGACGTTTATCACTAGCTTAATTAATCAATTGATGCACCATGAAAAAGCAAGCCTCGCTGGTTTTTCACCGGTATTAAGTGAACGTCTTCTTGGTGTTAAAATGCACCCGCTAGCGGATGCTGATATTCCGGTATTTCCGTATGATAAGAACTACCAAAGTCTAACGCAATCAGAAGCCAAATGGCCTGCATCAACCACTAATATTAGCGGTTGTTTACTTGAATTAAGACTATCGCGTTCGGGACGACGTTTAAATCCGTTAAAAGCAGAGCAGTTTTCTTTGTTTCTTGAAATTCGTGATTATCCGGGCGAGTGGCTACTCGATTTACCTTTACGTGAAATGAGCTTTGCACGTTGGAGCGAACAATGCCAAGCGCAGTATCAAGTATCACCACGACGGGCGTTGATAGGGGAGTTGTTCGACGAATTAACACAGCTAGACCCATTATCAGTCGTTGATGAAGACGTTCTAAAATCACTAAACGTTAAATTTGTACAGTTTCTTCATGACTGTAAATATAAACACAGCAGTTTGAGTTTGATCCAACCTGGGCGTTTCTTATTACCGGGTACGGTTGAGGATACAGAACTATTGAACTTCGTGCCTTTACTTGGCTGTCAGCAATATAGCGACGATGTGCTTAATGGTGCGGCTGACAACAGCTATTACAAGTATTGCCAGCGTAATTATCAAGGCTATGTGAAGCATTTGGTTGAACCATTTTACAAAACATTCTTTAGCCGTATTGACCGACAATTAGTGCTGGTGGATGTAGTTAATACCTTAAATTCAGGGCCTGAATATCTTGATGATATGCGCCAAGCATTAACTAGCATTACTGAGAGCTTTTCGTATGGACGTCAAAATCGATTAGTGCAATTATTTAAGCCTAAAATAGACAAGGTTGTGTTTGCCGCAACTAAAATCGATCAAGTGTTAAGTGAGGATCACGATGCGGTTCGTCAGCTATTGGGTGTCATTGTCAAACAAGCTTATAAAAGTGCGCAGCATGAAGGCGTACAACCAATTTGTGAAGCCACAGCGGCGGTTCGTTCTTCTAAAGAAATAAAGCATCAAGGCGATCGTGGTATAGCGGGACGTGGTGTGAATGGTGAACCGATTGGTTACATTCATCCAACCATACCAACGCGTATCCCCGAGAAAGAACAGTGGCAGCCATTTTTAGATTGGCAAATACCCTTGTTAAATCCACCACAAGGGCTGTCGTACAGTAATCAGGATGTATTACCACATATTCGAATTGATACTATTTTAAATGAATTAATAGGGGACAAATGCCTATGAGCAAGCAAGTGGATAGCAGTACAGCACGTAATCAGGGTAAAACCATCGATATGCAAGCAGAAGAGTCTGTGGTGACGGTGAGCCGTGAAGCAAAAATATTCATGCCCGATCTCGATAATGACTTAAGTAAAGTCCCCGCATCAATTACTGCTGAAGATGTGGTTGATGATACTTACCGTGGGTTAACGCTCGAAGCATTACCAATCAAAGGGTTAAAATCGTTTGTTATCGGTATTGCGAGTATCTTTGGTGTGATGTCGTTATGGCAAATCTATACCGTATTCCAAAGCGCCTTAGCCCTGCATTGGATCGCTGCTGCTGGTTTTTCAGGATTGATTATCATTGTTGCTATGTTGGCCTTACGTAGCATGTTTAGTTTTATGGCTGACAAAGAAAATATGGCTGCGTTAGCAGGGTTACAAGATAAGGCCGAGCAATTAAAAGTGACCAATGATGTTGGTCAAGCAAAGGGGTTTATCGCTAAGTTAACGCAGTTTTATAAAGGTAAACCACAAGCGTCACTGCTGGCTAAAAGCATTACAACCATGCCTGATTACAGCAGTGATAAAGAAGCCATAGTCCATCTTGAACAGGTGTTTTTAGCACCATTAGATAAAGAAGCACTACGCCGTGTATCTAAACACAGCTTACAAACCGGCGTGGTGGTGGCTGCGAGTCCTTGGGCGGCAGTTGATATGCTATTAGCATTATGGCGTAGTATGAAAATGATTGACGAAGTCGGGCAGGTATATGGCATGCGACCTTCATTGGCCAACCGTTACAAGTTATTAAAGAGCGTGATCCGTTACTTGGCATTAATTGGTGTGAGTGAACTTGCACTTGATGAAATGTTACAAGAATTTGGCACAACAAGTTTAGCGGGAATAACCGGTGCTCGCTTAAGTCAAGGCGTTGGTGCTGGGGTGTATACTGCACGTATTGGTTTGGCTGCGATGACAGCTTGTCGACCGATTAGTTTTTCAGCAGAGAATAAACCAAAAATGAAAGATTTTATAAAGCGTATAATACAACGTATGAATGGTTAAATTCGTGAATATAAATAGGTTTGTTCCCAGCCGAATACCAGTATTGTTTGGAATTAATAATCCACGCTTCGAGGATCTAAGGTCAGTTGAAGGTTTAAACATTCAACAAATTATGCAACAGATATAATAAGTGGCCGTTGTCGCTATATGCTTTAAATTAGAATAGGCCCCATGATAATTTCAATCTGAACAATAATCTGAATTAGATAATTATGAACAAAGCATACAAGGTTCGTATTGATAGGGTGCTTAAGTATATTGAGGCTCATTTGGCTAACAAAATATCCCTTGCTGAAGTAAGTCATTTTTCGGTATTCCACTTTCACCGTATTTTTATCGGTATTGTCGGTGAGACCGTTAATGATTATATAGCTAGGCGGAGGCTAGAAAAAGCTGTCAATTTGCTAATTTTTAAAACAGAACTATCCATTACTCAAATTGCTTTAGATAGTGGTTTTTCATCGAGCGCCAACTTTTCAAAAGCCGTTAGACTTCATTTTGGTTTTAGTCCGTCAGAAATTAGGAATCCAGATAAAGTCAAAGATAGCAAGATTGGAAAAATATCTAGCAAGTATGGAAAAGATTTTAATCCCTCAGATTTGTATCCTACTCGCATCACACATGAAGTGATGAATACAATTAACTTAAAGGATACAACTATGAACGTTGAAGTAAGAGAATTTGATAAAAGGCGAGTATGTACTTTAGCTTCAGCAGGAGGTTATGAAGCTGAAGCCATATATAAAGCTTGGGATAAGTTGATAGATTGGGCTGTCGGTAACGGAATAACACCTGAGGAGCAAAAACGATTTGCCTTTGCGTTTGATAACCCTACGGTTACCCCTGTAGATAAATGTCGTTATTCTACTTCTATTGTAATTGGCGATGATATTCAGGTTAACTCACCATTTACCTTATCTGAAATACCAAAGGGTAAGTATGCTGTACTTTATTATAAAGGTCATCCAGAGGAGGCAATTAAGGCCCAATTGAGTATCTATTCTGATTGGCTGCCTGCCTGATAGTGGATTTGAACCGGATGAGTTTCCCATGCTTGAGTATTATTTCAATGATGCAAGAGTTGATGGTTATATTGAAATGGAAATTCACGTTAAATTGAAAGATATATAATGGTACTTTTCTAATTCAAACACTTAACTACTAAAGTAAATGATCCATTTACTTTAGTCTATGAACGAGTTAGCTTGCTTAGCTAACTCGAAATTGCCCCTTTTAGTCTTAGGGTTAAAACTCACACATTATCCAGTAACAGCATTTTGACTGAATTTTTCTAATTCATAAATACTTGTTTGCGGTATTTTTTGGTCAATGCAATACCGAAGAGGAAGACCATACCATTCGTAAACTGATAGAATAGACTCTTGGATTCAAACAGGTAGTAAAAGTTGAAAATTTTAGTTACAGGATCAGCTGGTCGAGTAGGACGTGCAATTTATATAAAATTGATGAAGACTCACAAAGTCGTAGGAATAGATAAAACTCCTTGCTCTACAGTAGACTATGTTGGAGACATTCGTGATATTGGTTTGTTAACTGAGGCTGTAGAGGATGTGGATGTCATTGTTCATACTGCTGCATTGCATGCGCCGCATGTAGGCTTGGTATCTGAGCACGAATTCGAAGATATCAACATAAAAGCAACGGAGCAGCTAGCACTATTAGCAGTAAAAAAAGGGGTTAAACATTTTGTGTTTACGAGCACTACTGCCCTCTATGGTTTTTCTTCAACGCCTGATGACGTTGCAGGATGGGTCAATGAAACGGTTACTCCTATACCTAAAACGATTTACCACAAATCCAAGATACAAGCAGAACAGATTTTGGAAAATATCTCAAACTTGTTTAATTTACCTGTCACTGTACTTCAAATGTCTCGCTGCTTTCCTGAACCTGCAAATTTAATGGCTCTCTATCGTCTTACGCGTGGCATTGATGCTCGAGATGTAGCGAATGCTCATGCTTGTGCCATCGAAAAACGTCTTTCGGGGTTCAGACGTTATATTATTTCTGGAAAAACACCATTTAATAAGACATGTTGTGAGCAGCTTTATCTAAACGCTGATGATGTCGTAAAAGAGTATGCCGCGAAGCTTGCAAAAGACTTCGCAGATCGAACTTGGCATTTACCTAAAAGTCTCGACCGAGTTTATGACTCTAGTTTGGCGCAATTAGAATTAGGGTGGCAGCCGAAATATGGTTATGAGAGTGTATTAGATATGCTGGATAATGATTTCGCAGAAGTGCTTCCCGCAATTAGTATTAGCTAACAAAATTTAATATTTCAGGATACTTTTCCTAATCTAAGTTCACTGCGTTAGAGATATTAAATCTAACGCAGTCCTGTCCATCAATGGCTTAGGGTAATCGCCCTAAGCTGTGTGCATGCTAAGGTGAACTGACCCCTTAATAAGTTAACTTGATTATTTGTTTTTCAACATATTCCATAGAGTACATGACGGCACTGTTTTCCAGAAATAGGTCATAAGAAACTTGGAATATAATCTTGCTAACTTGCAACATGGACCTGAGTTATTTATCATCAAGATAACCGAATTAAGAGTGAAAAATCCATGACACAGAAAGTATCAACAGAAGTGCAAACTGAATCGACACGTATTGCTAACGGTATAAAAAAACCAGGTCAAAGCAGAGAACAGACTAAATTGATCGCGGCAGGTATTGAGAAGGGAATTGCTGAATACAAAAAACAGCATAAAGCCAAAGTTCGCCAGCTTGATAAGCAAAAAAAACAAAAAATAAGATCTAATACCGTGGCTGCAGCAAAAGACAATGAAGCAGAGATTGAAATTGAACAAACAAAATCAAGTTCAAGTCGATTACCTTGGGCATTATTAGCGTTAAGTTGGGCTGGTTTTGCAGGTTATCTTGTACAAAATGGTGTGCTTAGCATAGGTTAAACATTTCTTACTCGCCACACAAACAAATAGCAGCCACATAAATTAATATGAGGAACCGTTTATGAAAGTTATCATGTTTAGCGCCCGTAATTATGATATTCAATACTTTGAGCCATTAATATCAGATCCTATCAGTATTAATTTTTTTGATGCTCAGCTAAATCAACAAACCGCCACATTAGCCAGAGGATATGATGCTGTTTGTGCATTTGTTAATGATGATTTAAGTGCCCCTGTTTTAATTCAACTTAATGAAATGGGTATAAAGAGTATAGCAATGCGCTGTGCTGGCTTTAATAACATTGATTTAGATTGTGCTAAAGCACTTGGAATCACCATCGTGCGTGTCCCTGCTTATTCACCAGAGGCTGTTGCCGAACATGCCATCGCGTTATTAATGACACTCAATCGTCGTATTCACAAAGCGTATCAACGTACCCGTGATGCTAACTTTTCCTTAGACGGTTTAGTGGGATTCAATTTACACGGCAAAACTGTCGGCATTATAGGCACAGGTAAAATTGGTCTTGCTACCATGGCTATTTTTAAAGGTTTTGGTTGTAAAATTTTAGCGTCTGACCCTTATCCTTCAGAGCATGCAATTGCATTAGGTGCTGAATATGTCAACCTAGATACTCTGTTTACTCACAGTGATGTGATTAGTTTACATTGTCCATTAACCTCTGAAAATAAATATTTATTGAATGAAAATACGTTTGCGTTAATGAAAGATGGTGTGACGATTATTAATACCAGCCGTGGTGGTTTGTTAAATGCGAATGATGCAATCGAAGCTTTAAAATCAGGGCGAATTGGTGGGTTAGGTTTAGATGTCTATGAAGAAGAAGAACATTTATTCTTTAATGATCATTCCAGTGAAATCATTACCGATGATACTTTCCGTCGATTGTCTGCTTGTCACAATGTCATTTTTACTGGCCATCAAGCTTTTTTGACCAAAGAAGCATTAGTTAGTATTGCCGAAACTACTCTCAATAATTTAAACGATATTGGAGTAGGGAATGTTTGCGCTAATCAGGTGCTTACGTAGTCTAAAGTGAGAGCTTAACGAGCTGCTCTTCGACTCTACACGGGTATTCTAGGGGGGAACATCGTCAGTGATAAAATTGTGACAACTTCGTGACCCCCTCACTACATCCGTTGTTTATTCTGAGTGTGACAATTAAAAACGACACACAAAGGAGTATTCTATGTATTTAAAATTATCTTTATTAGCCATGCCGCTATTAACGCTTAGCACAGTAAGTCAAGCTGCAGTGGTCGACGTAAGCATAACTAATCTTACTCAAGGTATCTATTTTACACCCTTACTTGTTACGGCCCACACCAGTGATGCTCATCTATTTGAAGTAGGAAAAGCAGCTTCACCAGCACTACAAGCGATGGCCGAAGGCGGCGCCATTGCAGATTTAGTGGCCATTGCTGATGGTCTATCAGCAGTATCGGCTGCTAATCCAGCTGCTGGTTTACTTGCTCCATCGAGTTATACCATGGTGAGTGATTTAGACACTGGCAGCAATAACGTATTAACAATCGCCGCTATGATGCTACCCACTAATGATGGCTTTGTAGGCAAAGACAGCTGGGCTATTCCGAGTGAGACTGGCACCTATACTTTTTATATGAATGGTTATGATGCCGGAACCGAAGCTAACGACGAAATTGTCAATGGCGGTGGCGCTTCAGGTGTGCCTGGTATACCTGCAAACCCAGGGGCGAATGGCGGTACAGGTGGTAGCGGAGTGAGTAGCTCGTCGGCTAACAGTAATATTCATATACATCCAGGGAATGTAGGAGATAGTGATATAAGTGGTGGCGTGAGTGACCTCGATAGTCGGATCCACCGCTGGTTAAACCCAGTCGGCAAAGTTGTTGTTACCGTTAAATAAATCTGGGAGGATCTATGGCTATTTCAATGTTTAATAAATCAGTGTTTAGTAAAAAGTCCTTGGGTATCGCGCTACTGGCAACAGGGATTAGTGCATGTGGCAGTGATAACAATGCAACTGAAGCTGTGCTTGAGTATGAAGTAATTGTCTACAACGATACTGCAGAACAACCATTTTCGCCGATTTTGGTAGCGCTGCACAATTCAGATATTAGTTTATGGTCGGTCGGGTCTGACGCCAGTAGCGCCTTAGAGAATATGGCTGAAGGCGGGAGTAATACCGAGTTACTTGCCTTGTTTAAAGGCTATGATGTCGCTGTTTCAGGTTCAAGCGCTATTGCTCCTGGTAGCAATGAATTGCTCACTATCAGCGCCAATCAAAGTCATGCTACGCAGTTGTCATTTAGTAGCATGTTGGTTAATACGAATGATGCATTTTCGGGTCTAAATGCAGTCGATATTAGCAACTTAGAGGTCGGCGTTAGTATGACCTACAATTTGCCTGTCTATGATGCTGGTACCGAGGCTAATAGCGAAGCCGCGGGCAGTATTCCCGGACCTGCCGATGGTGGTGAGGGCTATAATGTGGTACGAGATGATGTTATGAATAAAGTGACGCGCCATCCTGGTCTTGTTACACAGGCCGATGATGCAGCTTCGGTATTATTACCCGAACATCGTATTTCAGGTAATGTAGGGCGCTTGGTGATAACGCGTATTAATTAGTTAAGTAAGATCTAATTTACCACCTGAAGCTCGTGTCTATGTTGCAAGTTAGCAAAATAAAGATCGCAATAATGGCGAAATAGATTATTTGTTGATCTGTATCAATGGCTGGTATTAGTCTATGCGTTTATAGTCAATGTGAACAGTATGTAAAGTGATTAAAAGGTGGTAAATATGGAATTATTACGGAACCCTAAATGTTACACGGACGTGTGTATTGATGGAACTTGGTATCATTACGATCACTGTGGCTCGAAAGTTTATTCTCTAAGTGGTGGCGCGGCTCCCGAGTTAGACCTTGCTCGTGAACCTGCGACAGAAACAGAGCTTATTAACCTTATCCACATAGCTGTTAATTAATTTTTATTTTGTAGTACATACAGTGTCATCACTCAGCGACATTCGTATTTTGGACCTTTAGATGTATTGAGCATTTAAAGGTCGTTTTTTATTCTTTACTCCACTTTACAATGACATCTCTTTGCGTTTTATAAACTTTGTCATATTATGTCACTCTATTTTTATTGGAGAAAACATATATATGAAACGCGTTATGCTATTCCTTGCAACCAACCTGGCCGTAATGGTGGTTTTTAGTATTGTATTAAACATTATCTATGCAACTACCGGTATTCAATCAGGTAGCCTTTCTGGGTTGTTGGTGATGGCGGTATTGTTTGGTTTCGGTGGTTCATTAATCTCATTAATGATGTCGAAGAAAATGGCGCTACGTTCAATTGGCGGCGAGATCATCACAGAGCCTCGTAACTCGAATGAACATTGGTTATTAGAAACCGTTACTCGACAAGCAAAACAAGCGGGTATTGGCACACCTGATGTTGCTATTTATGATGCTGCCGATATGAATGCATTTGCAACGGGTGCTAAACGCGATGACGCCTTAATTGCGGTATCAACGGGTCTATTAGCACAAATGACACGTGATGAAGCTGAAGCGGTTGTTGCCCACGAAATCAATCATGTTGCTAACGGTGACATGATCACAATGGCCTTGATGCAAGGTGTTGTGAATACGTTTGTTATCTTCTTATCACGTATTATTGCTAATGCAGTAAGTGGTTTCACATCGGATGATGAAGAAGGCGAGGGCGAAGGTGGTAGCTTTATGACTTACTTTATCGTATCAATGGTGTTAGAAATGTTATTTGGTTTCTTAGCAAGCTTTTTAACAATGTGGTTTAGCCGTCAACGTGAGTTTAAAGCTGACTCAGGCGCAGCAAAGCTAGTTGGTAAAGATAAAATGATAGCAGCACTAGAGCGTCTTAAAACAAGTCAAGAAACACAACTTGAAGGTTCGATGATGGCGTTTGGTATTACAGGTAAGAAGACGATGATGGAATTATTAATGAGTCATCCACCGCTTCAAAACCGTATTAACGCATTACGTAACCTTTAATTTACGGACGTATAAATAGTCATTTTTGATGACTAAGTTAGCCCCATTGATAGTCTTACTAAAAATAAGATTATACCTTTGGGGCTTTTTTGTTTTCTGTTAGATTACCAATTAAAGTATCTCTTTATGGTTATCTAAATGTTTTTATACGTTTAAAACGTGATAGACAAACGAATAATAAATATCAAAAAAGTGTATTTTATATGTTATGAATTAGTGGCTTATGAGGTTAAAGCTAATGACGAATATAACTGTAGATAAAGTACCTGTGGTTGACGGTAACGGTCGCCATTTGTTAATGATTAGATTAGTTAAACTATTAATTGCGTTTGGTATTCCGCTGTTTTTACTCTCTGTCCCTACCTCACAATTACCCTTTGATAACCTCAGTATTATTCAACATCGATTGTTAGCCATTTTTGTCCTTGCTGCCTTGTTGTGGATCCTCGAACCTGTGCCTGTCTTTGCCACATCTATTTTAATTATAACGCTTGAGTTAGTGATGCTCTCAGATCAAGGGCTTTACAGTTTTCGTTTTTTTATGATGGGCTCGATCCCGCCACTAATATCGAAGGGCTGATGCATTATAACGATATTTTCGCTGCCTTTTCGTCACCGATTATCGTGTTGTTTTTAGGTGGTTTTTCACTTGCTATTGCAGCAAATAAATATGCTTTGGATACAAATCTAGCTAATGTATTATTAAAACCATTTGGCACTAAGCCCGCTATGATTATGCTTGGCTTGATGATGATCACTGCGTTGTTCTCTATGTTTATGTCAAACACCGCAACGACGGTGATGATGCTGTCTTTGTTAGGGCCAATTCTGATGTCTGTACCGAAAGAAGAAAAGGGTGTCAAAGCATTAGTATTAAGTGTGCCCATTGCTGCTAACCTTGGTGGTATTGCGACACCGATTGGTACGCCGCCCAATGCGATTGCCTTGCAGTATTTAGACAGTCTTTATAATGTCAGTTTTCTTGATTGGATGATGATTGGTTTACCCTTTGTTATCGTGTTAGTGGCTTTTGCATGGTGGTTATTACAAAAGCTGTTCCCTTTTAGCGGCGATAGCTTACATTTACAGCTTGGTGGTGACTTTCAATGCAGTTGGCAAGCCATCGTTGTTTATATCACCTTTTCATTAACGATTATCTTGTGGATGAGTACTAGTCTACACGGCATGAATACCTATGTTGTAGCGATTG
Organism: Moritella viscosa; assembly: GCA_000953735.1. Classification (NCBI taxonomy): domain Bacteria; kingdom Pseudomonadati; phylum Pseudomonadota; class Gammaproteobacteria; order Alteromonadales; family Moritellaceae; genus Moritella; species Moritella viscosa. Next base: position 2,735,288 of record LN554852.1, on the reverse strand, counting down.
TACCACTGGCGATATTTACGTTAACGGGCATCATAGGCAAAGATGAATTGAAGTTAATCAATTGGGATGTGTTATGGCTGGTTGCTGGTGGTATTGCGATTGGTATTGCATTAGATAAAACAGGGTTAGCGGGAGTGATGGCAAATTCGATTGATTACTCTGTGTTACCAGCCCTGTTAGTTATCTTGGTTATGTCTTTTGTGTGTTGGTTGATGGCAAACTTTATCTCAAATACAGCAACGGCGAATTTGTTAATGCCAATTGCTGCAGCGGTCGCGACATCGATGGATGATTTATCATTATTGGTGATGTTGGTTGTGGTGGCTTGTTCTGCTTCGTTAGGAATGATATTACCTGTTTCAACGCCACCTAATTCGTTGGCGTATGCAACTGGATTAGTAGCCAGCAAGGACATGGCAAGAGTGGGACTTATCATGGGTCTTGCTGGTTTAACTCTTGTTTATGCAGTGATTCTGTTTTTTGTTACTATTAATTAGGTTTAGCGATAATCAGCTAAATTGAATCTGCAGTTGTTTCGCCTAGTGATTGTTGATGTACGATATTGACGATGTTACGTTGATTATCGAGTTCATATACCCAATCACATTGGTTGGGTAGCGTGGCTAAGCACTGCTCGGTAATTCGCTGGAAATAAGCGGTGAAGTTACGCACCTCTGCACTTGTCATGAATGTTTCTTTTTGCTTATTGTCAGTATTTTCTTCAAGTGTCTGACGTTTGTTTTCCTGCTCTAATCGCCATGCTTGTACACTGTCAAAGCTTGGTGCTTTAAGCATTATCCAATGATCAATGCGTTGATATAACCCCTGATAGTTCTGTTTTAATTGTTGATTAACATAACTGCGCCAAATGCCGTACTTGTCTTTTATTGCTTCTAACTTGTTAATCGGGTAAATAAGATCTTTCATTAGTTGGGGTTGCACACCTAAACACCAACCTTCTAATATAATTACATCAATAGGGCGATCAACAATTGGCCATTGTGATTGTGGGTAAGGGTTATCTGCAAACTTGTTAAATCTCGGTAATTTCACCGGTTTGCTTTCGGTTGCGCCTGCGCACAGTTTATCTAATGTCGTATTAGCAAGATTCATGTCGTGCGTGCCGGGAACACCGCGGGTACGCAATAAAGGATGAACTTGGTTAGCCAGTTCGTTGCGCCGATGTCGACTGTAATAAAAGTCATCAAGTGATAATACCGCGACGTTTAAGTCGAACTCTGTGCTTAGGCGAGTACCAAAATAATCAGCAAGCGTTGACTTACCTGAACCTTGACAGCCATTGATACCAACTAGGAAGGTTTTTTTTGCTTGTTTTTGGTGCGCTACGATACTCAATAGTGCACTCGAAAAATTTTCTGATGCATAGGTTAAATAGTCTGCATCCAACTGATGGCGCTGAATGAATTGGTCTAATACTAGCATTGTCTTCATAGATCACCACTTTCTTTAAATTCACTGAATTTATATCATCAATAATAACTACAACATTTAAACAGTTTTTAATAAATATTTAAATAACTAATTATTAACATTCAACAACTATGCCAGTCTTAGTACGAGTTATTTCTTGTTAATTGAGCTGGATCTAATAATTTGATGAACTATTGACGCGTTAGAGCTGTGTGTTCTTTTGCTATTACCGAGTTATAAAACCAAGGTATATCATTAAATAGTATAGCGAATAGCGGGTAAGATGAAGTAGGTCGATTAAGTGTTAGGAATAAGGTAAGCTGAAGCCTGTTAAATATTTGAAGTTGGTTATGTTAAGCTAAACATGTGGTTAATTTGCATAATCTTATATTGAGTAGGATAAAATAATGTCATCTTTGGATACGAATCGTTTACAACAAGATAAAAAACTAAACGACGATTCTCATGTTTGTGCAGCTAAACAGCTAAGGAACTTGGGTATCTCGGGTTTGATGACACTTGAAGCGATAGAATTCCAGACCCTTGAGCTTGATGCTGTTCTTGTTAGCTGTCAGCAATTGCAAGATAGTTACTCAGCGTTAATAACAGATTTACCATCAAGGTTACATATTTGTTTTCAGGGCTCTGCAAACAGCAGTGAACAGCTTTCTGCATTGGTGCAACTTATCGAAAGTGCGCCGCAAGCATTATGGTCGTTAAGGAATGATAGTTTTAATTGTTATGAAATGGATTTTCGTTTGGCTGAATTACAACAGCAGTTAACTATTTTAAAACCGTTAAATAAGAAACTCGCGCCGTTTGTGAATACGAATAAGTTAGGGACTGTGAGTACGCTGAGATATCTTCAATGCTGTTTGGATAATGCAGGGATGTTTCGTTGGTTTTCATCTAAATGGCGCCATGCTAAGCAACAAACATTAATTTTAGCCACTAATGAACAGCTAAAGCTTGATGATGTTAAGCTGTTATTTCCAGCCATGATCAAATACGTCAATGCGCAAGAACGCTTTGATGAGTTGTTTGATCAAGCTCCGATCTTAGCTGCTTCTCACCAAGGGTTGAATACTGATATCGCGCCGCTGTTAGCGGTGCGTGAATGGTATAAAGATGTTGAGTTTGTAATGGCGGAACATTTTGTGGATGAAGCTGGGATCTTAGAGGGTTTATCTATTATTGATAAACAGAAAGCAGATAAGCTAGTTGAAAATTATCATACAAATACAGCTTTGGTGATTAACAGCATTGAAAAGAAAATGAGTAAGCTAAGGTTAAGTTTCCCAGGTTACGAAGCTCTGCAACATGTTGATGCAGACTATGCTACTGCAGTCTCTGAATTAAAAACGATTATTATTAATCAGCTGAGTGCTTTAAACGATGTGGGTATTGATAGTCGTACTTGCCTATCGGATCTTTGAAAACGCAAGATTTAAATGCTGAATTCCAAGCGTTTAAATCAGTGTTGAAACCTTACTAAGCCGGTTGCAGATTAATTGGTTTAGTGGGTTTGCTGTATATGCCTAAAACCTATGCAGGCTAATGTTAGTTAGCTATTCTCGATGCACTTCAGATATAACAAACGCTGAATTTCAGATATAAAAAAACCTCGCTCATTGAGCAAGGCTTCATTATTTGGTGCGTCCTACAAGATTCGAACTTGTGACATCTAGCATGTCGAGCTAGCGCTCTACCAACTGAGCTAAGGACGCGTTGTTTGTACCATTAAAAAATGGTGCTCGCTACAAGACTTGAACTTGTGACATCTAGCATGTCGAGCTAGCGCTCTACCAACTGAGCTAAGCGAGCATAATTTGGTATGTCGTTAAGACGAGACAAATATTAGCCCGCATCCAAATTATCGGCAAGTCTTTTTTAAATAATATCAGCCCTTTGCTTTAAAACTAAGCAGTTGGGTCGATATTTAGATCTTCTGCCGGACCAAAGAATTCAAAATGCACATTTTCAGCTGGGATGCCTAATTTTGGTGCGAAGCCATTCATTGCTTGCATGAAAGGTTTTGGACCTAAGAAATAGAATTCTACATCACGATCATCACCGATTTTTTCTTCAAGCATTGCTAAGTTAATAAAACCTTTAGCGTCAGGCTGGCATTCTGTGGTTGCATCACTGTAAACGAAGTATGGTTTGATGTTTACGTTTTCAGCTGCAAGGTTTGTTACATGATCACGGAATGCATGTACCTTGGTGTTCATCGCTGCATGAATAAAGTGAATAGGGCGGTCTGTTCCTTTTAAACTGTTTAGCATGCTTATTGCAGGTGTAATACCAACACCACCCGTTACAAGTACAACTGGTTTGTTGTTGTCTTTTAGGATGAAGTCGCCCGCAGGTGCTAATACGCGCAGTGTGTCACCCGCTTGAATATGATCGTGTAGGTAATTTGATACTACGCCACCAGCTTCGCGTTTGATACTAATACGTAAGTATTCCGAGTTTGGTGAATCAGATAAGCTGTATTGACGACGTGTTTCTTCACCATCAATATTTAATACTAACCCTATAAATTGACCCGGTGTGAATGATGTAACAGGTTTGCCATCAGTTGGAGTCAGGTAGAATGATGTGATGTTTTCGCTTTCAGCTACTTTCGTCGTAACTGCGAATTCACGTACATCACGCCAACCACCTTCTTTTTCTTCATTGGCTGTGTAAGCAGCTTCTTCTGCTGCGATTAATAGATCTGCTAGTTGCCAGTATGCAAGTCCCCATGCATCAATCACTTCATCAGTTGCTGCGTCACCCAGTACGGCTTTAATTGATTTTAACAAGCACTCGCCAACAATTTCGTATTGTTCTGGTTGGATATTAAGTGATACGTGTTTGTTAATAATGCGGTTTACAGCCGCTTCTAATACAGATAGGTTTTCGATGTTGCCTGCATAAGCAACAAGGGCATTCGCCAGTGCTTTAGGTTGGGCATTACCCGATTGGTTACTTTGGTTGAAGAAGCGTTTTACTTCTGGATATTCTCTAAACATCAAAGGATAAAAATGCGCCGTAATATCATTAGCATGAACAGAAACAGCTGGGACAGTCGCTTTGATAATATCAATAGTGTGTTGTGTTAACATAATAGCTACCTTGTATAGGTTAGTGAAATAAATTGATCTACATCAATATTTATATTCACTCTATAGCAGTAGTCGTGCCAAGTTTTTAAGTTGTTGTTTTTAATCTTATTAGTATTTAACATTAAAGCTAGTTGTATTTATGACAACCATTATTAGTTGTCAATAAGTCAACTGGGTGTCCTAATGACAACCGTCGTATATGTAAGTTAAATGGAATAAAGCTTGAATGCTAACAACCGTTTACCTTGCTACTTTAAATTTGTAAGGTATTGTTTATAAAGTAATTAAGAACGTTACTTTACTCGTTGTTGAGTTGAAATGTTACAAGGACGCCCGGATGAAATTGAATATTACAGAAAATATCGAATTACTTTCTCTAGAGGAAGGTGATTCCTTAACTATATTAAATTTAGTTGAATCCAGTCGACCCCAACTAGGGAAGTATCTCTATTGGGTTGATAGTGTTCTAGATGAGGTATCGGCTCATAAATACATAGCAGAGCGTTTACATAGTGGATTATCTGGCTCGCGATGGTTTAAAATTAAATTCAATACGCAAGTTTGTGGTGTCTTTGGTATCAAGTCTATTTCAGATGAAAGTGGTATTGCTGAGGTTGGTTATTGGCTAACACATGCTGTGCATGGCAATGGTATTATCGTTAACGTTATTTCTCAGTTATCTTCTTTTTTGTTAGAGAGAACCAATGCAAAAATCATTGAATTTAGATGTCTTGAAAAGAATATTGCGAGTATTAGTGTGGCAAAAAAATTGGGTGCTAAGCTAGTAGATTCAATACCTAACTATGTAAATACTGGAAGTGAAAGTCAGGAATTACATATATACCAGTTGCTATTGTAAGCATATAAAAATAGGTGTTGAACTGTCGGCACATTATTCATATTTTAAAGGAAAAAAATGAAACTGATCATTAGAGACGTTAAAAAAGAAGATTCGCAAGGAATCATCGACATATTGAACCCTATTGTCGAGGCTGGTCTTTATACGATTCTCGACACAACCTTTTCACGTGAGGAGGAAGAGCAATTTATCCAAGACTTTCCTGAAAGAGGGGTCTTTAATGTTGCTCTAAACTCAGAAGTATTAACCATCGTCGGTTTTCAAAACGTGGAACCGTTTGCAACGTATACCCATGCATTTGATCATGTTGGTATCATCGGCACCTATGTTGATAGTAGCTATAGAAGGCAGGGCATTGCATCCAGCTTATTTAACGCCACGTTTGAGCTAGCAAGATCCAAAGGTTATGAAAAACTGTTTGCTTATGTTCGGGATGATAACCAAGATGTATTAGCAACGTATCTAAAGCAGGGATTCGAAGTAATAGGCGTAGCTAAAAAGCATGCTAAAATCCGCGGTAAATATATCGATGAAGTACTGATAGAAAAGCTACTATAGGTATTTTAAAATATAATGAAGTCATTGTTTTGCAAGTAAATTAATCTAACTTATGTATAATGAGTCTTTTGTTAAAAGGATTTAATTATGAATAAGACGTTGTTGATTTTGTCGTTACCTATACTTCTCACTGCTTGCGCTGCGCCTAAATATTCTGCGACACCAATTTCGCCAGTACATCAATCTAAGAATATTACGATTGTAAAAGACGATGCTACTCGCGCTGTGTTTTTAGACACAATGAAAGAATGGTGCGTAGAAACTGATCACACTTGTACAGTCGTAAATGATGGTACTCCGCCGAATCCAGAAGAAGTGACATTGACGTATGTTTCACGCTGGAGCTGGGATCTTGTTACTTTCATCGCCGATGCGGACGTTAAAGCGTTGAAAAATAATTATATCATCGGTGAAGTCGAATTTAAGGCACCAAATAGCGGTAACCTTGATAAATTTGGTGATGACGATAAGCGAATTAAATCAATGATGGAAATTTTATTTGGTCAGCAAACCGTTGAAGAAGCACAAGCTAAAATCAGCTCTGGTGAAATATAATAGTTAAGCTCAATTATTAACCTTCCTCAATGGCAGAGGAAGGTTTCGTTATTAATAAGTCAGTTGCAAGCTCAGCTGATTTCATCGCAATCGTCATTCCAGATGAGAATACAGGATCTAAAAACTCACCCACAACACCAAATGAACAGGTACCGTTACTAAATGGAATTATCAAATACCAAACTTTACAGTCGTCTGGATGCACGGAAATTAAGATCTTATTACGGTCAAAGTGACTGGCAGTAATGTTATCTTCAATATGAGTAAAGATCGCGCGTCTTGGAGGCTGTGTTGATGGTTCTTCTAGTTCGAGTAAACGCGGTAATACACGGCTAAAGCCACTGGCATCAAGGATAAAATCAGCGTCTATTTCATAGCTATTTTTATCTTTATCTAAGATGGTTAATGTCCACGTTGCACTTGGAATGTAGTACCTTCACCAGGTGTGTATTTATCTGTAAAATCAAACTCAGTGTATTTGCCTGAAGCATGAAAAGCTGCGCCATTTTTAAACTGGAAACCAGCGGCGTTCACAACATCAAACATATCGGCTTTTTTAAGAGATTCCATACACGCGGGCAATAAACTTTCGCCCATAGAAAATCGTGGGAATGTCGATTTTTCGATAATAGTAGTGCTGAAGACACAAAGAATTCCTTTTTATGTCGAGTCTTACTCCGGCTGGTTGATTTGTAACTCTAAAATGGTTATTTAACTTATTGGTTTTTATGAAAAATATAATTATATAATTTTTACGTTGTCACTATGACTACTCGGTGCTATAACTAATACTTATCGAATGACCGATTTAAGGATTAGTTACAATGGAAAACATCCGTTTTATCGAGAGTATAGATACAATTATCTATGACCTTTCTCGAGAACTACCTAAGCACCAAAGATATAACCGATTATTGCAGGCATGGCGGGATATTTTTTCATGTGACGCGTGCGTATTACTCAAGCTGGAAGGCGATAATTTGGTGCCTAAATCGGCCAACGGTTTGCAAATAGAAGCAATGGGGCGACATTTTCCCATTGCAGAACATCCAAGATTTGAGCAGATTCTAGCTAACTACGAAAATGAAGTACAAAAAAAAGTACTCCGTTTTGATGCAGCCTGTGATCTGCCCGATCCTTATGATGGTTTGATCCAAACGCCAGATGGACAACTTAATGTCCATGATTGTATGGGCGCGGTTTTAGTGATTGATAACAAGCCATGGGGTATTGTCACGATGGATGCGCTTAATCCACAACGCTTCGATTTCCTCGACCCACAAATCCTAAACTCCATGATCGGCTTGACCGAAGTCGTGATAAAAACCGCCAATTTAATCTTTGCATTAGACCAAAGAGTGCAACGACAAGAGCAAGTGACTGCTAGTTTAATTAGCGAGAAATTCAGTGAGGACATGATCGGCTCAAGTTCAGCGATGAACATGCTTAATTTAGAAATTGACTTAGTGGCTGATTCTGACTTAGCTGCATTGATATATGGTGAATCTGGTTCGGGTAAAGAGCTAGTCGCGCGTCGAATTCATATGGCATCAAAACGTGCAAATGAAGCGTTAATTACAGTTAACTGCGCTGCATTACCCGAAACAATGGTCGAAAGTGAGCTGTTTGGCCATGTTGCAGGTGCATTTACCGGCGCAACTAAAAACCGTTTAGGTAAATTTGAACTTGCTGATGGTGGTACGTTATTTTTAGATGAGATTGGTGAATTGCCTATGTCTATTCAAGCCAAATTATTACGGGTTATTCAATTTGGTGAGCTCCAACGTTTAGGCAGTGATAAGCCACATAAGGTTGATGTTCGCTTAATTACAGCGACGAACCGAGACTTAGCTAAAGAGGTTGCAGAAGGACGTTTTAGAGATGACTTGTACCATCGTCTCACTGTATACCCATTAAAAGTGCCAAGCTTGCGTGAACGCGGTAATGATATTTTGTTATTAGCTGGTAACTTTCTTGCTAAGATCCAACGCAAAGTCGGTATTAATAACTTAACGTTGGCCAAAGACGCAGAACGTGCATTATTGAGGTATGAATGGCCTGGTAACGTGCGAGAACTAGAACATCTATTGAGTAGAGCATCATTGCGTGCTGCTGCTCGTAACCGCAAAGATGATCGCGTTGTGATACTAGAAAGCAGTGATTTAGATATAGAAACAGCCAATGATGGCAGTAAATTAGGATTTTCTATATCGATGGATAGATCGGCTGCTATGTCGGATGATAGCAATGTCGGACAAGACGAAATTGTGATCAACCCTAGTGCTAATGATAATAACTTAAAGCAAATAACCGACGATTTTCAAACTCAATTTATCAAAAATATGTTAGTTGAAAATAACGGTAACTCGGCGGCAACAGCGCGTGCGATAGGGGTTGATAGAAGTAATTTACACCGCTTGATGAAGCGACTAGATATTCAGTAAATAATGTGTACGTTTAATTCAACTTTAATAAAAATCGTATAAAAAGGCGGTAGAGATGTGAATCTCTGCCGCCTTGTTAACTCTTCTCTTATTTAGTGCTCTAAAAAAGTCTTATTAATTAACGGTATTTTGCTAACCAAATAGTAAAGTAATCGCGATTAAGCGGTTGCCGCGAGTCCAAGTGTATGACCTTGCGTTGTTTTCTTATAAACACTCGCAAGTCTAATCGATAATAATATCGCCGCCATTGTTAGACCCGAAATAAAGCCAATCCAAAAACCAGCTGCGCCCATTGCTGGTACAATTAAATCTGTTAATGCCAGCGTATAACCAATTGTCATGCCTACAGCCCAATAAGAGAATAGGGTGATATAAAAGATTACACTTGTTTCTTTATAACCGCGTAATGCGCCAGCTGCAATAACCTGAACTGCATCCGAAATTTGATATACAGCGGCGATCAACATTAAACCTGTTGCAATATTAATAGTGGTTATATCTTCGGTATAAATTTCTGCAATCTCGTTACGCAATATAATGGTGAAGATCGCTGTGATAACAGAAAAACCAACACCCATCCACATCGCAGTGATACTGGCAAACTTAGCCTGTAGTGGTTTTTTCTCCCCCACATATTGGCCAACGGTAATTGTCGCTGCAATACCAATACTAAGTGGTAGCATGAAGACCATTGATGAGAAATTTAACGCAACTTGATGTGCTGCAACCGTAATCGCGCCAAGCGGTGCTAACAGAATAGACACAACTGCAAATAAGGTTACTTCACAGAACATAGATGCGGCAATTGGGAAACCAACACTAATGATGTGTGACATTTCTTTTTTATCGATACCATAAACTTGATCGAATAATTCAATCTCTTTAAAGTCTTTATGGAAGTAGCTATAAGCAATCATCGAAAAACACATAGCAACAAATACTAATGCAGATGCAACAGCACAACCAACACCACCGAGTGCAGGCATACCAAAATGGCCATTAATGAAGATGTAGTTTGCAGGTACGTTTACCATGATACCAATTAAACCAATCACCATAGTTGGTTTGGTAATACCTAAGCCTTCATGGTAGCTACGAAATACTTGATAACCACATGCAAAAGGTAATGCTAATGAAATAACACGTAAATAACCTGTTGTTAGTTCGGCCAATCTATCTTCAACGTGCATGAACTCAAGGATCATAGGGCTGTAATACAGTAGCGCCATCATAGGTAGAAAGGTGATTAATACAAACCAGATGCCTTGTTGAACAACTTGTGCAATTTGATTTTTCTTCTTAGCACCATAGAGTTGCGCAACGATAGGGGTGATAGCCATTAAAATGCCGATCAAAAACATGAGTACTGGGAACCAAATACTGTTGGCAATCGCGACCGCCGCCATATCTGTTGCACTGACTGCGCCAGCCATTACGGTATCAACAAAGCCCATTACAGTGAACGCAAGTTGTGCGATCAAAATTGGAACCATTAGTTTGAATAATTTAGAAACCTCAGATCGATACTTCTGCACTGATACTCCGAATATTTAGGGTTGTGATATTGTGTACTTTAAGAATTGATGTTGCTGAAAACGAAAGAATTGGTTATGAATGTTGTGATATTCGCGTTCGTGAGGGTATACCTGATCCAGCTAGGAGCATAATAATCCTTTATGGCTAGTATTTAAAGATGTATTTAAATTTATTTTATTGATATTAATATCTGGTCATTAACTAGATGAATTATCTAAACTAACACGATATAGTTAGGTCTATTCGTTCAAGTAGTGATAAAGGTTATTTATGTTTACTGGCATTGTACAAAGAAAAGCAAAGATTATTAGTATCGACAAAAAAGAGCAATTACATACGTTAGAAGTTGCGCTAGATAAAGTACATCAAGACGGTTTAGTTATCGGCGCAAGTATCGCGAATAACGGTACATGCTTGACGGTAGTAAAGATGAATGACAACAGTGTTTGCTTTGACGTTATTGAAGAAACACTGAAAGTAACTAACCTTGTTGACCTTGAAATCGGCGATGAAGTTAATCTAGAACGTGCTGCTAAGTTTGGCGATGAGATTGGCGGACATTTATTGTCGGGTCATGTACATACACAAGCTAAAATTGTCACCATTAGCCGAACTGAAACGAATTGTGATATTTGTTTTCAAATAGCCCCTGAATGGCAAAAATACGTATTACCAAAAGGCTTTATTTCGATTGATGGTATTAGCCTAACACTAGGTGATGTAGCTGATGGTCATTTCTGGGTGCATTTAATACCTGAAACGTTATCTGTAACGAACCTAGGAAGTCGTCGTGTCGGTCAGTTTGTAAACATCGAAATTGACAGCCAGACACAAGCGATAGTTGATACTGTCGAACGTATGATGGTAAATAAATAATGAGCGTTATCTTGTATTGTTGATAGAACATGGCATCAAAAGAGCGATATTCAGGTTTAGCAATCTTTATTCAAGCGTACCGTATCGCTCTAAATTAACGAACATTTCTAATACGATCTCATCTATATCAAAAGTATTTTATTTAAAGCTTATTATTTAAAATATTTGCTCATCATCTGCATCAATGAATAATTCAAACTTCTCATGAGCTTGATCATGCAATAACTTAAAGTGAATACTATTGCAGCAGGCACTGCACTCATCATAAAAATCTTGAGAGCCATTACTGGCATCAATGTCAGCCGTGATAAATTGACCACAATGTGGACATACAACTGTTCTATGGGAAAATTGTTTCATGATAACCTCCGCAGGTTATATATCGCATCTTCTAAGCTTATTTTAGCTGAAGATTGTACTTTTTCATGTTTAGAGTGTTAGGTATGAATTACGATGAAAAGGTACTGACACCTCTCGATATCAGTACCATAAATAATGGATCTTTAATGCGGTTGTGCTAGAGCATCCATATGAGTAGGTAAGGGTAGAGCACTGGTGCAATAATAGATGTTAATACACCGCTAATGAGTAATGCCGTGGTACTAAACGCACCGTGAGTACGACTCAATTCCATCGCCTTTGAAGTACCAATAACATGTGAACCAGCACCAATTGCAAGTCCTTGCGCTTCGGGTGTACGAATTCGTAAATGTTTCAATAAGAAAGGTGCGCAGACATTACCAAATATGCCGACCATAATAACCATGATTGCAGAAATCGCAGGGATCCCGCCAATAGTTTCACTAATTGCCATTGCAATTGGTGATGTAACCGCTTTAGGCGCAAGTGAGGCGACAATCTCTGGTGATGCAGAAAAGCTGATTGCGACGAATGTGGTTACAACTAACCCGACAATCACGCCAACACTACAGGCAATTAATACAGGTACTATTTTTGCTTTAACATGGATAAACTGTTGATATAAAGGAAAGGCGAGGGCAATAACGGCAGGTTCGAGCAAACGCGTTAATATCGTTGTACCTTGTTCGTATTCTTCAAGGTTAAATCCAAATACAATCATGATAGTAATTAACATACCAATACAAAGTAGGATTGGGTTAAAGAGCGCAAGTGTAGTTTTCTTATAGACCCATTGCGCCAGAAAATAGATAACAAGGGTTATTGGGATAGCTAAATACACGATCATTTATCATCACCTTGTTTTTCATTTAGTGCTTTATTTGATTTAGCGGCACTTGCTCGATTTAAATAGCAGTAGGTATGTCCAACGGTAAGAAAGATAACGACAGTACCAATGAAACTCGCCATGATGAGAGGCAGTAAGTTTTGTTGCACTAAATCAAAATAACCCATGAGAGCTACACCTGCGGGTACAAATAAGATACCTATGTGACGATTAAGTTGAAGGCACACTTTCTCTACATATTTTTGCTTTAATATACCACTGCTTAATGCGATAAATAAAAGTAATAAGCCAATGATACTTGAAGGAAATTCGACAGGTAATAATAGACTAACCCCTCGACCTAAAATAACAAAACAAAAAATAGTGAAAATATTATACAGCCATATTTTCATTGATTACCTACCTACTAATTATGCGATTGCTAAGCAATTACTGTGCGATCGAAAGCGTCCTATATAAAATGTTAAAAATATACAGGTCAGATGATATAATAAACGTTACTTGAAGTTTATTAGGTTATAAAAATGCAGTATCCGGTTAATGAAATTTTTGAAACAGTACAAGGTGAAGGCCATTTTACTGGTTATCCCGTCATCTTTATTCGCCTACAAGGGTGCGATGTAGGTTGTTCTTGGTGTGATACGAAACAAACTTGGACGGTTGATCCCGAGATGCAAGTGTCACAACAAGCGGTAAACAAAGCTTGCGATGATAAACCACATTGGGCGAACTTTACTGCACAAGAATTCATTGCCATGATACAAAAAAATGGTTTTGTTGCAAAGCATATTGTTATTTCTGGTGGTGAACCTTGCCAATATGATCTTGTTGAATTAACGGGTGAATTAGAACAAGCAGGGTATTTCTGTCAAATCGAGACTTCGGGAACATCCGAAGTTCGCGCAACAGATACGACTTGGGTGACAGTATCACCAAAGATCCAGATGAAAGGTCAGTTACCGGTTCTACAGAGTGCACTGCGTCGTGCAAATGAAATTAAACATGTGATCGCAATGGAAAAACACATTGAAGAGCTGGACGAGCTAATCGCGAATATAGACACCGAGGACAAAATTATGTGTTTACAGCCTATCTCACAGCAAAAACGTGCAACAGACTTAGCGATCAAACTATGCATTGAGCGTAACTGGAAACTGTCTGTTCAAATGCATAAATATATCTTTATCGATTAAGCGGTTTTAAATTGTTTATATGCGTCTACTTTCTGCTCTATTGATCAGTCGCGGGGATTGGCGACATACGCATCGTTAAATAGAGCAACCAAGTTGGCATAAAGAGATTATCGCCACCAAGTATCAATAAGTATTAATACAAAGTAGGACAGGTATGAATCATTTAGACAAATCAGAAGCCGGACTAATCGATAGCTTTAAGCTACGTGAAGAAATTGTATTACATACTGATTTTTCTCAATCACCGATACTGCTCGATGACTTCTTACATCCAGATTTATTTGAGATATCACCAATAGGAACCTATACTTCACGTAGCGAGATAGTGGCCTGGTTATTAGCCAAATCACCGATGCAGCGTTGGTGTTTAACTCACTTTAAAGTCGTTGAACTGGCAACTGATACAATGTTGGTTTGTTATCAAGCGAATTCGATTAACGATGGTAAGGTAAAAGAAACTGGTAGCTTACGTAGTTCAATTTGGCACTTTAATAACCAGAAATGGCGACTTCGATTCCATCAAGCAACAAAAAACTAACAAATCTGTATAGTTAGTTCATTCATGTTTAACCTACTTATCTAATACTATTTCTCTGCCCCCCCCTTTAGGGGGGGGCTCTCTCCGATATAAAGTTTCTATATCTATTTTAATTATTTGACATGGCTCGCATAAAATATCTTCTTGGCTTGGATTGACAATAATTTGGCACGTTTAGCCTATACCTGACACTGTGTGGTAAAAGTATTATGTGAATATAATACTTACAACCTAATTGTTAATGGAATGAAAACAAATTAAAGGTGCAGCATGGATACTATTATGAAAAGTACAATTCAGAAGAAATTCTTTAAAACAACACCAATTGCTCTTGCGCTAATCGTCTCAGGCTATACAGCCGCGCCACATGCAATTGAATTTAATTGGGGTGATGTTGAAGGTTCATTTAATTCGCAAATTACTGCGGGTTCAAGCTGGCGTGTTGAAGACTCAGATGCTAAAAACGCAGGTGTAGGTAACGGTGGTTTACCTGGTAATACGCCAACGGGTGATGACGGTAACTTAAATTACGCTAAAGGTGATGCTTTTACTCAAACGATTAAGGGACTTCATGATCTTGGTTTAACGTACGAAACTGAAGAGGGTATAACTTTTGGTGCCTTTGTTCGTGGTAAGTATTGGTATGACTACGCATTAGATAAAAATGATGTGATACACGGTAGTGGTACAAATAATTACGTTGCTAATCAACCTATTAATGATGATGATTTTAATAACTTAACTAAGTCGAAAGGTGTCGCATTACTTGATGCTTATATCTTCACTGGCTTCTATCTAGGTGAGACTGCTGTTGATTTACGTATTGGTAAACAGGTGGTTAACTGGGGTGAAAGTTCATTCATTCAAGGCGGTATTAATGCGGTTAACCCTGTCGATGCGGCCGCTTTCCGTCGTCCCGGCGCAGAAGTGAAAGAGGGTTTATTACCCGTAAATATGATTTTTGCTAACGTTGGTTTAACTGATAATTTAAGTATTGAAGCATTTTATCAATTAGAATTTGAACCAACAGTGATTGATAGCTGTGGTACTTACTTTTCTACGGCTGATTATTTAGCTGAAGGTTGTAATACGCTCGTTGTTGATCCTAACACTGGTTTAACAGATAAAGGTCTATATGATGCAGGTATTTATGCGACTCGGGGTACGGATGAGATGGCATCTGATGATGGTCAATTCGGTGTCGCATTTAAATATTATGCAGAAAGCCTGAATGCGACTGAGTTTGGTTTGTATTATATGAACTATCATTCGCGCTTACCGTATGCGAGTGCGGAAGCTGGTCAATTTAATGGTGCTGGAGCGCTACCTAATACACCATTTATTCCTGGTGTTGATGCATATAATCCTCATTACCATACTGTTTATCCAGAAGATATTCAGCTGTTCGGTCTCAGTTTTAATACAACAGTTTTAGAATGGGCTGTATCAGGTGAAGTCAGTCACCGTTTGGATATGCCACTACAAATCAATGGAGCAGATTTATTAGCTTCTGCATTAACTGCTGACCCACGTTCACCATTAACACCTGAGTATTCACAAGCTGGTGCAGGGGATACTGTGGATGGTTTCGATCGTTTTGATTACAGCCAAGCACAACTAACATTTATTAAGTTCTTCGATAAAGCACTAGGTACCGATCGTATTACTGCGGTTGCTGAATTGGGTTATGGCCACGTATGGGACCTTGATGAATCAGACGACGCACTTAAATATGGTCGTGCAACTGTTTATGGTGTTAGTTTTGATGGCGTAGGTGATGATAAAGATGGCTTCACAACGTCTGATAGTGTTGGTTATCGTTTAGCTGTAAAAGCCGATTACCGTAATGTTTTCGCTGGTGTTGATTTAGCGCCGTCAGTGGCTTGGTCTCATGACGTTTATGGTTACAGTCCAGAGCCACAAGGTACATTCCAGGAAGGTCGTACAGGTATCAATGTTGCCTTAAAAGCGGATTACCTAAAAAAATACAATGCGTCAGTAAGTTATACACAGTTTGGTGGTGATTTTAACCCGCTTTCTGATCGTGATTATGTTTCTGTTGCAGTCGGTATATCGTTCTAATTCGACATTGATAAGTATATAAATTTTAGAGCGTTAATACGGATAGAACGAATAGAAGTTATAGAAAAGGATTTTAATATGAAAATTTTAAATAAAGCATATACCGTGGCGGCGATTTCAGTGGCTATGGCATTCTCGGCATCAGCACTTGCAAAAGTGAGTGAAGCTGATGCGGCTAAATTAGGGAAAGAATTAACACCAGTTGGTGCGGTTAAAGCGGGTAATGCTGACGGTTCCATTCCTGCGTGGACAGGCGGCATTACTAACGCAATCCTAGGGACAGACATTGGCAAAAATGATAGGGTGACGAATCCATTCGCAGCGGATAAGCCGCAGTTTGTTATTACAGCTGCCAATGTTGATAAATACAAAGACAACTTAACGCCTGGCCAGTTGGCTATGTTTAAGAAATATCCTGATACTTATACTATGCCTGTTTATGAAACGCGTCGTAGTTTTGCTCAGCCAGACGATATCTATGCGACAATTAAAGATAATGCGATAAATACGAGTCTTTCGGCGGGTGGTAATGGTTTAAACAATTTTAAAATATCTATTCCGTTTCCAATTCCGGAAAATGGTTTAGAAGTCATTTGGAATCATATTACTCGTTATCGTGGTGGTCACGCCGAACGTGTCATTACAACTATCCCAGTACAGCGTAACGGTGCTTATACTGCGGTAAAAGTACAGGATAAATTTTACATTCCTGAAGCACTGAAAGGCGGTCGTGATGCGAAGAAAGATGACAATATTTTGTTCTATTACATGCAGCGTATTATTGCACCTGCACGTCTAACTGGTACGATTGCTCTCGTGCATGAAACTATCGACCAAGTGAAGGAACCGCGTAAAGCATGGATCTATAATTCTGGCCAACGCCGTGTTCGTCGTGCTCCAAAC
Organism: Moritella viscosa; assembly: GCA_000953735.1. Classification (NCBI taxonomy): domain Bacteria; kingdom Pseudomonadati; phylum Pseudomonadota; class Gammaproteobacteria; order Alteromonadales; family Moritellaceae; genus Moritella; species Moritella viscosa. Next base: position 2,717,996 of record LN554852.1, on the reverse strand, counting down.
GTGTCGTATGATGGCGAAGGGATTGGCGTAGAAGGTTCTCGTACGTCAGATAACTATGATATGTACAATGGCGCGCCAGATCGCTATAACTGGACACTGATTGGCAAAAAAGAGCTGTATATCCCATATAATTCTTACAATCTTTCTTCTACCAATCTTGAATATAAAGATATTGTGAAGCCAGGTCATATTAACCAGGAATACACGCGTTATGAAAAGCATCGCGTGTGGGAAGTGCAAGCCAAAGTAAAAGAGGGGCAACGTCATGTGTATGCGCAGCGTAACTTCTTTATTGATGAAGATAGTTGGCAAGCAGGTGTGATTGACCATTATGATGCACGTGGTAACTTGTGGCGTGTTGCAGAAGCACATTCAGTTCAATATTATAACGCTGATGTGAACTGGTTCGCTGCGGAAACGCTCTATGATATTATTGCTGGTCGTTACTTGGTAACAGGTCTAAATAATGAAGAGCGTAAAGGTATTCAGTTTGACGTTAAGGCGAAACGTAAAGATTTCTCTACGTCAGCATTGAAACGTATGGGCCGTTAATAGCAATCAATTTTTTGATTTTTATTATAGCGAGAGCGTTAGCACTTAATAAAAGTACTAACGCTCTCGCTTTTTGTTTTAGGCCCTTATTTATCGATTAAGGTGTGGGTAAGCTAGGATTCAATGCCTACACTGTTTTTCTGCATACATCAAATGCAGTGTTGAATTTTGTGGTCATGTTTTGAAATACAATAATAGTTGTTAATTCAACAATTTCATCATCATTGTAGTAACAACGTAATTGATCTATATGTCTGTCGGTTACGTGTAATGAGGTATTTGTAATTGCGTCGGTATAGGCGAGTACCGCACATTCTTGAGGTTTGAAATCACTGCAATTTTGCCAATCTAATAACTTATCTTTATTCAATCTTTCTTTAAGATTGCGTAATACTTTAGAATCATGTTCTATGGTGAACTCACATTGATTTAACTGTGCCACGCGCACACTCATGAGTGCGTGAATATAGGGTTGAATAGGGGAACTTTTTCTATTAATAGTTTTATATAATAGGAAGATGGCTGCGAATAGCCTAGGTTTTCGACCTAGTATTTGTGCCGGTTTTAAAGTCTTATTTTGTTTTCTCGTAAGTAACCACAAGATCGGACGTATAAACCACGAGTATTGGCTTGATTGTAATTTTGGAATACGCATAACTCACCTCGATGCATACATAAGCTTTGCAACACTAATTATGGTTTAAATTAAGCAATAGGGTGAATTTGTGGTAGATTATTCCTTGTAAAACATAGGCAATTTTTAGATAAGGATTTAATTAAATGACGACGTATTATACCGCGGCGGATCTTGCTGAAGAGTTTTCAGTCACACGACGAGCTATCCGTTTTTATGAGACGAAAGGGTTACTACAATCCGAACGTCGAGGACGGTTTATGTATTATGATTATCGTCAACGTGCACGCTTAATTATTATCTTACGTAGTAAACGTTTAGGGATTAGTTTGGAGTCAGCAAAGCATTATCTGGCTTTATACGATGACAAGCCTGACAGCGCGCCGCGTATGCTGTATATGCTACATCAAAGCCGTACACGGTTGAATGAATTGCGTGAGCAGCAACTTGCATTACAAGAGAATATAGCTGAACTTGAAACGCTAGAAAAGATAGCGATGACAGATTTATCCGCATGCGATTTGGATATAGAGTCAAGTTATCAAGATTACTTAGGTGAACTAACTCATCTAAGTAAAACTTAACCTATCGAATGACAATTTGGTGAATTATGGGACTCGATAGATATAACCAGTCAAGAAGAAATTATATCTATCATTCTCGGCTATATTGCATGATAAAATTAGTGATTTCATTTATATCATTTAAGTCTAAATAGCTGATACTTCTTTCTAATAAAGCTTCCTTGTCAATTTCTGTATCAGACGCGATGGCAATAATGTGTGCATCTTCATTTGCTAATATCGGTTTGCCTAAGCTAGGGCGATGGAGTTCTATTTTTGTAAAGGCCTCATGACGAAATCCTTCGACTAACACCAAATCCAATTCATTGGTGTTAAGCCAATTCAATTGGGTGATTAATTTTGGTTCTGTGGGTTCATCTTGTTCTGAAAATACAATTGTGCGATGTGGTGATGCGAGTACCATTTGGCAAGCACCAGCCTTTCTTAATTTATAACTGTCCTTGTTAGGATTATCCATTTCAATATCATGGTGACTGTGTTTAACCATGCCTATACGTAGGCCTAGTTCGGTTAATTGTGGTAATAACTGTGTGATTAGCGTTGTTTTTCCTGTGCCACTAAATGCGGCGAAACCAAGTAAGGGAATAGGGAAGTTTTTTAAAGAAGCCATGTTGAATACTCGATCACGATTTGAATAATATAAATTGTATTAAATTTATTATAAAAAAAAGAGGTCGCAGAAGCGACCTCTTTAAATCAATATCTAGTTAGAATTGATTACTGCATGATAATGATCAAGCTAACTTGTAGGTTTTTCTTCACAAGTTGCCTTAGCACATGCAATTGCATGTTGTTTATCACTTTCTTCTAATTCTAATTCTTCATCTTCAACGAAAATCGGTAATGGTTTATGCTCCGTCGCAAGGAATGAATAAATTACAGGTAAGATGAATAGGGTAAACAGCGTACCTATTGCAAGACCAGATACGATCACAATACCAATACTAAAGCGCTGTTCAGCACCTGCACCAGTTGCATACATTAACGGGATAAGACCCGCAATCATTGCTGCTGTTGTCATTAGGATTGGACGTAAGCGTACTTTAGCCGCTTCAATAACAGCATCTGCTCGGTTCTTACCATGATGTAGTTGTTCCTCTTTTGCTACTTCACAGATCAAGATACCGTGTTTAGTAATCAAACCAACAAGGGTAATCAAACCAACCTGAGAATAGATATTCATGCTTGATAATCCCCAAGCAAGAGAAACCAATGCGCCTGATATTGCTAAGGGTACTGAAACCATGATAACTAAAGGATCTCGTGCTGATTCAAACTGAATCGCAAGTACGAGGTAAATGATCGCCAGTGCTAGTGCAAAGGTCATATACAAGGCACTACCTTCCGTTACAAACTGACGTGATTCACCCATAAAGTCATGACGATAACCTTTTGGTAGCTTAGATGAAGCTGTGTTTTCGAACCATGAAATTGCATCGCCCATCGCAACACCTGGACTCGGCACAGCACCAACTGTTGCTGAATTCAGCTGATTGAAGTGAGGAAGTGAGCGTGGTTCAGCAACAACATCAATACTGATTAAGCTGCCTAGTGGAACGGCGCGGCCATCTGCAGCACGTACATAGTAACTGTTCATTGATTCTGGATTTAAGCGGTATTTACGTTCAACTTGAGGAATAACTTCATATGAACGACCATTTAAATCGATACGGTTAACATAACCATCAGACATCATAGTACTTAGCGTAATACCAATGTCTTGCATGGTAATACCGTAAGCACCTGCTTTGTCTTTATCAATGTTAATCTTCATTGTGGCTGAATCGAAGTTAAGATCTAAATCAGAATAAACGAAGAGAGGATTAGATTGTACTTCTGTCAATACGTCAGTCGCTACTTGGAATAGGCTTTCAAAGCTATTTGGGGTAGTAATAACAAACTGAATAGGCAGACCAGAACCCGCACCAGGTAACTCAGGCATTTGGAAAGCAATAACTGACATTCCCGGAACATCTTTAACTAAGCCCGTTACACGTTCAACTATTTCAGCTTGACTCGCTTCACGTTCACTCCAAGGCACCGTAGATGCAATACCAAGTGCTTGGTTTGAGTTCGGTATACCTGAGAAAATCTGTGCGTAGGCAATCTCAGGCTGTTCGTTTAGCTTTGAGTTAACTTCATTCATTGTGTTTTGAATGTAATCTAAGTTCGCATTTGATGGTGCAGTACCCAGCATCATCATTACACCTTTATCTTCAGACGGTGCGAGCTCACTTGGAATAAATTTAAACAACATAGGTAAAACAGCAAATACGATAAGTGCAAATGCGATCATGACAGGGCGCTTTTGCATTACTGCGGTGATCATTTTTTCATAAGTATTAGTCATACGATCAAGGAAGGCATGAACTGTTTGTTCAAACTTGCTTGGTTTTGCGTTTGCTAATAATATTTTAGAGCACATCATTGGTGACAATGTGAGTGCTAAAATACCAGAAATAAATACAGCCCCCGCTAAGGTAAGGGCGAATTCTTTAAATAACGCACCAGTGATTCCACCCATTAACGCGATTGGCGCATATACAGCACCCAGTGTTATTGTCATTGCAATAACAGGAATTGCAATTTCTCGAGTACCAATAACGGCCGCACGGAAAGGGGATTCACCAAGTTTAATGTGCCGATCAATATTTTCTAATACAACAATGGCGTCATCTACCACCAAGCCAATTGCAAGTACCATTGCCAGTAACGTCATTAAGTTCCACGAGAACCCAAATGACTGCATAATCATAGCTACACCAATCAGTGATAGTGGGATAGTGACGATAGGAATGATTACGGCGCGGAATGAACCAAGGAATAAAGTAATGACCACGATCACGATAAGCGCAGCTTCTATAATCGTTTTAATTACTTCTTTAATTGATTCATTAATTGCAACTGTCGAGTCATACATCACGTTCATGTGGATATTAGTCGGCAAGTTACGTTCAAGTTCAGGTAATATGGCTAATACATCGGCAGCAATGGTGATTGGATTTGCTGTTGGTGCGGCATTAACTGCAGCAACAACGGCTTCTTTACCATTTGCGGATGCACGATATACGTCGTGGCTCTTTTCTAGCGTAACTTTAGCAATATCACCCAAACGGATAACTTGGCCTTTGTCAGTAGAAACAACAAGACGTTCCAGATCTTCAGTATTTGATACTTGCGTATTGGCATTACCATTATAAAGAACGAATTCACCAATCGCTTGGCCTGTTGCAGACTGATAGTTATTGCTATTCAGTACTCCCATAATTTCGGTTGCTGTCAGGTCATATGCAGCCATTTTTAACGGGTCTAGCCAAACACGTAGTGCGTATTTAATACCACCATACATGTCTACTTTAGATACACCATTAATCGTAAATAGCTGCGGATTGATCACACGGTCAAGATAATCAGTTACTTGACTGGAAGATAATTCATCACTGCTGAAGGCAATATACATTACAGCAGTCGTTGAACCCGTAGACATAGTTACGGTTGGGTCTTCAGATTCTTTTGGTAGTAGTGAACGAACTGAGTTCGTTTTAGCCAAAATATCGGATAATGCCGCGTTGGGGTCGGTATTAAGTTTCATCGTGATGGTAATTGTTGATTTACCTAATACACTCGATGAAGTCATAAAATCGATATTATCGGCTTGGGCTACCGCTTGTTCTAAGGGCTGAGTAATAAAGCCTTGGATCAAATCGGCACTGGCACCATAGTAGCCAGTAGATACGGTAACAACCGTATTGGTCATGTCAGGGTATTCTCGAACCTGCATTTTGAAAATTGCTTGTATACCAAGCAATGCAATCAAAAAGCTGATAGATACCGCTAGAACAGGACGCTTAATAAAAATATCAGTAAAGCGCATTTATCCTCCGATTAAAGCATTGGTGTTTCAGCAGGTACTTGCAGGGTCTCGTTTTCAATAATGCGTACTTTAGCATTATTACTTAAACGAACTTGGCCTGATGTAACAACTTTATCGCCAGCTTTAACACCTTCTAAGATATGAGCGATTGCATCAATACGTTCGCCCACTTTAACAACAGATTGTGTTACACGTAGATCACCATTTTCATCTTCACGAACAAGGTAGATATTGTCACCGTAAAGCGTAAATGTAATTGCTGTTTGTGGAACAGTAATTTGATCTTTGATTGTTGGTAGGATCACATTCGCGCGAGCAAACATACCTGAACGTAATTGTGATTCGTTATTTGGAATATCCGCTTGGATTTGAATTAAACCACTTTGGAAGTTTACAGCAGGCTCAATTGCACTAATTTTACCGCTGAAAGCTGTTTCAGGATAAGCATCAACAAAAATTTCAACTTCTTGACCTAAATAGACTTGAGATATTTGTGTTTGTGGCACTGTGAAGCGTAAGCGCATTACACTCGTATCTTCTAAGCGAACAATTGATGTACCAGCAGATAAAAACTCACCTAAGAACACATTACGTAAACCAACTTCACCATCGAATGGTGCCGTGATTTGACGACGTGCAATTGTTGCTTTTTGACTTTCGATATCAGCAAGTAACGAAGAGTAAGATGCTTCTGATTCATCTAATGCTTCTTTTGATACGGCGTTCTTTTTATAAAGCGCCTCATATCGTAAAAATTTTGATTTCGCTGCATTCAGTCTTGCTTGCGAGCTTTTCAGATTTGCTTTTTCGACTTCAGAATCTAGGCTTACTAATGGTTGGCCTTTGGTTACTTTAGTACCAGAATCAAAAGTGATGCTATCAATTTTACCTGCTACTTCATTCGCAATATCGACACCTTGGTTAGGCTCAATGAAACCAATAGCTTGAATTGTTGGGATCCAATCAGCTGTTTTAGTATCGACAACAGTAACTGGGAATTCAGGTTCAGGCCTGTTGGCCATAAATTCTGCAATCATTTTTTGTTTATAAAGATTCATACTAATGACACTACCAAATAAGGCTAGTGCGATTAGTAACATGACTAAGGTCCACTTTTTCATGAATTGATAAACTCCGGGTTTTATATAAACGTTATATAAGTTCTGAGGTGAGACTGAGCCAGTCTATAAACGTCTGCCATGGCTCGTTCAGATGATGTATTTGTTCTACTCATTCTAGATGTTAACGGGTCCCAATCAAGTCTTTTATAGATAAAAAGTACTTATTTACGTATATTTACCAAATAGGTAGTTTTAGTGGTTTTTTCTGTTGACAATACCTCTGAAAGAGTGACAGCCAACTGCTTTTTTTTTAAACTTTTATGATTGTTTTTCAAGCTTTTGTGACTTAGGAATGTTTTATTGCTGATTGGCTTTTCGGTAATTCCCTTTATAGTCAAATATACGATGTTCAATTTTCCAGAAGTATTTTTCTTTTTTTGCAATGACAAAGTCTGGCGCGACAAAGCTTTGAATTTGGGCTGTTATTTGCTCGGCAGTGGTCGCGCTAATCGGTGACCCTGTGACGGTTCTAGAAAAAATACTGAAAAATCGTTGACGTTGTTTGTTATTACTGAAATAGAAGGTCTCTTTGACAACATCACCATCTTCATCATGGTAATTTATTTTAATTTTTTCGCCATCAGCTAGCGCTGAAATACCTGAACAGCGTAACACTTTACGGTCTTTAAGTTGCAGCGCTTTTTTCAATTGATTATCAGGGTCGATCAAATCGACATGACATTGTTGGCACTCGCGAGCAGCAATATCATTTTCAGCATTACATTGTGGGCATTGCTTGTATTTAAAACGGTAATTGCATTGTGTTTCACTGCCATTACTGAGCTCAACTAACCCTTGGCAACGTCGACCATAATGCTCAATGATATCACCGTCCGCATCCGTTATTCCCCAAAACAAGTTGGCAAAATCACAGCTAGGGCAAGGTACTTGTACCAGGTCGCTATTACTGTTTGGTTTGGTTGACCCTATCTCTGGCTGATATAAATCAAATCCATTACCGGCGTAGTCAATGATTAAACAGTCTGTTTTTCCTTCCGCAAGGCGTAGCCCTCGACCTGCGATTTGTTGATATAAGCTTACCGAGTCCGTACGGCGTAAAATGGCAATAACATCGACATGTGGGGCATCAAAGCCTGTGGTTAATACGGATACATTGACGAGATATTTTACTTCTTTGGCTTTGAATTGGCGGATCAGTTCATCACGTTCTTTAATGGTGGTTTTACCTGTGATAATAGCGGCTTGTTCGTCTGGTAATAGCTTAAATATTTCTTGAGCATGTTTAATACTAGCGGCAAAGATCATGATGCCTTCACGATTGGCGGCAAGTTCGATCAATTGCTTACAGATAGCTTGTGTTACGCGCGGGCTTTTAGCTAAAAATTGATCTAATTGAACTTCGTTATATTCCTGTGGTAAGTCGTCAAACTGATAACGCGCAACTGGCGCATCAATCACTGCGGGGGTGGTTAAGAATTCTTTTTGCACAAGATAGCGTAAAGGCAGTTCGAATATGCAACTTTCAAAGGGTGTCTCGTCTTCTGTCCTTACATAGCCTTGATAGTGTTTTCTGTATATCCAGCCTTTATCTAAACGATAAGGTGTCGCTGTGAGGCCCAGTACTTTCAGCTTGGGATTAGTCTTTTTTAAATGGTTGATGACTTTTTGGTATTGGCTATCTTCACTTAAACTCACACGATGACACTCATCAATAATCAATAGTGAGAAAAAGCCATCAAACTTATCTAGATTACGGCTTAAAGACTGCACACTTGCAAAGGTGGTTTTGAAGCTGTCTTGTTTCTTACCTAGACCTGCCGCGAAGATACCGGCTTCAAAACTATCATGTTCAAATTTACTGTGATTTTGTTCTACCAGTTCTTTTACATGGGCAAGGATCAGTACTGGATGTCTCGCTAGACGTGCTAATTCGGCCAATACGTGACTTTTTCCTGCGCCTGTCGGTAAGGTGATAACTGCGGGTTGGTCTGATTTTCTAAAGTGAGCCAAAGCTGCATCTACTGCTGCTTGTTGGTAATCGCGAAGAGGCATAGTTAGTTTTATTTAAGAATTTATTATTGGATGGATTATCTTATATATAAGCGATAAAAGTCCAGCTAGATATTGATAATAATTACCTAATCAATTGATAGGTACTGACTATTTATAGGCTCATTGGATAGCTTTTACCATTTAATCACTTAGGTTATAACGTTTTAACATGCGTAAATAATCGTTCTAGACTGCGAACTCAATAATATATTTAATAGCGTGAGTGAGATAGAAAATGAATTTTAATAAAAAGTATTTAGTGATTGCCTTAAGTATGAGCCTTGCCTTTAATGCAGCAGCGGTAACGCTTACTCGAGATAATGGTGCTCCTGTAGGTGACAACCAGAATTCAATGACGGCTGGGAAAAATGGCAGTGTTTTATTAGAAGATGTACAACTGATACAAAAGCTCCAACGTTTTGCGCGTGAGCGTATCCCTGAACGAGTTGTACACGCCCGCGGTACTGGTGCTCATGGTGTATTTGTTGCGACTCAGGACTTCAGTGGTATTACAGCAGCAGCACCGTTTGCAGATAAAGGTAAAGAAACGCCTGTGTTTGTGCGTTTTTCATCTGTTATGCACAGCAAAGGCAGTCCTGAGACATTGCGTGACCCTAGAGGTTTTGCAACTAAATTTTACACGGATGAGGGAAACTGGGATCTTGTTGGTCTTAACATGCCTGTATTCTTTATCAGGGATGCAATTAAATTTCCTGATATGGTCCACTCGTTAAAACCATCACCTGTTACTAATATTCAAGACCCAAATCGCGTTTTTGATTTCTTTTCAAACGAACCCGGCTCTACTCACATGTTAACTTGGCTTTACAGTGATAATGGTACACCAGCAAGTTACCGTAAAATGGATGGATTTGGTGTTCATGCATATAAGATGATTAACGAATCAGGTGAAGTTAATTATGTTAAGTTTCATTGGAAGAGTCTCCAAGGTATTGATAATTTAGATCTAGATGAAGTTGCTAATGTTCAATCGAAGGACTTTCAGCATTTAACACGAGACTTATATGACAGCATTGCGGAGGAACAATATCCACAGTGGGATCTTTACATTAAGGTGATGAACCCATCTGATCTGAATAATTTTCAATATAATCCGTTAGACGTAACTAAAATGTGGACGAATATTCCTGAAACGAAAGTTGGAACGATGACATTAAATAGAATGCCAACAAACTTTTTCCAAGAAACGGAACAAGTAGCAATGTCACCTGCAAACCTAATCCAAGGTATTGAACCGTCAGAAGATAGATTATTACAAGGACGCATATTTTCTTATTCTGATACGCAAATGTATCGCTTGGGTGCAAATCATCAGCAATTACCGATTAACAGACCTACTGTGAATGTGGTGAACTATAACCAAGATGGCGCACATAATATGGGCGTAACAATGTCGGATGTTAATTATCAGCCAAGTAGCGAAGGTGTTGTCGAAGATAAAAAAGCACGTCATTCAACGCCTTCGTTAACGGGTCATGTGCAGCAACTTGCTATAGATAAGCAATCGAATTTTGCCCAAGCTGGCGAACTTTACCGTAGTTTTACTGTACAGGAGCAGCATAACTTAATTCGAAACCTATCAGGAGATCTTGGTGCGGTTAAAAATGAGAGTGTGAAGTATACGATGCTCAGCTTTTTCTATAAAGCAGATACTGAATACGGCACACAATTAACAAAAGCGGTAAACGGTGATCTTGCTAAAGTTATAAAAATGGCGATGAGCTTATAAGTTAATTTGAATAGTAATGCGAAAGGACTTCCTTTCGCATTTGCATCCACATATTGAGTATCATCACATGTTTAATTTTAAAAAAAAATTCCGAATAAAGTACCTTCTTATTCCTGTTGTATTTTTATTTTCCATCATGAGTTTAAGTGCTAATGAATTATCTGATAACGCTGAATATAACACGCTGCTACCGTATTTTTATGCTGCGGCGAGAACTGGTGATGATGAGGTTGTTAATGAATTCTTAAATGCAGGGTTACCAATTGATGTCAAAAATAATAAAGGTTATACGGCTTTAATGATCGCAACATATAACGGTAAAACATCTATTGTTAATACATTAATTAAACGAGGCGCAAATGTGTGCGCTAAGGATCACAGGGGGAATACTGCATTAATGGCTGCTATTTTTAGAGCCGAATTTAAAATTGCAAATACGCTGATGAAAAGTGATTGTGATACAAATCAACAAAATAACGCAGGACAGACTGCCGTTATGTATGCAACACTGTTTGGTCGTGATGAGTTAAAAAATCTACTTATCGCCCGTGGGGCTGATGTTGAGTTACAAGATAAGAGTGGAAACTCGGCAAAAACTATTCAAGCGTATTAATAGAATATCAGTATAAACCCTATGATCTGCCGCACTATTGTTGCGGTTATGTTGTGCTACTGTTGTGGTAAGGTCTGCTTTTTATTTCTATCTATCTAGGAGGTTCTGATGATCCCCCAAGCATTCATTTATGACGCTATTCGAACGCCGCGAGGTTTAGGTAAACCAAGTGGTGCTTTGTATGAAGTTAAGCCCGTTAACCTATTAGCTGATTTACTTAATCATTTACAGGTCCTGCATGGTTTTGATACTGACGCTGTGGATGACATCGTGTTAGGGTGCGTTACGCCTATTGGGGATCAAGGTGCTGACATTGCTAAAACAGCTGCATTAGTTGCAGGTTGGAAAGATAACGTTGCAGGGGTTAGCTTAAATAGATTTTGTGCATCAGGCCTAAAGTCAGTCAATATAGCTGCAATGAAAATACGCTCTGGTTGGGAGCACCTCGTCATTGCAGGCGGTGTTGAATCGATGTCGCGCGTAAAAATGGGCAGCGATGGTGGCGCTTGGTCGATGGATCCAGAAACAAGCCTAGCCACTGACTATATGCCACAGGGTATCGGTGCTGACTTAATTGCGACACTGGATGGTTATCGTCGTGAAGATGTTGATGCTTTTGCTGTTCGTTCCCATCAACGCGCCACTGCGGCTTGGCAACGTAACGCATTCGATAAATCAGTTATTCCTGTATGTGATCGTAATGGCATATTATTACTTGATAAAGATCAGCTTGTTCGTCCAGATTGTTCTCTCGCTACATTAGCAAAGCTAAACCCTTCTTTTAGTCGCCTTGGTCAAACTGTTTTTGATAGTGTTGCTCAACGTAAGTATCCACAAGTCGGACAAATTCAACATGTCCATACACCAGGCAATGCCTCTGGAATTGTTGATGGGGCAGCGCTGGTTTTACTCGGTAGCGCTGAAGCGGGCGTTAAATGGGGATTAAAACCAAGAGCAAGAGTTGTCGCTACTGCTGTGGTCGGCGCTGATCCCACAATCATGTTAACTGGGCCCGTACCCGCGACCCAAAAAGCATTAGCAGTGGCGGGATTAACCATAGATGATATTGATTTATTTGAGGTCAATGAAGCCTTTGCCGCCGTTGTTATGCGATTTATGAGTGAACTTAATGTCTCACCAGACATCGTCAATGTGAATGGTGGTTCTATTGCCATGGGTCATCCACTTGGGGCTACGGGGGCAATTATCTTAGGGACATTACTAGATGAGTTAGAAGCACGTGACTTGAAACGTGGCCTTGTAACCTTGTGTGTCGGTGGCGGTATGGGGATCGCAACAATTATTGAACGTGTAAAGGGGTAACGTATGTCATCAATCCGTATAGAGCAAGACGGTGCTGGAATAGTGCATTTAATTTTAGATAAGCCCAATGCAAGTGTTAATCTACTCGATCGAGTGTTTATTGATGACTACATAGCGACGATTAATAAACTAAAAAATATGCAGTTTACAGGGGTTATATTACGTTCTGAAAAATCCAGTTTTTTTGCTGGTGGTGATATAGCTGAGCTTAGTCAATGTGCAGAGCAAGGTGTAGATGAAAGCTATTCGTTATTGTCATCGTTGAAAGCAGCGATACGGTTGCTGGAGGTATGTGGCAAGCCAGTTGTTGCATGTATCAATGGTGCAGCTCTAGGCAGTGGCTGGGAATTGGCGCTAGCGTGTCATTATCGTATCGCATTATCGAAAAAAGTAGTGCTAGGTTTACCTGAGGTAACATTAGGTTTAATGCCTGGTGTTGGTGGTGTTGTCAAAATGACTCGGATACTTGGTGTGGAGGCTGCTTCTCCTTACTTACTTAAGGGCAAACTATTTGATTGCCAAGAGGGTCTTGCACTTGGATTAGTCGATCAAATCGCGACATCAAATGTTCAAATGATGGCGCAAGCAATAAATTGGATCCTGTCACAGTCATTACCGGTAAGGCAATGCTTTGATACTAAGGATTACCAATTACCAGCGGGGAATGTGAAAGACCCACATATGGTTGGGATAATAGTAACTGCGCCTGCAATACTAAAGAAAAAAACACAGGGTAACTTACCAGCCCCGGAAGCCATTTTATCTGTGATGCTTGAATCCGCTGAGGTGGATATTGATACTGCATTACGGATAGAGACACGCTATTTTATTCATGTCATCCGTAGTCAAGTCGCTAAAAATATGATGAATACGTTTTGGTATCAGCATAACGAGATTAAGGCCGGTGCGTCGCGCCCTAAGGAACCTGCGTTAACGACATTTAGTAAAATTGGTGTATTAGGTGCGGGTATGATGGGGGCTGGTATTGCTTATGCTTTAGCAAGCCATGGTATTACTGTCGTATTAAAAGATATAAGTCTTGAAAAAACAGTATTTGCCAAGTCATATTCAGCTTCTATTTTAGCGAATTGTAAATTGTCTGATGCAGAGAAAAGTAGAATATTACAACGTATTATTCTGACAAAAGATCCCATTGACCTAATCGGTTGTGAAATGGTGATTGAAGCGGTATTTGAAGATCGAAAAGTAAAGTCACAAGCAACAACTGAAATATTACAAGCTGTTGGTGATGATATTATTATGGCGTCCAATACATCAACATTACCGATTACCAGTTTAGCTAATTCGTCTACGAAGCCTGAAAATTTTATTGGTCTGCACTTTTTCTCTCCTGTGGACAAAATGCCACTTGTTGAAATTATTAAAGGCGATAAAACATCGTCAAAGACTTTGGCTGCTGCTTATGATTTAGTGCTGCAGATTGGTAAAGTCCCCATTATTGTTAATGATTCTCGTGGTTTTTTCACATCACGTGTATTCTTTACTTATGTATCGGAAGCTATGCGTATGCTAAGTGAAGGTATTCCAGGAGAAGTCATTGAAAATGCAGCAATTCAAGCTGGGTTACCCGTAGGGCCTTTGGCTATTCTTGATGAAGTTAGCTTGTCACTGATTGATAATGTACGTAATCAAGCTCGAATTGATTTAAAAGCTGAGGGGAAAACACGACCTGATAACTCTGCAGATAGGGTGTTAGATCAATTACTCCTCCTAAAACGGCTTGGTAAGTCGACAGGCGCTGGATTCTACGATTATAGCGGGGGAGGGGTAAAGCGGTTGTGGCCTGGTTTAGCCGATTTATTTCCGACAACGGATGACTGGGATATCGATACTGTTAAAGACCGATTATTATTCGTGCAATCTCTCGAAGCGATTAGAGCATATGAAGAAGGAGTCGTTACCAGTAGTCGTGATGCTAATATCGGCTCTATTATGGGATTAGGTTTTCCTGCATGGACGGGTGGTGTTTTACAATTCGTTGACCATTATGGTTCGGATAACTTTAAGCTGCGCGCTGAGCAATTGTGTGAGCAGTTTGGTCCGCAATTCACACCCTCAGCCGTGCTGTCTCACTGGAAAGAATGAAGTTTTGTGGGCTAACTATCAAATCTTTTCTAATAAAAAGATCAAAAGAAAAACTTAATAAAGTACAAGTCCAAAGTGCGCCTAAACCCCCGACCGGCGAAGTTTATTAAGATAAATTTGAGCGAGTTAGTGAATAAAGACGATAATGACCGTTTATAAATTAGGCAGTGGTCTTTTAAAACAAATTAACTTAATGTTATTATCCTAGATTCATGTAACGGTTAACTAGGGAATAATAACTAGTGAAAGTGCCCCAAAGAATACAACCTCTTGTTGATGACGGGCTTGTTGACGAAGTATTGCGTCAGTTAATGAGTGGTAAAGAAGCAACTGTATACGTCGTGCGTTGTGGTCAGGAGATCCGTTGCGCGAAAGTTTACAAAGACGTAGAGAACCGCAGTTTTAAACAAGCGGTGCAATATCGAGAAGGTCGTAAAGTTCGTAATAGTCGACGTGCTCGTGCAATGGAAAAAGGCTCTAACTTTGGCCGTAACGAACAAGAAAAAATATGGCAAAGTGCCGAAGTTGATGCGTTATATCGCTTAGATAATGCAGGTGTTCGCGTTCCTGAACCTTATGGTTGCTTTGACGGTGTATTACTCATGGAGTTAGTCACCGATGCTGATGGCTTTGCTGCGCCGCGTTTAGCGGATGTTGCATTAACGCCAGAGCAGGCTGTGATTGATCATGGAAAAATGATCCACTACGCAAGATTAATGCTTTGCGCAGGTCTTATTCATGGGGATTTATCCGAATTTAATGTGCTTGTCGATGAACATGGTCCTGTTATTATTGATCTGCCACAAGCGGTTGATGCGTCAGCAAACAACAATGCGAAATGGATGTTAGAACGTGATGTTGATAATATGAGACAATATTACGGGCAATATGCACCAGAATTACTTGAGACAAAATATGCTAAAGAAATGTGGGCTTTATACGAAGCTGCAGAGCTCACTGTTGATGTTGAATTGACTGGTCTGTTTATTGAAAATACAGAATCTGCAGATGTAGCTGGTATTTTAGATGAAATTAATGCGGCAAGAGAAGAAGAATTGGAACGCTTAGCGCGTATTCAATTTGCGGAAGAAGAAGTCGAATAAAATCATTAACCCCTTCGTTAAATTAAACTAAGGGGTTTTTTAATGTATTCATTCTATTATTAGACATATTTATTAGCTGCTTATGTTTTCAATTTAATCTGATGTAACGATATCTTTCTCCGTATTTGTTAAGCTCTCCTCGGACACATGTCGATTTGGGCGTAAACCAACACAGAATTTAGGTAAATCTTGCTCACGTTCTAGATACAAGGCACAGGCGTATAAGTTTTTACGCAGTTCTGCATCCTTTATTAATGTGTTCTCTTCCCAATAGTGTAATTCAAAAATGAGAAACCAAAATATATGCTCTTTTTCCCCTGATACTTTTTCGTCGATGACATCTAGAGATTGCCAATCTTGTAAAACATCCCACACCAAGTTACTTAATACTTTGTAACTGATTTTATGCATGAGAAATTTATTCACACTGTCGGTTAATAACACTGATTTCTCATTTATAAATGCTACTGCTTGCATTGGTTTATCTCCACTTGTTTAAAACTAATTTAAGTCTAGCCTCAAACTTTGCTTTAGAGAGGTTTAGACCTTACAAATAATGCCTAAAAAGTAATAGTTCGATCTCGGTCACATATTTTCGATAAATGATTAAAATGTTCCCTTAAGAACGCTAATAACACCCTATGCTTTTTCGAACCCGCGCTTCCAGGCGGAAAAACACCATATAGATCAATGTTCGAGAGTTCATAATCAGATAATAACAGCTCCAGTTTATTGGTTTCAATTTTTGGCGCTGCATCATAAAAAGGAATACGTGCAATGCCATGACCGCCTTCTACAAACGCTGTTCTTGCTGCTGCATTATTCGTACTAATACTCCCTTTTGGTTTTACGCTGTAAGCTCGACTTCCTTTCGTTAGTGTTAACGTACTTGAACTTAATTTGTATAACACCCAGCTATGCTCGACAAGTTCGGTAGGGTTTTTTGGCCGACCGTACTTGTTTAAATAATCAGGTGATGCACATAGGCAGGTTTTCATCGATATTAGTTTACGAGCTTGTAAACCTGAATCAGTAAGCGGTGCGCCTCTAATTGCCAAGTCAATGCCTTCCTGCATAATGTTAACGATATCATCAGTAAGCATGATGTCCAATTCAATCTTCGGAAATTGGACCTTGAACATGTTTAAAGCTGGGACAATTATCTGTAATCCGACATTAACCGGACATGTTATTTTTATCAAACCTTCAGGTTCGTGCTTTAAATTCTCGATTTGTTGATTTGCAGCTTCAGCTTGTTGCGCTATTTCTTGACAGTGTTGATAGTACTGTTGTCCTGCTTCAGTGAGTGTAAAGTTGCGAGTTGTTCGATTAAGCAGCTTGAGTCCTAATTGAGTTTCAAGTTTTTTAAGATGGTAACTGACTACTGCGCGAGATAGGTTTAAATGCCGAGCGGCCGCTGAGAGCGTGCCTTGTTCGACAATTTGTGCGTATACAACCATACTTTTTAACTGCTCAAAAGAAACATGCATAAATGAATCCTGATAATGATGATAATAAATCAATTGTATCAAAATTTTGAACAGTGTAATCAATTTACTCTGCATTGTTTGATTTTACATTGAGGTATAGACTGTTTCCATTCGCTGTTAACGTGTATACAACATGCATAGCAGCTCAGTTCAGACACAAATCAATGACGCAAATTTAAAGCGAGAGGAACGATCATGAATAAGAATATTTTAGTCGTATTAACATCACATGCAGATTTAGGTAATACAGGTGAAAAAACAGGTTTCTGGGTTGAAGAACTTGCTGCACCTTACTATGTATTTGTTGATGCAGGAATGACAGTTACTCTAGCATCACCTGCTGGAGGTAAGCCACCAATTGACCCTAAAAGTGCAGATGAGAGCATGCAAACGGATGCGACTCGTCGCTTTGATGCTGATGATGCCGCACAAAAAGCCCTCGCGACAACGGTTAAATTAGCGGATGTTAAAGAGCAAGACTTTGATGCGGTATTTTATCCTGGTGGGCATGGTCCATTATGGGATTTGACTGACAACACCACTTCAATTGATTTATTAGCTGGGTTTATAGCGAATAACAAGCCTGTATCAGCGGTTTGTCATGCAAGTGCGGCACTACTCAACGTTAAAACACCTGAAGGTGAGTATGTAATTAAAGGTAAAGCGGTAACTGGGTTTTCAAATACAGAAGAGGATGCTGTACAATTAACTGATATCGTACCTTTTTTATTAGAAGATGAGCTTGTAAAGCGTGGTGGTGACTATCAGAAAGTTGCTGATTGGACGCCGTTTGCTGTACAAGATGGTTTAATCATCACAGGTCAAAATCCAGCGTCTTCAGCATTAGTCGCAGAAAAACTAATCGCACACGCTTAATACTAGGAAGCAAATATGTTGAATTTCACGTTTCAAAACCCAACTCGTATTCATTTTGGTGATGACCAGATTAAAGCGATCAGCAAAGAAATCCCAATAGGCGCTAAAGTATTAGTTACTTACGGTGGTGGTTCAATTAAGTCAAATGGCGTATATGATCAAGTTGTAGCTGCATTGTCTGAACATGACTGGGTTGAGTTTTCAGGTATCGAACCAAACCCAACATATGACCAATTAATTAAAGCTGTCGATGTTATTAATGAGCACAATGTTGATTACATTCTTGCAGTTGGTGGTGGCTCTGTTGTTGATGGCAGTAAGTTTATTGCTGCAGCAGCTGTATTTGAAGGCGATGATGCTTGGGATATCCTAAGTAAATACGCACCAATAACTAAAGCATTACCATTGGGTGCTGTATTAACGTTACCTGCAACGGGTTCTGAATCTAATGGTGGTGCTGTTATTACACGTGATGGCAGCAAGTTATCATTTGGTAGCCCATTCGTTCGTCCAACGTTTGCGATTTTAGATCCAGCAGTGAGCTTGAGTTTATCTGATCGTCAAATCAGCAATGGTGTTGTAGATGCATTTGTTCATATTATGGAACAGTACATGACGTATAGTATCAACGCGAAAGTACAAGATCGTTTTTCTGAAGGTTTATTGCTGACGCTTACCGAAGAAGGACCAAAAGCATTAAAACCTGAGACTAAAGATGATTTAGAGATCCGCGGTAATATTATGTGGTCGGCAACGATGGCGTTAAATGGTCTTATTGGTGCTGGCGTACCACATGATTGGGCAACACACATGATTGGTCATGAGTTAACAGCCGCACACGGTGTTGATCATGCGCGTAGTTTATCAATAGTGTTACCTGCAGTTATGAAAGTACTACGTGAAGATAAGCGCAGTAAATTACTGCAATATGCTGAACGTGTCTGGAATATTTCAGTTGCTAATGAAGATGAAAAAATTGATCAAGCGATAGCAAAAACAGAAGCATTTTTTAAAGCAATGGAAGTTCCAACAAGGCTTTCGGATGCAGATATTACGTTTGGTGATATCGACAACTTAATTGCTAAATTAGAGAAACATGGCATGGTAGCACTGGGTGAACGCAAAAATATCACCTTGGAAGTAAGCCGTCAGATCTTAGAAACGGCATTGTAAATACTTAGTATAGTAACGTTATTTAAATTGTTAACTAGCAGTAAATAACGTACTAATAGTAAAGGTTGGAATGATTATTCATTTCAACCTTTTTTTTTATTATAAAATGACGATTAGTCATTTATTAGTCCCTGTGTCATACTTTTTTAATTCAACGATGTTATAACTAAATGATATTATTAAATAATTATATCGTGTTGTTATACATGCTTAAGGAAGAGTAATGGCTAATTTAGAGTGGATTCTGGGTGTAATCATGTTGTCGGGTTTTCTATTTGCTGCTATCGCACGATTCAATTTACACTGGTATTTACAACACAAAAGAATATTGGCGAGCGTAGATAGAGAACAAGCCCAAGTAGAATTAAAAAATATAACACCTGAAGTTATATCAGATAATGGCCTACACCAATTATTCAAATATTTTATTGTCGGCATGATTATTTTTTTTGTTGGTAGTGCTACTTTGGTCGATTGTGGTGCGTTAAAAGAGTTGGTCTGTTTATTTCTTGATTAGGTATCATGCCTTACTTATTTAAGTGCTAGCGGTCGTAACCTGAATCCGTTGGTATTTGCCGTAATACTTGTTGCTGTTCTTTATCGATTTTTTTGTGTAGTGCGGCGATTAACTCGAGATCTAACTTCGCATAGAACATATCTTCTTCGGCTTGACCTCTCTGGCGCATCGTTTCGTTAAACACTGACATATCGATTACCTCTAATAATCCGCATACTAGTAATTTTAGTTTATTTTAGGAAAAAGCGTTATTAGAGGCGGGGATTTAACATTCAAAATTATTGATTAAAGATTTGTTTACTTTGTTTTAGAATATCTAAAACGTCTAATAAAGAGGCGCTTACAGTGTGGCCTAATGTTAATATTTGAGCACTGGGCTGTACTAGATCTGGGATCTGGAATGTCTGCATATTGGCACTTACTGCAGATAATACTCCGTTATTCGAATCTTCAAAAGCTAAGCATTGCTCCGGTTTAATATTTAAACGACCAGCTGCAAGCAAGTAAATTTCTGGGTCGGGTTTGCCATTCTTAACTTCACATCCTGTTGTCAAATTATCAAAAAACTGTTCTAAGCCTGCAAGCTTTAATTTGATTGTTGCAACATCTTGTTGTGTTGACGTCGCAACAGCAGTAGGAATATTATTGTTTTTTAACCAAGTTAATAGCTCAATAACACCATCTTTAACTGGAATGGCTTGGTGCTTAACGACGGCGTTGTAACGTGTCCGCCATGCTTCATGTAGTACTGGATAATCTAAATCACTGCCGTAGCCTGCACGGATCACTTTTTCAATGCCTTGAGAATTACGACCGATGATATCGAGGTAGACATCTTCTAAAAATGGAATGGATAATGATGTACAGGCTTCTTCAAATATTCCTTTACAAACTCGCTCAGTATCAAGAAGTAGTCCGTCCATATCAAAAATAGCAGCTTTGTAATTCAATTTTATTTATCCTAATGTTTACTGAAATTAAATGGATGTGCCTATTCTAACAAATTTAATTGATCCATGATTATATTATATGTGTGTGATAATTATACAGTTGTAAGGGAGTGTAATACTGATTAATAATTGCTTGAACTTATTATAAGGTAATTAAATAAGAGATGGAGATGAACTTCAGTATCAATTAGATAATACAGGGAATTTATGAAAAGCTTAATTAGTGGCTTATGTTTAACGCTTTTAGTCGTAGGGAATGTAACGGCAAATGAGACAAAACCTATTACCGTGGATGTATTAGCTAAGTCCACGACGAGCTGGGATGGCTCTGTACTTCCAAGTTATCCAAAGGGAAAGCCGGAAGTCACTATCTTAAAAATTGATATTGCACCAGGGGTTCAGCTGCCTTTGCATGAGCATCCAGTTATTAATGCAGGTTATTTAGTGAGTGGTGAATTAACTGTTGTAACACAAGACGATGAGATTTTGGAACTTAAAGCGGGGGACACTCTTGTTGAAGTTATTAACAAATGGCACTACGGAATAAATAAAGGTGATGTACCAGCTGAAATTGTTGTTTTTTATGCGGGTATTGAAGGGGAGCCTTTAACGATTAAGCATAAATAATTAAAGTCAAAGGCTAGGTTTTTTAATCCTAGCCTTTTGATAATCTTGTTTTTTATGAAAATTTCAAGCTAAGCATACATAGGAACAAGTACCATAGTCCCTGCAATAACGGTAATTAGACCTGCTAATACGGGTACTGATGTTCGTTTAACAACTTCAAATGGGCTGATTTTCCCCATGCCACTTGTCGCGACAATGACACCCGCTACCGGTGAAACAGTACGACCAAGGTTCGATGCTTGTAACATCGGGATAATTAAGAACGCTGGATTTAAGCCCATTTTACCGGCCAGTGTAGGAGCAAGTTCAACAAATGCATAAAAAGGAGCGTTGCCTGAGCCTGTTGCTATTGCTGCCGCTACAGTGAGACCTGTTAAAATTAGCATTAATGCAAATCCGCCTGCACCTGCTGCCTCCGCAAGGCCGATTAAATTATCAATAGCACCAATCGACATCAAGCCCTGAGCAAAGACTCCAGCAGCAACTAATAGCATGACGACACCTTTAAAAGCATCCGCCATACCTTCATAGCAAGACTCCAAGTCCTCTAAAGTAGCCTTCCCATCTAATCGTTTAGTAATAAAATCGATAACTGCACTAATGAAAATTGATAATACTACGATTGTGTAGATATCAAGCTCTAGTCCTTTAACTGTTGAACCGTTAAATACAAAGACACCGACAATAGGCAGAAATGGCAGGATGGAATAATAACTTGGTGCAGTTACTGTTATTTCTGATATGTCTGTTTTTTCCATTGGCGTATTTTCTTTTTTGTCTAAATAACGATTCCAGAAAAATGCCGCAGCGGCCATCACAATAATGGCACAGATTGATACGGGTAATACGGTTTCCACAGAAAATACATGCAGTGGTAATCCAGATTTTTCGGCTGCGACAACAACATCGCCAGACGTTGGTGACAAAATAATAGCAGCAGGTGATGCACAAACAGCAACGGCGGCTGGTCGAGATATCCCCATTGCTGTCATCATTGGGAATAAGGTTGCCATGAGTAACACGCCAAGACCAGTTGCAGAGCTTACGGCTAGTGACATTAAGCAAGCAACAATATAGGCCGCGACAAGTAGGGTATAAGGTGATTTGATAAATGATAATGGTTTTGAAAATTGTTTAACAACAACATTGTTCGCATCAATCTTAGTCATGTAAGCTGCAAAACCACATAACAGCATAATTTGCATGCCTAAGCCGCCACCTCGATATTGAAGCATGTATTTAACAAATTCTAATGAGTCTGTAATGGTATTCCCTGTGCTTGCTATGCTTGAGGGGAGAATTTGCTTGCCAAGTAAGCCCGTTATAATGAGTAGTGTAATACCTGCGGTGAGTAACACACCTGCGGCTTTGTATTCTTTGACGATGAAATAGCCTACTGCGATCGTTACAGCTAGGCCAACAAATAATTCCAACATGAAAATACCCTTTTTATTGTGTTAAGAGTGAGTAATAAATTGTTTGATATTTAAGATAATCTTTAGATATCACAATCGACAAGGTACCTAAAAAGGGTGGTTAAGACGATTGCTAACAACATAATTAATGATCTAAAACAGGGTTTTATTTTCGTGTTAACGAGGTGTTGTTATATTGGTGTTTTCGTGGGGGGGCGATGTGAACATCATGTTTCTTTCAGTATTTTGTTTTTGTCAATCAGTTAGTTTTATAAATATATAAACTATCGTATAGATATCATAAATTGGAGTATTCCCAGATGTTTGTGCTGAAAATTGATACTGAAGATGGCTGCTATCTGATCGGTTTTTGTATTGTGTAAAGAAATGTAAGCGTTGCTATTGTTAACCGTTTATCTAGGTGGTAGCTTGCACTGTTTTCGACATACAATTTCTCATCCTTCATACATATAAAATATTGTTGGTTATAGAAATGTATATTTAAGGTAATTCACTTATGTTTGCTAAAAACCTTTCGATAGGCAAGAAAATCGCCCTTGCTTTTACGATTATTGCAATGATCAATTTGGCGCTAGGCCTATTCCTTATTACTGAGCTAGGAAAGATCAAGGGTGAGCTGCTGAACTACACCGATGATACTTTACCCGCTGTATTTGAAGTGGATGAAATACGCGATAAAATGTCTCTTCTGCGTCGTAGTCAATTTGCTATGATTCCTCTTCAAGATAAAATCAAGATAGAACAGTCTATCCAACGTAATAAACAGGTTCTTAAAACAATCGAAGTAGGCTTGGCTGCTTATGGTAAAACAGTGTGGCCGGGTGAAGAGGCTAGAACATTCAACCGGTTGATGAATAATTGGAATCAGTATGTTTCACGTATGGACCAGTTTAACAATAAAATGCTTGCGATGGAGAATACTGCCGCATATCCAATATTGACACAATCTCTTGCTCAATTTGAAAGTATTGAATCAGATATTAATAAAATTCTAGAGATCCTAAAAGAAGCAATGGATCTGAATCGTGATTCAATTTTGAATTCGGTGATGAGTTTAAACACTACATCTATTATCGGTAATATCACGATTTTGGTGCTTATGGTTGTGATGACGATGATGTTGACACGACTCATTTGTGGCCCTCTTAAATTAGTCGTTGAGCAAGCCAACGCAATTGCAAATGGTAATTTAGCACAAAAGCTAGATCGAGAATGTATTGGTAATGATGAATTAGGTACTTTGGCCGATGCATCACTTAAAATGCAAAGTAATCTACGTCAACTGATTCATGAGATTATCTCTGCAGTGACTAAATTGAGTAATGCGGTTGGAGATATTAGCCTTGTTTCCAATTCATCTTCGGATGGAATGAAAGATCAGCAATGTCAAATCACCCAAGTCGCAACAGCAATGACAGAAATGAAAGCGGCTGTGGCAGAGGTGGCAAATAATACTGAGCAATCAGCTTCTCAGGCATCTAGCGCGAATGATAAATCAAAAACAGGTGCGCGTAATAATGAAGATATGGTTAATTCCATTCAAGAAGTGGCTAATCTTGTTGGTTTAGCCGGTGATTCTGTTTCTGAATTAGAGCAGCAGTCTAGACAAATTAATGTTGTAGTAGACGTTATTCGAGATATAGCTGAACAGACTAATTTATTGGCGTTGAATGCTGCGATTGAAGCTGCACGAGCCGGTGAATCAGGTCGAGGTTTTGCTGTTGTCGCTGATGAAGTGCGAACTCTTGCTGGACGTACACAAGCTTCAACCGGAGAAATCACGGTCATTATTGAAAAACTACAGCTAATGTCTAAAGATGCCAGTGATGCGACTGCTCGTTCTCGTGCTAGTATCGAAACATGTGTTGATCAAGGTGTGAATTCGCAACAATTGATGTTATCAATCGAAGAATCCATTGCACATATAGCTGATATGGGTGCGCAAATTGCGAGTGCATGTAGTGAGCAAGACTGTGTTGCTGATGAGCTAAGTAGAAACGTAGAAAATATTCATGTTACTTCTCAGGATGCAGCTAATGGCGCAGAAAAAATGGCAGAGTCATGTCGAGAACTCAGCCAGTTATCTCTAACATTACAAGATGCAATGGGACGTTTCAAACTTTAGTTAACTTTATGCCCTCGTTCCTGAGGGCCTTATTTATATAGGACTCCTTGTGACGTTTAAAAAATCATTACTATCTTTATCAATCGCTTCTCTTTTGTTTCCGTCGTTTTTAACCACCTCAGCCCCATTATTATTAGATGATCCTATTCCGTCTCGACAAGAGATCCAGCAATCTAATTCTTGGTTAGAGATAAATTTAGGCCAGTTTGAACAAAATATTCAACAGTTTAAAAAGCATATTAAACCCGGTACTAAGATTTGTGCTGTTATGAAGGCAGATGCATATGGAAATGGGATCCGTGGTCTGATGCCAACGGTTATCGCTCAGGAGATACCATGCATTGCTATTACGAGTAATGCTGAAGCTCGATTGGTTCGATCAAGTGGTTTTGATGGTCAGCTTATGCGTGTCCGTTCTGCGAGTATAGATGAAATTAAACAGAGTTTAGAACTGAATATTGAAGAGTTAATTGGTAGTGAAAATCAAGCGGCACAATTGGCAGCACTTTATGAAAAAACAGGTAAATCGACTAAGATTCATATCGCATTAAATGATGGTGGTATGGGAAGAAACGGTATTGATATGTCATCTGCAGCAGGTAAGCAGGAGGCCGTAGCTATCGCCACATCAAAAGGTATTGAAGTAGTTGGAATTATGACTCATTTTCCTAATTACGATGCGGAATATATCCGTGATAAGTTGGTGGGATTTAAGCAGCATAGTGCTTGGTTAATACAGAATGCATCGCTAAATCGAGATGATATTCTTTTGCATGCTGCAAACTCTTATACAGCGCTTAATGTGAAAGAAGCACAGCTTGACATGGTAAGACCTGGTGGCGTTTTTTATGGTGATTTACCAACTAATCTAGAATACCCTTCAATTGTGTCGTTTAAAACACGTATAGCGTCGATTCATCACCTGCCTGAAGGTCAAACAGTTGGTTATGACAGTACTTATACCGTTAAACGTGCAAGTATCCTAGCAAACTTACCTGTTGGCTACTCTGATGGTTATCCTCGTAAGATGGGTAATAAAAGTGAAGTGATTATTAATGGCCAACGAGCGAAAGTTGTTGGTATGACATCAATGAATACAACTATGGTCGATGTTACAGATATTCAAGGTGTTTTTCCTGGGCAAGAAGTAACGCTTTTTGGTGCTGACAACAAAGAACGAATTACGATTTCTGAAATGGAAAAAAATGCGGACCTAATCTTCCCAGAACTTTATACATTATGGGGTTCAGCTAATCCGCGTTTTTACGTTAAGTAAAAATCCTAACAAGTCAAATTTGTTGACTAATACCTCGTGATAATCTGTATTGTGGCTAAGTGAAGCTGGCGACAATACAGTCTTATCTGTGAGCCTACTATAGCTTGCGGTAGATCAAGTGCTTGGTTTTACACAATCGCTTGTTTAGGTTAATATTAGTTTATTAAATTAGATGTTAAATATGCATATGGAATAAACATGACTAAAGCTAAAATAGGTATTGTGACAGTAAGTGATAGAGCCAGTGCTGGCATTTATGAAGATCTTTCCGGCAAAGCCATTATCTCTGTATTGAATGAGTACCTGACTTCCGAGTGGGAGCCTGTTTATGAAGTTATTCCTGATGAGCAAGATATAATTGAAGCAACATTGATCAAAATGGCCGATGAGAAAAACTGTAGTTTGATTGTGACTACGGGAGGCACAGGCCCCGCTAAGCGTGACGTAACGCCAGAAGCGACAGAAGCTGTTTGCGACCGTATGATGCCAGGATTTGGTGAGCTAATGCGTGCTGAATCGCTCAAGTTTGTTCCAACGGCAATTCTTTCTCGTCAAACTGCGGGTTTGCGTGCAGATTCATTAATCGTTAACTTGCCGGGCAAACCAAAATCAATCCGTGAATGTTTAGATGCTGTCTTTCCAGCTATCCCTTATTGTATTGATTTGATGGACGGTCCTTTTCTTGAGTGTGATGAATCGGTGATTAAACCGTTTCGCCCAAAATCGAAATAATAGACCATTTATTTATTCTCCCAGAAAGTCCATAATTAGCGGCCGCTAAGCTATAAGCTAATCTACTGTAATACTTTTTAAGTATAAAGGGTTTAGCTTTTTTTGCATTTTGAACTAATTTAGTAGTGATACCAATCATAATAAACACATGATTATTCTCTGGCTAAATATAGGATTAATTTATGGCTACAAATCCGTCCGCTCAATACCTGAAAATAAAAAAAAGACACCCACAGTTGATTAATGCTGTCGAATCACTTGGTAAAGAGGCTAAACAGTCAGGACCAATAGATGAAAAAACCGCACAGTTAATCCAATTAGCTGCCGCCGCAGCCATTCGTTCAGAAGGTGCTGTTCATAGCCATGCCAAAAGAGCGCTAGAAGCCGGGGCGAGCATTGATGAGATTCGCCATGCATTACTGTTGCTAACCTGCACGTTGGGTTTTCCCTGTGTTATGGCTGCGTTGAGTTGGGCTGATGAAAAGCTATAGTTTAAGCCTATAGATTGCGCATCACCTGGTAAATGACATTGTCCACATCAATGCTAATGTGTTGTGATGCGTCTTGAGCATAGGCGTTGATGTTTTTGTATAGCTCGCCAATCATTGTGATACCGCTGCATTGAATCGTGAGCACTATATTGGCGGTGATAATATCTATAATTGCTTTCTCATCAGAGTTTGACTCAAGAGCATCCACTTCTTGTCGCCAATCGGATTGGCCTTTTATTTTAGCTAATGTACTTTCTGAACTTGCTAATAACGCGCCGCTAATTCTCATAACTTAGAGTTCCTCTGGTGTTTAATGGGAATACTTAACGTGTTTTTAATGCCTTAATTTACCTTGTCTAGCATGTTCATGATGATAACCACTACCTGCTTTGTTAAACCCACAGCTAATTATTATTGGTTGTACTAAGTCAATTAGATCTGTTGTTTTCATTTTAATGGTTTCAGAATGATCACCTGCGTTAAAACTGATCTCGTCTTGTTTTATTAATGTCTCTGAAATATAAACCGGCATACTGAACAAATGACCAAAAGGTGGCATTGCACCTGTTTCGCAATCTGGAAACATGCTACTGAACTGATGTTCATAAGCTAAATTGACATAACGGGCGCCAATAGATAAAGCAATATTATCAAAATCAATGGTGTAGGGTGCGGGCATCACAATCATAACGAGTCTTGTATCTGCGGTAATAATGACAGTTTTGGCAAAAGACATACCATTGGTTTTACTTAATTCAGCCACATGCTGCGCAGTATAACCGGGTGGGTGATGATCGCTTTGGTAGTTTATATAAGCCTGATCTAAATAGTGGGTGATTTTTCGCATAAGCATAATCAACCTCCCTAGCGGTTAATGCGCTAATACATTTATTAATAATGTTTAGGAGCTTTAATTATAGTTGTTAATTATTTTAATGACGGGTTACGAGATAAGCTCAGTAAAAGAAATCATGACGTTTTGGCCGGTGGGTGGTGAATAGAAAAAGGGTAAAATGTATAAACATTTTACCCTTTAGTATTTACATATTTAACTTAGGCAATAAGTGCGTTAATGCTTAACGTTTGTTACTGCGTTTAGCTTGCTGCCCTTGACCACCTTTATTTGCTGACTTGTTAGCGCTTGGACGGCTGCCTGATGGCTTCTTGAATCCACCGCCTTTAACACTACCATTCGCATTTTTACTACCGTTGGTGCTGTTATTGCCACCTACAGTGGGTTTTTTACGGTTAGGTTTGTTACCGCCTTTATTACCGTTCTCGTTAATGCCAACACCTTCTTGTGGAGCAAGACCTGTGTGTTTAGTTAACGCATTAGTGAACTGCTTAGTACCTGGTTCTGCACGTTGTTGCTTAACACCTTTATTACTGGTATTCGGCTTGCTCTTACTGTTAGCACCACCTTTACCTAAGTGTGGTTTCGCCTTCGCTTGTATTGCTTGTTTTTCAGCTAAGCTTTCTGGTGGTACCAAGTGTTTTGGACCGCGACCAATCAGATGACGGTTACCTGTTTTAAGCAGGTACTCGCGAATTTGTGGCCAGTTAGCTGGATCGTGATAGCGTAAAAGCGCTTTGTGCAGACGACGTTGACGGGCACCTTTAGGCACAACGACTTTTTCATCTGTTTCACGTACTTTATGTAATGAGTTAAGCTCTGTGTGATACACGGCTGTTGCATTAGCAAGTGGTGAAGGGTAGAAGTTTTGTACTTGATCAAGCTTAAACTTATACTGTTTTAACCATAAGGCTAACGTCAGCATGTCTTTGTCATTCGTCCCTGGGTGTGCAGAGATAAAGTAAGGAATGAGGTATTGTTTCTTGCCAGCTTCAGCAGAGAAACGATCAAACATTTCTTTAAACCTATCGTACGTGCCCATACCTGGCTTCATCATGATATCAAGTGGTGACTTTTCGGTATGCTCAGGCGCAATTTTCAAGTAACCGCCGACGTGATGTTCTACTAATTCTTTCACGTAACGAGGATCTTCAATCGCTAAATCATAACGTACACCTGATGCAATCAAGATCTTTTTAATACCCGGAACTTTACGTGCGCGACGGTAGAGATCGATTGTAGGTGTATGGTCTGTGTCCATGTGCGTACAAATTGCTGGGAAGATACACGAAAGGCGGCGACAAGTTGCTTCCGCTTTTGCACTCATACAGCCCAGCTTATACATGTTTGCTGTAGGTCCACCAAGATCGGAAATAACACCGGTAAAACCAGGCACTTTATCGCGGATTGCTTCCATTTCTTTGACAATAGAGTCTTCCGAACGACTTTGAATTACACGTCCTTCATGTTCGGTAATTGAGCAGAAAGAGCAACCGCCAAAACAGCCACGCATAATATTGATCGATGTTTTGATCATATCGTATGCAGGGATCTTCTCATCACCATAACTTGGATGTGGCAGACGCGCGTATTCTAAATCGAATACACCATCCATCTCACCTTCTGCTAGTGGAGTTGCTGGTGGATTTAACCATACTTCACGCGCACCGTGTTTTTGGATCAAGGCACGAGATGAAACAGGGTTTGTTTCTTGATGGAATACACGTGAGGTATGTGCGTATAACATTTTGTCTTTTTTCACTGTTTCCATGTCAGGCAGGCGAATATAAGTTTCGTGCCAAGGCATCTGCTTAGGCGCCTGCATTACTATAGGTTTCGCCACATCTGCATCAGAATTATCAATCACCTGTTCATTATCTTGTTTAGAACAGGTTTCATCAATTTCAGTGTAAGGGCTGATAATTGGTTCAATCTTGCCTGGAGTATCGAGTGTTCGTGAGTCAATACCTTTCCAAGTTGGTAGTGGTTCTTTTAGCATCACGCCTGTACCACGAACATCTCGAATGTCTTTAATTGATTCGCCACTTGCAAGACGATGTGCCACTTGGATTAATGGGCGTTCTGCATTACCGTAAATCAGCATATCGGCTTTTGAGTCAGGTAGCACTGAACCACGTACTTTATCTGACCAATAATCATAGTGCGCAATACGGCGTAAACTGGCTTCAATACCACCAATAACGACAGGTACATCTTTAAATGCTTGCTTACAGCGTTGAGTGTAAACTAATACGGCACGGTCAGGGCGTTTTCCGCCGATGTCACCTGGTGTATAAGCATCATCATGACGTAATTTGAGATCCGAGGTATAACGGTTAATCATCGAATCCATGTTACCGGAAGTTACGCCGAAAAATAGATTCGGGCGACCTAGCTCTTTAAACGGTTCTGCACTTTCCCAGTCGGGTTGAGAGATAATGCCGACACGAAAGCCTTGTGCTTCTAAGGTTCTGCCGATAATAGCCATACCAAAACTTGGGTGATCGATATATGCGTCACCTGTAACAACAATAACGTCACAGCTATCCCAACCGAGCTTGTCCATCTCTGCACGTGTCATTGGCAAAAATGGAGCGGGTTTTGTCACCCGATTCTGAAATTTTGGATATGAAAAAAGATCTTTGGCAGTTTGCATAAAGTACTCTTGGGTATTAATTTTAGTGCGCAAAGTTAATTGCGAAGGCTATTTTCACGGCTGGAATAAATACAAAAAAGAGAAAGCCAGCCGTTACTGAGGGCGGATTATAGCCACTTACAACGTCTTTTGCGATTAAAAGCGGCAATATATATTTAGCTTGCTTGTAACAGGTTGAAAAACTGAGTCAAATTATTTGCTTCATAATCGGCTTTATAGTCAAGATTAGGAACAACTTGCTCTGAACCTGATAGCCAAACCGTAGTCATACCAAGGGTTTTAGCCGGTTTAAGGTTGCGTAGTTGGTCATCAAAGAATACGGTGTTATTACTATCAATTTTGTGTTTGTCACAGAGTGTTTTATAGCTCGAATTGTGTGGTTTTAGCTCATAATTTGCGTCTTCTAATGAAAAAATATCATCAAAGCAGTCGATTAACGCTAATTCCGTTAGAATTTTAGTCGCGTAATGTTTTGGTGAGTTCGTATAAATTATTTTACGGCCCGCCAATTGATCGATTTGTCGCCCTAAATTGGGCTGTGCTTTCAGACTCGTCATATTAATGTCGTGGCAATAATGGATGAAATCCTCACGATTCACATGATGGTGTTTGGTTAACCCTTTTACTGTACCGCCATATCGTCTGTAATATTGGTTAGATAAAAGAGTGGCCTCTGGAAGTGGTAGAGACAGTGCATTAGCTATAAACTGGTGCATTCGTGATTCGACCTGCTTTAGTATGCCTAACGAAGGGCAATAAAGCGTGTCATCAAGATCGAACAAGTAAGTATTGGCTTGGTTAATTTTCTGCATATAACTCTTCTCAATTTGTTACGCTGCTCAACGTATTAATCGTGTATTTTGTCTGTGATGATAAATCTAAAGGAGCAGTACGCATTATAAGGCTGCAATATTAGTGTAAAAGTATAATAATGCAAATGTATCCTATTTTGTTTGCTTAAATAGCGTCTTATTTTTGTGGTTAGAACTCCAACCAGATGAAAAACGTTAAAAAATAGGTGCTTAATTTTTCAGAAACTTTTATCCTATCTACTGTGTCTCAACATTGTGAAGATAATATGATTATTAAACCAAAAACTCGCGGTTTCATCTGTACCACAACTCACCCTATTGGTTGTGATTTTAATGTTAAAGAACAGATACAGTATAA
Source organism: Moritella viscosa (assembly GCA_000953735.1). Lineage (NCBI taxonomy): Bacteria > Pseudomonadati > Pseudomonadota > Gammaproteobacteria > Alteromonadales > Moritellaceae > Moritella > Moritella viscosa. The sequence continues at coordinate 2,685,951 of LN554852.1, read as the reverse complement.
TAAAGAGCAAGGTGTCATTGAAAATGCACCAAAACGTGTTCTGGTAGTTGGTTCATCAAGTGGTTACGGGCTTTCGTCTCGTATTACTGCTGCATTCGGTGGTGGCGCTTCTACTATTGGTGTGTTTTTCGAAAAACCGGCAACAGAGAGAAAGCCGGGTACAGCAGGTTGGTATAACAGCGCTTCATTTGAAAAATATGCAGCAGAAGAAGGGCTATATGCAAAGAGCATTAATGGCGATGCATTCTCTGACCAAGCAAAACAAACAGCAATTAACCTAATTAAAGAAGATCTAGGTCAAATTGACCTCGTTGTTTATTCATTGGCATCACCAGTACGTAAGTTACCAAACACAGGTGAAGTTGTACGTTCTTGCTTGAAACCTATTGGTGAAACGTATACAGCGAAAGCGGTTGATACCAATAAAAATAAAATATTTGAGGCAAGTGTTGAACCTGCAACAGAGCAAGAGATCAAAGATACCATTACCGTTATGGGTGGTGAAGATTGGGAACTATGGATGTCTGCATTATCTGATGCCGGTGTATTAGCTGACGGATGTAAAACCGTTGCTTATAGCTATATCGGTACAGAAATTACATGGCCTATCTATTGGGATGGTGCCTTAGGCAAGGCAAAGCAAGATCTTGATCGTGCTGCTCATGCGATCGATGCTGACCTAAAAGTAAAAGGTGGCAGTGCAAACGTAGCTGTACTTAAGAGTGTAGTCACACAAGCAAGTGCTGCAATTCCTGTTATGCCGCTTTATATCGCAATGGCATTCCGTGTGATGAAAGAACATGGTTTACATGAAGGTTGTTTAGAGCAAATTTCACGTCTATTCCGTGGTTCACTTTATCCACAAGGTCTTAGCAACGCTAAATTAGACGAGGAAAATCGTCTACGCATGGATGATTGGGAACTTCGTGAAGACATTCAAGCTACTTGCGTGAAGCTATGGGACGAAGTGACCGATGAGAACTTGTTTGAAACGACTGATTATCAGTATTACAAAGATGAATTTTTAGCATTGTTTGGCTTTGGTATCGAAGGCGTTGATTATGATTCTGACGTTAATCCGATTGTTGATTTTGCTCCAATTACACTTGACTAATCTTAGCCTGTTTTGAACTGTCTAGCTTAATTTTAGCTAGCCATTCATCGGGAACAAGTATTAACCGCTCTGCTTCTTTTTGATTATTATATCTAAGGAGCTGTAGCGGTTTTTTTTTCGCCGATTTTTTGATGCTTATAAATATCAATTTCTGTCTTTGACCATGCGAGGTCACGGACTATTCCATGGCTGAAATTATAGTTATAGGTGTCTAAAACACTTTCTATCGGCATGTTATTTGCTTCAAGCTCCAACTTAACGTATACATATAACCTTAGATTAGGATTTAACAATTAACGAGGAGCGGGCATGGCCTCACTCAATAATAAAAAACTTGAAAATATTTTAACTGAACTTATGCAACCACATCGTGTACGTGATTTCACTGTCAACGGTATGCAGGTTCAGGGCAAAGACATTGTGACGAAAGTGGTCACGGGTGTCACAGCATCTCAAGCATTAATTGACGCTGCAGTAGAGCAGCAAGCAGATGCAATTTTAGTGCATCATGGCTATTTTTGGAAAAATGAATCACCAGCGATTACGGGTATTAAATATAATCGCATTAAAACGCTGATCAAGCATGATATTAACTTGTATGCTTATCACCTGCCGCTAGATATACACCCTGAATTGGGTAACAATGTTGAATTAGCTAAGCTATTAGGTATTACGGTTCGTCGTGGTCTGGAACCGTGGGATAAAGCGAGTGTTGCTTTAGTCGGTAAATTCGAAAATGAGATCTCAACTGAAGAACTCACTCAACGTATTGAAACTCAACTTAACCGTTCTCCGTTGGTTGTTGATGCGGGTAAGCCCATTAAATCGGTGGCTTGGTGTACTGGTGGTGGTCAAAGTTATATTGAATTGGCAATTGAACAGGGAATTGATGCATTCATCAGTGGTGAAGCGTCCGAACAAACCATTCATTTGGCACGTGAAGCAGGTATGAGCTTTTTTGCAGCGGGTCATCACGCTACTGAACGTTATGGGATTAAAGCGTTAGGTGAATGGTTAGCAGAAGAAAAAGGCTTGGACGTAACCTTTATTGATATTGATAATCCGGTGTAATTGAAAAGGCTTACTCATTAATAAAAATGTTGATGAGTAAGCCTTTGGTTCAATGTATGAACTATATATTAAGATTCTTGCTATAAGTGGTCATATGGATAGTCAGTTTTAAATCGGTGAGGATATTCCAAAAACGGCGTGATGCAGGTTGTTCACACAATGCCTTGATATCACAGGCCAGTGCTTGAGTTGGACATGCTACTTGGCGGTAATATTCGGCGTATGATTCAGACAAATGAGCATGAGCAGAGCGTACAGCATAAGGATCTATTGTTTTAATTTTGTTTTCGTAGCGTCTGATGACTTGTTCAATCGCTTTTAATTGTTTAACTCGATTTGTTATAATTGCCTTCTTACGTAGGCAAGCTGCTAATGGCTTTTTAATACAACCGATCGCAGTGTGTAATGCAATTTTTAGCCACAAGTCCCAATCCGATACCAGCTTTATATTATGATCAAAACCGTCTAGTGCTAAATATAAATCCCGTCGAACAAGTACTGTCGATGTACCAATTATGTTTTCGGAGAAAATGGCTGCAGCACCTTTCGGGATGACAAATGCATCGGGACTATGTTGGAGTACTTGTTGTTTAAAATAATCACTATGTGTAAAACTATCATGAGTTACTTCATTTTTATCATTCATTAATTCACAGTTAGTAAAGCAAATACCAAGTTGTGGATTTGCTTTCATAAACTTAATTTGCTGTTGTAGTTTGTCTTTATACCAGAATTTATCGGCATCAAGAAAGGCTACATATGTTCCACTCGCGATCCGAACCGCATGATTTCTCGCTGTAGAAGTACCTTCACTATTTAACTTTAAAGCTATAATGTTATTGTGTTTTCGGCAGAGTTGGCAAATCCATTCCCAGCTACCATCGGTTGAACCATCGTCAACAATGATGACTTCTATATTGTCTATATTTTGCCGCCAAATACTCTCGATTGCTTGAGGCAGAGAGGGAAGACAATTTTTACTTGGAATAATGACACTCACTGTTGGTTTCATATTCGCCCCCTATTTATCTATCAATTACAAATCCTTTGCATTAATAGATAGCTTAGTCGATTTTATTAATTTCGACGGGCCTGTATTTCAATTGTACTCACTTTTAATATAAATTATTTTTTAAGCATATTTAATCCATTGTTTTTATATAGTCTAGTCTTGATACATAGTTAGCGGTTACAAGGAAGCTCTTAAATGGATATGCTTGGATCAATAAAGCTATGGCTAAAAAATGACGATAGTGCGATAGCTAAAATGTGCCATCGTTGTATTCGTAAACTTATGAATTTTACTATACCTGTCATCCCTTTTATTCATCCTTGTATGCTTCGAATACACCTCCTTATTACCCACTTATTCGAAAATATGTTACGCATTTTATATTGGACTCCTTTATTCAAGAGTCGACTGCTCACGAAACCAAGTAATTTATATCTATACTCTGGTATGCCATTGATATTAGGATATTTAACGATTGAACTCGGTAATAATTGTCGTATTTCTGGTATCACTACGCTAAGTGGTCGAAGTATGAACGGGCAGCCATCTCGTCTAATAATTGGAGATAATGTCGATATAAATTGGCAAAACAATATTGCGGTTGGAGGCAATATAGTGATTGAAGACAATGTTCGGCTTGCTGGGCAGGTATTTCTTGCTGGTTACCCTGGGCATCCTGTTGATGCAAAAGAGCGCGCTGCGGGACTTCCAGATCATGAACATCAAGTCGGCGATATTATTTTAAAGCGTGATGTTTGGCTAGCGACTGGCGTCAGAGTGATGGCTGGCGTTACTATCGGTGAAGGTACAATCGTTGCCACGGGGAGTATCGTCACGAGTGATTTACCTCCGGGTGTACTTGCTGGTGGTATACCAGCTAAGGTGATCAAATCATTATGAATAACTGGCAATGGATTGTATTTGGTGAAGACTGGGGACGCCATCCAAGCAGTACGCAGCATTTGATGAAATCGATGATAAGTAGGCATCAGGTATACTGGGTTAACTCCATAGGTTTGAGACGTCCGAAGTTGACGGATGGTAAACGTATCATTGAAAAATTTAAACAACTAAAGAATGCTACTGCGAACAATTTTAACCAGAATCACACGCTTTCAGATGCAGAGGTGAAACCGCTTGAGATCCTTGCTCCAATCGCATTCCCTTGGCCTGGAAATTATGTTGCTTATGTGATTAATCGTTTGTTATTAACGTACCAAACTCGTGCACTGTTGGCTAGGCATGTAGCAGATAAGAGCTTACCGCGTATTCTATGGTTATCATTACCGACGGGGCGTTGTGTTATCGATGCATTAGAAGAAGATGTCGTTGTTTATTATGCCGGTGATGATTTTAGTGCGTTACATGGTGTTGATCATAAACAAGTTAATTTCGAAGAAAGTGAACTTGTAAAACGTGCTGATATTATCTTTGCTGCAAGTGACAATATTGCCCGTCAATTTCCTCAAAATAAAACTTACTTGTTACCACATGGCGTAGACTTAAAACACTTTTCATCAGTATGTGAACGTCCGAGTCATTATCCTGACTCAGATCTTGTTGTTGGCTATTATGGCAGTATTACCCGTTGGTTAGATTTTAAATTAATTAGTTTTCTTGCGCGTGCGAGGCCTGATATTACATTTTTATTTATTGGTAAAATTGATATCGACGATTGTTCCATTTTTGAGTATGACAATATCGTCCATTTGGCAGATATGCCTCATGGAAAGTTGATTCAGTATGCAGCTAATTGGCAAGTATCATTAATTCCATTTGTTGATAATGAACAGATTAAAGCATGTAACCCTCTAAAATTAAGAGAGTATTTAGCCATTGGCCAGCCCATTTTAAGCACTAAATACCCAGCTGTTATGGCATTTTCAGAATGCATTTATATTGCAGACAATCAACAGCAAATGCTTGAGCAGTTAAATTCAGCATTAACTTTATCGAAGATCGAGCTTAAGCAACTTAAAGACGAATCACAGAAAATGGTTGAAAGCTCAACTTGGGAAGCGAGATGTGATTATGTTTCGACGTTATTAGTTAAGAAACTAAAAGATAAAGACAGCATTGTATGTAATTAACAATGGTTTTGGGAGTAGATAATGAAAGGACTTATCCAGAATAAATATATCAGAACAACATTACTGTTAGCCACGTTAATATCGCAGTACGGGTGTGCGAACTCACCAACAGTTATTCCAATGGCAATGGCTGGGATAGTATCGGTATCACAACCTGATAAATCGAAGAGAATAGAACCGAGAAAGCTAAATTTCACTTTTGAATACAAACAGATAGAGTTGAACAGAGAGCAGCGTAATCGTTTGCTTTACCTCTATGACTGGCAGCATGGTGCGATCATTAGCTACGGTAAAGCAAAAGCTGAAAATGACTATACAGGTTTGTCCATAGGGCATAAACGTGTACAAGCTGTTAGCCAAGCTTTAGCTAAAAATCAAGAAGTTCTTCAGGTTAATTATGACCCAACATTGGCTGCAGATTCTGTGGTGATTGAAGAAAAGGTTATTATAGCTACTGATAAAACAACGAATTTAGTTGAGAAATCTAGGCTGTAAATATGGGTATTATTATATGGGGTAATATTTATCGATTTATCGAGATAATGTGGCGCCGACGTTATTACCTTGGTATATCTGTTGTAATCGCGATGTTGAGTGCATCATTAATTAGTCTTTTCACGGATAAGCGATACGATGCGCACACATCGATATTAGTTCAGGAAAGTGCACTGCTGAACCCATTTTTAGAAGACTTATCAGTATCATTTAATCTTGAACAGAGGATCGTGGCTTTACGCGTGCTGGTACATAGCCGGCACATATTATTAACCGTTGCTAATCAAAATGAGTTAATCGATACAAACAGCAGTTATCGAGAAAGAGACTTAATTGTTGAACAACTTTCAGATGCGATCATATTAACGCTATCTGGCGCAGATCTCGTGATTATCTCTTTGAGTTGGGATGATCCAAATAAAATGGAATCGATCTTGAGCTCTGTTAGTCAATTGTTTATTGATAGTTTAATGGCCCCAAGTCGAGCGTCGATTATTTCATCTGAGGAGTTTCTACTTGCACAGCTAGAGTTAAGACGTAATAAATTAGTCGTAGCGGAGGAAAAAATGGCCTCTTTTCGGCGTAAACATCTTGGGGTTTTACCTGAATTATTTATTCAAAATAACCAGACTTTATTTTCAATTTATAGTGAGATAAGAGATAAAGATATCGAATTATCAGGTGCTTATGGTCAGTTGAATAGCTTAAAGCTTAAATTGGCGCAAACAAATCCCGTGATCGGTGTAGTTGAAGAGCAAATCGTAGCTGCAGAAGCAAAACTGTCACTATTAAAAGCAAGTTATACCCGTAGCCACTCTAAAGTTCAATCTGTCGAATTGCAGTTAAATAATTTAAAAAATGAGCAAAAAAAATTACTCAGTAAAAATGTGGCATTAACAGATGAACAGTTAAAGCAGCTATGGAATTTGGCTTCTGTTGTTGATAACGGGAATGGTGAAAGTAAAGTCCCATCATTGTTATTATCTCAGTTAGAGAATCTACAATCAGCTCAATCGCGCGTTATACAACTAGAAAATGAAGTTGCAATGTTACGACAGCAATCGGAGCATTTAACAAGTAACGTCGCGATGGAAGCGGATGTAGCGAAAGAGCTGAGTGCTCTGAAGCGTGATTTAACGGTTAACACGAAATTGTATCATGATTTGTTAAACCGCCATGAGATGGCGAAAGTGACTGGTGAGTTAGGCCGTCATGAAGAACCTGAAAAAATCAAAGTAATTGATAGGCCTTTTACGCCAGGTTATCCCTCCAATTTATCTATTTTCATATACATCATTATTGGCTTATTTACTGGCGTAGGTAGTGGTATTGGTTTGGCGGTGATAGTCGAATTATTAGACGATACGCTATGGCACATAAAAAAAATAAGCCTGTTTGATGACATTGATATTATCGTACGATTACCTGCGATTGATTATGAAAAGGATGTTGAAAATGAAAATCATGGTTGAAATTATTCAGCATCTAAAACCGGGTGGCATTGAAAAGTTAGTCATTGATATCATGCGATTACAAGATTCTGATATCAGGGTTTACATCGTTGCTTTAGAGGGGGAAAAGTCGGCTTGTTTAGCTCACTGGCCAGCGCTGAAACGGTATCAAGAACGATTAGTTTTTTTAGAAAAAAAACCGGGATTTAAACTTTCGACAGTAAGGCGGCTACGTAAAGTCTTAAGAAAGTTAGAGGCTGATGTTATACATACTCACCATATTGGTCCTTTGCTTTATGGTTGTATGGCAATATTAAAGTCAACCAACATACAGCATATTCATACTGAACATGATGCTTGGCATTTATTGGATCATAAACAGTTACAGATGACAAAGTTAATGTTGCGGTTGGGTAGAATAACGTTAGTCGCCGACGCGTCAACGGTTGGTGCACAACTATCCGGTATGCTTGGCTGTAATATTGACCCTATCACAATCTTAAACGGCATTGATACGGAAAAGTTTTTACCGAGTCTAAATCATAAACCCTATAAAAATAACGCGCGTGTTTTTAAAATCGGTTGCGCAGCAAGACTTGTCACTGAAAAATCGTTGGACGTATTAATTCAAGCGATCGCAGACATTCCTAATGCCGAACTATATATTGCTGGTGATGGCCCAGAAAAACATAACCTTGTTAATTTAGTGCAGGAACTAGACCTATCAACTAAAGTTAAATTCATTGGTTACACAGATGATATGGTTGGTTTTTATCATCAACTAGACCTATTTGTTCTGACTTCATCAAATGAGGGACTTCCTTTGTCAATATTAGAAGCTCAGTCTTGTAACGTTCCTGTCGTTTGTAGTGATGTTGGCGGTGTACATGAGGGAGTGTGTAAACAAACGGGTCGATTAATTAAACGTCATACTGTGAATGAATTTCATATTGCAATTAAAGCACAGATGAAACTGTGTAGTAAGTATCATCCTCGTGATTTCATTAAGCAGAATTTTGATATTAAAAAGATGATTAAAGCTTATAACAAGCTTGTTGAGGAGTAGCTATGGATTGGCTTCTGTTTGGGGCGATATTATCGATTAACTTATTCATTTATCATCATTGGGCTTACCCCAAAATTTTGCAATTATATGCAAATTGTAAAGTGAAAGAGAAAAAAAATGATACATTTAAATCACGAAAATATGTATCAAATGATGTTGATGATGGGCTCCCTATAATAACAATTGTCATGCCTGTCTATAACGAAGCCAAGTACTTAGGGGATAAGCTGACAAATCTACTAATGCTCGATTATCCGGTTGATAAATTGAATGTTGTACTCGGGTTTGATGGTTGTTCAGATAACTCAGTTGAAGTCGCAGAGCAATACTTAGCGCAGTTTGAATTGCATAGCATGCATATTGAATTAGATGTGAACAAAGAAAATCATGGTAAGGTTCATGTCATTAATAAACTACTAAGGCGATATAAAGAAAAGTCCGATATTTTAGTTTTAAGTGATGTCAGTGCGTTGATTTCCATTGATGCTATGCAGATATTTGCTTATAGGATGTCTGAGGATGATATAGGTATTGTAACGGGTGACTATCAGCTATATGAAGATGGGTCGAAAGGTGAAGCTCATTATTGGAAGTACCAACGAAATATTCGTAAAGCAGAAAGTGTCACGGGGTCAATTATTGGACCTCCGGGGGCTTTATATGCAATTAAAGCTGCATTATTTGAAGAAATCCCGTTTGATACCATTAATGATGACTTTGTATTTCCTATGTTATTAGTCAGCCGTGGATATAGGGCTGTTTTAGATGAACGAATTTCGATTATTGAAATGGAGGCAACTAGTGAGTCTGATGATTTTTCACGACGTACCCGCATTGGCGCTGGTAATGTTCAACAGGTGCTGCGGCTTAGGAATTTATTGTCATCGCGGCATGGACTGACTGGGTTTAATTTTTTTAGTGGTAAATTCTTACGGACATTAATGCCATTTAATTTATTGGTTTTATTTGTGTTCACATTTTTTCTAACAAACAGTGAATCTACCATTATTGCTAATCTAGCTTGGTTCTTATGGATTAGTCAATGCTGTTTGTATGGTGGCTCGGCTGTGGGGTTATTGTTTGATTTAGCGCCCGTTCGTCAACCCTGGGCATCACTTTATTATATAGCAGTTGGTTATATGGCTAGTTTTTATGGTGGAATTCGTTATCTTTTTGGTTTAGAGCGGGGGGCTTGGATTAAAATTAATAGTGAGCGAGAAAATACGAATGATTTTCAGAAAAAAAGCGTCGTTATTCCTAAACGAATTTCTGACATTATCATATCGATAGTGACATTGTGTATTATTGCCCCTTTTGTACCATTTATCGCACTCGCGATTAAATTGAATTCTAAAGGGCCTGTTTTTTATCGTCAATTACGTGTCGGTGTAATCCGTCATGAATACGTGGAAGTTTTTATGCTCATTAAGTTTAGAACAATGGGGCTAGAATCAGAGTCGAAATCAGGTCCTGTTTGGGCAGAAAAACAAGATGGGAGAGCTACGTCTGTAGGTCGATTTTTGCGAAAGTCGAGGATAGATGAGTTACCACAACTGGTTAATGTGTTGCTTGGCGACATGGCTATTGTAGGGCCAAGACCTGAACGGCCTCTTTTTTGTGGAAAATTAGAAGAGAAAATCCCGTATTATTTAGAACGTACTCACGGTGTTAGGCCTGGTATAACGGGGTTAGCACAAATATCTCAAGGTGCAGATACTTGCATTGAAGATGTTCAAAATAAACTCTATTGGGATCATACATATGCTTTAAACCTAACGAGTTTTACTCGATGGCTTAAAGCAGATGTCATTATTATATTTAAAACCTTTTTAACGATGATTATGTTCAAAGGCTATTAATAATTTTACGTTTATTGGGTTGCCTCAATTTCTTTTGGTACAGGCGGCTCATACTTTCTTATTTGAATTAGCATGCCAAACATAGGGTGATCAAGATAGTGGATTTCGCCACTGCGGATCACGCGTAATTGCTGCATTGGATAGCTATTTAAGAAGGGGACGGTTTTATCATTCAGTTGTGCATTATTAACAGATTCGTTAAGTTGAGCATCATTTTCGGTGGCTTCACCAACCTTAAGATATTTTGCTTTAGCATTGAGTTTGACTTGTTTATCGGCCAACGCTATTTCATTGTGCTCTGCTTGTTTAGGTTCTAAATGAATACCGAGCAGTTTCAACAAATCTATATTTTCAGCATTTGTTGTTACAGCGTCTTTAGCCGTAACCACACCATCAATTTGAGTTGCAGGAATAACTTTAGTGCCTTCTTTACGTACAAATAAATTTGTCTTTGCGTAAAGATAATGCTCTAGGTATATCGTTAATTCACCATCAATTTTCCAAACTGCAGCTGTCGGTTCTGAAATCGATGCAACATCGCTTGCTTGAACAATAACACCATCATCGATGGTTGCTGCATTATCTAAATCGATTACATTTGATTCATTTGTCATCGAACTAGCATTACTAGTCATGGCAGTCGCTATTTGAGGTGATTCAGTCTGTGCGGCTTTCTTGATTATTACATCACCATTCAACTGATATTGCTGTTGGTAATTTTGACCCGCGAACAGACGAATTGGTATGGCGTCATGTCGTGTTTTAGGCTGCATGCGCCATGCAGAATGTAAAACAACATTGTAATTGGCATGATCGTTTAGTGCTGAAAATTGCTGATTCAGTTGTAACTCATTTGCTGGCACAATTTGTAGGGTAGGGTCTTTGGCGTTATCTTTTAAATTTGCACCATCAATGACAACATGCGTTGATTTAATTATATCGCTGTTTATATCTGTTTTAGTGACAGCCTGTAGGCTGTCATCTTCACCGTATATAGGTAACGTATCGCTATCGTCGATAAGCGTAGGTTGTAAGCCTGTTGTTATCGTATCGTTAGCAAAAGCGTGCGCATTGGTATTATCATCACCGTTTGGTGTGAGCAGATTGTCATTGTTAATGAATAATGACATCGGGTCTTTATTTTTTTTTGAATACGTTGGATATACGGCTTGATCCCAATGTTCAATCACTTTAGCTGGATTGACATTACGTTCGAATAAAATAACTTCGACTTCAAACCAACGCTCTTCTTCAGCGGCACTTACTGCGAATGAACTACTAACAGATAAACCGACTAATAAACTGATTAACGATTTTTTCAACGTTTAACTCCTGCAATCTTATTTTTTGCAAATTCAACTAGCATTGCTTCTACTAATTTAACACGATCTTTTGCATCCGGTGATTTGATTGCAAACTTCAATTTTGATGGTCCATCCATGCTATACACACGAGGTTGTTGCTGGATTAGACGGATAAGATAACCTATATCAACCTGGTTATCTTCACCAAAGCTAATATAGCCACCAGCGGGACCTATTTCAAGTCGTTTAATACCTAAAGGCTCAGCTTGTAATTTTAACTCGGTTTGACGGATCAAGTTTTTAGCATTGTCAGGTAATAATCCAAAACGGTCAATAAGTTCAACTTGAACTTCACGTAACTGTTCTTCATTTTGACAACTTGCGATACGTTTATACAGGGATAAACGTATATTAACGTCATGAATGTAATCATCTGGTAATAGTGCGGGCACACGCAGTTCAATTTCAGTTTGATTTTTAAGTGCTTCTTCAAGCGAAACTGATTTACCTTCTTTGATGCTTTTCACTGCCTGGTCGAGCATTTCCATATACAAGGAGAAACCAACAGAGGTTATTTGACCGCTTTGTTCATCACCTAATAGTTCACCTGCCCCACGGATCTCAAGATCGTGTGTTGCTAAGGTGAAACCTGCGCCAAGATCTTCTAATGATGCAATAGCCTCAAGACGTTTTTTAGCGTCGCTGGTGATGCGTTTAGGGTGTGGCGTTAATAAGTAGGCATAGGCTTGGTGATGAGAACGACCAACACGACCACGTAATTGATGAAGTTGTGCTAAACCGAGATGATCTGCACGATCCATAATAATTGTATTGGCAGTCGGGATGTCGATACCCGTTTCGATAATGGTTGTACATACCAGTACATTGAAACGTTGATGATAGAAATCAGCCATAACGGATTCTAATTCACGTTCTGCCATTTGTCCGTGGGCCGTAACAATACGCGCTTCAGGTAGGAGTAATGACAGTGCTTCTGCTGTTTTATCTATCGAGTCGACATTGTTATGTAAGAAATAAACCTGACCACCACGCATGATCTCACGCATGATTGCTTCTTTTACTACATTGTCCTCGTATTGACGGACAAATGTCTTAACGGCTAAACGTTTTGCTGGTGGGGTTGCTATGATTGATAAATCACGCATGCCATTCATGGCCATATTCAGCGTTCTTGGAATTGGCGTTGCTGTTAGTGTTAAAATATCAATGTCGGCACGTAGCGCTTTGACTTTTTCTTTTTGACGGACACCAAAACGATGTTCTTCGTCAATAATAAGTAAACCAAGATCGGCAAACTCAATTTTATTACTGAGTAATTTATGTGTTCCGATCAGTAAATCAACTTTACCCGCTTTTACATCAGCCAAAATAAGTTTTTGTTCTTTGGCTGTTTTAAAGCGAGAGATCACTTCGACACGTACAGGCCAGTTAGCAAAACGATCTTTGAAATTTTCGAAATGCTGCTGAGCAAGTAAGGTGGTCGGTACCAGCACGGCGACTTGTTTGTCGTTCATCATTGCCATGAAGGCTGCACGCATTGCTACTTCTGTTTTGCCAAAGCCCACGTCACCACATACGAGACGATCCATGGTTTTGTCTTGGCGCATATCATCTAGTACGGCTTGAATTGCCGTTTTCTGATCATCTGTTTCTTCAAATGGGAAACCATCAGCAAAAGCTACATACGATTCTTTGTCGCATTTATATTGAAAACCACTTTTGGCTGCGCGTTGTGCATAGATATCTAATAATTCAGCAGCAACATCTCGAACACGTTCCATTGCTTTAGTTTTGGATTTTACCCAACTATCACTGCCTAGTTTATGTAGGGGAGCTGATGCTTCACCTGCACCGCTATAACGACTGATAAGGTGTAATGCTGAAACGGGTACATAGAGCTTGGCTGCATTGGCATATTCAAGAGTTAAAAACTCGGTTTCCATCCCTGCGTTGGCAATAATCTGTAGGCCGAGAAAACGACCGACGCCATGCTCGATATGTACAACAGGTTGACCGATACTTAACTCTGTGAGGTTTCGTACTAGCGCATCATTGTTTGCTTGTATTTTTTTATCGGTACGGCGGCGCTGGATGATCTTGTGACCAAGCAGTTCATTTTCACAAATGATAGCGACATTAAGATCGTCAATAATAAAACTGTTTTCACACTGACTAACCCAAATACCAATAGTAGGCTTAGCTTTTAGAAATTTAGCAATACTGGTTATTGCTTTTGGTTTTAACTTGGTTTTCTCAAGTAACTCTAATAATGTTTCGCGGCGACCTTCAGATTCAACACTAAAAATAATCTTGCCGTCAAACCCTTCGATAAATTCAAGCAAGGGTGCAAGCGGGGCTTTTTTCTGATGGTTAACTGATATTTCAGGTAAAGAACTAAAGCTTAAGTTGGTATTACCTGATTTTTCATTCAATCTTTCATTGCTTAGGCTTACTTTCGTGTACTGGCCAAGTGCTTGGAATAGTTCTGCAACAGGTAAGTAAAGTGAACTCGGTGTAAGCAATGGACGTTGAATATCATGACGTCGGTCTTCGTAGCGCTTTTCAATATCTTGAAAAAACACTTGTGATGCCTGATGTAATTCACCCACTTGAGCAATAATTAATTGCTTCGGTAAATAATCAAATAACGTGGCAGTTTCAGTTAAGAATAACGGGTGATAATACTCAATACCTGTTGGTAAGAAACCTTTGCTTACTTGCTGATAAATGGATTCAGCTTCACGCGATGGCGTAAACAATGCTCTAAACTGCTGACGGAATAATTCAATCGCTTTATCATCTGTTGGAAATTCGTGCGCAGGTAATAAATTAATGGCTTTAAGGGTACCCTCAGAGCGCTGAGTCTCGGTGTTAAAACCGCGAATTTCTTCTACTTCGTCATCAAAGAAATCGATTCGAAACGGTGAATTACTGCCCATTGGATACAGATCTAGAATTGAACCGCGAGCAGAAAATTCACCGTGCTCTAATACTTGGTCTACAGCATTGTAACCACTGGTTTCTAAACGTTGGCGCATTGCATGCATATCAATTTTATCGCCTGTTTTGACGATCAAGCTATGCTGGGCTAGAAAACTTACCGGGGCGATACGTTGCATCAAAGTATTGACCGATACAATAATCAGCCCGCTAGTCGTCTGCTGAAAACGGTGCAGGGCATGAATACGTTGCGAGATAATATCTTGGTGTGGCGAGAAGTTATCATAGGGCAATGTTTCCCAATCAGGGAAGGTTACTAAGGGTTTATCATCCGCTAAAAAATGACGTACTTCTTGTTCAAGTTTTAAGGCACTTGGGGTATCTGCAACAACCGCAAGGATAGGGGAATTTGTTTGTGAACACAGCTCTGCAAGTGTGAATGCGAGGCTACTGCCAACAAGGTTACCGTAGGCGATCTTATCGCCTTGCTTTTTCGGTAACGGTAGAGAAAGAATAGCTGTTGATTTCATAGTTTTCAGTAATCTAATCGTAATTGTTGAGGATAGTGTCGTTGGTCTATTTATAGACCATTCTCTTGGCGTTGCTCGGCTCGTTGTTTAAGCTGTTGCTGTTGGATTCGCAACGTTGCACGAATTAATATTTCGCGATCAATATCGCGGATCCGCGTATACGATGCCGTGTATTCAATGAGCGTGTCATCTGCTTCTTGTTCTTCACGAGCCGAGATAGTGCCATAGCAATAGATAGCCGAAGAGTCATTGGGTAAGAATATTTTAATGCGTACGGCTTCTTCTAATTTAAAATCACTATTAGCTAAGAATTTGACTTCGCCGGCACCAAATATAGTTGAGTTAAAACGTGATTCGGGATGATCTTGTTGTGCGAGAACATAACCCATGATCAAATTGATTTTATTATTTTGCATCTGTAAAAAATCAGCAAGTGCGTCAGCTTGTTCGCCGATGTTTCGAATTGAGCGTAAGGCATTACTATCGATTTCTGCCACGTCATTAGCCATTTTAAATGGAATTGGCATTTCGTTTTCGAGTGCCAATCGGGACGTTGGGACTTGATCAATAGAAACAGGTTCAATATTGACAGATAAACTGTGTTTTATAGAAAAATATTGTTGAGTCACTTGCTGTCATCCTTTTCGAGATTACTAACCTGTCATTGTGGCATATTTATTTGTATTTATCTTGTTTAGTTTATTGTATTGAGCTTTTAAGACGCTGTTTTAAACCAGAATAACTAATCGCTCACAAGTTGGTATGGAGACGTGATTTTACTTGCTCATTAGTGGGCATGTCTCTAGAATGAACAGTCGTTTTTAGCAAGGTCTTCTTAATCATATTTATGTATTACCCATTAAGTTTATTCATCGGCTTGCGTTATACTCGCTCGAAGCGCAACAATCGATTTGTATCATTTATTACCTTATTTTCGACGGCTGGTATCACTATTGGTGTATTAGCATTAATCACTGTTTTATCGGTAATGAATGGTTTTGAGCAGGATTTGAAAGTCCGTATCCTTGGTGCGGTTCCTCATGTAATTGTCACGCCTAAAGCAGAGGCTAAGGATGTAGATAAAAGTTTGTCTGCATTGACTGATGATCCGTTAGTTGCTGCTGTCACGCCTTTCTTACAAGCCGATGCTATGGTGCAAAGTAAAAGCCAGATTCAAGGTGCGCAGTTACAGGGCATCGACCCCTCGACGTATCCTGAGTGGGATGTTATCCGCCAGAATATGCTCATTGGTGATATTTCATTACTGCAACCGGGTAAGTACAACATTATTATTGGGCGCAGCATGGCAAGATCTTTAAATGTTAATCTCGGTGATAAAATTAGACTTATTTCGACTAAAGGCAGTGTCTTTACGCCGATGGGGCGTGTGCCGAGCCAACGTAAATTTACGGTGGTGGGGATTTATTCTGTTGGTTCGGATGTCGAAGCCACACAGGTATTGGTTAATATTACCGATGCGGGTAAATTGGCGCGCTTAAAACCCTCGAGTCAGATGCAACACCGTGTGTTTGTTCATGATCCGTTTTCTGTAAATGAATTAGCTAGTCGTGACTTCTTCAGCGATTTTGATTCACTGGATTGGCAGACTGCGCGTGGCGAGTTATTTCAAGCCGTAAAAATGGAGAAGAACATGATTGGTTTATTGCTGTTCTTAATCATTACCGTTGCCGTCTTTAACATCTTGTCATCCTTAGTTATGTTGGTCACAGAGAAAGAAACGGACGTTGCTATCATGAAAACCTTGGGTATGAATAGACCCACTATTGTCCAAATATTTGTTATCCAAGGTGCTTGGACCGGTGTTCTGGGGGCAATTGCGGGTGGCATAATGGGTATCGCATTAGCAGCTAACCTCAATGAATTTATGTCGCTCATCGGGCTTAACCTTTTAGCGCAAGCATCAGGTGGTGCGCGTTTATTACCTGTTTTATTTGATTGGTCGCAGATCGCGTCCATTATTTTCGGTGCGATTGCATTAAGTCTACTCGCAACACTTTATCCTGCATTTAGAGCGGCAAATGTTAAACCTGCCGAGGCATTACGTTATGAATAATTCTTTATTAGTTTGCAATAACCTCGAAAAAATTTACCAAGAAGGTAACCTTGATACTCACGTATTAAAGCAAGTGTCATTAACGGTCGAAAAAGGTGAACTTGTTGCGATCGTTGGCCGTTCAGGTTCAGGTAAAAGTACATTGTTACATTTGATGGGCGCGTTAGATACGCCTACCTCTGGCTCTGTATATCTCAACGGTGTTGATATTCACAGTATGTCAGAAAAACAACAAGCGGCGATGCGTAATCAGAACATGGGTTTTGTATATCAATTTCATCACCTGCTAAATGAGTTTACGGCATTAGAAAATGTGTGTATGCCGTTGTTGATTGCCGGTATGAAAGTGTCTTTAGCGAAACAAAAAGCATTGGCAATATTAGATCGAGTCGGGTTATCACATCGTGTTGAACATAAACCCAGCGAACTTTCTGGTGGTGAACGTCAACGTGTTGCGATTGCACGTGCCTTGATTAATGAACCTAATATTGTGTTTGCGGATGAACCAACGGGTAATTTAGACCAAAGCAGTGCCGAAACGATTTTCAATTTG
This sequence comes from Moritella viscosa, assembly GCA_000953735.1. Lineage (NCBI taxonomy): Bacteria > Pseudomonadati > Pseudomonadota > Gammaproteobacteria > Alteromonadales > Moritellaceae > Moritella > Moritella viscosa. Next base: position 2,668,371 of record LN554852.1, on the reverse strand, counting down.
ATCAAAGAATTAAATGAGACTTGTGATACGGCCTTTATTATCGTTACCCATGATGAAGAGCTAGCAAACCGATTAGGACGTACTTTACATATGGCCGATGGTGTACTAACAAACGAGAATGAAGCGGTACAGACAAATGCTATTACGGAGGAAGTATAATGTTTCGTCCGTTAGCGGCTTATATCGGACTGAGGTATACATCATCTAAGCGTCGAAATGGCTTTATTGCGTTTATCTCGGCGTCTTCGACCGTTGGTATCGCATTAGGTGTGATGGTACTGATCATTGGTTTATCTGCAATGAACGGTTTTGAGTATGAGCTTAAAAATCGGATCTTAGCGGTTGTGCCTAATGGCGAACTTGAAGGGGTGAGTGAACCCTTTGATGACTGGCAGAGTGCAAAGGCAAAATTACTCACACACCCGGAAGTTGTCGGTGCAGCACCGTTTATTAAACTTAATGGCTTATTACAAAAGGGTAATGAATTAAAGGCTGTTCAACTTCGAGCTGTTGACAGTGAGGCTGAAAAGCAAGTCTCTGAGGTATACCGCTATGTTGCACAGGGGACGTGGGATAGTCTTAATGACCAGACAAATAATAGACAAGTTGTGCTCGGTCGAGGCATTGCAAAAGAGCTTAGTTTAGCGCTTGGAGATACTGTCACGGTATTATTATCCCAGCAATCAGGGCAATCTTTTAAAGCGCCACGCCGTTTTAGCTTTACTGTATCAGGCATCATTCATCTAAGTGGTCAATTAGACAATAACCTCGCTTATGTGCCCCTGAGTGCAGCCCAAGATATTCAAGGTAAAGCGTTTAAAGCCGATGGCTTGAGTATTAAAGTGACTGACATTTTTGCGGCTAACCGTATTGTGCGTGAAGCGGGTAATCAGTTAGATCATTACTTGTACATTCGCAGCTGGATGACAAGTCAGGGTTTCTTATATCAAGACATTCAGATGGTTAAAAGTTTGATGTACGTGATCTTGATTTTAGTTATTGCTGTGGCTTGTTTTAATATTGTCACAACCTTAGTTATGGCTGTTAATGATAAGCGAGCAGATATTGCTATTTTAAAAACGATGGGGGCGTCAAATACGTTATTACGTTTGATCTTCATTGTACACGGCGGTATTAACGGTATTCTTGGTGTCGTGTCAGGGACAATACTGGGGATTTTAATCTCAGAGAATTTAACTGTGATTATCAAATTTATTGAAGGTTTAATAGGTCATGAGTTCTTATCTGGTGATATTTACTTTATTGACTTTTTACCGTCACAATTGGCATTAAACGATGTACTGGTGGTTGGTGGTGTTGCCATTCTTATGAGTGTAATAGCCACTATATACCCGGCAAACAAAGCATGTTCGATACAGCCTGCGCGTGAATTAGGCAATAAATAATGGCATGATTATATTCAGCATAATGTCTTATTGCTGAATATAATCATTTTCAAATGTGACGACTAATATACGGCTTTAATTTGTGTCACAAAATCACTTGCTTTACGCGTTGTATAGTGACCCTAGCTTGTAATTAGGACGTCATCATGCTCAAAACCATTAAATTGTAATAAATAATATCCAGTTTTTTGAGATGGCGCTACAAGTACTTGAGCGTTAAAGTCTGCGCCAATACTGTTATATGTCTTTGGCGCTTCAGCTGCTATTGCTGAAGTCGATAATAAAACCATTAAAAATGAAGCTGAGCTTTTCAAAATAAAGTCCCTTTCAATTTATGTTGCTAGCACAATCAATATATACATTTTGTATAAATCGAATGCCTAATAATGGTCACTATTTTAGCTATCAGATACGTAAACAAACAATCATCTAAAGACATGAAATTAGCATTAAATAATAGTACATTCATCTGATTGAAAATAAATATATAGCAAAAGAAGCTTAAGTATTGGGGGAAATAGTGAGGGTGTAATTATGTAATATTGCCACTTAATTATGGGGGCTAACATCTTAATATGTTCTAACCTATATTACAGTTCAGTAGCTCTATCTTGTCGTGTGTAATAATGAATTAAAGTTGATAAGAATAAAAAAGGCCACATAACTGGTTAAGTGATGTGGCCTTCTCATTTTTAACACTTATTTTGTGCGTGATGCTTTACGTTTCTTCCAAGCGTTAATAATTTTCCAACGCCATAACCAACGGATACTAAAATAACCAGCAATAGAAAAGAATGTGCCGGATACAAAACAGCCAAGTAGAAATGCCGGACCATATAAAGTTATAGCCTGCATTAACCAATCTATTGTTAGCTCGAACGAGAATGGATGGACTGGTTCTTGCAATATCCATGCACCTAACTCATAAGTGGCAAAAAACATTGGTGGCATGGTAATGGGGTTTGATAACCACACGAGCGCTACTGATAATGGCAAATTTACACGGAATAAAATGGCAAAGCCAGCTGCTAATAACATCTGAAAAGGTACGGGAACAAACGCCATAAAAATACCAACTGCGAAAGCACCAGCTGCAGAGCGGCGATTTAAATGCCAGAGGTTTGCGTTGTGTAACAGATCACCAAAAATTTTAAGGTGCTTATGTTCTTTGATTGATTCTGGATTTGGGAGATATTTCTTAATTAAATTCTTAGGCATAATTCTAATCATTCTCAGGGGTAATGAATGACCGTTAAGGCCATACTACTTTCCATTACCATATTAATAAGTATGTTCTTTGTTGATATCGAACGTATTCAATTTTTAACGATAATGACGATCGTGGTCTTTATCCTTTTTTATGTGAAAGTACCATCTATATTAGTACTTCTGTTTGTTGCATTAAGCTGGTCTATTTTGTATAAAAATAGCGTAATAAATGAAGCGAATACGTTATTCAATAATACGACATCGCAATACAAAAAACCACAAGTGGAAGCTTCAGAAGACAATATCATAACAGCTGAGGTAATAACATTAGTAAATAAAAAAAACCTACTTTCGTTCGATGTAAAGGTTATCGAGATCAATAATACAGCGTTGTCTTTTGTACAACCTAAACTGGCCTTGAAATGGTCAAATCCAGAATACCACTATCCAGGGGATCTGGGTATCGGCCAAGTATGGCGGTTCAAAGTACGATTAATTAAGCCAAAGATTAATGTGGATGATAATGTCTTCCCTTCCTTTAAATCTAGATTGTTATCACGGCATATTCAATATATAGGGTTAATTGAAAAGGGGGAGGTGATTCAACCTCAGTTGAATTTACGCGGTGACTTGTATCAGATGTTTAAATCTGTATTACCGATTAATGCAAACCCTATGTTGTACGCGTTAACATTTGGTGATCGCAGTTATATTAATAATGAACTTTGGGCACAGTTCAAATTACTCGGTATTGGTCACTTGGTTGCAATATCAGGTTTGCATATTGGACTTATTTTTGGTTTTTTTTATGTTTGCTCGCGACGATTATTAAGGTTATTTGGGGGCCCCTATAATCTTGTTATTAGTTTATCGATAAGCCTTGTCGGAGCCATCTTTTATGCGTGGATTGCGGGTTTTTCATTACCTGCGCTACGTGCTATTGTTTTACTGTGTATTCATTGTTTATATCGTGTTCAATATTACAAAGTTACATTATTTCAATTGTTCGCGACAATGTTGTTGGTGACTTTGCTGTTGGATCCTTTAACTGTATTTTCGATTAGTTTTTGGCTGTCATTTTCAGCAATGGCGTCTGTATTTATATTAGTTTGGTTAAGTCGAACAGGAACCCCAGTCAGGGATAAAAGTCCAATAAAACAGACCATAAAAAATACTTATCGGAAATTAACGCATGTATGCTGTAACCAAGTGCTGTTTACATTACTTTTATTACCCATCCAAATGACGATTTTTTCAGGCTTTAGTTGGTTATCCGCCATAATCAACCTGATCTTCATTCCCATATTTAGCGTGTTAATATTACCAGTCTTGTTGTTTGCGGTAATTCTATTGCCTGTTCTACCGATGTTTAGTCGTATATTCATGAGTAACGTTAATACACTCTTGGATATCATCCTAGAGATATGGGAGACATTGACCTCGAATGATGTTATTTGGATTGATGTTGGAACGGAATTAAACACAGTCTTTTATAACTGTTTGTTGCTTATGTTTGTATTATTTATGGCTGGTTTAATATTTAAACCGTTACAAGTGACACTACATTCTTTATCCTTGTTATTATTACCTTTAGTTTGTTATAGCCATATATTGAGTTAGGAGATGTTATGAATAAACCCCTTAAAGCGAGCCTATTATCCGCGTTCTTATTTCCAGGTGCTGGACATTGGTGGTTAAAGAAGTATATCGCGGCGGTTGTCTTTGCAGTTATTGCTGCACTACCACTGTATTACATTATAGATGTCACTATAACGCAGACGCAATTAATTGTAGATCAAGTGATGTTATCTGGTGGTAATATCGATTTGCTAAATATTAACCAATTAGTGACACAGCAGGTTGCATCTATAGACACACAAAATATGCACCTTGCAACCATTGTGTTGCTCTGCGTATGGATTGTTAATATATTGGATGCAATTAGATTAGCAAGAAAACTTGGGCCTGAATAAGCTTTATCAAGATTTAGACAATTATGCATCATAGATAGCTGAAAATGCTTGCTCTAATGAATCATAGTGAAACGTAAAACCAGCATCCAGTAATCGAGTTGGTAATACGCGTTGACCATATACAAGGAGGTCGGCACGTTCGCCCAGTATTAACCTTAAAAGAAGTACAGGTGTTGCTAAGCGTGCTTTTTTACCAAAGCAAGCGGCTAATTTTTGGGAGAAATCATTATTAGTCACTGGGTTTGGTGATGTCAGGTTAAAGGTGCCACTGGCTGACTTATGCTGTAACAAATAACTGATGGCAGCAACCATGTCGTCAATATGTATCCATGACATGTATTGATGGCCTTTCCCTATAGGGCCGCCAAGTCCTAACTTAAAAGGGAATGCCATTTTTTGCAATGCGCCTTTATCTTTATCTAATACAATACCTGTGCGTAATATAACAGTACGGGTTGACGGGCAACATGTACGAGCTATTTCTTCCCAATGTTCACATAGCTTGCTCGCATATTCGGGATAATGCTCTAGGTGTTTCTCATCAATGCAGCGGTCACCTTGTCGACCATAAACGCCAACGGCTGAACCACTGATAAAGACGTCGGGGGTGATCGTTTTTGTTGAAATTAAATCGACCAGATGTTGTGTTGTTTCCCAGCGACTCGATTCTAAAACATGTTTGTGTTTTGCACTCCACATTTTGTCCATAATAGGAGCACCAGCCAAATTGAACACTGCATCGATATGAATTGCACTCGGTAACTCATGTAACTGCGAGATGAACTTGATGTTGTGCGTCGAAATATGTGAAAAGATAGCTTTTGCATTATTAACATCGCGGGTCAATACGGTAAATTGATAATCAGCTTGAAAGGTATTAATAAATGCTTGGCCGATAAAGCCAGTGCCACCCGTTATCAATATATGCATGCTTGTTACTCAGTTAGTTATGCTACTTTCAGTGTAGGTCATTTTGGCCTTTTTTATAATATTGTTTTATGTCGGACTTAACAAAAAGTAAGTCAGGCCATAAACCTAACTTGCTTTTTACGACTGCGTTATACGGTGTTTTTTACTAGAGCGTAGTTATGATTATGAGGTTGCGTTATAAAACACCTGTATACGTAAATAGACGTTCAAAATTTATTCAGATTATTACAATAAAAAATCTTCATAAATAGGAGTGAATACGGTCGCGCTATTGATTAAAGCATTCGCGGTTAAGGCTGGCACACCATAAACTTCAGCTCTGACTTGATGACGGGCCTTTATCGTATCAAGCAAGATAGAAAAGTCACCATCTCCAGAGAGCAGTACAACAGTATCGACCGATTCTGCGACTTGTAGTACATCGATTGTGATCCCAACATCCCAGTCACCTTTCGCTGAACCATCACTGCGTTGGATAAAGGGTTTTAGCTTCACATCAAAACCGATATGTTTGAGTGCATCTTGGAATTTACGTTGTTGATCATCACCCTTATCAATGGCATAGGCATACGCTGTTACTACGTCTCCTTGTAATAATAAGTGTTGCCAGAGTTTTCGGTAATTAAACTGGCGGCCATAAGTTTGGCGAGTAGTGTAATAAATATTTTGAACGTCAACAAACACAGCAATTTTTTGCACAAATGATTCCTAGGGTTCGATATTAATGAAAATTAAGATTTATTCGCATACTTAGCAAGGTATTGGTCAAGTGCATTACCAAACGCCTGTTTATCTTTTGACCCCAAAGCGGCTGGGCCACCCGTCATTTCACCACTCGCTCGCATGGTATCCATAAAGTCTCTTATATTAAGACGTTGACGAATATTGCTTAATGTATATTTTTCACCACGAGAAGTGATCACATGTGCACCTTTTTCGATGACTTCTGCTGCAAGTGGTATATCGGATGTAATAACAAGATCATCTTTTGCCACTTTCAACACGATATGATCATCGGCAACATCAAAACCTGAAGGTACTTGTGTCATTGAAATATAGGGAGAGGCAGGGACGCGTATCCAATGGTTTGCAACTAATACTAGTGGCACTTTCACGCGAACTGCTGCACGAAAAAGTATTTCTTTCATTGGGATCGGACAAGCATCTGCGTCAACCCAAATTGTAATATTATTTTGCATATAACCTTCACGTTAGTTTAATAAACTTTATTTTAGCGTATTAATAGCCAAAATTGTTGGTCAGTTGGTATTTATTTACCATACTTAATTTATATTCATTGGAGGGATTACCATGTTTACAAGGTATCCCTTTAGGGGATTAAAATATGTACTTCGAAGTGGGCTTGAAAATAAAATAACACCACCATTGCTACTCGTAATGTTATTAGTCCGTTGCAATACCTTATCTGCTTTACCCTTACATCAAATCTCGATTGTTGGTCCTAATTTTAATGAGTCAAAAAGTACAAATGAAATCATAAATGATCGGTATGCGGTTGTAAATCACCGCAATTTACAACCGCACAGTGTACTGCCTTTTATGAGTGGTAATACCTTTGTGCCTATGTCTAAAACAGAACTACAATTTTCTAGTCGTGCAAGCTATCTTAACAGGCTCTCATCACAATATTCGTGGAATGAAATCAAAATATCAGGGTTATTACGTGTAGGTGATCGTGACGCGGTGATTTATGACATACATTCGCGATTAATACTACTTGGTGATAGTGATGCATCGATAGCATTATCAGATCTTTATACAGATAAATTAGCCAGTGCTGTTCGAAGCTTTCAGCGTCGACACGGCCTTAACGAAGATGCTATCATTGGTCCAGATACATTAAAGTGGTTAAATCTAAATCCTCATCGCAGAGCTGAATTACTCACTCATAATATGCAACGAAAGATTAACTTTATGGCTAATCTTGGCGCTCGTTATCTCCTTGTTAATATACCGGCTTACGAATTATTATTAAGTGATAATGGTGAAATTGCACTACGCTCACGTGTTATTGTTGGAAAACCTAAAAAACCAACCCCAATACTGACCAGTGAAATTAAAAGTATGGTCATTAACCCAAGCTGGCGTGTACCCCGTAGTATTTTAGAAGATGATTTATTGCCAAAAGTAAAACTCAATGGTGATTTCTTTAACCAGCGCGATTTTAGTGTTTATAATTATCAAGATCAACGAGTTGAAAAGTCACCTGAAGAATGGGTAATACTCGCAAATGGCCAATTTCCATATCGACTCGAACAAATGCCAGGCGTAAAGAATACACTCGGCCGCTATAAATTCTATTTTCCTAATAACTTCAGTGTTTATTTACATGATACAACCAATCCTAAATTGTTTAGTTATTCGAATCGGGCGCTTTCTTCCGGCTGTATTCGTATCGAAAAAGTTGATGAATTGGCAAATTGGATTGCAAATAGTTTAGTCGATAATAAGTCGTTGTGGTCAGAACTAAAGTTCAGTCGAGATATAACGAAATGGTTTCCTTTAAATGATACGTTACCTGTTCACTTGGTATATTGGACTGCATGGATTGACGATAGTGGATTAAGCCAATTTCGTGATGATATATATGCATTACAGAGATAAAACTTGATTTAATACTGTATTGAATATACATTCCACTACCTTTGTATGAAAAACGATCAGTGGTGGGATGGTGTCAATAGTATGTCCAACACGTAGAAAAGTGTTATTAAGTCTTGGCGGATTAGCTGCGTATTCCGTTGCGCCAGTTAAAGTTAAAGCAAGCCAAAGTGTATTAGGCATGAGAGAGCTTTGCTTTTATAACATACACACGAGAGAACGGGGTCAAGGAAATTATTGGATCGATGGGTTGTACCAAGAAGATACACTTCAAAGCTTCAGCCATTTATTGCGTGATCATAGACAAAATTTGTCTGTACCGATGGACAACCGGCTTTATGAATTACTCTATAAACTAAATAGAACGCTGAACGTTTCTGAAGAGTTTCATGTTATTTCTGGTTATCGTTCACCTAAAACTAATCAGATGTTAGCAAGTAAGAGTAATGCCGTTGCAACCAAAAGTTATCATATGCGAGGCATGGCTATTGATATTGCTATTCCAGACGTTAAATTAGCTCATTTACGTGAAGCCGCTATCTCATTAAAATTAGGCGGGGTCGGTTATTACCCTAAGTCGGGCTTTGTACATGTTGATACCGGTCCAGTTAGAACTTGGTAAATGTGCTTTAGATATGTGTAACATGATTAAGTGTAAAAAGGACTGCCTATATGGCAGTTTTTATTTGAATATGGCTACGGCCTTCGCGTTATCATTTGTTCCACCTGTGCACCCTGCCGAGAACGGAATACCGGCACCAATTAATTGATTATTTACTAATGTGACTTTATTTAATTTCGGATTTAGAAATGTAGTGAACAGACACGTCGCAATAAAATTTTCATTCTCATCGATAATGAGGTTGTCTTTAATCAGCGTATCACCGTGCCCGACCGCAATACCAATAGGGCGGTAACCAGAGCGGTTAACGATATTTGTAATGACATTATCGATTACCTCATAGCCTCCTAGTTCGGCAAAGGATGACTCTGTTGCTATGGTGATAGCAGCGTTGAATTTTAAATTTATATCGTTGATGCTATTACTGATTATCTTAACATTATAGGCATTTGCTTTTACATCAATGGCCTCGTTTCTAGTATGATGAATTATGTTGTTTTTTATAATAACGTCATCGACAGTATATCGTATTTTCAATCTACTCTTATCTTCAGTATACGAACCATCGCCAATATATAATCCTTCGCCATAGCGTGGATTTAGCAATCCTGTGTTGAAAATAACATTATCTTCAACCAAATAATGGCTACCACCGTGATGACGTGGTTTTATCGATATTGCTTGGTTACCCGTGTTAAACACTTTGTTTGATAGCAGTGAGATGTTTGATGAATCTTGTACCAAAATTGCAGTTAAGCCTCCTGTTATGATTAACCCTTCAATAATAATCCCTTGTGAGTTCTTTATTGTTATTCCGGTGCCAGTGTAATGCCTATTTTTTATTCTTGTTCTTAAATAATGCCATGGGCGTATTATTAACGGCTTGCTTCCACTATTAAAATCTTTAATGGTTATCGCGGGATGATTGCCATCAGCAAGGCATATGACATCACCATCTATATACTTTTCTAAGGCATGATTGATACTTTTATAGGTAGGGATAAGCGCAGCTAATTTTTCTTTATTATGTGAGATTATTTTTGTGCATTTAGGTGTCGAGGTATTCGATTCCGATTTAGCAGTATTGATGAATAAAGCCATTATAAATATAAAAACAATGACGATGTTACGCTGTCTATTTATAATGTTATATGACATACAGAACCTTGTTTATGGGTAATGTAACTGTGTTAATAATAGTGTATTAGCCGCACATTGGCATTTAGTTTTATGCCAAAACCATGCCTTACGTCTAATATCATATTTATGCTGAAATAATTGATATTTGTCTCCAAATGTATTTATCTACTGATGCTTTAGATATAACGTCCTAGTTGGTTCTGTATGAATGTGCTTGTTTGGCTTGAAAAATATGGTTTATTACTTATGTTATTGTATTGTCTTGGCGTTTTTACACCTGACTTTACAAGTAAGATCAGTATGATGGATCATGAATTAGATGTGGTTACTGGTAGTCTTGCAGAGAGTAATATATTTAAACAACTCTTTTGGATTTCTCTGTTCTTGTTTTTTTCGTTTCGATTTTTTATAAATAAAGAGTTTAACAATCTTAAGTTAGTCTTGGTCAATAAACTTTTTATTTTACTCGTTATCTGCCTCATTGCTTTACTGAGTGCGAGTTGGTCAAATTATCCGTTAATAACAATGAAGCGTGCCATATTTCAAATGGTATTTTGTGCGTCTGTATCAATTGCATTTTGCTTTTCATTTTATCACAAGAGTATTGAGGTTAATCTGAAACTAGCGATCATCGTTTGTATTTCCATGATCATTTTTTCTATTGTTCAAGGTGCAGGTTTTAATGAGAGTTTAAATTTGGCCGGATACTTTAAGTCCAAGAATACCATGGGGGTCAATTTAGCTGTGCTGATTGTTATTAGCTATATGTGGATTAAATCGTTTGATGTAAATAGCCATTCACTTAACATTTTACTCATTATTTTATTTGCGTTTCTATTAATAACCCAGAGTAAGACGAGTATTTTATTATGTATTACATATTTTCTATTAATCCAACTCAGTATTTTTAAAATGAAAGTATTAATGTTTATACTCGCGAGTACATTTTTTTCTATATTTATTTTTATACCTGGAGTAAGTTATTACATGAATGATTATCAGCATATCGCATTATATGTTGATGCAGATTTCTTTACTGGTCGGGGGGTTATTTGGGATTCATTGTATTATGATCTTGAATTTTTTGACAAAATAGCACTTGGTTATGGTTACGGTAGTTATTTTGAAGTAGGCGTAATCCCCTTTGTACTAGATGATAAATATAGCTTTTTACAATATATATCATCGGCTCATAATGGCTATTTGCAATTACTTTTACAGTTTGGCATTGTTGGTTCATCACTTATCTTTATATTTTTTGTTCTCTCAATGCTGAAATCGAATAGTGTTTTTATCCATGCGGCATTAATTATTCCCATTTTACAAAATGTTACAGAATCCAGCATATTTAGGGATGCTAATATGGCGTGGTTTTTGATGGTTATGATTGTTATTTCATCTGGTGTTTATATGATTAGGGATGAAGTTATCAATGAGCATGAAGTAATTCGCGGTGCTGAGTGATCTACTATTTACTTAGTGATAGGATTATCTCATTATGAGCAAAATAAATAACGAATTAAACAGAGGGATTCTTCATAGCCTGATAGGAAAGTATTCACTTTATGTCCTACAAATTACATCACTGGCTATTTTAGCAAGATTGTTCACTCCCAACGACTTTGGTACGTTAGCTGCATTACAAGTTCTTATTTTATTCTTTCAACTGTTAGCCACATCAGGTCTTGGGCCTGCAATTATACACAGAGATTCGATTAGTGATGAAGAGCGTGATGGTATCTTTAGTGCGACATTAATTATTGGGCTTATGTTGTCGTTATTATTTGTTTATATTACGCCTGTACTGGCGAGTTGGCTTGAGTTAATTAATGTCAACTTACTCACATATGTTTTAGCCTTGAGTGTCTTTTTTTCTGCAATTTCAATGTTGCCATTGGCATCGTTACAAAAGGATACCCAATTTATTATTATTGGGAAAGCTGAAATATTTGCAGAGTTCATTGCACTAATGGTTTGTATTCTACTTTATTTTATGGGGCTAGGTGTTGTGGCCTTGGCAATAAAAATATTAGTTACGCCAGTAGGACGTTTCATTTTTTATCATCGTTTTTCAAAGAATACTGAAATAGGTAAAGCCAAAATAGGTATCAAAATATCAAGTATTATCCCCTTGTTCGCGATAGCTAAATTTCAACTTGGGTTTAATATACTTAATTTTTTTTCGCGCAATTTAGATACCTTATTAGTGGCGAAATTTTTTGGTGTCACGACCGTTGGTTTCTATGAAAAAACATATCAAGTTATGCGGTATCCACTCCAATTGTTTACTTTTGCTATCACACCTGCACTGCAACCCGTATTGACTAAGTATAAAAGTCAGCCTGATATAGTTTTTACTGCTTACTATCGATTGGCCTATAAATTGGCTGTACTGGGGATCTTGACGGCTACAATTATGTTTTGGTATGCAGACGATATTATCTTCATTCTCTTTGGTTCGCAGTGGTTCGCCGTGAGTGAATTATTGAAAATATTAGCATTATCAATCCCTGTGCAGATGGTTTTAAGTTCTACAGGAGGGTTATATCAAGCGATGGGTGCTACAAAGCAGATGTTTTATTGTGGTATATTTTCATCGGTTGTTAATGTGTCCGCTATTATTTTTGGTGTTTATATGGGGGATATGATCGTATTGTGTATCAGTTTAGTGACTGCTTTTATCATCAACTACATACAATGTTTTTATGTATTACATTGTTTTGTATTTAAGGTTAAAAGATTGAAGTCTTTCATAATTTTATCTTTCTTTGTGTTAATTAGTTTGCTAAATTTATTTTTTGGTCAGAAGGAAAGTATCCCGAATGGCAGTTTTAGTTATGCGAACAGTTTTTATAGCCTAGCAAATATAGTAGTTCCTTTGATTTTAATATTTATATTTGGATTTATTATAAGAAAGAAAGTGGGCTCGTTTTAAATGATTATTTATGACATATATTAACTTCCGATGAAATATCGACTTCGTTTACCTAATAATTTAATGATACTAATAGATAGTAATGAACTTATCGCAACTACAAGGGTGAATTTAATAAGCATCGCACCAGATTCATTGAAACCATAATTTAATAATGTATCGTTGATAGATAATCGTGCCAATAATATTAATACATAACCATGAATGAAATAGAGTGAAAAAGATATATTCGCAAAAAAAGAAAGTGGTTTAACATTTTTGCTTTCAATTAAATCCAACGAAGTCATCACAAATAGCAATAAAGATACCTTTTGTAGGTACATAATATCAATACCTGAAAATGTAAACAAGTCTTTATGGCTACTACCAATAATACCCATTAATCTAATTTGAATATAAGCGAGTAGTAACGTTATTATTAAAAAAATAACGTTGTATTTCTTTATTTTTCTATTGAATCTCGATTAACAACAGCATAAATACCAAATAAATAAAATGGAATATAATAAATGAAAGAATGAAACGGATTAAGTCCGCCTATCGGTCGGTGGGCATAGATCGCGATAATCGAAAATGTAAAGAGTATCAACAATTGCATATTATGTTTTAATAATGAGAATTTCACTATAATTGGAGCGCTTATGAATAGTAATGCAGCAAAGGGAACATACCAATATGCCGTCACATGCCGACCTGTAAAAATATTGATCACACTGCCTTCGATAGTCGTTACATTTCCCAAGAGTGGGTGAAAATTACCAGTCATTGCTATATTAATAATTGCAGGGGTTGAGCAGATTAAATAGGGTAGAATTACATACTTTAACTTCTTATTTAAATACAAAGGATAATTAAATACACCTTTTTGTAGATGTTGAAATAAATAACCACTAATGAATACGAATAAAGCAGTTGACCCAGAAACCAAGTTGGTGAATATTGGGAAGTCCACTTCACTATTACCTACGTGGACATGTCCTGCGATGATAATTAATATTGCAAAGCCTCGAAAATAGTGAAAAGAAGTTATAAACATATTAACTCTTCGTCTTAATGCAAGATTTAAGATTATAGCTTAATCACTGACTATATAAAGTTTTACACTGTTATTTCGTGTGATTTTAATTGTTTATGTTGATTTTTGTGGTCTTGTTGAATATATACTCTTCTGAAAAGTAACACATGTTGCGGCCATAAAAAAAATCACTGCTATATTTAGTGAGATGTTTAATTAGTATTTTTAAATTAATACCACTATCTTCATTGAAGAAGATAATTAATGGATTATCAATGACATATTCATTGGATGAGCGAATCGTTTATTTAGCTCGGTAGTTCATTTTCAAAATGTGACTACTTTAAATTTGTTAAGGAATCGTATTTTGAAACCTACTAATACATTTAAGGTAAGTTCTGCTAATTACTCTTTTGTTTATCGCTTCTTAGATTTAAGTTGTGTTACATTTTCTTTTGTTATTGTAATTCATAGCTATAACCTTAGGATGACACAAGAATATATAATTGTAGCGTTAACGGCTGCCGTCGTTTTTTTATATATCGCAGAGGCTCTTAATTTATATCAATCATGGCGTGTAGGCCGATTTATTGCAGTCCTGATGACTGTCGTTGCTGTGTTTATATCTTCATTTTTAATATTATCTGGTATTGGTACATGGCTGGAAGCATCCTTTGAGTTTCCGAGTTATGTCTTAAATGTCTGGTATTTTGTGGCATTTTTGTGTTGTTTTACGTGGCGAGTATTGAAATATCAATGGTCTGTTGTACGTTGTAAATTAGGCATCAACCTACGAAAAATGGCTATCTTAGGCGCAACGTCAACAGGGGCTAACTTATATCATGAGATCAGTCATTGTGATGAATTCGGGTTTGATTTTGTGGGTTTCTTTGATGATAGAAATGCAGAACGTTTACCTAAAGGCATGACAGTTGTGAGTAATATATCTGCGGGTATTTTTGAAGCTAAAAATGGTTCAATTGACGTTTTGTTTATTGCTTTACCTATTTCAGCTGAGAAACGTATCGCAGAAATTATCAATTTATTATCAGATACAACTGTCGATGTTTATGTTTTACCTGCATTTATGCTCTCTGATGTTATGCATGGCCGTGTTACTCATGTTGGCAAAATTGATGCGCTAAGCATTTTTGAATCCCCTTATTTAGGTGCCAAAGTTTGGCTAAAACGATTTGAAGATATTATAGTAAGTTTAATCGCCATAATACTGCTTTCCCCTGTCTATCTTGCTATCGCAATCACGCTAAAGTTCACATCCCCTGGTCCAGTATTGTTCAAGCAAAGCCGGTATGGACTACACGGTGACAAAATTACTGTTTACAAATTCAGAAGTATGTCGGTGATGGAATCTGACGGGAATGTAACACAGGCAATAAGAGGCGATAAACGTGTTACTCCTTTTGGTGGTTTTTTACGTCGTAGTTCCCTTGATGAACTCCCGCAATTCTTTAATGTACTGATGGGCGACATGTCTGTTGTCGGGCCTCGACCTCATGCTGTATCACATAATGAGGAGTATCGTAAACTCATCCAATTTTACATGCTAAGACATCATGTTAAACCTGGTATTACCGGTTGGGCCCAAGTCAGTGGTTGGCGAGGGGAAACGGATACTTTAGATAAAATGCAGAAACGTATTGAGTTTGACCTTTATTATATTTTGCAATGGTCAATCTGGTTTGATTTCAAAATTATGCTGTTAACCGTACTGACCTGCTTAAAAAGCGAGAACACATATTAGCTATTTAGAGAGGTAAGGTATGAACAACACTCGGATATATCAACCGACGAGGCGAGCCAAAATGAAAGCATTCAAAGGTCACTACTATTGCTTAGGTCTAGTTTTGTTGAGTGGAGGGGCTGTTGCATACACCCAAGATACATACATCACCGATGGGGGACTATTCGTAAAACCATCGTTGGAAGTGAGTATTGTAGATGATGATAATATCTATAAGCAACAAGAAAACGGCACTCGTAGCGCTATAATCACTGTTATTCCGATGATAAATTTAAAAATCGATGATGGCATTAATTACTTTAGTCTTGATGCTAGAGTCGAAAAAGGCATCTATGAAGCAAGTTCTGCTGATAATTATATGGACGGATTGCTCGGTTTTAATGTGCACTTAGAACCCAGTGATTCGCACCGTGTAGACATAAACGTTAAAGCTCAATGGCTAGCGGAACGGCGCGGCGGTGGTTTGACAGAGCTGAATTATGAATCAACAGATAAACCAATTACGTACAGTAAAAATATGCTGTCTGCAAAATATGAATATGGCGCATTACAAACAAAAGGTCGCCTTGCTTTTAACACTAAATTTTACGAAAAAGCATACACTAATTTTAAAACCCTAACCCGAAGAAGTAATTACGACTCATTGTTATTGGGCTCAGCATTTTTCTATTCCACAAGGGCTCATACCGATGCCTTTATTGAAATAAATGCAGAGACCATTGGTTACGATTATAATATATCGGGGGATCTAAGTCGCGATTCTGATGTATATACTGCATTGTTAGGCATGCAATGGAAAGCATCTCCTATCCTCCATGGATTCATTAAATTGGGAGGACAAGCAAAAGAATTTGATGATGAAGGTCGAGAAGACTTTACGGGGTTTAGCTGGAATATAGGTGGTGCTTGGCGTCCGCTGACTTACTCAAAAATTACGTTATCAACGTCTCAAACAACGAAAGACCCAGATGTTGATGGCGACTATGTGCTTGAAACTAAATACAAGCTTGATTGGAAGCATAATTGGACATCGTATTTTTATTCATCTTTCGCGATTTATAAATTCACGGATGATTACAGTGGTATATACCGAGTTGATGATACGAATGGTTACAAGCTTAAATTTAACTATGATTTTACCGATAATATTGCAATTACCCTATTTGGACTTTGGGATAGAAATACTTCAACAAACACGATATTTGAATATGATAAAAATGTTGTCGGCGCTAGTTTAACATTGACGCTTTAAAGGACAGTATAATGAAAAGTATCTTTTTTTGTATATTATTGCTCTTAATACAAACACCGGTATTAGCCAAGGGCTCTTATATTTTAGGGCCTGGGGATAAGGTAGAAATTAAAGTTTTCGGACAAAAAAATCTGACGGTAGACACGTTGCTGAGTAATAGTGGCCAAATTAATTATCCATTTTTTGGAGAAATAAAGGTAACGGGTCTAACGGTTAAGCAAGTTGAAAAGTTGATTTATAATGGTTTGAAAGGTGATTACCTCGTTAATCCAAATGTTTATGTTCATGTCGTTGAATACCGACCTTTTTATATACACGGTGAAGTTAAGAAACCTGGGGGGTATTCATATCAGCCAGGTTTAACTGTAAACCAAGCTATCGCGCTGGCTGGTGGGTTAACGGAACGCGCATCAAAAGAAAAAATATATTTATTTAAAGAAAAGAACAAAAACACACAAATTAACGCAAGCTTAACGTATAAAGTTAATGCTGGTGACACCATTTTGATTAAGCAAAGGTTTTTCTAATGGATAAACTTGAACAGAGTCTCAATAAATCGTCGGTCAATAAAGACATTGTGTTACCTTCACCGCATTGGCATGTTGTCCAGCGTTATAAATGGCGAATTTTTTTACTGTCTGCCTTTGTCTCTCTTTCTGCTGCACTGTATTTATCAAAAGAACAGCCGTTATACCGTGCTTCTGCTACGTTATTAATTGAAGCAAATCAAGCGCAAGCTGTTTCGTTTGATTCAGTGCAAGGTCTTGATTCAAACAGAAAAGAATATTATTTAACTCAATTTGAAATTCTTAAATCAAAATCAATTGCAGAGACTGTATTTGACCGCTTAAATTTACAACAGCAACCATCATTTCAAAAACGGGAGAGTTGGCGTGATAAGGCCGTCGCGTATATTCTTGATGTTTCACCTTTGCTTAAATCATTTATTATGAATATTGATAGTGAGTTTGCAGAGAATATTGGTGCGGGTTATATCAGTGGCGTACCACAATCAGCGACGGATATAAGCAATCAAGCGCTTGAAAGTCAACAGGTGAAAATTTCGCGTTTAAGACAGTTTTCAAAACGCTTAATGGTTACGCCAATTAGAAAAACACAGCTTGTTAAACTTTCATTTGAGAGTGAAGACCCCGCACTTGCTGCAATGATTGCCAATGCCGTTGGCGAGGCATATATAGCACAAGATCTTGAAGTCAAATCATCGATTAATAAAAATGCCGCTCACTGGTTAACAAAAAGACTTGAAGGCTTACGCAGGAGTCTTGATGAATCTGAAACGCTATTACAAGCATATCGTAAAGAGGAAAATATCATTGATCTACAAGATCGAGGCGGGCGAGGGTTAACGGGTTTAGTGAGTAACGAACTTGAACAAACGTCTTATCAATTAGTTGAAGCCAAGAATGAAGTGAATCAGTTACGGAGTATTGTTCGTGCGATTAATGAGTATGGGGTTAAAAACCTAGAGAACTTAGAGTCAATACCAGAAATAACGTCACATCCGATTATTCAAAATATCAAAAAGTTAAAAGTAAGAGCAAAATTAAAAGTATCTGAATTATCACAAATTTATGGCCGTAAGCATCCAGATCTTATTGCGGCTAAATCAGAGCTCTATACGGTGAACAAGCATCTGACAATACAAATTTCCAAATTGGTATCAGGTTTGGACAGAGAGCTAAAAACCAAGAAAAGTAATGTTGCAGCTTTAGAAAGACAATACAGTAAAATTCAGAATCAATTTCAAGATGTTATCGGTAAAGATAATGAATACCAAAAATTAGTAAGAGACGTAGAAAGTAACCGAAAACTATATAATACATTTCTAGAGCGATCTAAAGAAACTGCGTTGACGAGTGACTTTAATGCTGCGGTCGCACGTTTTACTGACAGAGCGAAAGCGCCAAATAAACCGATTACGTTAAGTACTAAAATAGTGATTATTATTGTATTTATATTAACGATGTTGCTACATATCGCATATTTACTCGTTAAAGAGTATTTCACCGATAATTTTAACTCTGTTGGAGATATAGAAAATAAGCTTGGACTACCTGTATTAGGTGTATTACCCAAGGTTGCTAGAAAACGAAATCAAGATTTAGACTTACACTATTTTTTTGACGAAGATGGCCGCCAGTTTTCTGAATCTGTGCGGACATTACGCACGAGCTTTCTATTAGCACAGGGTCAACGGGTGAATCAAGTTATTGGAATCATCTCATCTCAACCTAATGAAGGTAAATCAACAACCGCAACAAATATTGCGTTCTCGTTAGCCCAGATCGAAAAAACGGTACTGATAGATGCTGATATGCGTAAACCAAGTTTGGCAAAGAACTTTAATATACCAAAAGACAAACCTGGGCTTGCACAAGTGATAACGGGTGATGCCAATTTATCTGATTGTATTACTGTGGACCCAGCCTCGGGTGTTCATGTTATGGCGTGCGGCCCAACACCGAAGAATGCGCAAGAATTACTCTCCTCAAAACGTTTTAAACAATTATTAGAGAGCCTCAGACAATCTTATGATCGGGTAGTTATTGATACACCACCTATTCAAGCTGTCAGTGATTCATTAATTATATCTTTACACACAGACGCGATTATTTATGTCATTAAAAGCGAAGCGACACGAGTAAGATTAGTGCAAAATGGCATTCGTCGTCTTGCTAAAGTAGACGCCAATTTAGTCGGGATCGTGATGAACCACGTTAATACCGATGGTGTTGCTGATTCTGAATATTATTACGGTTATTACAGTGATGATGATTATGCCGAAAAATCGACTAAGTCATAGTTCATCCTAATCAGTGAATTAATATTTACAGCAAGTTCTTGGATAATTATGACGTGTTTGCTGTTTATTCAATTTATGGTTAAATGATGTAAATTATAAATTAGTCTACAAGGATTAAAATGTTTAGCTCTCGCGTGTTCACTCGTTCTACATTCGTACTGACTTGGAGTGTATTACTGGCCGCCTGTACAGGCACTCCGCCTGATAACCTTGGTGTTGTTAACTCAAAGTTGGCCGCTTGCCCTGAATCACCGAATTGCGTATCAAGTGACAGTCTAGACGAAAGTCATTATGTGCCAGCCTTCAAACTAGAAGCGAGTGCGGAATTGGCTTGGTCTGAAATTAAAGCCTATTTACAAGCGCAACGCAATATGGAAATTATGATAGAAACGACAGATTATATATATGTCGAAAGTACGAGCTCTTTAATGCGATTTGTCGATGACTTTGAACTTCACCTTCGTCTAAAAGATGGCATCATTGCTGTTCGGTCAGCATCAAGACTGGGTAAGTCAGACTTTGGTGTAAATAAGAAGCGGGTTGATGATTTATATGAAGCATTGAACGATAAAGGGTTAGTGAGTGAGGCGCCTAAGCCAATTTGATTAATGGGTAATACATTTAATTGTATTACCCATTTTTGTTTGATTACTAGGTTGCTGTTATAACGTATTAATGAACTGTGCTTAGAAGTAATTTAGCAGTTTTCGGTAATAATCATTAGTTTCCATTAAGGTTTTATGATCCCCTTGGACAACGATAGTCCCTTCATCCATGACGATGATTTTATCCATTTTTTGTAACATTAATGGTTTGTGTGTGATCAGGAGTAAACTTTGTCGTGATTGCTCAAGTTGTTCAAATAGGTTTGTAATGATTGTTCTTTCACTGTGACGATCAAGTCCTTTGGTTGGCTCATCGAGAACGAGCACCTTTGCATTTCGCAATAATACTTGTGCTAAACATAAACGTTGTTTTTGACCACCGGATAAGCCAGAGCCTGTTTCTCCTAACCAAGTGCTAAACCCATTTTCTAGTTCATCAATAAAATCGATTAACCCTACAATCTGACATACATCACGCATTTGTGATTCTGTTACTTTCGGGTTTGCTAAGCGAAGATTATCACCAATCGTTGCATGAAAAAGATGGCTGTTTTGGCTCATTAATGCAACGTGTTCACGTAATGATTCTGTATTCAACTCATTTAAGTCAATGTCATCAATGGTGATACCTGGCTGTAACTTACCGACCATATCCGAACTTGGTGTATTGTTAGATGGTGGAATAGGCCAGAATCCCATTAATAGATTTACTAAGGTTGATTTACCCGCACCACTGGCACCGATAATCGCAACTTTTTCACCTTGTTGAATAGTAAGGTCAATATCTTTTAATACACAATCATGACCATCAGGATAAGTGAAACTCAAATCATTAAACTTAATTGGACCTGTTGTTACTAATCTATTACCACCTAAATCGGGGATAGGTTTATCAATAATCTCGAACAAGCGAGCGGCACTGTCATATGCTTTAGGTAAAATCTGACAGGCGAGGGGCATATTAATGACGGTTTCGAAACAAACTAAAATGAGTAATGCAGCACTGGCAACAAATTCCGGTTTTAAATCGCCAGTTTGTACCAGAGGTACGAGTAGATATAAGCTTGCCAACACGGTTGCATTAATGGCTAAAAATGTTAAAGCAGTGGCTAATGCATGCAGGCGGTGTAACTGTAATTCAGCACGATGATAGTTTTCAGACACACGATTAATCGACTTTTGATATTGCTGTGATATTTGATAAACCAGTAATTCACGCATTGATGCCATGCCGTCGACTAATTCAATTTTTAGTTCACTTGAGAGTTTCGCTTGTTGTTGTGCGCGCTTTTTACTTAACAATAAAATGAATATTGGTAAAACAAAACCGACAAGAATTAATGCACCGACAATAACAAATGCGAGATCAGATGAAATAAAACTCACCGCCCAGCCAACAAGTGGGATACTACAAATAGCAAGTAATGCTGGTAGCAATACTCTTAAGTAAAAGTTATCAAGTTCATCGATATCTTGCTGTAAACGAGCAAGAATATCTGCTGACTTAAAGTTAACACGGTAGTAGGGCAATAATGGCTCTAAGCGAGTATAAAAATAGTAGCGTAAAGCAGCAAGGGTGTTAAATGTTGCGCGGTGAGTTAACAAACGTTCAGCATACCGACCAGCTGTTCGCACGATTGCTAAGAAGCGGATAATTGCGGCAGGCGTGAAATAGTTAGCTGTTACACCAGATAGTCCCGCAATGGCCATGATGGTAATGAACCAACCCGAAATCGCGAGTAATCCAATATTTGCCATCACGGTAATAATAGATAACAAGGTACCGAGTAACATTAAAGGAAGTTGTGGTTTAAGAAGCTTCATTAATCTAACTAATGGATTCATGCGTTCATCTCCATATTTATGTTAACGGAATTTGCATAGCTGCCATTTAACTCAAGTAATTCAGTGTGGGTACCTTGTTCGATTATTTGACCTTGTTCTAATACAATGATCTGTTTCGCGTCAATCACGGTATGTAAACGATGGGCAATAACAATAACCAAATGCTGTTTTGCATATTCAGCGATGCTATCACTGACAATTTGTTCGGTGTCTTTATCTAAATGGCTGCTTGGCTCATCAAGAATGAGTACATCTGGCTGGTGGTAAAATGCGCGTGCTAATGCTAATCGTTGAGATTGACCACCAGAAATACCAACACCACCTTCACCAACGTGGGTATTTAACCCATCTTTTAATTGCGATACGAAATCAGCAAGACCGACACTAGTTAATACTTGTTGTATCTTAGTGTCGTCATAATCTTCTGTTAAGGCGATATTGAAACCAAGACTTCCGTAGAAAACGTGGCCTTGCTGTGCGATCCAGCCACAATGATTTAACCAAGTATCACGCTCTGCTGGTGTGTGTTTAGTACCGTTGATCGTCATTGAACCACTATCAGGGGTATTAAAACCTAAGATGGTATCGATCAGCGTTGACTTACCCGCGCCACTTTCACCAATAACAGCATATAAACCGTGATTAGATAGCGTTAAGTTAATATTTTTAAGCGTGTTTTTACGACCAGAGTAGGTGAAGTTAACATCTGTTAAAGCGATATCGAAAGGTGATTTAAACCGTGTTTCAGTTTGGTTTTCTTTAATTGGTGTACTGAGAATTTGTAGCATATCTTGGGCTGCGGTAACTCCCGCCATTTTGGCGTGATACTGAGTACCTAATTGTCTAAATGGTAAATAGAATTCTGGAGCCAGTAACAATACCCACAGCGCTAATAAATAATCAACACCACCATAATAAAGTCTAAAACCTAAGATAACAGCAACAAGCGCAATGGCAATAGAGGCCAAAAACTCTAACATGAATGAAGAAAGAAAGGCGATCTTTAAGATCCCCATAGTTTGGTTACCATAGTCTTCACTAATGGTTTTTACTGCGGCCATTTCTTGGCGCGATGCATTGAATATTTTAAGCTGAGTCAGCCCTTGAATAATATCAAGAAAATGGCTGCTCATACGCAGTAGTTTGGTCCAATGTTTTTGGTTTAAATCATGCGCTTTATGGCCAATGATGATCATAAACATTGGCACCATTGGTGCTGTTAACATTAAGACTAAACCAGAACGCAAATCCATTGGGAATACGGCAAATAAAACGGCGCTTGGGATCACAGAACAATAAGCGACAATAGGTAAGTAACCTGAGAAGTAATCTTCGAGGGAGTCAACACCTTGATGCAGTAGTTGGGCTATTTTAGCGCTACCGATAGTTTGTGTTTTTGCTGGTCCCATTGCGAATAAGTGCTGCAACAATTGTTGTCTAATTGACACTTTAATGAGCATTGCGGCATGACGACTGTATCGCTCACTGATATAACCGAATGCAGTACGAGTAATAATGATGGCAACTAAGCCAAATAATAATGGCGTTATTTCTGCGAGAGCTTTGTTTGAAAATATAATTTCGTTGATGATACCAGCTAAAATAGCCATTTGAACAATCATCAATATGCCATTGAAGGAGCCTAATGCAATCGCTCTGCTTAAACGGCCTTGGGCGTGGGTTCGCTGGCTCTTTAGCCAAGTTAGAAGTTCTTTTTGGGTGTAATCTGTTTTTACTGATTCTGTCATTGGGTAGCCTGAAATTGGGGAATATTTAATGAATAGACCCTGAAATTGGAGGTTTAGAAACAGACGCCCATCCTTGGGCGCAGAGCTTAATCCTTATTTTTTATTCTTTTAATCATCTTGATCATCTTGGTCATCTTGATCTTTTGCCACGTTGTCCGTGTGCTGCTCCATTTCGTACCACATTACATTAATGATACCGAGAGAAACAGCCAGTAAAACACCTAGAATCCAACTGAAATACCACATGTTTTACTCCTTAATATGATGAATGATTATTATTTTCAATTTCTGTACGTGTTACCGTTCTCCACATCTTGCTATAACACCAAGTGGTATAACAAAGGATGATTGGTAAGAATACCGAGACCACAATCAGCATTATGTTTAATGTCTTCTCACTAGATACCGCATCCCATAAGGTTAAACTGTGATTTGGCATACTACTTGACGGCATAATAAATGGGAACATAGACACGCCCATCGTGAAAATCACCCCGGCAATTGATAATGCACTTGCAGTAAACGCTAGACCACCCGGTTTGAAACGTGCAAGTAAGCCCGCGAGAATAGCCATAACAATACCAGTTGTTGGTAATAACCAAAGTACAGGATGTGCATTAAAGTTATTTAACCAAGCGCCGGTTGTTGTTGTTACAACTTTTGTTGTTGGCTGCGCAAGAGCAAATGGGTCTATCGTGCTTTGAATGATAAAACCATCAATTGAAGTGGCAATCATTAGGCCTGCCAGACTAAAGCTAACAACAAGTACAGCTGCAAATATCTGCGCTGCTTTTGCTGAACGAGCAGCAACTTGTTCATCTGTACGCATTGATAACCAGGTCCCGCCGTGCATCAACACCATAGAAACACTGACTACACCACTAAGTAGCGCAAATGGGTTGAATAAAGCAAAGAATGAGCCTGTATAAGTTACACGCATAAATTCATCAAAGTTGAATGGTACACCTTGCAGTAAATTACCAAATGCAATACCGAACACTAATGTCGGAACCATGCTGCCAACGAATAGGGCTTTATCCCAGTTGTAGCGCCATTTTGGTGAATCAATCTTACTGCGATAATCAAAGCCAAGTGGGCGTAAGAATAAGCAAAAAAGTGTCAGCATCATGGCAAAATAGAAACCACTAAATGCGGTTGCATATACCATTGGCCATGCAGCGAATAACGACGCTCCCGCGGTAATCAACCATACTTGGTTACCGTCCCAGTGAGCGGCAATCGTATTGATCGCAACACGGCGTTCAGTATCATCTTTTGCAACGAAGGGCAGTAAGCCACCCACGCCCATATCCATACCATCGGTCACTGCAAAACCGATGAGTAAAACACCGATGATTAACCACCAGATAAGTTTTAAGCTTTCATAATCAAACATAATCTAAGCCCTTAGTATTTGTCTTGACGTAATTGTGGTGATGCTTGTTGCTGTTCTTTTTCGAAATGGTAACGGCCAGTGTGTAGCGAGCTTGGACCGATTTTCGCAAACTTAATCATTAACCACATTTCAATAACGAACAAAATGCTATAAACGGCAATGAATGCAATCATAGTGAAGAGTACTGAGCTTGCTTCGTGGCTTGATGTAGCCATGAAAGTTGGTAAAATTTCACTGATAGCCCAAGGTTGACGACCTACTTCAGCAACGAACCAGCCTGTTTCAATAGCAACCCAAGGTAATGGTAGGGCGAATAGAATTGCTTTTAATAACCAGCGTTTCTGTTCAATTTGACGACGCGCGTTAAAGTAGAAGGCTAAGATGAATAGGCCAAACATAACAATGCCACTGCCAACCATCATGCGGAATGCCCAAAAAATTGGTGCAACAGGTGGGATAGAATCTTCAACAGCCATCTGAATTTGTTCTTCAGTTGCATCAATGACATTCTCAGAATAACGTTTTAACAATAGACCATAGCCTAAGTCGCCTTTTAGCTCGTTGAAACGGGCGATGTTTTCTGGTGTTTCTTCACCATTACGCAATTTCTGTAAGTAGTCATAAGCGAACATACCTTCACGGATACGTGCTTCATGTTCTTTTTTAAGATCACTGATACCTGTCACTTGACCGTCTAAAGAACGCGTTGCGATAATACCGAGCGCATAGGGAATTTTTATCGCATAATCTGTTTCCATCGTTTCTTCATTAGGTAAACCAACTAACGTAAACGCGGCAGGTGCGGGTTCGGTATGGAACTCTGCTTCAATGGCTGCAAGCTTAACGCGTTGAACTTCGCCAACTTCATAGCCAGATTCGTCACCCAATAACAACACTGAACAGATGGCTGCAACGCCGAAACCACAGGCTACTGAGAATGAACGTTTTGCAAACGCAACGTCGCGGCCTTTAAGCAAGTAGTAACTACTGATACTCATTACAAACATAGCGCCAGCAACATAACCAGCCGCGACAGTATGAATAAATTTAACTTGTGCTACAGGGTTGAAAACAAGTTCAGAAAAACTGACCATTTCCATACGCATTGTTTCGTAGTTAAATTCGCTTCCTATAGGGTTTTGCATCCAACCGTTCGCAACAAGGATCCACATTGCTGATAGATTAGTACCGATTGCCATTAAGAAAGTGGCAGTTAAATGCTGTCGTTTACTTAATCTATCCCACCCAAGTAAGAACATGCCAACAAAGGTAGATTCGAGGAAGAATGCCATCAAACCTTCAATTGCTAGCGGTGCACCAAAGACATCACCTACATAGTGAGAGTAATATGACCAGTTGGTACCGAATTCAAACTCCATTGTTAAACCCGTCGCGACCCCAATCGCAAAGTTAATAGCAAAGAGTTTACCCCAGAATTTAGTCATATCACGGTAGATAATACGTCCTGTCATCACGTAAACCGCTTCCATGATAAACAGGATCCAAGTCATACCGATTGTTAATGGCACAAAAAGGAAGTGAAATAGAGCTGTGATGGCGAATTGCCAGCGAGATAACTCTACTAAGGTTTCATTAATCATTTTTATAATACCCCTCTAGATTAATTAGAATCATTATTTTTTTTATTTGGAAACAATTGCTCTTTTACAGATAACATTTTGGATACACCAGCACCCAACTTCATTAATCTACTGAGTTGTTCGGGGTTAAGGCGCTGTAATTCTGCCGCCCATTCAGTGACCATTTCCAGTAGGTCGTGGATCTCTTGCATTTTACTTTGAGAGTACTCATCACTGCTATCGGTAGGTTTTTCTAGTAAAGAAGTGCGAAGCAAAGAGAGTGTTGGATCAATTTCACGCTTGCGGCGTTCTTTGAATACAGTATTAGCCATATCCCAAATGCTGCCAATAGCACTGTAGTATTCTTTACGATCACCTGGAATGTGGCTAACTTGAATCAACTGCCATGACTGCAATTCTTTAATGCCCATGCTTACATTCCCACGAGAGATGTTTAAGCCACTGGCCAGATCATTTGCGCTGAGTGGTTCTTCTGTAATAACAAGAAGCGCATACATTTGGCCAACGGTACGGTTAAAGCCCCAACGACTGCCCATTTCACCAAAGTGATAAACAAAAGATTGATTTTGTGCGGAGATATTCACATGCTTCCTAACGAACTTTCAGAAATTTCTGAAAGTTTAGATCACTAATAGTATTTGATCAAGGTCAAATTCTGTGGAAATACATTTATAAGTGTAAAGTTTTGTTGATTTATATCAAAATGATATATGGCGGGTTAGATTAATCAAATGCTTGTTATAAACAGTGTTTAATGACACCCTGTAGTCTTTCTGTAAGTGATTGTGATTTAGACTAACTTAATGCAGCTATAAAGTATTTTAAATTAAGTTAATTTACATAAGGTTAATATCTATGTTGTTTAGCCAGATATTTAACTGTTCTTATGTGAATCAATCAACTGTTTATAAATTGTGCGTATAAGGATTAAATAATGCCAATGAAGAATGAAAGTACATCCTCAGTAGAACCTAACCAAAATTGTAAAGGCACAAGAAAGGATAGCTCTCAGAATTCGTTTTTTAGTGCGTGTGCAAGAAAAATACTTGATTTGACGGGCTGGTATTGCGAGCCGATCCCACACGAATATAAAAAAGCAGTGATTGCCTATGCACCACATACGTCTAATTGGGATTTTCCATTATTGATGGGCGCGCGATTTGCTAATAAAGTGAATGTGCAGTGGGCGGGAAAATCTGAAATGTTTTGTTGGCCATTTAAAAATATACTGACTTTTTTAGGCGGTGTGCCGATTGAGCGTTCAAAGTCGACCAATATGGTGCAGAGTGTTGTTGATATTTTTAATACTCAAGAGCAGTTTCTCTATGCGATGTCGCCAGAAGGGACTCGAAAATATCAAGATTTTTGGCGTTCTGGGTTTTATTACATTGCGCTAGAAGCAAATGTGCCAATTATTTTGTACCGTTTAGATTATAAGAATAAGCGCGTAACCATAGGTGATGTAATAAAGGTCACTGGGGATATTGAGAAAGATCTGGCGGCAATTGATATGGTATTTAAAGGTGTTACACCTAAATTTAAAGAGAAGTATTGCTTAGCTAAATTTAAATGAATATTGACTACTGATATTTTTTTCTTCCATTTACACATAATCATTAACAGCTAACGCGTTATAAAAGAATGGCCACTACAATATTAGTGGCCATTATGACAGCTTCCACTGTAATAATCATGACTCTAATGATGTTAGATTCGTTGTAATCCTCCTCCTCGGTATATTTAGCTTTAACCTGAATTACAGGATTTAAATCATATTTCTAAATACTACTAGTTGATTGATCGTTATTTATGTAATAAGCTTACCAATCAGCTACTTATAAAGGGATATTTAAATGTTAACTAGAAATAAAAATACAGTTCAGCAATGGGAAGGGAAGAACGAACTTATAGATTTTTTACTATCTAGGCGCCATAATTTGATCGTTAGTTACTATAAAATTGCAGGGTTACCGCCATTTAGTCAAGATAAGCGAACTTTACCGACTAGTTTTGCAATTGAAGAGTTTTGCAATACATTAGTTGATTATATTTCGATGGGGCACTTTGAAATTTATGACGCTCTGATTGCACGATATGAAATGAACGGTAAATTATGTTCTGAAGAGCTTCAACTAATTATGCTTCAGATCAGTGAGACAACTTCTATTCTCTTATACTTTACTGATAAATATTCAGAACTATCTGATTTACTATTGAATGAATTAGATAGTGATTTAGCGATACTTATGGGAAGTCTTGATCAACGTTTTGAGTTAGAGAATAAATTGATTGCTGCTTTATTTGAGCAAGTGACACAAACGGCTTAATAAAAAATAATTGTTGTATTACGGCTGCCTTTGGCGGTAATTAAAAGTACTGTTTAAATATGGCTCTGTTCCCTTTTAGTGTTGGCAGTTTTAGCTATACTTATAGTAACCGCAATATCATGAGGTTACCGCTATGAGTAAAGTAACTTTTGCAGCTTTTCAAGAAAGTATTGAAGACCTATCTTATGTTGAACTAAAGCGCTTAAATCATCAAATCGACTTCCACCTATCTAAAGACGAAGTCGGCCAAATCCTTGCCAAATATGAAAATGAAATATCAAACTGCCCTCATTGCAATGGTCACGTGCTATCTCGATGGGGAAGTACCATGCAAGGAAAACAACGTTATCGCTGTAATGCTTGCCATAAAACATTCAGCACCCTAACGGGAACAAGTCTATTTAGAATGAAAAAACCTGGCAAATGGCTGAAATATATAGAATGTATGTGTTTATCTAATAGTTTGAGATATGCAGCTAACAAGTTAGATATTAATTTAAAAACAGCATTTAGATGGCGACATCGTTTTCTAAAAAGCCCTTCTGAGCACAAACCGACTGAATTACTTGGCATTATTGAAGCAGATGAAACTTTTGTACCCGAGAGTTTCAAAGGTTCCAAAAAAATGCTGAGAGAATCAAGAAAACGAGGCGGCGGTAATCCCCCAAAAGTGCCTATTTTACTGGCTTTAGATCGCAATGGAACAATAAGCCATCAGGTCTTAAAGCGAGATACTAAAGAAGAACTTAGCTTAGCGCTAACACCACTTTTATCACCTGATTCTGTGCTATGTACCGATGGTAATTTATCTTATCAAAGCATCGTTAAAGAGCTTGGTTTCAACATCGATCATAAACGGCTTATCAGTTTGGATAATCAAAAGGTTATTGATAAAATATATCATATTCAGACACTTAATAATTTCATGATGCGTTGGAAAACTTGGATGAAACGATTTTATGGTGTTGGTACTGGCTATATGGAACATTATATTGCTTGGTTTATCTTTATGGAAAACAAAGCGTCTTGCGAAAACAAAAACTGGCTTAATGAAGCTCTTGAATAAACCAACACTAAAAGGGAACAGAGCCTTAAATATACAGTTAAAACTCAAGGCTCGTAAAATCCTGAGTTTTAACTGATTCAGGTCGATTAAATACCTATTTAGTGTCGGTTTAAACGTTATTTATGACGATTTTCTAGACACTGAACCACTTCAGTCAGTGGCACATCTTCTTTTTGTAGCAGTACGAGTAGGTGATATAGGAGATCTGAGCTTTCATTCACTAATTCGTCACGATCTTTTGCAACGGCAGCCAAAGCAACTTCAACACCTTCTTCACCCACTTTCTGTGCGCAGCGTTTCGTGCCACGGGCAAATAAACTTGCCGTATAGCTTTCTTCTGGATCCGCTGTCTTACGTTGTTCCAATACTTTATCCAGCTGTGCGATAAAAGTAAGTGCAGGTTTGTTTTCTGTTACAAAGCAGCTTTCAGTGCCAAGGTGGCAAGTAGGACCACAAGGCTTAGCGGTAATAAGTAATGCATCGTTATCACAATCTTTGGTGATCTCTTGCACTAATAAATAGTTCTCTG
Organism: Moritella viscosa; assembly: GCA_000953735.1. NCBI lineage: Bacteria > Pseudomonadati > Pseudomonadota > Gammaproteobacteria > Alteromonadales > Moritellaceae > Moritella > Moritella viscosa. Next base: position 2,637,564 of record LN554852.1, on the reverse strand, counting down.
AAGATTCCCCTTTTGTCCATAAACGTTGTTTAGTACGGCTAAAAAATGTCACCTTACCTAATTCGCGTGTTGTCGTTAAAGCTTCTTCATTCATATAGCCTAGCATCAAGACTTCACCTGATACTGAGTCTTGAATGATTGCAGGCATTAAACCATCTACTTTTTTCCAATCAAGTTGGTTAATTTGTTCGTTTGTTATCATGTTCTGATCTCCACATCTTGATCTCGTAGATATTCTTTTAATTCACCAATATTGATGACTTGCTTATGAAATACACTTGCGGCTAATGCACCATCAACGTCGGAATCTTTAAATACGCTGTTAAAATGAGCCATTTCACCGGCTCCGCCAGATGCAATTAATGGCACGTTACAAATCTTTCGTGCCTTTGATAACTGGACTGTGTCATAACCGCCACGAACACCGTCTTGGTTCATTACATTAAGCACAATCTCACCAGCACCACGTTTCTGAACTTCTTTGATCCATTCAAAGGTGGTCCACTTGGTCACTTGTGTGCGTGTTTCATCGCCTGTGAATTGGTATACCTTGTACTCTTGGGTGTCGTCATCGAAATAACTGTCGATACCAATCACAATGCACTGCACACCAAATTTTGCAGCAAGGCGGTTAATTAAGCTTGGATCTGCAAGTGCAGGGGAGTTGATTGATACTTTGTCAGCACCAAACTCTAAAATACGTGCTGCATCTTCTTCACTTTTTATTCCACCAGCAACACAGAAAGGAATATCAATTACTTCTGCAACGCGGCTAACCCAACTTTTATCGACAACTCGTTCGTCAGCACTGGCTGTAATATCATAAAATACTAATTCATCAGCGCCTTCTTCAGCGTAACGTTTAGCAAGTGGAACTATGTCGCCAATCAATTCATGGTTACGGAATTTAACCCCTTTGACGACCTTACCATCTTTAACATCTAAACACGGTATTATGCGTTTTGCTAACATATTACATCTCCAGGAAATTCTTGATTAATTGTGCACCCGCTTTACTCGAACGCTCTGGGTGGAATTGCACTCCGTAGAAATTATCTCTATGCACGGCAGCAGTAAACGGTGCGCCGTGCGTACAGGTGGCAATCGTGTCACTGCCAACGGCAAGCGCATAACTGTGTACAAAATAGAAATAACTGCCACTTGGAATATCCTTGAATAACGGATGACCTTGTTGCGGTATTATTTGATTCCAGCCCATATGAGGCAGTCGAACACCTTTATTTGGCATTGAGTCGATAGTGCCACTAATTAAGCCAAGCGTTACAACATCATCTTCAGCCGAGAACTCAGCCAGTAACTGCATACCAAGGCAAATACCTAACACAGGTTGAGTGAGGCTTTTTACTAATTCAATGAGTTCGCGGTCAGCTAAGTTTTTCATCGCTTCTTGCGCAGTACCAACACCAGGTAAGAATAATTTATCTGCGTTGCGTAATACGTCGGGTTCACGACTTATCGTTACTGTATAACCAAGACGTTCAACGGCAAATCTTACCGACGAGAGGTTAGCACAACCCGTATCGATAATAACAACCTTGCTATTTAATTTATCATTACTACTTGCTTGGTCCATTAAAGCACTCCTTTCGAGCTCGGCAGTACATCGCCTTCTACTTTTATACATTGACGCAATGTCCGGCCAAATACCTTAAATAAACTTTCAACAAGGTGATGGGTATTTTTACCTTCGACCTTAAGGTGCAGGGTTGCCGCCATGCCATCACTTAAAGAGCGGAAGAAGTGCGGTACCATTTCGGTTGCAAATTCGCCAATATGATCGCGAGGGAAATCACCACTGAACTGCAAGTAAGCACGGCCTGATAGATCCAAAGAACAAGATGCTTCACATTCGTCCATTGGCAGTACAAAACCAAAGCGGCCAATACCACGTTTGTCGCCTAATGCTTGATTGATCGCATTACCTAACGCCAGTGCCGTATCTTCAACTGTATGGTGATCATCAATGTGTAGATCGCCTGATACACTCAGTTTTAGTCGAAAGCCGCCGTGTGTGGCAATTTGATCTAACATATGGTCAAAGAACCCCATACCGGTATCAATACTATTACCACCTTGGCTGTCGAGGTCAACATCAACTTGGATATTCGTTTCTTTCGTGGTTCGGGTTACACTCGCCACACGATTACCTTTATTCAGTATTTGCTGTTCAATCATAGGCCAATTCAAGTTATCTCTATTGTAGAAGATCCCTTCAATACCCATGTTTTCGGCAAGTTGAATATCAGTAATACGATCGCCAATAACATACGAGTTAGCAAAATCGATACGGCCTGACTGTAGGTATTCTTTTACCATGCCTAAGTGCGGCTTGCGGCAACTACAGTTATCTTCAGTGAAATGAGGGCAAAGTAATACGGACTCGAATTTAACCCCTTGTGAAGCAAACAACTCCATCATGGCATTTTGTGGAATATCAAAATCCCGTTGTGGGTAGCTATCGCTGCCAAGACCATCTTGATTAGACACAATAACGAGCGTGTAACCTGCACTTTGTAATTTGAGTAACGCTGGTATCACTAATGGTTCAAATTTTAGCTTTTCTAAGCTGTCGACTTGTTTATCGCTAATTGGTTCATCAATCAATGTACCATCGCGATCAATAAATAAGAATTTTTCCTTGCTCACATCGGGCTCCTGCTTGTATATTTTTATTTTTTAATTCTCTTATATTAATTAAGAGAGTACGGACTTTAAAGCGACTAATGTATTGTTCATTTCAGCCGCGCTGCCTAAGGTGATTCGAATACAATTTTCTAATCTTACTTTGGAATTAAAATCTCTTAATACAATACCTTGTTCGCCAAGTAAGCTAAACACTTTTTGGCTATCGTTAAATTGTACTAATACATAGTTACCTGTGGCTGGGAATACTTTTTCTATACCCTGCAACTGATTTAACTCGTCGATAAATGCATTACGCATACCATTCAACTGCGCTACGCGGGCTTGCATCGTGCTAATACCTGATTCTGTTAACGCTTGAGTTGCAATTTGCGCCACAGGCTCAGGCACTGGATAAGGTGCAATGACTTTTGACAATAGACCAATAACAGTTTTACTGGCTAATGCAAAACCGCAGCGTAATGATGCTAACGCGAATGCTTTTGATAGTGTTCTTAAAATGACAAGGTTATCGAAGTCTTGCAGCAATGATACTTGTGATGCTTCGGGGCAGAATTCGATATAAGCTTCATCACATACGATAATGGCTTTGTCTTTTGCCGCGTTTAATAAATCAGTTAAGCGATCTGTATTAAGTAGATTACCCGTTGGATTATTTGGTGCACACAAAAACACAACATTTACCGTGTCTAGCTGTGCTTTAATCGCATTATAATCAGGGTCGAAGTTCGCATCTAGATCCTGTCTTATGATATTCACGCCACACGTTTCAGCACTGATTTCATACATACCGTAAGTGGGTGGATTAATGAGAATACTATCTTTTCCTGGCTCACAGAAAGTACGAATCAGCAGTTCAATCGCTTCATCAGCACCACGAGTGGTGATAACTTGTTCTGGTTTCACACCTGCATAGTCGGCATAACCCTTAATCACTGATTCAGGTTGAAACTCTGGGTAGCGGTTTAAGCGACTGCAGTCTAATGAATAGTGCCCTGAATCAGGGGCTTCATTGGCATTTAACCAAATATTACCTGTACCACCAATTCTACGCGCTGATAGGTACGGGGTTAGTTCTTGGACATTTTTTCTTGCGAGTTGTGCTAATTTGTTGCTCATAGTGTTGCTCCCAAACGATCAATTCTGATTGTGACGGCACGTTTGTGTGCGTCGAGTCCTTCTGCATCAGCCAGACAAGTGACCGTCTTCGCCAAGCTCTTGAGACCATCTTGGGTTAACTCCTGAACAGTGAAGCGTTTAGTAAAATCTGCAAGGCCTAAACTTGAATAGGTTTTGGTGTAACCATAGGTTGGTAATACATGGTTAGTACCACTTGCATAATCACCGACAGACTCTGGTGACCAAGCACCTAAGAAAATTGAACCCGCATGTTTCAGTTTCGGCAACAGACTACGTGCATTCTCAGTTTGAACAATTAAATGCTCTGGTGCATAGAGGTTACTAATTGCAATTGATGTGTCTATATCATTGGTCACAATAATTAAACTTGATGCAATAGACTGTACAGCTATCTCCTGTCGAGACAAACACGCTAATTGTTGTTGAACTTCTTGAGAAACTTCTGCCGCTAGCTTATTCGATGATACAACGAGTATGGATTGTGAGTCGGGACCGTGCTCAGCTTGTGAAAGTAAGTCAGCTGCGATAAAACCAGCGTCAGCGTCAGCATCGGCAATCACCAAAACCTCTGATGGGCCTGCGGGCATATCAATAGCTGCCCCTTTAATATCCATGCTTACCTGGCGTTTAGCTTCCGTAACAAAGGCATTACCTGGGCCGAAGATCTTATCTACTTTTAGTATAGATTCAGATCCATAGGCAAGGGCTGCGATTGCTTGTGCACCACCAAGCGTATAAATTTCGGTGACACCGCATAATTGGGCGGCAAATAAAATTTCATCGGCAATTGGTGGTGGTGTTGTTAATACAATACGTTCACAATTTGCAATGTTAGCTGGTGTAGCAAGCATTAGTACAGTCGATGGTAGTGGGGCTGTGCCACCTGGGATATATAAACCAACAGCATCAAGCGCAACCGTATGCATTTCGCATACAACACCTGGCATCGTTTCTACACGAATAGTATCTTGTACTTGTGCTTCATGAAAAAGATGAATGTGTTGCTGTGCTTGCTCGATAGCTTGTTTCGTTTCATTATCTACGCGTTGACTTGCGGCTTCGATCTCAGCTTCAGTCACACGTAAACAATCTGTTTCAACTTTATCAAATTTTGCGGTTAATGCTTTTAATGCGTTATCACCTTCATTTCTCACTTGGGCAATAATATCGGTAACAATGTCACCTATTTTTGCCGAGTTTGATATTGCAGGACGCATTAATAATGCGGATTGTTCTGCTTGACTAAGTTGATCCCATACTACTGTTTTCATGCTTGATCCTCCCTTAACATTGCTTATGCATGTTTGCTACTAACCGAGCATTTTCTCAATTGGTAATACTAAAATCGAACTTGCGCCTAACTGTTTAAGTTCTTCCATTGTTTCCCAGAATAACTTCTCGGTACTTACCAAGTGTACTGCAACTGTATCGTCAGTCGATGCAAGTGGTAATACTGTTGGGTTTTCTGCACCTGGAAGTAGGGCTATTACCGCATCTAGTTGTGATTTTGGTGCGTGTAGCATGATGTATTTACTTTCTTTCGCTTGCATTACACCTTGAGCACGTACCATCAAACGATCAACTAATGCTTGTTTCTCTTCAGATAAAGCTGCTTTTGCTTGGATTAGCACGGCTTTAGAGTGGAAGATGTCTTGCACTTCTTTCAGACCGTTAGCTTCAAGTGTTGCACCGGTTGATACTAGGTCACAAATCGCATCTGCAATACCAGCACGAGGGGCAACTTCAACTGAACCATTCAGCATGACCGATTTAAAATTAACACCTTCTTTATCTAAGTAGCGTTTTAGCAGTTCAGGGTATGATGTTGCAATACGTAAGCCTTCTAGTGAGTGCGGGCCTTGGTAGTCAAACTCTTCTGTTGCAGCAATAGACAAGCGGCAGCCACCAAATGTCATGCGTTTAAGCAGTTTGTACTCAGCGGGTTCGCCAAGACGTTTACGTTCTAGTTCTTTTTCTTCTAGTTCGTTTTCACCAATGAAACCAAGGTCAGCAACGCCGTCCATGATTAAACCGGGAATATCGTCATCACGTACACGTAGTAGGTCAATTGGCATGTTTTCACAGTGTGCGATCAGACGTTGTTCGCGCATGTTAATTTTAAGGCCCATTGCTTTAAGTAGGTTTTGGGATTCAGTGCTAAGACGGCCTGATTTTTGAATTGCGATTCTTAGTCTTGGTTGTTCATTTTTGATTTCTAACATAGTAATCCTTTAACCTTGTCAAAATAATTGTCTATAAACGAAAAAACCCCCGGAAGTTCAATCTTCCGAGGGTTTTTCTAAATGAGTTCCGGAAGTTTGCATGCATACACCTCCAGTCAACAGCCTGAAAGCTAATCAAATATGATGATGATGCACGTTTACTTTCAGGTTGTTATTCATAATGTTTTTCCAGTTAGTATATTGTTACTAATAAGTGTGGTTGAGTTCACAATAACAATCTAGGATAAAATTGCAATGCTTTTTGGCGAATTATTTATAAATTATCCTCCATTACTACTATTTAGTATTAAAAGTACTTATTTATTGCATTATCTTAATTAGGCAGTAATAGAGATTTGTGTGGATGTTCAATTTAGATCCGTAACTCATTTACAATATATTCATATTAATTTTCCATATAGAATCTAGTCTTGTTAGAGAAAAATTGTGGATTTATACTGCCAAATATTCTTTGTTTTACATATTTAAAATATAGTTAATTGAAATTTAAAAAATTCTTGTTTTTCCCTCAGTTTTATTCGATTTACAACCGCTATTTATCATTATCTATTTGTAATTAATAGTATATTTGGTACTGTTTATCATTATGAAATTCACGTTATACGGAATTACGTATGATAAACGTTAGCTTTATTTATTCTAATACGGAGATACCCATGATATTCGAGTGGTCGTCAGTGCAACAAATACGGACGGTTATAGATCGTATAGCGGGAACTGAACTAGAGTGGCCACCAGAAAATGATGGGGTGTATATCGTGACTTTCAATCACTGGGAAAACCAACCAACAAGTAAAGCAAAGCAAAGCAAAGCAAAGCAAAGCCACTATATTTTGGTGGTACAACAGGGAATGGAAATAGATTTTGTACACGGGTTGGAGATTTAATAGCTGATATTTAGGCTTTTTTGATGGTGGAACTGGTCATCACACGGGTGGCCAATCAATTTATTGGTGGGCACACGAAAATAAAATTAACCCTTTAGATTTATATATTGCTTGGTCTGCACATGGAAAACAAAGTTGTAGAAGATGCTCAGAGATAGATTTAGCAAATAAATTAGTTACAAGTTGGGTGCAAAAAGAGACTATAGGGCTATTAAATAAAAACAGGCCACCTAAGTGTACCGAGCACTCAAATAAAGTAAATTAAAGCTAATACTTTTGGGCGTTACATGTGATGAAGGAGCAATAGTTATTGAAAGTTATGCGGAGCATGACGATGCATTTTAACCAATTATTTAAGTGGGATATAAGTTTACGTATGAATGAAGCTTTGAAAGTATCAATAACTGAAGGTTTTAAAAACACTCCTTTAGGATTTGTTAGAATAAGAAAAAACTTAGATATCACTCATTTATCAGACATTGAAACAGAGGAGTATTTAAAAGAAATTCTGGCTTCAACTCCTCTTGATAATATAGAAACTAAGGGAAAAAATCATTATTTCAAATGCGTAGAGAGAAATGCAACTTTAACGGTTAATTCTCATAGTTTTACTATCATAACAGCAAAGACAGTTAACAAGAGCCAGCTTATAAACGCATAACAAGTCAGTTGGTTTTTGCTCCTTTATCGCTAATCTTAACCAATAATTTTTGCCTTTTAATTGGGCATTATTTGAATGGAGTAGTCAATGACATCATCGGTGCCAAAAAATAAGAAAGAGTTGCATCAGGCCATCACTGTGGCATATGAAAAAATTCTTGCTGATTACTTGTCAATACCTGAAGAGTATTCTCGTTATGTTGGAGTTGAAGGAAATGTTAAGAGTACTGAAATTAGTGTCAGTGATACCCTCGCTTATTTAATTGGCTGGGGCAAGTTGGTTTTAAAATGGCATGGTCGAAAGTCTGCTTGTAAAGAAGTCGATTTTCCTGAAACTGGGTATAAGTGGAATGAGCTAGGGAAATTGGCCCAAGACTTCCACGCTCAGTACCAAAAATGGACTTACAGCGATCTTGTAGCAGAATTTAAATCGACAACTACCGAACTGTTGTCGTTAATTGAGTCTTTGAGTAATGATGAACTCTACGGTGTAAGTTGGTACGATAAATATACATTAGGAAAAATGATTCAGTTTAACACTTCATCGCCAATGAAAAACATGCGCACTAAAGTAAGAAGATTCAAAAAGAACAACGGCATTAATTGAGTGTTGCTACAAATTTAAATGAGTTAAAAATATCAGGAGGTGATAATGAAAAACGTAGGTATAGGCGCAGTTTTAATGCTGATTTCAGTTTCTGCAAGTGCAGGTGAATCACTCGATATATGTCTAGTAACGGGTACACCACCAACAGACATAAAGTATGAAAAAATTCAGAGGATTAAAATTGGTAAAGGCACTTATGGTAGTGTCACTGATATATTACCAGCCTTCGCTGATAAGGCTAATTCCTTGGGGGCTAATGCTGTAGTTAATTATATAGGCTCACAACGTTTTGGTTTTTGGCCTTGGCGTTTTATTCGCCCTATAGTAAGAGGTGAAGCGGTTAAGCTGCACCTTGACAACGGTAAAACTTGTCAGGATATAGGTGGTTCAACAGTGAAAAGGGTTATTGAAACGAATAAAGAGCCTCACCTTATTTAAAGCATAGCAAGGGCTCAAGGTGGACACAAAAGTTTGGCTTTTAATTTGAGCTAAACTTTTTAGCCGCTTAGACTTAATTGGGGGTCATTATGTCTATGTGAATCAAAATGGAGTTTGAATATATGCTAGAAATTAGACCTAATTGTGAGTGCTGTGATAAAGGCTTAGCTCCAGATACTACTGAAGCAATGATTTGCACATATGAATGCACTTTTTGCGAGGCATGTGTAAACGATATATTAGAAAATGTATGTCCAAATTGTGGTGGAGGTTTTGTACCTAGACCTATTCGACCAAAAGTTGCAAGACGTTCAGGTTTAAGTATCAACCATCAGCCCCCTTCAGCTGAAAGAGTGCATACCAAATATAGCGTTGAAGAACTTAGAGAGTTTTCAGCAAAAGCTAAATATATAAAACCGGAAGAACGGTGATTAATATATTTACATAAAAAGTAACAGTTGGTGTACCTTTATGTGGTGTTATGCGATTAGACTGTGGTTCGTATTTTATGATAAGTAAAAAGGAGACTTATTCGTGAAAAAAACGCTAACTATTTCGTTTTCAGTACTCATATTACTACTAATTTTTATATATATAATTACGCCGACCTCAACGCTATTTCGGTATATGATTAGTTCTGAACGGAGCTTTGCTGGTCTTGAACTAGAACGTATAACAGTTGATGAGTTAGAAATTGAATATCTTCGTGGTGGAAGTGGTCCGCCCTTAGTTTTACTCCATGGCTTTGGCGCTGACAAGGATAATTGGAATAGGATCTCAGGATACCTTGTCGAGCACTTTGATGTTATTGCGATTGACCTGCCGGGTTTTGGGAACAGTACAAGAGATATTGAACTAGATTATGACGTTTTCTCACAAGTCGCGAGGTTTAAACAGATAACTGATGCTCTTAATCTCGTTGAATTTAATTTAGCTGGCAGTTCTATGGGCGGATATATTGCGGGGAATTTTGCAGCTCAATACCCTCGTAAAGTTGAAAACTTATGGCTTATTAGTCCATTTGGTGTTGTGAATTCAGAAACAAGTGAAATGTTTGCAGCCACCCAAAAAGGTCAAAACCCCGTTGTTTTACCAAGAACAGAGGCTGATTTTTTGGAATTGTTCGATTTTTTATTTGTTAAACCACCCTTTATTCCTTCTCCTGTTATACAACATTTAGCATTAAAAGCTAAAGAAAGGGTCAAACTAAACACAAAAATTTTTGACCAAATACATAGAATGAATAATGGAGAACCACAACCAGACTCTCCACTTGATAGTGTTTTAAAAAGCTATAATGGTTCTGTCTTAATATCATGGGGCGAAAAAGATCGAGTTTTACATGTTTCAGGAGCATCGGCTTTAAAGCAAATCATACCCCATGCAAAAATTGAGATAATAAAAAATGTTGGTCATTTGCCAATGGTGGAAGCCCCTTCGGCTATCGCAGAATCGTTTCTATCGTTTGCAGGAGTGTCTTAAATCGCATAAAAAATTGTTCAAGAGTGGTTAGCAATGCATTTTACTATGCGTTTAGTGGTAGTATCGGTATTACATTGGTTACACCTTAACAAAACGTTGATGTATCTAAGAAGCCTTCTTGGAGTTATGGAATGTATGGAAAGTAAGAGAATAGAACTTGTTCCACCCTCATTGGTATATGCAGATTCAATGCTGGCCGTTATTCGTGAAAGCGAAATTGAATTATCTGAATTTCTGCCATGGGTTTCTGAATCCTTAAGTAAGAATGAACTCGAGTGTAATATCAAAAATGCTGTCAATAATTTTGAGAACTTCACCGATGAGTTTTGGTTCAATATTATTGAAAAGAAAACTGGTTCGTTTATAGGTGTCGTGGGTTTTATGATTCGAGACCTAAATGTTCCTTATTTTGAAATTGGTTATTGGCTGAGAACTTCTATGGTAGGAAAAGGCTATGTAACAGAAGCCGTTAAACTTGTAGAACGTTTTGCATTCATTCGTAATAACGCGCAAAGGCTCGAAATAAAAATGGCTAGCTCGAACTTAAAAAGTAGAGCTGTGGCTGAACGTTGCGGCTATCAACTTGAAGCTAGTTTGATGAACGCGCGTCGTTTACCATCAGGCTCATTGGACAATACGGTTATTTATACGAAAACAGGTTTATAACAAGGGCATCTAACATTTCCAATAGACTATGATGAATCAATTCATGCTGTTGAAATTCAACATATTATGAAATGGTTTACAGTATTCTCAATCTCATATTATATAAAAGTGGCTGCTTGAGGTTAACTTTCGTTCCTACAAGTTACCCGTAGTGGCTGCGGTATTGATATATGTTGTTTCCCAAATATTTTAGGAGTTTCATGGTTCAGAAGTTTTTGTCAGCGATTTCGATTTATCGCGGTTTACCGAAAAATATTTATTATCTAGCGGTCGCTAGAATGGTTTTAGGAATGGGTAATTTTATCATTCCATTTTTAGTTTTACTTTTAACAGATAAGTTGGGCTATTCAGCTACGGTCGCAGGCTCTCTAGCTATGGGGGTTACTGGGACTTATCTTTTGGGGAGTTTTTTAGGCGGGAAATTATCAGATATATTAGGGCATAAACTAGTCATGGTGTTTGGCGAGTTTATAGGGGCTGTATTACTCATTTTCTGTGGTTTCTTTTCTGATGCACCTGTATTGGTGCCAGCATTTTTATTTGGTGCTTATTTATTTATTGGTTTGGCATTACCGGCAAGTAATGCTTTAGTCGCAGATCTCTCAAATGCGAATAATCGTGATGCTGTCATGTCGTTGAGCTATCTCGCCTATAATTTTGGTTCAGCTTTAGGTCCAATTATGGCAGGGTATTTATTCTGGAATTATACCGAATGGATATTCTTTGGTAATGGTTTCGCCGCATTGTTTGGTGTTTTGATTGTGGCTACGTTTATTCAGGTACAACCTGAAACTGAATCTATAAACGAAAGTGAGTTAGAAAAACCTGTTTCTGGCTCAGTCTGGTCTGTCCTGAGGGAAAGGCCAAGACTGTTGTTTTTTACTTTTTTTTGCGGATTATTGTGGTACTCATTAAATCAAATGACGATGGCAAGCCCGCTATATTTGAGCCATATATTTGGAGACGCTGGGCCTATTGTATTTGGGAAACTAATGACTTATGCGTGTGTATTGGTCGTATTTATTACGCCAATTTTAATGAAATTTACGTCAGGTAAAGCTGAAACAATCAGCTTGGCTTATGCAGGTTTTATGTTTGGATTTGGATATACGCTAGTCATGCTGTTCCCAAATATCCCTGTGCATTTTATCGCTTGGTTGTTTTTATCTGCTGGTGAAGTCCTGCTGTTGACGAAAGAGGGCATATATTTAGCTAATAACTCTCCATCTAGTCATCGAGGGAGAATTCAAGGTGTGTTAGTTACGCTCCGAAGTATTTTGGTTATGCCAAGTTTTATCGTTATCGGTTACTTTATTGATAATTATGGTTACAGTTTTACTTGGTCGAGTGTGATCGCAATTTCAATTGTTGCTGCTATCGGACTTTATGTCATGACAATCAAAAACAAGCAGGGTCCTGTAGTTTCTATTGAAAAATGTACCTAACAAGAACAATATTTAATGTTAAGTAGAATCACTTAGTATGATTCAAAGCCTGAACGTATGAATATATCTCGAATACCGGGACTAATTTAATTGCATCCAATACAACGAACTTTAGTGATGGATATTGGCTTTGTAATCTAAGTTTCAATTATACGAAATTAAGTGGTCAAGCTCTTACTAAGTAAAAGTATGTAATGCATTGATTTTAAAATTAGTTTAAAGTCGTATTTATAGTTTTCGCCGTTGTTTTAAAAAGACTTATGAAGACGTCGGTATAATACACTGTTAGGTTGTATTTAGTGAGCGACTAGTTCAAGGGAACCCATGAAGGAATTTACGGTTAAAAGTTGTAACGCAACACTTCGATATCATGACCTACCTGGTACCGGTATCCCGATAGTGTTTATACATGGAATTGGTTGTACCTCGTCATTTGATTATCCTCAAGTCGCGTCTATGGGTGGGGTATCACAACACAGGCGAATAATCTTAGACTTATTAGGCTCAGGCTTTAGTGATAAACCAGATGATTTTGATTACACGATAGCCAGCCATGCAAGCTACATTGAAGATCTCATCAACAGCTTAGGGTTAAATGAATTAGTAATATTTGGTCATAGCATGGGTGGGGCTGTGTCTATTGCCTTAGCGAGTCGTTTAGAGTCAAAATTAAAAGCTTTAATCCTAAGTGAGGGAAACCTTGACTCTGGGGGCGGGTTCTTTAGTCAAAAAATTGCAACGTATAGTGAAGATGACTACAGAGCTTTTGGTCATAACGACATAATTAACGAGAGTTTAGCTACATCCAATACAGAGTGGGCAACATGCTTACGAATGAGTTCACCCCATGCTGTACATCGAGAGGCTGTATCGTTAATCGAGGGGCAAAATCCAAGTTGGCGTCAAACTTTCTATTCATTGAACACGACTAAAACTTATATTTTTGGTAGTGAAACATTACCTGACCCAGATTATCAAGAGTTAAAGAGTAATAATATTAATATCGGAATTGTTGAGCGAGCAGGCCACTCTATGGCTTGGGAAAACCCTAAAGGACTAGCTGCGGCGATAATGCAGGCAATTCCAGCAAGCTAACAAACGCAGCCACAGGACAAAACCGCTAATGAATATTGGAGTAAATTTATGACTCAAGCCGTAGACTCTAAAGGTTTCACTCTTGTCGAGTTGCTTATTGTGATTATTATTTTAGGGGTTTTGGCATCTGTGGCGCTCACCAAGTTCGTTAATCTGACAGATTCAGCACGTACAGCCTCATTTAAAGGCTTAACAGGGGCATTACATGCTGCTGCAGATATGGCCTATCTCAAGCAGCGTGTAAATGGTAAGCAACCCAATGATTCCATTGTGATAGACGGTACTACAATAAGCATGATTAATGGCTACCCCTCTCCTAAAAGCATGCGGGGCTTAGTTCTTGCTTCGGGTGGCAGATGGGAATTGGAAAACCCGGATAATTCAAGTTCTTGGAGTGGGGCGGATGATTACGCTGAATATATGTGGGTTGCATCTGACGGAACTTACAGCAGAACGTGCCGTGCCTACTATTACATAGATACGACTATGACCAAGTATATAGTTGAGATTGACGAGTCGGGTTGCTAAGTATAGGTCTTCTTTCTGTGTCTATATTACAAACCATATTCGGAATGTTTTTATCTAGAGGCACGATAGAAACCGGTTAATCTTTAGGGGAAACCATTGAAAATCACAGACAATCCAACAGAAGAAGGTATACGTATAATTAGTTCGAATGTAAGGGAGTATAACCTAGAGTTTATGCCAAATGATTTCATTGAGTTGGCTGTATTTGAACGAGATAGTCAGGGAGTATTAATTGCGGGGTTAACTGCAAAGACATATTGGGAAAGGCTTGATATTGATTATTTGTGGGTGTCCTCCGAGCATAGGGGTAAAGGTATTGCCCGAGAGTTACTTTTAAAGGCCGAAGAAGAGGCTATTCACCGTGGTTGTAAATACGCTCAACTTGATACCTTCGATTTTCAGGCTAAAGAGTTTTATGAAAAGTTAGGATATGAAATTTTTGGTAAGCTTGATGGTTATAAAAACGGACATAAGAGATTTTATTTGAAAAAGTGTCTAAAGTTTACTTAACAAGCAGTTGAATCCTCTCCATAAAATTATGAAGAGGAAAAGGATTATAGTATCAATCTAGAAGACCTAATAACAAGGCCGCTGCTGCTGTTTGTAAAGCTTCATCATCATCTTTGGCGTTTTTAATTACACCGACTTCTTGTAAAAAATGTGGATCATTACCTTTATACACCTTGCCCCATTTAGCACTATAGCTAGTAGAGCTCGCACATTCGTATCGACCTATTTCTTCTCCAAAAACATCATAAATTTTGTGCCATTTAGCACTGTAACCTGTTGTTGATTGACTTTCGCATTGTCCAACTTCGGTTGAATCTTTGTATACTTTTCCCCATTTGCCACTGTAACTAGTAGAGTGTGCAGTTTCAAAGACCCCAACCATTTTTGAGTAACCTGAATCACTTTTGTAAATATCAGCCATTTAATCATCCTTAATTTTAGTGAGAATATCTAACTTTTTGAATATATCATTAAGAATAACACCTAACCTATTGATTATATGACTAAGATTGAGAAATGTGATTTGACGTCAGTTTGCTGGATTTTTTCGTCTTTTATACCTAATTTACTGGGTACACTATTTTAATAAGGCTAGAATAGATGGATTTGGGTTACATGATAGGGTATAGCAATTATTAACGCTCGAGTAAGGACAGCTTATTTTCGACTCCATCCCAGTCGTCAGCATCTGCTGGTGGCTCGCATTTATCCGTGATTACAGGCCATAATTCAGAGAGCTCTTCATTTAATTCGATAAATACCTCTTGATCTTCAGGTACTTCATCTTCTTGGAAAATTGCATCAACAGGACATTCTGGCACGCAAAGTCCACAATCAATACAGGCTATTGGATTTATGACTAAAAAGTTTGGTCCTTCATGAAAGGCATCGGCAGGACATACAGGGACACAATCACCATGTTTACATTTAATACAGTTTTCGGTTACGACAAAAGCCATGATGCTTGTTCCTCAATTTTCAAAGTGCTGGCATTATACGTAAGCACGACTTAAAAGCAATTAACATCCTATAAAGACAGTAAAAGAGGTTTGAAAAACAACCTAGTTTCAAATAATAAAATGCATATTTCTTAATAATAACGTAAAATGCCTGCCCTAAGATTTTAGTTTTCTGGCTAGTGCTCTAACAGCGCAATGCACTTTGATATTTGGATAATTTTCTATGTTACGTTTAACCGATGTAAAACTTCCGCTAGATCATGATGATCAAGCTATTAATGAATATATTTTACAGAGATTGTCACTTCAACCTGAGCAATTGATTGAATATACTGTTTTTCGTCGTGGTTATGATGCACGTAAACGTGATGTGATTATCTTAATGTACACATTAGATATTACGTTGGCTGATAGCGTAGATGAGCAAACGCTTCTGGCTAAGTTTGAAAAAGATCAACATGTTCGTATTACTCCTGATATGGAATATAAATTTGTTGCTGAAAAAACAGAAGAGCTAGAGCAGCGTCCTGTTGTGATAGGCTTTGGCCCATGTGGTTTATTTACTGCATTAATTCTTGCTCAAATGGGATTAAAACCAATTGTACTTGAACGTGGCAAAGAAGTTCGTGAAAGAACGAAGGATACATTCGGATTTTGGCGTAAGCGTGAATTAAACCCTGAATCAAATGTTCAGTTTGGTGAAGGCGGGGCGGGCACATTTTCAGACGGTAAATTGTATAGCCAAGTTAAAGATCCTAAATTTCATGCGCGTAAGATTTTAACTGAATTTGTTAAAGCGGGTGCGCCTGAAGAGATCATGTATTTAAGTAAGCCACATATTGGTACTTTTAAACTGGTTACTATGATTGAGCGCATGCGAAAAGATATCATTGCGTTAGGCGGTGAAATTCGTTTTAGTGCACGTGTGGATGATATTTTAATTGAAAATGATCAAGTTACAGGCGTTGAACTTGCTGGTGGTGAAATTATTGAAACAAACCATGTTTCTCTGGCGATTGGCCACAGTGCGCGTGATACATTCGAAATGTTACAAAACCGTGGTGTTTACCTCGAAGCGAAGCCTTTCTCAATCGGTTTCCGAATTGAACACAAACAATCAGCCATTGATGACGCACGTTTTGGTAAAAATGCCGGTAACCCATTACTCGGTTCAGCTGATTATAAACTTGTTCATCATTGTAAGAATGGCCGTTCAGTTTATAGCTTCTGCATGTGTCCAGGCGGCACTGTTGTTGCTGCAACGTCAGAAGAGGGTCACGTTGTTACCAATGGCATGAGCCAATATTCACGAAATGAAATGAATGCTAACAGCGCTATCGTTGTTGGCATCACACCAGAAGATTACCCAGGTAACCCATTGGCTGGTATAGACTTACAGCGTAAGTGGGAAAAAAATGCATTCGTTATCGGTGGTAGCAACTACGATGCTCCTGGACAAACTGTAGGTGACTTCCTTACTGGTCGTGGCGAAGGTGAGTTTGGTGATGTGGTTCCTTCATACAAACCAGGTCTTAAATTTACAGACTTAAGCAAAACACTTCCTCCGTTTGCTGTTGCAGCTATTCGTGAAGCTATTCCTGCTTTTGAAAAGAAAATTAAAGGTTTCTCTGCGAAAGACGCAACACTAACGGGTGTTGAAACACGTACATCATCGCCTGTAAGTATTAAACGTGGTCGTGATTTCCAAAGTATTAGCACGAAAGGTTTATACCCTGCAGGTGAAGGTGCAGGTTATGCTGGTGGCATTTTATCTGCTGGGATTGACGGTATCAAAGTAGCTGAAGCAATGGCATTATCAATGCTTGAGAAAGATGCTTAATTATTGTTAGTGATAGGCGGTTAGTTTGAACTAACCGCCTTTTTTTATTGATTTTAGTTCTTTAAATTTAACAGGGTCTGCATCATAAGTTCTGGTTATCGTATTAAATTTACACTTGATTCATCTTTAGCAAGCAACAATTTCTTTTATTGTAAACTCTTTACCGGTTAATAGGCCCCATTCTTTGCTTTCACATTTCGGACATTCAGAATGGTTTTTAATAATATTAAAAACATGATTACAAGCATTGCAAATAGCATTAGCTGGTATTATTTCTATTTTCAATTTTGTTTTTTCAAACTGTGTACCGTCGATGGCCGCGGGATAACAAGCTTCAACGTATTTTGGGATCATTGACGAAAGCTCGCCAATTTGTAGCACTATTGTATCGACCTTCGTTAGCCCATTGATTTTCACTGCGTTTTTTACTGTTTTTACAACCTCAAAGACAACGCCTAATTCATGCAAAATAACCTCCTTTTGAGTTTTGTTTAAATGGCGGATTAGTTACACGCTCACCGCCATTAGCTATCGTATAGGTTGTTTATATTGCTTTAATACTTTGCGAATAACGCTTTGATTTTTTTAACCGGTTTGTTTACAGCGACACGTACCTTACGTTTTAATGCATGTTTAATAATAATTTTCTTGGCATCTTTTAGATCAACACCTTCGGCATTATTCGTTCTAACAAGTGAGATTGCATCAAATCGACATTTTGTGGTACATGCACCACAACCAACACACATAAATTCATCTGCTACTGCCAAACCACAACCAAGGCAACGCTCTGTTTCTAACTTGACCTGATCCTCGGTGAATGTTTCGCGTAGGTCATGGAAGGTTGTTTTTGACTTCTGTCCGTCCACGTGGGCAATACTTTGTCTTGGTGATGCATCAAATCCGTCTAGATTAAGGTTTGTTTTATCAAAAGCACGATAATCACGTCTAATTCGACCGAGCACTAAACTTTGGCCATTTTGAACGTAACGGTGAATGGAAATAGCACCTTCTTTACCATGTGCGATAGCATCAATTGCAAAGCGGGGACCTGTCACCACATCACCGCCAGCAAATACATCGGGTTCGTCAGTTTGATAGGTCGTTGCATCCGCAGGAATTGTTTGATTTGGATTTAATGCAATATTACTGTTTTCAAGAATGTTGCCCCAATCCATTGCTTGACCGACTGAAAGTAGTACGTGGTCTGCATTAACAATTTTTGTGTTATTTTCGTCATAACGTGGATTAAATCGACCGTTTTCATCTAAAACAGAAATACATTTTCTGAATTCAACGCCAACAACACAATTGTTTTCCGTTACAATACGCTTTGGACCCCAAGAGTTGTTCACGTTAATATCTTCATCCAAGGCTTCTTGTACTTCTTCTGCATGAGCTGGCATGTTTTCACGGCTTTCAAGGCAGAACATATCCACTTGTGCTGCGCCAACGCGCGTTGCAGTTCTGGCGACGTCGATAGCAACGTTACCACCACCGATGACAATCACATTGCCTTTAACGTCGGTACTTTCACCCAGATTAACGTGGCGTAAGAATTCAACACCAGTAATTACACCTTCTGCATTTTCGCCATCAAGACCAAGTGAACGACCTGCTTGAGCTCCAATTGCGATGTAGAATGCGTTGTAATCTTGTTTTCTCAACTCAGCAAGTGAGATGTCTTTACCTATCTCTACACCTGTTTTAAATTCAACACCCATTTCTTTTAGCACATCAATTTCGGCATTGATCACGTCTTTTTCTAAACGATAAGACGGGATCCCCAGCGTTAACATGCCACCTAACGCATGTTGTTTTTCAAACACAGTGACCTTGTAGCCTTCGATTGTAAGGTAATAAGCACAAGATAGGCCTGCAGGACCGCCGCCAATAACCGCAATTTTTTTATCGTAATCATTCTTACTTTCAGGGATATAACGTTTTTCTGCATCCATATCCTGTTGTGCTATGAATTTTTTAATATCATCGACCGCAACAGCGCCATCAATATCACACCGTGTACAATCATCTTCACAGAATTTTGGGCAGATACGGCCGCATACGGCTGGGAATGGATTTTCCATTTTAATCAATTTTAAGGCTTCAGTATATTGGCCCTGTGATGCGAGTTTGATGTAACCTTGTACACCTATGTGTGCCGGGCAGCCTGCCTTACAAGGTGCAGTACCGCCTTCATCAACCATTTGTTTGTTTTCTCGATAATCAGGGTTAAATTTATCTTCACCCCATTCTGTGTTGTGTGGAAGCTCTCGTTCTTTTTCTGCAGTCGGGTTGAGAGAACACAGTTTCTGGCCAAGTTTGACCGCATTTGTAGGGCATACTTCAACGCATTCACCACAAGCAACACATTTTTCTTTATCAATTTTCACCGTATAGTTAGATCTCACCATATCTGGATTTTGCCACTGTTCGGCAAGTCTCATTGCAAAACAACCGCAACCACAGCAATTACAAATCGCGTGTGTCTTACCTGAACCATCTAAATTGGGGATGCTGTGCATCAAGCCATTGTCTTCAGCTTTTTTGATTACTTCGATGGCATCATCACGTGAAATTTCTCGTCCGCGACCTGTACGGATGTAATATTCTGCGGCATGACCCATTTGGATACAGATATCTTCTTTAAGGTGTCCGCAACCTTCATTCATCGCTTCTCTAGATGTACGGCATGCGCAATCAGAAAGTGAAAATACGTCATTATTATTTAAGTATTTAGACACTTCTTCATAAGAGGCATTTCTTGTTTCTCCGTCAATCGAGGTTTCGATTGGAATTACGCGCATTGGACCGGATCCAACGGGAATATTCCCCGCTGCTAAAGGACCTTTTTTCTTACCGAAAGCATCAAACGCGGCACCAAGTTCTGGATACTTTTTAATAAGTTCCTTATTATTAACAACCATTTCCATGTGGCCAGGTACCCAGATATCAACCCAGTACATGTCCACACCATCGACATTATTTATAAATGCAGCCCCACCAACTGCAGATTCCCAAAGTAGTATCGCCACTTCTTCTACGGGTCGACCACAAGCGGCTGCAACGTCGGATGCGCTCATTTTTTCACGTAATTTTAAGCAAAGAGTAACTTCAGCTACATCTTCAGACATCCAAGGGCTATAAATCTTATATTCTGGATCGTCAAACGTAATACCTGCTCTTGAACCACGTTTAACACGACTGATCTTGTTGGCAAGATCTAAAACTTTGTCTTTTCCCATCACATTGTCTCCAAGGCTAAAATATTATTTTTATTTTTTCCAATCGTTTACTTCATTGCGAAGCCAGCTAGTCCAGTCTTCAATACCGTCGCCAGTTTTAGCTGAAATTGGAAATACTTTAATATTTGGATTTAATTTTTTCACACGTTCAATTGCCGCTTCTAAGTCAAAATCAAAGAAACCCATAGCATCTATTTTATTAATAAGGAGTACGTCGCAGATAGAGAACATGAGAGGGTACTTAAGTGGTTTATCGTCACCTTCCGGGACACTTAGAATCATTACATTTTTGGCCGCGCCAGTGTCAAATTCGGCAGGGCAAACTAAATTACCGACATTTTCTAGAATCGTTAAATCAAGCCCTTCCGCATCGAGTTCTTGTATCCCTTGCATCGTCATTTCTGCATCGAGATGGCACATTCCACCAGTGTGTAACTGGATCACTTTGACGCCAGTTTTAGCAATCGTTTGAGCATCAACATCTGAATCAATATCTGCTTCCATAACACCAATATTAATTTCACTTTTAAGTTTATTAATCGTAGCAACTAAGGTTGTTGTTTTGCCTGATCCCGGAGATGACATTAAGTTTATTAGTAAATTATTTTTCTGTTTTAATTCAATTCGTAAAGAATCTGCTTGTTTGCTATTGTTGGCAAAAATGCCTTCTTTTATTTCTATAATTTTAAAGCTATCCATAATTTCACCTGCATGTAGAGTGGGGCTGATTGAAGTGTGCCTCAACAATAATTAAATTAATTGAGGCCATTCTACGCTCACTTGTAAGCACCCACTAGTGGGTATTGGTATAATGTTGAGTAATAACTCTAATGTTAGATGTTGATCATATTTAATCAATAATGAAGTATGGATTCGAAAGTTAATGCCAGAGATTTCGATATTAAAAAGGGCGGGGGGATAATGGTACTGGAATGCGAAAATAAAAAGCCGTGCACTTTTGGTGAACAGCTCTAGAATGAGTTATATTATTGCTTTTCGTTTAATACTATACATTTTTGTATGAATAATATTAGTCGATAAGATTATAATCGTTACGTAATATTTCAATAATTTCAGCTTTTGGATTATCAGATAAAATAATCTTTTCGCCAGTGATCTTTTCTGCAATATTTAGATACGTTTCAGAAACAGACATTAATACTGATGTCGGTAATACATTATGTTCAGCAAGCGCTAAACGTTCATCCATTCTGTTTTTATTGAGTAAAATATCCGGTTCAGGGAAGTGGTTAAGTAATAACTGACGGAAACCTTCTTTTGAGTTTTCAATCACATCACCTTCACGGAAAGCTGCTGCATCCCAAATACGCGATGAATCTGGTGTACCAACTTCATCCATATAGATAAGCTTGTCTTGACCTTTACTGTCTGTCACATAGCCAAATTCGAATTTAGTATCGACAAATACTTGATCAACATCCGCTAATGCATTACTGATTACGTTAAAGCCTTCTTTTAGTAACTTTTCGTAGTAAGTAATGTCATCAGGAGATTTAAAGTTAAATGCTTTGTAGTTATCTGAAATATTTTTGCGAGTAATGTTAACATCATCGACAGCTGGAACACCTGGTATGTCTTCTAAAATACCTTTAGTCGACGGTGTAATGAGTAGCTCTGGTAATTTTTGGTCTTTAGTTAGACCTTCAGGTAGTTCAATACCACAGAAATTACGTTCGCCTTGGCTATAAGCGCGCCACATAGAACCAGTGATGTATTGGCGGCAAATTGCTTCAATCATTACTGGTCTTGCTTTTTGAACGATCCAAATGAATGGGTGAGGGATATCAAGAATATGACTATCAGCTAAACCGTTTTCACGGAAAGACTTAAACCAATGGTTTGAAATTGCGTTTAACGCAGCACCTTTCCCAGGTACACCGCGCATGCCTCCTTCACCGTGCCAAATGCATTCAAATGCAGAAATACGGTCACTAATAACCATAATTGCAAGAGGTGCATCCGCCGCTACATCGTAACCTTTTTCTTCGATTAGGCGACGACTGTCAGCTTCAGTTAACCAATAAACAGAACGCACTTTACCGCTATGAACAGGCTTATCTGTACGGATCGGTAAATCATTGTTTACAGCTAATACTTTATCAGCAAGATTCATTGTTAACTATCCTTATTGAGTTTAATCGTTTAAATAAAACTTACACCTAAATAACTTGGAAGAGTTTCTTTCAATATCCCTGAAGGCTCTTCCAAGTTACTTTGGACTAATTTAGCTAGATTCGAGGTGTTGCTGTCGATTTGACGGCGATTTTACCAGATGTGGAGAGTGATGCCACTATTACTGATTAATTTTGTTAAAAAGAACAAACTATAAAGAGGTTAGTTTCTCAAATAGGGTCGAAAAACAACCATAAATTCGGTTTTATAAAACATCAATTTGATTATTACGACCAGTGATGATATTAAATGCTGTCTTATAAAATTATATGGAAACTTGTTTGTGATAGAGCAATATTTTTTATCGGGTGGCGCTTTAGCCAAGGTCATCGATGGCTATACCGCTCGTCAACCACAAATAGATATGGCAAAAGCCATTAATTTAGTGATCACAAACAAGGGTAATTTAATTGTTGAAGCTGAAACGGGGACCGGTAAAACGTTTGCCTACCTAATACCAGCATTGATTAATGATAAAACAACAATTATCAGTACTGGTAGTAAAAATCTTCAAGAGCAATTATTCAATCGCGATTTACCCTTTATTATTGATGCATTAAACAGTAAGGCAAAAACGGCGTTACTCAAAGGTCGAAATAACTACCTATGTACGGAACGATTAACGCGGTTAGGGCGAGAAACTCAATATCAAAATCAAACGATATTAAGTGATTATGTCAAAGTAAAGGGTTGGTCCAATATCACTATTAGTGGTGATATGAGCTCAGTACCCGGTCTTAAAGACGATGCAGAGATCTTACCCTTAGTCACATCCACCAATGATAATTGCTTAGGGCGAGATTGTCCTGATTATGAAGATTGTTTTTTAGTAAAAGCTCGCCGTAAGGCGCTTGAGGCGGATGTCGTGGTTGTTAACCACCATTTATACTTTGCTGATTTGAATGTTAAAGACTCAGGGTTTGGTCGACTATTACCAGACGCAGATGTGATTGTTTTTGATGAAGCTCATCAAGTACCAGACATTGCTTCAGAATATTTTGGTAAAAGTATCACCAGTAAGCAGATACAAGCGCTATGTAAAGACGTGCAGTATTTGGGGCGAACAGATCTTAAGGACTCAATACAAGTAACTAAAGCCGCGAATGGTTTAGCGAATGCTACGCAAGATTTAAGATTGAGTTTTTCGATGGAAGCTGGACGTGGCAATTGGCGGCATTTATTCACTCAACAAGCGGTAATGAAAACAATCATACGTTTTCAAGATCAACTCGATTTCATATATGAAGTGATCAAGCTTAATCTTGGTCGAACAGAACTTGTCGATCAATGCTTTGATCGTGTTGTGGAAATTAAAGCAACATTTCAACAAATAATGGCGGTTAATAATACTGGCGAGAGCTATTGGTACGAATGCACGAAGCGAAACTTTACTTTAAATATAACGCCACTTAATATTGCAGAACGGTTTAGCGCTGAACAAGAAAAAAGTAAATCAGCTTGGATTTTTACTTCTGCGACATTAGCGGTCGATAATTGTTTCTCACATTATCGCCAACAAATGGGATTAGCAGATGCTGAAGAGTTAATTCTGGCAAGCCCATTTGATTATCAAAGCCAGGCAATGTTGTGTGTACCGCGTAATATACCTGAGCCAAATGATCCAAATATAGCCCGTATACTGGTTGAAAAATTAGCACCCATTATTATAGCCAACAAAGGTCGCTGTTTTTTCTTATGTACAAGTCATTACATGATTAGACAAGTAGCGAGTTTATTGCAACAACAGCTAAGTATGCCGATTTTTGTTCAGGGACAAGATAATAAACAAGTCTTACTCGACCAATTTATTGAACACGGTAATGCGTTACTTATTGGGACATACTCGTTCTGGGAAGGTATCGATGTACGTGGGCAAACTTTAAGCTGTGTTATCATTGATAAATTGCCTTTTGCATCACCCGATGACCCTCTTTTACAAGCGCGTATCGAAGATTGCCAGCGTAAAGGTGAAGATCCTTTCTCTGCATTGCAAATACCAAAGGCTGTCATTAATTTAAAGCAAGGGGTGGGGCGTTTAATCCGTGATGTCAAAGACACAGGGTGTGTTATTATTTGTGATACACGTATCGTTTCTCGTGGATATGGGGCTACGTTTATCAATAGCTTACCTGATATGCCACGAACCAGAGATATAAATAGCGTTTTATCTTTTATTAAGAAAACTAACAATTAGAAAGTGAATTTTATGAGTAATATTTTAGCACTAGATACATCAACAGAAAATTGTTCTGCCGCATTGAGCATTAACGGTCAGGTATTAGTGAGAGAGCTAGAAAGTCCACGCGAGCACACTAAGCGTATATTGCCTATGGTCGATAGCTTATTGACTGAAGCTGGAATTAAATTAAACGATTTAGATGCACTGGCATTTGGTCGTGGCCCAGGTAGTTTTACCGGTGTTCGTATTGGTACGGGAATTGCGCAAGGTTTAGCATTTGGTGCTGATTTACCAATGCTACCAATTTCAACCCTGGCAGCGATGGCGCAAGGTGCTCATCGGTTACACAATGTAACTGACGTATTACCGGCAATTGATGCACGTATGGGCGAAATATATTTTGCTCATTACAAGCTCAATGAAGTGGGCGTAATGACATTAGTTGATAAGGAAATTGTAATTACGCCTGATCAACTATTAGCTGATTTTAATAAATCAGAAACTGCATTCCATACGCTCGGTACGGGTTGGTCGACTTATGCTGAACAACTTGCTGATTTAAAGGTTGCTCAACTAACAGTATGTGAAGATATACAGTTCCCAAGTGCATTGGATATGCTGGCTATTGCAGCGGCTGAGTTTGAACTGGGTCACGCGGTTGCAGTCGAAGATGCTATGCCTGTTTACGTTCGCGATACAGTAACCTGGAAAAAACTACCGGGTAGAGAGTAAATTCTAATGAATAGCTTTAGTATAGAGGTCAACGGTAAAACTATTGCGGGTTTACGCTATGGTAATAAGTCTAAACCTATTTTACTGGCTGTTCATGGGTGGTTAGATAATGCTGCAAGCTTTATCCCTCTTGTTGAAGAATTAAAACGTAATTTAGATGATGGTTCATTACCATATCAATTCATTGCTATAGACTTACCCGGTCATGGTTATTCTGATCATAAGGTAGGCCATTACAATTTTATTGAATGGGTAGAAGACCTTTATCAAATAATTAAAACACAGCATTGGGGACCAGTCAGTATAGTCGGGCACTCAATGGGCGCAATGATCAGTTCTATTTTTGCAGCGACATTTCCAGAGCTTGTTAATCGTTTAATATTAATTGAAGGGTTGGGCGCAATTTCAGCAGAAGCTGAACAAACAGTAAGCCAATTGCGTAAAGGGATAGAAAGTCGCTATAATTACAACCAAAGTGGTAGTTGTGACACTAATACTTTGACATTGGAAAAGGTCGTTAAAGCACGTTGTTTTGTTTCTGATTTGACGGAGCAAAATGCTGTATTTATATGTAGAAGAAATTTAATTATTAGGGAAAAGGATATAATCTGGCGATCAGATCCTAAATTAAAGGCGCGTTCTTTAGTCCGGCTCAGTGAGTTACAGATTTTAAATGTTTTATCTTCTATATCAACGAGGTGCCTTATTATCGTTGGTGATAAAGGTTATCCTTTAATTACTGAAAAATTAAAATTAAGTATATTCAATAAAGAACATTTTGATATTTTGACTCTTGCAGGTGGGCATCATGTTCATATGGATAATTCTGTTGAAACTGCAAATGCAATCATTAAATTTGTTGATAAATTAAAATAATAGTTTATTTAATCGATAAAGATAGAGTTTATATTACCTAATTCTAAATAATGAAGATTTAAATAAACGTGTATTATAGATATTTCATTTGTTAATTGAGTGTTAATCAATTAAGATCGATTCACAATAATAATTTCATCAATAGCGGCTAATGGTTATAAATGGATTAATAAAAATTAGTTGTTTTGTTAAATTAAAAAGTTAAATAAAAAGGAGTGGTAAGGTGGAAAAGGTTTGGTTAAATAGATACCCGGAAAATGTTCCCGCAGAAATTGATTTTGGTTCATTTCGTTCTTTGAACGATATATTCGATCAAACAGTTCAAAATTTTAGTAGTAACCCTGCATATGTAAATATGGGTTGCTCATTAACTTATGGTGAAATCGAAGAAAAATCTCGTGCTTTTGCAGCTTACCTTCAAAACGAGCTTAAATTAAATAAAGGCGACCGTGTCGCGTTAATGATGCCAAACTTACTTCAATACCCAATTGCCTTATTTGGTGTATTACGTGCGGGTTTAGTAATTGTTAATGTAAATCCTTTATATACACCGCGTGAATTAAAACATCAGTTAAATGATTCCGGTGCTAAAGCAATTGTCATCATCTCAAACTTTGCAAGTGTGTTAGAAAAGGTGATTAAAGATACACCTGTTGAACATGTGATTTTGACGCAGTTAGGCGACCTGTTCTCTCCAGTTAAAGCTGTTATCACAAACTTAGTTGTTAAGTACGTGAAGAAAATGGTACCTAAGTTTAGTTTACCAAATGCGATCTCATTCAACCGTGTGTTGAATAAAGGTCGTTCAATGAATTTTGCTAAAGTTGAAACTGGTTTTGATGATATTGCCTTCCTTCAATATACAGGTGGTACTACTGGTGTATCTAAAGGTGCAGTATTAACGCACAAAAATATGCTTGCTAACGTATTACAGGCAGAAGGTGCATACGGTAGTATTATTGACCGTGGCACTGAAACCGTTATTACGGCATTACCGCTGTATCATGTATTTGCATTAACAGTGAATGGTTTGTTGTTCTTCTTGAGTGGTGGTAAGAATATTCTTATTACTAATCCTCGCGATCTTCCTGCGTTAATCAAGGAAATTGACGAGCATAAACCAACTGCAATTACAGGTGTAAATACCTTGTTCAATGCACTTGTGAATGATGACACATTCGCAAAGATTAATTTTTCTGGATTAAAGCTTTCAGTTGGTGGCGGTATGGCTGTTCAACGTTCTGTAGCTGAAAAGTGGAAAAAAATCACAGGCAATCATTTACTTGAAGGTTATGGTTTAACTGAATGTTCACCGCTTGTAACTGTAAATCCTTACGATCTACATGAATACAATGGTTCAATCGGTTTACCTGTATCATCGACGGATGTTCGTATCATTGATGAAGATGGTGGCGTTTTAACAAAACCTGGCGCAGTTGGTGAAATGCAAGTTCGTGGTCCTCAAGTTATGCAGGGTTATTGGCAGCGTCCACAAGACACAGCTGAAGTGATGACTGCTGATGGCTGGTTAAACACAGGTGATATCGCTCGTATGGATGAAGATGGTTTCTTCTACATCGTTGACCGTAAAAAAGATATGATCCTTGTGTCAGGCTTTAACGTATTCCCTAACGAAATCGAAGACGTACTAACGCTAAATGACAACATCCTTGAAGCCGCCGCTATTGGTGTTCCTCATGAGTCATCAGGCGAAACTGTGAAGATCTTTGTTGTTAAGAAAGGTGAAATTTCGAAAGAAGAGATTATTGCGCATTGTCGTGAGCACCTTACTGCGTATAAAATTCCTCGTATCATTGAATTCCGTGATGAATTACCTAAGAGTAACGTAGGTAAGATTTTACGCCGTGAATTACGCGATTAGTACTAGATCTAATTTAAAGTAATAAAACACTTATAATTAGTAATATATTTCGCTAAAATTAAGCCACTTTCTAAATTGTAAGAAAGTGGCTTTTTTTTGAGGTTATAAGTGGAATATATTTTAGTTGAAGATCAAATAACATTGCAGAAGATGATAGCTCAATGTGCGGAAGTTGAAATTTTAGCTATCGACACTGAGTTTATCAGACAGCGTACTTATTACCCAATTTTAGGATTGTTTCAGTTATATAACGGTACTGAAACCTATTTAGTCGATCCACTCGCGATTGATGATCTAAGCGCATTATGGCAACTCCTCGACCGTCAACCCGTTGTTCTTCACGCTTGTTCTGAAGACCTCGATGTATTCATGACTGTTGCAAACAAATTTCCTGATTTTTTTCATGATACACAAATTGCAGCAGCATTTTGTGGACTTGGTTCTTCCCTCGGTTTTGGTGGCTTAGTTTCTGAATTTCAAAATATCACGTTAGATAAAGGTGAATCTCGTTCTAACTGGTTAGCACGGCCATTAACAACTAAGCAGCTAAGTTATGCCGCTGCTGATGTGTATCATTTACTGCCATGTTGGCATGAATTAAAATCCAAACTTGATGAACTTGGCTATTACGATTTTTATTTGCAAGAGCTAGATAACTTACGTCGTCGTAAGATGGTTAACAAGAACCCTAAAACAGTCTATAAACAATTCAAAAACGCATCATTTCTATCACCTCGTGAACTTGCAACCTTACAAGCGCTGGCTGAGTGGCGAGAGGACAATGCGGTTAATCGTGATATGGCGGTTAATTTTGTAGTTAAAGAAGCCCACCTTCTGGAAGTTGCAAAGCAGCAGCCTAAATCATTACGGGATTTAAATCAGTTAGGGCTGCTTCCTATCGAGATTAAACGTCACGGTAAACAGATCATCGATCTTGTTAAACAAGCTCAAAGTCTTTCTGATGAAGCATTACCTGAACCGTTAACGCGAATTTCTGATTATCCAGGCTATAAAAAAATAGTGCTAGGAATACGTAATAAGATTGCTGTAGTGGCTGAAAAAACGAATATTCCAGCGGAGCTAATTGGTTCAAAGAAAATCATCAACGAATTATTAAACTGGGTGTGGAAATTGACTGAGGCTGAGCGTGCTGTCGGTAGTAAACCTATTTTATTAAGTAATTGGCGAGCTGAGCTGATAGGTAATAGCTTGTTCGAAGGTTTAATGGCTAATAAGTAATAAGTAATAAGTAATAAGTAATAGCAAGTGTACATGGTGTTGTACACTTGCTTAATTCTTAGTGGTCTTCAGAGAGAGTCACGTTTAGTTCTAAAACTGAAAGGTTGTTATCTCTTTGGTCAAGTTGTACATGAACTTGATCTGATGTTACGGCAACATACTTTTTGATCACTTCAAGTATATCCAGCTTTAACTGTGGTAAATAATCAGGCGTGTTGTCACGTAAGTTACGTTCATGTGCAACAATTATTTGTAAGCGATCTTTCGCTAAATTAGCAGATGACACATCCGGTTTAGATGTGCGAAAATAATCAAGTAACGACATTTAACCTCCAAAGATTCTGCTTAAAAAACCTTTCTTTTCTACTTCAAGAAAACGAAATTCGCGCTCTTCGCCTAAAATTCTCGCAACAGTATCTGCGTATGCTTGTCCAGCATCACTTTCTGTATCAAGGATCACAGGTTGACCACAGTTCGATGCTTTTAATACGGCACCCGATTCAGGGATGACACCAGCAAGCGGTACGGCTAAAATTTCAGTGATGTTTTCAACACTTAACATATCGCCACGTGCAACACGTTCAGGTACGTAGCGAGTAATAAGCAAATGCTCTTTAATCGGTTCTAGACCTTGCTCTGCTCGACGTGAACGGCTTTGTAACATACCAATAATACGGTCTGAATCGCGCACAGACGATACTTCAGGGTTCGTGGTGATAACAGCTATATCTGCAAAGTATAATGCCATCATAGCGCCAGCTTCGATGCCTGCAGGTGAATCGCAAATAATGTAATCATGATTCTCAGCAAGTTGGTCTAATACTTTTCCAACGCCTTCTTTTGTTAGCGCATCTTTGTCACGAGTTTGTGACGCAGGTAGAATATTTAGGTTCGCTACACGTTTATCTTTGATTAATGCTTGCGATAGGTTTGCTTCACCATTTATTACATTAACGAAGTCATAAACCACACGGCGTTCACAGCCCATGATTAAGTCTAAATTACGTAAGCCGATATCGAAATCGATAACAACAGTTCTTTTTCCTCGCATTGCTAATCCAGTTGCAATAGCGGCACTTGTAGTCGTCTTACCTACGCCACCTTTGCCGGATGTTACGACAATAATTTCAGCCATTTTAATTCCTTGAATTTAATCGAACTTTGTAATTTCTAATTTGTTATTAATACAATTTATTTGTGCTTGGGTATTTAAAAATTCCGATTGCACTGCATCACTTAAAATATAAGTGCCATTAATTGATAATAATTCCGGGTCTAATTTATTACAAAAAATCTGTGCGCTATCATCACCTTTCGCGCCAGCTATTGCACGGCCACGTAATGCACCATATATATGGATTGAACCATCTGCAATCACTTCAGCACCTGCACTAATGTTCCCCAACACTGTTAATGAAGCATCTTGAGCATAAATTTGTTGCCCAGATCGTATCTGTCCTTTATGAACTATGGTCTTAGTTACAGATTTTTCAACAATAACTGTTTGAATTTCTGGTTTTATTTTTGAAGCAGATACTAATGTGCTTGTATTATTTTTAGCTGTATTGGAGATAACAGAAAGGCCTGCTTCCCGTACACTTAGTTTTTGTTCCGCCGTTTTACAACCTTCAATGCCAACAAGATTCATGCCATTATTGGTGATAACTTGTTCAATAGCTTGAAAATCAATATCTTCGGCTAAGTTTGCCACATTAACAACCACCGGTGCAGATTTAAAGAATGCAGGGGCTTGGCATACTTTGTCGGCAATAAAGGAATGAAGATTAGCCATTGCAGCATCATTCTCTATATGAATAACTGAAAGTGTAAAGCTAGTCCCTTTAAATTTTATTGACTGATCTGCCATCATTTTTCCCTGGTTGCTTAGTTTTCATGCCTGCTTTTAGCATTTATCGTTATAGCACTTAGATAATTCATTATGCCATGTTATATTTTACTCGCAAAATAGGCAAGTTCATAACTAAAGAGAAAAACAATGCTGTGTTCAATTTATAAAACAAATAAAAAAGAAGAGATGTATTTATTTATTTCTCGTCGTGACGATTTTAGTCAAGTTCCTGAAACTTTATTAGGTATGTTTGGTCAACCTAAGTTAGTTGTCACGATGAATTTGACCGAAACTCGAAAGTTACAATTTGCTGACACTAAAAATGTATTAGAGAACTTAACAACAACGGGATTTTATTTACAGATGCCACCACCGCCTGTAAATCATCTTGATGAATATAAAAAATGGCGTGATGAAAATAAATAGCACGTCATTTACAGAGCGCATAAGGAGATATAATGAAATTAGCAGGGTTAGTGTTATTAGCTTTTAGTTCAACGGCCGTGTCTGCCAAGCCGACATTCGATGAATACCTATCTACCTTACGCACTGAATCCGAATTGCTAGGGGTCAGTGAGCAAACTGTTAATGATGCATTCAGTAGTATTAACTATAGAAAAAAAACAATCGTACATGACAAAGCGCAACCTGAACGTCAAAAAATAACACTTGATGCGTATATTCCTAGAGCTGTTCCTGAATGGAAAATAGCGAAAGCGCGTAAATTATTCCTGGAAAATAAAGCGCTATTAGAAAGAATAGGGAAAGATTTCGGTGTTCAACCTAGATTCATTGTCGCGCTGTGGGGGGTTGAAACAAATTTCGGTAATTATACTGGAAACTTCTCTACATTATCTGCACTCGCGACACTTGCATATGACGGAAGACGTGAAACATTTTTCAAAAAAGAATTCTTTGCTGCATTAAAAATTATTGATGAAGGCCATATTACAGCCGCTGACATGAAAGGATCATGGGCTGGTGCAATGGGGCAAGTTCAATTCATGCCATCTTCATTTAATGCGTATGCTGTTGATTATAACAAGGATGGCAAAAAGGATATTTGGAACAATACAGCTGATGCTTTGGCCTCTGCTGCCAACTATCTAAAACAAGCCAAATGGGATGATACTTATACTTGGGGGCGACAGGTACTGCTACCTGATAATTATGATGCTCAAGTATCAGGCCTCAAGTTAACAAAGAAATTAAATGAATGGCAGTCGCTCGGTATACGGACTTACGAAGGAAACAACTTGCCTAAAGTTGATCTGGATGCATCTCTTATTATGCCTGACGGTGAAGGTGGCCGTGTCTATTTAGTTTATAACAACTATAGAAGTATTATGCGTTGGAATCGTTCTGATTACTTTGCTACTTCTGTCGCACATTTGTCAGATGCGATCAAATTCAAGGATTGAAAATGAGTTACTCCATTTATAAGCATGAAAATATCAACAACAAAACGTTAAACTTACCCGTAGGTAAGGTTGTTTGTATCGGCCGAAATTATCTCGATCACATTCGTGAACTTGATAACGAAGTCCCTGAACAAGCATTATTATTCATGAAGCCAGCAACAGCGTTAATTAGTCTTGATAAGCCATTACTATTACCAACAGGACTTGGCGAATGCCATAATGAACTTGAAGTTGCTCTATTAATAAGCACACCTATTCAGCGTGGTGATGATATTAATATCGCAGAAATGATATGGGGGGTAGGGCTTGGACTTGATTTAACATTAAGGGACTTGCAATCAAAGCTCAAAGAAAAAGGCCAGCCGTGGGAGCGGGCAAAAGCGTTTGATTATTCGTGCCCTATATCTAGATTCATTCCGCTCAATGAATTTAACGATCTGAATCAACTTGAGTTTAGTTTAAGTGTTAATGGTATAACTCGGCAGCAAGGTGATACAGCTAAAATGATGCGTTCAATAGAAACCTTACTCACAGAAATAACAGCCTGCTTTACATTGTTACCCGGTGATATAGTACTCACTGGAACACCAGCTGGTGTCGGAGTGCTTAATAGTGGAGATAAACTTGCATTAACGCTAGCAAACCGTTATAAGTTCGGCTGCGAGATTATTTAGAGATTAATGAAATGGTAGAAAAATTTTGGCAGACTAAAACACTCGCTAAAATGACTAATGCAGAGTGGGAGTCACTTTGCGATGGTTGCGGTAAATGTTGTTTACATAAAATTATTGAAGATGATACGGATGAAATACATTTCACAAATGTTGCTTGTGAATTATTAAATACTAAATCGTGTCGTTGCAAGAAATACGAGAAACGTTTTAAGTATGTTTCGGATTGTTTTAAAGTGACATTAGATGATATAGATGCATTCCATTGGTTACCTGAATCTTGTTCTTACAAGCGTTTACTCGAAGGGAACGATATTCCTGAATGGCATCCGTTAATTACCGGAAGCCAATCTGAGATGCATAAATTAGGTTATTCTATTCGTGGTAAAGCGGTTGCTGAATCACAAGCGGGTGATTTAGAAGACCATATTATAACGTTTAAACTGTAGTTGTAAAAACATGAAGATATTCAGGGGCAGCACAGCCCCTGAATATCTTAAAGCCAGAGAGAGGTCGTCGTTTTTAATAACACCACTAATAGTTTAGACCATCATGCAAATGTATTTATCAATTTAAATAATCGCAGGCTTTAATTTAACGCTAAGACTTAAGCCACGCAATAGCGTTAAATCATCAAAGGCTAGGTAGGATGTTAGTTAAGAGCTTCTAAAAGATCACCAATCTTCTCGATTTGTATTATTTTAACGCCTTTATCTTCCATTGATTTGTGGTAGTTTGCTTTCGGAATATAGATCACGTCAAAACCGTGTTTAATTGCTTCATTAACGCGAGGAACACCACCGTTAATTGGTCTAACTTCACCACTAAGCGATATTTCTCCCATAAAACAGTGTTTACGAGACATTTCTTTATCATTCAGTGAGCTTATTAGCGATGCTGCAATCGCTAAATCAGCACTCGTGTCTGTTTCTGGCAGTTTCAAACCACCAACCAAGTTAACATAAACATCATGGAACAGTTTAATTCGTCCGTGTTTACGCAGAACTGCAGTGATCATTTTTAATCGATTAAAACTAAGACCAATACTCACGCGTTGTTGATTTTCTGCTTCACATTCAGATACTAAACATTGTACTTCAAGCAATAAATTACGATTGCCGTCACGAATACAAGTAATTGCAGAGCCAGCTACGTGCTCGTCGGCACCAGACAGGAACAACTTACTCGGATTATCGACAGAGAGCATGCCTTTGCTGTGCATTTGGAAGATACCTACTTGGTCTACATCACCAAAACGGTTTTTACTTGCACGTATTGTACGAATAATACTGTCATTAACTTCAATGTGGAGCAGGGTATCAACAATATGTTCGAGGGTTTTTGGGCCCGCTAAGTCACTGCCTTTGGTTACGTGACCAATAATTATAAGGGTAATACCATGCTGCTTGGCAAATCGACTGAGTTCTTGAGCACAGCCCTTAACTTGGCTGACGGAGCCCGCACTGCCGTTACAATGTTCACTTTCTAAAGCTTGGATCGAATCTATAATTAAAAATTTAACTTTAGCCTCTAAAGCCCGCTCCATAATGTTAGAAACGATGTATTCTGACATCAGTAGTAAGTTTTCTTCGACAAAATCGATTTTTAAGCGTTCAATCGCTCGGCTTTTGAATTGCTCTAAGCTTTCTTCCGCAGTACAGTACATCGAAACCATTTGCTTACTGAGATTAGCAGAGAGCTGTGTCAATATCGTCGTTTTTCCAGCACCAGGATCACCAGAAATTAACACGATAGAGCCAACTGTTAGACCGTTACCTAGTACACGGTCTAATTCACCAATCTGAGTATCAATTTTATTTAATGCTACATGTGATACTTCAGACATCTTTTTAACGGTATTACCGATTGTACCGGCATAACCACCTTGAGATGCGATTGCACGTTGTTGACTCGGTAATGTAGGTTCTTTGAATTCAGCTAACGTGTTCCATGCTTTACAAGCGTTGCACTGGCCTTGCCAACGAGGGAAGTTAGCGCCACATTCTGAACAGAGGAAACTTATTTTTGTTTTGGGAGTTTTGGCCATGATTTAACTATAAAAAATACTCATGCCATAATCATAGCATGAGTATCTGGATGTTTATACAGTTGTTTACTGTTTAATAATGTTACAAACTCTTTTTAGCAGGTAATATAGCATTTGCTAAAATCATCCCTGCAAGGATCGCAATAAAGATCATGAAAACAAAACCACTGTCATTAATATTATTTAATATTTCATGTCCTGAAATATAAGTATTTAAGTCCATATAAGTTCTACTACCAGGAACTAACAATACAATACCTTGGATCAACACGATTGATGCGGGTCTGTTTTTAATAATCGCATATATATTACTAAACAAACCAACGGTGAAAGAACCGACAAAAGTACCTAAAGTGAAACCTAAGTATTGGGCAGCAAAGGTACTAACAACATAAGCAATAAGACCTGCTGAAATCCCCCAAAACATGTCAGACTTATGCACATTAAACGCAACGACAAGACCTGTTGATAGCGCTACGACAGCGATGTAGTTTTTCCAATCGGGTAACGAGTAACTCACATCAAGCACTAGCGGGTCAATGGTCCAAATCAGGTTGCCTAATGTTATACCAAGTAAAGCGCCGAAATAGAGTTTAAACAGTAACATGATTGCATCAACTAACTTGGAAGTACCTGAAACCAAATCTTTGTTTACGATCTCACTTAGCGCGACAGTAATTGCTAATCCGGGAATAAAAATAATAACTGACGATAATATGACAAAGGGAACATTGATATTCACTTCGAGACTGGCGATGAAACACGCCAAAATAGCGGAGATAAAAGGTGCAAAAAATTCTACAATTGAAGCTAGCCGTGACGAGTTCGCAGACAGTTTGTATAAAATGAAGACAAGAAAAGAAAAGAAAAATGAGCTTATTATATCTAAACTTGAATCTGACAGCAGCATTGCAAATGCGCCACCAGTCACACACCAACCAAGCGCTTCAGTTTTTACGCCATAAAAGCCAGGTTGTTGCTTTGCTTCAACCAATAACTCAATTGCTTGATCCAGTGTCACTTGGGAGTCGACGACCTTTTCAACTATTTCATCAATTGTTGCTAGTTTACCAAGGTCGTTACCTGCAGGTTTAACACGAACGATATGGGTATGCTGTTCATCTGGATTACTTGAAAATATGAATGTAAATGCAGTCGGTGTGACAAGAAAACTTGCTTCAATATGCCAGAATTTTGCTAAATTAGTTAAATGGTTTTCAATTCTATAACTTGTTGCACCACAACGATGTAAGGCTAGCCCGAGTTTAATAATAAAATTTATTTGAAGCTTATATATCTGACTGTGCATGGTTATATTCTGGAAGATGCAAAAAGAGCTCTATTTTAGTTCTATTTAAGTTAATTTGTTAGTTTAAATGTTGGTTATTTTCAATCTAATTGTAATTTATTGAAGACTTGTTAAATAAAAAGTCATTTATAGTGTGAGAGGAGGCTTAAGTAACTGAAATTTTGGAATGTAACTTCTAATTTCCCTCGATAATATATAAATCATAAATTTTATATTGTATTAGCGGCTTCAAAAAGGGTTTCTTATGTCGAAAGTAATTACTGCAGCAAAACAAGCATGGTCTGCAAAAGATCAAATCACACGTAACATCTGGTTAGCAGGTTTAGGTGCTTATGATAAAGGTTATCAATCAGCATCAAATACTGTAACTAAAAGCCAATCAATCTTCGATGAATTAGTTGAACGAGGTCGTAAGTTAGAAGCTGACACAACACAAACTCTTACGTCTCAAAAAGACAAATTAACATCAGCAAGTCAATGTGCTACAGATGCGTTACAAGATAAAGTACATAAGGCGGTTACGACTTTAACGCACATTGATGTTAATGCATTCGATAGCATTATGGATAAAATTGATCAAATCGAAAAAGCACTTGCAGATGCTAAAATACAGCAAAACAAAGAAGTCATCGTAGAAGTTGAAGCGATTAAAGATGTTGTCGAAAAAGTAGAGATTGCTGTAACGGAAAAAGTGGCAAGTGTTTCGGCTCAAGTTACAACTGCTGTTGAAACTGTCGCTGAAGTTGTCGCACCGACAACAAGTAATCCCGTTGTAAAAGAAGCGAGTGAAGTAGTTGTCGCGGTTAAACAAACGGCAAAAAAAGTATCAAACAAACGCGTTAAAAAAGCCGTAGCGAAAAAAAAATAATCATTCCGTAACTGATTGTGGTGGTCGGCAGGACTGCCCAATCAGGTTTTATCATTTCAATTATGCCACTCTCGGTAATCATATAACTCCTTATTTATATAAATTTCCCATATAGTTAGCGGCGATTATATCGTTTAATAACACCCCAATTATCCGGCATAAATACGTATCACATAACATAAAAAAATCATCTAAAATAAGTATTTCATCGTGCGGAAAAGGCACAAAAATGATATGGTTAATACAAGATTTATTACAAAGAGAAGTTAAATGTTCGACAACTATAACGACATAGTAATCCTTACGGGTTCAGGTATTTCTGCTGAATCAGGTATTGAAACATTCCGTGCAAGTGATGGATTATGGGCTAAGCATCACATTGATGATATTGCCACTCTAGATGGTTATCGTCGAGATCCTGAGTTAGTTTATAGTTTTTATAATCAACGATTTAATCAATTATCATTGCCTAGTGTTCAGCCTAATGATGCACATATAGCATTAGCTGAATTACAAAACAACTATTCTGGTAATGTCAGTATTATCACGCAAAATATAGATAATTTACATGAACGTGGTGGCGCGAAAAATGTTATTCATATGCATGGCGAGTTAGTCAAAGCACGTTGTGAAAAGACACATAAACTATTCCCCTACAAGCAATTAAATAAGACATTAAAATGCCCGTGTTGCAAAGAACCTGGTAATCTTCGTCCACATATTGTCTGGTTTAATGAAATGCCTTTATTTATGAATGATATTTATAAATCATTAAGCACGGCTGACCTCTTTATTGCTATCGGGACTTCGGGCTCTGTTTACCCAGCGGCTGATTTTGTCAATGAAGCACATAAAGTACGTGCACATACTATCGAAATCAATTTAGACTCAACGCATATCTCGGATAATTTTCAAGAACACCGAATTGGTAATGCAACTGATGAAGTGAGAGAGTTAGTAGATGAATTAATGGCGAGAGATAAACAGTTCTTTTAAAATAATAAATTCGAATTAAACGCGATAAAAAGGTGCATATATGATGCACCTTTTTATTATCTATTATCAGTTCTAAATCGCGGATAACCTTACAGGTTTTGCGCTTTTAACTTTTCGTAATAACGTTCGTAAATGATATTCGCTTCACCAACATCAGAGTGGAACTCACCGTTTGCAATTGTTTCTGCATCAGGGAATACGATCTTGTTTTCGGTAAACGCTTTTGGTAGTAATTTTTTAGCTGCCTTGTTGGGTGTTGGATAACCAATCTCTAAAGCGACTTCAGCTGCAACTTCTGGACGTAATAAAAAGTCGATAAGTTTATGTACTGCATCAACGTTCTTTGCGTTTTTTGGAATTGCTAAGCTGTCCATCCAAAAAACAGCACCTTCTTTTGGATATACCATCGTAATGTCGCTATCTTCTTGTTGCGCCATATACGTGCTGCCATTCCAAATCATACCAAATTCAACTTCACCTGCGATATACGGATTAGCCGGGGTGTCAGAATTAAATACAAGTACGTTAGGCATTAGTTTTTTTAATAACTCATATGCTTGTGCTAATTCTTCTTCGTTTTGTGTATTCGCTGAATGACCTTGTATTTTTAATGCCATGTGGAATATTTCACGGGCATCATCTGTTAATAATAGCTGACCTTCCCATTTAGGATCCCATAAGTCTGTCCAACTTGTTACAGATGCTAATTCAATATCTGCAGTGTTCACACCAATACCTGTAGCGCCCCAGATATATGGGATACTATAACGATTGCCTAAATCGTATTCTTTGTTTAATAGAGATGGATCTAGGTTGCCAAAATTAGTCAGCTTCTTATGATCGATTTCTTGAAGCATGCCTTCTTTTGTCATTTTACTAATGAAATACGTTGATGGTACAACAAGATCATAACCATTCTTATCATATGTTTTTAATTTCGCGTACATTGACTCGTTGGATTCATACGTTGAATAAACAACTTTAATACCTGTTTCTTCAGTGAAACGAGCTAATAGGCCTGGCGGGATATATTCAGACCAGTTATAAAAATTAATGGTTGTTGCGTAGGCTGAGTTACTAAAAAGTAGGGCAGCGGCTATACACTTTACGGTTGATTTAAACATAGTAATTTGACTTCTTCTTTTTATTTAATAGTAAACAACAGCAGCACAAGGCTGCATAACAAGTAAAAGCGATGCTAGAGAATCTACTTTTCACCTTTATTAATAAGGGCTGCGGCAATAACAAACGAAATCGATATTAAAATCATAACAGTAGCTAGTGCATTAACCTCTGGCGAAACACCAACCTTAACCATTGAATATATCTTCAATGGGAGTACTTCAAAACTAGGCCCCGTCACGAACGAACTCACAATTACATCATCAAGCGATAAGGTAAATGATAATAACCAACTCGCAATAATGGCTGGTTTCGCAATGGGCAAAATAATACGTTTAAAGATTGTTGCTTCGCTTGCGCCTAAATCTTTACCGGCTT
The DNA here is from genome assembly GCA_000953735.1 of Moritella viscosa. Lineage (NCBI taxonomy): Bacteria > Pseudomonadati > Pseudomonadota > Gammaproteobacteria > Alteromonadales > Moritellaceae > Moritella > Moritella viscosa. The sequence goes on along the minus strand of LN554852.1, from coordinate 2,597,393 downwards.
CTAATATCGCGTTATCAAAATTACTTAAACGACTGTAAACCGTGATGACAACAAACGGGATACAAAAGGTTATGTGAGCGATAAGTAAGGTAGCAAAGCCAAGATCTAAACCAAGTATAATAAATAAAGCTAATAATGAAATCGCCATCACAATATCGGGAGACATCATCACAACAAAGAGTAGCCCAGATATAAACTTTTTACCTTTAAACTGATGCTTAAATAAAGCCACAGCACCCAATGTACCTATAACGACGGCAATTGATGATGCAAAAACAGCAATGGTTATCGAGTTAAATGCCGCTTGGAGTAATGTATCGTTACTCCAAAGTAGTTCATACCATGTTGTCGTAAATCCTTTCCATTTTAAGCCGTATTTAGAGGCATTAAACGAATTTCCGATTAAAATAAAGATAGGGGTATATAAGTATATGTATACTAATAATAACAATACTTTAGATATATGACGTTTAAGCATTGTTACCTCTTTTTTTAATCGATTTACCTACCTTATAATAGAAAAGTAGTAAGCCTGCCATGAACACTGTTAAGGTGATACTTGCAGCAGAACCAAACGGCCAATCCCGAATATTCAAAAATTGTGTTTTAATTGTATTACCAATCAGTAAGTTTTTAGCTCCACCGACAAGATCTGCAATATAAAACATCCCCATGGCAGGTAAAAATACTAATAACATACCTGCGATAATCCCCGGCATTGTCAAAGGCAATTCCACTTTTAAAAAAGTCGTAAACTTAGATGCGCCAAGATCTTTCGCAGCTTCAATCAAGCTTTTATCTATTTTTTCAATACTCGAATACAAAGGTAAAATCATAAATGGCAGTAATATATAGACCAAAGCAAAAATGACTGCAAACTCGGTGTACATCAGCTTTAACGGCTTATCAATGATATGTAAATTGAGTAATAAAGCGTTAAGTAGACCCTTTTTAGCTAATAAGATCTTAATTCCGTATGTTCTAATTAATGAATTTGTCCAAAACGGTACAATAATTAGGAATAACAACACTGGTCGTACTTTTTTAGGTAACTGGGCTATCGTATAAGCAAAAGGGTAACCAATAATTAAGCAGATAAACGTTGCTATACTCGCCATATACACGGAGTGACTTAATACCTTAAAGTACAAGGGATCAAATAAACGTACATAGTTGTCTAACGTAAAAGTTAAGCTTATTAAGTTTGCATCATCGCGTGTCAAAAAACTGGTGACGATAATCATGAAGTTAGGTACCAATACGAAAACACTTAACCAAACAAGTAAAAGCCCAATAGAGAAACGCTTAAAAAGCGACGAATTATTCATCTTTTAAGATAACCTCCCAGCTTTCAACCCAGGAAACAGCAACTTTCTGTCCAAGGCTATGGTCAAAATCTGGATCATCTTCGTCAAAGAATTCACTAATTTGTACTCTTTCACCTGAATCTAAGCGGATAACCGAATCCAGTGTCATTCCTTTGTAATTTCGTTCGATAATATGCCCTGTAATCTGTGCAGACGTAGCTTTAGCGTCTATTTCTTTAATTCTTAAATCTTCTGGTCGTAGTAAAATATGGACTTGTTGATCGAGTTCTAACAATAGCGCTGTTGAAATCGTATACTGACAGCCATGCACATTGGCAATGTATTTACCTTCGCCTAGGCATGATTCAATAGCACCAGGGAATATATTTATTTCACCAATAAACTTAGCCACGAATAAGTTAATCGGCGTTTCATAAATTTCTCGAGGTGTACCGATCTGCTCAACGTTCCCGTTGTTCATTACAATAATACGATCAGACATTGTTAATGCTTCTTCTTGATCGTGCGTAACGAATATAAAGGTAATGTTTAGCTTTCGTTGCAACATTTTAAGCTCGTTCTGCATTTCTTTACGTAGCTTATAATCTAATGCGCTTAACGATTCATCCAATAACAGTACTTTTGGCTGATTAATCACTGCTCGTGCAATTGCCACACGTTGCTGTTGACCACCTGAAAGTTGAGCTGGCTGGCGATCTTTAAAATCGGTTAGCTTTACGATGGCAAGAATATCATCAACACGTTGTTTGATTTCTGATTCCGCAATTTTTTTCATACGCAAACCAAAGGCTATATTTTCAAACACTGTCATGTGGGGGAACAGTGCATAGCCTTGGAAAACGGTATTGGTATTACGCTTTTCTGCTGGAACATTTGTGATGCATGTATTTTCAAGGTATACATCACCGCTATCAAGCGTTTCTAATCCAGCAAGCACACGTAATGCCGTTGTTTTGCCACAGCCAGAAGGGCCTAAAATTGTGACAAATTCACCATCATAAATATCTAATGTTAAATCATTAATAATAAGTTTGTTATCAAATGACTTTTTTGCGTTAGCAAGTCTAATGATTGAGTTTTGATTTTTATTAAGCATCAATAAACCTAAATGATAAGAGGTCCATCTAATCGAATAAGATGAACAATTTACGTGAATTCTAATGCTATAGTTCACAGAAATGAAGCATAAATTTGCACTTCAATAAAAATAATGCGTTTAAAACATATTCAGGTCATTTTTAAAACTTTAAAAGTGATAAAGTCGAAATATATGCTCTAATTTATGACTTATTTTAGGTATAATCAGCGAGACAATAATACCCCCTTACTTTTACTTATTTATTAAGGAACAGATCATGTTTAATAACCATTTCATAAAAGTGGTGCTTCTTTCAAGTCTCCTTGTCCCTTCTTTAAGCGCCCAAGAATTAGTCGTTGGTTATGATGGTTTTTATAACAGAATAAAAAATAGTAAAAAAGAACAGTACGTTAATACAAAAATTGGTGTTTTCCTTAATAATAGTCAGACAGGTAAACATTGCCAGATCGAAAATGCATTTATTAATTTCGAAGGCGCTATTACTGATGTTGAAATTGGGTCTGATTCAGAGCTGCTGCTCCCTTACGATAAAGAACTACGTGACAATAAAGCAAAACTGCACGTGAACGTGACAGATAAAGCGTCGTGTGACCTTGCGTTCCAAATTATGGCGGCAGAAAATAACAGTACAGAATATTCAACTTTATCTTTAGTGAGGCAAATTGAAGAGTTTGATCTGTTTTTAGGGAATATGGCCGGTTATTTTGGTCGAATGAATTTACCTGCAACTGTGGGCGTACAATTTATTTTTGATGAGCCTGTCGATGCTTATACCACCAGCGGTAATTTATTTAAAAGCGGTAAACAAATTTCGTTATCTCAGGATGAAATTATTCACGATAAAATTGCTGGAATCAGATTCAGTAAGCAACCATTACGTATCGTACCGCTAACTGAAATTTGATTGACTCTGAATTAGAGAATAAAATTAAATAAGTTAAAAATTGAATAAAAAAAAGCACTGCAGTGATGCAGTGCTTTTTTATTTCTAAAATTAGAAAACTCTATAATTCAACAACAGTAATAGCGTCGTTTGGGTCAAAGTTTTCTACACCTGTTTTAGATTTTTCAACAGAGACCATTTCAATTTCATTATCAAACGCTGTATCAAATTCAGTTAACTCATCAGCGCGTTCTAAATCCATATTTACAAAATCAAATACATTGGTGTCAGCAAGGTGACTTGGCACTATGTTGCGAATGGCATTAAAGCAATTATTCACACGACCAGGGTTTGCTTCATCCCACTGTGCTAGCATTGCTTTAACCGCTTGGCGTTGTAAGTTTTCTTGTGAACCACATAGGTTACAAGGAATAATAGGAAATGCTTTAAAGGCTGAGTAAGCTTTAATATCTGCTTCGCGGCAATATGCAAGTGGGCGAATAACAATATTACGCTTATCGTCAGAAATTAGTTTTGGTGGCATTGTTTTCATTTTAGCACCATGAAACATATTCAAAAATAATGTTTCAACGATATCATCAGCATGATGGCCAAGAGCAAGTTTGGTTGCACGTAATTCTACCGCTGCGTTATACAGAATACCGCGACGTAAACGAGAACAAAGACTACACGTTGTTTTTCCTTCTGGAATCTTATCTTTAACGATACTGTAAGTATCTTTCTGAACAATTTTGTATTCAATTCCAAGATTCTCAAGGTAGCGGGGAAGAATATCTTCAGGGAAACCCGGTTGTTTTTGATCTAAGTTAACCGCAATAATGTCAAAACTAATCGGTGCAGCTGCTTGTAATTGAATTAAAATGTCAAGCATTGTAAAACTATCAGCACCACCAGACAAACAAACCATGACTCTGTCACCATCTTCAATCATATTATAATCTACGATTGCTTTACCTGTTTCGTGGCGCAGTTTTTTTTGCAGTTTAGCAAATTGCTTTTTTTCTAAAGCGGTAAGGTTTTCAGGATTCATTGGGACACTCAGGATAAATATTGCTGTAAGCAGCGCAGTATACCCAAGCAAGCCGGAAATGCAAGTTCCAGAGCAAGGGCAGAGTGTTACCGTAAGATGTCACATTAGAAATTGATAATTATTTTAACGCTAGAAGGTCACAGTTAATTGAATCAATCACCATTTCAGCCGTATTCCCGATTAGAAATGCAGAAAGTCCATTACGTGTTGGTGCGCCAAGTATCACTAATTCGGCATCTACTGCTTGAACAACATCAGCAATCACATCCTCTGGTGCACCAGATTGAATATGAACATTTTCTTTGGCCACGTTAAACTTAGCTGCGTGGGTATACATGGTATTTTTATGATGGTCTTCAATCTCTTGATTATATGCGACTGCATCAAAATTAGGGATTTCTATCGATATATGTTCAGGTGTACTTGGATAAGCATTCACTAAATGTATATTTGCATTAAGTAATTCTTTTAGCTGCAGCGCTTCTTGAGTAATTCTTCCATTAATGGAGTTATCATCTTCAGAACTGAGGCTCGTTGTTTCAAGCACTTGTATAGCGGCAACAATATTACCCCCAATCGGCCATTCATGCTCTTTAACAAGCAATACTGGACATTGACTTTTACGCAACAAATGCCAATCAGTTGGTGTAAACATAACGGCACTTAGCTTATTATGATCGTGCGTAGTTTTTACAATCAAATCGTGATTATTGAGTTTAGCTTCTTCCAAGATTGATTCGAAAGGACGCTTATGCCAAATTAGCTTTAACTTTATATTCACACCTGAATAATCTTGTTTTAATTGCTGCGTAAATGATTTTTGTTCTTCGGCAACAATTGCATCTTGCATTGACTGACGTTCATCACTCGAAAATAGAGATGTTAGTTCATAAGAAAGGTCATAGATAACAAGAAGAAGGGTAATTGATACGTTATCTTGTTGAGATGCAAGATATAATGCACGGGATAACGCAACTTGTGGCGTATTAACTGGATCTGCAACCACTAGAATATTTTTATATTTATTCATAAGGCACCTTCATCACTAATTGAATATAGAGTAAGTATATGTTTCTTATATTGATTATACACAATCAACAATTTTACTTATTTAACTATATCTCAATTTGTGATAGATGCCATAAATGTACTGCATTTTATGGGCTATAAGTTAAGCGCTGTGAACTAAGATTCTTTCTTACCAGCGAGTAAAGCTAAACCCTCACGATCTAAAATACTGATGTATTTTCCTTTAACTTCAATCATTTTACTTATTTGGAAACGACCAAGTAGGCGGCTGATTGTTTCAACCGTAAGACCTAAATAGTTACCGATATCACCACGGGTCATGGTTAAACGGAATTCTTTAGGTGAGAAACCGCGCTCAGAGAAACGTACCGAGAGATTATTTAAAAAAGCAGCAAGACGCTGTTCAGCGTTCTTTTTACTTAATAACAAAATCATTTCTTGATCAGCTGCTATTTCGCCACTCATTAAGCGCATTACTTGGCGACGTAACATCGGCATTTTACCAATTAAGTCATCAAGGGTGTCATAAGGTATTTCACAAACCATAGATGTTTCTAATGCTTGAGAAAAACTTGGGTGAATACCGGAGCTTAATGCATCAAAACCGATTAAATCACCTGCGAGATGGAAACCCGTGATTTGTTCATCACCTTGTTCTGTAATCGTGTATGATTTAACAGATCCTGAGCGGATAGCGTAAAGTGATTTAATTTTATCGCCGGCTTTAAAAATTTCATCGTGCTTTTGAAACGGCTTTTTGCGTTCAATAATTTGGTCGAGAGAATCTAGCTCTGAATCATTCAAAGAATATGGTATGCAAAGTTGGCTAATGCTGCAGTTTTGACAGTGGATTTCACACTTTGAAGTAGCAATTCGTGTTGGGATCTTTTTATCTAAGGCCATAATTCCAATAAACTCTTTTGATATATGTCAATATTGTACCAAATTTAAATGCTAGAAGCACTCAATTGTACTAATGCTATATAAATAATATGTAAGCCGAATAAAATGAGTAATAAACCACTCATTTTTTTGAATTTTGCATTTTGTATTAAGCGGTTAAATTTACTCGATAAGCTTCCAACTAAGAACATAATAGGGAAGGTTCCTAACCCGAACGCAAACATCGTTAATGCAGATTCTAATGCTGACCCACTCGCTAAAGCGAGTGTTAGTGCTGAATAAACTAAACCACACGGTAACCAGCCCCATAAAAAACCAAGCGGGAAGGCGTGATAAGGTGTTTTTAATGGCAAAAATCGGCGAGCAACTGGTTGAATATATCGCCAGACTAAACGACCCACTTTTTCAAGTTGAAGAATCGTTGAATTGAGTTGCGCAATATATAAACCAATCAATATGAGTGTGATACCAGAAACAAAGCGTAAGATCACTAATAAGTCGTAGCCGGCACCAAAATTTAAGCCAATTTGTGCTGTGTAACCGACAATTGCGCCTATTAGCGTGTAGCTAGTAATTCGCCCTAGATTATAAAATAATGGAGCGAGAGATGTAGTTTGAGGTGATGATTGAGTGTTTGCATGTGCGATGGCGCCAGAAATACCGCCACACATTGCGATACAATGACCAGCACCTAAGATACCAATCATAAAAGCAGCGACAAAACTAGTTATCATGCTTGACTACAGGTTTAACAATCGGTGATTCGTTGTTATTATCATGGTCGTCAAACAAGATATTACTACCTTCGCGCTCTAAATCTTCAAATTGGTCTGATTTAACGGCCCAAAAAAAGATACCCACTGCGATTGCAACAAAAATAATCGCAATCGGGATTAACATAAAAATAATTTCCATTACTTTAACAGCCTTAATGAATTACCAATAACAAGCAGTGAACTGAGTGACATTCCTATTACCGCAATATACGGAGGTACGCTTCCTGACATTGCCAACGGTAAAATTAATGAATTATAACCGAGCGCCCACATTAAGTTTTGCTTTATTATTTTATATGTTTTTGTCGCAGTAGCCAGCATATATTTCATCGCAATGAAATCGGTAGTCAATAACACAACATCCGCACTATTTTTAGCAAGGTCAGAGCCTTCTCCCATTGCAACAGATACCGTCGCAGCACTGAGTACTGGCGCATCGTTAACCCCATCACCAACCATCAGCATTAATTTTCCTCCTGCTTGTTGCTGATTGATGTAAGCAAGTTTACTTTCTGGTGATTGACTTGTTTTTTTATTTGTTATTGCTAAACCGTCGGTTACTTTGTTGGTGTTGTTTTCTGTATCACCAGTAAGCAAGGTCACGTCTAAGCCAGTATTTGCAATATAATCCAATGTGGTTGAAACGTTTTCACGCATTTCATCTTGAATATAAAAACGTGCAATTAAGTCATTATTTTTAATTAAATAAACAACGATCTCTTTACCATCTGATGTTGAGCTTGTCTGCTGTGTAAAGGTAGAAGAGCCTATTTTGTAAGTATCATCACCAAGCGTTCCCGTAATACCTAAACCAATATGATTTTCAGTTGTATTAAATTGAATTTTTTCTATATTTGATTTAAAGGCAGACGCTATCGGGTGTGTTGAGTGCTGCTCCAAAGACGTTGCTATGCGTAATAATTCGTTTTCTTGTAATTCACTGTCCGATTTAATACTCGTTAGAGAGAATGCGCCTTTGGTTAATGTTCCTGTTTTATCAAATGCGATCTCATCAACTTTGGTCAGCGATTCAAGCACGTGCTCTTTACGAATTAAAATACCGCGTTGAGATAAGAAACTGGTTGCACAGGTTAGTGCTGTTGGTGTCGCCAGTGATAATGCGCAAGGGCAGGTTGCTACAAGTACAGATAAGGTGACCCAAAACGCTTTATCTGGATCATGACCTAACCAAAACAAGTAAGTAGCAGCGGATATGATTAATAACGAAAGAACAAAATAACGTGATATTTTATCGGCTAAAATAGAAATCTGAGGCTTTGATGACTGCGCTGTATTTTGTAAGCGAATAATTTCTGAAATCATATTGTGTTTGTGCGTTTTAGTCACGCATACGATAATGGTCTGTTCAACATTAAGACTACCTGTATAAACACCACTATCAACTGACTTTGCAATGGGTAAGAACTCACCAGTTAGCATAGATTCATCAACACTTGTCTCACCGGTAACTATGGTGCCATCACAAGGGATCACTTCACCGATTTTAACAATAACGTGATCGTTGATTTCAAGTTGTTTTGTGGGAATTAGTTTTTCGATTTTATCTTTATCAACACGCAATGCCATGTTAGGAATAAGCTTGGCCATGTTCGCGCTCAGCTCAGACGTTTTCTTACGGGCTCTCAGCTCTAAATATCGCCCAAATAATAAGAAGAAAGTAAACATTGAAATCGATTCAAAATAAACTTCACCTGTGCCAGTCATGGTTGCATAGGCCGAGGCTGTATAAGCACCAAGTAATGCGATTGAAACAGGGACGTCCATACCTAAGGTTCTAGTGCGTAAATTACGCAAGGCATTTGAGTAGAAAGGTTGTGCAGAATAAAGTAATACGGGTGTCGCAACAATCAAACTTACCCAGCGGAAAAGCTGACGATACATCTCTTCCATATCACCAAACCAAGTAGAGTAGAGCGCAACAGCAAACATCATTACTTGCATTGTCGCTAATCCGGCTAAACCTAATCGTCTGAAATAAGATTTAAGTTGCTTGTTGTACATCAATTCATGTTGGTCTGCTTGAAAAGGCGATGCACTGTAACCTAAATTACTAATTCGTTTTAAGATATCACTTAACTTTATTTGTGCATCAATCCACTTGATCGTAATACGGTTACTTGTTGCGTTTACGTTGATGAAGTGAATACCTTGGGTGTTACGTAAACTTTTTTCGATTAACCAAGCACAGGCGGCGCAGGTTAATCCTTCAACTGTGAGGGTGATTTCTTTTATTTCACCATCCTGATAAACAAACTCATCTTGAATTTCATTATCGTCATATATTTCTAATCGTAATAATTCATCCGGTACTAATTGCTTTGCTGTGGGAGATAAATCAGTTCTGTGTTCATAATACGAACTTAAACCCGAACCGACGATCATTTCAGCGACAGACATGCAACCTGGACAACACATTTCACGTTCTTCAGGTGCGATATACACTTTATATTTATTTTTATCAGCAGCTAAAACACTTTCGCCACAGTGGTAACAATTAGTCCCGTTTGACATTAATCTTGCTCGCCGTCTAACTTAATTACTGAAGTATTTGGATATTGAACGTATTCTTGAATGCGCCATTTTCCATCAAAAGACTCGGCACGCACACGCCATTTACCTTTTAGCATATCGTCTGGAATTTCTACACGGTAACTTCCGTCACCCGAGGCTGTTGCCAGTACTGATATATCATGTTTCGCCAATGTGACATGGAAAAATGAAATGTTAAGCGCTTCGTTCTTTGTCATATCTCCTGTAGAAGGTGTGAACACGGCGAAACCGTCGTCGAATTTTAGGCTGAAAGTAATATTTCGAACCAAAGCTTCATGGTATTTAGTTAAGTCTTGGTTGATCTTTTTACCGTCTTTATAATAATCGTCAGAAACCATATCAGGTTGATTGTTTTGAAAAATAATAAAAGTCGAAGTGCCAGCAACCACGGCTAATACAGGAAAGAAAATGACAAACCAGAACCACGGTTCTTTATACCAATAAGATTTCATTGTGAACTCCAAAAAGGGAAATGCGAAATTTAACAAAGTTATAGCCAAAAAAAAAGCTCCATTCAGTAAATGGAGCTTTAAATAACCACTATTACGTTACTTTACACTTAAACTGTAAACATAACTGCTTAATAGCGTTACTTTGTCTTCACCAAGGATTTTACCCCATGCTGGCATTACACCGTTACGACCATAACTGATTGTTTGTTGGATTACTTTACGTGAACCACCGTACAACCAAGTTTTGTCCGTTAGGTTAGGTGCACCTAGCATAGTCATGCCTTTAGCATCAGCACCATGACAAGCAGAACAAGTTTGAAGGAATACTTCTTTACCTGCTGCTTCATCACGAGCATTAACTTTACGGCCAGATAAACCAACAACATAAGTGACTACATTATCGACTTTCTCATCACCTAATACAGCTAACCAACCTGGCATTACACCAGCACGGCCGTGCATGATAGTAGTTTTGATATCAGCAGTTGTACCGCCGTATAACCAATCGCCATCAGTTAGGTTAGGGAAGCCTTTAGCACCACGTGCATCAGAACCATGACACTGTGAACAGTTTTGTAAAAACAGACGTTGGCCTACTTTCACTGCTTCAGGGTCTTTCGCGATGTCAGCAATTTCACGGTATTCAGTAAAGTTACTTTCTTCTGTTTTAACTAATTTGTTAAATACAGCTGCATATTTGTCATCTGCAGACGAAACTTCGCGCTGGTATTCATTTGCACTTGTCCAACCTAATAGGCCCTTATAAGCACCTAGGCCAGGGTAAAGAGCAAAATAGATGAAACCACCAATACAAGTGAAAATAAATAAGTATTTCCACCATGTTGGTAATGGGTTGTTTAACTCTTCGATACCATCGAAAGAGTGACCCATTGATTCGCCTTCTTTAACACCTGTATCGTTTTTGTTACATATCCAAAGAATAGCTAGGCAACCAAAAATACTACCTAGTGTGATCACTGTGATCCAAATACTCCAAAAAGTACTCATAATCATAAACTCCTAAATACGAGCAGATTTATTTTTCTGCTCTCCATTAAGTGAATCACTGTGGACTGTTTCATCAGCAAACACTAAGTTAGCAGCTTCATTAAACGAACGTTTTTGACGTTTGCTGTAAGCCCAAACAATAATACCGATAAAAATGGCCATTAGTATTAGGGTATAAACCCCTTGAAATGTACCGTAATCCATAAGTTATCCCCTTATTTTAATGCATGACCTAATGATTGCAGGTAAGCAACCAAAGCGTCTAGTTCAGTTTTGCCTTTCACTGCGGCTTCTGCACCAGCAATATCGGCATCTGTGTAAGGAACATCAAAGTAGTTTTTGAAGATACTTAGTTTCTTAGCAGATTCTGAACCATCTAATACATTTTCAGCTAACCAAGGGAAAGCAGGCATGTTTGATTCAGGAACAACACTACGTGGATCAAGTAAATGAGCACGATGCCAATCATCAGAATAACGACCGCCAACACGCGCTAGATCTGGACCAGTACGTTTAGAACCCCATAAGAATGGATGCTCCCAAACAGACTCACCAGCAACAGAATATGCACCATAGCGCTCTGTTTCTGCACGGAAAGGACGGATCATTTGGCTATGACAAACTACACAGTTCTCACGCATGTAGATATCACGACCTTCCATCTCTAGTGCCGTATAAGGGCGTAGAGTGTCTAAAGGCTCAGTCGTATCTTTTTGCCAGAACAATGGTGTGATCTCAACCATTGCACCAAAACTGATAGCAATAACGATGAATATCGCTAATAAACCAATGTTCTTTTCAATTAATTCATGTTTCATAACATTCTCCTGGATTATGCAGCTTCAGCATCAGCTTTGATTGAGTGATCTGCAGCAGAGATTGTCTTAAAGACATTATATGCCATAAGTAACATACCTGTCACAAAGAACACACCACCAAGGAAGCGTACAAAGTAGAATGGGTATGAAGCTTGAAGTGATTCAACGAAACTATACGTTAAAGTACCGTCAGCATTTACCGCTCTCCACATCAGCCCTTGCATAACACCAGAGATCCACATTGCTACAATGTAAAGAACTGTACCAACAGTTGCTAACCAGAAGTGAACATTGATAAGCTTAATGCTATACATACGACCCTGATTAAATAACACTGGGATTAAGTGATAGATAGCACCAATAGATACCATTGCAACCCAACCGAGTGCACCTGAGTGTACGTGACCAATAGTCCAGTCAGTGTAATGCGATAATGCGTTGACACTCTTAATTGCCATCATTGGACCTTCGAACGTAGACATACCGTAGAAAGATAAAGATACAATTAGAAAACGAAGGATAGGGTCATAACGTAGTTTATGCCATGCTCCTGAAAGCGTCATAATACCATTAATCATACCGCCCCAGGATGGCGCAAATAGAATTAATGACATTACCATACCAACTGATTGAGTCCAATCAGGTAGTGCAGTGTAATGAAGGTGATGAGGACCAGCCCAAATGTATAACGATATTAATGCCCAGAAGTGAACAATAGATAAGCGATATGAGTAAACAGGACGATTAGCTTGTTTAGGAACGAAGTAATACATCATGCCTAGGAAACCAGCAGTTAGAAGGAAGCCTACTGCATTATGGCCGTACCACCACTGAACCATCGCATCAATAGCACCACCGTAAATAGAATAAGATTTCATTCCATTTAGTGGGATAGCTGCACTGTTTACAATATGTAAAACTGCGACGGTTAAGATGAATGCGCCAAAGAACCAGTTCGCAACATAAATGTGCGACGTGCGGCGTTTAACGATGGTACCAAAGAATACAACGGCATAAATAACCCAAACAAAGGTGATTAAAATATCAATCGGCCATTCAAGTTCTGCGTATTCTTTAGTTGTATTATAACCAAGTGGTAATGATATAACGGCAGAGATAATAACAAGTTGCCAACCCCAAAAGACAATTGCAGGTAAAACGCCACCAAATAAGCGCGCTTGACATGTACGTTGAACAACATAAAAAGATGTTGCCATTAGGGCCGAAGTACCAAATGCAAAAATTACTGCATTGGTATGTAGGGGACGAAGACGGCTATAAGTTAACCAAGGTGTATCGAAATTTAGTGCAGGCCAAATTAGCTGTGCTGCAATTAGCACACCTACTGACATACCAACAATACCCCAGATAACGGCCATCACAGTAAACTGTCGTACAACTTTATAGTTATAGTCAGTTTTTATAGGTGAATGAGAGCTCATATTTTGCTTCCGGTGCTACGAATAATTAAACATCTTACGATGCGTGAATACCCAAAAAAAGTACGTGTAAATATAGGTAATCTAAATTGACAGTCGTACTCAGATGGGGATATTACGCGATTTTACGTAACATTAACAGCGGAATTTGTTTGTTATATTGTTAAAAAGACACTATAAATAGGTGTATTTGACTTGGTTGATTTAGATCAATAAATTTGAGTTGAAAAATAGATTTTTCATTGTTGAATTGATAATGATCAAGCAAAAACAGCGCTAAAAACACAACGGAGTGTAAAATAATCTATGGTTTTTTTGGCTTAGTGCGATATAAGGTTATTAGCTTGTTAATAAAAAAGGTTACTTAACTCTAGTGTATTAAGAGAGTTAAGTAACCTTTTGACTCATACTGAGTAAAGTATGAGGTTAACTTAAGCTTTTAATGCTGCCGATACAATTTCTTGTGCTTCGCTTAAAATTAACGCTAAATGCGCCTCATCTTTAAAGCTTTCAGCATAAATTTTGTAAATTGCCTCAGTCCCTGATGGACGGGCAGCAAACCAACCATTTTCAGTGGTTACTTTTAAACCACCAATTTTACCATCATTGCCAGGTGCGCTGGTTAATTTAGCTGTGATTGTTTCACCAGCCAATATTTTAGCCTGAACTGATTCTGGTGATAGATTTGAAAGAATCGCTTTTTCTTCAAATGAAGCTGGCGCATCGATACGGTTATAAACAGGTGAACCAAATTCTTCAGTAAGTTCTGCATAGAGTTGTGCAGGATCTTTACCTGTTACTGCAAGAATCTCTGCAGAAAGTAATGCTAGGATGATGCCGTCTTTATCCGTAGTCCAAACTGTACCATTTTTACGTAAAAATGATGCACCTGCACTTTCTTCACCACCAAAGGCAAAATCGGCAGTATGTAAACCATCAACAAACCACTTAAAACCAACTGGTACTTCACATAATGGGCGTTCAATCTTAGCCGCGACACGATCAATCATAGAACTTGATACAAGTGTTTTACCTATTTTCGCATTTACAGGCCAATCTTTACGATGACTAAATAGGTATTGAATTGCAACAGCAAGGTAATGGTTCGGATTCATCAAGCCACTTTTCGTTACAATACCATGGCGGTCATAATCGGGATCATTACCAATGGCAATATCAAAGTCGTCTTTTAAGCTGATCAAACTTGCCATTGCATAGGGTGATGAACAATCCATGCGGATCTTGCCATCTTTATCTAGACACATAAATGAAAAACTTGGGTCAACACGGTCGTTTACTACTTCAATATCTAAATTATATTTCGCAGCAATCACTTCCCAGTATGCAAAACCAGAACCGCCTAACGTATCAACACCAATTTTAATGCCTGCATCTGAAATTGCTTTAAGGTTGAGCACGTTTTCTAAATCAGCAACATATCCAGCTACATAATCAATTTCTTGATAATGAGCAGACTCAATAGCAATAGCAAAGCTAATACGTTTAACTGCAGTTAAGCCTTCAGCAATAATATCGTTGGCACGGTTTTCAATAATTTTAGTTACATCACCATCGGCTGGTCCACCATGTGGCGGGTTATATTTAATACCGCCATCTTGTGGGGGGTTGTGTGATGGCGTGATCACAATACCGTCAGCTTGAATTGTGTTGTTACTGTTATGCGTTAAGATTGCATGTGAGATAACTGGCGTCGGTGTAAAACCATCATCCGCTTGAATGCGTACATCAACGCCATTTGCAACGAGTACTTCAATAACTGAAATATTTGCAGGTTCAGATAATGCATGTGTATCTTTACCGATAAATAAAGGACCAGTGATACCTTGTTCATGGCGGTATTCAGCAATAGCTTGAGAAATTGCGAGAATATGGTCTTCATTAAAAGAAGACGTAAAAGCGTTACCACGATGACCTGATGTACCAAATGCAACACGCTCAGCAATTTTACTTACATCAGGTTTGTTGATGTAATAATTAGAGACGAGTGCAGGGATATTACAAAGATCAGAATTTAATGCCTTTTGTCCGGCTCTTGGGTGAACTGCCATTTGCAATTATGTCCTTAATATATGAAAGCGATTATTTGTTTTAATTGTTACCAGTATACCTCTTATAAGTTAATATTGGCACACTGTTTCATTTGAAATGACTAAAAACTGGTCTTAGTTGTTGTTTTTGCACTTTCTATAACCAGTGATCGCACCTGTAATTAAGACTATAGGCATTGGTGTATCTATTGTGTTAAAATCTGCGATTATAAATTATTTATTTAGAGTTAAATTAGTTATGGCGAGTACAGCTGCAGCATTGCATATCTTAGTAAAACACGAAGATAAAGCATATGAAATATTAGAAAAATTAGAGAAAGGCGGTAACTTTCAAAAGTTAGCTAAATCTCACTCTATCTGTCCTTCAAAGAAGGATGGCGGTAATTTAGGTGAATTTAGAAAGGGCGCGATGGTTCCAGCTTTTGATAAAGCTGTATTCAACGGTGAAATTCTAGCTAACTTAGGCCCAGTTAAAACTAAGTTCGGTTACCATATCATTAAAGTTCTTTTCCGTACTTAATCGTATTCACAACTAATAAGTAACGAAATATATTAGCAGTTAGAAGACTCATATTCTAATTACTAAAACAAAAAACCAGCTGCCGTTTAAATACAAGTAGCTGGTTTTTTATTGTCTAAATACAGTGACTCTATAAAGGCATTAACGTTTAGAATCCGTATTCAAGACCTACACGAGCAAATACTTCTTGGTCATCAAGCGGTGATGCACCCCAACCAAGTTGGTCTGTCATACCAAGACGCACGTAAGGAACAAACCCGTTCACTACCCCCATTACTTGTAATGATGTTACTGAAGAACCTTTTTCTGTATTTGAGTTATCATCTGAATCAACATCTTCAGTTGCAGCATAACCGAGTTTAATACCCAGTGGGCCATTCCAAGATTGTGCAACAACAGAATATGAACCTTGTGAGTCAACATTTTTAGTTGCTATATTCTCAGCTTGGCCGTATTTATATGCGGCAGCAATGCTGATGCCAGTATCTAAAATTGGTGCTTCAAAACCAACGAGATAGGTAAAAGTGTCCGTTACAACTGCGTCTATTGGGGCTACAGCAGCAACTGGTACAATCACACCATTCTCATCAATTTTATGTCCTGCTGCTACACCATCTACAGCTGCTTTTGATTGTCTATTATTACCATACTCAAATGTTGCATGTAATGTGATCGTATCAAACGCTTTATACTTAGCTGCGCCACCGAACCAATGGGCATCTTCACCACTGCCAGCACGACCAGTTGCAACATTAATATTCAAATTTCCCATCGCAGGGGCGAAATATCGAATAGACTCCGTGCGATCGTACATGTAAGCAATATCACCTGTTGCGGCAGGGTCAAATACGCGGCCTAGACCAGGGTTGGTAAAAGGCCAATCCACAATTTCGTACATAGGCGTTAACTGCCGACCAATAGTTACTTTACCGTAATCCCCCTCAACACCCACGAATGTATCACGGAAACCTAGACCGCCACCAGCCCAGTCATCTACATCTGTATACCCTGATTCAACTTGAAATATGACGTTTATCCCATCAGTCATTTGCTTGCTACCGCGAAAACCGATACGTGTTTCGTTATCAATACTGTAATCTGTCACATTCGTATCATCACCAGTGTGCCCATACGCAGATACAGCGACGACACCGTAGACTTCCACATTACCTGTATTTTCGGTGCCTAATACGTATGCACTCGCGCCAGTTGAAAATAAAGCAGTTGATACCGCTAAAGATACTGTCGATAGACTTAATTTATTCATTCTAAATTCCTTTTAGTAGATGTAAATGCTGTTTATTGTTTGTCGTAAATTAATAATGAACTTTATGATTTGTTGATTCGGAGTCTACTTAATTAAATTCGCGTTACAAATTAAGTTGTTTTTATACGTGATAAAAATCACAGTAAAACCAATATTAAGTTACAAACAATGATTAAGATCTCATTAACAACCAGAATTACCCATTAATTCACAGCAATAATTTACATGGGGAACTATGTGGTCTTGAGCTTTGCATATAAACTGACTTTTATAATTTGAATTAAATTAGGGGTGTACAACAAGTTAATACTTCTAACTCATTGATTTTAAATATAGGTGTCATTTATGTTTGTGTTGGTGATCGTAATCTAGAATTACGTTCCATTCAACCTGAGTCAGTTTCCGTGATCGTTATATTCTATTTTGTAATGATTGAATTTGTATCTCATATTTAATTATTAATTATTAATTAACAATGATTCTAATCACGTAATATCCATAAAATGTATTATAAAAGTGATTATTGTCACAACAAGTATAAATACGGCTGGTAAATACCGCTTGTTATTTTATAGTCCAAATTAAGTTTATGGTTAAACGGATTTCACTCAAAGGAAGGGTTGGATATGAAAAAAACAGCAATAGCACTTGGATTAAGTGCCGCATTGGTAGGTTGTACTACAACTTTAGAAACGTCATCAACACAAACCGTTGTTGATGCAATATCGTCATCGGTACAAGTTACCTATCAAGTAAATCAAAAGCTTGAAGGTGACTCAGCAGCAATATGTAAATCGCTTGGCGCTGAATGGGCGGCATGTCAAGATGCCACTATTCAATTAACCAATAACGGCGTTGCGATCAATTCCAATCAGTGGGAGATATACTTTCATAGTATTCGCCGAATCTTAGATGTTAAATCACCAGCGTTTACGATTGAACATATCAATGGTGACTTGCATAAAATCACACCGACTGCTGAATTTAAGGGATTTGAAGCCAACTCAACAGTAGAAATAAACTTCATTGCAGAATATTGGTCATTATTTGAAACAGATGTGATCCCACGTTATTACGTGACTGCCGAAAACGCAGAGCCTAAAGTTATCGCAAGTACTAATACAGAAGATATGTCCGAAATAATGGCATCATTAACGGGCGAAAATTTAAAACGTCATGCCGGTGATAACAATATAGTCATGAATGCTAATACGCGGTTTGATAAAAATAAAGGGACCGCCCAACTGTCTGTATCTACAATAGCAAACAAGATTTTACCAACCCCTGTTTGGCAAGATTCCGCTATTACCGGAAGTGCAGACCTCAGTAAAGGCATTAACATTAATGCTCCGGCCATGAATACGGCGTCACTTGCTGCAGTTACAAGCCGATTTAATAATTTCGGTGTGAATGTTTCAGGTAAATTCCCAGTAAACGTGATTATTGCACCTCTACAATTAGACACTACTTATGCTAAATCTGGAGGCTATAGCCTCCAGATTTCAGATAGCGGTGCTGAGATTATTGCATTTGATAATGCCGGCGCACTCTACGCATTACAATCAATGACATCACTTATCCCTTCTGACTTTTCATCTAACAAAGTGATTTCTCAAGTCAGTGTTAAAGATGCGCCAAACTTTGAGTACCGTGGAATGGAAGTCGATATTGCGCGTAACTTCCACAGCAAAGCATCGCTTTTACGCTTACTCGATCAAATGAGTGCGTATAAACTGAATAAATTCCATATCCACCTAACTGATGATGAAGGCTGGCGATTAGCTATCCCTGGATTACCAGAATTAACAGATATTGGTTCACAGCGTTGCCACGATTTAGACGAGAACAACTGTTTATTACCTCAACTTGGGTCTGGTCCAACATCAGATAACCCCGGCTCAGGTTATTTATCTAAAGACGATTACATCGAATTAGTCCAATTTGCTGATGCTCGTAATATTGAAGTTATTCCTGAGATTGATATGCCAGCACATGCGCGTGCTGGTGTGGTTTCAATGGAAGCACGTTATAACAAATATAAAGATTCTGATATTACAAAAGCAAATGAATATCGCTTAGCAGATCCTGATGATGAATCCGTTTATACTACTATTCAGTTCTACAATGACGGTATCTTAAATCCTTGCATGGATTCAACTTATAAGTTCATTAGTAAAGTTATTTCTGAAGTGCAATTAATGCACCAAGAAGCCGGTCAACCATTAAAAACATGGCACATGGGCGGTGATGAAGCTAAAAATATTCATTTAGGTAATGGTTATGAGCAGACGGGCGGGTCTACGGCTTGGAAAGGTGATAAAGACTTAACTAAAGAATCAATGCCGTGGGCTAAATCACCACAATGTATCGCGCAAGTCGCCGCAGATGATGGCTTAGAAACAGCGCATGATCTTGGTCCTATGTTTGTTAAAAAAGTAGCAAATATCATTTCTTCTGCAGGTATTGAAAAAACACAGCTTTGGCAAGATGGGCTTAAAGATGTTGAGTCCAAAGATCTACCATTGACTGCTGTTGCTAACGTTTGGGAAACCTTATACTGGGGTGGAGCGAATACATCAAATCACATGGTAGAGCAAGGTTTCGAAGTCGTTCAATCACATCCGGATTATCTGTATTTTGATTTTCCCCAAGAAGTAAACCCTAAAGAACGTGGTTATTATTGGGCAACGCGTTACACAGACAGCAAAAAAGTATTTAAATTCTCACCGAACAATTTACCTCAGAATGCTGAAACATCTAAAGACCGTGATGGTAACAACTTTAATATAAAAGGTGACACGGAAAATCGTGGATACAATGGTATTTCGGGTCAACTTTGGAGTGAGGTAGTACGTACGGATGAACAGTTTGAGTACATGGTGTTCCCACGGATCTTACCATTAGCAGAACGAGCGTGGCATAAAGCATCATGGGAACTCGATTATATTAAAGATCGCGAATTCAAAGGTGGCGAGACTACATTTGTCGATACCAACGAGCAGCAGACTGAGTGGATTCAGTTTGCTAACATCATTGGACAACGTGAACTGGCTAAAATAGATTCAACGGGTATTCAATATCGCTTACCAGTACCTGGTGGGAAAATAGAATCAGGTAAACTGGTCACGAACGTCGCATTCCCTGGTCTAGAGGTACAATACAGCACAGACTCAGGTTCATCATGGGTAACTTGGACTAAACCTGTTGAAGTAACATCCGCAGAATTAAGAACGGTATCACCCGATGGTAAACGCTTTAGTCGTATCACAAGCGTAAAATAATTAACCAACGGCTATAAATAGTAAATAAAGGTGATTGTGTTCGATCACCTTTATCATTATGCAATGAATTAAAGCGTATTATTAAAAACGGCCAAGGTTATAACAAGAGATTACAATGATGAAACTTAAATTTTTAGCGCCACTATTACTCCCCCTCACAATTGCAGCCTGTACAAATACTTACCAAGATGCAAACGCTGAGCAATTTCAAGATATGATCTCAATTAAACAAACCTGGGAAGGTAAAAGGTTAACTGGGCCAACAATAACATTAGAGCCACAAGCTGGAACCAGCAAAGCATTATTCAGAGCCGATGCCTATATGTATGGCAGAGAAAGTAAGAATGAAAAACACCAAATAAATACGCGTGTTAACCTACTTGTTAAACATACCGATTTTGGCTTTGAATATGAATTTGTGTCTTTAAACGGACAGACGTCTGTCGCGATTAAACAAGAGCGAGCAACATTTAGAACATGTGATGAGCTATGTGTTTACGACCAAATGTTCTCATTTTCGTTACCTAAAGACCTAGGTAATGATGATTTGACCATCAGACTACAAGAAAAACCGGGGAGTAACCACGGTCCACTTATCACACTACCTACAGAATATCTGACTGGTTATCAGCAACTACAGAACGAGATTAAAACGAGCAATTAGCACCTTTACGTACAATGCATATTTAACTCATGCTTTATTGGTGGCTTTATCAAACTGAAGTTCGCAAAGACGTTTATATAAAGTGGATTCATGAATTAATTGAGTATGAGTTCCTTGTGCAACAATTTCCCCTTTATCCATAAGTAAAATAAGATCTGCATTCACTACTGTTGATAACCGATGGGCAATGATAAGTGTCGTTCTATTTTCCATTAATTTTTCAAGAGCTGCTTGAACATGATGTTCACTTTCTGCATCGAGGGCACTGGTTGCTTCATCGAGTAATAATACCTCAGGGTCTTTTAAGATCGCACGTGCGAGGGCGATACGCTGTTTTTGACCACCGGACAAACGCACGCCTTGCTCACCCAAAAAACTGTTATAACCTTCTGGTAGTTGCTCAATAAATTCATTGGCATGGGCTAGTTCAGCCGCTTTAATCACATCGTCATCTGAAGCAGTTGGATCGCCATAGCGAATGTTATGCCACACATCAGAGCTAAATAAGACTGGGTGTTGCGGTACCATACCCATTCGTTTACGCACATCATTCAGTTCTAACTCATTAATATTAATATTATTAAACAGTACATGACCCATTTGCGGATCATAAAATCGCTGTAAGAGTTCAAATAGTGTTGTTTTACCTGCGCCTGATGGACCAACTAATGCGACGACTTTACCTTTCGGAATTTTAAGATTAATTGACTTTAAAGCCGCGGTATTGGGACGTGATGGATAATAAAAGTCTAAGTTTTTAAATTCAATAATATTGTCATGTTGCTTAATAATGTCTTTTGGTGTGTCTGGTGATCGTATCTTACTTGTGACTTCAAGCAATTCTAATAACCGTGTAGCAGAGCCAGCTGCCCGCTGTAATTCTCCATAGACCTCGGAAATAGTAGCGACAGACATAGCGACCATAATGGCATAAAATACAAACGCGCCTAATTCACCGGCGGTCATTTTTCCTTCGAGTACATCCATACCACCAATCCAAAGCATGATACTGATGGCACTAAATGTCAGGAATATAACAATAGCGATTAATAGCGAGCGTTGTTTGATTCTATCTTTTGCCACTGTAAATGCATTTTCAACTTCATTAGCAAATGATGATTGTTCTTTGTCTTCATGCGTATAGCTTTGCACGACTTTAATGTTTTGAATTATTTCACCGGCATATGTACCAATGTCTGCAATCGCATCTTGGCTACTTGCAGCCAATACTCTTACTTTTCTACCATAGATAAGTATTGGGATAAGGATAAAAGGGACACAAGCAACAACCCATAAAGTCAGCCCTAAATTAGTGACGAATAACATAATCAAGCCACCACATAACATAAGCACACTGCGTAATGCCATTGAAAATGAGGAGCCAATGATAGACTGAAGTAGTGTGGTGTCAGTTGTTAGTCTTGACATTATTTCACCACTTCTATTTTCTTCGAAGTAACTTGGGTGCAGTTTAATAATCTGATTAAAAACCGCTTTTCTTATGTCCGCACTCACGCGTTCACCTAACCATGACATTAAGTAAAATCGGCTAAATGTACCGATAGCAAGTAATGTAATAAGTACAACAAGCACAAGTATGGCATTTTTCAATTGAGTTTCTGAACCTGCAATGAAGCCATTATCGATTACAAACTTAACCCCTTGACCAATTGATAAGTTAACCCCTGCAGTCACTAAAAGAGCGAGTAGGGCGTACACTACCATCAGTTTGTAGGGTTTAATAAAAGCAATAATAGGCAATAAACTTGTGAATGCTTGAGTCTTATTTATTTGCCCGGAAAATATTGAACCCATTACATGCACCTTTACACTAGATTGATTGGAAGACTCTATTTTTACTATTATATTGTTCAGATAATATCACTATCGTTTCAATACCATAACGAAATTATTAGAATTAGACAGCAATATCTACCCTTGTTGGTTATTCACTTCGTTTATATTAAATATAATTAGAAAATAAATTTGTATCCGCGTTCAAGGGGGATTAATTATAGATAGAAAACAACGTTTTAGTCTCATAAACAACATAGTATTCATACAAATCTTAAATTATGTTGTTAATATGCATGCTATCAATAAAAAAAGGTATATAGAGTAGGGAGTTGATACCAACTTTTTACAATAATTGTTGTCTCAACTTAATATCAAGACAACTATTTATCATTATCAATAAGAGCGAAGCATTTTATGTTTAAAGCATTACAAAATTTATTTAAACAACTCACAGATGAAGCGCCTTCAATGGGAGCCATTGATACAAGAGAGTTTAATTTATCAATGGCTGCATTATTATGTGAAGTTGCAAGTGCTGATAATGCGATTAGTGAGAAAGAAACAGATGCAAAGTCACATCAGCTTTCACTATTACTCGATATCAATATTGAAAGGGCTAATGGGTTATTAGCTATTGCAGAAAAAAATAGTGAAGAAGCCGTATCAATTTATGAGTTCACTTCTAAATTACGTAACATCGATTATGCACAACGATATGTGTTGATTGAAGCCATGTGGCATGTCGCTTATGCCGATGGTGTTATTGACCCATATGAGGAAGCTTTGATCAGACAAGTATCAGAACTTATCTACATTACACATTCAGATTTCATTAAAGCAAAATTAGCCGCATATCCAGAGCCTTTATAATCGATATAAAATCAACGCCAGTTTGGCGCTTGGTTTTATATATTTTTTGATCTCATCATATTTTAGATAAAATATGATGAGATCATTTATGTTAACCTAACATCGTAATGTATCAACTGAGTTACTAACGCTGGCTCCTTTATAATTCATCACACCAGCCATTGTTTGGCCAAACACCATTGGTGTGGACTACCTTTTTACCATCAGCCCATTGATTAATTGGATCATGCCATTCTTTCACACATTTATTGCTTGTATATACACCTGGCAGTTCAATACTTAGCTGAACATCTGTAGCATCATGAGGTAAATATACAGCCGCACTTCCTGGGGCAGAAAAATAACTAGTCTCTCTTTCTGAGGAACCGTCAGATAATGTATAAGATACACTCCAATAAGTTTTGTAAGTAGCACCGGGTTGACTATCAAAACTAGGCTGAGTTCAAAGAAATTTTCGCTTGCTTAGAGTAAAATTAAGAGCGTCAATATAGCTCCCCAAGTGCGCATTTTAATTCAATAGAAATTGAATAATCTTGGTTTTTATATGTCTGTAGATATTTGATTACATCATATTTTGGATAAAATATGATGTAATCATTTATGTTAACCCAATATAGTAATGTCACATTTCCCCAACTTAGAGATGTCACATTCTGATAGGATCTGTTCCATTAATAATCCTCTTCAGAGCTATGTGTCATGCTATTTGCTATGAGCCAAAAAGAATTAAATCGTGTTGATGTTATTCGTGACGTTTGTGAAAAGCGTTTAACCCAAGTAAATGCTTCAAATATCCTTAACTTAACGCGACGGCAGGTTCAGCGGTTAGTAAACAACTTTCGTAAAAATGGGGCGCAAGTTATTTATCCGGTTCTAGTGATTCGCGTAAAATAGGATTGATTTGTCGTGCTCTTTTTTGTGCTGTTCGGCTGAATGTTTTCGCGCTTCTCGTTCGCTCCAACGTGTCATTTCTTTCTTCCTGACTTCGTTTAGCAAAAGACAACGCTGCTCCCAACCGTTTATTATCAACAACAGTCCCCTGATTCACCTGTCGCAGCTTATCGAAGACTTGATAAGGCAATGCCTTACCACAATGCTTTATGCTCAACGTGCCATCCGGGTAGTCATATATCATGACGTTCTTACCTGCTAAACGCGCTGTCGCATCCGTAGGCTCTATCAGGTAAACCACTTTGTCGTATTGCAATGTTAACGCGTTCGATACCTTACGGGTCTTTTGACGCGCAAATATGTCGTCTAGCTCTTCTGAACTTTCCCGTAATAGGCGGTGTGCTTCTTCTAAACTATGCGGTGCTCGACCAAAGCGGTGATTGAAATCTTCAATAAAAATAGGCAGCCATGCGTTCGCTTGCTCCATTGAATCAATACCTGCAAGTCGCATTTCTTTGATTAGCCGGTCTTGCAGGGTTTTGTTTGCCCTTTCAACACGCCCCTTAGCTTGAGAGCTGTTAGCACAAATTAAATCGATATTTAATTCATACAACGCACGACCGTATTGTGTCATCTGATTACCACTAAGAGGCGCTTTCTTATTGATTCTAAAGACGGAATGCTTGTCACTGTAAAAAGCCACTGGCTTTCCATGTTGCTCAATATATTCTCGCGTCGCATTCATGTAGTCGTATGTTGACTCTACCTCACTGAAGCGTAATGTCATTAATCTACCGGTGGCATCATCAATAAATACCAGCAGACAACATTTTTCGGCGCGGCCTTCGAACCAGTCATGATGTGAACCATCAATCTGAACAAGCTCACCTAAAGATTCTCGTCTATACCTGGGCTGGTAGGTCTTTTTCTTAGGCTTTGCTCGGGATTTCCATAAGCCCTCACCAATCATCCAGTGACGTAACGTCTCTGCTGAAAGCTTAATACCGTGCTGTTCGAGTAGCTTTTCATTTGCAAAGGTAGGGCCAAAATCTGCGTATTTATCTTTGATAATACGCAGTGCATTTTGTTTAAACGCAGGTGAAAACTGTCGATTACTTGGTTTTCCTCTTCTCAATGAGGCTAACCCTTGCGCCCCATTTTTACGAAAGTTGTTTACTAACCGCTGAACCTGCCGTCGCGTTAAGTTAAGGATATTTGAAGCATTTACTTGGGTTAAACGCTTTTCACAAACGTCACGAATAACATCAACACGATTTAATTCTTTTTGGCTCATAGCAAATAGCATGACACATAGCTCTGAAGAGGATTATTAATGGAACAGATCCTATCAGAATGTGACATCTCTAAGTTGGGGAAATGTGACATTACTATATTGGGTTAACAGTTATAATAAGCCCAGATAGAGATGTCAGGTTCGTAATATCGTTATTGATATCAGAATCCTGTCCCTGGTACTTCAATTTGATATCAAAAAACCGTGCGCTACGTGAAATCTGAAAAACTTTGCCAGTATTGTTACTGTAGATTTCACACAGCGCGATGTCTATTTAGATGTTTGATTACTAATGTTTTTATCTGACTTCAAGAATTCCAGTTCTTTCAAGTATGCGAATATTTTTGCATAACTAATGAAAGCTTGTTCATCACCATCAGTAAAATCTTGTGATAATAATTCTTCATGTAAAAATATTATTGATTCTTTAATATCATCGAACTCGATAGAAATTTCTTTGCTCGCTGGATAACATTGTTCACCAGAACGATAAAATAAAGCGCTGTCTGTCAGATGATTATTTGCGATAGTTAATTCATGTTCCGTCATATTATTTCACCGTGTGTGTTGGACAATTTTCTTGAGCTGCAACGGCTCGATTCTTACAACGTTTACCTAATTTAGTTTTAGATTCGCATCGTGAAACGTCTTCTTGGCCAACGTATTTATAATTAAATGGTTCTTGTTCACTAAGTCGTTCTTGTTTTTCGTAGATCTCAATTTTAAAGTAATTCCAGTTTGAATCTGGCTGACCATGCGACATTATTTGTGCTGAACCATCATCATTTTCTCGAATCAACATGCCCGTCTGATTTTCAATTCTTGGTGCTAGTAATCTAGTATTTACATTTTCTTCAACGTGACCAGCTAACGAACCGCCAGTAAATCGAATTGTTGTTTTTCCATGAGGCATCTTAATATCCTTTTATAGATCGAGTTCAATTGGCTTAATGGTTAATCCAAAACGTTTTAGTTCTAGGCCACCGTAGTTATTAATCGCAAAACTTGAAGCATCAACTGAGTATGTTCCGGCACCATATGGCAGTTGACCGTCTTGAACAGATAGCTTCATTTCAACTGGAAATTTACCGCCTAAGTGAGCATATGCAATTTGCTCGTTAAAGCTTCGACCCGGTTTACCGTCTTTAGGTGGTAAAGTTCGAGTGATTAAAGCAACATTTTCAGGGAATATTTCTATGTGTAACATGTGACAGCCTCCTAGGCATAAGCTTTAAATGGTAATATATTTGATTGTGCAACAACTGGTAAGTGGTACCAATCAGGTACGTTTAAATGTTTTATTTCAATCACTTGCGAACGCTTTAATGTCGGGCATATGCGGCTGACATCGAATTGCTGACCGATATCAATACCGATCACTTTTAAGCGTGCTTTATGTTCATAAAACTGAGAATTTGATAACATATTTCTTAAATCGGTACCGTGCTGCCACATCGTGAAATAGCTCATAGTCGTATTTGCTTGGCGC
Organism: Moritella viscosa; assembly: GCA_000953735.1. Classification (NCBI taxonomy): domain Bacteria; kingdom Pseudomonadati; phylum Pseudomonadota; class Gammaproteobacteria; order Alteromonadales; family Moritellaceae; genus Moritella; species Moritella viscosa. The sequence goes on along the minus strand of LN554852.1, from coordinate 2,569,894 downwards.
AAAGTTTTAACTGCTGAAGCTTCAAGTAGCTGACTTGCAATGGATTGATGTTCATCATGTGAAATATGTATTGTATTCATAGCTTTCTCGATATCTTTAAGATGTGGTATGAAGTCTTTTTCTGAGACAGCACCATAAAATTGTAAGTTATGTCGTGTTAATAATGCTTGGCGTAAGCTGTGCTCTTCACGAACTACACCTTTTTGTTTACAATATTTAATTAAATCATGTATATAACTGAGCCTTTCTGGTTGGATAACGTTTCTTTTACGTTCATCCTTTTGTAAATGTCGTTCCAGTTCTACTGCTTTGTTATAAAGTTTGGTCATATTCCAAGTTGAAGCCTCACCCCAGTTGCAGGTATTTCCATCAGGATAAAGTTTAGGTTTACGCCCTCGCCCAATTTGCATTGATGACATGCCGCGAATAAATGATTGCTCATTCCCCTTGCCTACTTCATGGTTTACTGTCCAATCAATTGCCGTAATTTCAGCACCATTGCCGACCAGTTTAGATTTTTTATCTTTAGGTGTTTGGCGATGATACAGCTGCGTATTTTTTGTGAATGGTGGCAGTCCATGTTTAGCTAAAATATGATTATAAACTTCGATGCATTCATCTAAAGTTGTCAGGCCAAATAAGTTATCCATTCGTTGCCAACGAGAGGGATTTCCTTCAACTCTTACTTTTTGACCATCACAACGAATCGTTAATTTGGTAGAGAATGACCCTTCAATGATTTTTTGGTTTACAGATGTAGGTAATCTTTCACCCGTTTCGAGATCGATTCTTTCAATGACATGACGACCTACAAGGGGTAATCCACCTTGTAAATGATCTTGCTGTATGAAAAGTCTATCGATGAAAAACGAATGCATTAAAAACCCTGTCAACTATGATTTAAGATAGTTTAAAAGATGATAACTAACATGTAAAGTAAATCTATGAAAAAGGGCATGTATAATGATGATTAAGGATACCTAGAGGTGAAAGTAATGCTACAAGACGTCTTAAAAGAAACACGACTGAGCTTAAATCTAAAACAAGCTGATGTTGCTGAGTATGTTGGAATAACGACTCAGACTTATATGAAATGGGAAAATGGGAAGAATGAACCTAAAGCTAGTCATGTAAAAAAGCTGGCTGAAATCCTGAATATTTCAGAAATGGAAATATGTCGCGGAGAGTTGAGTAACAAAATATCTCTTGATCGTTTTATTGTTCAACGGTCGAAAATAAATTTAAATCCTAGCTTGGAAACTCTGATTGTGTGGGAACTTTTACCTGATCATAATGAGTACTTCAAAAAGCTTGTCGATGATGATATATCTCAAGAAAAAGAAGATTTGATTGACGCCTTAAGTTAGTCGATAGTCCGGAATTCCGGAGTTAGTTTGGGTGTTACAGGAACCCAAACTTTAAAACCCCCTTTTTCGCTCATCGCTCGATTGTCGAATAAGGGGCAAATTATGCGAATCAATCCCCCGCTGCGCGGAGTCTCAACACGCATAAAATGCCTATATAAAGCGTTCGTACATAAAACGTTATTCGTGGGGAAAATGAGTTAGTGGTCATTGCTAAGCATTGACGCACAATCTTAGCCTAAAAACTGGTTTAGCAGAAAGATGGGTAACGGCTACGCCTATGTAACAGATAAAATCTGTCACATGTAACAGTTATTCGCCAACTATTAAGCATAATAAGTATTACTAGGTAATAATTATATGATGAACGGGTATATTTATATCCGTGTTTTATCGTTGCTCAGCCTTCGCCCTCTAAAATCACGTCATAAATAAAACCCTAATCAAATATTAGTTTTGATGTGTCATTTTAGGTATTTGATGTTACAATCAAATCCTAGTTTTGACCAATCATAATGGAGTTTTGATATGGAATTGAAAGAATTGAAAGTGATCTTTGATAATGGCGGTTTAAAGTCAGTGACAATTAAACGTGCCCCATTGATGCAGGGATTCATTCTAATAGCTGTAAATGGAAACAAGGAGGCGCATGTGATGACTTCACAGCGTGAGGGTCCAATGTACCAAGGTCATTCAAAACGATTGATGCAGCGGTGTCTAATGCGCAAAAGATTGGTTTTCAGAAAATTACTGTAGATTTGAGCTAAAATACACTACAAAATCAAATCTAGTATTTGATGGGTAAATATCGGATTTTGATAACACTGTATAAAAACAAGAAACTACTGGGTAAAGTTTCAAAATGAAACAAGAGTACACTATTAAAGATAGTGTACTCTTTAATATTCTAGAATATATTAGGTCTACTAAACGGTACCGGATTAACATCCACAAGTATTTCTTTAGATTTTAAGAGTTTATGGTATGCATCTTTGTCACCAATAGGATTAACATAAAGTGTAATCTCATTGGCTTTAGAACTATTGTACATTACCGATTTAATATCGTAGTAAGTATCTCCAATGGCAATGCTATCATCAGCTCTTGGAATGAAATTAAGTTCAATTATATCAAGTGGAAAATTAATTAATTTACCTCGATTTAGACATTCAAATCTAACAGTATACATATGATACCTCACAGCTGTGTAAAACCATTACATGGGGATGTATACCGTTGAAATCAATAGATACCTGATATGAAAGACAAGTGCCTCACTTGGTGAAATCTCGTTGATAGAGTCACTTCGCATAATGCGGATTATGTGTAAATACCACTACGTGGCCTGTCTGCCTGTGCCAGTATTGCAGACAGGTAAATGTTTAACATAATCACGTTGCTATTATGCGCAGTGATGTAATAAGTCCCAGTTAGAGATGTCAGGTTTGTCACCGTTAGAAATGTCATGTTTATTAGCAATAATTCTGTTCAAGCCGTTCTATTTACTACTAAACCATCGTGCGCTACGTGAAATCTGAAAAGTTTTGCCACTATAGTACAGCAGATTTTACACAGCGCACATGTCATTTTAGTGTTTGATTATTGAAATTACCTAGCTGACTTGATATTTCAGAACTCGAGGCAAACATTGTGTTACCACAGAACCATCATAATTTTCTTTAACGCGTTGCTACGTAAAATCTAAGTTAGCTTTCCTTGTGATTTACACAGCGCTCATTATAGATTTGTATTATCAATGAATAGATTCTGTGATCACTTGTCTGTTTTTGATTTAGGAATCGATTAGCTAAATTTGGATTTACAGTTCTTAGCCTGGTAATAATTTCTGCTTTAATCTAGCTGACCATTAAATATGATTTTGTTTACCTAGCATCATTTCAATGCGAATTCCTATTAGATTAATATGACTGAACCAATCAATTCTAAATATACGAATTGGAATTTAAGATGACATTTGAGCAGCTCCTAGATGAAATTTACTAACTAGGATGTTACTTACTGATTCAGATTTCACCTAGCGTCACGTAAAAACGTTATGTTATTGATTTAATTGTTAATAATAACGATAAAGTCTCGGTTTTGCGGAACGCTATTTACCACTGTGTTTATACACAGTCAAATATCTAACCCTGTAAAACCATGACTTTTAATTATAGTTTAGAAATATTTGGTACAAGCTCCCTATCCTTTTTTTATGCTGATAAGACGTTTAAATGTTAAGGTCGGACATAATAATGATTGTGTATAATGGTTCGTTTTTGGTGCATAATGGCGTTTGTCACGCCTAATAGTTGATTTATGACTCATTAAACAAGCTTGTATTTAATGCGCCATTTTAGGTTCATTATAACCACTTTGCGGTATAATTAGTATGTAGAACACATAACTAAGCCGAATCAAATTTAGAACCTTATGGCGTAATTTAGGGCTTTGATATTACTGTATATAACAAAACACTCTTTATGTTAAAGGAGCCGCATATTGCTGAATTTATCGCTCCAGATGAAAAACCCCGTCATTTATGTCGGGGATGTAAGTCTTTAATGCGTAGCATTAACATTACTTAGGTCTGTTTTGCTGTTCTATATAAGCTGTTAATACATCAAGTGATGCACCACCGCTAGATTGGATATAAAATGTATGACACCAACGCTGTTTATCAAACATTGGAAAAGTACTTTCCAGATGCACAAATTATCATTCCGCCGAAAGATAATACGTTTGCGGATGAGTTCCATCATTCAAAACGAATGAGTAATTTAATTGAAAGCTTTGCTTTAGGGATAATGCGCTGGCAGAAACTTCGGCATTATGGACGGCGAAATGTGTCAGAAGCTGCGATGCAGAGGTATAAAAAATACTTGGGAATAAGTTACACAGTAGAAATTTTAGTAATTAAAATCAGGAAATATTATTAGGTTGTTCCATATTAAATCGCTTCACTCATCTCGGGATGCCCAATAGCTACCGAGTTGCCTGATCACGTTCAAAGACAAGTGAGATTGAGTATTGCAACAAAGCCCTTTGCGACAGAACCTGTTTGGGTGCATAAGCAGGACGATACCTGCTTATGCCTATTATGAATAGTTAAATTTGAAGAATGTTAGTTGCCGCCGTAGACGGCCTATGTTCACGATGGTTAATAATTAAGAACTTGCACTAAATTCTTTTGATAAAGCCTTTGATATTGAAATTTTTCCTTCGCCTGGGCTAAGAGAATAACTTTCTGATAAAGATTTTACAATAATTTTATTATCAACTCTCGCCAATATAGTTGCCGATGTACCAAAACCTATCATACCATCATCAGTGTAGTAAGGGAAAGTGGACACATTATTATAACTAACGGTAATTACGCTGTTTGGTTTCGCCCTAGATGATGCGTACGTTATTAATGATTCATCAAAGTTTTTCGCTAAGTAATTGGCCAGAAAATCATTATTCATTATTCCTTCCACTTTAGGTATTGTAGTATCTTCGAGTAATTCGAAAACCTCAATTGCTTTTTTTACCCCTATTGTACTAGTGAAACCGTCCAGAATCTCTGATGTGCCTGTATGTACTTGATACAGATACCCCCCCTTTCGGGCGAGAATCGTGGTACAACCGCTCAGTTCTCCGCTCGTAATGATTACTGGTTTGTTTACCTTCACTGCTTCAAGCTCTATTTTGATACCATTTGCCCCACGAGTGGAATTTGATATGTTAATAATAGCCGCGTTATTGGTAAGATTATTTTCCTTCCAGTAAGTTAAGCCGAGTGCAGACGGATCTGCCATAATTTCACCAGTATAGGTGTTTAATGTTGGGAAACCATTCACCCCTATCGTATTATTATAGAAATGTCTGTCATAGCCAGCCTCATTAAGCGGACTTTTTCTAATGTAGAAATCAGTACGGAGCTCGTCTGCGTTGGCTGAAATAAAATTCAGATCAATTGTACGCTGACGTGTCGATGCTATATTTCCCCGCCCTTTGAGGACATTAATATCTCCCTTAGCTAATCTATTAAAGTTAATACTGGCTTTTTCAGCGATATTTTTTTTATAAAATATTCGGCGTAAGAATTTTTGTAAGATTGGTAATTCTAATGGAGATGGGGGTTCAGGGAACGAAAACCTCCGGTCAACAACAGCCAACACTTCAACAGGAGCTTCATCAATAATTGCCCAGTGATTAGCATGCGAAGTTTCATTATTACTTACGACAAACTTTAATTTTACTTTTACTACAACAAGAAAATGTCGTCTGCTCACCACATCTGCACTTTTATAATCTGTAGTGTACACAGTAGTGCTTACGCCCTCTTGTGGATTTGCATCTATAGAAATATCTTTTAATTCTCCGTCGCTTCCACCTGCTGTTTTGTTATTTGCAATATTCCATGCTTCTTGTTCAGTTGTCCCTCTCATCAGGATTAAATCCTGTTCATTAAATTGGGTACGATCCTCAATGAAATTATGCATATCCATTTCTGACGTTGGTTTCGGTAATCTTGAGTCCAAATCAGGATATAAAAGTGGGCTGTCATCGTTGATAAAATATAACTCATGAGATGAAGGTAATTCGGAATATGGTTGGTCTTCAAAAAACGTAGGTAGTTCGAGTGTATTAAAATCGAATGGTTTCCCACCGTTTAGCCCGCCACCACGAATCCATAGAATTTTATTATCATATTCGGTGCGATAAACTCTTCGTGAAAAAATTTCATATCCAGTTTTAATGTCCGCTTCATAATAGATACCGCTTAGAGCACTACCCTTGACAGCTATGATTTTATTGTTTTCATCACTAAGTTTTACGATATTTACAGACTGTTTGGTTTTTTCGATATTGATTTCTAATACACTCGTTGAAGATATTTCATCTTTATTAATGCTATATCCTTTAAGAAAATCATCAATATTTTTATCATTCAATACGTTCTCTTTATTACTTACAGATAGACCAAGTAAATTCTTGTTTGCAACGGCCTTACTAATGATGAATGGAATTGCAAAAGATAGACCTAACAATACTGAATTTGTCACCAGTCCCGGAATCGCTGAACGACGCTCTTCGAAAGTATCACCATTGATTAACTTATCAAAACTGAGTCCCACGCTGGTGGAAAGAATACCCAAACTAAGCGGAAGAGATAATTCTGGAAGTACGACATCAAATATTGGAGCCATTGATAAAATTGTCTGAAGCATATTTAGTGCGTCTTCTTTTAATGCTTCAGCATCTGATGTTATAAGTGTATCACCATCGCTAAAACTACGTTTCTTGACTAAAATAGCCATCGCCTCAAAAATATTTCTTTCAGTAATTTTTTTAGGGGAGTAAAAAAAGTAAGACTCATTAAATCCGTGATCTTTCTTTATTCCATTAAGAACTGTATTAACACCAGAATAGGAAGTTCCATCTTGTCTATCAAATAAAGAAAAATGCGTAGCAAATAAACTTGCGTTATCTTTTTCTTCTTTAATTAGTTCTTTAAGACGACCACGTAAACTATTACGGTTATTTGAAAATAAAAATGGATTTTTTGCACCGGGAATAAAAAGCATTACTTTTTCTTTATTCTCAGCCCAAAAAATATCAGAGGAGTAGTAACCATATACATCTAAGAAAAATAATGATATATTTTTATCTCGATTTAATGCATCCATGGCAAAATCATGTTCCTCTTTACTGACTAAGTTATTTTTATGAAGATATAAAATTGAGGAAACATAATAATTTTTAAGTAATAGTTTTAATCTTTCATAATATTGCGACCAATAATCAGATAAAGCTTTATTGTAAAGACCAGCAAAGTCACAATCGTATATAAAGCTCAGATATTCTGATGGGAGCATTTTTGCTTCGTTTTTTTCGTCAAATAAAGTTGCACTGCTTGTTCTATATATTCCCGCTACGGCGTTTGCATCGTCATAAGTTGAAAAACGATTACTAATATTAAGCATTGCTGCTTGTGTGAGTGTCATTACATTTGTTTTATGTTCATCTAGATGATCCCATCCTGTGTAAGATCTGTGATTACTTCGGGATTGAGAGAATTGGATAAAATAAAGATTATCAGGATCTGCCCAGTTAAACCAATGTAAGTCGGTGTTGAACCTATCTTTAATATAATCACTAATTATTTTTTCAGGTGAAGGAAATTGCGATATAAGTTCATTGTATTCATAAAGGTATTTTTGTTGCCATTGATCATTCATAATATTATTTCCTCATCAAAAAACACATAACATGTTCTTATGGATATTTGGGGGTGGTCATAGCTAAATGTATTTATAGAACAATACACTTAGATTAAAAAAGGCTTTGTCGCTTAATTAAGATAGAAGGTATATCTACCCCATTGAGCTTAATTCTTAAACGATATACTGAGTTTCGGGTATTCCTAGCCCTGTAAGCTTGTTTAACGCTTTAATCATTACATAAAAACTTTCTCGTCTGATATAATAAAAGCTACAAAATAAGATAATCTTTTTTGTTAAGAAAGCTATTAATTTATTGTAAGTCACTGTAAGTGCAATATAGTAATGTCACATTCTAACAATTTAGAGATGTCACATTTTTGTATACTTGGTCGTAACTAATCCAAGCATCGAATTGTGCCATGTTGATTACTATGAGCGAAAAAGAACTGCATCGTTTATGTGTTTGGTCATAAGCGGATCACTCAAATAGCGGCCGCTACACTGCTAAATCTAACCCGCAGACATATTTCAATAACTTGTTAATACATACCGCCTTCATGGCGATATTGGATGAGTATCTAAGCGCCGTAACATGCCGAGCAATCGGCGCTATCCAGCCTAATTTAGAGAACAAATCCTCAACATAGCTAAAGATAAATACAGCGACTTCAAACCCACATTTGCTTGTGAAAAACTATTAGAGAATCACAACATCAAGCTATCTAGTGAAACGCTCCGTCAATGGATGGTCGCAGATGGCTTGTGGACTGTTCGCCGCCGTAAAAAACGGCAAATCTATCGGCCCCGATATCGACGAAATTGTGTTGACGAATTAATTTAAATCGATGGTTCTCATCATGATGGGTCGAAGGCCGTTCACCTAAATGCTGTTTACTCGTATTTATTGATGGCGCGACAAGTAAATTAATGTCCCTTTATTTCTGTGAAGCTGAAACCACCTATGATTTATAGTTTAGAAATATTTGGTACAATTTTTTTATGCTGATAAGACGTTTAAATGTTAAGATCGGACATAAGAACGATTGTGTATAATGGCTGTTTTTTTGTGCATTATTAGCGCTTAGTGCGCCTAATGGTTGATTTACGACTCATTAAACAATGTTGTATTTAATGCGCCACTTTAGGTTCATTATAACTACTTTGAGGTATAATGAGTATGTAGAGTAGAGCACATAACTAAGCTGAATCAAATTTAGAATCTTATGGCGTAATTTAGGGCCTTGATACTGCTGTATAGAACAAAGACACTCTTTAGATTCTAATTTTAATAAGAGTAGATTATTAAAAACAGTTAACCTTGAGAAATCCTGCGATCTTGGCAAAACCGTATTGTTGCAGAGAGTTAACCCCCGTAAGACAGTACGGGTACTATAAATTTGAATTCATCGCATCGCTTTAAAAAGCAAAAAACCACCATATAAAACAGTGACTTAGCTGTATGAATTCTAATATTTAGACAAGAGTACACTATTAAAGATAGTGTACTCTTAATTATCTACAGTGGATTAAAGCTCGAACCTTTAGTTCGAATACTTGGTGTTTTTTTAGTATCTGCATTTTCAAATATTAGCTCTGTATTACATTCTTCGTTTGGGCAATGAAATATGCAAGCTGGAAATATTTTATATACATCTATTGAAATTTCTTTTTCACAGTTTGGACATTTCAAATTTCGAGATAAAGTCATGATAAACCTTCTTAAAATATTATATAAAAGATAACAAAACTATATCATTAAGAGTTCTAAGTTTATGCGCAATATCCACCTTTATGATGCGGACCAGAACCTCCGTACGGATATTCTCCTTTTGGACAGGCCATTGCAGACATTGATGAAACACCAAGTAAAACAACAATTGTTGCAGCTATTATCTTTTTCATAGTAAACCTTTTAAGTATTTGAAATTTTTTGAGATATTATCTCATAAATGCCATTCTTAAAAGATTGAAAAGTTATAGATACGTAGATTAATAGAATAGAATACATTATTAATTTTATGACTTCGCATAATGCGGATTATGTGTAAATACCGCTTCGCGGCCTGCCTGTTCCAGTGTTGCAGGCAGGTAAATGTTTAACATAATCACGTTGCTATTATGCGCAGTGTTGTTACAGGTCCCAGATAGAGATGTCAGGATTGGCACCGTTAGAAATGTCATATTTTCAGACTTAACGTAGTATTATGTAAACAGCTATACTATTGATTTTAATGTTAATAATGATTTCAAAGTCTCGATTTTACGGTTCCTTAATTAACACTGCAATTTATATACAGTTAAATATCAAACCCCGTAAAACAATGACTTTTAACTGTAGTTTAGAAACGTTTGTTACAAGACCCCTATCCTTTTTTGCTGCTAGCAAGATGTTTCAGGCTGGCTATAATGTAATATTAAATTATAGCCAGCGTATAGGAGTTAATATTAATGGACATTCAAGAATTCATATCTAATGGAGGTGGAGAAACCGCCATTATTATCAGCTTGCTAGGTGCGCTCTGGGCTATATATTCGAATGTAATAACCAATAAACGAATAAAAACTCACAAAAGTAAATTGGAAGAGTTAACTCGTATTAAAAAAGACAGTGATTACCGAAAACTGGAACTATATAAAACTGTCTTAAAACCATTAACAGGCCTAGCGGCCAAAATGACTCAAGAAGACAAACTGAGTCTTGATGATATAAACCAATTTGATAAAGAACGACTAGAGATTTCAGCACAGTTAGCTTTATTTGCTTCAAGTGATGTATTTGACAAGTTCGCTGAATTAGTCGATTACATTCATAATTCACAAGAACAATTTAGTACTATCGACGAATTCGAATTTGAAGTGTTCCGCGTCAAAATGCTTAAACTCCTTAGTGAAATGAGACGTGATATAGGCTTTCACAAAGATGAAATTACTTACAAAGGCTATAGATAGATGTCAAATGGCGCAGTGTGAAACCTGACATGTTTCGCGGGCAAAGCACAGCAGGTTTCACACTGCACACATGTTATTATTCCGCTTAGTTAATGAAATTACCTATCTCACTTTAAACATCCTTCATCGCTATATTTTTATTCAAGTTCCCTATTCCTTTTACTGCTACCTGGATGTTAAAACTAATGCCGAAATTGAAGTAGTTATAGGGTTAGCAATTAAAACAATTAAATTAATGTTCCATTTAGTGAGCATTAATGTCACTTTTAACCTATAATGAGCACATAAGAGAACATTAAAGGGTTGATATGAATTATTCAAACATGACAGCACCTGCAATCGCCACGGTGATTGGTGAAAGACTAAAGACCTACCGCCTTAACGCGAACAAGACCCAAGCATCAATCGCTAAAGACGTAGGATTAACCCGTAAAAAGATAGCCAATGCTGAGAATGGGCAATGCTCACTCGAAACCATGATTATTATTATGCAAGCGCTAGACGTTATAGACCAAATAGATATTTTTCTTCCGGCAACTCAGATATCACCGGTTCAGCTTGTCCAACTACATGGGAATGAACGAAAAAGAGCATCTAGCCCAAGAGAACAACCAAAACAAGAACCCGAAAACGAGGATAACCTAGGATGGTAAAAGAAGTTATTGAGGTCAGTTACAACGATCTTGCTGTCGGCGCTGCCAGTTACGACCCAGTGACAAAACAAAGCGCGTTTGAGTACGATCCTAGCTTCATTTCTAGTGGCATTGAACTCTCTCCGCTAATGATGCCACTCTCTAAGAAAATTTATTCATTCCCATCAATAGATCACGCCACTTTTAAAGGTCTTTCTGGGCTTTTGGCCGACTCTTTACCAGATGATTTCGGTAATACAGTCCTCAATGCTTGGGTAGCTCGAAATGGACGATTACCCAGTGAAATAACCCCGCTTGAACGCTTAAAGTATACGGGAGCAAGAGGGATGGGGGCATTGTCTTACTCCCCGCCAAAGAGATACGGTAACTCTTTCAATAAATCGCAAGAGATAGAGATCAAGTCTCTGGTTTCTGTTGCTCAAAACATTCTCTCTGAGAGGCAAGGCTTTGGGGTTGAACTTGATCATGCAGGCCGTGAAAACAAAGACGCCATGTTAGAGCTTATGTCTGTTGGTATGAGCGCCGGTGGAGCCAGACCTAAAGCGGTTTTAGCATTTAACAAGGACTTTAGCGAAGTGCGTTCCGGCCAAGTTGAAGTCCCTGACGGATTTACCCATTACTTAATGAAATTCGATGGTGTCAGTGAACACAACAAGAACAAAGAGACATTTGGTGACCCACTAGGTTACGGCGCGATGGAGTATACATATTATCTCATGGCAAATAAGCTTTGCGGTATTGAGATGATGCCAACTCAACTATTGAACGAAGGTGATCGTCGCCACTTTATCACCCAACGTTTCGATAGAATCGGAAACAAGCGCGTACATGTACAAACCCTGAATGCAATGGCACATGTTAGCTACAAGCAAGCGGGCTCATACTCGTATGAGGAATTATTTGGAGTCGTCCGTCAACTAAGATTGAAAGCTCCCGAGGCTATGCAGCTATTAAGACGCTTGATCTTCAATATCATATCGCGCAACCATGACGATCACTCAAAGAACTTTGGATTCATGATGAACGATGCCGGAGACTGGTCTCTTTCTCCCGCTTACGACATTGCATACTCATACAAGCCAGATAGTCATTGGGTAAGTTGTCACTGGATGACACTCAACGGTAAGCGTGACCATTTTGAGCGTAGTGATTTCTATAGCCTGAGTACACTAAGTCCCCTATTTACTAAGAAACTTATAGATGAAACCATCGACGAAATCACACAGCATGTATCTACGTGGCGTGCGCTAGCTACCGAACAAGCTGTTCCGCTATCGTTAATTGATGAAGTCGAGTCAAACCTAAGGCTTCACATTTAGCAATTAATCACAGAGGTGCGACCAGAATATTTGGTTGCACCTTTTAAGCCCTTCACACTAAATGTAAACAATCATGTGTGACCTCTTTTGAAACAAAATCGTACTATGCTGATTCCGATGCAATCGTTTTGCTCGGATTGGACTTAGTATTGTGTAACTGATAGGTGACAGTTTGGTTTTGTATATTAAATTCCATTGTCGGTTGCCAGATACTTGCTTCCCTGTGTGTTACCACAATTACTGTCGCTTTTAGAGAATGAACATGTTCTGCGATAAGTCTCTCAGTGGTATCATCAAGCGCCGAAGTCGCTTCATCAAAAATCAGTATAGGTGCTTGCTTGATTAGAGCGCGTGCAATAGCCAACCTTTGTTTCTCGCCACCGGATAACGCCGCACCTTTTTGCCCAACAAGTTGATGAATGCCTAATTCAGAACGTTCTATCACCTCACTTAACTGAGCATGCCTTGCATATCGCTCGATTTCTTCATCGCTCGCATCGGGTTTACCTAAGCGGATGTTGTCTGCCAAAGTACCAGTGAAAACAATAGGATCTTGTGCAACGTAAGAAAAATATTGAGTGAGCACGTCGTAACGGGTTTGTTTTATGTCGACACAACCCAGGGTAATTCGACCTTGTGTAGGGTCATCAAATCGCATTAGCAAACCTAACAGAGTACTCTTACCACCGCCACTTGGTCCATTAATCACAACTTTCGCGCCTTCTGTAATTTCTGCGTTTGCACCAATAAAAATGTCTGAGCAGCCAACATTATACAACTGTAATTTGTGATTATTTGGCTGCAGAGCATTTTCTGGTTTAGGCTCTGGCAAGCTTGGTACCGTGGTTAAATGAATATAGTCTTTAATCGCCGCGCGTACATCATTAATCGCAAACCCAGCCAATGCTAACTCGCCCAAAGGCGCTGCTGCTCTAGTGATGAGTATCAAAAGCGATAAAATCAATAGTGGCTCTGTTATACCAGAGACAACCAAGTAACTCGCCATACCTGCCAGCGGTAAAATTGTCGCGAGCGTCGATACAAATGTGGTTTTAGATGCCGCACGGTTGATGCTTTTGTGAACTTTTTCTTGCTTAGTCCAACTTGCTTCAATTCGTTCAACTGCCCGCTTTGGACCCGCGGTCGCGCGCAGTAGATCGAGGTTGTCGATCAGTTCGAGTGTGTATTTGGTAGCATTCACATCTGCGCTGTGTCGATCGCTATCGGTATGGATCAGTGCCAATTGCGCTTTATATTGAATGAATAACGCGCTTGCGAGTAATGCTGCACTCAGCGCCGCTATGATTAAACCACCAACTAGGCCAATTCCAACCACCAGAAATAAAGGTAGGAGTGGCGCATGTAGGAAGATTTGCAGTTGGTGAGCAGGTATGCTCATAAAACCAGGAATACCACGCTCAGCCAGTTGAGTTGTTTGCGTTCTGTGATGGTCTGTAAACCAAGCTAGCTTTGCTTGGTTAAGAGCTTTACCGAGCGCTGAATAGAGATCACCAGTAAGTTTTGCTCCGGACAAAAAGCCAGATCGTGTGACAATCACTGTCGCCATGATTGCGGCAGCCGCTGCCACCAAAACATACATAGGTGTTTGCTGTTCAACGATGGCTAGGGCCAAAACAGTGTAGGCTGCAGCTTCCAGTACGGCAACGAGAACCCAACCAGTGCCAACAAGGTACAGCCGACGCTTTGCCTGTTCTGGAAGTGCTTTACTAACGGAATTAGTGCTGTTGTTCGTCATACGTCTTCGTCCTGTTTGTCAGCGTTTCGAGTTAATTTCAGCGTAAAATTTGCTTGCTGAGCGAGGTCAGAGTCATGGGTCACCACAATAATGGTCTTACCTTGTTGGTGAGCCAGTGAACGCAAGTTTTGCATCACAAGCAACGCTGTTTCCTTATCAAGGGCGCTAGTAGGCTCGTCAAGTAAGATTATGTTGGCGTTACTTAAGAACACGTTAGCAAGAGAGATGCGTTGTTGTTGCCCGCCCGAGAGAGAGGCTGCGTCCGCTGCAAGATCAATAATCAACTGGGCGTGGCTCAGTGCATCGCGAAACGTATCGTCAGTGGCATCTGGTGTAGCCAATTGCAGATTCTCTCGCACCGTTGTTTTCAAAACACCAGTGTTTTGGGGTACGTAACGTATTGCATTATGTCGCGATACTTCATCAAGGTCTGATATGTCATCATGACCTAGGGTAACGGTCCCTGATGAAGGCTGTTCGTAACCGGATAAGATACGTAAAAAAGTACTTTTACCAACGCCACTCGGGCCCATGATGGCTGTAAAAGAACCCGGAAGAAAAGAGTAAGAAAGATCGTTGATGATCGTGTTTTGCTCGGTGACAACCTTGATGTGTTCGGCATGTAACGAGTCTGATTTACACTCTCGCTTGACTTGGCCTGAAGCGATGGTGCTTTCTTGTAAAAAGTCGCTGATGTGTTTAGCGGCGTTTTTACCTGCCGTTACATAGTCTAAGCCGTGGCCCAACTTTAGCACAGGTGTCACGATGGCAAGGCCAAAAAAGAAAACCGAAGCCATGGCCGCAGGGCTTAACTGATAGGAAATCGTGTAAGCGATAGCTAAAGTGGCGACCGCTTGTAGCAGCGCTACAGAAACCGCAGCAGCAAGTGCAACATTGCTAACCCACTTTACGATACCGTCTGTAAAGCGTTGCGTGGCATGTCGATAATTGGCAATGGCGCCAGATTGAGTACCATAAATACGGTTGACTCGGATGCCCCTTGTGTAGTCATTCACTGCAGTGACAATCTCACCCATAATGTTCATGCGTTCTACGCCATATTTGGCCGCATATTTGGGTAGAAATACCAGATAATAAAGTGAGGCGAGAAGACCTGGAATAAGGGCTAAAAGAGCAATTGGCCCTGCCAAACTCAACATGATGAGGATGGACGCCAATGGCACCAACATGAACGTGACAAATTCAGACGGTAAGTGGGCAATCATATGGTGCAGTGTATTAATGTCCTCCGAAGCCAAGCGACGAAGTTGATTCTCACCATATCGAGAGACGGTTTTATTTGGCAACCTGGCGAGATGCTGAGCCATTTGACGGCGTACCTGAGAGGAAAATTGGGCTTCAGCTTCATGCACCCACCAAGATGCTAATGAAGAGACCGCGGCGCTAACAATCCAAAGTCCGATTGCACTGTAAACCCATTTACTCGAGAGGTCGTCAATCAGTTGTATTAAACACAATAGTGCGCCTATTTTTGCAAGTGCAGCGACCACTTCAGCAAAGGTGCCCAACATGAGCTTGGCGATTGATGGTTGTAACGCTGGCATCAGCGTAGGAGTGAGATAGTGTTGGCTGATTTTATTTATCATACTCTTCCCCATTTATTGAAGTGATGGGAAAAGGTGTGGGATTGATATGTTGAGCGTATAAGACTCTCGCTAAGTTTCATATTAAGCCTATTCAATTTGGTGTGAAACGTTTAACTGATTGTTTATATTACTGACCTACCAAAAATTCATTACTAACTCGTTCTCACCACTGGCGCTTTGGATGCAGTAATCAGGTTTCAAGTCGTAAATAATATGTTCGATAAGTGAGCCTACTTTTAAATTTTATAGTAATAGGCATAATATGAGCAATATGATAAGAATTAGCAATTAATACTTTCAGTTATGTCGAAAAGTTAGCGATATAAATCAAAGTGTTGTAATTTAATAGGCATTCTATTAATACGTAAAATAGTTAGGTTATATATTATCCAGGTGGCACAATTACAATTCACCATGGGAATCGAATGTTAAAATATCAAATATGTTAAACTTATCTGAAAAAGCTTTCCATTCAGTGAAAACGAACGATTAAAATATAGATGAAAATTGAAACATGATGATAAAGAAGAATAAGCCAGTTAGGATAACTCTCGCTCATATCAATGACACGCACTCCTACTTTGAACCTCAATCACTGCAATTACAGCTTAACATTGAGGGAAAAAGTATATCGCCTTATGTTAGTAATGGCGGGTTTTCCCGTATAGCGACCAGAGCTAAGCAACTTAAAGCGACTGCCCTGCAAAATAATCGAGATTTTATATTTGTTCATGCCGGAGATTGCTTTCAGGGGACACTCTATTTCTCGCTGTTTAAAGGTAAAGCCAACTCAGATATGCTCAATGCACTGGGCATTGATGTGATGACAATTGGTAATCATGAATTAGATATGGGTAATGAACCTGTGGCTGCATTTTTAGATCGTATTCAGTTCCCACTGTTAGCGGGTAACTGGGACCTTTCTAACGAAATAAAAACGAAGTCTCATTATTTAAACGGCCGGCCTAACTTATTCTCTTATCAGGCTGATCAGCAGACGGCACGCTGGATGACTCGTGTTGTAGATGGCGAGCCCGTTGCAATATTCGGGGTATCATTGGATAAGATGGCCGATATAGCGAATGTAGATCCGGACACGCCATTTATTAATGCCTTTGAAACAGCCTGCAATACTGTTCGAGCTATCCGAAAGTCAGGTATTAATAAGATAATATTAGTGAGTCATCTTGGTTTTGATGGTGAATTAGCGAAAGAAGTGGATGGTATCAGCTTGATTGTTGGCGGCCATAGCCACACGCTTCTCGGCGATTTCAGTGACCTAGGACTGAAAAAAGAATTTGAATACGGACATCAGGTTAAAGGTACATATATTGTACAAGCTGGTTTTCATTCACAGGCACTTGGTCACTGTGAGATTGATTTCGCCGCCGATGGTTCGGTTAGCACTTTCAAGGGCAAAAATGAGCTGCTTATTGGTCGCCGACTTTGTATTGATGCAAGCTTGTTAACAACCAATGATGATGAAGTCCATGCAAAGGCGAGCCTCTACCTCACTCAACATGAAAATGTGGTTGTATGTAAAAAAGATCCGATACTACAAAGCTTGCTACAAGATAAATATATCCCGAGAGTACGTAAATTACAAAATACCGTGATTGCTAAGTTAGCAGAGGATATGCGACATATCCGCATTCCTGATCTGAAGGGAGGTAGTGATATTGCCCCGCTAGTAGCCGAATCTTTTGCTCATATGATGAATAAAGATGGTTATCGAGTCGACTTTGCAATTCATAATGCTGGCGGCGTGAGAACGTCTTTACACCGGGGTAATATTTCCATTGGTGATATTGCTGGTAAGCTACTTCCCTTTGCCGTTCCCATTGGCGTTTATCGCATCAAAGGCAAATATATCGCACAGGCACTAGAGGGTGCAATCAACAACGCCACCAATAATGGGATGCTTGGCTCTGGCTCGGGAAGTTACCCTTATACTCATAACTTGAATTTCAGCTATTACGCTGAACGTCCCCGTGGTGAGCGAATTGCTAAACTTACTATTTATACGGAAGAAGATGGTTGGAACGATATCGATCATGAAATGATCTATTACGGAACCTCTTCCGCTTATACTATGAAAGGTAAAGAAGGTTATGAAGCATTAACCATGATGGAAACGGAAGGGATTGTTACCCAACATTCGATGGCAGATTGCTTCATTGATTTTATCCAAACAAACTATAAATAGGCTTCACATTAGCAGTTGTGATTTGGAACCGATGCGAACATATAATTGATGAATAAATGCTTTAAGCCCCATGATAGAACTGAAATGGCTTAGCGTTTGGGCTTCAAAGAGTTCGATCTTCATCACATTTTGTCATGCAAAATTTACCAACTAAGTGAATCCTACTTATGTGTAATGAAAAAACTAGATAGGTTGATTTTATACAGTGTTATTGGTATTTCGGTGAATGTAGTCTCAGTTTGTCAAAAGGCGGTCAGGTTTATCTTGTAGCCTAGAATTAATGTCAATATACTCAATTACATAGCTAGCCTTGTATATAACTTATAAGACTAAATAAATAATTTACAGGACGATTCATTTTCCCATCAATATGTAATCATTACTATCGCTCTACCCTTCACTCGTTCAGCCGGATTCGAAAACGATCCTTTATCTTAAGACTAACTTGATAGTGGTTTACTATTTGGTATATTAGTGGTTGTATCAATCTTTTAAACATTTAGGAAAAAATAATGAATAAGTTGTTCGTATTATTACTACTATTGGCCGCAAATTTCGCCCACGCATTTAATATCGGAGACGCGATACCTCGTTTTGAAATTACCGATCAATTTGACCAAGTGCATACTATCAAAGCGGATACCCAAAATATTATTGTCGCTGGTGATAAAGATACCAGTAGTATCATTCGTGATTTCTTATTAGCTCAGGACAAAGGTTTTTTAGCGGCTCACCAAGCTTATTATGTGGCTGACATATCAGGGATGCCAAGTTTAATTAGCAAATTCTTTGCTTTGCCTAAAATGAGAAAATATCCATTTTCAATTTTGTTATTAGATGATAGTAACAAAGACAAATTCTCAAAAAAAGAAGATCATATTACGATTTATACGGTAAGTGAAGGAAAAATATCTGAGATTAAATATATTAAAACAGCTACTGAGTTAGCCGCTGTCTTTGAATAAATCGTCATTTTCCCCTTGTTTGGTCGGTACTTTGATGCCTCAGATGTCAATCAAAAGGGTCAGAGTTATTGTTCTAGCTAATAATACACATTAAGGAATGAAGGCGTCTAATTGACGCCCTAACACGCGGTATAAAAGCCCAATACCCTCACCCTGAGAGGCCTATTGGACATAAATGAGCCATTTTACCACTCAGCCCCCCTGAACCCTTCAAAACCGATTTCAACCTATAATAATTTCGGATAGATAATGTTGTACTATTCTGGTTAATCTCGCTTACACGAACTTGATATTTGGATAAAAGGTTGAATGGTATCTGGGACAGATGTTTGTCTGATCTTGAGTCTGAAGTATTCGATAATAATTTGGAAAATAAATTGTAAATACCAACTGCTGAAAGTAACAATACAATTGGTTTCGTTACACTCAATTCATTGATTAAAGGAGCCATGAAAGAAAAACAAAGAGGTCAGAACACTTAATTACTGAACTGTTTTTGTGAGGATTTGTCAGAAAAAGTTACCTTGAATACGTCTTAAATATGTTAAAGCATTCTGTTAGAATAATAGGCTATTGATTAAAGAATACCGAGCCAGCATGTCAGAGTTTAAAGAATTTTCACTTTTAGAGTCAATTATTGACCGCGTTAGTCTTAAAGGCTATAAACAGCCCACACCAATCCAAAAAGAATGTATCCCAGCTCTTATTAATGGGAATGACCTTCTTGGTATAGCGCAAACGGGAACAGGAAAAACTGCGGCTTTTTCATTGCCTATTATCAATAATTTTGGGCGGAATAAAATAGATATCAAAGCTAAGAGCACGCGTTCACTCATACTAACGCCTACAAGAGAGCTTGCCTCGCAAATAATGCAAAACATTGACGACTACTCTGATGGTTTAGGGCTTAAAACTAAGGTTGTTTATGGTGGTGTAGGAAGACAAGATCAAGTTGACTCTATCGCACTTGGACTTGATATTTTAGTCGCCACCCCTGGAAGGTTATTGGATTTAATTAAAACGGGCGATATAAATTTTAAGGCGTTAGAAGTATTTGTGTTAGATGAAGCAGATACAATGCTTGATATGGGGTTCTTTAAGGATGTTCAAAGCATCATATCTAAACTGCCAAAGAACCGACAAACACTATTGTTTTCAGCTACTATGCCACCTAAAATAGAGATACTTGCAGAAGCAATATTAACGGATCCAACAAAAATTCAAATTACTGCTAAAACGGTTACTATCGACTTGATTAATCAAAGCGTATACCATCTTGAAAAATCGAATAAAGTACCTTTGCTATTTAATATCCTGAAAGAATCTGACTATAAAAAAGTCCTCATCTTCTGTAAAACAAAGCCTGGCGCAGACATCATTGTTAACGCACTCGAAGAAGCATCAATAACTGCCGCTAGCCTTCACAGTGGTAAAACACAAGCAGCAAGAGAGGAAGCGTTACAACACTTTAAAGACGCTAATTTAACCGTATTAGTTGCAACTGATGTTGCTGCTCGTGGGATTGATGTTGATAATATTACTTTAGTCATTAACTATAACCTACCTGAAGATCCAAGAAACTACATACACCGTATAGGACGAACTGCGCGTGCAGGGAAAAGTGGAATGGCCATTTCATTTGCTGTCGAAAATGATATAACGCTATTAAAGAGTATTGAAAAGAGCATAGGCCAAGTCATTCCTGTTGTTACAGAACAGCCTTTCCATAAAGAGTTTGCTGAAGCACCTAAAAAAGTCAAAAAAAAGGTTAAAAAAAGAAATAGAAGGTGAGAATACCGACTCTAAGCCATCCTGACAGGAATGGCTTAGAGCTTCAAAGATTATGGTTCACTAAAATTAGCGATGAATCTGATTGCTAAAATAACTTAATTACTACATTAACCATACTCATGATAATTTTAGATAGCCCTTATTTGAAATGCATTTATATAGTAAGACATTTCAAGTCAGTTAATTGCTTATCTTCCTGTCAACAGGCATCAGATTTTTTTCGTTAGCACTAATTATATTAGCAATTTCATCATAAACAGCTCTGATTCTTGGTGTAGTAGTTTCGCTAGCGTGGCTAACTAACCATAGAGGCTCAGGTTTAATCAGGGGCGTTTCAATTGGGGTTAAACCGTCGGATAAAAAATGAGGTAATATTCCTGCGCCTACACCACTACGAATTGCTGCTTCTTGGGATGCAAGTGTATTAAATCTAATATTAGGAGAACGATTAGTGAGTTTAGCCAACCACTTCGCTGAAGGTAAATCTATATGGCTATCCCAACCAACTAAAGGGACATTATCTAGGACTGATTTTTGGCCTTTTGATACAAACATTCCTGATGACATACTACCAACTTTGCGGACAGTTAATGATCCTTTTTCTGGACGCTTTAAACGTAAAGCAATGTCTGCATCACCTCTTGCTATACCTACATTATATATGCCTGTAACTATTTGCAATTCAAGCTTTGGGTAGTTCTGAATAAAGGGTTGCAATTGGGGGATAACAATACGTAACGCTATCATTTCTGGAAGAGCCACTCTCACAACGCCTTCGTATTCTTTGTTTTTAGTTCTGAATTGGGTTTTTAGAGATACTAACGATTTTTCTACATTTTCGGCTTCTCGGTAAAATAATAAACCATCAGTAGTTGGCTGGTAACCTGTCGGGTGCTTGATGAAAAGTGTCGTCCCGATTTCATGCTCTAAATTAGCGACTTTACGACCTACCGTTTGTGGACTAACGCCCAATTCAGATGCCGCTTTACTGAGACTTCCATTACGAATAACGGCAGTGAAAAAATAGATATTTTCAAAATTCATTTAAACTCCAAAAATGGAAATCTGTTTTCCAATGCTTTCCATTTTAAAGGGGCTTAAAAGGTTTTACAATTTGTAATCACTTTTAAATAACTACTGAGGCGTAAAATGGATACTCTTTTAGACACTGCACCGTTGTCTTCGATTGAAACAGTTAAAGCTTATTTGGCCGCTTTTTCCGAAAAAAATATCGAAAACGCACTTAAATATGTAAGTGACGATGCCATTTGGCATATTGATGGTGACCCCATTTTAAAAACGGTGGGTATAATTCAAGGTAAGGTTGCAATTAAACAATGGTTACAGCGTTTTCCCGAGGGTTTTCAGCCTATCGGCTTTACGCTAGAACCATTAATTGATTCTTCACCCGATGTCATCGCTATTGGTCACTTTCGTCACCGTATAGTGAAAACAGAAGCTATTGCGGACGGTCATTTTATGATTCGGTTCACCACAAATAATGGGAAAATAACGCGATATCAAATTTTTGAAGATTCTCTCATGCTGTCTAAAGCACATCACAGCAACAATCCTCACCGTTCAGCGTTAGTCAATGGTGTCCAATATGGCTGGGATGACCATGGTGGAGGTTCAACGTTAATATTTCTACATGGTTTATTTCTTGACCGAACATTTTGGTCTCCCGTTATTAGTCACATTGAGACACAATGTCGTTGCGTTGTATTTGATATGCCAGGTCATGGCTCTAGTGGTTGGCGTGACGGATTAGATCTAAATACTATTGCTGATGATATAGCTTTGTGGATTATTGAAAATAACATCAATAATGTAACCTTGGTAGGCCACAGCCAAGGGGGGATGATTGCTTTACGAATCGCGATTAAATATCCTCAACTGCTAAAGAAACTAGTGCTAATCAACACTACCGCACAAGCTGAGAATCCTTTGAATATACCTTTATGGCACCTGCGCCAATCTTTATTATTGTCATCAGATGATGACAATAGACGTAGTTTTTTTGAAGATATACAAAAGGTTAAATATTCCTCCTCTTGGTTAAAAGACCAACCTAACCACACAGAAAAAGAAATAAATAAACTGATGAATGCTGCTCCAAAGTTGCTTTCCCATGCCATGGATGCAGCGATCATCCGGAGAGAAGATATACGTAGCCTACTAAAAAATATAACAATAGATACAATAGTACTTGTAGGAGATCAAGACTCTGCAACCCCACCAGATCATGGGGAAGAAATTACACAATTAATGCCTTATGCTACCTGTTATACTGTAGAAAAGGCTGGTCACTCTATTCCAATTGAAAACCCTAAAGCATTGGCGCAATATTTAGTATTGGCAATTCAAGAGAGTTGAATTGATCTGCACTGTGAATAACGCAGAGAGATAATCGTATAACCAGAGTTGCTTATTATGATAACGGGCGCTTACCAAACCGCACAACGCTGCTTTAATCCTTTGTATTCACAACACTTTGAAGTTTTTCCGCGGTGACAAAGCGTCCGTTCATAGCCATGTTAAGCTAAACTCTCTTGGTCATTTTAAGGTCAATGATAGTTTCACCTTCAAACTCCTCTGATACATAACCATCTACAAACTCGAAACCATGTTTCGAGTAAAAACGAATTGCTGGTTCATTGTTATCAAGTACATAGAGATTGATAGTATTTACGCCTTGAGCTGTCGCCTCTGTTTGTAAGAAATGCATGAATTTGCTACCTAAGTTTTTCCCATAAACACTCGGGAAAAGGTAAAGCTTACTTAACTCCAATTCTCTTGAAACCTGTGATTTCACACTAAATGACATAAAGCCAAGTACTTTATTGTTACTTTCTGCCACAACAACTTTTTCAACATTCATTGAAATTATTTTCTTCCATTCATCGACGCGAGATGACTCGGTATGACCAGATATGTACTTTTCTGGCATCAGTCCAGCAAACGAGGTTTTCCATGAGATCACATGTATATTGGCAATTTCTTTAGCATCCGCCAGTGTTGCTTTTCTTAAGTTAATATCCACAACTTCATCCTGAATCCTAATGCCCTGTTAACAGACAAAATATTGTTCACTTCGTTCAATAATTTCGCTAACCTCTATAGGCCAACCAAACACTCTACCACCCCATAAAAGTGACTGTTTTTGAGTAGGAAACCAAGTAATAATTTCACTCGCAACTTCCTTTCTAAGTCTTTTTAGTTGCACTGAATTCCCTTTACTTTATAACGCCCGCCTCAACTGTCGGAGGCTAATAGCGCCTTTTGTACGGTTTTTTGCACAAAAGGTAACAATGCCCGGAAGTCAGATTTCAGGCGTTTGTTATACGCTTGTTGATTTACCATGCCAAAATACTTCTTCGTGCCAGTAGTGAATTACCCATGATTTATCTTTTGGCCAGATGGAAACATCATCACTTGCACCGTAACAAAAGTCATCCCAGTACTGAATAAACAATTCTGTATTTGTTAGAACAGCTGTATCTGGTTGCCAAGAGACAATGACCTCACATTTAGGCACTTTATCTGACAGCCATTCCCTTACTGCATTTTTATTCGTTGCTTCAATACTATTTATATCAGTGAAGAGTTCATCGCACGGTGAAAAATCACTTTTATCTGAAACAAATGTTAACGAGGTTTCCCATACTTCTTTAGCAGATTCTAGTGCTAATGGTATTATCTGAAAAAGCTCATCTTCAGAAAGTAAACAGTACTCTTCTTCAGTCCATCGCCACTTAAGTCGAAATTTATCAATGCTAGTTGTTTGCACTATTTAGAATTCCTAGCTGCGTATAACGCCCCCAGTTAGAGGCAAAGCCGCGTTAATTTGTCCAGTGCGGTTTCCGCACGTACTACATTGGTTTGTTATGAGTTTTTATGGCCAATAAGTTTCAAATTCATAAAGCTCCACCTTTGGAGCAAGGCTTTGCTAGCTGCACGCCGTCATCTTCCAAATTGCATACTTCACAAATCATAAATCTGTCATAATTTTCTTCTACAGTTTCAAACCACATACTGGGCATGGTAATTTATCTGTTATTTTTTTACTCATAACAGTTTTTATACAGAATTCCGTATGATGTGAATCCTGTTTTAATTTAATTACCATCAACAATATCAAATTTACTTTATATTACAAGTAGATATATAAAAACATCTGTAATCTATCAAATAAAATAAAAACGCAAACAAGATAAGCCATCGTTGGATAAAACGGACTTGAACTAGTCGATAGTCGTGTTATCAATGAATGTGAGTGGAGGCATCGTGCGGTGATCTATTTCTAAATGGAAAATAAAACACCCTTCACTTGATGGAGCGGACCGGCAACAACACCGCAAAAGGTTTAACGACGACAGCATCACCCGAATTTATCCATTCATCACTTTGAAACAACTCGTCTCGTTGCGGAAACGTCTCTGGAATATCTTTACCTTGCATCGCTGTAGCACAGATTAAAACCCAGCAACCACCTTCGCGAGCAATATGATTCATTGAAGCAATCCAAGTATCACCACTATCCCAGGTTGGAGCGATATAAATATCTATATCTTGAGCAAATAGGCTGTAGCGAGCCAATGGCATATAATTTTCCCAGCAGATCAGGCAACCGATCCTACCAACGGGAGTATCAACAACCCGGAGGCCACTCGCATCGCCAAATCCCCAAACCATACGTTCGGGGTTTATTGGCATTATTTTTCGGTGGCGGTTTAAAATGGCACTGTTAGAACCGATCACTACCACAGTATTAAATAATGTAGTACCGCTAAATTCCGAGTCAATCTCATTCATTCCCATCACCTAACTCAAGCTGGACGCGAACTAGAACCTATTGTGATGGGTCTGGGAGAATGGGGATCTCGTTGGGAGCGAAGTCAAATGTCGGATGATGATCTGAGTGTCGAATTGTTAATGTGGGACATGCGCCGCACTATTAATAGTTCAGCATTACCTCAGGAGCGCACTGTATTGCACTTTGAATTTAAAGATTTGGGTAAAGTTTATCGCAATTGGTGGTTGCTGGTAGAAAAAGGGCAACTTGGTTATTAGTGGTACCTCATATCTGATGAAAAACATCCCGCAATGGTTAGCTTTCAGCGAATTTTCTAGTATTAAGAGTGGCTAAATTCAATCCATCACTTATAAGAATTTCTTATTACGTATAAATATTATTAGTTATACTAATTTCAATGTCTTTTATAAACTGCCCACATCTTATGATTTTATCCATGTTGAACTTGGTATTATCAGTATTTTTGTCTAGAGCGGATTTATCAATGACACATATAGAAGACATTTATCAAACTAATATAAAATTATTAAATCAATGTGATATTGCGTTTAATGAATGGAAGCATGAACCTATCACTGATACCGAAACAGATGATAGAGTAATGGCTGAATTGAAAATTACAGGGGCTTTAACTAAAAGTTTATTTTTGAAAATTAAAGGCGGAGGTTTTGCTCTGTTTTTAACAGACAAGCGTAAACGATTAAATAGTAAGTTAATAAAATCCGTGTTGGGCAAGCGCGTGTCAATTTGCAGTGATGAAGAAATGATTGAACAAATTGGCTGTATTCCTGGTGCAGTGTGTCCTTTTGGTTTACCCGAACACATACAACTGGTGGTCGATACTGACCTATATGACAGTGATGAATTACTTTATACGCCGGGCTATCCAACAGGAACAATCGGCATTCCAGGGCCTAGTTTACCGATGTTGCTTACGCATTTACCAAATCTCGTGCATGAAATTTAAATGTATTGTAAGTTAACTGTGGATCTAACCCACTTTAAGGCCGAAACGGCTTAGTACTACAACACTTAGCCTGAACTGAAAAACCTTGTTAGATTACAGATTCTAACAAGGTTTATGGGGATTAAGCTACATGCCGCTACAACGGCAAGTCAGAATAAAATCCGGTTTGTGTGAAAACTTCTTTTATTTTTGAAGCTTTCTCAGAGTAACCTAGGGCGGATGCTGAAGATATCAATCCGTCTACTAGGTCTT